>NZ_JBFREC010000001.1:0-1150942 GCF_052114105.1 Rhizobium sp. RAF36 | reverse complement strand
GTCAAGCCGCACAAGAAGTTCAATGCCGAAGCCTACATCCTGACGAAGGAAGAAGGCGGCCGTCATACGCCGTTCTTCACCAACTACCGCCCGCAGTTCTACTTCCGTACGACTGACGTGACCGGTATCGTTTCGCTTCCGGAAGGCACTGAAATGGTTATGCCTGGCGACAACGTCACCGTTGTTGTCGAGCTGATCGTTCCGATCGCGATGGAAGAAAAGCTGCGCTTCGCGATCCGCGAAGGCGGCCGTACCGTCGGCGCCGGCATCGTCGCATCGATCATCGAGTAATGATCGATCGGCCGCTTCGAAAGGGGCGGCCGATTCGAATGACATTATTATGATGCAGGCGGTTTAGGCCGCTTGCTTATTACACAGAAATGTTGCAAATGGCGCGCAAGCGCGATTTGCGTGCTGCTTCGTTCGCGAAGCGGCGAACAAAACTAACAATAAGGTGGGCTTTAAAGGCCCGAAGAGTGGATAGGGATGCCGTTCTCGCGGTGTCCTTCTCGATCTTTGAAACCGGTGGTCCGCCTTAGCGAAAACAAAAAACGCGTCTTGAGAAAGGCGCGCGAAAAACAGAACACAAGGATAATGTCGAATGAACGGCCAAAATATCCGCATTCGCCTGAAGGCGTTCGATCACCGAATTCTCGATGCTTCCACGCGCGAGATTGTGTCGACGGCGAAGCGCACCGGCGCAAGCGTCCGGGGCCCCGTTCCGCTTCCGACTCGCATCGAGAAGTTTACGGTTAACCGGTCCCCACACATCGACAAGAAGAGCCGCGAGCAGTTCGAGATGCGCACGCATAAGCGCCTCCTCGACATCGTAGATCCGACCCCGCAGACGGTAGACGCGCTGATGAAGCTCGATCTCGCCGCCGGTGTCGATGTTGAGATCAAGCTCTGAGCCCTGCTCGAGCGGATTTGGAAGGATTGAACCGATGCGTTCAGGTGTGATTGCACAGAAGGTGGGCATGACACGCGTCTACAACGACGCTGGTGAGCATGTTCCAGTTACCGTACTGCGTATGGAAGGCTGCCAGGTCGTCGCTACGCGTACTGTCGAAAAGAATGGCTACGTCGCTGTCCAGCTTGGTGCTGGCACGGCCAAGGTCAAGAATACCTCCAAGGCCATGCGCGGCAACTTCGCAGTTGCCAACGTTGAGCCGAAGGCGAAGCTCCAGGAATTCCGCGTTTCGGAAGATCAGCTCCTCGAAGTTGGCACCGAAATCAAGGCTGGTCACTTCGCAGCCGGTCAGCTCGTCGACGTGACGGGTACCACGATCGGTAAGGGCTTTGCCGGCGCCATGAAGCGCCACGGCTTCGGTGGTCTCCGCGCCACGCACGGTGTGTCGGTTTCGCACCGTTCGCACGGTTCGACGGGCTCGCGCCAGGATCCGGGCAAGGTTTTCAAGAACAAGAAGATGGCTGGTCACATGGGCCAGACGCGCGTTACGACTCAGAACCTGGAAGTGGTTTCGACCGATGAAGATCGCGGTCTGATCCTGATCAAGGGTGCAGTACCCGGTTCCAAGGGTGCCTGGATCATCGTGCGCGATGCCGTCAAGTCGGCAGCGAAGTAAGGGAGCCGGACCAATGGAATTCAACGTCAAGACCCTCGAGGGAAAAGACGCAGGGAAGGTTTCTCTTTCTGACGCGATTTTCGGCCTCGAGCCCCGTGAAGACATTCTTGCCCGCGTTATCCGCTGGCAGCTTGCCAAGAAGCAGCAGGGCACTCACCAGGCCAAGGGCCGCGCCGACGTTTGGCGCACCGGCGCCAAGATGTACAAGCAGAAGGGTACGGGCCGCGCTCGTCACCATTCGGCTCGTGCTCCGCAGTTCCGTGGCGGTGGTAAGGCTCACGGCCCGGTTGCCCGCAGCCATGAACACGACCTTCCGAAGAAGGTTCGCGCTCTCGGCCTGCGTCTCGCCCTGTCGGCAAAGCTGAAGTCCGATGATGTCATCATCATCGACAACCTCGTTGCTGCTGAAGCAAAGACCAAGGCTCTGGCCGCTACCTTCGAGACGCTCGGTCTGACCAACGCGCTCTTCATCGGTGGTGCTGAGCTCGACGGCAACTTCAAGCTCGCTGCCCAGAACATCCCGAACATCGATGTTCTCCCGATCCAGGGCATCAACGTTTATGACATCGTCCGCCGCGGCAAGCTCGTGCTTTCCAAGGCTGCCGTTGAAGCTCTAGAGGAGCGTTTCAAGTGACCGATCTTCGCCACTATGATGTGATCGTCTCGCCGTCGATCACCGAAAAGTCCACTCTGGTATCTGAGAACAACCAGGTTGTTTTCAATGTCGCCAAGAAGGCGTCGAAGCCGGAAATCAAGGCTGCAGTCGAGGCGCTCTTCGGCGTCAAGGTCACGGCCGTCAACACGCTGCTCCGCAAGGGCAAGACCAAGCGTTTCCGCGGTTTTGCCGGCAAGCAGCAGGACGTGAAGAAGGCTGTCGTAACGCTGGCTGAAGGCCAGACGATCGACGTCTCCACCGGTCTCTGAGGAATAAAAACATGGCATTGAAAACATTCAATCCTATCACCCCGAGCCAGCGTCAGCTGGTCATCGTCGACCGCTCCTCGCTCTACAAGGGCAAGCCGGTCAAGGCGCTGACGGAAGGTCTGACGAAGAGCGGTGGCCGTAACAACCTCGGCCGTATCACTGCCCGCTTCATCGGCGGCGGTCACAAGCGTACCTACCGTCTGATCGACTTCAAGCGTCGCAAGTTTGAAGTTGAAGGCACGGTTCAGCGTATCGAGTATGACCCGAACCGTACGGCTTTCATCGCGCTCATCGCTTACGCAGATGGCGAACAGGCCTACATCATCGCTCCGCAGCGTCTCGCTGCCGGCGATAAGGTCATCGCGTCTGAAAAGGCTGTCGACGTAAAGCCCGGCAACGCAATGCCGCTGCAGTACATCCCGGTCGGCTCCATCATCCACAACGTGGAAATGAAGCCCGGCAAGGGTGGTCAGATCGCCCGTTCGGCTGGCGGCTACGCCCAGCTGGTTGGCCGCGATGCAGGCATGGCGATCCTTCGTCTGAACTCTGGCGAACAGCGTCTCGTTCACGGCTCTTGCCTGGCGACGATCGGTGCGGTTTCGAACCCTGACCACGGCAACATCAACGACGGCAAGGCCGGTCGTACGGTGTGGCGCGGCAAGCGTCCGCATAACCGCGGTGTCGTCATGAACCCGGTCGACCACCCGCACGGCGGTGGTGAAGGCCGCACCTCTGGTGGCCGTCACCCGGTTACTCCGTGGGGCAAGCCGACCAAGGGCAAGCGCACCCGGTCGAACAAGTCGACCGACAAGATGATCATGCGCTCGCGTCATCAGCGTAAGAAGTAAGAGAGGAAGTCTCCAATGGCTCGTTCAGTATGGAAAGGTCCGTTCGTTGACGGCTATCTTCTCAAGAAGGCTGAGAAGGTTCGTGAAGGCGGACGTGCAGAAGTAATCAAGATCTGGAGCCGTCGCTCCACGATCCTGCCGCAGTTCGTCGGTCTCACCTTCGGCGTCTACAACGGCAGCAAGCATGTACCGGTCAGCGTCAACGAAGACATGGTCGGTCACAAGTTCGGTGAATTCTCTCCGACGCGGACCTACTACGGTCACGGCGCGGACAAGAAGGCAAAGAGGAAGTAACGATGGGCAAGGCAAAAGCCGAACGCCGGCTGAAGGACAACGAGGCGCAAGCAGTCGCCCGCACGCTCCGCGTCAGCCCACAGAAGCTCAACCTGGTGGCCGCGCTTATCCGCGGCATGAAGGTCGAGCGTGCACTCGCTGAGCTGGAATTTTCGCGCAAGCGCATTTCGGGCGCCGTCAAGAAGACGCTCGAATCTGCGATCGCAAACGCCGAGAACAACCACGATCTCGACGTTGACTCGCTGGTCGTAGCAGAAGCCTACGTTGGCAAGTCGATTGTCATGAAGCGCTTCCACGCTCGTGGCCGCGGCCGTGCATCTCGCGTCGAGAAGCCGTTCGCGCACCTGACGATCGTCGTGCGCGAAGTGCAGGCACAAGAGGAGGCCGCATAATGGGTCAGAAAATTAATCCAATCGGTTTCCGTCTTGGCATCAACCGTACCTGGGATAGCCGCTGGTTTGCGGACAATGCCGAATACGGTCAGCTGCTGCACGAAGACCTGAAGATGCGTAAGTTCGTCATGAGCGAACTGAAGCAGGCTGGTATCGCCAAGGTCGTCATCGAGCGTCCGCACAAGAAGTGCCGCGTCACGATCCACTCGGCTCGCCCGGGTCTGATCATCGGCAAGAAGGGTGCAGACATCGACAAGCTCCGCAAGAAGCTGTCGGACATGACGAACTCCGAAACGCACCTCAACATTGTTGAAGTTCGCAAGCCGGAAGTCGACGCAACGCTGGTTGCCCAGTCGATCGCCCAGCAGCTCGAGCGTCGCGTGGCTTTCCGCCGCGCCATGAAGCGCGCTGTTCAGTCTGCCATGCGTCTTGGCGCCGAAGGCATCAAGATCACCTGCGCAGGCCGTCTCGGCGGTGCCGAAATCGCTCGTACGGAATGGTATCGCGAAGGTCGCGTTCCGCTCCACACGCTGCGTGCGGACATCGACTATGGCACAGCCGAAGCGGAAACCGCTTTCGGTATCTGCGGCATCAAGGTTTGGATCTTCAAGGGCGAAATCCTTGAGCACGATCCGATGGCCTCCGAGCGCCGCGCACTCGAGGGTGATGCTCAGGGTCCGGCTAGCCGTGATCGCGATCGTCGCCGCGACAACGCTTGATAGCGTTGGTGGCTAAGAAGTTCGGAGAATAAGAAAATGTTGCAGCCAAAGCGTACCAAGTACCGCAAGCAATTCAAGGGCCGCATCAAGGGCGTCGCCAAGGGTGGGTCTGATCTCGCCTTTGGTGAATTCGGCCTTAAGGCTCAGGAGCCAAACCGCGTCAACGCACGTGAAATCGAAGCGGCCCGCCGCGCGATCACGCGCTACATGAAGCGTGCCGGCCGTGTGTGGATCCGCGTGTTCCCGGATGTTCCGGTAACCGCAAAGCCGACCGAAGTCCGTATGGGTAAGGGTAAGGGCTCCGTTGAATACTGGGCATGCAAGGTCAAGCCCGGCCGTATGATGTTCGAGATCGACGGCGTCAGCGAAGAGATCGCCCGCGAGGCACTTCGTCTCGGCTCTGCCAAGCTCTCGGTCAAGACGCGCTTCGTACAGCGCATTGCAGAGTAAGGAGAGGCAGATGAAAGCCGAAGAAGTCCGCGGCCTCACGGCCGATCAGCTCAAGGACAAGCTCGCCGACCTGAAGAAGGAGCAGTTTAACCTGCGCTTCCAGAAGGCAACCGGCCAGCTCGAAAAGTCCTCGCGTATCGACGAAGTCCGCAAGGATATCGCCCGCGTGAAAACCATTGCCCGCCAGAAGGCGGCAGAAGCAAAGGCGTAAAGGAAAAAATCATGCCGAAGCGCATTCTGCAGGGCGTCGTCGTTGGCGACAAGAACGAGAAGACTGTGGTAGTCCGCGTCGAGCGCCGTTTCGCTCACCCGCTGCTCCAGAAGACCGTTCGTCGTTCCAAGAAGTACAAGGCCCACGACGAAAACAACCAGTATAAGATCGGCGATACCGTTTCCATCGAGGAATGCGCGCCGATCTCCAAGGACAAGCGTTGGACGGTCATTTCCGCCCAGGCTAAGTAAGAATTTTCGGCGAGGCCTTGCGCCTCGCGGAAATATCTGTATGAAGCAGCGTCAGAACGCTCGAAAGCCGGGCGTTCTTTTGCTTTGAGCGCACGGAAGGTCCCGTTGGGAAACCACCCTGGCACGATCGATCCCGCGCTATTCAAGCTATTGCCGTGTTTTCGCCTGTCCTTGTGGCAAGCGGCCGGCTGACAATTTTCATAAGCCGGGGTAGGGGGCGAGAGCCCAACCATTCCGGTAAACCAAAAAGGCGACCTGATATGATTCAGATGCAAACAAACCTCGACGTGGCGGATAATTCCGGCGCACGTCGTGTCATGTGCATCAAGGTGCTGGGCGGCTCGAAGCGCAAGTATGCCTCGATCGGCGACGTTATCGTCGTTTCGATCAAGGAAGCGATCCCGCGCGGCCGCGTGAAGAAGGGTGACGTGATGAAGGCGGTTGTCGTTCGCACCGCCAAGGAAATCCGTCGTGTTGATGGCAGCATCATCCGCTTCGACACCAATGCAGCAGTCCTCATCGACAACAAAAAAGAGCCGATCGGCACCCGTATCTTCGGACCGGTTCCGCGCGAACTTCGCGCCAAGAACCACATGAAGATCATCTCGCTGGCTCCTGAAGTACTGTAAGGAGCGAGACCGATGCAGAAGATTCGTAAGGGCGACAAGGTCGTCATGCTCGCAGGCAAGGACAAGGGCCGTACTGGCGAAGTCCTCCAGGTCCTGCCCAAGGAAGATCGTGCCGTTGTCCGCGGCGTCAACGTCGTAAAGCGCCATCAGCGCCAGACGCAGACCCAGGAAGCCGGCATCATCAACAAGGAAGCTTCGGTTCACCTGTCCAACCTTTCCATCATCGACAAGGACGGCAAGCCGACCCGCGTTGGTTTCAAGGTTGTTGACGGCAAGAAGGTCCGTGTAGCTAAGCGTTCCGGTGAGGTGATCTGATGGCTGAGGCAAAGTACGAGCCACGGCTCAAGAAGGAATATGTCGAGCGCATCCGTGCGGCCATGCAGGAGAAGTTCTCCTACGCCAACGAGATGATGATCCCGAAGCTCGACAAGATCGTAATCAACATGGGTGTTGGTGAAGCAACGGCTGATTCGAAGAAGCCGACTGTTGCTGCTGCCGACCTGGCCGCTATCGCTGGTCAGAAGCCGGTCATCACCCGTGCACGTAACTCCATCGCTGGCTTCAAGGTCCGCGAACAGATGCCGATCGGCGCGAAGGTTACTCTCCGCGGCGCCCGCATGTACGAGTTCCTGGACCGTCTCGTGAACATCGCGCTTCCGCGCGTTCGCGACTTCCGCGGCCTGAACCCGAAGAGCTTTGACGGCCGTGGCAACTTCGCCATGGGCATCAAGGAGCACATTGTGTTCCCTGAGATCAACTACGATAAGGTTGATCAGATGTGGGGCATGGACATCATCGTTTGCACGACGGCAACGAAGGACGACGAAGCACGCGCTCTGCTCACAGAGTTCAGCTTCCCGTTCCGTCAGTAACCGTAACGACGAGCGTAGAAAAGGAACCTGACATGGCGAAGACCAGCGCAGTTGAAAAGAACAAGCGCCGCCGTACTACGGTCGCAAATCAGGCTGCAAAGCGTGCAGCTCTGAAGGCGATCATCATGAACCAGTCTCTTCCGATCGAAGAGCGGTTCAAGGCCTCGATCAAGCTGGCATCCCTGCCGCGCGATGGATCGAAGACCCGTATTCGCAACCGTTGTGAAGTATCGGGCCGTCCGCGCGCATACTACCGCAAACTGCGCATGTCGCGTATCGCGCTGCGTGAACTCGGCAATCTCGGCAAGGTGCCGGGCATCGTCAAGTCCAGCTGGTAAGGAGCAGGTTAGATGACAATGACTGATCCGTTGGGCGATATGCTCACTCGCATCCGTAACGGCGCTTCCCGCCGCAAGTCGTCGGTATCGACGCCTGCTTCGAAGCTCCGTGCACGCGTTCTCGATGTTCTGCAGTCCGAAGGCTACATCCGTGGCTATTCCGTTGTCGATTTCGGCAATGGCAAGTCGGAACTCAGCATCGAGCTGAAGTACTACGAAGGCACATCGGTGATCCGTGAGATCGGCCGCGTGTCCAAGCCGGGCCGCCGGGTTTATGTCTCGGTCAAGTCCATTCCGCAGGTCGCGAACGGCCTCGGCATCACCATCCTTTCGACTCCGAAGGGTGTGATGGCCGATCACCAGGCTCGCGAACAGAACGTTGGTGGCGAGGTTCTTTGCTCGGTCTTCTAAGATTGAGCAAGGATCTCCATAGCGAACAGACAGGATTGAAACATGTCTCGTATCGGTAAGAAGCCCGTTCAGGTACCTGCTGGGATCACGGCTACGGTCGAAGGCCAGAAGGTTACTGCAAAGGGCCCGAAGGGCGAGCTGTTCTTCGTCGCAAACGACGAAGTCGGCATCAAGCTCGAAAACAACGCGGTTGTCGTAACGCCGCTCACGCAGTCGAAGGATGCTCGTTCGAAGTGGGGCATGTCCCGCACGATGATCGAAAACATCTTCAAGGGCGTCAAGGACGGCTTCGAGCGCAAGCTCGAAATCAACGGCGTCGGTTACCGCGCATCGCTTCAGGGCAAGAACCTGCAGCTGGCGCTCGGTTTCAGCCACGACGTGGTTTATGAGCCGCCGCAGGGCATCACGATCGCTGTGCCGAAGCCGACGGAAATCGTCGTCACCGGTATCAACAAGCAGCAGGTCGGCCAGGTTGCCGCAGAAATCCGCGAATACCGCGGTCCTGAGCCTTACAAGGGCAAGGGCGTCAAGTATGCCGAAGAGCGGATCATCCGCAAAGAAGGCAAGAAGAAGTAAGGATCACGCGAAATGGCTAGCAGGAAAGAAGCACTTGCACGTCGTGCCAACCGCGTGCGCCGTCATCTCAAGTCGGTGGCCAATGGCCGTCCGCGCCTGTCGGTTCATCGCTCCTCGAAGAACATCTACGTTCAGGTCATCGACGATGTTGCAGGCAAGACGCTCGCGTCTGCCTCGACTCTCGATAAGGATCTGCGCGGTTCTCTGAAGACCGGTGCCGATACCGCAGCAGCTGCCCTCGTCGGCAAGCTCGTTGCAGAGCGCGCAACGAAGGCAGGCGTCAGCGAGGTCGTATTCGACCGTGGCGCCTTCATCTACCACGGCCGTATTAAGGCCCTGGCAGACGCAGCCCGCGAAGGCGGTCTGTCCTTCTAATAAAGTTTCCGGCCGGACGCTGCGAAGCGCCGGCCGGATCTCACCGGACCGCAAACGCTCCCTGATGGGAGGCTGATGCGGTCCTCGTTTTGTTTGCCCGTTGCACCCGGAAAAGAAAAAGGAAAAGGACAATGGCACAGGAAAGAAGAGGCTCGCGGGATGACCGTCAGAGCCGCGAAGAGCGCGATAGCGAATTCGTCGACAAGTTGGTCGCGATCAACCGCGTCGCCAAGGTCGTCAAGGGTGGCCGCCGTTTCGGTTTTGCCGCTCTCGTCGTCGTCGGTGACCAGAAGGGCCGCGTAGGCTTTGGTCACGGCAAGGCACGCGAAGTGCCGGAAGCGATCCGCAAGGCAACGGAAGCCGCCAAGCGCGAACTGATCTTCGTGCCGCTGCGCGAAGGCCGTACCCTGCATCACGACGTTCACGGCCGCCACGGCGCCGGCAAGGTTCTGCTGCGCTCGGCCAAGGTCGGTACCGGTATCATCGCCGGCGGTCCGATGCGCGCCGTTTTCGAAACGCTCGGCGTTCACGACGTTGTCGCCAAGTCGACCGGTTCCTCGAACCCTTACAACATGGTTCGCGCTACCTTCGACGCTCTGAAGCACCAGGTTCACCCGAAGGACATCGCAGCTCAGCGCGGCATCAAGTATGCTACGCTTCAGGCTCGCCGTGCCGCCTCCGGCAACGCCTCTGAAGAATAAGAGGAGTCTGACCCATGGCCAAGGCTACCAAGAAGACCGAAGCAAAGACGGTTACCGTCGAGCAGATCGGCAGCCCAATCCGCCGTCCTGACGTTCAGCAGCGCACGCTGATCGGTCTGGGCCTCAACAAGATGCACCGCCGCCGCACGCTGGAAGATACGCCTTCCGTCCGTGGCATGATCCGCGCTGTGCAGCATCTCGTTCGCATCGTCGACGAGAAGTAAGCAGGGGATACGATCATGAAACTGAACGAAATCAAGGACAACGAAGGTTCGACCCACAGCCGTAAGCGTCTCGGACGCGGTATCGGCTCGGGCTCGGGCAAGACCGGTGGTCGCGGCGTCAAGGGCCAGAAGTCCCGTTCGGGCGTTGCCATCAACGGCTTCGAAGGCGGTCAGATGCCAATCTACCGTCGTCTGCCGAAGCGCGGCTTCAACAACATCTTCAAGGCCGACTACGTTGTCGTGTCGCTTGAGCGCATTCAGGCTGCCGTCGATGCCGGCAAGCTCGATGCCAAGCAGACCGTTGATGCAGCTGCCCTGAAGGCTGCTGGCGTCATCCGCCGTGCCAAGGACGGCGTTCGCGTCCTGTCCGGCGGCGAACTCAAGGCCAAGGTCAAGATCGAAGTTGCAGGCGCTTCCAAGTCTGCTGTCGAGAAGATCGAAAAGGCTGGCGGTTCCATCACGCTTCTTTCTGCCGCAGCGGCAGAATAATAATCTTATGATATGTCGCCCGGGGTGCTTCACACCGGGCGATTTTGCTCCCATATGTGGGCCTCACAAAACCTGTATCGTTGCACCCCCGCGGCGTGCCGGTTTCCGACGAAATCAAGGGTGAGGCAATGGTTGCGCCAGCAATCCGTCCGAAGCCCGGCTTTTGAATATTGACATACCTTTTCCGGGTCCGGCCACTTCGCGAAGGGCTGGAATGGGTAGCGCGGAGAATCGCATGGCTTCTGCAGCGGAACAGTTGGCTTCCAATCTTAATTTTTCGACCTTCGCCAAAGCTGAGGATCTCAAGAAGCGCCTGTGGTTCACACTGGCAGCTCTCCTCGTCTATCGCCTGGGTACGCACATCCCGCTTCCGGGCCTGAACCCCGAAGCCTATGCCCAGGCCTTCCGCGGCCAGGCAGGCGGCATTCTCGGCCTCTTCAACATGTTCTCGGGCGGCGCCGTACAGCGTATGGCGATCTTTGCGCTCGGCATCATGCCTTACATTTCCGCTTCGATCATTGTGCAGCTCATGACCTCGGTCGTGCCGGCGCTCGAGAATCTGAAGAAGGAAGGCGAGCAGGGCCGCAAGATCATCAACCAGTACACCCGCTACGGCACGGTGTTGCTCGGCACGCTGCAGGCCTATGGTATTGCGGTCGGCCTCCAGAGCGGCAACGGTCTCGTTGTCGATCCGGGCTGGTTCTTCAAGATTTCGACCGTCATCACGCTGCTCGGCGGCACGATGTTCCTGATGTGGCTCGGTGAGCAGATCACCTCGCGCGGCATCGGCAACGGTATTTCGCTGATCATCTTCGCCGGTATCGCCGCAGGTCTTCCGACCGCACTGGCCGGCACCCTCGAGCTCGGCCGCACCGGCGCTCTGTCGACGACGCTGATTCTCGCCGTCATCCTGATCGCCATTGGCGTCATCGCCGTCATCGTATTCGTGGAACGCGCCCAGCGCCGCCTTCTGATCCAGTATCCGAAGCGCCAGGTGGGCAACCGCATGTTCCAGGGCGACACGTCGCACCTGCCGCTGAAGCTCAACACCTCGGGCGTCATTCCGGCGATCTTCTCGTCGTCGCTGCTGTTGCTGCCGGCAACGCTTGCTGGCTTTGCCAACACCACGGCTCTGCCGTCCTGGGCGACGTCGATCGTAGCCGCGCTCGGCCACGGCCAGCCGCTCTACATGCTGCTCTACGGCGCGCTGATTGCCTTCTTCGCCTTCTTCTATACGGCCATCGTCTTCAATCCGAAGGACACGGCCGACAATCTCAAGAAGCATGGCGGCTTCATCCCCGGCATCCGTCCGGGTGAGCGTACCGCCGAATATATCGATTACGTCCTGACCCGAATCACGGTGATCGGCGCAATCTACCTCGTGTTCGTCTGCATCCTGCCCGAGATCCTGGTGTCGCAAACCGGCATCCCATTATCCCTTGGTGGGACTTCGCTTTTGATCGTGGTTAGCGTAACTCTTGATACGGTTGCGCAGATTCAGGGTCACCTGATTGCACAGCAGTACGAAGGCCTGATCAAGAAATCGAAGTTGCGTGGAGGAAAGAGGGGGCGATGAGACTCATACTTTTGGGGCCGCCGGGCGCGGGTAAGGGGACCCAGGCCCAGCGGATCGTGGAGAAGCACGGCATTCCGCAGCTCTCCACCGGTGACATGCTCCGTGCAGCCGTTCAGGCCGGCACGGAGGTAGGCAAGCGGGCAAAGGCTGTCATGGACGCCGGCAAGCTTGTTTCCGACGAGATCGTCAATGCCATCGTCTCCGAGCGTCTCGATGCTCCCGATTGTGCCAACGGCTTCATCCTCGACGGCTTCCCGCGCACGCTCGTGCAGGCGGATGCCACCGAGGTGATGCTGAAGGGCAAGGGGATCGAGCTCTCGGCCGTCATTGAGATTGAAGTCGACGACAAGATCCTCGCTGATCGCGTCTCCGGCCGTTACACCTGCGCCAACTGCGGCGCCGGCTATCACGACACCAACGTGAAGCCGAAGGTGGAGGGGGTCTGCGACCGCTGCGGTTCGACTCACTTCAAGCGCCGCCCGGACGATAACCGCGAGACCGTGGTGACCCGCCTGGCAGCCTACTACAAGGAAACGTCGCCGCTGATCGGCTATTACCATGCAAAGGGTAAGCTGAAGGTGGTGGATGGAATGGCGGATATCGATCACGTGACTGCGGAGATCGACGCCATTCTTTCGAAGCTCTAGGTCTTCGAAAATAAACTTGGCGGGAGCGGTTGCCTTTCAGCACTGATTCCGTTAAACACCGCGCCAACTCGCGACATTTGATGCGATCGGCGCGGATTTCCCAAGGAAGTCCGGGTTCGGTCGTTTTGACATGTACGAACCCCAAATATGAACGAGCGGCCCTACGGAGGGCGGCATAACGAAGCCCTCTTGCCGGATGGCAACAGGAATGCAAGGAGAACAGGCGTGGCACGTATCGCTGGCGTCAACATCCCGACTGCGAAGCGCGTGATTATCGCGTTGACCTACATTCACGGGATTGGTCCGAAGTTTGCTAAGGAAATCATGGAGAAGGTCGGTCTTCCGGCCGACAAGCGCGTCCATCAGCTGACGGACTCCGAAGTGCTCCAGATCCGCGAAACTATCGACCGCGATTATCAGGTAGAAGGTGATCTTCGTCGCGACACCGCGATGAACATTAAGCGCCTGATGGACCTCGGCTGCTACCGCGGCCTTCGTCATCGTCGCGGCCTTCCGGTCCGCGGTCAGCGCACGCACACCAATGCTCGCACCCGCAAGGGTCCGGCAAAGGCGATCGCTGGTAAGAAGAAGTAATTTCCGGGAAACCGGGAAGGGGAGGCTGGCGGTCCGCCGGCCTCTTTTGAGTTTGGAGCGGTGCCTGTCGGGTATCGCTCTGGTGGAGCCGCTGGCATTACGGCGGTGACGATATCCAAGAAAGGGATAAGAATGGCCAAGGAAGCCGTACGCGTTCGCCGTCGCGAACGTAAAAACATCTCGTCGGGCGTGGCGCACGTCAACTCGACCTTCAACAACACGATGATCACCATCACCGACGCACAGGGCAACGCGATTGCCTGGTCGTCCGCTGGTGCCAAGGGCTTCAAGGGTTCGCGCAAGTCGACTCCGTTCGCTGCCCAGATCGCTGCTGAAGACTGCGCCAAGAAGGCTCAGGAACATGGCATGAAGTCGCTGGAAGTCGAAGTTTGCGGCCCGGGTTCCGGCCGTGAATCCGCTCTGCGCGCGCTCCAGGCTGCCGGTTTCATGATCACGTCCATCCGCGACGTGACCCCGATCCCGCACAATGGCTGCCGTCCGCGCAAGAAGCGCCGCGTCTGATCATCGCCACTCACAACGCCGGTGAGCGCAGTCGCGCTCCCGGCGCTTCTCAAGCTCGGTTGCCACGATTGGATGGTGGCAACGAACGGAAGGCAAAGATATGATTCAGAAGAACTGGCAGGAATTGATCAAGCCGAACAAGGTCGAGTTCTCTTCGAGCTCGCGCACCAAGGCGACGCTCGTAGCAGAGCCGCTGGAGCGCGGTTTCGGCCTCACCCTCGGCAACGCGCTTCGCCGCGTTCTGCTCTCCTCGCTGCGCGGTGCTGCAGTGACGGCAGTGCAGATCGATGGCGTGCTGCATGAATTCTCCTCGATCCCGGGCGTCCGCGAAGACGTTACGGACATCGTGCTCAACATCAAGGAAATCGCCATCAAGATGGATGGCGACGACGCAAAGCGCATGGTCGTGCGCAAGCAGGGCCCGGGCGTTGTAACGGCTGGCGACATCCAGACGGTCGGCGATATTGAAATCCTCAACCCCGAGCATGTGATCTGCACGCTCGACGAGGGCGCCGAAATCCGTATGGAATTCACCGTCAACAACGGCAAGGGCTACGTTCCGGCCGAACGCAATCGTGCGGAAGATGCTCCGATCGGTCTCATCCCGGTCGACAGCCTGTATTCGCCGGTCAAGAAGGTGTCCTACAAGGTTGAAAATACCCGCGAAGGACAGGTTCTCGACTACGACAAGCTGAACATGACCATCGAAACCGATGGCTCGATCTCCGGTGAAGACGCAGTCGCTTTCGCGGCTCGCATCCTCCAGGATCAGCTTGGCGTGTTCGTCAACTTCGACGAGCCGCAGAAGGAAACCGAGGAAGAAGCCGTCACCGAACTGGCTTTCAACCCGGCGCTCCTGAAGAAGGTAGACGAACTCGAACTGTCCGTTCGCTCGGCAAACTGCCTGAAGAACGACAACATCGTCTACATCGGCGACCTCATTCAGAAGACCGAAGCAGAAATGCTCCGCACCCCGAACTTTGGTCGCAAGTCGCTGAACGAAATCAAGGAAGTTCTCGCTTCCATGGGCCTGCACCTCGGCATGGAAGTGCCGGCATGGCCGCCCGAGAACATCGAAGATCTCGCAAAGCGTTACGAAGACCAGTATTAAGAACCAAAAAAGGCAGGCTCTGAGGCTGCCTTTCCCAGTCAAACAGCAGGCAGATCGCCTGTATGTGCCAGGAAACGGCAGGCCCGCTAGAAGCGAAGAGCCCTGCATCAAAGGAGAATAGCAATGCGCCACGCAAAAGCCGGCCGCAAGCTGAATAGAACTGCCAGCCACCGCAAGGCAATGTTTGCCAACATGGCGGCTTCGCTCATCCTGCATGAGCAGATCGTGACCACCCTGCCGAAGGCTAAGGAAATCCGTCCGATCGTTGAAAAGCTCGTCACCCTCGGCAAGCGCGGCGACCTGCACGCTCGCCGTCAGGCGATCTCGCAGATCCGCGACACCGCCGTCGTTTCGAAGCTGTTCGACGCGATTGCTACGCGCTACGCCACCCGCAACGGCGGCTACCTGCGCATCATGAAGGCTGGCTTCCGCCAGGGCGACAACGCCGCTCTCGCCGTCGTCGAATTCGTCGATCGCGACACCTCTGCCAAGGGCGCAGCCGACAAGGCCCGCGTCGAGGCAGAAGCTGCTGCTGCGGAAGCCGCATAAGTCATCCGGTTCTCCGGAAACAAAACAGCCGGGCTGCAAAGCCCGGCTGTTTTCGTTTGTGGTGGCGGGCTGCATTCAGTTCTGCAGATATTGCTGCAGGAAGTCTTTCACCCGCGCGAAGGACTGTTCGGCGGCGGCGGCATCGTATTCCTCCCTATGGCCGAGCATCATCTTCGGCGTTGCGACATCAGGCGCATCGAATGAGTGATAGGCACCAGGATAGACATCGAGTTCGATGGGAGGGCCTTTGCCGCTGAGATGCGAAATCCTCTGCCGGCAGCGTTCGACCGGGCTCCAATCGTCGACATCGCCGTTCAGGATCAAGGTCGGTACCGTCGCATCGCCGGCATGAGGTGCGCAGACCGGATAGTAGCCGACCGCTGCCTTGAATTTACGGTCCATAAGCTGTTCGTTGCCCTCGGCTTTCGTGGCTTCCAGCGCCGCGATCCCACCAGCGGAAAACCCCAGCAGCGCGACATGCCCGGCATCGACGAACGGCAAAGTGGCCAGATAATCGAGCGCGCCATAGGCATCGAACACGCGATCCGGCAGATAGCGTTGACAGGTGTTGTCGATATTGCGGGTCGTGAAGCTGTCGACGACAAGCACGGCGTAGCCCCATGAGGTCAAGCGTTGCGGCCAATAGGTCTTGGTGTTCGGATGGATGCCGCCACAGCCATGCATGACGACGACAGCCGGAAACGGACCGTCTCCCTCGGGTTGGCTTAGATAGCCCTGCAAGTGCGTGGCCTGGGATTGCGGAAGACTTATGCCTTCGTCTTTTATCTTGCGGGCGAGGAACGGGCTTGGCTTAACGACGGCACTGTCAAATCGCACCAACTGGTCCGCCTGAGCCGTCAGACCAGGCGGTACGGCGGCGAGGAGCAAGAATCCGAAAGCAAGCGCTGCAGTTTTCATGGGTCGGTCCCGCGCGCGATAGCGGCCATTCAAACACTATCCTTCACGGATATTGATTTAGGCGCTGAACTATCGGCGTCCATAGGCTTCGGACCTGCCGAATTGCCACAGCTTTCTATGCAGAAACGGCGCTCGCTTCGCCGCTAGCTCACCGTCGCCGCAGCCCGCCCTCTTTGGCGCCCTTGTGTCGCCCGTTTCCGGCTCCTGGCGATCGGCCGCCAGGACCGGTAGAGGATCAGCAGGATGATCAGGCCGACATAGATATATTGCTCGAGGTCGAGGATCTTGGTTGACAGCGCGAAGTGCAGGGCACCCGCGGCGGCGATGATGTAGATCAGCCTGTGCAGCCAGATCCATCTCATGCCCATCTTGCGGATCGAGAAATTGTTCGATGTGACGGCGAGCGGTACGAGCAGGGCGAGCCCCGCCATGCCGAACATGATGAAGGGCCGCTTCAACACGTCGTCCAGAACCGCGGACAGGTCTAGCGCCTGGTCGAGCACCATGTAGACGGTGAAATGCATCAGCGCATAGTAGAAGGTCAGCAGCCCCAGCGCCCGGCGGTAGCGCAGATAGTTCCAGCCGAGCAGGTCGCGGACCGGGGAGACGGCCAGCGTCAGTATCAGGAAGCGGATCGTCCAGAGGCCGAGGAAGAGCTCGAATGTCTTGACCGGGTCGGCGCCGAGCTGGTCGCTGGCGCCGAGATAGAAGGTCCATGCGGCGGGCAGCAGGCCGATGGCGTAGAGCGCCCAGACGGAAGCCGGCTGCCAGCGCTTCGGCAGACTGAACGAAAGATCCGCCATCAGAAATTCGCTCTCAGATCCATGCCGGAATAGAGGCTCGCCACCTCGTCGGCATAGCCGTTGAACGGTAGTGTCGGATGGCGGCTGGCACCGAAGAAGCCGCTTTCGCCGATCCGCCGCTCTGTCGCCTGGCTCCAGCGCGGGTGATCGACGGCCGGGTTCACATTGGCATAGAATCCGTATTCCTGGGCGTTGGTGACCTGCCAGGTGTTCTTCGGCTCCTTGTCGGTCAGCGAGATGCGCACAATCGACTTGATGCCCTTGAAGCCGTACTTCCATGGGACGACGAGGCGGATCGGCGCGCCGTTCTGGTTCGGCAGCGTTTCGCCATAGAGGCCGACGGCGAGCAGTGTGAGCGGATGCATGGCCTCATCGATACGCAGCCCTTCGACATAGGGCCATTCGAGCGATTGGAAGATGCCCTTCTGGCCCGGCATTTCTTCGGGCCGCACCACGGTCTCGAAGGCCACATACTTGGCGCTGCCCTGCGGCTCGACCTTGTTCAGGAGAGCGGCCAGCGGAAAACCGTCCCAGGGGATGACCATCGACCATGCTTCGACGCAGCGCATCCGGTAGGTGCGGCTTTCGATCGGGAATTCCTTCATCAGCGCATCGAGATCGAAGGTGCCGGGCTTGTTCACCATGCCATCGACCTTGACGGTCCAGGGCAGGGGCTTGAAGTCACCCGAGAGTGCTGCTGGATCGCCCTTGTCCAGGCCGAATTCATAGAAATTGTTGTAGGTCGTGACGTCCTTCAGTGGCGTCGTCTTTTCATCGACCGTATATTTGCTGTCGACGGCGTTGAGCGCTGCGGCACTCGCCTTTCCGGCGCCGTAGAGCGCCATGGCGCCGAGCGTCGCAGCGCCGAGAAACTCGCGGCGGCGCAGGTAGACCTGATGCGGGGTGATCTCCGACGAGCGGATTTTCGGGGGGCGGTAGGTCGGCATTTCAAACCTCCTGGGCTGGGGGCGGCCCAAATATCTCTTTAAACGCATGATGGGCGTTTTCAGATTAGTGTCTAGGCCTTGAACCAGCCTGACGGAAAGCCAATTTTTTGTGTTCGGATGTGAAGGAATAGCCTGTAACAAAAGGCTCCTTCGCTCCGTATATGCCCGATGGACGCCTTGGTGCGCCGTACCGGATTTGCCCTTGCCGGTAGTGACAGCCCCTGCCGATTGGATTAGGACAATTCCAAAATACGGCGATCGTCGGCCAGCAAACAGCTTTGCCGCCCTATATCGCAGATAAATCCGGCACTTTGAGGAACACACCGATGCCAGCCTATCGTTCGAGAACCACGACCCACGGCCGCAACATGGCGGGCGCGCGCGGCCTTTGGCGCGCCACGGGCATGAAGGACAGCGATTTCGGCAAGCCGATCATTGCGGTGGTGAATTCGTTTACGCAGTTCGTGCCCGGCCACGTCCACCTGAAGGACCTCGGCCAGCTGGTTGCCCGCGAAATCGAGGCAGCCGGTGGTGTCGCCAAGGAATTCAACACCATCGCGGTGGATGACGGCATCGCCATGGGCCATGACGGCATGCTCTATTCGCTGCCGTCGCGCGAATTGATCGCCGACAGCGTCGAATACATGGTCAACGCGCATTGCGCCGACGCTATGGTTTGCATCTCCAATTGCGACAAGATCACTCCCGGCATGCTGATGGCGTCGCTGCGCCTCAACATCCCGACGATCTTTGTCTCCGGCGGCCCGATGGAAGCCGGCAAGGTGGTTCTGAACGGCAAGACCCACGCCCTCGACCTCGTCGATGCCATGGTCGCTGCGGCCGACGACAAGGTCTCCGACGAGGACGTCAAGGTCATCGAGCGCTCGGCCTGTCCGACCTGCGGTTCGTGCTCCGGCATGTTTACCGCCAATTCGATGAACTGCCTGACGGAAGCGCTTGGCCTGTCGCTGCCCGGCAACGGCTCGACACTTGCCACCCATTCGGACCGCAAGGAACTCTTCCTCGAAGCCGGCCGCCGCGTCGTGGCTCTCGCCAAGCGTTACTACGAGCAGGACGATGCCACGGCACTGCCGCGCACCATCGCCAGCAAGGGCGCTTTCGAAAACGCCATGGCGCTGGATATCGCCATGGGCGGATCGACCAACACCGTTCTGCACATCCTGGCGGCTGCCCATGAGGGCGAAATCGACTTCACCATGGAAGACATCGACCGCCTATCGCGGCGCGTGCCCTGCCTGTCGAAGGTGGCGCCGGCGAAATCCGACGTCCACATGGAAGATGTCCATCGTGCCGGCGGCATCATGGCGATCCTCGGCGAGCTGAACCGCGCCGGCCTGATCAACGCCGGCCTGCCGACCGTCCATGCCCCAACGCTTGGCGATGCGCTGGCCGAGTGGGATATCTCGGTCACCGACAATCCGGCCGCCCTGAAGCTCTTCAGCGCAGCCCCCGGCGGCGTACCGACTCAGGTTGCCTTCAGCCAGAGCACACGCTGGGACGAGCTCGATCTCGACCGCGAGAAGGGCGTCATCCGCGATGCCCAGCACCCGTTCTCCAAGGATGGCGGCCTTGCCGTTCTGAAGGGCAATCTGGCGCTCGACGGCTGCATCGTGAAGACCGCAGGCGTCGATGAATCGATCTTGAAATTCTCCGGCCCGGCCAAGGTCTATGAAAGCCAGGATGCCGCCGTGAAGGCCATTCTCGGCAACGAAGTCGTCGCCGGCGATGTCGTCGTCATCCGCTACGAAGGACCGAAGGGCGGACCGGGCATGCAGGAAATGCTCTATCCGACCAGCTATCTGAAGTCGAAGGGCCTCGGCAAGGCCTGCGCGCTGATCACCGACGGCCGCTTCTCGGGCGGCACCTCGGGTCTGTCGATCGGCCACGCCTCGCCGGAAGCCGCCAATGGCGGCACCATCGGCCTCGTACAGCCGGGCGACATGATCGATATCGATATCCCGAACCGCACGATCAGCCTGCGCGTCAGCGACGCCGAGCTGGCAACACGCCGCGCCGAGCAGGACGCCAAGGGCTGGCGCCCGGCTGAAGTCCGCAAGCGCAACGTGACCACGGCGCTGAAGGCCTATGCGGCATTTGCAACAAGTGCCGATCGCGGTGCAGTGCGTATCCTGCCGGAATAACTCGATCCGGTTTGAGTTGAACCTGAGAGCAGCTGATTAAGAGTCAGCTGCTCTTTTCTTTTTCAGAGATGCCGTATTTCGGCAGGCGTGTTCCACCAGCTGTTATTGCGGCCGTCGAAATGCTGCAGCGGAGCCTCGGCAAGTTCCGACGGATCGAGGTCATCGAGGCAGGCGAGGTTGATCGAGACGTAGTCGCCGCCCACTTCCGCAACATAGCCGTGGCCATAGGGTGCCACGCCGCAGGTGATGCAGAAGCGGTGATGACCGGACATGCTGCCGAACTGGTAGTCGCCGATGCCTGCCTCCTCGCAGGTCAGCCGGAAATCCTCCGGCTTGATGTTGGTGCCCCAGTAGCGGCGCTTCCAGCAGATCGTGCAGTTGCATTTTCCCGTGCCGGCCTGCAGGTCGATATCGGCTTCGTAGCGGATCCGGCCGCAATGGCAGCTTCCGTGATAGGTCTTTTTCATCGCCTCTTTCCCTTGCGATCCCAAATCTAATATGACAACATATTGTCATTATTAAAAATGGACAACATGTTGTCAATATGAAATCGAAGCGAACAGCCGAGGGCGATGCATTCGCAGCATTCTCAATCGCGGTATTGCGGCTTGCGGGACATTTGCAGGCGGAAGGCGATACGCTCGCCAAGCCCGCGGGCCAGACCAGCGCCCGCTGGCAAGTCTTGGCCGCAGCCGACCATGCGCCGATGTCGGTTGCCGATGCAGCCCGCGCCTTGGGTCTGGCAAGGCAGGGGGTGCAGCGGGTCGCCGATCTTCTCGAAGGAGAGGGCCTGATCGCCTATCGCGACAATCCCGCGCACCAGCGGGCGAAACTCATGGAGTTGACCGAGGCGGGTAGAGTGGCCCTCAGTGACATACAAGGACGCCAGGCGAAATGGGCGGATCGGCATGGCGGGAAGTTCGGCGAGCAGCGGTTGCGCGAGGCGACTGCGGTAATTGCTGAGGTGCTGGCATCTCTGAGCGGCAAGCAGCAAGCGTAAGCTGCTTCGGATGGCCACGCATTGCTATCGGTAAGGAACTTCCTTACATTCAGCGAGAGGTGAGCAATGATCACAAGCAAGATAACGAGCAAAGCACAGACAACCATTCCGCAGGCTGTGCGTTCTGCACTGCGCCTTCGGGAAGGCGATTCCATTGTCTATACGCTCGAGGATGAAAACCGCGTCGTGATATCGCGGGCTGCCGAGCCGCTTGCCGACGATCCGTTCGCGGCCTTCTCCGAGTGGGACAGCGAAGCTGACCGGAAGGCCTATGCCGATCTTTGAGCGGGGCGATATCATAAGGGTGCCTTTCCCTTACACCGACCGCGACACGCGCCAGCGCCGCCCGGCGCTGGTCGTTTCCGCTGGTGCCCTCGGAGAGAACGAGGCGTTGGTGTGGGCCGTGATGATCACCTCAGCAGAAAACCGCCCGTGGGTTGGAGACGTCGCGATCGACGATCATCATGCCGCCGGCCTGCCAGCGCCGTCTGTCGTCCGTCCGGCCAAGATTGCGACTGTCGAGACGGGACAGATCGACAGGATCGGCCGGTTGCCCGATGCGACGCTCTCGGCTGTCATATCTACAATACGAGCCCATATTGGCGGCTGATGACTAAAGCGGCCTGTTGATATTCTTGTACGTCTCGCCAAGCTGCTTCAGCCGCTCGTCATAGACCGCCTTGATGCAGGCCGCGTCCGCCTGGCATTCCTGGCGTTTCTTCAGCCAGGCCGTCTGCTCGTCCTGCAGCGTGCCGCGTGAGCCCATGGCGAGCAAGCCGGAGAGCAGGTCGAAGGTGGTGACCATCTTCACATCTGCGTCGTTCAGCGCCCGGTTGTCGCAGATCGCCTTCTCGTCGGGCTTCAGCTCCTTGGCATCGCAATCGAAGCTCGCGGCATTCGCAAGCGGTACGAAGGTCGGGAGGAGAGTGAAGGCGAGGGCGATAGTGGCGGCTTTCATGCAGTGGATTCCTGTTTGCGGGTACGGCGCTCAGAGGAGCGCCCGGATCAGGAAGATGATGCAGCAAGCCCAGACGGCAAGGATGAAGATCAATCCGGTGCGGCTGACTGGGCGTTCTGCACGCTCTGCCGCCTGCGCCCGGAGTTCTGCCATCAGCGGTGGCGGGATGAGCCGGACCGCCAGCAGAATGCCGAGCGGCACGATGATGATGTCGTCGAGATAGCCAAGAACAGGAATGAAATCCGGGATGAGGTCGACCGGCGACAGCGCATAGGCGGCGACCGCGCCGGCAACGGCTTTGGCATGCCAGGGGACGCGCGGATCGCGTGCTGCGAGCCACAGGGCGACAATGTCACGCTTGAGTGACTTGGCCCATATTTTCGCTTGGCTTATCAGGCTCATATGCGCATTTCCTGAATCAATGTGGCAGGCTCCTCAATTGCTTTTTCGCGTGCTCGCTTCTTCCATGCTTCCGCCCTCTTTCCTTTCTAGCGTCCGGCGCTACAACACTGATCCTTGTAGCATTTCAGAAGGAAATACGATGCTAGGCCTGTCGAAACGTTCGTTTGTCCCGCTCTTTGCGCTCGCCGTGCTCCTGCCGCTCGGCGCGCATGCCGAGGATGCGAAAACCGTACCGCAGAGCCAAATGCAAATGCAGCTCTCCTTCGCGCCGCTGGTCAAGCAGACGTCAGGCGCGGTTGTGAACGTCTATGCCGAGAAGACCGTCCAGCGGCAGTCGCCTTTTGCCGGCGATCCCTTCTTCGAGCAGTTCTTCGGCCAGCAGATGCCGAACCGCTCCGAGAAGCAGTCCTCGCTCGGTTCCGGCGTCATCGTCGAGGCAAACGGTACCGTCGTCACCAACAACCACGTCATCGAGGGTGCCGACGACATCAAGGTAGCGCTGTCGGACGGGCGTGAATTCCCCTGCAAGGTGGTGCTGCGCGATGACCGCCTCGATCTCGCCGTCCTGAAGATCGAGACCAAGGCCAATTTCCCGACGCTGCCGATCGGCAACTCGGATGCTGTCGAAGTCGGCGATCTGGTTCTGGCGATTGGCAACCCGTTCGGCGTCGGCCAGACGGTGACGTCAGGCATCGTGTCGGCGCTCGCCCGCAACCAGGTGGTCAAGAACGAGTTCGGCTTCTTCATCCAGACCGATGCTTCGATCAACCCTGGCAATTCCGGCGGTGCGCTGATGAACATGAAGGGCGAGCTGATCGGCATCAACACTGCGATCTTCTCGCGCGGCGGCGGTTCCAACGGCATCGGCTTTGCCATCCCAGCCAATCTCGTCAAGGTGTTCCTGACCTCGGCCGATGCCGGCGTGAAGTCTTTCGAGCGGCCCTATGTCGGCGCCACCTTCGATGCCGTGACGTCAGAGGTCGCCGAGGCGCTCGGCCTGGACAAGGCCCGTGGCGCGCTGATCGTCAAGGTCACCGATGGCAGCCCGGCGCAGAAGGCCGGCCTCAAGGCAGGCGAGATCGTCACCGCCGTCAACGGCATTCCCGTCGAGCATCCCGATGCCCTTCTCTACCGCCTGACAACGGCCGGCCTCGGCAACACCGTCAAGCTTGGTGTCGTCGAAAACGGCGGCGAGCAGGAAGTGGCGCTGAAGCTCGATCGTGCCCCTGAAACCTCGCCGCGCGACCAGCGCACCATTGGCGGCCGCACACCCTTTACCGGCACCGTCGTCGAGAACCTGTCGCCGCGCGTTGCCGACGAGCTGCGCATGCCGACGGAATCATCAGGCGTCGTCGTTTCCGAGGTCAAGGAAGACTCTCCGGCCGCCCGTCTCGGTTTCGAGCCGAAGGATATTATCGTTGCCATCAACGGCACGCCGGTGCAGACGACCGAGCAACTGTCGCAGATCGCCGCTGATGATGCCGGCCTCTGGCGTGTCGAGATCGAGCGTGACGGCCAGCGGATCAGGCAGTTCTTCCGATGAGCAATGATCTGTTCGCCCCACGCGTTCCAGACGAGGTCGCCAACCGGCGGCCTCTTGCCGATCGTCTGCGGCCGCAGACGCTTTCGGAGGTCGCCGGTCAGGAACATCTGACCGGTGAGGACGGCGTTCTCAGGCGGATGATCGAAAGCGGATCGCTGGGGTCGATGATCTTCTGGGGTCCGCCCGGCACCGGCAAGACCACGGTGGCCCGGCTTCTCTCGGGCGAGGCGGGGCTGGCCTTCGAACAGATTTCGGCGATCTTCTCCGGTGTCGCCGATCTGAAGAAGGTGTTCGAAACCGCGCGGCTGCGGCGGATGGATGGACGCCAGACGCTACTCTTCGTCGACGAGATCCATCGCTTCAACCGGGCGCAGCAGGACAGCTTCCTTCCGGTCATGGAGGACGGCACCGTCATCCTCGTCGGTGCAACGACCGAAAACCCGTCCTTCGAACTCAACGCCGCTCTCCTGTCGCGTGCCCGCGTCCTGACCTTCAAGTCGCATGGCGAGGAGAGCCTCAGCGAATTGTTGACGCGCGCCGAAGCCGTCGAGCAGAAGCCGCTGCCGCTGACCGATGACGCGCGGGCAAGCCTGCTGCGCATGGCAGACGGCGATGGCCGGGCGATCCTGACGCTGGCCGAGGAGGTCTGGCGCGCGGCAAGGCCGGGCGAGGTCTTCGATACCGAGGGCTTGACGCGCATCGTCCAGCGCCGGGCTCCGGTCTACGACAAGGCACAGGACGGCCACTACAATCTGATTTCGGCGCTTCACAAATCGGTTCGCGGCTCCGATCCCGATGCCGCTCTTTACTATCTGGCGCGCATGTTCGATGCCGGCGAGGATCCTCTCTATCTCGGCCGCCGGCTGGTGCGGATGGCCGTGGAGGACATCGGCCTTGCCGATCCGCAGGCGCTGGTCATCTGCAATGCCGCCAAGGATGCCTACGATTATCTTGGCTCGCCAGAGGGCGAACTGGCGCTGGCGCAGGCCTGCGTCTATCTGGCCACGGCACCGAAATCCAACGCCGTCTATACCGCCTTCAAGGCCGCGACCATGGCCGCCAAGCAGAACGGCTCGCTGCTGCCGCCCAAGCACATCCTGAATGCCCCGACAAAGCTGATGAAGGATGAAGGCTACAACGACGGCTACCGTTATGACCACGATGAGCCGGATGCCTTTTCAGGTCAGGACTATTTTCCGGAAAAGATGGGCCGCAAGACCTTCTACGATCCGCCGGAGCGCGGTTTCGAGCGCGAGATCCGCAAACGGCTGGAATGGTGGTCCAAGCTCCGCAAAGAGCGTAATCCGCGCTGAACCTGCAGGGCGGCGGCTTTACGAAGCCTTCTTCTGAGCGCCAGGCGCTGCGATCACCTTGACGGCGGATTCCGCCAGCCCGTGATGGCCTTCCATATCGACGATCAGGTGCCAGTGGCCGCTGTCGGGGATCACCATTTTCACCGGCGATTTCTTGGCGACGCCGCCGATATATTTGAAATCGAGAACTTCCGTGAAACGCTGGAATTGCGGCGCCGTCATCAGGCGGACATTGTTGACCGCATTCAGCGCCACCTCGACGATCGTTCCGGCGCGCTGTTCGTGAAGGTCGTAGTGCTTGAAGCGGAAATTCGGCTTGGTCATCGGTCTCAAAAACTGGCTGCTGTCCGACGGCAATCTTAGTCTGTGCCAGTTAAAGAAAAGTTTGGCAGCCTGTGCGGGAAGGCTCCCGTCTTGGCACAACGGGAGCCTGCGCCCTCAATGCAGCCGGGGCTCGATCGCCTCGAAGACGGTGAGATCCGTCACGATCCCGTCTGCAGCACGGTAGATCTCGGCCGGGTTGTGATTGCACTCAGCGGCAGCGAAGTGAAGGGCGGCGGCCTCGTTGATGAAGAGGCCGCCGACCAGCCCGTCGCGGTCGGCAACGATCCACTGTCCGCGCCTGTTCCTGCCGATGGTGAAGCGGGCCGGCGCGGTGTTGCGTTGAAGCGGATCGGCGGACGCGGCGGAAGAAAGACGTGACATCGATATGTCCTTTCGAGATGTCTGGCTTACCGTTCAAATCTATGAAGAGACGGATTGCCTTTCCATTCGGCGCCGTGGCCGAATGTATAAGATTGTCATAGGGATAATGCGCGTTTCGGCGTGGCGGCGAAGGGCATCAGCGCCGCGGCGACCGCCTCTCTTGCTGCATCATCGGCGGCAACGAGCGGCAGGCGGACGTCTGCGCCAATGCCCGGATAGGCACTCAGCGCATACTTGATACAGGCAGGGTCGCCGCCGATGGCATCGATCAGCGCCGTCATGCGATCGGCAAGCGTGAGCGCCGCAGGCAGGTTGCCGCAAGCCGCGGCATGCTGCAGCGAGGTCACGAGTTTCGGAAGCACATCGCCGACAGGTGCAATTAGGCCGTCGCCGCCACAGGCAAGAAAAGCCGGGGCGCCGAGGGCATTGCCGGTGAAGAGATGAAGGCGGTCCCTGTAGCAGGCGAGCGTTGCCATATCGCCCTCGATGTCGAGCAGGCCGAAGATCGTGCCATCGGCAGAAAGTACGTCGAGCGTCGATGGCAGAAGCGGCGAGGCCGTTCGCGCAGGATCGTTGACGATGATCAGCGGCAGGCTGGTGGCCGCTGCCAGTTCGCGAAAGTGATGGAGGATGCCCTTCTGCCCCGGCTTCGAATAGTAGGGGACGGTGACCAGCGCCGCGCTAGCGCCGAGCGCTTCGGCCCGCCGCGTCGCTTCGATGGTCTGCGCCGTGCAGTTGGTGCCGGTCGCAGCAAGAACGGGAATGCGGTCATCGGCAACGCGCAGCACTGCCGAGAGAACCTTGTCGCGCTCGGCCTGCGAAAGCGCCGGGCCTTCGCCGGTAACAGTTCCAACCGCAAGCGCGCCGATGCCGCTGGCGATCTGCCATTCAGCCAGAATCTCGAGTGCCTTGATGTCGAGCGCGCCGTGGCGGAAAGGGGTGACGAGCGGGGTGATGGCGCCGGAAAGGCGCAGCGAAAGATTGGATCGCATCGAAGAGTTCAGATCCAGCTGACGATCACGTAGAGCTCGACGCAGGCAAGAATGACGCCGAACAGCATCAGCACCTGGGCCGTGCGCCTTTCACGCATGGCGCGGGCCTTGACGGCTCGGCGGGGCCGGTCGCGAAGCGGATTGGCGGGCATGACGTTGCGCATGGGATTACCTCTGCATTCTCCACAGAGGTTAAGGCCGCCAGGCGTAGGAAATCCATTCCGGGCAGCCGCGCGTCATATATGAAAAGAATAAATGGCGCAGGCCGGTAGCCATGCGACCAAATCGGAGGTCCGCGCTAGCTTGTTCGCCTGTTCTCGATATCGAGCTGCGAGGTCAGCGCAAGCACCACCTCGGACACCGGCGTCGGAACTGCCGCAAGGCGGCCCAGAGACACGACCATGCCGCTCAGCGGCACGATCTCCAGCGCCTTGCCGGCGAGCAAATCCTGCAGCATCGAGGTTCTGACGGCGCCGATATGGCGCGATTGCTCAAGGCGCTCCTCGATGGTGATCGAGAATGTGGCGCCCAGCGCGGTTCCAACGGCACGAACCTCGTTCATGATCTTGCCGACCATGTCGTAGAGCGCCGGGTCCGCCATGATATCGGTCATCAGGGCGCGCGTCAGCGCGCTCAGCGGATTGAAGGCGGCGTTGCCGGTGAGCTTGTTCCAGATGTCGTCGCGGATGCGTGGGGTTGTGGAGACATTCAGCCCGGCGCCCGTCAGCAGGCTCTTGATGCCTTCAAGATCGGCGCTCATTTCGCCGGAGGGTTCGCCAAGGATGTAGCGGCCATTGTTCGACAGCTGGATTTCGCCTGGCCTGACGACCTCGGCGCCCTGCATTGCCACGCAGCCGATGACGCGCTCCGGGCCGACAAGCCGCCACAGCCGCCCGGCCGGGTCGAGTTCCTCGAACTGCAGCTCGGCATGCTGGCTCTGGCTGTCGCGGTGGAAGTACCACCAGGGAATGCCGTTGAGGATCATCATCACCCGCGTTCCCTGCTTGAGGAGCGTGGCGATGCCTTCGGCGGCATCGCCGAGCTGATGCCCCTTGAGGCCGGTAATGATCAGGTCCTGCGGGGGCAGGGTGGACGGATCATCCGTAGCGGTGATCTCTACCGTGATCGGTTTCTCGCTGCCCGCCTCGAATAGCCGCAGGCCGTTTTCGCGGATGCTTTTGAGATGTGCGCCACGCGCCACCGCCGAAACGGTGACGCCGCTATCCGCGGACGCCAGCTTGGCCGCGATGGCGCCACCAAGCGCACCGGCGCCGTAAACGCAGATCGATTTGAAGGACATTGAGAGAGGTCTCCGCGAAGATGTAATCGTCGCGTTAGACTTAGGTCATTCGCACGCGATGGCGAATGACAATTTTTCACGAGCGCCCAAATTAGTGCGCAGTTGCGCCATCGACGAGTTCGGTGCGGCGCAGCTCATCGATTGCTGCGACCGCATCCTCCGCCGACCAGCCGGCGCGCAACGCAGCAGCCACCATCTTGATCTCGACTTCCTGCTCAAGCGCCAGGAAGAGCGGCTCAAGTGCTTCCTGAACAGTCAGCGTATGCTCGTGGGGTGGGGCGACGGTCTGGTGTGCGGCAATGCTAGGCATCTCAGCGGTACTCCTCTCCGTTGGCAATGATGATGATAAAGATGACATGAATCCGTCATAATGCGCAGCGGTGAAAAAGGTTCCGAATTTTCTTTCGGAGCGGCTGCATCTTGTTCTTTCGCCCCGCCTCTGCCTTCTTGCGCCTTTAGCCTTACACTCGATTCGCTGTTCCGCAACGAGGGCGGGGCATGAGTGAGGCATCAAAGGAGAGTACGATGAGCGACGCCAAGAGCGGCATTTCGGGACTGCGGCCGCGTATTACTGTCATCGGCGTCGGCGGCGGTGGCGGCAATGCGATCAACAACATGATCGCAGAAAATCTTGAGGGTGTCGATTTCATCGCCGCCAATACCGATGCCCAGGTGCTCGCCACCTCCAAGGCCTCGCGCCGCATCCAGCTTGGTGCGCATGTCACGGAAGGTCTCGGCGCGGGCTCGCTGCCTGAGGTCGGCCATGCGGCCGCCGAGGAATCGATCGACGAGATCATGGATCATCTGGCCGGTTCCCACATGTGCTTCGTCACCGCCGGCATGGGCGGCGGCACCGGCACGGGTGCCGCGCCCGTCATCGCCCACGCGGCGCGCCAGGCAGGCATCCTGACCGTCGGCGTCGTCACCAAGCCCTTCACCTTCGAAGGCAACCGCCGTATGCGCACGGCCGATGTCGGCATCGAGGCGCTGCGTCAGGCAGCCGATACCGTCATTGTCATTCCGAACCAGAACTTGTTCCGCATTGCCGATGCCAAGACGACTTTTGCCGACGCCTTCATGACCGCCGACCGCGTTCTCTACGCCGGCGTCGGCTGCATCACCGATCTGATCGTCAAGGAAGGCCTGATCAATCTCGACTTCGCCGACGTCAAGTCGGTCATGCGCGGCATGGGCCGGGCGATGATGGGCACAGGCGAAGCGGCAGGCGAAGGCCGTGCCATGAAGGCTGCAGAAGCCGCAATCGCCAACCCGCTGCTCGACGACATCTCGATGAAGGGCGCCAAGGGCGTGCTGATCTCGATCTCCGGCGGTTCCGACATGACGCTGTTCGAAGTCGATGAAGCGGCAAGCCGCATCCGCGACGAAGTTCAGGACGATGCCGACATCGTCGTCGGCGCGATCTTCGACCGCAATCTCGACGGCAAGTTCCGTGTCGCAGTTGTCGCAACCGGCCTCGATGGCAATGGCGCGCCAGCAGCTCCGGGCCACGCTGTGCAGCAGGCTCCGATCCGTACGCTGCAGTAAGTCACCGCTCGGTGATCAGCCGGTTGACGCCAACCGGCTGATCACCACATCCACGAAGGCCCTCAGCCTCGGCAGTCGCTTCAGATCGCGATGATAGCCGAGGAATGTATCGCGCCCCGGCGGCGCCTCCGGAACGTCGACGCGTTCCAGGCCTTCAAAATTGTCGCCAAGCGGCCGCGGCAGAACGGCCATTCCAGCGCCGAGGGCGCAGAGCGCTGCCTGCACATCGCGATTGTTGCTCCGCATGGTAATCGTCGCCTTCGGGAACATGCGGGTCACCCAATGCACATCGGGCATCTCGGCAAAGGCCTCGTCCATGGTGACGATGGCAAAGCCGCTGCCGTCGCCTGCCGTTGGGTGAGGGGTGCCTTTCGCAACGTAAAGGCCATAGCCGATATGCATCAGCTTGCGTGAAATAACCTCCGGCTCGGTGAATGGCTTGATGCGAAACACCAGATCGGCCTCGCGCCGGGACAGGTTGAGGAGCCGCGCATCCGTCAGCAATTCGACCGAGACCTTCGGATGTGCCAGCGAGAATTCCGCCAAGACAGGCGTCAGCATGTGAAGGCCGAACCAGTCCGAGCATGAAATCCGCAGCATTCCCTCAAGTGATCGCGTGCTGCCCTGCAGTTGCCGCTCCAGCGCAACGGCTTCCTCTTCCATCCGCAACGCATGCTGCAGAACGATGCTGCCCTCGTCTGTCAGCACGAATCCGTCGGCCGTTCGCTGGAACAGCATGTGACCGGTCGCAGCCTCCAGCGCCTTGAGCCGCCGCCCCATGGTCGGCTGTGTCTGGCCGAGCCTGCGGGCGGCCGCACCCAGCGTGCCTTCGCGGGCAATCGCGAGAAAGATCCTGACGTCGCTCCATTCCATGATCGCCTCATTCAATAATGAATGGACATCATGCGATATCTTTGATTTTCATTCAATCGTGTTGGGAAGATCATCCGCTCATCGAAAACGGAGTGACCGACATGAACACGATGAAAGCCCTGATCCTCGAAAACCACAATGCACCGTTCCGCCTGGCCGAGATCGGCCGTCCTAAACCGGGTGCCGGCGAAGTGCTGGTGCGCATCAAGGCAAGCGGCGTCAATCCGCTCGACACCAAGATCCGCGCCGGTGCTGCCGCCCATGCCCGCCAGCCGCTGCCTGCCATTCTCGGCATCGATCTCGCCGGTATCGTCGAGGAGATCGGCGAGGGCGTTTCCGGCTTCCGCCCCGGCGACGAAGTCTATGGCATGACCGGCGGTGTCGGCGGCGTGCAGGGCTCGCTGGCGGAATTCGCCGCCGTCGATGCCCGCTTGCTGGCGATCAAGCCCGCAAACCTGACAATGCGCGAAGCCGCCGCCTTGCCACTGGTCTTCATCACCGCCTGGGAAGGCTTGGTCGACCGCGCTGCGGTGAAGTCCGGCCAGACGGTACTGGTTCTCGGTGGTGCAGGCGGCGTCGGCCATGTCGCGGTGCAGATCGCCAAGGCATTCGGCGCTGACGTCTACGCTGCCGATGGTGCTGCCAAGGCGGACTATATCCGCAGCCTCGGTGCGACCCCGATCGATCACACCGCCGAAAGCGTCGAGGACTATATGGCGAGATATACCGGCGGCAAGGGCTTCGATATCGTCTATGACACCGTTGGCGGGGCAGGGCTCGATGCCGCCTTCAAGGCCGTCGAGCGTTTCGGCCATGTGGTGACCAGCCTTGGCTGGGGCACGCATGCGCTGGCTCCGCTTTCCTTCAAGGCGGCCACCTATTCCGGCGTCTTCACGCTGCTGCCGCTCCTGACCGGCGAGGGCCGCGAGCACCACGGCGAGATCATGCAGGAGGCAACCAGGCTGGCCGAAGCCGGAAAGCTGGCCCCGCGCCTCGACGCCCGCCGCTTCACGCTCGATGAGACCGCCGAGGCTCACCGCCTGATCGAGGAGCGCCAGGCCAAGGGCAAGCTGGTGATCGATATCGGCTGAGACGAGAAACGCCGCCCGTCATAAACGGGCGGCGTTTTCGTGTAGGCGACCTGCCTCAGGCGGCGAAATCGGTCGAAACGGCCAGCGCCCGCCAAGTGGAAAGTTCCTGCTCGACGAAGGCATTCTTCTCGCTAAGCTTCGCCACCGTATCGCTGCCGAAGGGCATGCGCAGCGGCGGGTTTTCGGCATTCACCAGCGTCACGATGCCGACTGCGAATTTCGCGGGATCACCCGGCTGGGCGTGATTGGCGCTGGCGGCGAAGTCCCGCATGTTGCCGGCCGGTGTTCCCACATAATCCGGGATCGAGGCCGGGCTGATCGACAGCGAATTGTCGGCTAGGAAATCCGTGCGGAAGAAGCCGGGCTCGACGATCGTTACCTTGATGCCGAACGGCTCGATCTCCGTCGCCAGCGATTCCGAAAGACCTTCGACCGCAAACTTGGTCGAGCCATAGACGCCCCAGCCGGGATAGCCGGCATAGCCGCCGATCGACGAGAAGTTCAGGACATGGCCAGAGCGCTGACGGCGCATATGCGGCAGCACTGCGCGGGTGACCTTCAACAGGCCGAAGACATTGGTCGCATAGATCTTCTCGATCTCATCGGCGGTGGCTTCCTCGACAGCGCCGAGCAATCCGTATCCTGCATTGTTGACCAGAATGTCGATGCGGCCGAAGCGCTGGACGGCCGCTGCCGCCGCTTCCTGCGCCTGTCGCTCGTCGGTGACATCGAGTGCGGTAGCCAGCAGATTGGGGTGGTCGCCGATAGCATCGATGACGGTCTTGGGATTGCGGGCAGTGGCGACGACGGCGTCGCCTGCGGCAAGCGCTTCCTTGGTCATCAGCGCGCCAAAGCCGCGGGATGCACCAGTGATGAACCAGACTTTCATGACACGTTCCTTTCAGATCTCTCTTCGTTGTGTGCCGGTCTCTCTGTGCCGGTGAGGAGAATTTGACCTGAAAGCGGCTCATGCATAAGATTTGTTATTTTCCGAATTATGCTGAGTGAAATTCATCAATGCGTGCGACCGATCTTTCCGAAATGGCGGCGTTTGCGGCCGTTGCCCGGCATCTCAGCTTTCGTAAGGCAGGCGAGGAAAGGGGCGTGACGGCTTCGGCGATCAGCCATGCGGTGCTCAATCTCGAAGAGCGGATCGGCATCCGGCTGCTCAACCGCACCACCCGCAGCGTGTCGCTGACGGAAGCCGGATTGCTCCTCAAATCGCATCTCGATCCCGCCTTCGGCGAGATCAGCTCGGCGCTCGATGCGCTGAACCAGTTTCGCGACACGCCCTTCGGCAAGGTGCGCCTCAACGTTGCCAATTCGATCGCGCCTTTCGTCATCGGCCATATCATCGGTCCGCTCCTGTCCAAGAACCCCAATCTGCAGCTGGAGATCAGCGCCACCGACCGGCTGGTCGATATCGTCGAGGAAGGCTTCGATGCCGGCATCCGCTTCGGTGAGCGCGTCACGGAGGGGATGATCGCGCTGCGCATCCGCCCGCGCCTGCGTCTCGTCGTCGTCGGCTCGCCCGCCTATTTCGAGCACCGCCCGAAGCCACTGACGCCGCATGATCTGAAGCGCCATCTCTGTATCCAGAACATGTATCCCTCCGGCGTGCGCTATCCCTGGGATTTCGAGCGCGACGGACAGACGATCACCTTCCATCCGAACGGACCGCTGTCGCTCGACGATCACGAGCTGATGACGCAAGCGGCCCTCGGCGGCGTTGCTCTCGCCTATGTCTGGGAAAACCGCGTCGCCGAGCATGTCGCCGCCGGGCGCCTGATCAAGGTGCTCGACGACTGGTGCCAACCGGAGGAACCGCTCTACCTCTACTATCCCAGCCGCCGCCACATGTCCGCTGGCTTCCGGGCGCTGATCGAGGCGATCAAGGCGGAATAGGTGGGGCAATCTGGAAATCGGGCAAAATCGCCCTACATGTTTATTGTTACCTTCTGCCTCCCAAAGGCACTCCCAAAACATCAGGAATAGACCATGTCCCAAGACAACGCCCCCGTCTGGTTCATCACCGGCTGCTCGACAGGCTTTGGCCACGAGCTGGCCAAGCTCACCATCGCCCGCGGCTGGCCGACCATCGTCACGGCCCGCGACAAGGCGCGTGTCGCCGACCTCGCCGAAGGCCACGACAATGCGCTGGCCGTTGCCCTTGACGTCACCGGCCAGGGACAGATTGCAAGTGCGGTCAAGGCTGCCGAGGAGCGCTTCGGCCGCATCGATGTTCTCGTCAACAATGCCGGCTACGGCTACCAGTCCTCGATCGAGGAAGGCGACGACAAGGAGATCCGCGATCAATTCGAAGCCAATGTTTTCGGCCTCTTCGCCATGACCCGTGCCGTGCTTCCCGGCATGCGCACCCGCCGCCGCGGCCACATCATCAATATCACCTCGGTTGCCGGCTTCATCGGATTCCCGGCCTCGGGCTATTATTCGGCGAGCAAGCATGCCGTCGAAGGCTTCTCGGATTCGCTCGCTGCCGAAACGGCGGCACTCGGCATCCAGGTCACCTGCGTCGAGCCCGGACCGTTCCGCACCGATTGGGCCGGCCGTTCGCTGCGCCAGACCGAGAGCAAGATTGGCGACTATGCCGAGACCGCTGCCGGCCGCATGAAGCAGACGGCGGGCTATAGCGGCCAGCAGCCGGGCGATCCGGTGCGCGCTGCCGAAGCGATGATCAAGATCACGCAAGTCGAGAAGGCGCCGCGCCATCTCGTGCTCGGCGCCTTCGGCTACGAGGCGGTCACCAAGAAGCTTGCCGAGCGTCTGGCGCTCGTCGAAGCCTGGAAGGAAACCAGCATCGGCGCTGATTTTCCGAAAGACTGAGCCGAAGACGTAGCAAGCCTTTGACTTCTGCGGCCGTCCTGTTCGATGATCGGGCAGGGCGGCCGTTTGGTTTCGGAGGGATGAATGCGTGACCGGTTATTGTCTACAGCAGCTGGCGTGAGGGCGGCCGGGTTTGCATTGGCACTGCTGCCGGGCTTTCTGGTTGCGGCGGATGCCGGCGCCGCCGATATTCCGCCGCAGAGCGCGCAATCGAAACAGCAGGTCGAGCAATTGACCGGGCGCTGGAAAGAGCATTTCGCCGATGCCGCGACCCCGGAAAAGCGCGCCGCAGCCTTCCGCAGCTTCATGGCTGACAATCCCGAGCCGGCCCGCGTGCAAATCCGCCACATGGATGCCGATGGAGTCGAGGCCGATCTCATTTGGCCGGCCCGGCTTCACCACCCGCTCGGCCGCCGCGGCATTCTTTATGTGCATGGCGGCGGCTTCCACGGCGGCTCGCCGCGCACCCACCGGCTGCTGGCCGGATCGCTCGCCAAGGCTGCCTCCTCGGACGTGCTGGTGATCGACTACCGGCTGGTCCCCGAGGGCCGCTATCCCGCACAGATCGACGATATCAGGACCGCCTATCGCTGGATGCTGGAAAACGGTTATGAAAGCGGCAACATCATCCTTGCCGGTGATGGCACCGGCGCCAATCTGGCGATCGAGGCCGTTCTGCGCCAGAAGAAGGCCGGCCGCCAGCTGCCCGCCGCCGTCATTGCGCTCAGCCCGGTGACCGATCTTTCCGCCAGCGGCGTCTCGATGACGTCGAATGCCGCCACCGATCCCGTCATCACCAAGGCTGGCATCGAGGCGCTGGCCAAGCCCTATCTCGGCGCGACGGCGCCTGACAATCCAGACGTTTCGCCGCTCTTTGCCGATCTTTCCGGCCTGCCGCCGCTCTTCCTGCAGGTCTCGGACAGCGAAGCGCTGCTCGACGACACCCTGCGGCTCGCCGACAAGGCGAAGGCGGCAGGTGTCGAGGTGACGCTGGAGGTCTGGCCGGGCTTGATCCACGGCTGGCAGCTCTTCCCGCATCTGCTTGCCGATGCCGACAGCTCCAACCAGCGCGTCGCCGAATTCGCCATGCGCCATTTCGCCGACACCCCGCAGCAGTGATTTTCAAGGAGACCGATGATGGTTAAGGCAGCCTATGTGCTTGGCACGCTTCTGGTGCTGGTCGGTCTTGTCTGGATCGGGCAGGGCAGCGGCTATTTCCCCTATCCTGCCGAGAGCTTCATGATCGACCAGACGCCCTGGATCTATTGGGGCGCGCTGGCGGCTGCCGCCGGTGCTGTAGTGATTGCGCAGGCGAGGCGGCGCAGTCGATAGGACCGGCTGGCCGACGCAATGGTTGAGACCAGGGTCGGGCGATACCGGTCTGCTTGCTGACGACAGGGGCCATTCACCGCGCACCCGCGGTGAATGGCTTTGGTCCGCCAAATCGATGCCGCACTCCGGCGCATTGGATCCCGGCGGCAAGTGCGGGGTTAAAATGAGCGTGGCGCTCACACCGGATTGCAGGTCATCCCGTTGCGCCGCGCATTGTCGATGCAATCGCTTTTATTGACATAGGCTTCAGTCGACGCACCCACGATGTCGCCGTTGCGCGCGGTTCGCCGCCAGCGCCAGCCGTTGCTTTGATAGATCTCCCAAGTGTCGCCATTTGATTCCTTGCAGCTCGCCATTTTTCCTCCCGTCAGTGTTGCGTGATCGGGCAAACCTAAGCGAGAAAAGTCGCCTGCTCCACGAACTGGCTACAGCCGCTGGATGGTGAAAAAGAGGGTGGCGATTGCAGCCTCAAACGAGCCCGTCGATCGGCCGTCCGATGGCAAGCGACTTGCGCAGATTGGGATCGAGCCGTTCGGCGTAAACGTGGTCTGGCGCGGCACCGAGCGCGTCGAGCATCTTGGAGAAGAAGCAGCGCGCCGCAGCCGCCGCCGTGATGTCGAAGATCTCCGCGTCGGAAAGCCCGTGCGTCTTCAGGGCATCGACATCCTGCTGGGTGACGGTCGTGGCATCGCGCACCACCTTGGCGGCAAACGCCATGATCGCCCGTTCGGCCGCATCGACCGGCGCCTTCTCAGCCCCACCCGCTGTCGCAGCCAGCCCGTCATTGGTAAAACCCTCACGCAGCAGCACGGAACCATGGGCCAGCATGCAATAGGACGACTTGAGCTCCCGCGCAGCAGCCAGCGTCACCAGCTCATAGCGCCTCAGCGTCATATGGCTGCGAATACTGGACAACAGCGCTCCCCAATGCTCCATCACCTCCGGCCTGTGCCCGAAGGCGCGGTACATGTTCGGCAGATAACCGTAGCTGGCCTCTGCCGAGGCGTACATCGACGCGGTCTTGTCGTTCTCGGATGCATGGGGCGTATGAATGAAGGCCATGGCGCGATCCTCCTTCGCTGAGACAAAGAGGATAGTCCAAAATGCCGGTGCGGCAAGCGGGTCGGAGTTGGCAGTGGTGCGGCGCTGGCCAACCTCGTCCTTCGAGGCTGCGCTCTAGCGAGCTTCGCGCCTCAGGATGAGGTTGGAGTGGGCGATGCGGCAGGTCGTCAGGATCGTCGCGATACAGACGCTGCAGCTCCTCGCGAAAACAGGCTGGCACAAACGATCAGCCCTCATCCTGAGGCGCGCAGGCGAGGCCGGAGCCTCGAAGGACGGGGTGGGTTAGGCGGTGGCCAACCTCGTCCTTCGAGGCTGCGCTCTAACGAGCGCAGCACCTCAGGATGAGGTTGGAGTGGGTGATGCGGCAGGTCGCCAGGATCGTCGCGATACAAAGGCTGCGGCTCGCGAAAACAGGCTGGCGCAACCGACCAGCCCTCATCCTGAGGCGCGCAGGCGAAGCCGGAGCCTCGAAGGACGAGGGCGGGTTGCAACTGAAACACCCGCTATGGTAGATTTGAGCCGCGGTTGGGGGGCACGCGATGGAAGTGACCGTTTACATTCTGAGATGCCGCGACGGCGCCTATTATACCGGGCTGACCAAGCAGAATATCGAGGCCCGCTTATGGGAGCACAATGCTGGTGTCTACGACGGCTACACCGCCAAGCGCCTGCCCGTCGAGCTCGTCTTCACCGAAACCTATGACCGCATTATCGATGCCATCGCCCGCGAGCGCCAGATCAAGGGCTGGTCGCGGCGCAAGAAGGAAGCGCTTATAGCACTGGACTATGAGGGGTTGCCGGGATTGTCAAAGCGTGGACCGGTTGCGGCTAAGTCGTGAGGTGGCCAGCCCCGTCCTTCGAGGCTGCGCCCTACCGGGCTTCGCACCTCAGGATGAGGCTGGAGTGGGTGTCCCGCGATGGAGTTTTCGCCATCGAAGTTGCCAAACGGGCTCGCCGTTACCTCAACGCCCCAAAACGATAGCACAACGACTAGCCCTCATCTTGAGGCGCGCAGGCAAAGCCGGAGCCTCGAAGGACGGGGGCGGGTGAATGTCGTGGCCAGCCCCGTCCTTCGAGGCTGCGCCCTATCGGGCTTCGCACCTCAGGATGAGGCTGGAGGGGTGCCGCATCAGGCTGGTGGCAATATCGCCCCAAGCAAAAAAATAAGGGCGCCGAAGCGCCCTTATCACATCATCGTCAGTTCAAATCTCAGCTGCAACCACTCGTCGCGCCGCAGGTGTCGCACTTCTCGCACGTCCCATTCCGCACCATCGTGAAGTTCTGGCACTCGGAGCACATGTTGCCCGTGTAGCCCTGCATGATGGAGCGGGCGCGGCGTTCGGCTTCGACCTTCTTGGCTTCCGTCTTGGCGGTCGCAGCGTCGGCGGCGGCCTTGTCGGAGAAGAGGGCGGTTGCCTGCTGCTGGGTTTCGGTGGCGATCTCCTCGATCACTTCCTCGGCGATCTCTTCGGCCAGTTCCTTTGCGCGCTCCTCGTAATCGCGCTTGAAGGCGACGATTTCGGAGGTGGAGATGGCAACCGTTGGTTCCAGCTTGCGGGCGGCAGCGCCGGCAAAGGAGGTGACGGTCGCGGTCGAGGAGGCGCGGGCAGGAGCGGCGGTCGCCGAACCTTTCGGTTCGCCGGCAGCCTGGCGTTCGCCGTTCGAAACCAGCGTCGGCTTGTAGCCCCGGGTCCAGCCGGTCGAGACGAGGTTCGTCTTGCCTTCCTGGATACCCTTGCCGAGAGCCGTGTTCGAGAAGTCGGACGTATCGACATGCGCGAGGTCATGGCGGCCGAGATAGGAGACAGCCAGTTCGCGGAACACGTAGTCGAGGATCGACGTGGCGTTCTTGATAGCATCGTTGCCGATGACCATGCCGGCCGGTTCGAACTTGGTGAAGGTGAAGGCCTCCACATATTCTTCGAGCGGCACGCCATACTGGAGACCCAGCGAGATGGCGATGGCGAAATTGTTCATCATCGCACGGAAGGCAGCGCCCTCCTTGTGCATGTCGATGAAGATTTCGCCGATGCGGCCGTCGCCGAATTCGCCGGTGCGGAGATACACCTTGTGTCCGCCGACGGCAGCCTTCTGGGTGTAGCCCTGGCGGCGGTTCGGCAGCTTTTCGCGTTCGCGGGTGACGCGTTCGACCACACGCTCGATGATCTTCTCGGTGATCGTTACGGCCTGGGCCGCGACCGGCTGCTGCAGCAGATCCTCGAGCGCATCCTCGTCGCTTTCGTCTTCGATCAGCGAGGCGTTCAGCGGCTGCGACAGCTTGGAGCCGTCACGGTAGAGGGCGTTCGCCTTGAGGCCGAGCTTCCAGGAGAGCATGTAGGCGCTCTTGCAATCGTCGACCGTTGCATCGTTCGGCATGTTGATCGTCTTGGAGATCGCGCCGGAGATGAACGGCTGGGCAGCCGCCATCATGCGGATATGGCTGTCGACCGAGAGGTAACGCTTGCCGATCTTGCCGCATGGGTTGGCGCAATCGAAGACGGCGAGGTGCTCGTTCTTCAGGAACGGTGCGCCCTCAAGGGTCATCGCACCGCAGACGTGAACGTTTGCCGCCTCGATGTCCTTCTTCGAGAAGCCGAGGTGGTCGAGCAGGTTGAAGCTCATGTCGCCGAGCTGCTCGTCGGAAACCTTCAGGGTGCCCTTGAGGAAATCGGTGCCAAGCGTCCACTGATTGAAGACGAACTTGATGTCAAAGGCCTGCTTGAGCGCGCCGTTGACTGCTTCGATCTTCTCGTCGGTGAAGCCCTTAGCCTTCAGCGAGCCAGGGTTGATAGCCGGTGCCTGATTCAGGTTGCCGTGGCCGACTGCGTAAGCTTCGATCTCGGCGATCTGGCTTTCGGAATAGCCGAGCGTGCGCAGCGCTTCCGGAACGGCGCGGTTGATGATCTTGAAGTAGCCGCCGCCGGCGAGCTTCTTGAACTTCACCAGTGCGAAATCAGGCTCGATACCGGTCGTGTCGCAATCCATGACCAGGCCGATCGTGCCTGTCGGCGCGATAACGGTTGCCTGAGCGTTGCGGTAGCCATGCTTTTCGCCGAGCTCGAGTGCCTTGTCCCAGGCGCTCTTGGCGTGTGCGGCCAGATCCTGATCCGGGTTTTCGGAGTGGATCAGGGCGACCGGGTTGATCGACAGGCCCTCGTAGCCGGATGTCTCGCCATGGGCGGCGCGGCGATGGTTGCGGATGACGCGCAGCATGGCTTCGCGGTTCGGCTTGAACATCGGGAACGGACCGAGTTCAGCAGAGATTTCGGCCGACGTGGCATAGGAAATGCCGGTCATGATCGCCGTCAGCGAGCCAGCGATGGCGCGGGCTTCGTCGGAGTCGTAGGGAATGCCCGACGACATCAGCAGGCCGCCGATATTGGCGTAGCCGAGGCCGATCGTGCGGTATTCGTAGGAGCGCTCGGCAATCTGCTTCGACGGGAACTGCGCCATCATCACCGAGACTTCGAGAACGACGGTCCAAAGGCGGACGGCATGCTCGTAATCGGCAATATCGATGCGCTTGGTCGCCGCGTCCTTGAACTGCAGCAGGTTGAGCGAAGCAAGGTTGCAGGCCGTGTCGTCGAGGAACATGTATTCCGAGCACGGGTTGGAAGCACGGATCGGGCCGGCCGCCGGGCTGGTGTGCCAGTCGTTCATCGTCGTGTTGAAATGCAGGCCCGGATCGGCCGATGCCCATGCGGCGTAGGAGATCGACTCCCAGAGGTCGCGGGCCTTCAGCGTCTTCATGACCTTGCCGTCCTTGCGGGCGGTCAGGTTCCAGTCACCGTCGTTCTCGACAGCGCGCAGGAAGTCGTCCTTGATCGAGACCGAGTTGTTGGAGTTCTGGCCCGAAACCGTCAGATAGGCTTCCGAATCCCAGTCGGTGTCATAGGTCTTGAACTCGAGGTCCTTGTAGCCCTGGCGGGCGAACTGGATGACGCGGCCGATATAGTTTTCCGGAACCTGATCCTTCTTGGCAGCGCGGATTTCGCGCTTCAGGGCGGGGTTCTTGTTGGCGTCGAAGCAATCGCCGTCATCGCCGCCGTCGCAATTGACGCAGGCCTTCATGATCGCCTTCAGATGCTTGGCGACGACCTTGGAACCGGTAACGAGGGCAGCAACTTTCTGCTCTTCCTTGACCTTCCAGTTGATGTATTCCTCGATATCCGGATGATCGATGTCGACGACCACCATCTTGGCCGCACGGCGGGTCGTGCCGCCGGACTTGATGGCGCCGGCAGCGCGGTCGCCGATCTTCAGGAAGCTCATCAGGCCGGAGGAGCGGCCGCCGCCGGAAAGGCGTTCGCCTTCGCCGCGCAGGTAGGAGAAGTTGGAGCCGGTGCCGGAACCGTACTTGAAGAGACGGGCTTCGCGGACCCAGAGGTCCATGATGCCGCCTTCGTTGACGAGATCGTCGTCAACCGACTGGATGAAGCAGGCATGCGGCTGCGGATGTTCGTAGGCGGACTTGGACTTGGTCAGCTTGCCGGTGAAAGGATCGACATAATAGTGGCCCTGGCCGGGGCCATCGATGCCGTAGGCCCAATGCATGCCGGTGTTGAACCACTGCGGCGAGTTCGGGGCAACGCGCTGTGTGGCAAGCATGTAGGCAAGTTCGTCGCGGAAAGCAGAGGCATCTTCCTCGGACGAGAAATAGCCGCCCTTCCAGCCCCAGTAGGTCCAGGTGCCGGCGAGGCGGTCGAAGACTTGACGGGCGTCGGTCTCGGAGCCGTATTGCTGATCCTTCGGCAGATCCTTCAGCGCCGCTTCATCGGCAACCGAGCGCCACAGGAAGGAAGGAACGTCGTTTTCCTCAACCTTCTTCAGCTTGGCGGGCACGCCGGCCTTGCGGAAATACTTCTGCGCCAGAATGTCGGCGGCAACCTGCGAAAACTGCGCGGGAACATCGATGTTCTCGAGGCGGAAGACGATCGAACCGTCAGGGTTCTTGATCTCGCTGGTCGCCTTGCGGAATTCGATCTCCGTATAGGCGCCCTGATCTGCCTTCGTAAAACGCCGTTCGATGCGCATGTTGCCTAACCTCTAGATTGCGCGCCCCGTCCCCGATGACCAAGGCGCAAGTTTCCTCATCCGGCAGCGCCGTAAAGAGCGCAGCCAGTTCTCGTATCCGTATCGTGACAGGGGTGTCATCCGGAGATGTCTTTCCTGTATCTTGTGGTGATGGTGGCTGCTAGCACTAAATATAGTATTAACAGCTTATTTTCGCCAGCCCCGGATGTTGTTTTTTGGAGCCAAAAAATCGCGCGCAAAAGCTGTCGAGGTGCACACCCGCGATGGATACAACACCCTGATTCTACGCTCGTTTTTTGAAGAGAACCGGCCTCGTTACTTCCGGTCCAGCTGCCGCCGCAACATCGAAGCCTATTAAGTTTGAAACAGGCGATTCCGTCAAGGGGTGGTTTTTAACGAAGCGTTCACCACAAGATATTGTGGATGGGGCTGTGGACAGTGGGGAAAAGCCCGGAGGCCTTGTTTTTCAAGGGCTTGCAGCGGCTTGAGCCGCCAATGATACCGGCGTCATCAAAAAAACACGAATTTCCAAATCTTGCGATGGCTATTGCGCCCCAAATCGGCATTGCGATTCGGAATGCGAAGAACGCTCAGATCGCGTCCAGCGCGATCGTTACGGTGGCGATGCCGATCGCTGCGCCATTCTCGTCGCGGATCGTGAAACTTGCCTGTGTTTCAAGGATTTGCGTGACATCGTCGCGTTCGGCGCGGTCGATGAAGATCTCATCCGAATCGCTGGCGAAGGTTCTCAGATATTTATTTTCGTCGCCCTGCCAGTAATCCACGGTCGGACGGCTCTCGCCGACATTCAGTCCGTTTTTATCGGTCACAAAGAATTCAATAATGATGCCCTGCGAATTGTCCTGTTCGGCCTTGAGATATCGCGAGACCGGTTTCGCCGAGAGATTGGTCAGCATCTGGTACTGACCAGTCTCGATCTCGGCACGGTAGGTGGAATCGAGCACCTGGATGTCGGTTTTGCTGACATCGCCGAATTTGATGTTCTGGTCCTTGATCGCCTTCATGACAACAGGATCCTTGACCATCGGCCGCACGACCTTATCGACATATTCCCGGACCACCGAGATATAGGCAGGTTCTGCAAGGGCAGGGGAAAAGACAGCAGTTGGCAGGATCGAAAGCCCTGAAGCCACGACCGCAATAACCCAACCCCGGTACCGCATTACCCTTCCTTGCTGCGCGCCCAGAGGCACGCCGTTGCCGGTATATATCTGTGGCAGGGGCAGATTTGCCGGCGCGCCCTTGTGCCGGTAATCTGTGGATGCCCTTGCCGAGCACCCACTATACGTTCGCAATATTACTAAGATAACAATCAATACCCGCACCAGCTGCGCCGGTCGGAAATATCATCTTTAGGTTTATTTTGGGCCTTTTGCAATCGGTTCCTGATAGGTGAAGCCCATATCCCACGGGAAATAGATCCACGTATCCTGGCTGACCTCGGTGACGAACGTATCGATCGTCGGCACACCCTGCGGCTTGGCATAGACGCAAGCGAAATGCGCCTTCGGCAGCATGCGGCGCACCTGGGCGGCGGTCTTGCCGGTGTCGGTCAGATCGTCGACGACGAGAATGCCTTCGCCGCCATTCTGCTGCAGTTCCGGTGCGATCCCCTTCAGCACGACCATTTCACCCTGGTTGACGTAATCGTGGTAGGAGGCGACGCAGACCGTTTCGATCAGCCGGATGTTCAGTTCGCGGCAGATGATCGCTGCCGGAACCAGCCCGCCGCGGGTGATGCAGACGATGCCGGTGAATTCCTTCTTCAGCCCGGCGATGCGCCAGGCCAGAGCACGGGCGTCGCGGTGGAACTGATCCCAGGAAACGGGAAAGGCTTTATCGGGAAGGGACATGGGGCTGCTCCACGGCATGAAAGAAAGACCGCCGGCGACCTGGGGCTGACACAAACGCAAATCGCGCAGCCGGGGCTGCGCGAAAAGTGCCGGAACCCGTCACCGGTCGCCTGAAATAGCGGGATTTGCGGTCAAAACGCAAGTCCCGCCCAGATGTCATCAACGGGAGAGCAGCGTCAACGCCGTCATCGACTGCAGCAGCGACTTGGTGGTGCCGCCGAAAATCAGCTGCCAGAGGCGCGAATGGGTATAGGCGCCCATGACCAGAAGGTCGATGCTGTTGTCGGAAAGCCGGTTCTCGATGACCGACGACGCGCTCTTATTGGCGCTTTCGGCGGTGGCGAGGCTGACCTTGACGCCGTGGCGGGCCAGATTTGCGGCGATATCGGCACCGGCCATGCCGGCACTCTGCGTCGCCGTATCGACCGGATCGACCGAGAACACCTCGACTTCGTCTGCGGCTTTGAGGATCGGCAGGGCATCCAGCGTGGCACGCGCCGCTTCCTTAGAGCCGTTCCAGGCAACCAGCACCCGCTTGATCGGCTTCGGCGTGCGCAGGATATAGGGGATCATCAGCACCGGACGCCCGCTCTCGAACAGGAAGCTGTCAACATCGACATGACTGTCGGAAGGCTTGGCGGGGTCGGCCTGCGAGGCGATCAGCAGGTCGGCACTGCGGGCGGTTTCGATCAGCGGCGCCGAGCCGTAGCCGGTCGCAGTCGCAAAGCTGCGCCATTCGAAGGGCACGCTGCCCGCCTCCGCCTTCTGCCGGAAGATGCGCTCGACCTCGAGCGTTTCGGAATGCGCCATGTCCTGCAGCGCCTGAACGGCAACCGGATCCGGGATCTCCATCGGCGCAACCAGCGGAACCGCAGACAGCGTCTCGGCATGCAGCCCGATCACATGGGCATTGTTTGCCGCTGCAATCGAAAACGCGAAATCTGCCACGGTCGCGCTGTTATCGGCAGTATCGAGAATGGCCAGTATGGTTTTGTAGGACATATCAATTCTCCTTGGGCGGCTGAAATGAACTTCCGCGTCTAAAGAATGCTTTCGATGGTGCTCCGGTTCCTTGACTGAGATCAAAGGCTTGGCGGCAAAAAGCCGCGTGCCTCAAGCTTCGGCGGAATGGTTTTCGCCAATCGCCTTGGCCTTGCGGATATCCTCGATCATCGCTTCCACCTCCTTGCCGGCGGCGTCGATGACGTCCTGCGAGCGGCCGCGCACGACGATCTCGGTCGAGAATTTCTGGCCGACATAGCGCGGATAGGAGCCGATGCTGGTCTCCGGATGCGCCTTCTGGATCGCCGCCAGCGGCGTGCCGATATCACCCTCGCCATAGGGGCAGGCGATCGCCAGCGACAACACCTTGGCGCCTGTTCTCAACGTCGGCAGAACATTGCCGATCATCGCCTGGAAGACCTGCGGCACGCCGGCCATCACATGAACATTGCCGATGATGAAACCCGGTGCTGTCGAGACCGGATTGTCGATATGGGCAGCACCTCGCGGCATCCGCGCCATCCGCTGGCGAGCTTCGGTGAACTCCATCTCGCGGCGCTTGTACATGTCTGCGAGCAGTGACATCGCCTTCGCATCGTGTTCGCAGGGCACGCCGAACGCCTTGGAAATCGCATCCGCCGTGATGTCGTCGTGGGTCGGGCCGATGCCGCCGGAGGTGAAGACATAGTCGTAGCGGCCACGCAGCGCATTCAGCGCCTCAACGATCGCGTCCTCTTCGTCGGCGACGATGCGGACTTCCTTGAGATCGATGCCCGATAGCGTCAGGAGATCGGCGAGATAGCCGATATTCTTGTCCTTGGTACGGCCCGAAAGCAATTCATCGCCGATGGCGAGCATGGCGGCAGTCACGATGGTCTGATTGGTCATGGAAACAGTCCGGAATGAAAATCGTCCGCTATAGGTAGCGCCGATTGCGCCGCTTGCAAATGCGGCGGAAAAACTGTTCGAAAATCACAAAAATAAGACAGCAAGCACTTTTGCGTCTTCATACAGTGAACACTGAGTTCTGTTTAGGCGGGCTGTGCCATGGACGCGCGGCTGATAGAACCGGCACCGGTTACAAACCCAATCAACCCAGACGGAGCTTGAAATGGCAAAAGTCCTCGTTCTCTACTACTCGGCTTACGGCCACATCGAAACCATGGCCTATGCCGTAGCTGAAGGTGCGAAGTCGGCTGGCGCCGACGTCACCGTCAAGCGCGTACCGGAACTGGTGTCCGAAGAAGTCGCCAAGGCTTCCTATTACAAGCTCGACCAGAAGGCCGAGATCGCAACCATCGACGAACTCGTCGAATATGATGCTATCATCGTTGGCGCCGGTACCCGCTTCGGCACCGTTGCTTCGCAGATGCGCAATTTCTGGGACCAGACCGGTGGTCTGTGGTTCGGCGGCAAGCTCGTCGGCAAGGTCGGCTCGATGTTCACCTCGTCAGCTACCCAGCACGGCGGCCAGGAATCGACGATCCTTGGCTTCATCCCGACCTTCCTGCACCACGGCATGGCCTATGCCGGTCTTCCCTATGCCTTCCAGGGCCAGATGGGCACTGAGGAAGTCAAGGGCGGCTCGCCCTACGGCGCTTCGACGATCACCAACGGCGACGGCTCGCGCCAGCCTTCCGAGATCGAACTCGAAGGTGCACGCTTCCAGGGCGCTCACGTTGCAAAGCTTGCAGCCAAGCTCGCCTAACACCTATTGACGCTGATCGATGAGAACGGCGCGGCCTCGGCTGCGCCGTTTTTGCTGGGCGTATCAGCCCAGATTATGAAGCTGTGAAGTCAGGGCAAGAAAAGACACTGCCGCGATCGCCGTTGCGAAAATACAGGCCGCAGTCGCTTTGTAGAATCTCAGACGCTTCGTTCTGACGCCATCCCAATCGTATACCACCGTCTTACTCCCACAAGACAATCTCTACACATACGCCGCATCGTCATTCTTGCATCTTGCGCCGGCCAATCAATCGCCAGCGCCCCGTTCTGCACAATATACAAGCACATTCGAACGCGATGATAAAGCCTTCGGCATTCTGGCGGACTGCGCAAAAATGGTGCAATCGCCGGTGACGCCCTGTCATCGCGTCCTATATGACGGATTTCAAAGGAGATTCGCCGATGCGCGCTGCTGTTTTTCTGATGCTTCTGCTGCCGCTGGCGGCCTGCAACACCACGATGCCGGCGCCCGAGCCAATGCGCGGCAGCCTGACCTATGGCAACAGGGTGGTCTATTATGGAGCAGCGCCGGGCCACGTGGTCGATCACGAATTCCCCGACAAGTTCGGCTATCGCGTCTTCGAGAAATATGTGGTGCAGCCCGACGGCACACTGAAATTGATCTCGCGCCGGACCGGCTCCGACTATTGGAAGATCCATCGCTGAGCATCGCCGCCGTTTGACTTCGCTGTGATCCGCGCCAGTTTTTCGCGCTGAGCCTGTTCCCCGGAGTTTCGCGTATGGTGACGAGAATTGCCAAATGCACCTGCGGCCAGCTGCAGATCGTGGTCGAAGGCGAACCGCTCGGCGTTGGTGTCTGCCACTGCTTCGCCTGCCAGAGCCGCACCGGCAGCGTCTTCGCCGCGCTCGCAGCCTTCAGTCCCGACTATAGGGTGAGCGGCCGCGCCACCGACTACATTCGCACCGGCGACCAGGGTGCCAGATTTCGCTTCCGCTTCTGCCCGGTCTGCGGCAGCAATCTCTATCACACGGAGGAGGGCGAGGAGCATCGCTCGGTAGCGGTCGCCGTCGGCGCCTTCGCCGATCCGGATTTCCCGCCGCCACAGGATTCGGTCTACGATTGCCGCAGGCACCGCTGGGTAAAGCTGCCCGATGGCGTCACCGTCTATGAAAAGGACCCGGAGTAGAGGCTTGGTGCGGGCGGCGGGGATCGAACCCGCATAGCCTAAGGCCGAGGGATTTTAAGTCCCTTGCGTCTACCAGTTTCGCCACGCCCGCATTCAAATCCAAGTTGCCGTATCACATTTGGTTTTCAGCCGTGACGACGCCTTCTAAGCAAACTTTTCAAACACGTTCAATAGCAGGATTTCCAGATGCGCTGCAGACTGATTTGCTCCCAATTTGAAAGTGTTGGGATGTCCACAAGAGTTTCTCCGATCCAAGCAAGTTTTCAGCTCTGCCTTAACATTTTTCCCAATTATCGACAGTCCTTCTAGGCGATCTAAAAAATCGCCCTCCTTCATTTTTCCCAAGTCATCCGTACTGAGGGCTAGTTTCCATTTCGGCCCAAGAACGCGCGTCGCCTCGCTGTTGAATGCCGCCAAATGATTCTTGTGTACGAACTTGTGCAGTACGTCTACCGCACCGAGCCAGGACATAACTACAGCTGCGCGATAGCACCCGGCCTCGTGACAGGTGATCGCCTCTTGAACGAACTTTTGTGTTTGCTGATCAGCCAGTTTGCTCAAATGAGTACGGAGATCAACAGCGATTGAAATCGACGGGGCGCCAGACGCAGGTACACCGAGCCCAATGAGATAAGCTCGCCCTGAGTTTGTTAGTTCCCATCCATCCGGTGTCCGTATCGCTTTTCCCTTACTGCCCGACAGGACTTGAGCAACATTCCATTTCCGGATTTCGTTGAAACCGGATTCTTTCGCCAACGACCTAATGTCTTCGAGTGACATAGGTCGGTCAGAAGCGCCTAGCAGCAGCATCGCCTTATCTAACCGAGAGCGGTCGCTATGAAGCCAGTCTTTAAGCTCATATAGCAGCAATCTTTGCCTCCGCGCTCTTCAGCTCTGAAGCGGTTAGCGCGTAGGAGTCAGCACCTAATTGATTTATGCGCTTGTTCTTGACCAATCCGCTAATTGAGCTGCCAAAATTGCTCATAATGTTCGCGTTGTAGAATGATGTTGCCGTTTTAATATCAGTTTGTATTTCTTTCTTGCTGACGCTCTGCTTTCCTGTTCCTACCTGAAGGTGAGCCAAGGCAGTCATTATCAAATCAGGGCCGGATTTTACGTCGAAATGCGCAGCCAAGGTGTTCAGTGACAACTGCGGCAAGCTCGACGGTGAGACTGGCTGAGCGTCGGAAACAGAAATGGGAGGGTGATCGTTGCTATCGAGATCGACAGCATTCTGGTGCAACAGAACAGACGGGGTCAAATCTTTTAGCGTTTGAAGAAGGTCCGGAAGTCCGTTGGTCAGAAATGCGGGATCGCCTTCATATTCAATTTCTATTCCACCAAACTTCAGCTTTATACTTGATGTCGTCATCGTTAACTCCATCCCAAGAATCGTCACTAACGTTTAAGTAGAAAATCGAGCAAATGCCTTCTCGTCAATGGCTCTTTATTGAGGGCTACCGATGTAGGTTGCCCATGGTCACGACGAATTAAAACGATAGGAACGCTTAGCTGCGCTCGCTTTTGTGGAAATACGCAAAAACGGAATAGCTTGGCGGCGCCGACGTTGTTTCAGTCAAGTGCGGCGCTGGAGGGAGCGGGGTCCGCTGGCTCTTTGGGAGCCGCCTTGCGGGCGCGAATTTTCAGAAGGCCGTGGGCGGCCATCGCGCCGATCGCGGCGCCGATACCCTTGATGATGCCGTCGTGCAGGCGAGCGTGGCGGCTGGGCGAGAAATATTGCAGGGCCTCGATAGCGACGGCGCCGAAGGCGAGCAGCAGGACGATCAGCTTCCATTGCTTGGGATAGCCGAGCACGAAGATGAAGCCGGTAACGGCGTAGGCGAGCGCGCGGTCGAAATCGACCGTGGTCATCGTGTGCGGGCGCAGGCTGATCGACGATATCGTGACGAAGACGATCGCGGCCAGCACCAGCCAGGCCAGCGGTCTCATGATTTTCGGTGTTATCATTCCGTCACATTAGCAGCGCGGCCTCATGGGTGCACTGCAAAAAACCGTGTCCGTGCCGTGTTGTGGAAAGCGGGCTTAAGAAATGCTTGCCGCAACCGAACCGCCGCGGCCGCTTTCAGACTTTCTTTCGGCCCGCGCTCTATGTCATAGCGGACCCTCGAAATGAGGAATGGACCGATGACCGTCAATCGTCAGGATGTTGAAAATGCGGGGGAGGCGCTGCGCAGCCTGTTTCCGGCAACGCCGCTGCAGCTCAATGATCATCTTTCGGCGCGCTATGGCGCGGAGATCTGGCTGAAGCGCGAAGATCTGTCGCCGGTTCGCTCCTACAAGATCCGCGGTGCGTTCAACTTCTTCCGCAAGGCGATTGCCGAAGGTGGCGAGGGGCGCACCTTCGTCTGCGCCTCGGCCGGTAATCACGCGCAGGGTTTTGCCTTCGTCTGCCGCCATTTCGGCGTGCCGGGCGTCGTCTTCATGCCGGTGACGACGCCGCAGCAGAAGATCGACAAGACCCGCATGTTCGGTGCCGAGTTCATCACCATCAAGCTCTATGGCGACTTCTTCGACCAGTGCTACAAGGCGGCCCGCGATCACGTGGAAGCCATCGGCGGCGTCATGGTGCCGCCTTTCGATCATGAGGACATCATCGAGGGGCAGGCGACGGTGGCCGCCGAAATCATGCAGCAGCTGCCGGATGGCAAGGTCCCCGACATGATCGTCATGCCGGTCGGCGGCGGCGGTCTGGCAGCCGGGATCACCGGTTATCTGGATGGCATCGTGCCAAAGTCCGGTTTCGTCTTCACCGAGCCGGCGGGCGCTGCGAGTCTCAAGCGCAGTATCGAGGCGGGTGAGGCGGTAACGCTCGCCAAAGTCGACAACTTCGTCGACGGCGCCGCCGTGGCCCGCATCGGCGATCTCAATTTCGCAGCGCTGAAGGATTTTCCGGCCGATCAGGTGATGCTGATGCCCGAGAATGCGATCTGCGTGACGATCTCGGAAATGCTGAATGTCGAAGGCGTGGTGCTCGAGCCCGCCGGCGCTCTGTCGCTAACGGCGATTGCGGCGATGGATCCGGAGGATATCCGCGGCAAGACCATCGTTGCCGTCGTCTCCGGCGGCAATTTCGACTTCGAGCGCCTGCCCGATGTCAAGGAGCGCGCCATGCGCTACGCGGGCCTCAAGAAATACTACATCCTGCGGCTGGCGCAGCGCCCCGGCGCACTTCGCGATTTCCTCAATATGCTTGGCCCGGACGACGATATTGCCCGCTTCGAATATCTGAAGAAGACGGCCCGCAATTTCGGCTCGATCCTGATCGGCATCGAAACCAAGGCGCCTGAGAATTTCGCGACACTGATCGAGAACTTCGACAAATCGGGCATGGGCTTCGAGGACATTACCGAAAACGAGATCCTGGCAAACCTGATCATTTGACTTTGCGGCATCAAGTCCCTCGTGTTAAAGGCGAAACATGGCTTCGATATTCTCCAGCATTTTTTCGATGTTCTCAGGCGGCGGCGACAAGGCTGCTGCGAGCAGCGGCAGCAGCAAATCCGTTGAGCCGCAGCTCTACGGCGACTGCGCCATCTATGCCGAACCGCAGAAGGAAGGCGGCCAGTACCGCTTGGCAGGCCGGATCGAGAAGGGAGCAGGCGAGGATGTGCTCGTTCGCACCTTCATCCGCGCCGATATGTTCTCCTCGCTCGACGATGCCAACGAGTGCACCGTGCGCAAGGCACAGCAGATTATCGACCAGCACGGCGTGTCGCTTTTCGGCGACGGCGTCAAGCAGCGCCAGGTCTAGGTTCGCCTAGCGCCGGATACGGGCTTCTGTCACTTAATTTTAAGTGATTTCCGCCAAAGGTGCTGCGAAGGGAATCGCAGGATCATTTCGTGGTTGCTCCAACCCGCTCTCCATCCGGACTGGCTCATCGCCCGCATGCGCGCCCTGCGCAGGCGGTGAATGATGCGCGGAATTCGCCTGGGAGCGCGCCGCGATGATCGAAGCCACCAATCTCGGCCTCTTCGTCCTCGAAGCCATCGGCTATTTCGGGCTGATGGTGACGCTGCTGCATTTCAGAAACCGCCTGGGCCTTGGCGTCTTCGTCGCCGCGCTCGGCGTCATGCATTTCATGGAAACCTATCTGGCGGCGGTCTTCTACGTCTCGCTGCCCTTCGGCGTGGCATCGCCAGGCTCTTCGGTGTTCTTTGCCGGCAAGCTGATGATGATCCTGATGCTTTACCTGCAGGAGGATGCCGCAACCGTCCGCCAGCCAATCTATGGTCTGTTCATCGGCAATCTGCTGACGGTGGCGATCGCCTGGATCCTGCAGCTGCATCACACCATCCAGCTTTCGCCCGGCAACGAAGCCGATTTCGGTTTCCTCAAGGAAATGGGCTGGCTGATGATCTGGGGCACGGCACTGCTCTACCTGGATTCGATCGGCATCATCCTGCTCTATGAGCGGCTCGGCCGTTACATCAGGCGCAAGGTCATCCTGCGCTTCATGATCTGCGGTTTTGTGCTTCTGACCTTCGACCAGGTCGGCTTCTTTGGCGCGCTGCATTATTTCATGGACGTGCCGCTGGCGGCTTTCTGGGATGGCTGGAAGGCGAAGATGTTCGCCGTCCTGATCTACACGGTGCTGTTTGCCGCTTACGAGATCTATGTCAGGCGCGACCGCCTGCCGTCCTCGACGCGTTCGATCAGCGACGTATTCGGCGATCTGACCTTCCGCGAGCGTTACAACGATCTGCTCGACCGCAGCGGCCGCGATATCCTGACCGGCGTCTATGACCGCGGCCGTATGGAGCTGGAAGCGCCGGTGATGATCCGCGAGGCGCTGCGCCAGGGACTGCCGGGAACGGTGATCATCATCGATGCCGACCACTTCAAGGACGTGAACGACAATTTCGGTCACCTGCAGGGAGATGAAGTGCTGAAGGCGATTGCCGCGCGCCTCGGTACCATCCTGCGCTCGGCCGACCGTGTCTTCCGCTTCGGCGGCGAGGAATTCGTCGCCATCTGCCCGGGAACCGATCAGGAGGAAGGCCTGCTGGTCGCCGAACGTCTCCGCTGGACGATCGCCACCAGTGTCAAGACGCCCGATGGCAGGCCGGTAACCGTCAGCATCGGCGTCGCCACGGCGGACGAAGACGGCGTCAGCTTCACGACGGTTCTGTCTGCCGCCGACGACCGGCTCTACCAGGCTAAGAAGAGCGGCCGCAACTGCGTCGTCGGCCGCTCCGGTCTCGTCAAGGTCAGCTGAATTTCCGAAGCCCATAGCCGGACAACGAAAAACGGCCGGTGGTGAACCGGCCGTTTTCTTTGGGGATGCGTCGAGCCGTTAAGCGGCAAGGGCGATTTCTTCTGCGCGGGCCTTGGCGGCGCCGATCGCCTTTTCGGCGGCTTCCGGACCGAAGGCCAGGCCTTCGACATAGATGGTCTCGACGTCAGTGATCCCGAGGAAACCGAGAACCGATTTCAGGTACGGAACGGCATGGTTCATGCTGACGGCTGGGCCCTGCGAATAGACGCCGCCCGAAGCGAGCACCACATAGACCTTCTTGCCGGTGGCAAGGCCAACAGGGCCGTTTTCGGTGTAGCTGAAAGTGCGGCCGGCACGTGCAACGTTGTCGATCCAGGTCTTCAGCGAAGAATAGATGTTGAAGTTAATGAGGCCGGTGCCGATGACGATGGTGTCGGCGGCCAGCAGCTCGTCAACCAGCGCGTCGGAGGTCTTGACGGCTTCGGCTTCCTGCGCGGTGCGCTGGTCGGCAGGCTTGCGGATGGCGGCTGTGAAGAGGTCATCGATATGCGGCAGCGGGTTGGCGGCGAGGTCGCGGCGAACAACGACGCTGCCGGCATTCTGAGCGGCGATCTTGTTGGCGAGATCGGCAGCGATCGTCGTCGACAGCGATTCAGCGCGCGGGCTGGAGGTCAGAAGAAGGATGGAAGACATGGCAGGCTCCTCATTTCGAATTGGGTTTGCCGCGGCAGCAAGGGAGGTTTGCCGTGGCTTCGACATGAGAAATAGGTCTGGCCAGCTATCTAAAAAACTGGGATAATATAGATCGAAACTATCGATGGATTAGATATGCTCCCAAACCCCACCCTCGATCAGCTGCAGGTGTTTCTGACCGTTGCCGATACCGGCAGCTTCTCGGCCGCCTCGCGCGTGCTGAACCGTGCGCAATCGGTGATCAGCTACACGATCGCCAATCTTGAGGCGCAGCTGGAAGTCGAGCTTTTCGAGCGCTCCGGCGCCCGCCAGCCGAAGCTGACCAAGGCCGGTCATGCGATGCTCGCCGACGCGCGCCGCCTTGTTGCCGATCTGGAAGTGATGCGCGCCCGCGTGAAAAACCTGAAGGAAGGGCTGGAGGCTGAGCTGTCGATCGCGATCAGCGTCATGGTGCCGTCGCAGGCCGTGGTGATGGTACTGCGCGAATTCCGCGTCAAATTCCCGTCGGTCACAGTCAACCTGATGGTCGGCGAGCTCGGTGAAGTCATGAACATGGTCGCAACCGGCGATGCGACCGTTGGCATCGGCGGCGCGCTGATGAAGCAGGACGATACGCTGGTTGCGGAGCGGATCGGCCATTCATTCATGATTCCCGTCGCCGCACCCTTCCATCCGCTCGCCAAGCTGCGCCGCCCGCTGACGCTTTCGGATGTCCGCGAAGAGGTTCAGATGGTGGTGCGCGATACGTCTGGCATTACCAATGGCCGCGATTTCAACGTGCTGTCCTACCGGACGTGGCGCGTCAGCGACATCGCCATCAAGCACCAGCTAATTGCAGGCGGCCTTGGATGGGGTGGTCTCCCAGCTTCGGTGTCACGCGATGATCTGAACTCCGGCAAGCTCGTGCAGCTCGATCTCCCTGCCTATGAGCAGGGCGAGTACCCGATCTACAGCCTTCACAAGATCGCCAATCCCCCGGGTCCGGCAACCGCCTGGCTGATCGATCGCTTCCGCAATCTCCTGTCGATGTGCCCGAGCCATAGCGAATTCCAGGAGCAGCTTGCCGCGCTGACCTCGGTGCAGGAAGCGGCAGAATAGGCCGGCGCTGCCGCCGGCCCCGTCGTCAGCAAGACCGGTTCGTCAGAGAACCAACCGGAACTTGGCGAAGCCCTCGTTGGCATCGCCAGCTTCCTCGATCTTGGCGCCCTTGATGTCACCCAGGAACTGCTTCGCTTTCGGCCCGCTTTCGAAGATGGCGGTGGTGCCGGGCAGGGACTTGAAGGTCCAGTTGCCGTCAGCCGACGGATTGATCGTGCCCTGATCGTGAATGAAGCGGACGATGACGTCGCGGTTCGTATCCGGTGCCTGGAACACCACCTTGTCGGAGGCGATCTCGGGGAACTTGCCGCCGCCGCCAGCGCGATAGTTGTTGGTCACCACGACGAACTTCTGCTTCGGATCGATCGGCTTGCCTTCGAATTGCAGGTTCTGGATGCGGTTCGAAGCCGCATTCACCGCCTTGCCGTCATTGTCGTACTTGCGCGGCTGCGACAGGTCGATCTGATAGGTGACACCGTCGATCACATCGAAATTGTAGGACGGGAAGTCGTTGTTCAGCAGCGGGGTATCCTTGGACCCCACCTTCACCTCGTTGAACATCCCGGCCGACATTTCCAGCCAGTTCTTCACCTGCTCGCCGGCGATGACGACCGCCTGCACGGTGTTCGGATAGAGATAGAGGTCCGCGACATTCTTGATCGCCAGGTCGCCCGCCGGAACGTCGGTATAGTAATCGGCGCCGCCGCGGCCACCGGCCTTGAAGGGCGCTGCTGCCGAGAGAACAGGCAGATCCTTGAACTCGGTATCGGCAAGCATCTGCTTGATGTACCAGGTCTGCGCCTGGCTGACGATCTGCACCGAGGGATCGTCGGCAACCAGTGCGAAATAGGAGTAGAGAGGCGCTGAAGTCTTGCCGACAGGTGTCCGCACATAGGCGAGCGTTGCCTCATGCTCAGCCTTCGCGGCTTCCACCACTTCCTTCTTGTCGGCGACGTCGGCCACCACCTTCTTGCTCTCGTCGCGATGATAGATCGGCCGCGCCTCGGCAGTGAAATCGACGATCTTCCAGCTCTTGCCGTCCTTCTCCAGCAGCAGGTCGATCAGCCCGAGATGCGATCCCCAGAAGCCGGCCATGACAGTCGGTTTGCCATGCAGAGTTCCCTTGACGGGATCCGCATTGGCAATGCCGTCCCAGGTCTTGGGGCCAGGGAAGACCAGATGCTGGTGACCGGTGAAGATCGCATCGATGCCGTCGACGGCAGCAAGATAGAGCGAGGCGTTCTCCATCTTTTCCGATGGTGCCGTACCGTCGATACCGGAGTGGGACAGCGCGATGACGATATCCGCACCCTCTTCCTTCATCACGGGAACCCAGGCCTTGGCGGCCTCGACGATATCGCGGGTCTGCGCCTTGCCTTCGAGGTTCTTGACATCCCAGAGCATGATCTGCGGCGGCACGAAGCCGATAAAGCCGATCTTGACCGGGCTCTCGTTGCCGGCACCATCCTTGATCTGCTTTTCGACGATCATGTAGGGCTTGAAGAACAGATCGTCCTTCTTGGGATCGGAGGCCAGCTGGCCCTTGGTGAGATTGGCACAGACGAACGGGAAGTTCGCGCCGCCGAGCACCTTGAACATGAAGTCCAGGCCATAGTTGAACTCGTGATTTCCGAGTGTGCCGACCGTATAGCCGAGCGTGTTCATGGCCTTGATCACAGGATGGACGTCGCCGTCCTTCATGCCGTGCTGATAGGCCATGTAATCGCCCATCGGATTGCCCTGCAGCACGTCGCCATTGTCGATCAGCAGCGAGTTGGCAGCTTCCGCTCGGATCGAATCGATGATTGTCGCGGTGCGTGAAAGTCCCATCGTGTCGTTCGGCTTGTCGGCATAGTAGTCGTAGGGAAAGACGTTGACGTGAATATCCGTCGTTTCCATCAATCTCAGATGCGCCTGGTTGGCGGCGGCGCGGGCGGTGAAGGGATGGAGCAGGACGAGGGCCGAGGTCGCGGCGATTCCGCTGAGCAGAGACCTGCGGCTGATCGGGTGCAAATCGAGAATGGAAGACATCAAACACTCCTTCAAAAAATCACGCAACGCCCAGCCCGGGGTCGAACGTAGAATGATTTGCACGGGAGTGCATCCGTAAAATGACAGTGGATCGGCACGCAGTCGAAACCGGGCCGATCCACGGTGATGGCTTCAGGATTGCGTCAGCGCGCCAATACCGGCTTCACGTCGCGGTGGAAGAAACGGAAGTAGGAGGCGACCTTGGCGCGGGCGTTCGAGTTCGGATCGAAGTGAATGCCGAGGCGGCCGTTGTGGCTCCAGCGGATGATTCCGTCCAGCGTTCCCAGGTCCTCGGCTTCGATATAGACGCGGCTACCCGAAGAGGCCGCGACCGGCGTTCGAAGATCGACGGCGATGCCTGTTGTCGACAGATCGACGATGCGGGCGTCGATGATCTGATTCAGATAGCGCAGCTTGCCGAAGATGCGGCAGCGCTTGCGCTCCGACTTGCGGGTGATGATGTTCAGATTGCGTGTCATACAGCTCCCCAAAACGATTTGAGGGAACTGTAGCAACGGAAAATTGAAATCTTTTTAGACAGTTCGATAAAATTGCACGAAATCTAATGCGCTTTGGCGGCCTGCCGCGACACCACATGTTCGCGCCAGATGGTGAAGATGCCAGCCGCCACGACGATGACCGAGCCGATGACTGTGGTCAGGCTGATGCTCTCGCCGAAAATGGTGACGCCGAGGATCGAGGCGTAGACGAGCTGCAGATAGGTGAGCGGCTGCACGGCTGCCGCATCCAGCATGTCGTAGGCGCGAATCAGGAAATAATGGCTGGAAATGCTGGTCATGCAGACCAGCGCCATCCAGCCCCAATCGCCCGGCAGCATCCAGGTCCAGTAGAAGGGACCGATCAGCGTCATGGTGATGCCGCCGACGACGCCGGTATAGAAGAAGCTGGTCATCGAGCTGTCGTCGCGCGACACCAGACGTGTCGCGATGACATAGAAGGCGAAGATGAAGCAGGAGACGATGGCGAGCATCAGCTTGACGTCGAAGAACTCGCCCTCCGGCTTCAGGATCAGCAGGACGCCGAAAAGCCCGGCGCCGATCGCCGTCCAGCGCCGCCAGCCGACGCGCTCGCCGAGGATCGGCATGGAGAGCAGGGCGATGATGATCGGCGTCGCCGCAAAAATCGCCTGCGAATGCGCCAGCCCAATGACGGCAAAGCAGGTAATGGCAAGCACGACCTGAACGGCAAGCAGAACGCCGCGCGTCACCTGCAGCAGCGGCCGCCTGGTGCGCGCCGTCTGCCGGATGCCGCCGCGCATCTTGGAGGCCAGCAGGATGGTGAAAAGCGCAAAGGCCCAATAGCGGATCATCGTCACAAAGATCGGTGGGTAGAGCCCGCCGAGATGCTTGGAGATCGCATCCTGTGCCGAAAAGATCGTCAGCGCCAGAAGGACGAAGATATAGCCTTGCGTCTTGGATTTCATGTCTTGCAGTCAGGCATTGGGGGTGTCCGCTTGCCACAAGCTTGGTCAGGATTCCAGGCGCTTTGCAAGGTCTCAGAAGCCGACATTCGGCCGGTCGAAGATTTCGCGCAGCGCAAAGCTGGAATTGATCTTCACGACATGGGGGAGCGCCGAGAGCCAGTCGCGGTGGATGCGCTCGTAATCTTCGAGATCCCGGGCCGCGACGCGCAGGATGTAGTCGTATTCGCCCGACATCAGATAGCACACCAGCACGTTCGGACAGCGCTTCACCGCCAGTTCGAATTCCGACAGCGTCTTGGCGAACTGGCCCGACAGCGAGATATGGACGATCGCGATCATCTTGTATTCGAGCACCTTATTGGAAAGGCGCGCGTGATAGCCGGCGATCGCTCCGTTCTTTTCCAGGATGTCGAGACGTCGAGAACAGGCCGAAGCCGAGAGGCCCACCTTGTTGGCAAGTTCGGCGTTGGTGATCCGGGCGTTTGCTTGAAGCACTCTCAGAATCGCAAGATCGATACTGTCGAGTTCAGACATTCGAAAAACCTTCGGTTTGGGTCGATGAAACCGCACAATCTTCGAAAAATAGCTTTCAGGCAATACCTCTTTGCAAGGACATTTCGCAACGGCAGTGGTTGGATTCACCCATTGAAAACGTCCCGCGCCAAGCGGGCATATATGAGAGGAACGCTCCATGCGTGTCGGTTGCCCGAAGGAAATCAAGAACCATGAATATCGTGTCGGTCTGACACCCGCTTCGGTTCGTGAATATGTCGCCCATGGCCATGAAGTCTGGGTCGAAACCAAGGCAGGCGCCGGCATTGGTGCCGATGATGCCGCCTATGCCGCCGCCGGCGCGAAGATCGCTGCCACGGCCAAGGAAATCTTCGAAAAGTGCGATATGATCGTCAAGGTCAAGGAGCCGCAGCCTTCCGAATGGGCGCAGCTTCGCGATGGTCAGCTTCTCTATACCTATCTCCATCTCGCGCCGGATCCGGAACAGACCAAGGGTCTGCTCGCCTCCGGCGTGACCGCGATCGCCTATGAGACCGTCACCGACGAGCGCGGTGGTCTGCCGCTCTTGGCGCCGATGTCGGAAGTTGCCGGACGCCTGTCGATCCAGGCCGGCGCCACGGCGCTGCAGAAGGCCAATGGCGGCCTCGGCATTCTCCTTGGTGGTGTCCCCGGCGTTCTGCCTGCCAAGGTCACCGTCATCGGCGGCGGCGTCGTCGGCCTGCATGCCGCCAAGATGGCGGCCGGTCTCGGTGCCGATGTCAGCATTCTCGACCGTTCGCTGCCGCGCCTGCGCCAGCTCGACGATATCTTCAACGGCCGCGTCCACACGCGTTATTCCAGCATCCAGGCGCTCGAGGAAGAAGTGTTTTCGGCCGACCTCGTCATCGGCGCCGTGCTGATCCCGGGCGCTGCCGCACCGAAGCTCGTCACCCGCGAAATGCTCTCGGGCATGAAGAAGGGCTCCGTCATCGTCGACGTCGCCATCGACCAGGGCGGCTGCTTCGAAACCTCGCATGCAACGACCCATTCCGAGCCGACCTATGAGGTCGATGGCGTGGTGCATTACTGCGTCGCCAACATGCCTGGCGCCGTGCCCGTCACCTCGGCGCATGCGCTGAACAACGCAACGCTGGTTCACGGCCTGGCGCTCGCCGACCGTGGTCTGCGCGCCATCGCCGAAGACAAGCACCTGCGCAACGGCCTGAACGTCCACAAGGGCCGCGTCACCTACAAGCCGGTCGCCGAAGCGCTGGGCTACGAAGCCTACGCACCGGAAAGCGTACTCAACGTCGCGTAATTCCCATCGCGCTACGTTAGATGAAGGCGCCGGCTTCGCGAGAGTCCGGCGCCTTTTCTATGCGGCACTGGAAGCAGTTGTTGCGTGCCGAGCGGACATGCACATAGGCGATACCAGGCCGCTCCAGCAGGCCACCGGCATAGGCCGGGATATCACGCGTCGGCGTTACCGCGCCGGTGCCGTAGACGATGCGGTTGTTGTCGGAATAGCCGCGAACGATGTAGTCGGTACTGCTGAGAACGGGCGGGACGATCTCTTCGGCCTGGTAACGCTCGCAACGGCGCTTGTGCAGGAAGATCGGCCCGGTTTCCGCATAGGGCTGCATTTCGGGAAACGGCCGGTAGGCGAAAACCAACAATTCCTCACCGGCGTCGATATTCCCAAGGCAATGGCGGCAGGGATGGCCGGGCCCATCGGACACCATCGTTTCCGGCAGGAAGCCATAAGAATCGGTGCCGCCATTCCAGAGCTGTTCGGCGTCGGCAGTCGGCATTGCGGAAAAACGGATATCGGTCATGGCGGTCTCCTCAGGGGTCCGCCATGAAATGCGCCTTTATCAGGAAGCGAACCACCCGATTCCTGCCGAACTTCAGGCAAGCCTATCGGCGTCGAGTGTCTTCTTCGAATTATCGAATGCCAATTTCAGTCCCGCGAAGCCCAAGATTTGCGGTAGGGGGGCTAAGTTGAGCCCTCCGAACTGCAATGTTGGAAATACCTCACTGCCAGCCGGCGAATCCACCGCGACCGCGTTTGGTCCCATGTCTGCCACCTGCAGACCGGGAATCATCTTGATATCCGCGACCTTGACGAAAAGATCGCCAAAGACGCTCTTCACGTCGGCGGCGACAGCGGCGCCGCTTATGCTCATCGTCACGTCCTTGACCGACGGCGCGTCGTTGTCGATGAATTTGATGATTTCGTAATGCATGGGGTCGTTGAAGGATTTTCCCCAGCGAAAGCCATGATGCTCGAAGACCGGCGCAATCGGGGCGGTGGTGCAGCCGAGACATTTGTCGTCGGCGTTGAGGTCGATCGCGATTCCGAACGAGTGGTTGGATGGCTCCTTGCTGAGCGCGCCCGACGTTGGCTTCTTCAGCCGCTGATAAAAGGCGCCGGCGCAGCTATCGATATGTTTCAGTAGCCCGAGATTTTCGATGTCTTCGAACGCCGCCAGTAGCTGCTTTTGTCCACGCTTGTGAAACTTGATCACCCCGTTATTCGTGTTTGGGATATGCTTCAGCTGCGGAACGGTAACGTTGACTACGTCGGCGGAATTGAAGCCGTCAATGAAGGTGATTGGATCGCCACGCCGCCAATCATTGTGCTTTGTCTTGAATTTCACGACCCCGAAAAGCGGGTGATTATAAGTCCCTATTGGCATCGTCATCCCTCCCTCAGATGAGGTTGAGAATACTGCATCGGGCTGACGAAATCCATCTTAAGTTGCGTTCGATGTAGCAACTCAAGGTATATACGGGTTGCACTCAGCCCTTGCGGGCGATCTCCAGCAATTCCTTGTCGCTCAGCGGCCGGACGATGCCGGTGCCGGTCGAGACCGGGGAGAAGCCGAACATCTGGTAGAGCTGCAGCGCGCGGGGATGATCGAGATTGTTGGTCGTCGTCAGCACCCGCTTCGGGTTCAGCGTCCAGATCGCATAGAGTGCCTGCAGCAGGAACCATTTGCCGATGCCGAGGCCGAGCGCGTGCTCGATCAGGCCGAAATGCGACAGCTCGATCGTGTCCTCGTCCTGGCAGAAATACTCATAAAATCCGCCGGGTGCACCGTTGACATAGAGCACGCTGATATTGTTGCGCTTGTCGTGGAGCGTTGCGGTCAGCTGTTCATCGGTCAACCGGAGACGGTCGACCCACTGCCAGCGGGCTCCGACCTGCCGGTAGAGGTGGCGGTAGAAGGGCAGCGGGATCTCGGTCGTCCGCATGATCGCCGTCTGGATATTGACAGGCATCGGCAGGCTCGCCTTCGGCGGCGAGGTCATTTCAAGGCGAGTGATATGGGCGGAGAGCGACGAAGGAGATTTTGCCATGCGCTCAAGCCTTGATCGGATCGGGCGGGCCGGTGACGACAGGCGTGTCGTCGCGGCTGCCCCATTCGCTCCATGAGCCGTCATAGAGCTTGTTGTCGGTATGGCCGAGTGATTCCAGCGCCAGCGTGATGATGGCCGCGGTGATGCCGGAACCGCAGGACGTGACGACGGGCTTCGACAGGTCGATGCCGGCGTCCTCGATCGTCTGCTTCAGTTCGGGCAGCGACTTGAAGCGGCCCTGTGTGGCGAAGACGCCGGACGGAAGGCTGCGGGCGCCGGGCATATGGCCGGAACGCATGCCTGCGCGCGGCTCGGGCTCGGCGGCGGCAAAGCGTCCGGCGCTGCGGGCATCGGCGATCTGCAGCGCGCCGCTCGAAACGATGTGGCGCATGCGATCGAGCGTGACGACGCGGGCTTCGTCGTAGTTTGTCTTGAAGATCGCAGCCGGATAATCCGGCTTTGCCGTTTCCAGCGGACGTCCCTCGGCTTTCCAGCCATCGAGACCACCGTCGAGCACGAAGACGTTCTTTGCGCCCATCACCCGGAACATCCACCAGACACGCGGCGAGGCGAACATGCCGATGCCGTCATAGACGACGATCCGGTCGTTCTCGCTGATGCCGAGCGTGCCGGCTTCGACAGCGAAATAGTCGGGCGAGGGGATCGTATGGGGCAGGTTGGTGGAGTGATCGGCGATCTTGTCCTGATCGAAGCGGATCGCACCCGGGATATGGCCTGCCGCATATTCGGCATCGGCGTCGCGCTTCTGTGCCGGCAGATAGAAGGAGGCGTCGAGGATACGCAGATCAGGCTTTCCAAGCTCGCCCTGCAGCCAATCGGCCGAAACGACGAAGCGGCTCTTGTCTTCACTCATTCTGCTCTCCCTGATCTCTTGATGCAGCCTTTAAACGGCTGACTTACGCCTCGTCGCCGGGAGCGCCGAAACGGATGCGGAAGCGGCGGTTTTCCTTGCCCTTCTTTTCGATCTTGGCAATGTGAATCTGCCCAACTTCCTGCGTTTCCGACACATGTGTCCCGCCGCATGGCTGGCTGTCAATCGCGGAATTCTCGCCGATGCAGACAAGGCTGACGCGCCCGAGACCCATTGGCGGGCGCACGTTCTTCGACTTGACGATACCAGGGTTGGCGGCGAGCTCGTCGTCGGTGATCCACTGCAGATAGACGGGATGGTTCTGGTTCACCAGCTCCATCATCTTTGCCGTCACCTCGTCCTTGTCGATCGTTTCGCTCATGTCGAAATCGACACGGCTCTCGTCCTCACCGACGGCGGCACCGGTGATCGGGAAAGAACAGACGACGGAGAGCAGATGGCAGGCGGTGTGCATGCGCATCAGCTTGTAGCGGCGCGGCCAGTCTACATGCAGCACCAGTTTCTCGCCGACATCAGGACGTGGCTGCCCCTCCAGCGGTACATGGATGATGATATCCTTGGCAGCGCCGTGCTTCGTCTGGCCGAGTTCTATCTTCGAGCCGTCGGCGCGCTCCAGAAAGCCGGTATCACCCGGCTGTCCGCCCGATGTCGCGTAGAAGCAGGTCTGGTCCAGTTCGATGCCCCCATCGTCGTGGACGGCGGTGACGACCGCCTCCGATGTCGAAAGGTAGAAGTCGTCACGGTAGAGGGCATTGACTGGCATCGGGTCTCACGCTGCTGGTTCGTAGGGTATGTTGATATCTGCCGCGGACTTGATGAATCCCGGAACCGGCAGGCCCTTGGACTTCAGGAAGTCGGCGTTGAAAAGCTTAGACTGGTAGCGGTTGCCGTAGTCGCAGAGGATTGTCACCACCGTGTGACCCGGGCCCAGATCCCGTGCGAGATGAACGGCACCGGCGATGTTGATCGCAGTCGATCCGCCGAGGCAAAGCCCCTCATGCTCGACAAGATCGAAGACATAGGGAAGCGCTTCGGCATCGGTGATCTGATAGGCGAAATCAGGCGTGAAATCTTCGAGATTGGCGGTGATGCGCCCTTGGCCGATGCCCTCGGTGATCGAGGAGCCCGAGGATTTCAGTTCGCCGTTCTTGTAGAATTCGTAGAGTGCCGCGCCTTCAGGGTCGGCAAGGCCGATCTTGATGTCCTTGTTGAAACCCTTCAGACCGGCCGCGACGCCCGCCAGAGTGCCACCGGAGCCCACGGCGCAGATGAAGCCGTCCACCTTGCCATCGGTATCCTGCCAGATTTCCCTGGCGGTCGTCTCGATATGTGCCTGACGGTTGGCGACATTGTCGAACTGGTTGGCCCAGATGGCGCCGTTCGGCTCGCTCTTTGCCAGCTGTTCGGCAAGACGTCCCGAAACCTTCACGTAGTTGTTCGGGTTCTTGTAAGCGACGGCAGGCACTTCCACGAGTTCGGCGCCGAGCAGCCTGAGCGCATCCTTCTTTTCCTGGCTCTGGGTCTCGGGAATGACGATGACGGTGCGGTAGCCGAGCGCCTTGGCGACGACGGTCAGGCCAATGCCGGTATTGCCGGCCGTGCCCTCGACGATCACGCCGCCAGGCTTCAACAGGCCCTTCTTCTCCGCATCGCGGATGATGTAGAGCGCGGCGCGATCCTTCACCGACTGGCCCGGATTGAGGAATTCAGCCTTGCCGAGAATGGTGCAGCCGGTCGCTTCTGACGCGCTCTTCAGCTTGATGAGCGGGGTGTTGCCGATCGCTTCGATCACGGAGGGGTAGAAGGTCATGGAATCTGCCTCTTTGGAGCTCTTACTGTAAGAACGGTCTTTTCCCTTCACAAGGCAGGGTTGGCAAGAAATGCTATTCCTCGCCATTGCCCGCGCCGGTAAAATTAGTCTTCAGTTTCGGGAAGTCTCGAAGTCGGCCCAAAAGTGGCGGGTGATCCGAAGATTGACTTTCCGCGTATGGACGACGACAAGCAATTGCGGAGCGCAGGAACAGGGCGTGGCCGAAACCGATATGGTTCATGAGCATATAGACAGTGTCGATGCATTGATGGCGCATTATGTCGCCGGTTCATTGCCAGAACCGGCGCGCGTGCTTGTGGCCTCCCACCTGGAACTGAAGCCGGATAACCGCGGCCTGGTGACGGATCTGGAACTGCTGGCCGGCGAAGCCCTCGAGCTGACGGACGGCACGCCGATCGCCGATCGCGACCAGCGCCTGCAGGCGATTTTTGCTTCAAAAGACATGCCATCGGCTGCCCGCGTGCCGAACTCTGCCAGGCCTGTCTTCCCACGCCCCATCCGCGAGCTTGTCGGCTTCGATGCCGATACCGTGCCGTGGAAGACCAAGCTTCCCGGGTTCAAGGAATATTCGACGGACATAGATGGCTGCGAGGTCAGCCTGATGTGGATCCGTCCCGGCCGTGCGCTTCCCGCCCATACCCACAAGGGCATGGAGCTGATCCTCATCCTCGACGGCGCCTTCATCGATGAACGCGGCCGGTTCGGGCCGGGCGATATTTCCGTTGCCGACGAGACCCTCAACCACCGGCCGGTCGCCGAAAAGGAGCGTCCGTGCATTGCTTTTTCCGTGCTCGACGCACCGATCAAGCTCACGGGATCGTTCCGCCAGCTGATCGGCGATCTGATCGGCTGAAAGCAGCCACAATAGCGTGATATGAGCTTGAATCCGGGAGCACTCGGGGAACTTCCGGACGTGGTTTGGGTTGAGTCCGGCAGTCTTGGAGGTATTTCATATGCGCGATTTCATTGCCCGCCCCGAACACGGCATCGTCTGGATTTCAGGCGCCAGTTCCGGCATCGGCCGAGCCTTGGCGCTGAAGCTCGCAGGCGAGGGCTACAAGGTTGCCGTCACCGCCCGGGATCACGAAAAGCTTGCCGAACTGCAGTCCGAAGCCAACGGCCTTTCGGGCAGCATCATCGTTCTCGACGGTGACGTGACCGATGCCGAGGACATGGAACATGTGCTCGCCTCGATCGAATACGAACACGGCGCACTCGCCATGGCGATCTTCAATGCCGGTGTCTATCTGCCCGTTCATGCCGAGGAATTGCATATTGCCGACTTCGAAAAGACTTTTGCGGTGAACCTCTCCGGCGTCGTCAACTGTCTGGTGCCTGCCGTCCGGCACATGAAGGGCAAGGGGCAGGGACAGATCGCCATCGTCTCGTCGGTGACGGGCTATGGCGGGCTGCCAACGAGCGCTGCCTACGGCGCCAGCAAGGCTGCACTTATCAACATGGCCGAGAGCCTGAAGTTCGATCTCGACAAGATGGGAATCCGCATCCAGATCATCTGCCCGGGTTTTGTCGATACGCCGGCAACGCAGAAGAACGAGTTTCCGATGCCGTCGCTGATATCCGTCGAGGAAGCGGCGTCGGAGATCGCCGCCGGCCTCAAATCCCAATCCTTCGAGATCAGCTTCCCGAAGCGCTTCACCTATCAATTGAAGTTGCTGCGCATGCTGCCCTATAGCCTGTACTTCTGGCTGCTGAACCGCTCGACCGGCTGGAGCGAACGGCCGGTCGGAAAGCACAGCCATCACCCCGTCACTCCCCATCCGGCCGAGTGATCAGCGGCTTTCGATCCGATGGCGCAGCTCGCGATGCTTTGCCTCGTCGAGTGGAAAATTCCACATCAATGCCACGGCGCCGAGCTTCAGCGCGATCGGCACCCATGCGTAGATGGCGCCGAGCGCCGTCAGCGCAGCAGGCGCGTTGTCTGCTCCCTTCGCGGCATCGAAGCCGAACAACGCCAGGGCGGGAAACACCAGCCCTGCAGCCACGGCCAACGAGGCCTTGGTCGCCAGTCCCCAGGCGGCGAAATAGAGGCCGCTGCGCTGTTCGCCCGAATTCGCCGTATCCTCGTCGATCACGTCGGCCTGCATCGCAGGCGGCAGCGACAGATCGAAGCCTAGCATCAGCCCGGTCAGGACACAGATAAGGCCGAACGAATAGACGGCACCCGGCGGCAGCAGAGGTGCCACGGCAAACACCAGACAAGCGGCGATCATCGCCAGACACCAAGCGCGGTGCTTACCTGCTCGTTTGGCGGCAAACGCCGCCAGGGGCACTCCGGCTATTCCGGCAAGGAAATAGATGAAAAGCAGCGGACCGCGTGCCTCGGGCATGCCGAGCCTCGCAGAGACGAAATAAAGAAACAGCGTGGCGGGTATTCCGTTGGCAAGCCCGTTCATGAAATAGGCGGAGAGCAGCCGGACAAACGGACGATTGGCGGCGAGATAGCCGAGCCCCTTGCGCCAGCCGACGATCGCAGCCGTATGCTCCGAAGGTTCCGGGACTTTCGATAGGGTAAACGCGCCGATCACTGGCAGCGAGATGGCGACGGCAATGCCGAGCACGGCCAGTCCCGAAATGCCGCCCGCCGGATCAAGGCCGATTGCAAAGGGCAGGACGATGGCGATCAGGGTTCCCACCAGCGTCGTCGCTTCGCGCTGTGCGGCAAGCGAAGTGCGCCCCGCATAATCGCTGACCAGTTCGGCGCCCCAAGCCGAATAGGGCACCAGCGCCAGCGTAAAGCCGAGGGAAAGCAGGCAGCCCCAGAATCCGAGCCAGACCACTGTCGCACCGGCAGGCGGCGCATAGAGCGCCAGTGCCGCGATCGCCGCCACCGGTAACGACAGCGCGAAGAAGAACCGCCGTCGCCCGAATCTCGGCCGGTAGCGGTCGGCAAGCAAGCCGATAATGGGATCGCAGACCGCATCGAAGACCCGGACCAGCAACAGCGTCAGCCCGACGGCCGCAAGCGGCAGACCGAGCGTCTCGGTATAATAGGTCGGAACGACGGCATAGAGCGGCAGGCCGAGCGCTGCGAGCGGGGCGGCGGGCAGCGCATAGGCGAGGCGGGTCGCGGCTGTCACATTTGCTCCATGCCGCTCGCCGCTCATCCGCTGCCGTCAGCTGCGCGAAAAGACGACCTGGCGGACGTCGATATTCTTGGCGCGGAATCCTGCCTCGCAATAGAAGAGGTAGAATTCCCAGAGGCGCTTGAAACGCTCGTCGAAGCCCATCGGCCGGACCCGCTCCCAGACATTCCAGAAGCGTTCGCGCCATTCGGCCAATGTCCGGGCGTAATCGAGGCCGAAGCCGAAATCCTTCACCAGCGACAGATCGACCCTGCGGCCGAGTTCCGCCAGATGGTCCTGCGTCGGCAGCATGCCGCCCGGGAAGACGTATTTCTGGATGAAGTCGGGATTGCTGCGATACTGATCGAAAGCCTCGGGTTTGATGGTGATGATCTGCAGCCCGGCCTTGCCGCCCGGCTTCAGGCATTCGCGGAGCTTTGAGAAGTAGGCGGGCCAGTATTTTTCGCCGACGGCCTCGAACATCTCGATCGAGACGATCCGGTCGTAGAGCCCTTTCTCGTCGCGGTAATCCTGGAAACGCAGCTCGACTCGGTCGGCAAGCCCCGCCTTGCGGATGCGCTCTTCCGCAAAGGCCAGCTGCTCGCGGCTGATCGTCAATCCCGTCACCTTGCAATTCATCTCGCTGGCGGCGAATTCAGCGAAGCCGCCCCAGCCGCAGCCGATCTCCAGCACATGATCGCCGGGCCTGATGCCGGTCGCTTCGGCGAGCGCCCGGTATTTGGCGTTCTGTGCCGACTGCAGATCGTTGGCGCCGGTGGAATAGAGCGCCGACGAATAGGTCATCGTCGGATCGAGCCACTGTTTGTAGAAGTCGTTGCCGAGATCGTAGTGGGCCGAAATGTTGCGCTTCGAGCCCGTCTTGGTGTTGGTGTTCATCCAGTGGCGGATGCGCTCGAACACCCGCATGATGCCTTTCCTGCCGTTCGAATATTTTTCGGCCGCCTCGCCGTTGATCAGGAACAGTTCGAGGAAGGCGGTAATGTCGGGGCTCTGCCAGTCGCCGTCCATATAGGTCTCGGCAACACCGATCGTGCCGCTGGTCATAGCCCGGCTGGCAAGGTTCCAGTTGTTCAGCTTGACGGCGGCGCGGGGACCCTCGATCCGTCCTTCGATCAGCGCCTTGCGTCCGTCCGGAAGCTCGAGCGCCAGCGCACCGTGCTGCATCTGCAGGAGGCCGCGCAGCGCGAACTTCGCCTTCAGTGGCAGACCCTTCGAAAAGCGGCCAAGATTATCGGCCGTCAGCGCCAGTGCGCCGCGGGCAAAGGAATTCCAGTCTTCTGCAGTGGTCATGATCGGTTCCTCCAGCCGTTAGCCGGTTAAGGACGGAGATTGCATGAGCCAGCCCCCCGGCATTTCTGCGAACGCTAATGTCATTCAGCAGCTTCTGCAATATGGGATGGATGGCGCACACTTACCGGCGGCGGCGGGGCAGGGCGCGAGATGTATTTCGCCCCCTTGATCCAGAGCTTGAGCGCCTCCCAATGGATGCCGGCGACGATCTTGAAGGTCAGGAAGGGAATGCGCGCCGTCAGCCCGGCAAGGGTGGCGGTGGCGAGCGGCTTCATCGCGCCGGAGAAGGTCGCCGCGAGCAGCGGTCCCTGCCGATCTGTCTCCAGGATCCGCCAGCGGATCTCGTCGCCCGGCGGAAGCATGCGGAAGTGATAGTCCATATCCATGCCGATGAAGGGAGAAACATGGAAAAGCTTGCTGCAGCTCTGCCGCAGCCCGCTGTCCGAAAGGTCGCCAAGGCCGACGGGGCAAACATAGGTGTGCCGCTCGCCAAAAGTGTTCCTGACCTCGTAGATCATGGCGATGAGATCGCCCGACGCACCATAGGCGTAATAGACGGAAATCGGATTGAACACGTAGCCGAGGATACGCGGATAGCAGACGAGCAGAATGCGCGCCGCCCGTTCACCAAGCCCGGCGTCCTCGAGCAGCCGGTCGGCATAGGCGCGCAACGGCATCCCGGCGGTACCGGTGTGATCGGCTTCGTAAAAAGCGACGAGGTTGCGGCTGTTGACGGAGAAGACCGGCGACAGGCCGTCGGCTTCCGCAAGCCGGTCGAGATCGATGAGCAGCGAGAAGACTTTGTACTGGAAGCGGTGCCCGAAGGGCTTCATGCGCTGGTGCATGACGCTGCCGCAATAGAGCGCGGCGGCGGCATCCGGCGGCGGACCGTTCCGTCCCATGCTCGCGCCATGTCTTTGCGGGCGGGCAGTCACGCCGCCGCGTCCAGAAGAGGTTCGCGGGAAGAAGCCTGGGTGGCCCGCCAGGGGATCACCCCGCCCAGGGCTTCCGCCGCCGCTAGGCCGGATACGAGTCCATCCTCATGGAACCCGTAGCCCGTCCAGGCGCCCGCGAAATAGCAATTGTTGTTTCCCTGGATCGACGCGATCTCCCGCTGGGCCGCCATGCCTTCCGCCGAGAATTGCGGATGCTCATAGCTGAACTCGGCAAAGACCTTCGCCGGATCCGGCTCGCGCCCGGGATTGAGCGTCACGAACAGCGGCAGCGTGGGATCGATGCCCTGCAGCCGGTTCATCCAGTAGCTGACGGCAACCTCGGCGCGGCCATCGTCCTCGCTGGAGCGCAGGTAGTTCCACGATGCCCATACCTTCTGCCGCTTGGGCATCAGCGACAGATCGCGGTGCAGCACGACGCGGTTCGGCTGGTAGGGTACGGCCCCGAGCAACCGCTTCTCGCGATCGGTGGCATCGACGAGCATTCTCGCCGTCTGGTCGCTGTGGGAGGCGAAGATCACCTTGTCGAAATGCTGCTCGTTGCCGCTGTCGTCGATCACGGTCACGCCATCAGCGTTACGCATCACACCGCGCACGCCGCAGGAAAGCTTCAGCCGGCTGCCGAGCGGCGCCAGCAACTTTTCCAGATAGTTGCGGCTGCCGCCGGTCACGGTCCGCCACTGATGCTGCTTGGTGTAGATCAGCCGGTGATTGTCGAAGAAGTTGACGAAGTGTTCGGCCGGAAACTGCATCATCCGCTGCGATGGCGTCGACCAGATGGCAGCCGCCATCGGCACCAGGTAATTGTTGGTGAAGCCAGGGGAAAAGCCGCGCCAATCGAGATAATCGCCGATCGAGCGTGATGCCAGATGGCCGGCGGCGCGGTCTTCCAGGCAGGTCTTGTTGAAGCGCAGGATCTCGCGGATCATCAGCAGGAAGGACGGGCGCAGCAGGTTGCGCTTTTGGGCAAACAGCGAGGAGAGACCGCAGCCGCTCCATTCAAGACGGCCCTCGTCCAGCGACAGCGAGAAGCTCATGTCGCTGGCATGCGTTGCGACGTCGAGCTCCGCAAACAGCGCGGTCAGATTGGGGTAGTTGCATTCGTTATAGACGATGAAGCCGGTATCGACCGCGATGTGCTTCCCGTCATAATCGACATCGACGGTCGCCGTGTGTCCGCCGGGGCGGCTGTTCTTTTCGAACAGCGTGACGTCGTGCACCGGATTGAGCGCCCAGGCAGCCGAAGCACCCGAAATGCCGGAGCCGATCACGGCGATCCTCAAGCGTTCCTGCGGTGGCCGGGCGATGTGAAAATGCGCGTTCATGCAGCGTCCTTTATGGCGTTGTAAGCTTTCAGCGCGCGGTCGCGGGCGGCGGCGTGATCGACGATCGGTTTTGGATAGGTGTCACCAAGAATGATGCCAGCTTTCTCAAGCACCGCAGCCGGTGCATCGAAGGGGCGGTGGATGTATTTGGTGTCGAGCTTTGCGAGCTCGGGGATGAATTCGCGCACATAGGCGCCGTCTGGATCGAACTTCTCGCCCTGCAGCACCGGATTGAAGATGCGGAAGAATGGCGAGGCATCGGCGCCGGAGCCCGCGACCCACTGCCAGTTGGCCGCGTTGCTCGCCGGATCGGCATCGACGAGCGTGTCGCGGAACCACTTTTCGCCGCGCCGCCAGTCGATCATCAGATCCTTGATCAGGAACGAGCCGGTGATCATCCTGACGCGATTGTGCATGATCCCATGCCGCCAGAGCTGACGCATGCCGGCGTCGACGATCGGATATCCCGTCAGGCCGCGCGTCCAGGCGTCGAAATGCGCCTTGTTGTTATGCCATTCGAAGCCGTCGAAACGATCGTTCCAGTTGGCGTAGGGCAGCTTCGGGAAGTGGAAGAGCAGATGATAGCAGAATTCCCGCCAGGCAAGCTCCTTGCGGAAATGCACGAGATCATCCGGCGAAACACGTTTCGACAATCCCCGCGTCGCATCCCAGATGCGGGCAGGCGATATTTCTCCGAGTGCCAGATGCGGGGACAGCATCGAGGTGGCTGTAACCGAGGGGAAGTCGCGATCCTTCTTGTAGCCGCTCAGGCGATCGTCGACGAAATCGGCAAGCTTCTCCAGCGCCGCATCCTCGCCAGGCGTCCAGACCTCGTCGAAGGCCGACGCCCAGTTCGGCTTCGCCGGTAGCAGCTTCCAGGAAGCAAGGCTTTCCGATTGCGGCCAGTGGCGGGGGAACGCGATCTTCTTCGGCGCTTCCAGCGGATGCGGCGGCTCTCCGGAGCCCTCCAGCGCCCGCCAGAACGGCGTGTAGACCCGGTAGGGCGTGCCGGCGCCGGTCTTCAGCTTAGAAGGCTCGTGCAGCAGCTGCCCGGCAAAGCTCTGCGCCTGTACGGCCTGCCGCTCCAGTTCGTGCTTGATGCGCGTGTCGATGGCGATCCCAGGCGGATCGTAGCGGCGGTTCCAGAGCACCGTTTCGGCACCCGTCGATTTGATCAGCGCGTGCAACACATCGAGCGCGTTGCCGCTCAAAAGCACGAGCTTGCTGTGATGTTTTTGAAGCGAGCGGTCGAGTGCTTCAAGAGAGTGGTGAAGCCACCAGGCCTGGGCAGCGCCAAGCGGGCCATTGCCCGACGATTCGGGCTCGCGGATATAGATAGGAATGACCGGCTTTCCCAAGGCGCAAGCCTCGTGCAGCGCGTGATTGTCGTCCAGACGCAAATCCTTGCGAAACCAGACAATAACCGGTTTTTCCACTGCCTTCGCCAACGCCGTCATTCCCTGTTCTGTTCTTTTGGTCTGCTACGCACTTACGGCGCCTCTGGATCAAAAGTTTCAGACGGAGAGACAGTTTTATTCACACGTCAGGCGGACATGAAAAAGGCCGGTCGAAACCGGCCCTTTCCGGGGAATGACGTCGGTCAGTTGTCATACTCGCGGCAGCGATCGCTGATCGATGCGCCGCCCTGACCGGCACGGCTATCGACGACGCCCTGCTGCGGCATATTCGGGCAATCGAGCACGCCACGCGGCTCGCCGATGCTCTCGGTCGTCACCGGATCGACCGGCTCGACACGAACAGGATGCGTGCCGTTGTTATCAACGCTCATATCGGACGAATAGCGCGGTGCATCCGGTGCCGTCGTATCGTAGGCCGGTGCCGATTGCGCGAAGGCGGGCGCGGCGAGGCCGATGGCGAGCAGCGATGCTGCGGCAAATGTCTTACGCATGGAGAAACTCCTCCTTATTCTGCTTCCTCACTATGGGTGACCAAGGCGAAACCCGTGGGACGAGCTATTGTTCCGAAATTTCCCGTTGAAGTTTCAGTCCGCAAAAGCCGGCGTGGTTACGCGTAAACCTTAACAGGCGAAGCCGCTGGCCACGGCTTCTTTCGCGTGATTAGGAAGCGCCATGTCGCATGATGCGGCGCGTGGGGTTCAGGTGGTCATTTCCTTTATCGAAGCAGCGGATATGTCGTTCAAGGCCGCCCTGTCGGTTGCCCTGACGATCGGCGGCATGATGGCGGCCACTGCTATCCTGAAGAGCGAATCTGCCGAGAGCCAGCGTCTTGACCTGTCGCGGCCGGTCCTTTGGACGGCTGAACCGGTCCGCGTGCCGCCGCCGCTGAATTTCGCGTCGGGTGATGGCGAAGACAGCGGGCGCTTCTGCGTCAGCGAGATCGGCCTGCGCATCGATTGCGATCTGATCAACACGACATCGTCGTCGCTCTGATCAGAGCGTGCCGCCATCCTTGTAATAGCTTGGATATTGCACGAATTCCGGATCGCGTCCGCTATCGCCTTCGGGGCGTTGAGCGTTGCCTTCAAGCGTTTCCGCATAGCCGTGGCTGATCAGCCAATCCTGCACGATATGGCGCATCGCTTTGTCGCGCTCGGTTATGCCGAACTCCGCCATGAACCGCTGAAGGGCCTGCTCGCACCGTTCTGAAAAATCCTCTGCCATCAGATGGTAAGCGGCGAGGGCGGAGATTGTTCCACGCATTGTAGCGCAGAAAAAAGAAGAGCCGGTTCGCTGACGAACCGGCTCATTCAATCTATCAGCTAGGCTGATGAATCTGGCTCCCCGGGCCGGATTCGAACCGGCGACCTGTCGATTAACAGTCGAATGCTCTACCGCTGAGCTACCAGGGATCACCGCTTGCCGCGGTGTGAGTGGGCTAATACAAATGCTTGTTCGATTTGCCAAGCGGTTTTTTCAAAAAAATGACATCTGCTTGCAATTGCTGCACTTATCCCCATCTCCTGTGGATGACTGACGGGAAAAACAACACTGGAAATTCGCGCGCCAAGCGCTTTGGCATCGATCATGCGACCGGCGAGCTCGTTCTTGGCTCTTGGCGCATCCCGCTGCCGCGCTCGCGCATGGCGCGGATCGGCATCGGACTGCTGCTGATTGTCTGTGGCTTCCTGGGGTTTCTGCCCATCCTCGGCTTCTGGATGCTGCCGCTGGGCTTCATCGTACTGTCGCACGATCTGCCTTTGGCGCGCCGCTGGCGCCGCAGGCTGTCGGTCTGGTGGCACCGGCGGGGCAGGCCCGCCGGTAGCTAAAGTCTGGAATCAGGCGAAGAAGCCCGCGGCCCAGTAGAACAGCGCCGAGATCAATGCCGCCGCCGGCAGCGTTACCACCCAGGCGATGACGATATTGCCGGCAAGCCCCCACCGCACCGCTGAGACGCGCTTTGCCGCGCCGACGCCGATGATGGCGCCGGTGATCGTATGCGTCGTCGAAACCGGAATGCCGAGCCATGTCGCGCCGAACAGCGTCAGCGCTCCGCCGGTCTCGGCGCAGAAACCCTGCATCGGATTGAGCTTGGTGATCTTTGATCCCATCGTGTGGACGATTCGCCAGCCGCCGAAGAGCGTACCGAGCGCCATCGCCGTCTGGCAGGAAAGCACCACCCAGAGCGGAACGTGGAAGCTGCCGCCGAGATAGCCCTGCGAATAGAGAAGCACGGCGATGATGCCCATGGTCTTCTGCGCATCATTGCCGCCATGGCCAAGCGAATAGAGCGAGGCGGAGACGAACTGCAGGATGCGGAAGGTGCTGTCGACGGCAAACGGCGTCTGCCGCACGAAGATCCACGAGACGGCGAGCACCAGAAACAGCGCCAGCAGAAAGCCGATCATCGGCGACAGCACGATGGCCCCCGCCGTCTTCAGCAGGCCGCCCCAGACGATCGAGCTGAAGCCGACCTTGGCGAGACCGGCGCCGACGAGACCGCCGACCAGCGCATGCGATGAGCTCGACGGTATGCCGAAGACCCAGGTGACGATGTTCCAGATGATCGCGCCCATCAAGGCCGCAAAAATCACCAGCGGGCTGACGATCTCGGGATTGATGATACCGGTGCCCAGCGTTTCCGCCACATGCAGGCCGAAGAACAGGAAGGCGATGAAATTGAAGAACGCCGCCCACATCACGGCATATTGGGGCTTCAACACACGCGTCGAGACGATCGTCGCGATCGAATTCGCCGCGTCGTGCAGTCCGTTCAGGAAGTCGAAGAACAGCGCGACCGCGATCAGTCCGATCAGCAGCGGAAAGGCGAGGGTGGCATCCATCAGACGTTCTCGATCACGATGCCGCTGATTTCGTTGGCGACGTCCTCGAACCGGTCGACGACCTTTTCGAGCTCGGCATAGATCTCACTGCCGATGATATACGCCATCGGGTTGGAGGCGCCGTGACGGCGGAACAGGTCTTTCAGACCGAGATCGTAAAGCTCGTCCGACTTACCTTCGACCCGGGTCACTTCCTCGGCGATCGACGTCAGCCGCTGCGCATTGGCGCCCATGCGGTCGAGAAGCGGAATGGCCTCGGCAATCAGATGGGCCGCCTTGACGATTTCCTTGCCCATCTCCTGCATACCTGGATCGAAGCTCTTCTGTTCGAACAGGCGGATGGTCTTGACCGTCTTGTGCATCATGTCGATCGCGTCATCGAGCGACTGGATCAGATCCTTGATGTCGCCGCGGTCGAATGGCGTGATGAAGCTGCGGCGGACGGCCAGCAAAACTTCGCGGGTAATATCGTCGGCCTCGTTTTCCAGCGTGACGATGCGGTTGCAATGCCGCTCGGTATCGTTTCCGGCCAACAATTCGTTCAGCGATTCCGCCGCGCCGACGACGGTGCGCGAGTGCTGAGCAAAAAGATCGAAGAATCGGTCTTCGCGCGGAAGAAGTTTGCGAAACCAGCTTAACATGGCGACCCCGTGAGTGCTTGAGTTGTCACGCAACTGTCACAAATGGGGTCCTGTTGCAATAAAAGCCGGGCCGAACATACCGCGCCAGCAGGCTTTTCCACGCGTTTGAGGCAGGTTTCACACAGCCCCGGGAATACGATTCTCTTAATGAAGGTCGAGTGTCAGCTGCCGGTTCTTGATCTGAGGCAGGGGCAGGCCGATATCGATCTTGCCGAACACGCGCCGTCTGCGCTCCTCGTCCTTTTCCCGCTCAGCGCGGCTGGCAGCCACGGTCGCAAGCGCATTCGCAATTACCTGTTCGGCATGGGTCATAGGAACCTCCGTCTTATGTTCCTATTTTGTTCTCATTCAAGCGAATAGTCAAGTCTGCTCATTCACCGAAGTAGAACAGCGGTTCACGGGTCAGTTCACCGTTGCCGATATGGCCATACAAGTCCTGGCCGAGAATCCAGTAGGTAATCTTTTGCGTCGTCAGGGAGAAAACATAGTCTCCGTCGATCCAGTGCTCGGCCTTGCTGCCGCCGATTGGGAACAAAAACTTGCCTGCTTGAAACAGGACCGCTTTCTCAGACTTATGATCGAAAATGTATCTCGTTTTCGCCATGTGTCATCCCGCTTCTATACGCAGGATGCAACGTCACATGGGATTTTGATCATGTCTATATTATCAGAAGTAGAGTCTGATTATATTCACAGATAAGCTTTAGCTTAAACAGCATTATCCCAAAAATGGATAATACATCACCGGCCGCAGGGGCGGGGATGTATTCCGGCAATACAAGCTTGGATTGTTGAATTTGGAGGCCTCGCCCGGAATTGAACCGGGGTACAAGGATTTGCAGTCCTCTGCGTCACCACTCCGCCACGAGGCCATCCGTGAACGACTTGTTCAGTGGTGGCGCGGATTTAGAATGATCCAAAGGAAACCGCAAGAGGTGTTTTTCGAAAAATCTTGACCGGCAACAACTCGTCCACCGGCAATCGGCATCCGGCGCCCTTGATCATTCGGCGAATCCGCTCATTATCCATATATGAGAAACATCTCAAAACCCTTTGTCACCAAGGACGATCCCGACCGCCACATTCGGTGCCAGGACGCGCTTCAGTTCGCGTTCCGCGATTTGATCGAGGCGGCGGTTGCCGCCGGATGGAGTGAGCAGGAAGCGCTGGATGCCGTCGGCTATCTTGCCGAAGGGCATATGCAGGAGCGGGTGGCGAGAGCGGATGCCGCGGCATTGGCGGCGCTTTTGAAGACAATGCGCTGATCCGCGCGGCTATCCAACGCCTCAATTCGATCTTTGAAGCGCGGCAATCGGCGAGACGCCACCTGTGGTGACGCTGGGTGCGGCAGAGCCGATCAGTGGAATGCAGAGAATGATTGCGACGAAACCGCCGATAAAGCAGGCGCCGAGTATCAGGGATCTGTTCATGCCTATTCCGCGTTCGCTTCGATTGCGGCCTTTATCGCAAGCGAAGCTGACAGGTTCCTGAAACGCTGTTCAGGGTCTTGGTGCGGATTTCAGGTAAAGATAGGCGCCGATGGCAAAAAAGCTAAGCGTCAAGCCCGGCCAGGCGATGAACACGGTCGTGTAGCCGCATGCGCCAGTGAAGCAATCTCCGAGCGTTCCCGCCAAGGATAGCCGCATGGACAACACGCCCGCAAGAATGACGCTTGCGGCGGCGATCAGCAGCAGAATGAAAATCGTAAAACCCGTGCTTCGCATTCGAACCTAAAGAGCGGGCCTACTGATTCCTGCCTGCTGCGCTGTGATTGTCCTCAACTCGTCCGGCTGTTGACCAGCCCGCAGCAAAGAATGCCGACGAGCGCCGCACCGATGAACAAGTCGAAGAGTGTGAAATGCACGAACATGGCAGACATGGCCTGCTCCTCCTCATTTCCTCCGGTTGCAATAATACCACAGGGCCACGCTTTATGCCACTTCGGAGTTTGGAATGCGCGCTGGCGCACGCGACAGCGCCGCGTCCACTCAAGTATTCTTGCCGCAGCCGCGCGCGGAGCCTTGAAAGCATCCGAACCCGGGATTAAGAGACGCATGTAGCCGCCGAAAACGGGCAAGAGGATAAGATGGATTTCGAATCAGCACGCGTGAAGATGGTCGACAACCAGATCCGTACGACGGACGTGACGTCCCATTCCGTGTTGAGCGCGTTCCTGACGGTCGAGCGCGAAACTTTCGTGCCTGAAAAGTCGAAGGCGCTGGCCTATATCGATAATGACGTCGAGATCTGTCCCGGCCGCTTCCTGATGGAAGCCTCGCCGCTGGCAAAGCTGCTGCAGCTTGCCGCGATCACCAAGGACGACACGGTTCTCGAAGTCGGCTGCGGTACCGGCTATACCTCGGCGCTGCTGTCGCTGATCGCCGGTTCGGTCACCGCTCTCGAATCCGATGAAGCGCTTGCCGCAACGGCAAAGGCCAATCTCGCAGCCTATCCGAATGTCGCCGTTGTCACCGGCAGTCTCGAGAAGGGCCATACGGCCGGCGCGCCTTATGATCTGATCTTCGTCAACGGTTCCGTCGAGCAGGTTCCGGCAGCTCTTCTCGGCCAGCTCGCCGAGGGCGGCCGTCTGGTCACAGTCGAAGGTTACGGCAACGCCGCCCGCGCCAAGGTCTTCGTTTCCGAGCGCGGCGCCGTTTCCGAAAATGTCTTCTTCAACGCGTCGGTCAAGCCGCTGCCGGGCTTCGCAAAGCTGCGCGAATTCGTGTTCTGAGCAGGATTGCATTGCTCCTTGACGATGCGGGCGCCTCGGGCGCCCGTTTGCGTTTGCGGCGCTGAAACCGGGCCGGGCAGACGGCACGCAGTTCATCCAACAAAACTGTGCATGGACGCATTCATTTGATTCGCGATGATTTTTTTCGCGTCTTGGGTATTCTAGTGTCTGGGTGATTCGGATGCCCACACCACGCAATCCGATCGTTGCTTTTAGCATAACGGGGATAGATATGGCTCAGCCAAGCGTAGCGCGTGAACCGTCCATGGAAGAGATCCTGGCGTCGATCCGCCAGATCATCGAGAGCAATGATCCGGGTGCCGGCAAGGCCATTTCCCAATCTCTGCCGCCGGTTTACGGCGATGACAGCGAAGACGAAGGCAGCGACTCCAACATCCGTCTGACCGTCGACGACACCTATGCCAATGTCGAGTTTCCCGAGCCGGTGATGCAGGCCGATCCGCGCTTCGTCGCCGCCAATTCGGCAGGTACGCGCGATATCGAGGAGCCCGCGCGCTCCATGTCGCTTGCCGATGTCGCCGCCCGGGTTCGTGCCGCCTCCGAGCGTCTGCCGGCCCAGCCGCCGCGCGAGCTCCCGCCGGTCTTCCGCCAGCCGGACCCCGTGGCCGAGCCCGTCGCTGAACATGTCCGCGCACCGGTCGAGCATGTATCCGCTCCCGTCGTCGCCCCGCTGCCGGCACCGAAGCCGGCGCCGCTTGTTGCCGAAGCCGCACCGGTGGACGCTGCCCCTCAGCCGGTAGCAGCCGCTGCCACAGAAGTGTTCCCGGAGCCGCAGGCAACGATCGCTCCGCAGGCCGAAATCGCGCCGGAGGCACCCGTCGCCGAAGCCCCGGCTGCCATGCCCCAGTTTCTGCCGCAGATCATGGAAGAAGCCCAGGCGCTGATCTCCCAGGATGCCAGCCTTCAGGTCGCACGTTCCTTCGAGGAACTGGCGCTTGCCATCGATGGCGCCGAGCGTCGCTCGCTGGATGAGATCGCCGAAGACATGCTGCGTCCGATGCTGCGCGAATGGCTGGACGACAATCTGCCGACGCTGGTCGAACGCCTCGTGCGTGAAGAAATCGAGCGCGTGGCGCGCGGTCCGCGCCGCTAACCGGAAACGCTTTTTAACGAACAAGCCGCTCCGGTTTCCGGGGCGGCTTTTTTATTGACTTGCCCGCAGCCATCCTATTTACAAACCCGCATCCTAAAACCCCGAAGTTTGGTCATAAAATGCTCGACAAGACCTATGATTCCGCCGCAGTCGAACCGAAAATCGCTGCGAAATGGGACGAAGCCGATGCTTTCCGTGCCGGCGCCAACAAGAAGCCGGGCGCCGAGACGTTCACGATCGTCATCCCGCCGCCAAACGTGACGGGCTCCCTGCACATGGGCCACGCGCTCAACAACACGCTGCAGGACATCATGATCCGCTTCGAGCGGATGCGCGGCAAGGATGTGCTGTGGCAGCCGGGCATGGACCATGCGGGCATCGCCACGCAGATGGTCGTCGAGCGCAAGCTGATGGAACAGCAGCTTCCGGGCCGCCGCGACATGGGCCGCGACGCCTTCATCGACAAGGTCTGGGAATGGAAGGCTGAATCGGGCGGCCTGATCTTCAACCAGCTGAAGCGCCTTGGCGCCTCCTGTGACTGGTCGCGCGAACGCTTCACCATGGACGAGGGTCTGTCGCAGGCCGTTCTCGAAGTGTTTGTAACGCTTTACAAGCAGGGGCTCATCTACAAGGACAAGCGTCTGGTCAATTGGGATCCGAAGCTGCTGACGGCAATTTCCGACATGGAAGTCGAGCAGCTCGAGGTCAAGGGTAACCTCTGGCATCTGCGCTATCCACTGGAAGAGGGCGTCACCTACCAGCATCCGGTTGCCTTCGACGAAGATGGCAAGCCGACCGAATTCGAAACCCGCGACTATCTCGTCGTTGCCACGACCCGCCCGGAAACCATGCTTGGCGACACCGGTGTTGCCGTCAACCCGGACGACGATCGCTATACGTCGATCGTCGGCAAGCACGTCATCCTGCCGATCGTCGGCCGCAAGATCCCTGTTGTCGCCGACAGCTATGCCGATCCGACCGCCGGTACCGGCGCCGTCAAGCTGACGCCGGCGCATGATTTCAACGACTTCGACGTCGCCCGGCGCACCGGTCTGCGCGCTATCAACGTGCTGGATATCGATGGTTCGGTCACCATCAAGGAAAACGAGGACTTTCTGGAAGGTCTCGACAATCCGGCTGCCCTGCATGGCGCCTGGGATCGTCTCGAGGGCCAGGATCGCTTCGCGGCGCGCAAGATCATCGTCGAGATTTTCGAAGAAGCCGGTCTGCTCGACAAGATTGAGCCGCACAAGCACATGGTTCCGCATGGCGACCGTGGCGGCGTGCCGATCGAGCCGCGCCTGACGGAACAGTGGTGGGTCGACAACAAGACGCTCGCCAAGCCAGCGATCGCCTCGGTTCGCGAAGGCCGCACCAAGTTCGTGCCGAAGAACTGGGAAAACACCTACTTCCAATGGATGGAAAACATCCAGCCCTGGTGCATCTCCCGCCAGCTCTGGTGGGGACACCAGATCCCGGCATGGTATGGCCCGGATGGTCAGGTCTTCGTCGAGAAGACCGAAGAGGAAGCGCTGCAGGCGGCGATCCAGCATTATCTGTCGCATGAAGGCCCGATGAAGGCCTATGTCGAGGACCTGCTCGAAAACTTCAAGCCGGGCGAAATCCTGACCCGCGACGAAGACGTTCTGGATACCTGGTTCTCGTCGGCGCTCTGGCCGTTCTCGACGCTCGGCTGGCCGGAAAAGACGCCTGAGCTGGCGCGCTATTACCCGACCAACGTTCTGGTCACCGGCTTCGACATCATCCCGTTCTGGGTGGTTCGCATGATGCAGATGGGTCTGCACTTCATGAAGGACGAGGACGGCAATCCGGTCGAGCCCTTCCATACCGTCTATATCCACGCGCTGGTCCGCGACAAGAACGGCCAGAAGATGTCGAAGTCGAAGGGCAACGTCATCGACCCCCTGGAACTGATCGACGAATACGGCGCCGACGCGCTGCGTTTCACGCTGGCCATCATGGCGGCGCAGGGACGCGACGTGAAGCTCGACCCGGCGCGTATCGCCGGCTACCGCAACTTCGGAACCAAGCTCTGGAACGCGACGCGCTTTGCCGAGATGAACGGCGCCAAGAGCGACCCGAACTTCGCGCCTGATAGCGTCAAGCTGACCATCAACCGCTGGATCCTGACGGAACTTGCCCGTGCGGAACGTGACGTAACGGAAGCCATCGAGGCCTACCGTTTCAACGATGCGGCCGGCGCGCTTTACCGTTTCGTCTGGAACCAGGTCTGCGACTGGTATCTCGAACTGCTGAAGCCTGTCTTCAGCGGCGAGGACGAGACTGCCAAGGCGGAAGCGCAGGCCTGCAGCGCCTATATTCTCGAAGAGATCTACAAGCTGCTGCATCCGTTCATGCCGTTCATGACGGAAGAACTCTGGGCGCATACCGCAGGCGAAGGCATCGAGCGCGATACACTCGTCTGCCACGCCGACTGGCCGGCACCGTCCTTCTCCGACGATGCGGCCGCCGATGAGATCAACTGGCTGATCGATCTGGTGTCCGGCATCCGCTCGGTTCGCGCCGAGATGAACGTCCCGCCGTCGGCGACTGCGCCGCTCGTCTTCGTCAACGCCAATGCGCTGACCAGGGAGTGCCTGTCGCGCCACGACGCGGCGATCAAGCGTCTGGCGCGCGTGGAGACTGTCTCGCTTGCCGACACTGCGCCGAAGGGCGCTGCACAGATCGTCGTCGGAGAAGCCACGGCCTGCCTGCCACTCGGCAGCCTGATCGACCTTTCGGCCGAGAAGTCGCGTCTCGAAAAGGCGATCGGCAAGACCGAAGGCGAGATGGCCCGCATCAACGGCAAGCTGTCGAACGAGAAGTTCGTCGCCAACGCCAATCCCGAAGTGGTCGAAGCCGAGCGCGAGCGCCTGACCGAACTGCAGGGGCAGATGGAAAGCCTGACGGTTGCGCTGGCGAGGGTGAACGAAGCTTAATCCACTCTTGGTAGTAAACTATTCCAAAGCGGCGTCCGGACTTGCACGGGCGCCGTTTTGCGTTCGCAGCAATCCGAATCGGAAGAACTTGCTCATATGCGCCGCCGATCACGCTGAATCGGGCGGTTTTGCAAATTATTCAGTGGGTAGGGCCGAAAAAACTGACTGTTGTCAGATTGATACAGGGGCAGATCGGCTTGGAAGGATAATCCAAAACTAACCCGGAATGATTAGTTTATTGGGATAAAATTTTACCATACGCAAAAATTTGACGTGCTCGTCAATTTCTTACGTCAATTTAACTTCTTGCATGCATTGTGGCGTCATGAAGGCGCGCATTGTCATCCGCGCTATTCCTTTGCAAGGTGCATCATCTGCATTGCTTGAGTGGGGGAGACACAATGGCATCTCGTATGTTTTCCAAGGGCGTAGCATCGCTCATTATCCTTTCGTCCGTCGCGACGCCGTCCTTTGCGGGCGGTCTGGAACGCGGCGGCTACAATATCGATCAGTTGTTCGATACCGGTCCGTTTTCGTTCAATTCGGGCGTTACCTATGTGATGCCGCAGCGCAAGCTGAAGAATGTGAAGGACGAAGACACATCGATGACCATCAATGGTGGTGGTGACCTGAGCGGACGTCCGAATTACGCTGACGAGACCGAGAATTATGCGGTTCCCTACGCCGGTTTCAGGGGTAACGTCGGAGACATCGACTGCTTGGTCGATTATTCCGAGCCCTTCGGTGCGCATACCAATCCCGGCGTGAACTGGGCAGGGGCGAACGACAATATCGAGACCAAGGTGACGAGCCACAACTACGCCGGAACCTGTTCATACAAGTTCGATGTCGGCCAGGGCCAGTTTCGCCTGATTGGCGGCGCGTTCTATCAGGAGATCGACGCGTTCAAGGAACGCCAGGTTATCACCATCCCGCCGGTATTGGGAACGGGTATCGGCCGCCTCGATTTGACGGGCGAAGGCTGGGGCTGGCGCGCTGGTGTCGCCTATGAAATTCCCGAATATGCTTTGCGGGCAAGCCTCGTTTACAACAGCCGGGTGAAATACGACAATCTCGACGGTACGGTTGACCTCACCCAGGTTCCGGCATTCCTCGACCCGACCAATCCGGCGCTGGGCAAGCGGACGGACGTTTTCGGTTCTGCCGATGCACCAGACTCGCTTGAGCTCAAGCTGCAAAGCGGTATCGCGCCTGATTGGCTCGCTTTCGGCTCGGTAAAGTGGACAAACTGGAGCGTATTGCAGTCGATCGCCTTCTGCCCGACAGCAACCAAGGGCGTTAAATGCACCTCGGGCGGGGCGACCGAGCTCACATCGCTTGACCTTCTTTACCGTGACGGCTGGACGATCACCGGAGGTGTCGGACACAAGTTCAACGATCAGTGGGCTGGCGCAATTAGCCTCACTTGGGATCGCGGGACCAGTCAGGGATACGGCGCGCAGACTGACTCTTGGACCATCGGCGCGGGCGCGTCGTACACTCCGACGGAGAATGTCGAACTGCGGTTGGCCGGAGCAATTGGATTGCTGACCAGCGGTTCTTCACACGCCGTAACCTATGACGGCATCACATACGGCGAGGGAGTTTCATACGATTTCGGCAACGATCTTGTAACGGCACTCTCCGCCAGCCTCAAAGTCAAGTTCTAATCAAGACCTGCCAAACACAAGGCCCGGCCCAGCGCCGGGCTTTTCTTTGCTTGCTGCCATATTAATCATGCCTTTTGGCCATCCCATTTTGTGACGAATCCGCAACAGTTTTTTACGACAGTTGGCGTAAGCTCTCTCCAGGGACAATTTGTCCATTTCCCGCCACAAACAGAGCGCAGCGGTATCTTCGGGCAAGGGAATGGCAGGCGTAGGGTGCGTTTGAAAAGTAAGATGGGTCGAGTTTTTTTAGGGACAGGCAAGGGCCGATCGGGGGCTGGATTTTATTCCGCTCCATTGGCGATTCAGCTTTTCCCGCAAGGCGATTCCGCCGAAAAACTTCGCTCTCAGGTCGTGTCTTCCATCTGTCCATTCTCCGATGTTTCCGCGTCCATGATGGGCGCCGAAGAACGCCGCGATCACGCCGATACCGGTTTGGTCACATTTGGTGTTTACGACTATTGGCGAGGCGGAGAGAGAGACATTTCCTCCGCAAAAATGACGCCGCAGGCATTGCAGGCGGGCCGGGCCGGAAACCGGGCGGTCCATCGCGATGCGCAGGAAATTCACGCCCTCGAAGAAGGGCGAAAGGCTGGATGCGACGCGGGCAAAGGAGCCAGAGAGCTCGCCGCGGGATCGCTCGCCTGGAGGGAATACGCCGGGACGCGTGACAGCGGAGTTTTTGCTGCCGGGCTGGTCTGCGATGGAAGCGAAAGAAACCGAGTGAAATGCTGACATCCGAGTTCAGACTTTTCAGATCATCTATCATGGGGCTGTCCATCGCTCTTTCAGCGGCGATTGCATCCCCAGCCGGCGCGTTTGATATCAATGCCGGCGTAACCAAGGAATCCGGTCCTTTCGATCTCTTCAAATTCGGCTTCAAGGCATACAAGAGCGGCCAGAAGGAAGAAGCCGTCGAGGCCTATAAATACGCCGCCGAAAAGGGGCACACAGGCTCGCGCTGGGCGCTGGCCAATATGTATGCCGATGGCGATGGCGTTACCCAGGACGATTTCGAGGCCTTCAAGATCTATAGCGAGATCGCCCAGCAGGGTGTCGAGCCCGGTTCCGAAGACACCGGCTTCTTCATCAATGCGCTTCTTTCGCTTGCCAGCTATTACAAGCACGGCATTCCGGGCAGCCCCGTCAAGACCGACCTCAATCAGGCCCGCCAGCTTTATTTCCAGGTCGCCTCCACCTTCGGCGTGCCGGAGGCGCAGTTCCAGCTGGCGCAGATGATGCTGTCCGGCGATGGCGGCAGCGCCAATCCGCTGCAGGCCAAGAAGTGGCTGAACCAGGCCCGCAAGAGCGGGCATCCCGGTGCCATGTCGGTCTTCGGCAATATTCTTTTCCAGGAAGGGCAGTCGGCCCGCGGTCTGGCAATGATGACGGCGGCGCTCGACCGCTGCAAGCCGAAGGACTGTGGCTGGATGGAATCGCTGCAGGAGCAGGCGTTCTCGGTCGCCACCGAAGGAGACCGCCGTGCGGCGGTATCGCTCTCCCACAATATCGCCACCAGCGGCGACTGATTTCCTTTAAGCGGCGAAGTCGAAATAGGCGACGACGGGCACGTGGTCCGACGGCTTTTCCCAGGCGCGGACATGCTTTTCGATCGCCGTCGACGTCATCCGGTCAGCAGCCTCGGGCGACAGCATCAGATGGTCGATACGAATGCCGTTATTCTTCGGCCAGGCACCGGCCTGATAATCCCAGAATGAATAGAGCTGTGTCGCATCGGTGGTCGCGCGCACCGCGTCGGTAAAGCCGAGGGCTTCGAGCCTGCGGAAAGCCTCGCGCGTCTGCGGCAGGAACAGCGCGTCATTCTCCCAGACCTTCGGATCGAAGCAATCATGCGGTTCGGGAATGACGTTGTAGTCACCGGCCAGGATGAAGGCTTCCTCATATTCGAGACGCTGGATCGCGAATTGCCGCAGCCGCTCCATCCACGCGAGCTTGTAGGTGTATTTCTCGGTATCAACAGGGTTGCCGTTCGGCAGGTAGAGGCAGCCGATGCGAAGCGCCTTGTTGCCGGGTAACGAAAAGACGGCCTCGAGGAAGCGCGCCTGCTCATCCAGCGGGTCGCCGGGCAGGCCGCAGTTCACTTCGTCAGGCTTGCTCTTGGAAAGGATCGCGACGCCATTGAAACCCTTCTGGCCGTGGGTTTCGACGTGATAGCCGAGCGCCTCGATCTCGAGGCGAGGAAACCCTTCGTCGACGGTCTTGATTTCCTGCAGGCAGGCGATGTCAGGGCTGGAATCCTTCAGCCATTGCGTGAGGTTGTCGATACGCGCCTTGACGCCGTTGATGTTCCAGGTCGCGATCTTCATCCATCACCTCTTGCTTCGTGCCGATCTTGTATCGTGATGGGCAGCGTCCGGACAAGACGATAAACCGGCCGGAAGAGATTTCTTCGGCCGGTCTGATTTGGGTGCTCTGATGTTGTTCAGATCGAAAAGCTGGTGCCGCAGCCGCAGCTGGCGACCGCGTTCGGATTGTTGATCTGGAAGGATTGGCCGAGCAGGTTGTCGACGAAGTCGATCTCGGAGCCTGCCATATAGATCAGCGACATGCTGTCGATCAGCACCTTCGCATCGTTCTTCTCGACAATCACGTCGTCGTCCTGCACGCCATCGGCGAGATCGAACTTGTAGGAAAAGCCCGAACATCCGCCGCCTTCGACGGAGACGCGAAGGGCGCTCTTGCCGGCTTCGGCGCCGACGATGGCGGCGATTCGCTTTGCCGCAGCATCGGAGAGGGTTACTGTGGTCTCTGTCATGCTTCCTCCTGCCGGGGTCAAGATCCGGAGAGAATTGATAGAAGCCGATGATCTTTCAAACGGCTGATATCAAAAGAATTTATCACATGCGTCGTTGAAACGCATTATTGCGGAAAGCGGTTAAGAAAGCGCCGCTTTGCCGTATATACTGACTATAGGTATGAAGAGCGTGAAGCGGCGTCAATGGGCGATCCGGCCGCGAGCTCGAATGACGGTGAAGAATGACGATCGACAGGCATGCATTGGGTTTTGGAAACAGCGAGCGGGCGGTCTATGCGGCAGACCCCTGGACGACCCGCGGGCGGCTCTATGACGAAAGCTCCAGCCCGACGCGCTCCGACTTCCAGCGCGACCGCGACCGCATCGTCCACACCACGGCCTTCCGCCGCCTGAAGCACAAGACGCAGGTCTTCATCGCCCAGGACGGCGATCACTACCGCACGCGCCTGACGCACACGATAGAGGTGGCGCAGATCGCCCGCGCTTTGGCCCGTGCGCTCAAGCTCGACGAAGATCTGGCCGAGGGCGTGGCATTGGTGCACGATTTTGGCCACACGCCCTTCGGCCATACCGGCGAGGACGCGCTGCATGAGGTGCTGCTGCCCTATGGCGGCTTCGATCACAATGCCCAGTCGTTGCGGATCGTCACCAAGCTGGAGCGCCGTTATGCGGAATTCGACGGTATCAACCTGACCTGGGAAAGCCTCGAAGGCCTCGTGAAGCATAACGGTCCGCTGCTGGCCAAGGACGGGCAGGGCACGCGCGGCCCGGTCCCGCAGCCGATCCTTGACTATTGCGAGCTGCATGACCTGCAGCTCGACACCTATGCAAGCCTGGAGGCGCAGGTGGCGGCGATTGCCGACGACATCGCCTACAATACCCATGATATCGACGACGGCCTGCGCTCCGGCTACCTGACCTTCGAGATGCTGGAGGAAATTCCCTTCCTCGCCGGACTGATGGCGGAAGTGCGCGAGCGCTATCCGAACCTCGAGGCCAGCCGCTTCACCCATGAAATCATGCGCCGCCAGATCACCCGCATGGTCGAGGATGTCATCTCTGTCGCGCAAGAACGCCTGGCGCAGATCAAGCCGGAGAGCGCTGATGATATCCGTCACGCCGACCGCGTCATCGCCACCTTCTCGCCGTCGATGGCCGAAACCGACAGGCTGATCAAGCAGATGCTCTTCAAGCGCATCTACCGCCATCCCGAGATCATGCGCATCCGGGCAGGGGCCGCGCAGATCGTCACCGACCTCTTCGGCGCCTATATGGCGAACCCGAAGGAGATGCAGAGCCACTACTGGGTCGATCATATCGCAGGCCTTGCAGACGCCCCGAAAGCCCGCCATGTCGGCGACTATCTGGCCGGCATGACTGACACCTATGCCATCAGCGCCCACAGGCGATTGTTTGACCACACTCCCGATTTGCGATAGGCAGCACGCGCCCGGCAAAAGGCCGGTCGATGCCTTGTGGCACAGCCTATGCATGGAAGAGTGCGATGAACCTTTTTACCGATTTCGAAGCCCGGATTAAAACCGCCCTTGAACAGATCGATCTGGTCAAGGAAAAGCGATCCGAGCTCGATTTCGGCCGCATCGCCGTCGAGCCGCCGCGTGACGCCACTCATGGCGACGTTGCGACCAACGCAGCGATGGTGTTGGCCAAGCCGCTCGGCACCAACCCGCGGGCCTTCGCCGAAATCATCATCGACAAGTTGAAGGAAGATCCGGATGTGGCCGACGTCTCCGTCGCCGGTCCTGGATTCATCAACATCAAGCTGTCCGTCGGCTACTGGCAGCGGCTGCTCGCGTCGATGATCGGCGCCGGCACCGATTACGGCCGCTCGACGCTCGGCACCGGCCGCAAGGTCAATGTCGAATACGTCTCGGCAAACCCGACCGGCCCGATGCATGTCGGCCATTGCCGCGGCGCCGTCGTCGGCGACGCACTGGCAAATCTTCTGTCTTTCGCCGGCTATGCCGTCGAGAAGGAATATTACATCAACGATGCCGGCTCGCAGATCGACGTGCTGGCACGCTCGGTCTTCCTGCGTTACCGCGAGGCGCTTGGCGAGAAGATCGGCGAGATCCCGGCAGGTCTCTATCCGGGTGATTACCTCGTGCCGGTCGGTCAGTCACTGGCCAGTGAATACGGCGTGCGGTTGCACAATATGCCGGAAGAGCAGTGGATACCTATCGTCAAGGACAAGGCGATCGACGCGATGATGGTGATGATCCGCGAGGATCTGGCAGCACTGAACGTCCACCATGACGTCTTCTTCTCCGAGCGCACGCTGCATGATGGTGGTGCTGCCGCCATCCGCACGGCGATCAACGACCTCACCTTCAAGGGCTTCGTCTACAAGGGCTCCCTGCCGCCGCCGAAGGGTCAGCTGCCCGAGGATTGGGAAGACCGCGAGCAGACGCTGTTCCGTTCGACCGAGGTCGGCGACGATGTCGATCGTCCGCTGATCAAGTCGGATGGGTCCTATACTTACTTTGCCGCCGACGTTGCTTACTTCAAGAACAAGTTCGACCGTGGCTTCAACGAAATGATCTATGTGCTCGGCGCCGACCATGGCGGTTACGTCAAGCGTCTGGAAGCGGTTGCGCGTGCCATTTCTGAAGGCAATTCCAAGCTGACGGTGCTGCTCTGCCAGCTCGTGAAGCTCTATCGAAATGGCGAGCCGGTGAAGATGTCGAAGCGCTCCGGCGACTTCGTGACGCTACGCGACGTGGTCGAAGAAGTCGGCCGCGATTCGGTGCGTTTCATGATGCTCTACCGGAAGAGTTCCGAGCCGCTCGACTTCGATTTCGCCAAAGTAACGGAACAGTCGAAGGATAATCCGGTCTTTTACGTGCAGTATGCGCATGCCCGTTGCATGTCGGTTTTCCGGCAGGCGAGGGAGGCGTTTCCGGACCTCGACGTGACCCCGTCAGGGCTTGCGAAAGCCGTCTCCGGAATCTCGGATCCCGCGGAATTGCAGCTGATTGCGAAGGCTGCGGAGTTCCCCCGCGTCGTCGAATCCGCGGCCCAGGCACAGGAGCCTCACAGGGTCGCTTTCTATCTCTACGACCTCGCCAGTTCGTTCCATGCACACTGGAACAAAGGTAAAGATCAGACTGAATTACGATTTGTTAACGATAAGAGCCGAGAATCGAGTATTGCCAGACTAGGGCTGGTGTACGCTGTCGCTTCGGTTTTGAAGTCGGGTCTTGCCATTACTGGTACCGCCGCACCGGATGAAATGCGATAAACGTCACCAAATCCCCACATTGCGCTGGCATTGACCGCGTTGGCTTTTGAGTGGGATGGGTATGGCAGACAAACAACTTGCGTATGACGCGCGACAGAAGACGGAGCTGTTCGATGAAAACGATCCGCTTGCGGAACTCGCGCGCATCGTTGGCTTCGAGCCGCGGGTAGCCGCCAATACTGTTTCAGAGCCGGTCCGGCAGGAGCCCGCCTTCGATCTCGAAGACGAGCTGCTGCGGGAATTCGAAAGCTACGATGCGCCGCGCGCACCGGATGTTGTCGACCATCCGGCCGAGCCGGTCGCGGCCTACGAGCCCGTCGCTTACGAGCAGACTGCGCAGGTCGAGCCGGAGCCGACCTATTACGAGACACAGGCCGTAGAGTCTGAGCCGGTCGTCCATGCCGAGCCGGCAGCCGCTTCCGCCTGGAATGCTGCGGGAGCCTTTGCTTCGGCGGATTGGACTGCGCAGCAATCCGAGCCGGTGTCGAACGGCGCCCGTGATCTGATCGAAGAGCTTGAAATGTCGATCGGTGCGGCTGCAGCTGTTCAGCCGGTGGCACCGGCTCCGAAGGCGCCGCAGTGGTCGGCTGCCAGCATCAAGCTGCCGCTTGCCAATTTCCACACGGCTCGCCGCGAAGAACCGGCGGCTCCTGTCGCCATGGTGCCCGAGCCGGTCGTCGCTGCGCCCGTTGCCGCCGCGCCGCAGGTGGTTGAGACCATTCCATCCGAAGCTGCAATTCACGAACTTGCAGCTCTCGATGTCGCCGATGAGTTTCTGCCGGTTTCCGGTGGTTTTCCGGCCGAGATCGATCGCCACGAAGTCGCCGAATTGCCACAGCACGAGCCGGTCGCCGAAGCGGCAGCCGTCGAAGCCGACGCTGAACCCGTTTCGCACGATGCCGGTTTCGATCTTGCCGCCGCCGCCAAGGATGGCGTCGTGGCATCGGATGCCGCGCTGACCGAAGCTTTGCCGCAGGATGCGGCCACGGCGTTCGATATCGATAATCTGCTGGCCGACGTCTCCCGCTACCCGGTCCCGCAGCGCGCTGCCGAGCCGGTTCATCATGAGGTGCCCGTCGAAGCTGCTCCCGTTCGCCATGCCGAGCCGGTTCAGGCCTTTGCTCCCGTTGCTGCCAAGCCGGCTGCTCCGGAAGAGGAAGACCCGTTTGCCGGTCATGACTTCGAGCTCGATCTCGAGGGCATCGAACTGGAACTCGCTGATCTTGATTTCGCCGAACCCGTGAAGCCGCTGCCCGAACCGGTCGCTGCTGCTCCGGCACCGGTGGCCGCGCCTGCTGCCGCATTCGTTCCGGCACCTGTTGCCGCCGCGCGTCCGATTGCACCCGCGCCTGTGCTTGATGAGGCGCCGCGTCCGGTGGTGCAGCCTGCCTATACGCCTGCGCCTGTTTCCTATGTGCCTGCTGCCTCGGTCTTTACCCCGGCGCCGCAGCGGACCGCTCCCGTGCAGGCAGCCGCACCTGAGCCCGTTGAAGAACTGCCTTTCGATCCGTCGATGATTGCCGATGCCGATGGGCATCCGGAGGCTGTCGAAGAGATGCATGTTCCGGCGCTGCCGCCTGTCGAACAGCACAAGCCTGTAGCGCAGACTTCCGATTTCGATTTCGACGTCGACGCCGAGATTGCCAGCCTCTTTGAGCCTATGAAGTCTGCAGAGCGTGCACCTGCCGCTGCTCCCGCCTGGGCGCCGCCGGCCGCTACTCCTGCCGCCTTGAAGCCTGCCGCAGCACCTGCCGTTGCCGGTCTTGACGATCTGGAGCGCGCGCTTGAGGAAGACCTTCGCCGCAGCATGCGCGAACCGGTGCAGCGCACCGAGCAGTTCGCGGAAGTCCACATTCAGTCCGCAGGCGCAGCCGAAGACATGCACCGCGCCCGCTCGATGAAGCGCATGCTTGCCGCCGCTGCCATGGTGGTGGTTTTCGCAGGCGGTGCCTACGGTCTCTACACGGTCGTCGCCGACTCAGGCATTGCCGGTGGCTCGGGCGAGCCGCGCATCATTTCTGCCGACAAGGAACCTGTTAAGGTCGTTCCTGACAATCCGGGCGGCAAGACCGTTCCGAACCAGGACAAGGCCGTTTACGACCGTGTCGCTGGCGCCACCGAGACGCCGAAGCAGACGGCCTTGGTGTCTTCGGATGAGGAACCTGTCGACGTCGTTCAGCGCACGCTGACGCCTGAGATTGCCCCTGAAGACAATGACGGCGATGTCACCGATCAGGCGATGAGCACGCCGGTCAGCGATACGCAGGATCCGCGCCTTCTTCCGGACCAGAACCAGCCGGAGCAAGCCGCAAATGACGGCGACGCAGACCGCGTCCCCGCCGTTTCGCCACGCAAGGTCCGTACGATGATCGTCAAGCCTGACGGGACTCTGGTAGCCCGTGAGGACGAAGCACCCGTCGATGCGCCTGTTGTCAAACAGGTCAAGACGACCACGATCACGCCGAACGGCTCGGCTGCCAGCTTCCCCGCCAGCACCGAAGTCGCATCTGCCGACATCCGCTCCACCCCGGTCGAGAATACGGCAACGCCGCCTGCCCAGGCTGGTGCGTCCGAATCGGTGCTTGCCAAGGTTGCCGCGAGCAACCCTGCCAATGTCGAGCCGCCGGTCCGTCAGGTTCAGTCGACGCCGGTCGAGCCCCAGGCTGCAGCAGCAAAGCCTGCAGATGCTGCGCCGGTCCCGGCAGTCCGCCCGGCTGCCAAGCCTGCAGCCGCCGCAGCTCCCCAGCCGCCGAAGCCGGCCGAGGTTGCCTCTGTGGCACCCGCAGCCACCCAGACGCAGGCTGCAGCGCCTTCCGGCGGCTACGGTGTCCAGATCGCATCGCTGCCCTCTGAGGCCGAGGCCAACAAGTCTTATGCAAGCCTCTCGAAGAAGTTTGGCAGCGTTCTGGCTGGCCGCAGCTTCGAAATCCGCAAGGCTGATATCGCTGGCAAGGGCACCTTCTACCGCGTCCGTATCCCGGCCGGCTCAAAGGATGAAGCAGCAGCGCTTTGCGAAAAGTATCGTGCCGCAGGCGGCACATGCCTGATCTCGAAGTAAGCAGCGTCACACCCATTCAAGGCGGCGGGCATGGTCCCGCCGCTTTTGTTTTGCCCAGCCTTTCCTGTGAATGCCTGTTGACCTCTATCGCAATTCGCCTCAGCACCTCTATGATTCGGGTATGACCGAATCAAAAGCGATGATCCTGGGCTGTAGCGGCCTGTCACTGACCCCGGAAGAAAAGGCCTTCTACAGGGCCGAGCGCCCCTGGGGCTTCATTCTTTTTGGACGCAACATCTCCGAGCCGCAGCAGATCGCCGATCTCGTCGCCGAGATGCGCGAAAGCGTCGGCTGGCACGCGCCCGTGCTGATCGACCAGGAGGGCGGTCGCGTCCAGCGTATCCGTCCGCCGATTCTGCAGCACTATCCATCCGGTCAGGCGCTCGGCGACATCTATCGCCAGGATCGGGAGCAGGGGCTTCGCGCCGCCTGGCTGATGTCGCGCCTGCACGCCTTCGATCTGCTGACGTTCGGCATCAATGTCGATTGCCTGCCGGTGCTCGACGTGCCGGTCGAAGGCAGCAGCAATGTCATCGGCAACCGCGCCTATGGCGGCGATCCCCAGACGGTGACCGCGATGGGCCGTGCTGCCAGCGATGGTTTGAAGGCCGGCGGCGTGTTGCCAGTGATGAAGCATATGCCGGGCCATGGCCGGGGCTTTGCCGATTCTCACCACGAACTCCCTGTCGTTACCGTTTCGCGTGACGAGCTCGAAGCCCATGACTTCCCGCCCTTCATCGCCATGAAGGATGAACTCGCGGCGATGACCTGCCATGTCGTCTTCACGGCGATCGACGATGCCAATCCGGCAACCACGTCCCGCAAAGTGATCGACGGCGTCATCCGCAGCCACATCGGCTTCAACGGCCTGTTGCTTTCCGATGATACATCGATGAACGCGCTGGCTGGCACCATCGGCGAGCGCGCCGCGAATATCATTGCAGGCGGATGCGATATCGTGCTGCATTGCAACGGCCACATGGACGAGATGCTGCAGGTGGTCGCCAATGTTCCGGTCCTGTCGGACGCTTCGCTGAAGCGCGCCGACGCGGTCCTGGCCGGCATGCCGAAGCCCGATCAATCCGAGGAAGCTGCAATCCGCAGTGAATTCGATGCGATGTTCGCCACCGTCTGAAAACTGGAAGCGAGGCAGAGTTGAACGTAGTCAAGGGTCCCGAGCGGTCGCCGTCGTCAGCAACGCCGATGGACAAGCTATGGCAGGATAACGGGGCCGAACGCGCCACCCACGAGCCGGCGCTGGTGATCGACGTCGCGGGCTTCGAGGGCCCGTTGGACCTGCTGCTTTATCTCGCCCGTAATCAGAAGGTCGATCTGTCGCGGATCTCGGTTCTGGCGCTTGCCGAGCAGTATCTGCTGTTTGTCGACAGCGCCCGCCGCATCCGCATCGAACTGGCCGCCGATTACCTCGTCATGGCGGCCTGGCTTGCCTATCTGAAATCGCGCCTCCTGATCCCGCAGCAGATCAAGGACGATGGCCCGTCGGGCGAGGAGATGGCGGCAACGCTCGCCTTCCGCTTGAAACGCCTGGAAGCGATGCGTGAGGCCGCCAGCGGTCTCGTCAACCGCAACCGTCTCGGCCGCGATATCTTCGCTCGCGGTGCGCCCGAACATATCCCGGATCGCCACCGGTCCGCCTACGATGCCAGCCTCTACGATCTCCTGACTGCCTATGCGTCGCTGCGACAGCGCCAGGCGGTCACACAGGTCACGATCGCCCGGCGCACTGTCTGGTCGCTGACCGAGGCGCGCGAGCTCTTGACCCGGATGATCGGTGACGTTTCCGACTGGACGGCGCTGGAGCACTATCTGCTGCGCTACATGACCTCGCCGGAAGAACGCGTCACCGCGATCGCCAGCGCCTTTGCGGCGTCGCTGGAGCTGGTGCGCGAGGGCAAACTCGAAATCCGTCAGGAAGGCGCCTTTGAGCCACTCTACATGCGCCGCGGACCGAAGCACGCCACATTGCAAGTTATCGAGCAGGAGACGCCGCTGTGATCGATCCTGAGGGCGATATCGGCGGAGAGGAAGACGAGGGCACCGAAAGCCGGGATTTCCAGGCGGAGCTCGAGGCAGAGCGTATCGCCGAGGCGCTGGTCTTCGCCTCGTCGCAGCCCGTTTCGGAAGCCTTCATTGCCGATCGCATTGCCAAGCACTTCAATGTCCGCGCCATCATGCTCCGGTTGAAGGAGCAATATGCGCCCCGTGGGGTCAATCTTGTGCAGGTCGACGACGCCTGGGCCTTCCGCACGGCAGCCGATCTCTCATTTGTGATCCGCCGTGGTGAGAACGAGGCGAAGAAGCTTTCGCGGGCCGCGCTCGAGGTCCTCGCGATCATCGCCTATCACCAGCCGGTGACGCGCGCCGAGATCGAGGACATCCGAGGCGTCCAGACGTCGCGCGGCACGCTCGATGTGCTGATGGAGGCCGGATGGGTTCGTTTCCGCGGCCGCCGCCGCACCCCCGGCCGCCCCGTCACACTCGGCACGACACGGGACTTTCTCGACCATTTCGGCCTTGAGGAACTGCGCGATCTGCCGGGTATCGAAGAGCTCAAGGGGGCAGGGCTGCTCTCTGGCCGTATCCCGGCGAATTTCAATATTCCGTCGCCGCTGATGAGCGATGAACTGACGGAGGATGAGGACCCGATCACCCAGATGGATTTGGAGGAATTGGGTCTTCTTGCCCCCGGCGGCGCCTCCGAAGATTAGCGGTTGCTGGTCTTTGTTTTGACACCGAGGGCGAAAACAATAGTGATCACCATAATTCGATGGCGCAATGACTTGTCACAATGGCCAAAGCCGTGACATTAAGCGTCAATCCAAGGGGAATTTTGGTGTTGGAAACGATGGCGGAAACTCTTACATCGAAGAGACATCGCAACAGGGAGTATGCGTAATGGGTTCTTTTAGCATGTGGCACTGGTTGATCGTTCTGGTCATCGTGCTGTTGTTGTTCGGTCGCGGCAAGATCCCGGAATTGATGGGCGACGTCGCCAAGGGCATCAAGAGCTTCAAGAAGGGCATGAACGACGAGGACGCGCCGGTCGACGGCAAGACCGTCGATCACAAGGCCGACGAAACGAAGTAACCAGTCCGGAAACGGGTGGCTTGCCCCGCTTCCCATCCAGGAGCCTTGAATGTTCGATATTGGCTGGACCGAGCTGCTCGTCATCGCGGTCGTGTTGATTGTTGTGGTCGGTCCGAAAGACCTGCCGCCGATGCTGCGTGCGTTTGGAAAAATGACCCAGCGCGCCAAGAAGGTTGCCGGTGAATTCCGCGCACAGTTCGACGAGGCGCTGCGTGAGGCAGATCTCGACGAGGTGCGTCAGACACTCGCCGACGCCCAGCGTCTGAACCCCGCCAATACGCTGCGCGAGGCGATGAACCCGCTGCGCCAGATGGGCAACGACATCAAGGCAGATTTGCAGAGCGCCACCAAGGTCGAGAACAAGACCGACGCGCCGCCTGTCAGTGTCCCGGAACCGTCGATGAGCCTGCCGGAAACGCCGCCGATCATGGCGCCGCTGCCCGAGCCGGCTGTTGCCGCGGCCGTTGAAAAGCCGAAGGCTGTGCGCAAACCGCGTGCCGTGGCTGCTGCAAAGGTTGAGCCCGTGGCTGCCGCTCCCGCTGCCAAGGCAAAGCCTGCACCAGCTGCCAAGGCCTCTGCCGCTCCGGCAAAGACTGCGGCCGCCAAGGCGGCCCCAGCAAAGGCGCCTGCCAAGACCGTGGCCGCAAAGGCCACACCAGCAAAGAAGACCGCAGCTGCTCCGAAGAAGGCAGCGGCAACGAAAAAGGATGAGGCATGAGCGGCGATATCGAAGACAAGCCGCAGCCCTTGATCGAGCACCTCATGGAGCTGCGCAGGCGGCTGATGTGGTCGATCGGCGCGTTTTTCATCGCCTTCATCGTCTGCTTCTTCTTTGCCAAGCATCTCTTCAACTACCTCGTCTATCCCTACAAGCTCGCCGTCATCTGGGCGGGCATGGATGTCGACAAGGCGCAGCTGATCTACACGGCGCCGCAGGAATTCTTCTTCACGCAGGTGAAGGTCGCCATGTTCGGCGGCGTGGTGATCGCATTCCCGATCATCGCCGCGCAAATCTACAAGTTCGTGGCGCCCGGCCTCTACAAGAACGAGCGCGCGGCCTTCCTGCCGTTCCTGATCGCCTCGCCAATCCTCTTCCTGCTCGGCGCCGCACTCGTCTATTTCTTCTTCACGCCTATGGTCATGTGGTTCTTTCTGGCCATGCAGCAGACGCCGGGCCATGGCGACGTCGCCATCTCGCTGCTGCCGAAGGTCTCGGAATATCTGAGCCTGATCATGACGCTGGTGCTATCCTTCGGCCTGGTCTTTCAGCTCCCCGTCATTACCACGCTGCTCGCCCGCGTCGGCCTGCTCACCTCGCAGTGGCTTGCCGAAAAGCGCAAGTTCGCGATCGTCATGGCCTTCATCGTCGCTGCGGTTCTGACGCCGCCCGATCCGATGTCCCAGATCGGTCTTGCACTGCCGACGATCCTTCTCTACGAGATTGCAATCCACGCGGCTCGACTCGTCGAGCGCCAGCGTGCGCGGCAGTCGGTCGAAGAGGCGGAACGATCCGCGGATGTTGCCAACACGGACAGCGTCTGAGCGGCTTCGCAATCTCTTCCCGTACGCTTCCGTATCTTCCGGCCGCAGCCAGGTCAGGCTCCGGCCGGTTCCTGTTTTGTAACGACCCGGAACGACAATGCTCGATATCAAATGGATCCGTGAGAACCCCGAGGCTCTAGACGCCGCGCTTGCAAAGCGTGGTGCGGACGCGTTGGCCCAGTCCCTCGTAGCCCTCGATGAGAAGCGCCGCTCCGCCGTGCAGAAGGCGCAGGACCTGCTGTCACGCCGCAACACCGCCTCGAAGGAGATCGGCGCGGCGATCGCGCAGAAAAACACCGAGCTTGCCGAGAAGCTGAAGGCCGAAGTCGCCGACATCAAGGTGACACTGCCGGCTGCCGAAGACGACGAGCGCCAGTTCACCGCCGAGCTCAACGACGCGCTGTCGCGCATCCCGAATATCCCGTTCGACGACGTCCCCGTCGGCGCCGACGAGAGCGGCAATGTCGTCACGCGCACGATCGGCGAAAAGCCGCGCTGGAACCATACGCCGAAAGAGCATTTCGAAATCGGCGAAGCGCTCGGCTACATGGATTTCGACCGCGCGACCAAGCTTTCCGGCTCGCGTTTCACGGTCCTGACCGGCCCGCTGGCGCGTTTGGAGCGGGCGCTCGGCCAGTTCATGATCGACCTGCATACCGGCGAGCACGGCTACACCGAGGTGTCGTCGCCGCTGATGGTACGCGACGAGGCGATGTTCGGCACGGGCCAGCTTCCGAAATTCGCCGACGACCTCTTTAAGACGACGGATGGGCGCTGGCTGATCCCGACGGCTGAGGTGACGCTCACCAATCTCGTCTCTGCCGAAATCCTCGAGCAGGAAAAGCTGCCGCTGCGCTTCACGGCGCTGACCCCGTCCTTCCGCTCGGAAGCGGGCTCCGCCGGCCGCGATACCCGCGGCATGCTGCGCCAGCACCAGTTCTGGAAGTGCGAGCTCGTATCGATCACCGACGCGGAAAGCGCGGTCGCCGAGCACGAGCGGATGACCGCCTGTGCCGAAGAGGTGCTGAAGCGCCTCGGCCTGCATTTCCGCACCATGACGCTCTGCACCGGCGACATGGGTTTCGGCGCCCGCAAGACTTACGATCTGGAAGTCTGGCTGCCGGGACAGAACACCTTCCGCGAAATCTCCTCCTGCTCGGTCTGCGGCGATTTCCAGGGACGGCGCATGGATGCGCGCTACCGCGTCAAGGGCGAGAAGGGCACCAGGTTCGTTCACACGCTGAACGGCTCGGGTACCGCCGTCGGCCGCTGCCTGATCGCCGTTCTGGAAAACTACCTGAACGAAGACGGCTCGGTGACTATCCCCGATGTGCTGCTGCCCTATATGGGCGGCTTGAAGAAGATCGAACGGGCGGCCTGAGACCATGCGCATTCTGCTCACCAATGACGATGGCATTTATGCCGAAGGCCTCGCAGCCCTTGAGCGGATTGCGCGCACTCTCTCCGACGACGTCTGGATCGTGGCACCCGAGACCGATCAGAGCGGTCTTGCCCATTCGCTGAGTCTGTCGGAGCCGCTGCGCCTGCGCAAGGTTTCCGACAAGCACTTCGCGCTGCGCGGCACACCGACCGATTGTGTCATCATGGGCGTCAAGCAGGTTATGGACATCAAGCCGGATCTCATCCTGTCCGGCGTCAATTCCGGCTCCAACGTCGCCGATGACGTGACCTATTCCGGCACCATTGCCGGCGCCATCGAGGGCACGATGCAGGGCGTACGCTCCTTCGCGCTCAGCCAGGCCTATGTCTATGCGGACGGTGCCCGTATCGTGCCGTGGGAGGTCTGCGAGGCGCATGCACCAGCGCTGCTGCAGAAGCTGATGAATGTCGATCTGCCCGAGGGCACCTTCCTCAACCTGAACTTCCCGAACTGCCGTCCTGAGGACGTCAATGGGGTCGAGGTTACCGCACAGGGCAAGCTCGCCTTCAACCTGCAGGTCGACGCCCGCTCGGATGGCCGGGGCTTTCCCTACTACTGGCTGAAGTTCGGCGAGCGCGCCGGCGCCTTCGCCGAAGGCACCGATATCCACGCTTTGAAGCATAATAAGATTTCGGTAACACCTTTGAAACTGGATCTGACTGATTATTCCGTGAAGGACCGCGTCGAGCGGGCGCTTTCGGTTACGGAGTAAGCAGGCATTGACGTCACAGTTGGTCGAGAAGGAAGGTTTTGCGGCTCTCGTCCTGAGGCTGCGGGCCCAAGGTATTTCCGATATCGATCTTCTGACGGCGGTCGAGCAGACGCCGCGCTCGCGCTTCGTTCCGGCGCAGTTTGCCGATGAGGCCTATTCAACACGGACGATCCCTATCGAGTGCGGCTCGTTTCTTGAAGGCGTCGATCTTGCCGTCCGCATTCTCCATCATCTGAAGGTCAAGCCCGGCCAGCGCGTTCTCGAGGTCGGCACAGGCAGCGGCTTCATGGCCGCCGTCATGGGCCGGATTGCCGAACGGGTTCTGACCATCGACCGCTACAAGACGCTGGTGGTTAATGGGCAGAAGCGCATGGATCAGCTCAGCCTGCGCAACATCATCGTCCGCCAGGCCGATGGCAGCAACGGCCTGCAGGGCGAGGGCACCTTCGACCGCATTCTCGTGACCGCCGCGTTCGCATCGATGCCGCGCGTCTATACCGATCAGCTGGTTTCCGGCGGATCGATGATCGCGCCGCTGATGATATCGGACGAGGAGTGCCGGATGGTGCGGCTGACGAAAACCGGCAGCCGCTTCGAGCGCGAGGAACTCTTCACCGTTCCCTATCTGCCGATCGTTCCGCGGGTCGCTTCGCAGCTCTGATCTGCGCGCATTTCGCGCCGCTTTCGCGGGGTGCGATTTTTCACCCGCAAGACTATGGTTATCAATTCCTCTAAAAAACTGCTCCAATTCCAGCGCTTTAACCGCGTGGTAATACTAACGCGCTTTAATACTCCCACAAATGGTTGCGTTGTGAGTGGGTCGTATCATGAGTTTTTGTGTATCGCCAAAGTTCGGAAAATCGGCCTTCAATCTTCTGGCCGTCGCCTTGTTGGCGAGTGCAGCGACAGGCTGCAGTTCAGATGTTTCGCGCTTCAGCGGTGGTCTTTTTGGCTCCGGTCAGGATCAGATGGCAACGGGTTCGGTCCCGCGCCGCAGCATGAGCGGACTGCAGGGCGATCCCGTACCGCAGGGCGACATGCAGGGCGGTGGCGCCATGCAGCCGGCCTACGGCAGCAACAATCAGTCCTACGGCAATCAGTCGTACAATCAGCCTTACCCGGCTTCGACTGGCGCGATCCGCTCCAATGCCCGCATCGCATCGGCGCCGGTCACGGTTCAGCGTTCCGAGCTCTCGGCACCGGGCGCAGCTGCTCCCGTCGCATCCCGCGAACGCCAGGAAGCACTGGCTCAGCCGTTCCCGGCATCGCAGGCTTCCGCGCCGCGCAAGCTGCAGGCTGCTCCGAAGCTTGCTGCGCCCGACACGCTGACGACGGGTTCGACGCCAAAGGCAACCGGCTGGTCTGCAGCTAACGCTCCGTCCGTCACGGTTCGTCCGGGCGAAAGCCTCGCTGTGCTGGCACGCCGCTACGGTGTTCCTGAAAACGAAATCCTCCGTGCGAATGGCATGAAGTCCGCTTCGGCCGTCAAGCCTGGCCAGTCGATCCTGATCCCGACCTTCAACGGCGGCAGCAACGCGGCCAAGGCCGCCTCGCAGACGGCCGACCTCTCCAAGCCGGGCAAGGCTCCAGAGCCCTACAAGGCGCCGGAACAGAACGTCGCTGTTCTGCCGGGCGCCAATACGGCACGAGACAAGTCGCAGGTCAGCGCTGACGGTGCCATGGGCAAGGTTGCAGCGGCCGGCGGCAAGGCTCCCGGCGGCGCCGGAAGCTATACCGTCAAGCAGGGTGACTCGCTCGCCAAGATCGCCAAGGCCACCGGCGCCAGCGTCGACTCTATCAAGCAGGCCAACAATCTGCAGGCAAGCTCGATCCGCATCGGCCAGACGCTGACTATTCCGGGCGGCTCTGCCGGAACCGACCAGATGAAGACGGCTTCGATCCCGGCCAAGGCCGCAGAGCCGAAGGCTGCCGCGCCTGCCGCAACCGAGACCGCGTCGAACCAGCCTGCGGGCTACAAGGCGCCCGCGGCAACGCAGACCGTCGATGAAGTCGAGAAGAAGTCCGATGTTGCTTCCGCAGCGCCTGAGGCAACCGGCATCGGCAAGTATCGCTGGCCGGTCCGCGGTGCGGTCATCGCTGCCTACGGCGCCAACGTCAACGGCAGCCGCAACGACGGTATCGATATCTCGGTTCCGCAGGGCACACCGATCAAGGCTGCTGAAAACGGCGTCGTCATCTATGCAGGCAACGGCCTGAAGGAACTCGGCAACACCGTTCTCGTCCGTCACGACGACGGCACGGTCACCGTTTACGGCAATGCCGATACGCTGAGCGTTACCCGCGGCCAGAAGATCCAGCGCGGCCAGACCGTTGCAGTCTCCGGCATGAGCGGCAACGTCAAGCAGCCGCAGGTCCACTTCGAAGTCCGCAAGGATGCTTCGCCGGTCAACCCGATCACCTTCCTCGAATAGTTAGCGCGTACGGGGAAATGCGAAAGCCCGGCCATGCGCCGGGCTTTTTGCGTTTTGGGCGAGGGCCAGCGGAATCAGTCGCGGGAAAGATTGATGCGCATGCGGCCGGCAAGATCCTGGATATACTGCCAGGCGACACGGCCGGAGCGCGCGCCGCGCGTCGTTGCCCATTCCAGGGCCTCGGCGCGCATCTTGTCGCGATCGAGCGTCAGCTTGAAATGATCGGCATAGCCGTCGATCATCGTCAGATAGTCTTCTTGGCTGCACTTGTGGAAGCCGAGCCACAAGCCGAAGCGATCCGACAGCGATACCTTCTCTTCCACCGCTTCCGACGGATTGATCGCCGTCGACTGCTCGTTTTCCATCATGTGGCGCGGCAGCAGGTGGCGGCGGTTGGACGTGGCATAGAACAGCACATTGTCAGGCCGCCCTTCGACGCCGCCATCCAATGCCGCCTTCAGCGACTTGTAGGCCGTGTCGTCATGATCGAAGGAGAGGTCGTCGCAGAAAACGATGATCCGGTGCGGCACATCCTTCATCAGGTCGAGAAGGGCAGGCAGGCTGGCGATGTCTTCGCGATGAACCTCGACCAGCTTCAGCGAAACGCCGCTTTCGCGCCTGACATCCTCATGCACCGCTTTGACCAGCGACGACTTGCCCATGCCGCGTGCGCCCCAGAGGAGCACGTTGTTGGCCGGAAAGCCGTCGGCGAAACGCACGGTGTTTTCATGCAGGATATCGCGCACGTGATCGACGCCGCGGATGAGCGTCAGCGCCACGCGGTTCGGCCGCGCGACGGGTTGCAGATGCTGCCGTGCGGGCGACCAGACGAAACAGTCCGCGGCATTCCAGTCGTTCACGGCAGGGGCGGGCCCGGCAAGCCGCTCGACGGCTGCCGTCAGCCGCTTCAGTTCCTGCAGGATGACGCTGTTGATCTCTTCAGCCATGCTATGTCCTCCTGAAAATAGACTGCGGCGAACCGCCTCTTGTCTTTCATGGCGGCGTAACATGGCCTTTCCACAGCCGAAAGGTTATCAGGCGGCGGATTCGGTACGCCTCACGGCTGTTTTTGTTGCATTCGTTCTTACCGCAACTATAGTCCGGCCACTGAAAAGAGGGGCGGAATTTCGCCGCCCGCAGCTGAGGAGTTTATCAATGTTCATCACCCCGGCATTTGCCCAGGCCGCAACGGATACTGCCGCGTCGCCATTCGGCTCCGGCTTCGAAATGATCATCCTGTTCGTGCCGCTGATGGTCGTCTGGTATTTCCTGCTGATCCGTCCGCAGCGCGCCCAGGCCAAGAAGCGCGCTGAGACGCTTTCCGCCATTCGCCGCGGCGACCAGGTCGTTACTGCCGGCGGTCTCGTCGGCAAGGTCACGAAGGTCGTTGACGACAAGGAAGTGGAAGTGGAAATTGCTGATGGCGTTCGCGTTCGCGTCGTCCGCAGCGGCATTGCAGACGTCCGCGTCAAGGGCGAGCCCGTCAAGGCAGACGCCGCATAAAGACCGGCTTCAGACGAGCCGGATCGGAAAGGCAGCATGCACCACTTTTCCCGTTGGAAAACATTTCTGATCTGGCTTGTCGTCGCCGCGGCGGCATTGGCCGCCGCGCCAAATCTCTTCTCCGCCAACACGCTTTCTTCACTGCCGCAATGGCTGCCGCATAAGGCGCTGACGCCGGGCCTCGATATCGAGGGCGGCGCGCATCTGGTGGTGAAGATCGAGCGGGCCGATATCGTCAAGAACCGGCTCGAAAACACGGTCGCCAGTGTTCGTTCGCGGCTCCGCGACGCGAATATCCGCTATACCGGTCTGGCAGGCAACGATCAGACCATCCAGGTCCGCATTACCGATCCCGCGCAGACCGACCAGGCCGCATCATTGCTTTCGCCGCTGGCAGTCGCCTCGGGCGGATCGGCAGATCCCGATTTCACGATCACGAAGAGCGCCGACGGGCAGCTGAACCTTGCAATCTCGGGCAAGTCGATCGATCGCGACCTGGCATCGGCCCTGCAACGCTCGATCGCCATCGTCGCGCACCGCGCCGTCGAAGCCGGTGGAGCCGATCCTGTGATCACCACCGAGGGCCGCGACCGGCTGACGGTGCAGATCCCCGGTCTCGGCGATCCGCAGCGTTTCAAGGATCTGCTTAGTCAGCCGGGCAAGATAACCTTCCGTCTGGTCGATGCGAGCGTGACGCCGCAGGATGCCATGGCGGGCACTGTTCCCGCCGGTTCAGAGATCGTCTACTCGCAGGACGATCCGCCGATCGCCTATCTCGTCGAACGCGCCGAGGTCATGCACCAGTCGGATCTCGGCGACTTTGCCGTCGAGCCGGGCAATTCGCCCGACGACTCGTTCCTGAGTTTCAACTTCAATCTCGACGGGTCCAGACGCTTTGCCGATCTCGTCCAGAAGAATGCCGGACGCACACTTGCGGTCCTCCTCGACGATCAGGTGCTCGCCGCGCCCGAAATCAGCAAACTGCAGGTGGGCGACAGCAGCCGCATTCCGCTGGCTTACGCACCCGATGAGACCGAGGATCTGGCAGCAATGCTCCGCTCCGGTCCTCTCCCGGCCGGCCTGACCATCGTCGAGGAACGCACGATCGATCCGGGGCTCAGCGGCGGCGCGATCCGCGCCGGTCTGCTGGCGGGCATTATCGGCGCCGTCCTCGTTGCCGGGCTGATGATCGGCCTCTACGGCATGCTCGGTGTCATCGCCAGCCTCGCGCTGCTCGTCAACGTCCTGATGATCATCGCCGTTCTCAGCGTAGTCGGCGCGCCGCTGACGCTGCCGGGCGTTGCAGGCATCGTGCTGATGATCGGCATTGCCGTCGATGCCAGCGTGCTGATCTACGAGCGCATCCGCGAAGAGTTGAAAGCCGGACTGCATCTCGATCAGGCGATCTCGGCCGGATATTCGCGCGCCTTCATGACCGTCGTCGATGCCAATATAACGACGCTGATCGCGTCGGCGATCCTCTTCTATCTCGGCAGCGATGCGATCCGCGGCTTTGCCGTAACGCTGGCGACCGGCATCGTCACGACGGCATTCACCGCATTCCTGTTCACGCGCCCGCTGGTCGAGGCCTGGGTGCGCCGCCGCCGCTTGAAGCATCTGCCGAAGAGCGTGCACACCGACGTGTTCGACGGCACCTCTATCCGCTTCATGGGCATCCGTCGCTACAGCTTCACGGCGCTTGCCGCGCTGTCGCTGGTCTGCATGCTGGGCGTTGCCGCATCCGGCCTGCATCTTGGCGTCGATTTCACCGGTGGCTCGCTGATCGAGGCACGCTCGAAACAGGGACCTGCTGATCTCGAAGATATCCGCTCGCGGCTCAGTGAGCTCAATCTCGGCGACGTCGAGGTCAAGCGCCTGCGTGATCCGAACAGCGCCGCGATCCGCCTCCAGTCGCAGGGCGGCGGTGACAACGCCGAACAATCGGCGATCTCGCTGGTCCGTAGTGAATTGCAGGACGAATATGATTTTCGCCGCGTCGATGTCGTCGGCCCGGCCGTTTCCGGTGAATTGGCGCGCACAGCGACGCTCGGTGTTCTGGCATCGCTGGCTGCGATCCTGATCTATATCTGGATCCGCTTCGAATGGCAGTTCGCGATCGGCGCCATCATCGCCACGCTGCACGACGTCATCCTGACGCTCGGCTTCTTCGTCGTCACAGGCATCGAGTTCAATCTGACGAGCATCGCCGCGCTGCTTGTCATCGTCGGTTACTCGCTGAACGATACAGTGGTGGTCTACGACCGCATGCGCGAGAACCTGAAGCGCTACACGCGTATGCCGCTGCCGATTCTCATCGATGCATCGATCAACCAGACGCTGTCGCGGACCATCCTGACGGCCGCCACGACGCTGCTCGCGCTTCTGGCGCTGACATTGTTCGGCGGCGAAGTGATCCGTCCCTTCGCGCTCATCATGCTGTTCGGTGTTGCCGTTGGCACGTTTTCCTCCATCTATATTGCTGCGCCGGTCCTGATCCTTTTCAGGCTTCGCCCGAAATCCTATGACGACGAGGACGAAAACGAGACCGCGGGCGGCGCACCCGGAAAGGCTACAGTCTAAGTCATGGCAAGAGGCATCGAAATCCGCGCGGCACATTTTCCCGGCCGGGCGCCCATCGACAGCTATGGAAACGGCGGCTTCCGCTTCGCCGACATGTCGCATCGCGGCTCTATCCTCTGCCTGCCGTCGGGTATCTATGGCTGGGAGATGGACGTGACGAAGCCGCTCTCGCCCGAAAATTTCATCCGCGTGCTCGAAGAGGCCGGCGATATCGAAGTGCTGCTGGTCGGCACCGGCCCGGAACTGAAACGCCTGCCGCCCGAGCTGAAGCAGGCGCTGAAGGCCCGCGGCATCTCGTCCGATCCGATGAGCACCGGCGCAGCCGTGCGCACCTACAATATCATGCTGGCCGAATCGCGGGCCGTCGCCGCAGCGTTGATCGCGGTCTGACCATGGCCGAGCAGACGATGACCAACCAGGAGATCTGCCTGGCGATGCTGCGCGACAGCGACCGGGACCGTTATCTCGCAAGCCTGCTGTCGCCGCCGGAGAAGCGTGCCGCACTTGTCGCTCTCTATGCCTTCAATGCCGAGCTCGCCAAGATCCGCGATCTCGTGCATGAACCCCTGCCGGGGGAAGTGCGTATGCAATATTGGCGCGATCTGCTTGAGGGCAGCGCCCATGGCTCGACGGAAGCAAATCCCGCCGCCGCCGAGCTTCTGAGCGCGATCGAAACCCACCGCCTACCGCGGCAGACGCTGGTCGACATGATCGAAGCCCGCATTTTCGATCTCTATGACGATCCGATGGAGAGCCGCTCTTCGCTGGAAGGCTATGCGGGCGAAACCGCCTCGGCGCTGATCCAGCTCGCGAGCCTGGTATTGTCGCCGGAGGACGCGGCGAAATCCGCCGATGCTGCCGGACATGCGGGTGTCGCGCAGGCGATTTCAGGCTTGCTGCTGTTGATGCCGCTGCACCGCCACCGCGGCCAAGTCTATATTCCGCTGGAGATCCTGAGCTCGACCGGGCTCGACCGCGACAGTTTCATCGCAGGCGCCGATAAGACCCGGATTTCCGCAGCGATCGAAGCCTTTGCCGGGCTCGGCCGCGATCATCTCGCCAAGGCGCAAAAGGCGGCAATCCCGCCCTCCGTCTTTCCGGCTTTCCTGCCGGCAACGCTTGCCGGGCCGGTGCTGGCAAGGGCGCAACGGGCAGGGGCAGGGTTGTTCGACAGACCGTTGCAGCAGCCGCAATGGCGCCGTCAGCTGGGAATGACCTTTGCCCTGATGCGCAAGAAAATCTGAGGCCAGTTCAAACTCGCGCAAGCCTCAGGCATTATAAGGCGGCAACCGCAATTCCGGATTGGAGACCGCGTTGAGCATTATCATCTGGTCGATCATTTTCGCTGGCCTGTTTCTCCTGGCTTTCGTCGCGACACGCATGGCGTCGCAGAACAAGGAAGAAGAGGGGCTGCGCGACATGGGTCTCGCGATCCTCGAGTTCAACCGCGCCTTCCCGCACGAGGCGATCCGCCAGCTTCAGGCGACGGCCGATGGCCAGGTGGTGTTCGTCAGATTGCACGACAACAAGGCCGGCTTCATGCGCAGCATGCACCGGCACTTCTCCTGCCACGTGCTGCAGCCGGGTAGGGTGCGGGTTGCAAGCTCGGAGACAGGCAAGGGACTGGTGATCGAGTTCCTCGACCACCCGCATCAGAACAGCACTTTCGAATTCGTTTCCGCCAAGGAAGCGTCCGAAGTCTCGCTGTGGCTGCTCGGCAATTATGTCGCCGATGCCGATCTGGTGCTGCCGCCGGCAGATGCGCCGGCAGCCAGCAACCAGTAAGCCGTCAGGCGCTTTCGGCCAGCAGCACGCTCTGGCCGAGCCATTCTGCGCAATCGGCAAGCGCCCGCTTGGCGATCAGCTGCCGTTTCATGATCGTCTTGTCCTTGCCGCGGAAGCGCTTGACGCCCTCAGGCTTGACGATCGAGCCCGGCTGCAATTCCGGAAACAGCCCGAAATTGATGTTCATCGGCTGGAATGACCGCTTACCGGGCTCTTCGTCGGTGACGAGATGACCGCCGGTGATGTGGCCGAGTAGCGAGCCAAGGGCCGTCGTGGACGGCGGCAGCGAGACTTCTTCGCCCTTCCGCTCGGCGGCGGCGAAACGTCCGGCCAGAAGGCCGACGCTGGCACTTTCGACATAGCCTTCGCAGCCGGTGATCTGCCCGGCGAAGCGTAGACCCGGCCGCGACTTCAGCGTCAGAGAGCCGTCCAGCAGCGTCGGCGAATTGATATAGGTGTTGCGGTGCAAGCCGCCGAGGCGGGCAAATTCGGCATTTTCCAGGCCGGGGATCATCCGGAAGATATCCGCCTGGGCGCCGTATTTCAGCTTCGTCTGGAAACCGACCATATTGTAGAGCGTGCCGAGCGCATTGTCCTGGCGCAGCTGAACCACGGCATAGGCCTTGACCGTCGGATTGTGGGCGTTGGTGAGCCCCATCGGCTTCATCGGCCCGTGGCGCAGCGTTTCGCGGCCACGCTCGGCCATCACCTCGATCGGCAGGCAGCCATCGAAATAGGGCGTGCCTTCCCATTCCTTGAAGCCGACGGTGTCGCCAGCGATCAGCGCGTCGATGAAGGCGTTGTACTGCGCCTCGTCCATCGGGCAGTTGATATAGTCCTTGCCGGTGCCGCCGGGGCCGACCTTGTCGTAGCGCGACTGATACCAGCAGATATCCATGTCGATGCTTTCGCGGTAGACGATCGGCGCGATGGCATCGAAGAAGGCCAGCGCGTCGGCGCCGGTTTCAGCCTGGATGGCCTCCGCGAGCGACGGCGCCGTCAGCGGTCCTGTGGCGACGATCGCCAGATCCCATTCCTTCGGCGGCAGGCCGGTGACTTCCTCGCGCACCACGGTGACGAGCGGATGCTCGTGGATCGCCTTGGTTACTGCATCAGAAAAGCCGTCGCGGTCGACGGCGAGCGCGCCGCCTGCCGGTACCTGATGCTTGTCGGCGCAGGCCATGATCAGCGAACCGGCCAGGCGCATTTCCGCATGGATAACGCCGACGGCATTGCTGGTGGCGTCGTCGGAGCGGAAGGAATTGGAACAGACGAGCTCGGCAAGGCCGTCCGTCTTGTGGGCGTCGGTGCCGCGGACGCCACGCATCTCGTGGAGGATGACGGGTACGCCGGCCTGGGCGATCTGCCAGGCTGCTTCGGAGCCTGCAAGGCCGCCGCCGACGACGTGGATGGGTGAATGGGAAGAGGTCTTGTTCATGCGCGGCTGATTATCACGGCTTGCCGACGCAGGAAACTCCCGCGTTCAAAAAGCGACCGCTTGCGGGAAGTCAGCTGAACGCCGGTTCCCACTCCAGCTGGAGATGGACGGGACGCTGCATCGGCCGCTTCGCGACTTTCTTCGGCTTGGCTGCCCTGACCTTCTGAGTGGGCCTCTGTTCGCTGACAATGCGCCGAAGGGCATCGCGTGACTTTTCGACATAGGTCTGTTGCATCGCGTCGTCGAAGTCGTAACGCTCGATCATCGAGAAAACGCGCGCCGCCTCCTCCTTGCGTCCGGCGCCGGCGAGCGCCACACCCTGCTTGTAATGCGCCTGCGCGTCGAAGGGTGCGTTCTGGATGATCTTGCCGAAGGTGAGCGCCGCCTCATCATAGCTGCCGAGTGCCAGCTGCGTTTCTCCGAGCTTCAGATAGACGGGTGCGACGTCCTTGACGCGTCCGATAAGCGCCGTGAAACCTGCCTCGGCCTCGTGCAGCTCACCCTTGTCGAACGCCAGGCTGGCGAGACCGAATTCTGCGCCGATATGACCGGGAACGGTAACCGCGAGCTGCTTGAATGCCATCTCGGCATAGGCCTTCTCGCCGCGCCGGTACATTTCCAGCGCCCGCTCATAGACGAAATCGATGCTCCGCCGGTTGATGATACCACCGAGATTCTGGCCGGTTCGCGTGCGGAAGACGGTGCAGGAAAGCTGCCGCTCCTCTGGGCCGAACATGTATTTATAGGGCTCGGTGCCGCGCAGGAAATCGTAGCTCGCAAAACCGTCGGCGATGGCGCGGCGAATGCAGTAGCCATGAAGGATAAGACCGGGCGAGGGCGTCTTCCATTCTTCGTCGCGGCCGGTGATGTAGAACAGGATGGCTTTTTTCTGCCGGTCGACGATGTTGGCAAGCACGCCGAGTGGCCGGTCGCCATGCCAGAGCACGGGCACGTCAAGATTGCCCGTCGCAAAGCTGTCCATCAGCAGCGTGCGTGTCGCGTTGATCAGCTTGTCGATCCGTTCCACTCCCTTCTTCGCCAGCCATTTTGTCCGCCAGAACCGGAAGAGGATGTCGAGATCGCGATCGATCGTCTCCGGGGTCGCCATGGTGATGCGGAACTCTTCGCCGCCATCCAGTTTGCGCAGAAAGCGCCGCAGCTTCTGCCGCGACTGGCTGCTCATGCTGCTATCGAGATAACCATCGAAGCTGTCGGGCAACCGGACGACGGGACAGACGCAGTTGTCGATATTGTCGGCGTTGCGGATCGCGCTGTCGCGAAACATTACGTCGGGACCTTCGAGCTCGCGCAGGAAGGCTTTGCGCCGCTCCGGCGAGCCATAGAAATACTCGACCTTCAGATGCGTCCAGTTCTGCTGCCTGAGATAGCGCGCGAAGCCTTCGATGGCGAAACGCTCATAGGCGGGATCAGCGAGAAACCCGGCATAATCAGCCGAATAATTGCCGGCCATGACGATCTCGTCGAAGAACAGGCCGGTCTTTTCGTCATGCTGGGTAAGAACCCGTAACGGAAAGAAGGCGACGTACGGTGAACCTTCCGGCTTTTCCCGCAAGGCCAGAACAAACCAGCGGTTCCGCCGTGCAAGATAGGATCTGAGCCAGATCCAGGAGAGAAAATGCTGTGCGTGGGGGTCCTGCAGATAAACCCGGTCCCACTGCTCGCGGAGCTGGTCGAACCCAGCGTCCGTGTCGATCACATCAATGCGCATTGCCCCCTCCCAACACCCCTTACACAGTTCGGGAGCTTGCATTCTATGGGGAACCGGCGGCCATCAAATATGCCGTTCGGATAAAACACCGGCATCAAATCGGGCTAGCATTTGCGGGTTATGGGGACCCGAGCGGGTAATCCCGGCGCTTGCCGACGTGCTGGGCAAGCCTGCTGTTTATAGGATCAGATGTTGGCCGACGCATGCTCGCTGGCGTGGATGAATTCCCAGAGCGATTTGCTGATGGCGACGATCTCGGCGATCGAGTGTTCCAGCGCCTGGATTTCTTTCTCATCGAGCTGCTCGACCTTGCCGTAGCGGATTTCCTTGTCGTCCTCGACGAGGCGCATCAGCTGCGTGGACGAGATCTGGCCGTTGTCGTCGAAGGAATAGATGCAGTGATTGTATTTGTTGCGCATCCGCGATTCCCGCTTCAGCCGGCCCATCGTCTGAAGCACCGCCTTGCGGTCCGCCACAGGCGTTGAGGGAAGTTTGGCGAGGCGCTCGACAAGGTCGATCCGGGCGCGGGTGGTATTCAGCGTCAGGAAGACGACGATCGCCGCATCCTTCTCCACTTTCAGAAGGTGGGCAATGACATAGATCAGCAGGCTTTCGGTATTGGTCCAGACATAGTTCAGGCGCCCAACCCGCAAAAGCACGTCAGACATGGCCGCCATAGAAGCCTCCAACAACCGATCCTGTGAAGGACAATACTGCAGATCGGAACGGGAGGCTTCTAATCTCTTCGTATTAGGGCGGTCAGCGCTCCTTGAAGGCTCGCGACATACTGTCGGTGATCGGCTTTGTGATGTATTCGAAGAATGTCCGCTCCGATGTCTGGATCAGTACATCGGCCGGCATCCCGGGTACCGGATGGAACCCATGCACCTTGGCAATCTCCGAATCCGGTATTTCGACGCGGACGATATAGACATCCTTGGTCTGCAGACCGGCATTCTCCTCGATAGAGTCCGCCGAAACATAGAACACCTTGCCGTTCAGAACAGGCGTCGTGCGCCGGTTTAACGCCGAGAGGCGGATGGCGGCCGTCTGACCTTCATGCAGCTGGTCGATCGACGTGCGCAGAACCTGCGCCTCGATGATCAGCGGCACATGCGCCGGCAGGATTTCCATGATCGGCTTGCCCGTGGTGATGACACCGCCTGCCGTATGGTAATAGGCGCGGATCACGGTGCCGTTGACGGGCGAACGGATCACTGTCCGCTCGAGCACGCCCTGCGCCTCGCGGGCCTGTTCGCGCACGCTGTCGAGATCGGAATCAGCGCTTTCAAGCGCATCGAGCGCGGCCTGCTTGTTGGAGTTGACGGCGATAACGGCTTCCTGGCGAAACTTGGCGATTTCGGCTTCGCTCTCGTTTAGCTCGCCTTGCAGGCGCGAGATATCGCCCATGGCATCGGCCATGGCGCGCTCGATCGCCAGAAGGTCCGTCTTGCGCATGTAGCCGACCTTGACGAGGCGGGCCTTGGAATCGCGCTCTTCGGTTAGCAGTGAAAGCTGCCGTTCGAAAGAATCCTTCTGCCCGCTATAGCCCTTGAACCGGTAGTCGAGCGAGGCGATGTTTTTGTCGATCAGGTTCAGCTGTTCTTCAAGTTTGACCTGCTTGCTGCGGAACACGATATTCTGGCTCTGGATAATCGAACCGACATCCGGATCGCTTGCCTCGGCCATGACGACCGCGGGGATCTTCAGATCCTTGTCGCCGGCAGCTTCGGCCCGCAACCGGGCGACTACCGCCTCCAGGCGCAGCCGCCGGAGCTTGAGCATGCGGTCATTCGAGAGCGCCGCTGTCGGGTCGAGGGTCAGGAGGACGTCACCTTCCTTGACGACGTCGCCTTCACTCACCCGCATGTCCTTGATGATGCCGCCCTCGAGATGCTGGACGACCTTGTTATTGCCCGTGGCAACGAAGCTGCCCTGCGCGATGATCGCCGAGGCCAGCGGCGCCGTGCCGGCCCAGATGCCGAAACTGCCGAAGGAAGCAGCAAGGACGCTGAGGCCGATGATGCTGTGATAGCGGATCGAGCGCGGAACCTCGCTATACCATTCGACGGGATTGTTGCTCGTCTGCAGAGTGGTACTCGCCATTTCGATTTAACCTTCGATACGCGGCTGGGGACGATTGTTATTGTTGTTGCCCTGGATGGCTTGCAGCACTTCCATACGCTCGCCGAACATCCCGACCGAGCCATCCTTGAGTAGAAGGATCTTGTCTACGCACTGCAGCAGGGCAGGGCGTTGCGTGATGGTGACGGTGGTAATGCCCTGCTTCTTGGCATGGATCAGCGCGCGGGCAAGAGCTGCCTCACCCTGCGTGTCGAGGTTCGAGTTCGGCTCGTCGAGTACCACGAATTTCGGGCTGCCGAAGAAGGCGCGGGCTAGCGCGATACGCTGCTTCTGGCCGCCGGAGAGCGGCGCACCGTCGGCTGCAACGACCGTCTCGTAGCCCTGCGGGAAGCTGGCGATTAGCTCGTGAACGTCGGCAAGCACGGCTGCTTCGTAGATCTGATGATCCTCGACGTCATCGCGCATGCGGCAGATGTTGGCCTTGATCGTTCCCGGAAACAGCTGCACGTCCTGCGGCAGATAGCCGATGCTTTCGCCGAACTGCCGCTGATCCCAATTGCGCAGGTCCATGAGGTCGAGGCGTACGTTGCCGGAGGTCGGCAGGATCGAACCAACCAGCATCTTGCCGAGCGTCGTCTTCCCGGAGCCCGAATTGCCGATCACCGCAAGGGATTCGCCCTTCTTCAGCGAGAAGGAGATGCCGTTGAGGATGACCTTCTTCTGCGGCGGCGGAACGAAGAGGATACGCTCGACGTCGAGGCGTCCTTCCGGATTGGGCAGGCGCAGGCGCGGGAAGTTCAGCGGCGAATTGATCAGCAGCTGCTTGATGCGGCCATAGGCGGCGGCAGAGCGGTTAAACTGATGCCAGCCCTCGATCGCGCCTTCGATCGGTGCCAGCGCGCGTCCGGAGACGATCGAAGCGGCGATCACCATGCCGCCCGTCAGCTCGCCCGACAGCGACAGATGTGCGCCCCAGCCAAGCAGCGCTACCTGCGTGATCATCCGGCAAGCCTTGGAGATGCCCGAGAAGATGATGTTTCGGTCCTGGGCGGCGACATGGCTTTTCAGCGATCCCGCCGTTTCCCGGCCCCACATCTTCACGGCTTCCGGGATCATCGCCAGTGCGTTGATGATCTGCGAATTGCGGGCCATCGAATCGAGATGGAAATTCGCCCGGCTGAGATAACCGTTAGCTTCGGCGAACGGGCGCGCCGTGAAGCGCTGGTTCAGATAGGCGATGAAGAACAGCACCGCGCAGCAGACCATGATGATGATGCCGAGATGCGGGTGGACGAGATAGACCACGACGATGAACAGCGGCATCAGCGGTGCATCGAGGAAGGCGATCAGCGTGCCCGATGTGATGAAGCCGCGCAGCTGCTGCAGATCCTGCAGGATCTGATAGTCCTTGCCGGTTCCGTGCAGCGAGGCGCGGGCCGCGGCGCTGAGGATCGGCGCGCCGAGCTGCACTTCGAGTTCGACGGCCGTGCGCATCAGGATGAAGCGGCGGATGGAATCGAGAAATGCCTGGATCAGCACGGCGCCGAGCACGGCGATGGTCAGCATGACGAGCGTGTCGATCGACCGGCTGGTCAGGACGCGGTCGGAAATCTGGAAGAGGTAGAGCGGGATTGCCAGAAGCAGCACGTTGATCGCAATGGTGAAGGCCATGACGATCACCATGTTGCGCCGGATCGCGGCGATGCCCTTGGCTAGGCTGGCTGCAAAATTCACAGGCTCGCTGCGTTTGTGGAAGTTGGCGCCGTTTCCGCCGCCACCGCCACCGCCACCACCTGAATCGGTGTCCTTGCCATTGCCGCCGCCGCCAGTCTTCAGCCGGCGTTCGTTGTCCTGCAGCGGACCGGTATTGCCTTCGATGGTCTTGCCGAAGGGAATGGCGGCAGGGCTCTGTTTCAGTTCAGGCGCGGCCTCGGGTATGGCAATGGGAATTTCCGGGCTCTCAGGCGTCCGGCGCGCGACAGTCTCTTCCTGAACCGGTGCCGCCTTCTCCATGACGGGAGTAACAGGTTCTGCAACAACGGCGATTGGTTCTGCGGTCGCGATGATTTCAGACTCCGGAGCGGGCGCTTCGGCGACAAGCTCGATCACGGGCTCTGCGGCCTCAACCTCAACCTCAGACGTTGCCTCGACGACGGTGTCCGCTTCTGCATCGATGACCACGGAGGGTTCGGCCTCAGCGGCTGCTGCCGGAACCTCGGCAATATCTTCGGACGCAGCGGCACGGAACGCCGCATCGGCGCGCGCGGCGGATTCTGCCTGTGCCGCAGCCCTTGCGGCAGCACGCTTTGCCGTCAGCTGGCGAAGGTTCGCCACCGCATCGTCGATCGCCGACATGCACTCGTCGGTCATGTCCTCGTCGAAGGCACTGCCGCGGCGGCCAAGTCCCAAAGTCCGGCTTCCGGTGAAGGTGTTCTTTGGAATGTGATTCATGGGAGCGTTTCCCTCTACTCAAAACTATGCAGTGACGCCTTGCATCACGTCCGGGTGGGTCAGCGTCCATGAAAGATCGTGGCCGCCGTTGATTGTGGCGTCCTCGGAGCCTGCGTGATGCGTTGCGTCATCGCCGAGAAATGCGATGACCTCATTTGCAAGTGGCGCGGATTGCGGCTGGGAGGTGTCGTGTTCGACGAGGCCGCTCTGGATCAGGATGGCATCCGAATAGAGCTGTCCGCCGAGATAGGTCGTATGGCCGAACGTGTCGTAATCCAGGATCTGCGCGATATTGACGACAGCGTTGCTGCCAGTATCGACATGGATCGTGGCATTCTGGTTGTTCTGGGCGATCGCCGAGATCGCGTGGGTCACGTCGTCTGAATCGCCGAGCAGGCTGACCTGCTTGATGACGTTGACGTCATAGAGATTGCCGGTGATGTAGAGGACGTTGAGCCCGGCGTGGCCTGCGAAATTGGCGTCATGCGCCAGCCCCGATGGCATCGATGCGTCACGCTCCTCGATCGCTTTCTGCGTCTGCACCATATAGTCTGGCATCGCCTGGAAACGGTCGTTGGCGCCGACATTGTGGATTTCGGCCAGGTTCCAGATCAGGTTGTTGCCTGACTGGATGGTCGCACCCGGAGCGCCGGGTTCGCCGCGCGCCCAATCGTTGTCATAGAGGACGGCGATCTGCGAAATGACGTTCATGTCGAGGACGTTGCCGCCGACGATCACCAGATCGTATTGCATGCCGATGCCGAACATCGACGCGAAGTTCACGGATGCATTGCCGCCCGTCAGCACGGTTGCTTCCGTGCCGGTGGCGGTAATCGTCATCGTGTCGTTGTCGTTGATGAAGTGATACTGCTCGATCCAGTTGACGAAGGACACGTCGCCATCGACGACGCTGACGCGCCAGGCGGTCGGGAAGATCGGGTCGTGACCTGTATCGGCTGAAGTCGCGTGTTGAGAGGCGCCGTCGTCATAGACGCTGCGCTGGAAGCTCGCGATGTTCTTGGCAACAGTCGCAGCGCTTCCAGAGGTGTCGAACATGCTGTCGATATGGTCATGGTCGCTGTAGACGTAACTCTGCGAGATCGCGTCGATCTGATGGTAGTTGCCCATCACTGCGGTCACCGAGGATATGACGGCGGTATCGGTGATGGCGACGATATTGGCGAGCACATTGGCGCCGGCGGCCACGTCGAGGCTGTTGAGCGGTCCGCTATGCTGCTCGATCGGCAGGTCGGTCTTGCCGGTCTCGGGATCTTCCGGCGGCTTCGCGATGCCTCTATCCGGCATGTAGTCGTCGAGAACGGGGGCTGCATCAGCGAGCTTGCCGTTGATGTAGATTGCACCCGTCAGCTCGGCGCCGCCGATATCGTGGCCCGCATCGACATAGCTATAGGTCTGCCCGCTCGTATCGGTGTCGTCGCTGCCATAAGTCTGCAGCTCGCCGCCAGGGCCGGGTGTTCCCGACTCGAGGACCGAGTTGACATAGGTATGAATGTTGTCGGCAATCGTCTTCAGCGCATCGGCGCTGTCGGTGCGATCGAGACTGATGAACGGTGACGCAGCTTCGGCCTTTTCCTGGAGATAGAGCAGTTGCGCAGTGACGAAGCTCGTATCCCGGAATTCGGCATCGCGGTCCGTCATGTTCAGATAGTCGTCGTCGTAGAGGATGTTCACCTGCGCGACATGCGCGACCATCGAGCCCGGTCCTTGAAAGACCTGCAGCTCCGGATCTTCACCCGGCATGCTGAAGCTCGGGATATAATGGAGGCCGCTGAAGTCGCGATGCGCGAGATCGGAAAGCTTCGCCAGACTCTCTTCGAAGGCGTGCCCATAAAAGCGCGGATGGGCGAAATTGATGTCGTAGGCCAACGAGCGGTACGGTGCGCTCGGGTCGAAGTCCTTGAGTTGCAGATCCGATGAAAACGCCGCCGCCCGGATTTCGTCCTCGGGCTGGATGGCGACGTCCTCATTCGGGCGCGCCCCTTCTGCATATACATTGCGTGCTCTCGCCTCTTCGACCGCCGTATCGAATAGACCGATGAAGTGCGCAATGATTTCGGAAATCTTCTCGCTATGCATGATGGCCCCTCCCGTTTGACACGGTGTCCGGCCTGATCTGCAGCATATCCGCCCTTGGATACTCTCGTGTGCTGCGTTTCAAGCCGCCAAACTGCACCGGCGCGAACGCCGGTGCAGCAGGTCTTGGACTTTGCTTGAGGTTACGCGGCACCGCCGTCGTGCGAGTCCTGGCCCGTGGTATGCGAGTCATGTCCGATCGCATCGAACGTGTTGCTGAGCATGTTCGCGCCCTGCACGAGTTCCATGTGGATACCCGAATTCGCAAGGATCGCAGATGCGTCCGCAACGCTCGAACCGTTGACGTCGTCGCCTGCGCCGCCGGTCCAGCCGCCATGATGGCTGAGGTCCATGCCGTCAGCGCCATGCGCGTTACCGCCATCCACCGACAGTTTGTTGTCGGCGTTGGAAGCATCCATCTTCATGCCCCAGGACGTGTCCTGGTCCGCCAGGTGGTTTGCCTGGATGGCACTGAAGGCGTTGCCGTTGTTAAAGGCACCGTTCAGGATGTTGTCGATATCGAGCGTAAAGGAGAAGTTGTCGCCGAGGTTGAAGTTGACGTCGTTGCCGGCCACTCCAAGATTGTCGAAGTCCTTGACGTCGTGAATGGTCGCGAAGTCGGTATCGGTCTTGTTGAAGCTGTCGGCAGTGTTCGTCGTGTCGTTGTCGGTCTTGTTGAAGCTGTCAGCCGTGTTGAAGCTGTCCGATGTCGTGGTTGTCTTGACGTCGGTATCGGTGACCGTCTTGATGTCGGTGTCGGTCTTCGTGTTGATATCGTTGTCGCTGTACGACTTGCTGTCGTAGCTCCAGTCATAGTCCGACTTCACATTGGTATCAGCATCGTTGATGTTGGTGTTGGTCGTCGTATTCGTGGTCTTGCTGTCGTAGTCCCAATCGTAGCTGTTGTCGCGATTGTTGCCGTTCAGCAGGTCGAGCGTCGCATCGACGGTGATATCCGAGCTGTTGTCGCTGTGATCACTGTTGTCGCTGTTATCGCTATTATCACTGTTGTCGGTATTGGTCGTGTTGTCACGATTGTCGCCATTGGCGAGGCCGCCAATATAAGCGGTGGAATTATCCGAAGTGTCCGGATCATTGATTGCGGTATTGCCCAGGAAGCCGTCTGCAAGCGCACCGATGTTATTTGTCTCGGTGTCGCCGCCCGGCTGATAATTCTGGCTCATTTCGCTTCCTCCAAAGGAATTCGGAGCAGTGTGCGAAATCCCTCTCATCTCAAATGGGATTTTACTCGCGCTTACTCCGATACTGATTACTCATATGCAGATGTATGCATTACCTGGTCATCTGCGGTTCAATTCCGGTTTGTTGGCCAAACCTGATGTATTGGATTGCGCGTAACTCAGTACAAGGACGCACAGATCTAGCTCCGCAATCATGTGATTGAAGACTTCATGCTTTCAGTTGTTTGAGTTGCCCCAATGGAAAAGCAGAGATATCGCAGTCGCGAGGGGATATTCCGCGTTTCCGGTGCCGCAATTGAGCGACAATACGACTTTGACCGAGAAGAACCGAGCTTCCTAGATACCAATTCGGGCTAGCGCGTTGGAACTCACTGTGGCTCGCCCGGACTGATCAAGGCGTTTCAAGATGACCTCTGTTCGCTGGCAATGAAACCGCATGCATCCACCCCCATTTGCGGGCAATTGGGCCGCTTCGTTTCGCTCCACCTCTAAGTCAAAAGTCTTGCATAAGTAACATTCCGGTTAATTGGCGCTGTCCAAAAGAGTGAAAAAGACGACGCGCCTACTATTGGTTCGAAAATACCATAAAGGACCAAAAATAACCGACTATATACCCCATAAGTTATCTAGGATGGGGTGGATACAACCAGAACAATAGGAAATGTCATTGTATATTTACAAAAACTAACCCGTTTGGGCCATTTCCTTCAATGGAACTTCGTATTACCATAATTAAGAAATGGCTAACTAATGAAGACGGGAATTACGAGGGGTGCCCGTCCGGGCCGCCCGGAAGTATCACTCAAAGCATTTGTAACGTGTAACGCTATGGGGAGGCGTAAATGTTCATGACTGCGTCGAAGACTGGTGATGCCGATCAGAGCCGAAAGTTCGGTCCGGCCGGGGACACAATACTTGTCATTGCGAATGCCGACTTGTTCTCCGAATGCCTCGTCGAGGCGCTGGCGAAGAAGTTTCCGAGTTGCGAAGTCATCAGCAGGGGCTATTCCAAGGCCATGCTGCAGAATGATGCCAACGACGCCACGCTGGTTCTCTTCTACCACATTACCGGAACGGAGCTCAGCGATGCTCTGGCGACTGTCAGGGAAAATCACCCCGCGACATCGATAGGTCTCGTCGTCGAAGCGATCGACATGATGGAGCCCTATATCAACCGGCTCGTCGAGGCCCGCGTCATCGATGGCGTCCTGCCGCTCAACCTGAGGCTCGACGTGTTCATGGCAGCCGTCGATCTTCTGATGAAGGGTGGCGAGCATTTCCCGTCGGCACTGCTGAACCGCCTGACCAACCAGGCACCTGAGCGCTCGCTTTACGAGGCACGCTCCGTTGCGGTGGCCGGGGCAGGGGCGATGCGGCTGAGACAGGGCGATATGTCGTCCCTGACGACGCGCGAGGTGCAGATCCTTGATCTGATCTGCAAGGGCACGCAGAACAAGATCATTGCCGATGAACTCCATCTGTCGGAGAACACGGTCAAGGTTCACGTCCGCAACATCTACAAGAAGATGAATGTGCGCAATCGCACCGAAGCAGCCTCGCGGTTCTTCAGCAGCGAAGCGAACAATCCGACGGGAAGATGGCGGAACTGACTACCGGTCAATATGATCAATGAGCAGGCCGCGCGAAACAGCGCGGCTTCTCCAGCCGGTAGTGTTGCAGACGTCGATGCGCTGATGCGCGTGTCCGCAGCCAGGCGAAGCGCAAACCGCGCATAATTCTCAATCACAAAGAATCTGATGAATCCGCGTTCGTTTGAACGGACGGCTGTAACGGTGAGCACCGGCGACTTGCCGGCTTATGAACAGGCCTGAAAACGAAAACGGCGCCTAACGGCGCCGTTTTGGGTGTATCGCATTCGCCGCTGATTAGCGGAACGAACGGGATGCAATGTTACGGATCTCGTAGCGGCTGATGCCGATATCGGAGAGGGTCTGGTTGGACAGGTTGCCGAGTTCGTTGAGCGTACGGCGGTAGCTAATCCAGCTCTTTGCAATGCGGATCGGGTTCATTGTCTTCATCCTTAGAAGTGTCTCGCGGCCGGCGTCATCGCCGTCTCTGCGCTTGGACATTCATATAGTGGATCTCTGTCATATTGTGCAGTGCAAAGAAAAGGCATCTGCTATGCGTTTGTGCAATGATCTGCCCGCGAAATGCGCAGGTGTGATTTTTTGAGCGGCTAAATTGAGCCTTTTTATCTGCAACTCTTACGAAAGTGTAAATTTCAGACAAAAGAAAACGCCCGTTGCGTGAGCACCGGGCGTTTTGAGAAGGAGATCAGCTTGGGAGGACGCTGATCGCCTGAATTAGCGGGCGGCTGCCTCGCGAGCGACGCGATGGATTTCCGACCGGTCGATGCCGAGGTCGTGCAATTCGCGGTTGCTCATGCGGCCGAGTTCGCTAACGGTCTGACGGTACTTGCGCCAGTTGTTGAAAGAGCGAGTAATGTTCATTTTGATCCCCTTTCCGAGGGTTCGCATCTGCCAGCTGCAGCCTATCCGCGCTGGCTTTCATTTGATGGGCTGAATATATGCTGCGTCGCAAAGAACGAATAGAGACAAGATTTCAAGTCACCTATGCGCCTTGCGCAGGTCTGGCGCCGTGAATTACATGATTTTGCCGCTTTCTGGTCAATGAACAGGCAGAATGATATTCCCCCAGCGTGCCTATTGCCGGTGACCTGGCGCCAGGTGCGGCTGAGAGTGTTTTCGAGGCGCGCAAAGAGGGAAGCCGGATGCCCGGAGTAGGCGCCGCCGTGGCAGCGCCCAACATTTCCGGCCGGCGGCGGGATATCTGTTTACAGATTCTCGCGCCCCGCCGGCTCGATCCGCAGACATCAAGCGGATATATGCATTCCGGCTGATCTAATCGTTTAACCACCCGTTAAACAAAACGCCCACCGGGGGAGGATCCGGTGGGCGTCATGTAGGTGACTGACAACTGGGAGGAGGAGTGTTGTCAGTCTATCGGAGTGCGCTGGGAGGAGGAGTGCGCATCTCCGAATTCTTTATACGGACATCATATCCGCAGGCTTCCGGTTAACCGGGCCGGGCCGCCATGCCCGCGCTTCTTGATGATCTAAATAGTATGACTAATGATTATTTTGCAGTGCAATATTTTCATAGTGGCTATGCGCATCGTGCATGCCTTTCTACAATGATCATATATTAGAACATTGGCGTTAACTGTCGGTTAAGAAGCGCACCAAGTTCATGCAGGGCGTTTCTTGCATTTCGAGCGCGGGATTGCCTAACCGGATCACCGGCGATAACGCTAGCGGATGCCATCACGGGGGCGGAGGCTGATATGTATCGAGGCAGGTTGGAGCGTGATCTTTCGGTGTGGGTAGGCAAGGGATTAATCCCCGAGGCGACTGCCGAACTGCTGCTCGGGGAATATGACAGCCGTCCGGCGAGCTTCAGTCTCGGCCGCGTCCTGATGGTACTGGCCGCTGTCCTGCTGGGTGCGGCCCTGCTGCTGCTCGTCGCGTCCAACTGGGAGGCCATTCCACGGCTGGTGCGCGCCGGCGCGATCCTGGCCGTGATCTGGATGGCCTATCTCGGCGCGGCCGTGCTGTTTGCCCGCGGCGCCATCGCCGCAGGCAATGCGCTGCTTGTCGTCGGCGTCCTCAGCTTCGGCGGGGCCATATCGCTGATCGGGCAGATGTATCATCTGTCCGGCGACGAGCAGACAGTCATGTATCTCTGGTTTGCCATCGCTGCTATTTCGGCCGCGCTCTTCCGCTCGGGTCCGGCAACGGCAATCGCGGGCTTTCTCTCCTGGGCGTCCTTTGGTGTCTATCTCAGCAATTACGACACCCGCTGGGTCGGTGCCGGCGCCTGGGCGCCGCTGGCAATGAGCGTCGTCCTCATTGCGCTGGTTCGCTACACCGACGCTGGCCGGTCACGCCACCTTGCCTACTTCCTGGTGGTCGGCTGGCTGGCATGGCTTTATACCTTGCACGACGATTTCTGGCTGGCCGCAGCCTATGTGGTCTGCGGTCTCGCGGTGTTCCTGGCCGTCAGCCTGCCGCCGCTACGCAATTCCGCCTTCGTCAAGACCGCGGGGGCTGCACCGGCTTTCTACGCATTCCTGATCGCCACCGTCGGCCTGCTGCTTCTTAACATAGAACTGGAGAAGGGCGGCGCGCTTGTCGTTCTCAGCCTGATCACGCTGGCCATCGCCGTACTGGCAATCGCGCTACAGGGCCGGGATAATGGCGCCGTTCGCTATCTGGCCTATCTGATGTTTGCTGCCGACGTCCTTTATCTCGCATCGGAAACGGTCGGCTCGATCCTTGGCACATCCAGTCTCTTCCTTCTCTCCGGGGTCTTCGTTGCTCTGGTCGCCTGGCTGGTGATCCGGCTGGAACGGCGCTTCGGTGGAAAAAAGGCGGAGGTGGCCCAATGAGCGCGATCGTCTCGAGCCGCAATCCGGCAAGGCGTTATATGGTGGCGGCGCTTATCGCTGCCGGTCTGCAGACCGCGGTACTCGGCTATATCATAGAGAGCCGTGCCGCTATTCTGCGCAGCGGCGCGGAGGTCGTCCTCAAGACCGCGCCCGTCGACCCGCGCGACTTCCTGCGCGGCGATTACGTCGTCCTGAACTACGACATCTCTTCCGTGCCGGTCAGCAGCGTCAAGGGCGGGCTTCCATCTGCCGCCGGCGAACAGGTGCTATGGGTGCGGTTGAAGCCGCAAGCCGATGGCTTCTGGAACGTCGCCGACTCGTCCTTCTCTGCGCTGCCGGAAGAGAGCGGCAGCGCAGTGATCAGAAGCCAGCCTTTCTATAGTTATGGCCCGGCCGGCGGCGACAGCATGCGCGTCGAGTATGGCATCGAGCGCTACTATGTTCCCGAGGGCGAGGGCAAGCCACTTGAGGAGGCCCGGCAGGATGGTCAGGTCTCGGTTGCGGCCCGTGTTTCGGCCGATGGAACGGCGCAGATCAGGAGCCTTTTCGTCGATGGCAAGGCAGCCTATGAGGAGCCGCTTTACTGATTGGAGGAGAGGCCTGTGGATTGCCGCTCGCCGGGCGGTTGATCGCTGTCATCCGGCCTTCATTTTTCCTTTGCCTCTACCAAATCGGGTGATATAGAGACGCCGCGCTCCGGAAGGCCTCATGCGCAGGCATATGCATGCGGTTTTGCGAACGCGGGTATGGTGAAATTGGTAGACACGCCAGATTTAGGTTCTGGTGCCGCAAGGCGTGGGAGTTCAAGTCTCTCTACCCGCACCAAAGCTGGCTTGCAGGCGGGATATCCCGATTACCCGGCAGGATGGCGCCGTCCCCCTTAACGGCGGGATGTATTGGAATTTGAAGAACAAAGCCACGCGCGGCCAAATTGTCCGGCGTCGTGCTCATCGAAACGAAGGCGTCTGGGCACGGCCGCCAACGAAATGAAGGTAGGAAGACATGCAGGTTATCGAAACGCTCGCTGAAGGGCTGAAGCGCGAAATCAAGGTCGTTATCCCGGCCAAGGACATGGAAAGCAAGCTGAACGAGCGTCTTGCCGACGTAAAGGACAAGGTCCGTATCAACGGCTTCCGTCCGGGCAAGGTACCGCCTGCTCACCTCAAGAAGGTCTACGGCAAGTCGATCATGGCCGACCTCGTCAACGAGATCGTCCGCGAACAGCCGACCCAGATCCTTTCCAGCCGTGGCGAAAAGTCGGCTACCCAGCCGGAAATCGCCATGACTGAGGACAAGGACGAAGCCGAGAAGATCCTCGCCGCTGAGAAGGACTTCGAATTCACGCTGTCCTACGAAGTCCTGCCGCCGATCGAACTGAAGTCCACCAAGGGCATCAAGATCACCCGCGAAGTTGTCGACATCTCCGACGACGAAGTCAATGAACAGGTCCTGAAGGTTGCCGAGAGCGCCCGCTCTTACGAAACCAAGAAGGGCAAGGCTGCTGACGGCGACCGCATCACCATGGACTACGTCGGCAAGGTCGACGGCGTTGCCTTCGACGGCGGCACCGATCAGGGCGCCGAACTGGTTCTCGGTTCCGGCCGTTTCATCCCAGGCTTCGAAGACCAGCTCGTCGGCACCAAGGCTGGCGACGAAAAGACCATCACCGTGACGTTCCCGGCCGATTACCCGGCCAAGAACCTCGCTGGCGCTGAAGCCACCTTCGACGTCACCGTCAAGGACGTCGCTGCTCCGGGCGAAACCGAAATCAACGACGAACTGGCCAAGAAGCTCGGCCTCGAATCGGCTGACCGCCTGCGCGAAATCGTCCGCGGCCAGATCGAATCGCAGTACGGCTCGCTGACCCGCCAGAAGGTCAAGCGTCAGATCCTCGACCAGCTCGACGAGATGTACAAGTTCGACACGCCGAAGTCGCTCGTCGATGCTGAATACAACGGCATCTGGAGTCAGGTGAACAACGACCTCGCACAGTCGGGCCGCTCGTTCGAAGACGAAGGCACGACCGAAGACAAGGCGCAGGAAGAGTACAAGACGCTCGCTGAACGCCGCGTCCGCCTCGGCCTCGTTCTCTCCGAAATCGGCGAAAAGGCCGGCGTCGAAGTCTCCGAAGACGAAATGCAGCGCGCGATCTACGAACAGCTGCGTCAGTATCCGGGCCAGGAAAAGCAGATCCTCGAGTTCTTCCGCAGCCAGCCGGGCGCAGCCGCTTCGATCCGCGCTCCGATCTTCGAAGAGAAGGTCATCGACCATCTGCTGACCGAAATCGACGTCACCGACAAGAAGGTCACCAAGGAAGAGCTGCTCGCCGACGAAGAAGGCGAAGGCTCCGACAAGGACGCCAAGAAGGCCGCCCCGAAGAAGAAGGCAGCCGCCAAGGCTGAAGCTTCCGAAGGCGAAGAAGCAGCTCCGAAGAAGAAGGCTGCTCCGAAGAAGAAGGCTTCCGAAGGCGACGCTGAATAATCGGCTGATCCCTTATGGATTTTCGAAGGCCTCGCCGCTTGCGGCGGGGCCTTTTCGTTTGTCATCGAGCGTCCTGACTCCGAGGCTGTGAAGAAGTTTCATATTTGCTAATCAGTGCCTTGCAGTGTGAAGCTGATCCTTTACACTTCTGGATTGCGACGATGTGCAAAGGGGAAAATCTTGGCCTTCCAGAACAGCGCCATTGAGTCCGAACAGGCCGATTGGCAGGCGGCAGAGTCCGGCTTTTTCACCTGGGATATCGTGGCGAACCTGCTCTATGCCGACGGTGCGGTCGCTGAGCTTTTCGGCCTTGATTACGTCAAGACCGAGCACGGCCTGCCGCTGGATATCTATATCGAGCGCATTCATCCGGAAGACCGCGCGAATGTTGCTGCCGCCATCCACGAATCGATCGCGACAGGCGAGCCGGAGCAGCAGAGCTACCGGACGCGCCAGGCAGACGGTCGCTACAGCTATGTGATGGTCTTTGGCCGCTGCTTCCGCGACAAGGCGGGCATCCCGTCGCTCTATGCCGGCATCATTTGTCCGGTGTCCGATGAGCCGATGCTGACCAAGCCATTGGTGAAATACTGCCTCACGGCCTACGATATCGCCGTTCGCGAAGGTAACCACGCCGTTGCCAAGCACCTGCAGGCGGCGCTTGGCGAACTCGACTGGATGAAACCAGATGGTTTGCTGGCGAACTGAGCCGGCTTAGCCGGGAAGCTCTCTAAAGCTCCGACTTGATATCGCCCATGCGGTTCCAGGCGTCGAGGCCTGCAATCTTGTAGGCTTCGGCAAGCGTCGGATAGTTGAAGGTGTTCTCGACGAAATATTCGACGGTACCCTTCAGGTTCAGCACGGCCTGGCCGATATGAACGAGCTCGGTGGCGCCTTCGCCGACGATATGGACGCCGAGCAGGCGCCGCGTCTTCAGCGAGAAGATCAGCTTCAAAAGGCCGGTATCGAGGCCCATGATATGGCCTCGCGAGGTCTCGCGGAAACGGGCGATACCGCATTCATAGGGAATGCCGCGTTCCTTCATCTCTTCTTCAGTCAGGCCGCAGGTGGAGATTTCAGGGACGGCATAGATGCCGTAGGGGAAGTATTTCGGCGGCTCCTTGGCAACGGCACCGACGGCGACGCGTGCCGCGATGCGGCCCTGTTCCATCGAGGTCGAGGCAAGGCTCGGAAAGCCGACGACGTCGCCTGCGGCATAGATATTCGGTACCGAGGTCTGGAAGGTTTCCGGATTGACCTTCAGGCGGCCGCGATTGTCGGCTTCGAGGCCGATGGCAGGCAGGTTGAGCGTATCGGTAGCGCCCATGCGTCCGGCGGCAAACAGCACCATGTCGGTGACCAGGTGGCGGCCATTGTCGAGTGTCAGCTGCACCTTGCCATTGTCGAGCTTCTCCACCTTGTCGGCCTTCTGGCCGAGCAGCAGTTTCATGTTGCGGTCACGCAGCTGATAGGTGAAGTCCTCGATGATTTCCTTGTCGATGAAGTCGAGCATCGTCGACTTCGGATCGATGACGGTCACGGCGGTGTCGAGCGCGCTGAAGATCGTCGCATATTCGATACCGATGACACCGGCGCCGATGACCACCATCGAGCGCGGCAGTTCCTCGATATCGAGCAGCTCGTCGCTGTCGATGATCGCCTTGCCGTCGAAGGGCATGTAGTCGGGCCGGAACGGCTTGGTGCCGACGGCAAGCAGCACGCTTGCCGCAGAGACCTGGATCGTCTCGCCGTCATCCTTGACGACCTGCAGCGTCGCGGCGTCGATGAAGCTCGCCTTGCCGCGCATATGCTGCACGCGGTTGCGGGCGAACTGATGTTCCAGGACTTCGACTTCATGATCAAGGGTGATCAGCAGGCGGCGGCGAAGGTCCTCTGCGCTGATCTGGTCCTTGACGCGATAGGCCCGGCCGTAGAAGCCGCGTTCCCGCCAGCCGGAGAGATTGAGCGCTGTTTCGCGCAAGGTCTTGGACGGGATCGTGCCGGTATGAACGGAGACGCCGCCCACCCGCTTGCCCTGTTCGATGACCAGAACCTTCTTGCCGAGCTTGGCTGCCTGAATGGCGCCGCGGCGGCCTGCGGGGCCGCTGCCCACAACAACGAGATCGTACTGGAACATGGCTCAGCCCCGGCTGGAAGAGGAATCAAATATTGCGCCGCAAAATGTCGCGCATTCACCGGTAGCTGGTCAATGTTACAGATGGTTTAAGGCGCTGGTATCAAGAATTACCGAAGCCAAGCAGGGGTTCCATCTTCTCGAAGGTAATATCCATAGGGAAAGCGTGTGAAAACGAGTAGGGGATATGGCCGTAAAGCAGCGACAGCTGGCCCTCCGCGACCTTTTCACTCTTGCCGGCGATGGCAGCGAGATAGAGCGCCGAAGCGAGCCCCGTACGGTCTGCGCCTGCCTGGCAATGGATCAGGAGCGGCTTCGGCGCGTCGCGCATGATGGCGATCAGCTGCAGAGCCTGTTCAGGCGTCAGTTCCCTCGAGGAATTCATGCGGAAGTCGATATGCTTGATCCCAAGTGCATTCGATTGGGCGATCTCGCTGTCGTACCAGCTCTTGCTGCCGTTCTCGCCCCTTAGATTGAGGATCGTCTTGATGCCGTAACTGCCTTCCAGCCGGGCGATCGCTGAGGCGGAAGGCTGCGAGGAACGATAGACTTCCCCGGGCACGACGGCGTGGAAATTATTGGTCGCCAGCAGATGGACATAGTAGCCGCCGATCAGCAGCACAATCAGGCCGCTGAGGCTGAGGATGCGCTTGGCGATCGGGGAAATGGTCAGGCGCGGAAATCTCAGTGTCATCGAATCTCAAGCTCGGGTCGCGCTGCGAGAAGAGCAGCATGCGCTCTTTGCGAGCCGAAGCTGACAGACACCTGAAGGAAACTGTGACGGTAGCTAGATTAGCCTGAGGCCTTTAAGACTGGCATGGCCGTCCTTGCCAATGATGATGTGGTCGTGAACCGTTATGCCGAGCGGCTTTGCCGTATCGATGATCATTTTCGTCATGTCGATATCGGCGCGCGAAGGCGTCGGGTCGCCGGAGGGATGGTTGTGGACCAAGATCAGCGCGGTTGCCGAAAGCTCCAGCGCGCGCTTCACTACTTCACGCGGATAGACAGGCGTGTGATCGACCGTACCGCGCCCCTGCACCTCGTCGGCGATCAGCGCGTTGCGTTTGTCGAGGAAGAGAATGCGAAACTGCTCGCGGGTTTCGTGCGCCATCGCCGCATGGCAATACTGGATCACGGACGACCATGAACCCAGCACCTGCTTGTTGCGCAGCTCGCTCTTCAGCGTGCGCTGGGCCACTGCGGCGATCAGCTTGAGATCCAGCGCCACCGTCTCGCCGATGCCCTTGACCTCCTGCAGCAGCCCGGCCGGCGCGCCGAAGACGGCGGCGAGCGTGCCGAAGCGGTCGAGCAGGGCCTTGGCGATCGGCTTGGTGTCGCGCCGCGGGATCAGGCGGAAAAGCAGAAGCTCCAGGATTTCGTAATCGGCCAGCGCCCCGTCGCCATTTTCGCGGAAGCGGTTTCGTAGCCGCTCGCGGTGGCCGTGATAATGCTGCTCTCCGCCAAGAGCAGGCGGTGCTGAAGCCGCTTTCGCCATCGAGGGTTTTGCGGGCTGCTCGGCAAAGAACAGGCGCTCGTCGATATCCGGTTCGCCGACAGGCAAATCGTCGAAAGGCAGTTCGTCATCGGAAGTCAGAACCGGGCCTTTCGCCATCTTCGTTTCACCCGTTGAGCGGCGCGAGCCCCGGACGGTCGAGACCACCGGGCGACAGTGTGAAGATCTCGCATCCGCTGGCCGTGACGCCGACGGTGTGTTCGTATTGTGCCGAGAGCGAGCGATCGCGGGTGACTGCCGTCCAGCCGTCGGCCAGAACCTTCACATGCGGACGCCCGAGATTGATCATCGGCTCGATGGTGAAGATCATGCCTTCCCGCAGTTCCGGCCCTTCGTTGGCGCGGCCGTAATGCAGGATATTCGGCGAATCGTGGAACAGGCCGCCGACGCCGTGGCCGCAGAAATCGCGCACGACGGAGCAGCGTTCGGCCTCGGCATAGGTCTGGATCGCTTCGCCGATCGCGCCGGTGCGGGCGCCCGGACGCACGGCGCCAATGCCGCGCATCAGTGATTCATGGGTGACCTCGAGAAGCCGTTCGGCCGCGCGCTTCAGCTGACCGACCGGATACATGCGGCTCGAATCGCCGTGCCAGCCGTCGACCACATAGGTGACGTCAATATTGACGATGTCGCCATCGCGCAGTGGCTTGGCATCGGGAATGCCGTGGCAGACGACGTGGTTGATCGAGGTACAGGTCGATTTCGTGTAGCCGCGATAGTTCAGTGTCGCTGGGTAGGCACCATTGTCCATGCCGAATTCGAAGACGAAACGGTCGATCGCATCGGTCGCAAGCCCGGGCTTGACGATCGCCGCCAGCTCGTCGAGACAGCGGGCGGTCACCTGGCACGCCTTGCGCATACCCTCGAAAGCCTCGGGGCCATAGAGCCTGATTGCGCCGGTATTTTTCGGCGGCGCCGATGCGGCTTCGATATAATTCACCATTGCAGGGCCTTAGCGGAAATTGTCCTTGTCGTACATAATGCAGCTATGCCGGGTTCGTCCATGCCGATCAATGGGCCTGTCGCGATTTGTGCCAGCATAACGCAGATGAGGCGGCCAGTTGCCTGGGCCGCCTCATCGATCAAATGCAGATACTGGACTTAGGATTGCTTGGAGAAGAGCGATGCCAGCGTCGATTTGGGCGAGGAGCCCGTCGAGCCGCCGGTATATTTCGGCACGACGACGAGCTGTTTGACTTCGCCACGCTTGAACGCGGCCAGGAAGCGCTTGTAGTCCCTGAACGATACGCAGCCGTTGGAATCGCCGCGCTTGCCGAGCATGTAGGTGTGGGCAAGCAGCCCGACACGGTCATGAATGGCGCCAGGGCCGCCGACGGGATGCAGGCGGATTGCCTCGACGCCGTGGAACAGGGCTTCGCGCATCTGCAGATTATAAGTATGCGGCGGCGTCGGGCCGCGCATCTTCTGGCTGACATAGCGCGGGTTGTCGCGCATTGCACCAAGGCCAGAATGGGCTTCGAGGCGCTCGCCGTTCGGCATGTACACAGTGCCGGCGGAAATGTCGTAGATCGCAATGCCGTTGCGGGCGACTGGGGCAAGCGCCGGCCGGCCGATCTTCGGCATGTCGCCGTCATCGTCGTCCTGATCCACCTTGGCATAGGCGAGTGCTGCGACCGGTGAATCGGCAGCAGGCTTCGGCCGGTTCGGGCGTGCCATCGGCAGCGGCACGTCGCCGCTTTCCGACAGAACGAGGCCGAACGGTGCGTCGGAAACGACGCTCTCGGCAAGCGCGGTCTCGACGGCCGGTGCAGCGGCGGCTTCCGGCTTCTGTTGCGGCAGAGCTTCTGCAGCTGCCATGGTCGGCGCCGTTTGCGGCGCCTTGACCGTGGCGACCTGGACTGGCGCGGGGAGGGAGGCCGGAACCGTGACGGCAGAAAATGCCGCAGCGCCTGCGATCGTTTCCGCCTGCTTCTTCAGGGCCGAGGCAATCTCACTGCCGTTGTTGCGCATGGCGAGCGCCGAGAGCCCGCGGCGCTGCATCAGTGCCACCATGTCCTTGGAGGATTTCGACTGCACCTCTGCCGTCATGCGATCGGACACGGTGATCTGGCCGGGCAGCCGGGAAAATTTGCCGATGTGGACGAGCGTATGGGCAGCCGATGCGTTGTGATGCACAGGCGCCATCGGCGCGATGGCGATATCCGCAAACAGCCGCTTGTCTTCGCGTTCCGGCATGGCCGACGAGTGCATCGTTGCGACCGATGCGAGCGCCCATGTCGATACAGCGGCCCCAAGGCCGATGGCAGCGATGACCGGAACGAGCCGGAGGAGCTTTGCCGAGCCAAAAATCGCCCAGCCGAAAGGGTTGACGCTTTCACACGTCTCGACAGCAAACGCCATATTACTCGGTTTCCAAACGCGTCACTCTACCGGCGGCTTACGCAGGACGCTTTCGCCGGAGCCGATAATGAAGCAAGAGGGCCTAATTGAGGCATCCCGCACATAATCAACTGTCTGGAACTATGCGGGATTATGGTTTCCAATTTCTTTATAAGCATGAAGGACCGCCCAAAAAAAGATTCTGGTTCGGTTCTTCTGGCGACGAAATCGGGCTAAAGATCGACCGTTCGGAGGCAGATATGGCCTATGCCCGCTCCATCACGTAGCTGCCCGGTGCTTCCTCGATCGCATTCAGCGAGGCGCCGCCGGGCTTGCGGGCGGGCACGCGCTTGCCGTCCTTGGCCTCGATCCAGGCCTGCCAGTGCGGCCACCAGGAGCCTGGATTTTCCTCGGCCTTGTTGAGCCAGCTGTCGTAATCGCCCTTGGCTGGGCCGCCGGTCCAATACTGATACTTCTTCTTGTCCGGTGGATTGACGACACCGGCGATATGTCCCGATCCGGTGACAACGAAATCCACCTTGCCGCCGAAGAACTGGCTGCCGAGGAAGACCGACTTTGCCGGCGCGATATGATCCTCGCGGGTCGCCAGATTGTAGATCGGGATCTTCACGTCCTTCAGCGACACTGTCTTGCCGTCGAGGATCATTTCATCCGCGGTCAGGGCATTCTTGAGATAGCAGTTGCGCAGATAGAAGGCGTGGTTGGCAGCCGCCATGCGCGTCGAATCGGCATTCCAGAACAGCAGATCGAAGGGCATCGGCATTTCGCCCTTCAGGTAGTTGTTGACGAAATAGGGCCAGATCAGTTCCGAAGCGCGCAGCATGTTGAACGCCGTCGCCATCTTCGAGCCGTCGAGATAGCCGACCGATTGCATATGCGCTTCGAGCGCCTGCAACTGCTCCTCGTCGACGAAAACCTTCAGGTCTCCGGCATGGGTAAAATCCACTTGCGTGGTGAACAGCGTCGCCGAGCGGATGCGCTTGTTCTTTTCCTTGGCATGCAGCGCCAGCGTTGCGGCGAGCAGCGTCCCGCCGACGCAATAGCCGACGGCGTTGACGTCCTTTTCGCCGGTCGCCTTCTCGATCGTCTCCAGCGCGAAATCCACGCCCTCGCGGGCATAGGCCGTCCAGTCCTTGTCGGCATGGCGCGAATCGGGATTGACCCAGGAGATCACGAACACCGTCTGCCCCTGATCGACGCACCACTTGATGAACGACTTCTGCGGATTGAGGTCGAGGATATAGAACTTGTTGATCCAGGGCGGGCAGATCAGGAGAGGGCGCTTCAGCACCGTCTCGGTCGACGCCTCGTACTGGATGATCTGGCAGATATCGTTTTGGGCGATAACCTTGCCCGGTGTCAGCGCCATGTCCCGGCCGACGGCGAATTTCGTCATGTCGGTCTGGCGAAGCTTCAGGTCGCCGTGCCCGGCAACGATATCCTCGGCCAGCATCTTCATGCCGCGCACCAGGTTTTCGCCGCTGCTGGCGATGGTTTCCCGGTAGAGCTGCGGGTTGGTGGCGACGAAATTGGTGGGCGAGAGCGCCGCGGTGATCTGCTTGATGTAGAAGCCGGCCTTGTGCTTTGTGTGCTCGTCCAGACCCTCGGTCTGCGTCACCATCTTCTCGGCCCAGTCGGCGGTGATGAAATAGACCTGCCGCAGGAAGTCGAAGAACGGGTTCTTCTCCCAGTCCTGATCGGAAAACCGTTTGTCCTTGCGCTCGGGCTCTGGTTCGGCGGCTTCGCCCTGCATGCGCTGCATCGAGCGCATCCAGACGCCGAAATAGCTGCTCATCAGCTGTGTCTGCGCCTCGAAGGTGCGGCGCGGATCGGACATCCAGTATTCGGTGATCTTCGACAGCGTCTTGACCATGTCGGTCATCGGCTCGGCGGCTTTGTCGCTGACGTCGCCCCGTTCGCGGGGCGCCAGCCATGCCGATGCGGCCTTGCCGAGATTTTCGAGGGCGCGGGCAAAATTCATCGCCGTCGCCTCGGGATCCTTCATCAGATAGGGATCGAGGTCTGCCGTTTCGAAGCCTTGCGGCTTTCCCTTGTCGCCTGTCTTGCTGTCGGTCACACGTTTCCTCCGGGCGGCAGCAATCATCCTGAAATCGATTTGTACATCGTGCAAGATCGATAAAACAAGTTCAACACAACCACGCTCGTGCTATTGCTTTGTTGCTGCGACAAATTTAACAGTCGCAGAGGCTTGAGGATTTGGAAGATCTGGCATGACGAACAACGGCAGCTCTGGCATCGCAATCGCAACCCGCATGGCAATTATTGCCGCGGCCGCGGCGATGACGCTTGCCGGCTGCACGTCGACGCCGGATGAGAAGGCAGCGCTTGCCGCCAGGCGAGCGGCCCCCACGGCGGTCGTGATGACCGCCACCAAGGGTGAGGCTCCGGCCGAGAGCGGCCTTTCGCACTATAGGGACGGTTATCCGTCCTTCGGTGCGCCTCTGACGGCCGCCAACGTTCAGATGAACGATGACGAGGCAAAGGGCCTGCAGACCAAGCTGACTGCGCTTGGCGCGCAGCGCAAGGCGGGCACGATTTCCGAGGCCGAGTATCATCGCCGCGTTGCCGAATACCGCAAGCTTGCGGCCGATCACGGCGCCGACACACTCTCGGAAATCACCAAGTAGGCCTTGCCTTTCAGGCAATTTGCACGCAAAGCCTTCCGCAGCTGGCGGGAGACGTAAATTTTCCCGATAATGCTTCGCCAGGCATGGTCTCTGCCAAAGAATCGCCGCCTGACGACAGTCTGATGAATACGGCGCGTGCGATTCTGAAGTTCGTATCGCAAGCAGCCGGGAACAGGACGAACTTCGAGCGCGGCCGCGGTGGCCGCATTTCCATGGGGAATGAAATGGAAGAGTTTCACAAAGTCCGGCGTTTGCCGCCTTATGTTTTCGAACAGGTCAACCGTTTGAAAGCAAGCGCGCGAGCGGGCGGCGCCGATATCATCGATCTCGGTATGGGAAACCCTGACCTGCCGACCCCGAAAGCAATTGTCGACAAGCTCTGCGAAGTGGTCCAGGACCCGCGCACGCATCGCTATTCGTCCTCCAAGGGCATTCCCGGCCTTCGACGCGCGCAGGCCGCCTATTACGCCCGCCGCTTCGGCGTGAAGCTCAACCCGGATACGCAGGTCGTCGCGACCCTCGGTTCCAAGGAAGGCTTCGCCAACATGGCGCAGGCGATCACCGCGCCTGGTGACGTCATCCTCTGCCCGAACCCGACCTATCCGATCCACGCCTTCGGCTTCCTGATGGCAGGCGGCGTCATCCGTTCGATCCCGGTCGAGCCGGATGAGAATTTCTTCGCGCCGCTCGAGCGCGCCGTGCGCCACTCGATCCCGAAGCCGCTGGCGCTGATCCTGAACTATCCGTCGAACCCGACGGCCTTCGTCGCGACACTCGATTTCTACAAGGACGTCATCGCCTTCGCGAAGAAGCACGACATCATTGTGCTGTCCGACCTTGCCTATTCGGAAATCTACTTCGACGGCGAACCGCCGCCCTCCGTTCTGCAGGTTCCTGGTGCCATCGATGTCACGGTCGAATTCACCTCGATGTCGAAGACCTTCTCCATGCCCGGCTGGCGCATGGGCTTTGCCGTCGGCAACGAGCGCCTGATCGCAGCCCTGACGCGCGTGAAGTCCTACCTTGATTACGGCGCCTTCACGCCGATCCAGGTTGCAGCGACCCATGCGCTCAATGGCGACGGCTCCGACATCGCTGAGGTCCGCAACGTCTACAAGCGCCGCCGCGATGTGATGGTCGAGAGCTTCGGCAAGGCAGGCTTCGAAGTGCCGCCGCCGGCAGCCACGATGTTCGCCTGGGCGAAAATCCCGGAGAAGTTCCGTCACCTCGGTTCGCTGGAATTCTCCAAGCTGCTGGTCGAAAAGGCCGACGTTGCCGTCGCGCCAGGCATCGGCTTCGGCGAAATGGGCGATGATTACGTTCGTCTCGCACTCGTCGAGAACGAGCACCGCATCCGCCAGGCCGCGCGCAGCATCAAGAAATTCCTGTCGACGGCCGACGAGACGATGCACAACGTCATCTCTCTGAACGCACACCGCTGATAGACACCTCCCAATCGGCAGCCGCGGTCCGCGGCTGCCACTCATGAACATTCAGGATCGCTTCATGGCAGACGCCCTCAAAATCGGCATTGCGGGTCTTGGTACCGTCGGTGCCTCGCTCGTCCGTATCATCCAGAAGAAGAGCAACGAGCTTGCTGCCACCTGCGGGCGTCCGATTCACATTACGGCCGTGACGGCACGCGACAAGACCAAGGATCGCGGCATCAATCTCGATGGCATCACCTGGTACGATACGCCGGAAGAGCTGGCCGCCAAGGCCGATATCGAGGTTTTCGTCGAGCTCGTCGGCGGTGCCGAAGGCGCTGCCAAGGCATCCGTCAAGGCCGCTCTCGATCGTGGTCTCCATGTGGTGACGGCCAACAAGGCGCTGCTGGCCTATAACGGCGTCGAGTTCGCGAAAATCGCTGAAGAGAAGGGCTCGCTGCTCAACTTCGAGGCGGCTGTTGCGGGCGGTATCCCCGTCATCAAGGCGCTGCGCGAATCGCTGACCGGCAATTCGATCTCCCGCATCTACGGGATCATGAACGGCACCTGCAATTACATCCTCACCAAGATGGAGAAGGAAGGCCTGTCCTTCGCCGATTGCCTCGCCGAAGCCCAGCGTCTCGGCTATGCCGAAGCCGATCCGGCCTTCGACATCGAGGGCAACGACACGGCGCACAAGCTGTCGATCCTGACGACGCTGGCCTTCGGCAATCAGATCGCTGCCGACGACATCTATCTCGAAGGCATCACCAACATTTCGATCGAGGATATTCGCGCGGCTGCCGATCTCGGCTACCGTATCAAGCTCCTCGGCGTTGCACAGCGAACCGAAACCGGCATCGAGCAGCGCGTTCATCCGACGATGGTGCCTGTCGATTCCGTCATCGCCCAGGTCGATGGTGTTACCAATGCCGTGGCGATCGAATCCGATATTCTGGGCGAACTGCTGATGGTTGGCCCGGGTGCCGGCGGTAACGCCACCGCCTCGTCGGTTCTCGGCGACATCGCCGACATTGCCAAGAGCCAGCCGGGCGCCCAGCGCGTTCCCGTTCTCGGTCATCCGGCCAAGTCGCTGGAGCCCTATCGCAAGGCGCAGATGCAGAGCCACGAAGGCGGCTACTTCATCCGCCTGACGGTTCTCGACCGCACCGGCGTTTTTGCCAGCGTCGCCACCCGCATGGCCGAAAACCACATCTCGCTGGAATCGATCGTGCAGCGCTCGCAACAGCACCTGTCGCCGTCGCATCACCAGACGATCATTCTCGTCACCCATGCGACGACCGAGGATTCGGTTCGCAAGGCGGTTGCCGCGATCAAGGGCGAGGGCTATCTCGTCGGCGAACCGCAGGTCATCCGCATCGAGCGCCCCAAGGAAGACTGAGGGTAACGCCAGCCCGGGCGTTGCCACCGGCCTTAAGCCTGCATAAATGTGCTCATGGAATTTTTGCCGCCCCGTCACGGGGCGGTGACATTGTGGGGCATTGGCAAAATGGTGGATATAGCCGCTGATCCTGTACAGCGCGCGTTCCTCGGGGTGGAGAAATCCATTCTCGACAATCGCTGGATTTCGCGGCTCGACCAGGCCGGGCAAAACCGCGCGCTCGCCATGTCGCAAGTCCATGGCCTGCCGGATCTGATTGCCCGCGTGCTTGCCGGGCGGGGCGTTGCGGTCGATGAAGCCGTCGAGTTCCTCGATCCGACCATCCGCAACCTGATGCCCGATCCCTACAAGCTGACCGATTGCGAGACGGCGGCAAAGCGTTTGGCAGAAGCCATCCGGCGCGGTGAGAATGTTGCGATCTTCGGTGACTATGACGTCGACGGTGCCGCCTCATCGGCCCTGATGTACCGCTTCCTCGCCCATTTCGGCGTCAAGGCCGAGATCTACATTCCGGACCGCATTTTCGAAGGCTATGGACCGAATGCTGCCGCGATCAACCAGCTGATCGACAACGGCGCGAAACTCATCGTCACCGTCGATTGCGGATCGACCAGCCACGAGGCGCTCGACGCCGCCAAGGCGCGCAATATCGACGTCGTCGTCATCGATCACCATCAGGTGACACACGCGCTGCCGCATTGCCACGCGCTGGTGAACCCCAATCGCGAAGACGATCTTTCGGGGCAGGGACACCTCTGCGCCGCCGGCGTGGTCTTCCTGGTGCTGGTGGCCACGCTCCGATTGCTGCGCGAAGCCGGCGACAAGCGCATTCTGGCGATCGATCTCCTGCAGTGGCTCGATATCGTGGCGCTGGCGACGGTCTGCGATGTCGTCCCGTTGAAGGGCCTGAACCGCGCCTATGTCGTCAAGGGCCTCGTTGCCGCGCGTCACCAGAGCAATGCGGGTCTCGCCGCCCTGTTTCGCAAGGCCAGTCTCTCCGGCCCGGTCACGCCCTATCATTTCGGCTTTCTCGTCGGCCCCCGCATCAATGCTGGCGGCCGTATCGGCGACGCAGCCCTTGGCAGCCGCCTGCTGACGCTCGACGATGCCGGTGAGGCGGAGACGATCGCGCAGAAGCTCGACGAACTGAACCGTGACCGCCAGGTCATGGAAGCCGCCGTGCTGCAGGAGGCGGAGGCCGAGGCAATGGCGGAGTATGGCGACGGCCAGGGTGCTTCCGTCATCGTGACCGCTCGCGACAAGTGGCATCCGGGGATCGTCGGTCTTCTGGCCGCACGGCTGAAGGAGAAGTTCAAGCGCCCGGCCTTTGCCATCGCTTTCGATCCCTCAGGTCGCGGCACAGGATCCGGCCGCTCGATCAACGGCTTCGATATGGGACGTATGGTCCGCGCCGCTGTCGACGAGGGGTTGCTGATCAAGGGCGGCGGACATGCGATGGCCGCCGGCCTGACGGTCGAGCGGGAAAAGCTTGGCGCCCTGCGCAGCTTCTTCACCGAACGCGCCGAAAAGACCGTCGCCAATCTCGTCGCCAACGAAACGCTGAAGATCGATGGCGCGATCGGTGCCAGCGGCGCCACGCTCGATCTCATCGACCGGCTGGAAACTGCAGGCCCCTACGGCTCCGGCCATTCGCAACCGGTCTTCGCCATCCCCGCCCATCGCTTGCGCGATGTCAGGACGGTCGGCGAAAAGCACGTCAAGGTGACGCTGGAAGCCATGGACGGCGCCCGTCTCGATGGCATCGCCTTCCGCGCCGCCGATACCGCTCTCGGCAACCTGCTGCTCAATTCACGCGGCGCCAATCTGCATGTCGCAGGCTCGCTCGGCGCCGATCACTACCAGGGCTCGCGCCGCATTCAGCTGCGCGTTTCCGATGCAGCACCGGCGAAGTGAACCCTACCAGTCGGCTGAAAGCTTGGTGAGATATTGCCCATAGGCGCTCTTGCCGAGCTTTTCGGCAAGCTTTGCCAGATCGTCCTGGCTGATATAGCCCATGCGCCACGCCACTTCCTCAGGGCAGGCGATCTTGAAGCCCTGGCGCTTCTCCAGCGTACTGACGAAGGCGGCTGCGTCGAGCAGGCTATCGGGTGTGCCGGTATCAAGCCAGGCATAGCCACGGCCCATCAGTTCGACATAGAGTTCGCCGCGCTCCAGATAGGTGCGGTTGACATCGGTGATCTCCAATTCACCGCGCGGTGACGGCTTCAGATTGGCGGCGATATCGACGACCTGCTGGTCGTAGAAATAGAGGCCGGTGACAGCCCAGTTGGATTTCGGCAGCTTCGGCTTTTCCTCGATCGACAGCGCGTTCATCTTGCCGTCGAATTCGACGACGCCGTAACGCTCGGGATCGGTGACGTGATAGGCAAAGACCGTGGCGCCCTTGGTGCGCGCCGTCCCCGACTTCATGATCTCCGGCAGGCCGTGACCGAAATAGATGTTGTCGCCGAGAACCAGTGCGGAATTCTGGCCGTTGATGAAATCGGCACCGATGATGAAGGCCTGCGCCAGGCCATCGGGACTCGGCTGCACCGCATAGCTCAGAGAAATGCCCCATTGCGAGCCATCGCCGAGAAGCCGCTTGAAGGCCTCGACGTCATGCGGCGTGGTGATGATCAGTATGTCGTTGATCCCGGCCAGCATCAGCGTCGTCAGCGGGTAGTAGATCATCGGCTTGTCGTAGACAGGCATCAGCTGCTTCGACACCGCCTGGGTGATCGGATGAAGCCTGGTGCCGGTGCCGCCCGCTAGAATGATCCCCTTCATCTCAGTCTCCTCAAATCGCATTCTTCAAAATGGCTTTGACCGCAATTTCCGTGGAGCTCTTCCAGCCGGGCAAGCGGATGCCGTAGGTAGCAGCGAGTTTGTCGCCCGAAAGCCGCGAATTGGCGGGGCGCCTCGCGGGCGTCGGATATTCGGCAGTGGTGATGGGCGTAACCGTAGCGCTGTTGCCGCCGAGTGCTCGCGATTGCGCAAATATCTCGGTAGCGAAATCGGCCCAGGTGGCTTCGCCGGTCCCGGTCAGATGAAACGTGCCGCGCAGCGCGGGATCTGGATCGGCTTTCAAACGCGCCGCAATGGCGAGGATCGCATCGGCAATATCAAGCGCCGATGTCGGGCACCCCCGCTGATCGGCGACGACACGCAGCTCGTCGCGCGTTTCGGCAAGCCGCAGCATCGTCTTCACGAAATTGGCGCCGAAGGGCGAATAGACCCAGGCAGTACGCAGGATGACGTGATCGGTATTGCCCGCCGCCACCCGCAGCTCCCCTTCGAGCTTGGTGCTGCCATAGACCGAGATCGGACCGGTTGGATCGGTCTCGACATAGGGCGCAAGCTTCTCGCCAGAGAACACATAGTCGGTCGATAGATGGATGACGGGGATGCCAAGCTTGGCCGCCGCTTCGGATACGGCGCCGGCACCAGCTGCATTCACGGCAAAAGCTGATTCAGGCTCGCTCTCGGCCTTATCGACAGCCGTATAGGCCGCGGCTGAGACGATCACGTCGGGCTGTGCGGCTGCCAGAGCCGGCAGCACACTAGCGGGATTGGCAAGATCGAGCTCAGGACGGCCAATCGTGATAACCTCAATGCCTGAGGGTGCTGTTGCCAGAAGCGACCGAGCGACCTGACCTTCTCTACCCGTTACGGCGATGCGCATCGTCATCGTCCCTTGAAGACGCCAAGGCGTTCGCCGGAATAGACGTTGTCGCGCAGAGGGCGCCACCACCATTCATTGTCGAGATACCAGCGCACAGTTTTGTCGATGCCGCTGTCGAAATTCTCCGCAGCCTTCCAGCCGAGCTCCGTCTCCAGCTTTGTCGCGTCGATCGCGTAGCGAGCATCGTGGCCAGGCCGGTCGGTGACATTCGTGATCAGGCGCGAATGCGAGGCCTTGTCCGGAAACACGGTGTCGAGAATGGCGCAGATGCGCTCAACCACCTCGATATTGCGGCGCTCGTTGCGTCCGCCGACATTGTATTTTTCACCCGGGCGTCCGCGCGAGGCGATGGTGAAGAGCGCCCGCGCATGATCCTCGACATAGAGCCAGTCGCGGATATTGGCACCGTTGCCGTAGACCGGCAGCGCCTTGCCATCCAGCGCGTTGAGGATCATCAGCGGAATGAGCTTTTCCGGGAAGTGGTAGGGCCCGTAATTATTGGAGCAGTTGGAGACCACGACCGGTAGCCCGTAGGTCCGGTGCCAGGCGATCGCCAGATGGTCGCTCGCAGCCTTCGAGGCCGAATAGGGGGAGGAGGGGTCGTAGGCGGTCACCTCCTCGAACAGGCCCTGATCGCCGAGCGAACCATAGACCTCGTCCGTCGAGACATGCAGGAAGCGGAACGCCGCCTTCGGTCCCGCATCGAGGCCATCCCAGTAGTGTCGCGCAGCATCGAGGAGGCTGAAGGTGCCGACGATATTGGTCTGGATAAAATCGCCAGCACCGGAGATCGAGCGGTCGACATGGCTTTCAGCGGCCAGATGCATGAGGATGTCAGGGCGGAACGATGCGAAGGCTTCCTGCATCTTCGCCCGGTCGCAGATATCGGCCTGCAGAAAGCGGTAGTTGGCGGCATTCTCGACTGAGGAAAGCGAGGCAAGATTTCCGGCATAGGTCAGCTTGTCGATATTCAGCACCTCGGCACCGATCTCGCTCACCAGATGACGCACAAGCGCCGAACCGATAAAGCCTGCTCCCCCCGTTACGACGACACGCATTGCCGGAAATCCCCTGAATTACTGTGCTGAAAACTGAAAATGGCCTGGAATATCGGCAAGCTTCGGAAGCTTCCGGTCCTTGTCGGAAAGCACCGCATCCGCCTCCTGGACCGGCCACCGAATGCCGATATCAGGATCGTTCCACAGGACGCCGCGGTCGTGTTCGGGGCTGTAGGGCGCCGTCACCTTGTAGCTGATCACGCTGTTCGGCGCGAGCGTCACGAAGCCATGCGCAAAGCCCGCCGGCACCCAAAGCTGGGCACCGTTATAGGGCGTCAGTTCTTCGCCGAGCCACTGGCCGAAGGTCGGAGAGCCCTGGCGAATATCGACGACGACGTCGAGAATGGCGCCCTGAAGGCAGCGCACCAGTTTTCCCTGGGCGAAGGGTGGCGTCTGGAAATGCAGGCCGCGCAGCGTACCGGCTTGTGCCGAAAGCGACTCGTTATCCTGGACGAACGTGACGTTGGCGGCATTCTCGCGAAACCATCCGTCCTTGAAAACCTCGGAAAAATAGCCGCGGTGATCGCCATGCCGCGCCGGCGTGATCTTCAGGATACCCTCGATCGTCGTGGTCTCGATACGCATGGTCTTTTCTATCCGGCCTGCATCACGCTCATCAGCATATCCGCCTGCGACCGGCTTTGCATGGCTGCAAATCCATTGGCTGCGATGAGCTCGCGCTCCTCGTCATCGGCGATGAGCTCCTTGCAGCGCTCGACGAGATCCTCATAGAGTTCGACTGCCAGGCCGCCCATGAACGGCTCGAGATCCGGATCCTCGATATCGCCTTCGGTCAGAACGCAGACGCGGTTCGCCAGGAGATAGGAGATGCGGACGATCTCGAAGACGCCGCTTTCATAGTGGTGGATGTTGATGACGATCTTGGCGCGGGCGATCGCGGCGTCGCGCTCGGCACCGTAGACGTTGAACAGATGGACGACCTTCAGCCCTGCCTCGTGGAGAGCCATGAGGATGTCACGACGGCGATCGTTCATCGAGCCGTAGAACAGGACGTCGATATCCTTCACCGGCGCCCATTCGATCTGCGTCAGCACCTCGCTATAGCCGATTTCGAGGACACCAGCGTGATCGATGCCCTTGGCCGCCAGGTTCCGCCTGTTGCGCGGGCTGTAGTCGAGCACCGGAAAGGACTTGAGAACGGCGCTATAGCGCTCGTTCATCCATGTGCTGTCGTCTGATACCTGCTCGAGATTGACGATGACGCTGTCCTTCGGCAGATGCGCGGTGATCTCCGGCGGCAGCAGATTGCCGCCATAGACGATCGGCGAGCGGCCGGCAAATTCGCTCATCTCGCGCACGATCGGCGCCGAGCCACCAAGCTCCTCGAACGCACCTTGCAGCCCGAGCGCCACCTCGTCGAACGCATGGCTGTGATTGTAACCCTTGGGCGTGACGATCCAGATGCAGTGCCGGTCCTTGTGCGCATCCCAGCCGCCCTCGAACGCTTGCAAGCCCGAAAGATCTGACGCAACCGGTTCTGCGACAGAGAGCGGTGCCAGGGGCTGGCTCATCGCCTGCAAGGCGGCGGCATTCGGTGCGGGCAGCGATTGGTCGCCGGCGCTTGACGCGCTCGCCGGCCGCGACTTGCCCTTGGGGAAATTGCCACGCGGCGTCCAGTCGGGCGGGTCGTCGCCGGACCAGATCAGTTGCGGCTGCTTGACGATAGGCATCCGGCCTTCCTGCCAGAGTTCGAGCTTCGCCGGATCACGCGTTTGCAGGAACGCTTCCTTGCGGCCGTAGAGGCTGTGGAGCAGCTGGCCGGTCCGGATGCCGAACTTCCATTCGAAATCTTCGGCGGAGGGCACGAAGGCGGAGACTTTCATGCCGCTTGCCACCGCATGCGGGATATAGAGCCCAAGCAGCCGTTCGATCACGAAGGGCCGCATCGCGGCATTGCCGTCGCGGCTGTAATTCGCCGTGCCGCTATAGGCACGTCCGGCCGCCGTGCCGCGCGCCGCTTCCTGCTCTAGCGCCTGCAGGATATGTTCGCAAAAGGCGAAATAGCCGGACCAAAATTTCTGATTTCCGACGAAATAGTTGCAGAAGAAGAATGAGGTGCGGCCCTGTGGTGGCGCGATCGGATAGCCCATCTCCTTGAGATGGCCGAAAACCGGCTCCATACCGGGATGGCCGCCCATCATCGCATGTTCCCAGACGTTGCTGTAAACAGCCGCGTGGCCGATCAGCGGATTGTAGAGATAGGCATCGGCGCCGCCGGCACGCGCCTTTCTCGCTTCCGTGATGAAGGATTGCAGGCTGGAGACCGATTTGGTCTCGAACTTGCTGGAGAGCAGTCCCCAGAACACATCCGCCTGCAACCCGGCCTGCAGATGGTGCTCGTGCAGGATCCGGAAGAGTTCATATTCGCGCGTCGTCGATTGCGTGTTGAAGGAAATGTCGAAGGGCAGGGCAGCCGAATCGAGATTCGCCCGCTGCCTGGCGTCGAGATAAGGCTGGTAGACGATCACTGATCCAGATTGCTGCGCCTTTCCGGTCAATTGCTGAAGGCTCGGCAATCCCGCGGGCAGGGTGGTCGGAATCTGCTGGTTGATCGTCAAAGTCGCGTCCTTCGAATGCCGCCTCCGCTGGAAAGAGAGATTCCCGCGAGGCTATCCGGGCCGGACTATTGGCATTGAAGCTTGCGCCACCCTGTTGGATGCGCGGTGCATGCGACGGGCGGATATCGCTACGTCGAGTGTGTGTGTTTGCTTTAGCGTGAAGGTCCACGAAACTTAAAAACATTCTCTCAGAAATCGAGAGAGAAGTGGCACGCCCTAGGGGAGTCGAACCCCTCTTCCCAGAATGAAAATCTGGTGTCCTAACCGATAGACGAAGGGCGCTTCCTTCGTGGTGGCGCCCTTATAGTCAGCACCTTTCTGAGCCGCAAGCGGTAAAATGCGAAATTCCGTAGATTTTTTCTGAGCTTGTGGAAATAGCTTGCAGCAGGCGGCGAAGTCCCTGGAATACAGGGGATGCCGCGCCTCGCGGTAGGATCGGCAGAACGCGGTTTGCAGCCGCTGACCCAAAAAGATTGAAACGAATTCCGCCGGCACCGGTTTTCCAGATGTCACCACCTCAACAATGGAGACAGATATGAGCAAGACTGATGCAAAGGAAATCCAGAAGCGCGCCGAGCGCCAGGTCGAAAACACCAGCGGTGGCGGCCATCTCGGCGGAACCTATGTCGGCCAGCAACCCGACGGCAAGACCGCCTCGGTGAGCAGCAAGGAAGGTCCGAAGGCGAGAGCCAATGACGGTTAAGGAGAGAGCCCCGCTTCGGCGGGGCTTTCTTTGCCGGCCGCGCACCAAAGGATTCTAATCGCCATCCAACGATGACAATCCGCCGTCGCGAAGAATACTCGAAAAGCCAGTTTTTCTGGATGGAAACAGGAAGAAGCAGATCGCTCCGCAAGCGTCTCGATCATTGAAAATGAAAGAGAGAAGTGGCACGCCCTAGGGGAGTCGAACCCCTCTTCCCAGAATGAAAATCTGGTGTCCTAACCGATAGACGAAGGGCGCTTCCTTCGTGGTGGCGCCCTTATAGTCAGGGTCTTTGAATCCCGCAAGCGGGAAATTCGCATTTCCTTCAAAAAAATGACACGCCACGACCGGCGGGATTTTTTCGAGTTAAATCAACGCTCTGCGAAAACTCTTTCGAAGAGGGACGTCAGGTGACGTTGCGGCACGGCAAAAACCGTGACGTCCTTCAGATGGCGCGGGCGCTTGGCGGCGTGTTGCGCCGGGCGCCGCATCCCCAGTTCCAGTCGCGATTGTTTCCGGTGTCGAGATGGACCGAATCCGTGTGGCAATAGGTGCCGACACCGCCGCGGCCGGGAAGCGAGCGGATATAGCTGGCGATATCCCATTTCGAGACGCCGTCGATCTGGATGTCGGCGGCGTCGCAGCTCTTGTGCATCGATTCCTCGGCGCCGCCAACCTGACGATTGTGCTCCGGATCGCGGTAACCCGACGTGACGATCACCGGACGGCCGAAATGGGTCTCGACCGTCTTGATGACGTTCAGGAGGTTGGGCTTGAAACAGCTGACCTCGACATTGGCGTTCTGCACATGGATGCCATTCGGCGCCACGCGTGTCATGCCGGGCAGCGAGGCCTTCTGCAGGAGCCCGGAGAGGCTGCCGAGCAGGTTCTGCTTCGGCGCGGCATAAAGCGCGTTGGTGGAGGCGCCCTGCAGGCTGCCTGTTGCCAGCGACGCTGCCTGATAGGGCGCAACCTGGGTGCTGGTGGTATTCTGCGACGATTGTTGCGGCGGCAGAATTTCGCCCTGCGGCGCCTGTTGTCGCTGCTGTTGCTGTTGGGGCGTCCCGAAGACGCCGCCGCGCGACGTTGCAAATCCGCCCTGCACTGGTGCATACGCGTTTGCATCGGCCGGCTGGATGACCGTCGAGGTGCGGTTGTTCTGAGGCGGTGCGGGCTGCGCCGAGAAGATGCTCATTGCATTGGCATTGATGCGGGTCGATTGCATCGCCATGCCACCGATATTGGCGGGCTGCATCTGCGGTGCGCCGGGCGGCATGTTCGCGGCATTGGGATCCATCGCCGCTGTCTGCTGCTGGCCTCCGGCCGCTGCGACCATCGGGTCGCGATAGCCTGCCGTCTTGGCGCCGGGCTGGCCGGCGGGAGCGCTCGCCGCCTGCTGCGCGGCGGCCGGCGCGGGTGCAGCAGCTGCAGAATCAAGTGCCTTCTGGTCGGACACGCAGCCTGCAAGCGCAAGCGTCGAGACTGCGGCAAGAAGCAGGCACGGACGGGTTCGAAGATGGGGCAAGCGTAGGCTCTCCGGTCAAAACTGAAGCAGCCCGGCGCTAGCCCGACTGCAGGAATTGACCGGAAGGTGCCTGCGGCGGCTGGATGCGGCAAGTGCGAACCGGCGTCTCGGGCCGGAAATCGCAAAAGCCGCAAGCCTCACTAAAGCCTCGGCCTACCAGACGCCGGTATTGCCCATGGAAAGCCAGGGTTCGGCTGCCGGCAAGCTGCCATTCTTCTGCAGAATCTCGATCGAGATACCGTCCGGAGAGCGGACGAAGGCCATGCGGCCGTCGCGGGGCGGGCGGTTAATGGTGATTCCACTGTCCATCAGCTGCTGGCAGGTGGCGTAGATGTCATCCACCTCATAGGCGAGGTGACCAAAGTTGCGTCCACCGGTATAATCCTCCGTGTCCCAGTTATAGGTCAGCTCGAGGCAGGGGGCGCCATAGGCTTCAGCGTCGGAAATGTCGTTGGTGGCAGCAAGGAAAACGAGCGTGAAACGGCCCTTTTCGTTCTCCGAGCGACGGATTTCTTTCAGTCCGAACAATGTGCAGTAGAAATGCAGCGAGGCATCGAGGTCCTTCACGCGGACCATGCTATGGAGATAACGCATTCTATTTCCTTTCGAATGTTGGGTCATAACCCGGATAGGCGAGCGGACGTCAGCTTCGGGCAAGACATGACGCTAAAATCAGCAACTGGGAATAACCGAAAACAGGACTTGCGCTTATCCGTTACCAAGATGTTAATCTTGATTTCAAGAATCAGTTAACCGTAACAGTGTGACGCGTAATGAGGGGCTGGCGACATGGCTGATAGGATTTCATCGAAGGAGTTCATTGAGCTCGAAGAGCTATCGGGGGATAGCGTCGATCTCATTGAAATCACCGGTGTCGTTAAGTGGTTCGATGTCGCCAAGGGATTCGGTTTCATAGTCCCCGACAACGGCATGCAGGACGTGCTCCTTCATGTGACCTGTCTGCGCCGCGATGGCTATCAGACGATCCTTGAGGGCACCCGGATCGTCGCGCTGATCCAGCGCCGCGAACGTGGCTATCAAGCCTTCAAGATCCTCTCGATGGACCAGTCCACGGCAATCCATCCCTCGCAGCTGCCGCCGGTGCGCACCCATGTGCAGGTCATCGCGACGAGCGGCCTGGAGCGGGCTCTGGTGAAGTGGTTCAACCGCACCAAGGGCTTCGGCTTCCTGACGCGCGGCGAAGGCACGGAAGATATCTTCGTCCATATGGAAACGCTGCGCCGCTTCGGCCTCACCGAGCTGCGCCCCGGCCAGGTCGTGCTGGTGCGCTTCGGGCCCGGTGACAAGGGTCTGATGGCCGCCGAGATTCACCCGGATATGCCGAGCCCGGCAAGCCGTGCACACTGATGTTCAGGATTGATGAGAATGCATAGAATCAAAGGCGCCTTATTGGCGCTTTTTTTCATTGTGGCAGCACCTGCTTTTGCCCAGCAGCAACAGCAGATGGTCTTCGACAAGGAGCCGCTGGCCGTGCAAACGGCCTCCGGCAAGATGCTGAACTTCACCGTCGAGATCGCCTCGACGAACGAGCAGCGTCAGTATGGGTTGATGTATCGCAAGGAAATGCCTGAGAATGCCGGAATGCTGTTTGATTTCGGGCAGTCGCGCCGGGTGACCATGTGGATGGAGAACACCGTCCTGCCGCTCGATATGCTGTTCATCGACAGCAAGGGCGTCATCCGTCACATCAAGGAAAATGCCGTGCCCTTTTCGGAGGACATCATCGATTCGATGGGCGAGGTGAAATACGTCGTTGAGCTGAACGCCGGCACAGTCAAGAAGCTCGGCATCAAGACTGGCGACAAGGCCGCCAGCGCGACGATCACGAAAAAATAAGGGGAAGTTACTGCTTCTTCTTTGCAGCCTGCGCCTGGGTCACCGCAGCCTGACGCATGCGTTCCATGAAGCGCGCCATCTTCGCCTTGACCGAACCATAGGTGCCAAGCTCGAAATTGCAGCTGTAGCAGCTGATGATGTCGTTATCGAGCGGCTGCGGGCGCGGGAAATTCATCCGGGTCTTGCCGCATTTGGGGCAGGGGATTTCGACTTGCATAACCGGCTCCCATACCAGCGGACGACCGCCTGCTTACCGTAGAAATCTAGGGAAAAATGGTCGGAGTGGAGAGATTCGAACTCCCGACCCTCTGGTCCCAAACCAGATGCGCTACCAGACTGCGCTACACTCCGTGTGAGGGGGCAATACACGCTTCGCCGGGGGGCCGCAATATCAAAAACGCGTTTGTCCCATCCTTAAATGCGGCTTTTGCATTCAGGATAGTGTCAGGAAGCCTCTCCATGGTCGCCCGGATTTTAAGATGGGCGGCCAGAGGCTTGAGTCGGATGGTCCGCCCGGCGCGGAGCGAACCTGACAGCATGGCCATGACACTGAAGACGGCGCGGATGCGCCCCAAGATCGGCAGCATCACGCTCGCCGTCATCGTTTCGCTCTATATTCTCGCTGTTGCCAATTACACGTTCTGGAGCCGGGCCTATGTCTATTTCGACGGCCACCGGCTGGCTTTCGCCGGATTCGTTGTCGGCATGATCGCGCTGACCGTGGCGATCGCCGTCACCGTTTCGGTCAAATATCTCATAAAGCCGGTGCTGATTCTGCTGTTGCTGGCGGCTGTCGCGGCCGCCTGGTTCACAGACAGGTTCGGCGTCATCATCGACCGTGAGATGATCCGCAATGCCGCCGTCACGACGCAGTCGGAAGCGCAGCACCTGATCACCACGAAATTCATTCTCTATATGCTGCTGGCCGGCGTCCTGCCGTCGCTGTTCATCTCTGCCGTGCGTGTCGTCCACCGGCCGTTCCCCAGCAAGTTTCTGCACAATATGGCGGTGATCGTGCCCTGCATCACAGTCATCGCGGTGATCGGCATGGGCTTCTATCCGACCTATGCCGCCGTCGGCCGCATCCATCGCGATCTGATGATGACCATCAATCCGCATTTTCCGCTGGGCAGCGCGGTCTATTTCACCGCGACCTATGGCGACAATCTCAATCTCGTGCGTCAGCCGATCGGCACGGACGCGCACCAGATCCCCGCGGCTTCCCCGGCCAAGCCGCGTGTGCTGATCATCGTTGCCGGAGAGACGGCCCGCGGGCAGGACTTTTCGCTCGGCGGCTATGGCCGCGATACCAATCCGGAGATGAAGGCGCGCGGCGTCACCTTCTTCCCCGATGTCACCAGTTGTGGCACGGAGACGGCCGTCTCCATTCCTTGCATGTTCTCGGTCTATAAGCGGACGGAATACAGCTACCGCAAGGGGCTGGTCACCGATAACCTGATCGATGTTCTCGGCCACGCCAAGGTCGGCGTCGAATGGTGGGACAACGATACCGGCATGTACGGCGTCGCCGACCGCATCAAGTACAAGTATCTGCCTGACAGCCGCGATCCGCGGTTCTGCAAGGACGGCGAGTGCCTGGACACCATCCTGCTCGACAAACTCGATGACTGGCTTTCCAGCGTCAAGGGCGACAGCGTGCTTGTGCTGCACCAGCTGGGGAGCCACGGCCCGGCCTATTATCTGCGCTATTCCGACAGCGCCCGGCGCTTTACCCCCGATTGCCGCGCCGCCGATTTCGCCACCTGCAAGCCGGAAGAAATCACCAACGCCTATGACAACACCGTTGTCATGACCGACCAGGTGCTGGCCGCGGTGATCGACAAGCTGAAGGCGCATCAGGCCGCGCTGGCCGGTTCGATGATCTATCTCTCCGACCACGGCGAATCGCTGGGCGAAAACGGCATCTATCTGCATGGCGCGCCCTATTTCATCGCGCCGAAGGAGCAGACGCATGTGCCGATGGCGCTGTGGCTGTCGGATGATTTCGCCAGCGAGACGCGGCTCGACACCGCCTGCATTGCCGCTCGCGCCAAGCTGCCTGCCTCGCACGATAACCTCTTCCACAGCGTTCTCGGCCTGATGGAGGTGGAAACCAGCGTCCGCGATGCGTCGCTCGACCTTATCTCCCCCTGCCGGCGGCCCACGGACAAGCTTGCCGCCAAGTAAGCAGCGGCAGTTGGGTGCGGCTCGGCTTTTTTCTTGAAACCGCAGGGATTCGCGGATAAGCAAAATTCATCTCTTTGCGTTAGATAGAGCGGAGGGAACCGTGCTGGTGACGGCGCGGCAGTTTGAAATTCCAGCGGATGTTGTCCGCGTATCCGGAGGCGAATGCAGCGATGTCTGCCAAGATCTACCGTCCAGCCAAGACCGCCATGCAGTCCGGCAAGGCCAAGACGCATCTCTGGGTGCTCGAGTTCGATCAGGAGCAGCCGCGCAAGATCGATCCGATCATGGGCTACACCTCTTCGGGCGACATGCGCCAGCAGGTCAAGCTGACCTTCGAAAGCCAGGAACTGGCCGAAGCCTATGCCAAGCGCAACGGCATCGAATACCGGGTGCTGCAGCCCAAGGATCCGATCCGCCAGACTGTCGCCTATCCGGATAATTTCCGTTATACCCGCACACAGCCCTGGACGCACTGAGTGTCCGTGTATGCCGCGTTTCGCCGCTATCGCTGGATAGCGGCCGGATGGCCCCTTAGCTCAGCTGGATAGAGCACCTGCCTTCTAAGCAGGTGGTCGCAGGTTCGAATCCTGCAGGGGTCGCCAATTCTTTTTTCCGAAAATTTTGAACGCAAAAGCGGCGCCTTGGTGCCCCTGCCGAGGAATTGAACCTGGATCGGCTGCTAACGGCGCAGCTGCTCTGACGTTGAGCTACGAGGGGCGTGAGGCATTGTATGCCTCCGGCGTGCCGCGGCTTCAACGCGTTCTTCGCCGGACGGTTAGCCGGTAAGCTTAATGCACATGATGCCGAAGGCATGATGATTGAAAAAGGCCCGGTGATGAACCGGGCCTTTTCTCGCTTACTGCGGGGTGTTGCCACCGGCTGCGGGCGGCGTAGCCGGGGCCGGAGTAGCGTTTGTATCGGCCGGTGCCATCGGCTTTACGGGAGCCGGTGCCGGTGCTGCCGGTTCCGATTGCGTCGATGCCGTCGTCTGCGGGTCGGTAGTCGGCGTGCCGTTCCACTCCGTATAGGCAAAGGCCGCGACGGCGACCACGGCGATCGCTGCCACCCAGCCGACCCAGGCGTTGGATTTTTCAGCGCGGACAGGGGTGGCGCGGTAGTCGGGAGTGCCCGCCGGATCCAGCGGACGGTTCGGGTCATTCAGGTTGTTCGGGTCGTATGTCATTGTCTCTTCTCCTCTTCACATGGGAGGGAAACTGACATTCACGCTTATTTGTTCCCGAGGCGGTCATTGCTGTTGCCGCTGTCCGGCCCGTGACTGCATCGCAGAGCCGTTCCATGCGGCAAGGGACGAGAGCAGGAGCGCCACCGGAAACGCAGGCCTGTTTGCCGGAATCAATCGTTCCAGCGGAAGATCGGGCGATAGACGCGATTGGCGATCATCAGGCTGCGGTCCGGCCGGATGATGTAGGTTTCCTCGACCTCGCGGCCGCGATTGTCGACGAAGGTGTGCGGAAACTGCGAGCCGATCGGCGACTTGGTCAGCTTCGTCCGGGGTTGGCCGTTATAGGTGATGCTGCCCGGGATCGGTGCCAGGCCTGGGCCGGAGATATCGCCGGTCGCCGTGCAGCCGGAAAGAACAGCACCCGCGATGATCGCTGCGGCAAGAGAGAGTTTCATCGGGCTGCTCCGTCGGTTGTTTGTTATCTCAGGCAATTAGGCTTTCGCTCGCTCTTGTCTATGGCCGGTATCACAGCGATTCGCCAACCGCCGCCTGTTGACGAAGAAGTGTATGCTTCCGGCACGCTTTGGCCGGATCTTTGCTTCGCGGTAACCGTGGCTCATTCTTGCGTGAAACAATGCTAATATTACTGCGTTCGCTTTTCATGGACCTGACCGCGATGGCCAAGTCCACGGACCGGCCAACGGCCGTGTCCAAGGACCGGGCTGGAGGCCCGGTCCATTTGATCGAAGGTGCGCGCGTTCCGTCGATTTTCGGCTGCCGGTGATCCGGCATTGAGAAAACGGAGGAATATCATGACTTACGCTCATTCGAGGACCGCGATCGCCGTCCTTGCATCCGCCTGCTCGATTTTCGTCATGCCGGTCAGTTCTGTGCACGCTCTCGATATCTCCATCGGCGGCAGCAACGGCGTCAATGCCAGTGTCGGCCTCGGCTCCGGAAGTTCCGGCGGCGTTGGCGCCAATGTCGGCGCTTCCGTCGGTGGCTCCGGTGGCGTCAATGCGAATACCAACGCAACGGTCGGCGGGTCCGGCGGTCTCGTTGATGCCGATGTGAAAGCCAGCGTCGGCGGCAGCAATGGCGTGAATGCGGCGGTCGGCGCCAATGCGGGCGGCAGTGGCAACCTCGCAGACGTCGATGCCGGCGTATCGGCTGGCGGCAGCAGTGGTGTGAACGCCAATGCCGGCGCAACTGTCGGCGGCAGCAATGGTAATATCCTCGATACGGATGTCACCGCGTCGATCGGCGGGTCGAACGGCATCAACGCCAATGTGGGCGCAAATATCGGCAATGGCGCAGGCGCCAATCTCGGCCTTGGTATCGGCGGCGGCTCGTCCGGTGGTGGTGCATCTGGTGGCGGCAGTGGAAGCGGGATGACGCCGAGTGCGGTGACCCGCGAATTCAGCAGGATGGATGCCAGTGATCAGAGGAAGATGCTGGTTCGCTGCCGCGACATTGCCTCTGGTGGCTATGATGCCGGGCTGACCGGTCTCTGCAAGATGCTGCGGACGCTGGCATCCCGCTAAAGCCGCAAACAAAAAAGCCGCCGGATCGCTCCGGCGGCTTTTTCTGATCTGTTATCCGCTTAATGCAGGATCTGGCTGAGGAACAGCTTGGTGCGCTCGTGCTGCGGATTGTCGAAGAATTCGGCCGGCGAATTCTGCTCGACGATCTGGCCCTGGTCCATAAAGATGACGCGGTTGGCGACCTGGCGGGCAAAGCCCATTTCGTGGGTGACGCAGAGCATGGTCATGCCCTCTTCGGCCAGACCGACCATCGTATCCAGCACTTCCTTGATCATTTCAGGATCGAGCGCCGAGGTCGGCTCATCGAACAGCATGATCTTCGGGTTCATGCAGAGCGAACGGGCGATTGCCACGCGCTGCTGCTGGCCACCGGAGAGCTGGCCTGGATACTTGTTTGCCTGTTCCGGAATCTTGACGCGCTTCAGGAAGTGCATGGCGACTTCTTCCGCCTGCTTCTTCGGCATCTTGCGCACCCAGATCGGCGCCAGCGTGCAGTTTTCCAGGATCGTCAGATGCGGGAAGAGGTTGAAGTGCTGGAACACCATCCCGACTTCGCGGCGCACTTCGTCGATCTTCTTGAGGTCGTTCGTGAGTTCGGTGCCATCGACGACGATCTGACCCTTCTGGTGCTCTTCCAGACGGTTGATGCAGCGGATCATCGTCGACTTGCCGGAGCCCGACGGGCCGGCGATGACGATGCGCTCGCCGCGCATGACCTTCAGGTTGATGTCGCGCAGAACGTGGAAATCGCCATACCACTTGTTCATGTTGACGATATCGACGGCGACCTCGGTCGTGGAGACGGTGAGCTTCTTGGTTTGAGCTTCAGCCATATTTGTTACCCTCAATTCTTATCGTTTGTGGCCGGTGTCGAGATGGCGTTCCATGAACACCGAATAGCGAGACATGCCGAAGCAGAAAATCCAGAAGACAAAACCCGCAAAGATCAGACCTGTCAACGGTGTTACGGCTGATGCCCAGTTGCCGTCGGAGAAGTTCAGACGGACGATGCCGAGCAGGTCGAACATGCTGATGATCGAGACCAGCGAGGTATCTTTGAACATGCCGATGAACGTATTGACGATGCCGGGGATGACGAGCTTGATCGCCTGAGGCAGCACGATCAGGCGCATCTTCTGCCAATAGCCCAATCCAAGCGAATCCGCGCCTTCGTACTGGCCCTTCGGAATGGCCTGCAGACCGCCGCGGATGACCTCTGCCATATAGGCCGACGCGAAGATCGACACGCCGATCACGGCGCGCAGCAGCTTGTCGACGTTCCAGCCCTGCGGCAGGAACAGCGGCAACATGACGCTGGCCATGAACAGGACGGTGATCAGCGGAATGCCGCGGATGACTTCGATGAAGATGACGCAGACCATCTTCACGACAGGCATCTTCGAGCGGCGCCCGAGCGCCAGGATGATGCCGAAGGGCAGGGAGACCGCGATGCCGACGAAGGAGACGACGAGCGTCACCAGAAGGCCGCCCCAGAGCGGGGTTTCGACGACTTCGAGACCGAGACCGCCATACAGCAGCCAGAGCGAAACGAGCGGCAGCGCCACGAAGAGCAGCAGCGCGTTCAGCCCTTTGCGCGGCATCGACGGCATCAGCATCGGCACCAGAAGGGCGGCGAACATGATGAAAACAAGCGTCGGACGCCAGCGGTCGCTGAGCGGGTAGCGGCCATAGACGAACTGGTCGAGCTTGGCGTTGACGAAGGCCCAGCAGGCGCCGCTCCAGCCATCGGGCTGCGTGCCGCCCTGAACGGTGGTGGCGCAGAAGGTGCGGTCCGTACCGGTCCAGACGGCCTGGATGAACAGCCAGTTGATCATGTGCGGCAGCACCCAGGCGAGAACTGCGATGGCGATCACCGTCAGGATGATGTCCTTCGGCGTCGCCAGCAGGTTGCGCCTGATCCAGGCGATTGCGCCGCGTTCGCTGGATGGAGCCGGTTCCGGCTGCAGCATGGCGTTGCGGACGAAAGAAATGTTGGAACCCGACATCTTATCTCTCCACCAGTGCCATTTTGCCGTTGAACCAGTTCATGAATAGCGACGTCAGAATGCTGAGGGTGAGGTAGACGGCAATCCAGATGACCACGACTTCGATCGACTGGCCGGTCTGGTTGAGCGTCGTACCGCCGACGGCAACGAGATCCGAGAAGCCGACGGCGATTGCCAGCGATGAGTTCTTGGTCAGGTTGAGATACTGGCTGGTAAGTGGCGGGATGATGATGCGGAAGGCCTGCGGCACCACGACGAGGCGGGTGACGGAGGATGGATGCAGGCCGAGTGCGCCTGCCGCTTCCGACTGTCCCTTCGGCACGCCCCGGATACCGGCACGCACGATTTCGGCGATGAAGGCCGCGGTGTAGAAGGACAGCGCCAGGAACAGCGACATGAATTCCGGCCCGACGACGGAGCCGCCGGTCAGATTGAACTTGCCTGCGACAGGAACGTCGAAGGTCATCGGCAGACCCGCCGCCAGGAAGGCCAGGATCGGCAGGCCGGCGATCAGCCCGATCGACACCCAGATCGTATGGAACTGCTTGCCCGTTGCCGCCTGGCGCTTATGCGCCCAGCGGGCGATGATCACGGTGGCGACGATGCCGATCACCAAGGCTGCGAGGACAGCCCACATGCCGGTATCGAAGATCGGCTTCGGGAAGGCGAGGCCACGGTTGTTCAGGAACATGCTGAACGGCAGATGCACGGATTCGCGCGGCTGCGGCAGCACGGCCAGAACTCCGGAATACCAGAAGAAGATGACGAGCAGCGGCGGGATGTTGCGGAACACCTCGACATAGACGGTGCACAGCTTGGCGATCAGCCAGTTGTGCGACAGGCGCCCGATGCCGACGATAAAGCCGATGATCGTCGCGGTGATGATGCCGGTGACGGCAACGAGAATGGTGTTCAGGATGCCGACGACGAGCGCGCGGCCATATGTCGAATCGCTCGAATACGGGATCAGCGACTGGCCGATCTCGAAGCCGGCGCGTCCGTTGAGAAATGCGAAGCCAGATGCCGTATTGCTGCGCTGCAGGTTGAGCGCGGTGTTGTGAGCGACCCATGCCACGAACAGCACCAGCAGAAGTACGGTCAGAACCTGGAAAAAGATGCCCCTGAATTTGGGGTCGTAAAGTGCCGACTGGAGCGTCCAGCGGCTCTCCGGCAAAGGTGTAGTGTGCACAGCCTCTTGCGTCATGCCGAGCCTAATCCCCTATGCGCCCGTTTTTGGGCTTTTTTTCTTTGAAGATGGAAAGGCAGTTTCCCGCCTTTCCGGCATTCTTGTCGAAAGCTTAGCGAACCGGTGGAGCGTACTGGATGCCGCCCTTGTTCCACAATGCGTTCAGGCCGCGTGCGATCTTCAGCGGGCTGCCCTGACCGACGTTGCGTTCGAAGACTTCGCCGTAGTTACCGACGCCCTTGATGATGTTGTAGGCCCACTCGTTGGTCAGGCCGAGGTCGGTACCGATCTTGGTATCGGCTTCGGTGCCGAGGAAGCGCTTGATATCCGGGTTCGGCGAGTTCTTCATCTCGTCGACATTTGCCTGGGTGATGCCGAATTCTTCAGCGTTCACGAGGGCGTAAGCCGTCCACGAAACGATATCGAACCACTGGTCGTCGCCCTGGCGCACTGCCGGGCCGAGCGGCTCCTTGGAAATGATCTCCGGAAGGATCATGTGCTCGTCGGGGTTCTTCAGCGTCAGACGCAGCGAGTAGAGGCCGGACTGGTCGGTCGTGTAGACGTCGCAACGGCCGGAATCATAGGCAGCGTTGACTTCTTCGAGCTTCTCGAAAACGACCGGATTGTACTGAAGATTGTTGGACTTGAAGTAGTCGGCGAGGTTGAGCTCGGTCGTGGTGCCGGACTGTACGCAGACAGCGGCGCCAGAGAGTTCGAGAGCCGACTTCACGTTCAGGCTCTTGCGAACCATGAAGCCCTGACCGTCGTAATAGGTGACCGGACGGAAGTTGAAGCCGAGAGCGGTGTCGCGGTTGATCGTCCAGGTGGTGTTGCGCGAGAGAACGTCGACTTCGCCCGACTGCAGGGCCGGGAAGCGGTCTTTGGCGGACAGAGGCGTGTACTTGACCTTGGTCGGGTCGCCGAAGACGGCGGAAGCGACGGCCTTGCAGAAATCAACGTCGAAGCCGGCCCAGTTGCCGGATGCGTCAGGCTGCGCGAAACCCAGGAGGCCCGAGTTGACGCCGCACTGAACGAAGCCCTTTGCCTTCACGTCTTCAAGAGTGGTTGCCGAGGCCGCATGGGCGCCAAGAGCGAAAACTGCTGCGCCGACGGCGGCGGACAGGAGCTTAATCTTCATTTTTCCCAACCTTTTATCTGTTGTCTTATGTTTTTGTGGGAGGAGAGGCGAAGAAAACCCTGTCCCCCCAATTTCTCGACACCCTCCCGGCGCGAGTGGTTCTATCACAGTCGCAAATGCCAATACGGTCAAGTGTCGCGGCTAATAAATGCGGCAAAATTCGGCATTTTGGCAAAATGCGCCGTTCTGATAGGCAGTTGGATAGTATTTGGGCAGTGTTTTGCGGAAAAATACCGCGCAATTCACTGATATATCTGCGAAACTAACGTTCCGGGTAATTTTCGGCCCGTCGCGGCTACGGGGTTGACCCGACTTTTCCTGAGGTCCAAAACTCGCCCATTGCATCCCTCGCCAAAGGCTATTTCAGACTATGAAAGACAAAGACGGTCTCCTGCAGAACGCCGGTATCAACACCCGCCTCTCGCATATCGGCAACGACCCTTCGGAATATCACGGTTTCGTCAATCCGCCCGTCGTGCACGCATCGACGGTGTTGTTTCCGAATGCCAAGGCGATGGAAACACGCGGGCAGAAATACACCTATGGCACCCGCGGCACGCCGACCACCGATGCGCTCTGTGAGGCGATCGACGAGCTCGAAGGTTCCGCGGGCACGATCCTCGTGCCGTCGGGTCTTGCCGCCGTCACCGTGCCGTTCCTCGCGTTTCTGTCTTCGGGCGATCACGCGCTGATCGTCGATTCCGTCTACACGCCGACCCGCCATTTCTGCGACACCATGCTGACGCGCATGGGCGTCGATGTCGAATATTACGACCCGGCGATCGGTGCCGGCATCGAGCAGCTGTTCAAGCCGAACACCAGGCTCGTCCACACGGAAGCGCCGGGCTCGAACACGTTCGAGATGCAGGATATTCCGGCGATTGCCGCGATTGCCCACAAGCACGGCGCCGTCGTTGCCATGGACAATACCTGGGCCACGCCCGTCTATTTCCGCCCGCTCGATTTCGGCGTCGATATCTCGATCCACGCGGCAACCAAATATCCGGCCGGCCATTCCGATATCCTGATGGGCACCGTCTCGGCCAATGCCAAGCATTGGGAGCAGCTGAAGGAAGCCAACATCACGCTCGGCATCTGCGGCGCCCCCGATGACGCCTATCAGGTGCTGCGCGGTCTGCGCACCATGGGCATCCGTCTGGAGCGTCACAATGAAAGCGCGCTCGCGCTCGCCAAGTGGCTGGAAGGCCGCGAAGAGGTGGCCAAGGTGCTGCATCCGGCACTGCCGAGCTTCAAGGGTCATGACATCTGGAAGCGTGACTTCAAGGGCGCCAGCGGCATCTTCTCCTTCGTGCTCAAGGTCGATTCCGCCGAGCAATACAAGGCGAAGGCCCATGCCTTCCTCGATGCGCTCAGCATCTTCGGGCTCGGCTGGTCCTGGGGCGGCTTTGAATGCCTGGCCGTTCACGTCAACCTGCACGACCGCCGTATCGCCAAGGCGCCGGAAGGGGGCCCGCTGATCCGCCTGCAGATCGGCCTCGAAGACGTTGCCGATATCAAGGCCGATATCGAACGCGGCTTTGCAGCAGCCAAGACCGTCTGATCAGCCGAGCGGCCGGTAGCCGTAGATCCAGTCGAGATCCGCCGCGAGGCTTTGCGGCGGTTTCATCGACAGCACGATATCACGCCCGATCCTGATAGGGCCGCCGGCGTGATAGGCAAAGCGGTTGAATGCGCCGCGCTTGCGGATCTTGGCGATCCGCGGGCCCCGATGCGCCTCGAAGCGGGGCAGGGCCCGCTCGATGGGATTGCTGCCCAGAAAATAAGCCAGCTCATAGGCATCTTCGATCGCCATGGCCGCGCCTTGGGCTGCGAACGGCATCATCGCATGCGCAGCATCGCCGATCAGCACGCGGTCGCGTCCGTTCTGCCACGATCCCTCAGATACCTCATAGAGCGGCCAATAGGTCGGCTCGATATTGCGAAGCAGGGACAGAGCTTCGGGATGCCAGCCGCGGAAGCGTGAACGCAAAGTCTCCAGCTGGTGACTCGCCGCGCCACTATCCCACCGCTCGGTGTTTTCATTGCCGCTGGTGATGGCGACGAGATTGAAGCTCGCCGTTTCCTTCAGGGGATAGCAGACGAGATGCACCGATCCACCGAGAAACGCCGAGACGCTGTTCCTGTCGAGAAAGTCAGGCGCCGCGGCGGCTGTGATCGTGAAGCGATAGGCGATGTTGCCGGAAAATCGGGGCGAAGGCGAACCATCGATCGCGGCTCGCGTCTTCGACCAGACGCCGTCCGCGCCGATCAGCACGCCCGGGCCATTAGACGGCAAGCCTGCGGATTCGATTGGAGTACCAAGGTGCAGCTGGCAGAGCGGATTGGCGCGCACCGCATCCAGAAGCACGCGCTGAAGCGTTGCACGGTGCAGGACGCCGTAGGGAGCATCCCATCGCCCACGGGCGAAACGGCCGGCGGGAACGGCAGCGAGCTGCCGCAACGTGTCGCCCGCAACGAGCCGGATCATCTCCGGCTCGAGCCAGCATTTCTCGATCTCGCCGAGAACGCCGAGTTCACGGAGAATGCGCGATGCATTGGGGGAAAGCTGCAGGCCGGCACCGACCTCTGCCAGTGCGCCGGCCTGTTCGAAAATATCGGAACGGATGCCCCGTTTGGCCAGTGCCAGCGCGGCTGTCAGCCCTGCAATTCCTGCGCCCGCAATGGCGGCGTGCTCGACCGGCATCGTTTGTCCGATCTTCAGGAGAGAATGATCAGGCGGCCTTCACATGGAAGACGCAGCCGGCCGGGTTCGTCTGGTTGGCCTTCAGCGCGCCATTGAAACGAAACAGGGTCGAGCAATAGGAACAGACCTTTTCGTTGTCGTCGCCCATGTCGATGAAGATATGCGGATGGTCGAACGGCACGGATGCGCCGGTGCACATGAATTCCTTCACGCCGACTTCGATCACGCGGTGTCCGCCGTCGTTCTGGAAGTGAGGAATGCTGTGGCCGGCCATGTCTGTCTCCGAATGCTTTGAAATTTGGCCGGACATTACCGTCCTTCGCCGCAAATGTGTAGAGCCAAAGCGCCGCAAGCGGCATGGTTTTTTGCCCGCCGGGGTTCACCTCGCGGCAGCGATAAAATATGGTCCGGCGCAAACCGGGGCCCGCCTTTATGAATTTGAATACGCCTGCATTCTCCAGCTTCACGCATGACGGCCTGAAACTCGCCTATTTCGACGAAGGCGACCCGAATGGCCCGCCGGTCCTGCTCATTCACGGCTTTGCCTCGACGGCGAGCGTCAACTGGGTGCACCCGGGCTGGCTGAAGACGCTGGGCGACGCCGGTTACCGCGTCATTGCCATGGACAACCGCGGCCACGGCGCCAGCGACAAGCCGCATGATGCCGAAGCCTACCGCCCGTGGATCATGGCGGCGGACGCGATGGCGCTTCTCGATCATCTCGGCATCCCCGAAGCAAACGTCATGGGCTATTCGATGGGCGCGCGCATTTCGGTCTTTGCGGCGCTGGCCAATCCGCACCGCGTCTGCTCGCTGGTGCTTGGCGGCCTCGGCATCGGCATCACCGATGGCGTCGGCGACTGGGATCCGATCGCCGACGCGCTGCTGGCGCCGTCGCTCGACACCGTGACCCACGACCGCGGCCGGATGTTCCGCGCCTTTGCAGAGCAGACGAAGAGCGACCGCGAGGCGCTGGCCATGTGCATTCGCGGATCCCGCGATCTCGTTGCCCGCTCCGACATGGGCAAGATCGAAGCGCCAACGCTGATTGGCGTCGGAACGAAGGACGACATTGCGGGTTCGCCTCAGGAACTTGCCGCCCTGATGCCGAATGCCGAAGCGCTCGATATCCCGGGCCGCGACCATATGCTGGCTGTCGGCGACAGGGTTTTCAAGAAAGCGGTTCTGGAGTTTTACGAGAAAGTCGCCTGACGGTGACATGCCGCTGTTGAGCAGATATTCACGGAAAAATCATTCTAGAAGGCGCTGGCGGCCCGACCCATTTATGTTACAGCCGTTTTGCTCTATACACTGACGTTCCCACGGGAAATGAGGAGACCGGTAATGGTCGCGAAGACAGACATTCGTCCTCTTGAAGCTGCAAGCCCGCTCAAGGTGATGGATCCGATCTGGGACAGCCTGCGCGAAGAAGCGCGCATTGCTGCCGAGAAGGATCCGGTACTGGCGGCTTTCCTTTATTCGACGGTGATCAATCACCGCTCGCTGGAAGAATGCGTCATCCACCGTATCTGTGAACGCCTCGACCACCCGGACATGCAGGCGACGCTGCTGCGCCAGGCCTTCGATGAAATGCTGTCGGACTGGCCGGAATGGAGCGACATCCTGCGCGTCGACATCCAGGCGATCTATGACCGCGATCCCGCATGCCTCCGCTTCATGGAAGCCGTGCTCTATTTCAAGGGCTACCATGCCCTGCAGACGCATCGTCTGGCGCATTGGCTGCTCAACCGTGGACGCCGCGATCTGGCGCTCTATCTGCAGAGCCGTTCGTCAAGCGTCTTCCAGACGGATATAAATCCGGCGGCCCGGATCGGCAGAGGCATCTTCCTCGACCACGCAACCGGTCTCGTCGTTGGCGAGACGGCGGTGATCGGCGACAACGTCTCGATCCTGCATGGCGTGACGCTCGGCGGTACCGGCAAGGAAGGCGCAGACCGCCATCCGAAGATCGGCAGCGGCGTGCTGATCGGAGCCGGGGCGAAGATTCTCGGCAATATCGAGATCGGCTACTGCTCGCGCGTTGCGGCAGGCTCGGTGGTCTTGAAGGCCGTTCCGCCGAAGACGACCGTCGCAGGCGTGCCGGCGAAGGTCGTCGGCACCGCAGGGTGTTCGGAGCCGTCCCGCGTCATGGACCAGGTGATCGGCGCGGATATCTGAGCCGGTCATATTCGCAGAGGCTGAAAAAAAGCTGGTGAAAATCGCAAGGGGAAAGCCGGGCACGTTGGCCTGTCTCAACCTTTACAGCGCCACTTTTCGTGTGCAAGAAGCGGCCACCAGAGACCGCTAGGAGATCAAGTGTGAAGCCCGAAGAACTCAAGAAGCTCGACGCCTACTTCAAGAAAACGCTCAATCCGGAGATCGTCGTCAAGGCGCGCCCGCGCAAGAACGACTCGGCTGAAGTTTACCTCGGCGAGGAGTTCCTGGGTGTCGTCTATATCGACGACGAGGACGGTGACCGCTCCTATAACTTCTCGATGGCGATCCTCGACGTCGATCTCTGATCCGGCGCCGATTGACATTGCGTGACGGGCCGCTTTTGCGGCCCGTTTGCGTTTTATGGCACGCAATCGGTCCTCAACGCTGGATCGCGCCGCTCTCTGCTCCATTTTAGTGATTGCGAATGCGATCAATCATCATGGAGGCCTGGGACATGGGAATTTTCGACAAGATCAAGCACGCTATTTTCGGGGAGGCGAAAGCGGCTCCCGTTACGGCGGCAGCCGCGCCGAAGGTTGAACCGGCCGCAACTCCGGCCCCGCCATCAGCTGCGCCTGCGCCTGCGCCTGCCGCTGCGGCACCGGCACCTGCGGCTTCCACTGCGCCAAAGGCTGCATCGGCCGCCGTCGATATCGTTCCGATCCTCGATGCTGCCGTGAAAAAAAGCGGCCAGAAACTCGACTGGCGCCGCTCGATCGTCGATCTCATGAAGGCCGTCGGCATGGATGCAAGCCTTGCCGAGCGCAAGGAACTGGCAGCCGAGCTCGGCTACTCAGGTGACACAGGCGACTCCGCCAAGATGAACATGTTCCTGCACAAGGCGCTGATGAAGAAGCTCTCCGAGAACGGCGGCAAGGTGCCCGCCGATCTGCTAGATTGAGCCGGTAAAAGCAATGTGTTTCGAGGCTTCGCTGGCTACCGGCGAAGCCTCTGGTTGCGTCTGGCTGATATATGTCTGCAAAATCAACGACCGACGTACGTTCATCTTTTTCCGGAAAACATGCGGCATCGTGAATGCACGCATGAGTAGTTTTGCATCGCACAAAATCTCTTGACTCCTGATGGTTTGCGGCTACCATTTTTGCTGCAGAGCCGAAGAGGAGGATGCGCATGTTCAACTTTGACGATACGAGCCGCAAGAGCAAGGAAGCCATGGACACGATGCTCAAGAGCTATTCGGATAGCGCCAAGGGCTTCCAGGCAATTGCCACCGAAGCCGTGGAATATTCCAAGAAATCGTTTGAAGACACCGTCAGGCATTTCGAAGCGCTTTCGGGCGTTCGCAGCATCGAGGCTGCCTTCGACCTGCAGAGCAGTTTCGTGAAATCGTCCTATGAAAGCTTCGTCGCCGAAGCCACCAAGATGGGCGACATGTATTCCGACCTCGCCAAGGGCGCCTACAAGTCCTACGAGGCGCAGGTTCCGGCACCGGTCGTGAAGGCTGCGAAAGCGGCCGCACAGGCGACGCCCGCCGCTGCCTGATTCCATGCGCCTTGTGGCGCACCCCTTGAAAAATGAAGACCGGCTACGCACTTGCGGCCGGTCTTTTTTGTTTTCTGCTCTGTTCAAGAAATAGTCCGGGACTTTTTTGGCGTTTGCGTCAAGTCCTGCGGAATTGTGATTGCAGTCGGGAACAAGGGGCTTAAAATCGCAGCATTATGAACTAAGTTAGTGTTTCAGATATTCGGTGGGTAAAGCATCCTCCCATGCACCATCGGACTGATCGAGGAATGAATGAAAATGATCGCAAAGCCGATCCGGATGCAAAACGATGGCGAAAGGAACGGGGACAACGGAAATCGCGGAACCTCGGTCATTACACGTACGAAGCCGAAGACCAAGAAGCCTAATCTCTACCGCGTGCTCATCCTGAATGACGACTACACTCCCATGGAATTCGTCATCCACATCCTGGAGCGGTTTTTCCAGAAAGATCGCGAAAGTGCCACCCGCATCATGCTCCATGTCCATAACCACGGCGTCGGCGAGTGCGGGATATTCACATACGAGGTAGCGGAAACGAAGGTGAGCCAGGTGATGGACTTTGCCCGGCAGCATCAGCATCCGCTGCAATGCGTCATGGAAAAGAAGTGAGGATCACAACGTGCCAACATTTTCGCCTAGCTTAGAAAAGGCGCTCCATCAGGCACTGACCTTTGCCAACGAGCGGCATCACGAATATGCGACGCTCGAGCATCTGCTGCTCGCCCTTGTCGACGACTCCGATGCGGCCGCGGTCATGGGTGCCTGCAACGTTGATCTCGACGCGCTCCGCAAGACGCTGATCGAGTATATCGACAACGAACTTTCCAATCTGGTCACCGGCTATGACGAGGACTCCAAGCCGACATCCGGCTTCCAGCGCGTCATCCAGCGTGCCGTGATCCATGTGCAGTCGTCGGGCCGCGAAGAAGTGACGGGGGCAAACGTCCTCGTCGCGATCTTTGCCGAACGCGAAAGCCATGCCGCCTATTTCCTGCAGGAGCAGGAAATGACCCGCTACGACGCGGTCAACTACATCTCGCACGGCATCGGCAAACGGCCGGGCTCGTCGGAAAGCCGCACCCCGCGCGGTGCCGAGGATGAATCCGAGAGCAAACCGAGCGCATCGCGCGGCGGCGCCGAAGACGATACCGCAGGCAAGAAGCAGCAGGATGCGCTGAAGGCCTATTGCGTCAATCTCAACGAGAAGGCCAAGACCGGAAAGATCGATCCACTGATCGGCCGTCATGCCGAAGTCAGCCGCACGATCCAGGTCCTGTGCCGCCGTTCGAAGAACAATCCGCTCTACGTGGGCGACCCGGGCGTCGGCAAGACGGCGATTGCCGAAGGTCTTGCCAAGCGCATCGTCGAAGGCAAGGTGCCGGAAGCGCTGGCTGACGCGACGATCTTCTCGCTCGATATGGGCACGCTGCTCGCCGGCACGCGCTATCGTGGTGACTTCGAAGAGCGTCTGAAGCAGGTCGTCAAGGAGCTCGAGGAATATCCGGGCGCCGTGCTGTTCATCGACGAAATCCACACCGTGATCGGTGCGGGCGCCACTTCGGGCGGCGCCATGGATGCGTCGAACCTGCTGAAGCCTGCTCTGTCGTCCGGTGCGATCCGTTGCATCGGTTCGACCACCTACAAGGAATATCGCCAGTTCTTCGAAAAGGACCGGGCTCTGGTCCGCCGCTTCCAGAAGATCGACGTCAATGAGCCGTCGATCGACGATGCGATCGAAATCATGAAGGGCCTGAAGCCCTATTTCGAAGAATACCACCACCTGCGCTATTCGAACGACGCCATCAAGTCGGCTGTCGAGCTGTCGGCCCGTTACATCTCGGACCGCAAGCTGCCGGACAAGGCGATCGACGTCATCGACGAGACGGGTGCAGCGCAGATGCTGCTGCCGCCCTCGCGCCGCCGCAAGCTGATCACCGAAAAGGAGATCGAAGCGACGATCGCGACGATGGCCCGCATCCCGCCGAAGACGGTATCGAAGGATGACGAAGCCGTTCTTGCCAATCTCGAGCAGGAATTGCGCTCGGTGGTCTATGGCCAGGATACGGCGATCGAAGCCCTGTCGACCGCGATCAAGCTGGCGCGTGCCGGCCTGCGCGAACCGAACAAGCCGATCGGCTCCTACGTCTTTTCCGGCCCGACAGGCGTCGGCAAGACCGAGGTCGCCAAGCAGCTTGCCTCGTCGCTCGGCGTCGAGATGCTGCGCTTCGACATGTCGGAATACATGGAGCGGCACACCGTCTCGCGTCTGCTCGGTGCACCTCCCGGCTATGTCGGCTTCGACCAGGGCGGTCTTCTGACCGACGGCGTCGATCAGCATCCGCATTGCGTCGTTCTTCTCGACGAGATCGAGAAGGCGCATCCTGATATCTACAACATCCTGTTGCAGGTCATGGACCACGGTACGCTGACCGACCACAATGGCAAGAAGATCGACTTCCGCAACGTCATCCTGATCATGACGACCAATGCGGGCGCATCGGAGATGGCCAAGGCTGCCTTCGGCTTCGGTTCGTCCAAGCGGTCGGGCGAAGACGAGGAAGCGCTGAACCGCCTCTTCACACCGGAGTTCCGCAACCGTCTGGATGCGATCATTCCGTTCGCATCGCTGCCGACTGCTGTCATCCACAAGGTCGTCCAGAAGTTCATCATGCAGCTGGAAGCACAGCTTTCCGAACGCAACGTGACCTTCGACCTCCACGAGGATGCGATCGCCTGGCTGGCGGAACGGGGTTACGACGAGAAGATGGGCGCCCGCCCGCTGGCTCGCGTCATCCAGGACGTCATCAAGAAGCCGCTGGCGAACGAAATCCTCTTCGGCAAGCTGAAGAAGGGTGGCGTGGTTTCCGTCACCGTCGGTCTGAAGGAAGACGGCAAGCCTGGTATCGTGCTCAATTCCGTTTCGGAACTGGCACCGATCAAGCCGAAGCCCGAGGCCGAACTCATCCATCCCGACACGGATGGCGAGGATGATGGCGAGCTGAAGACCAAGCCGAAGAAGGCGACGGTCAAAAAGGCCAAGGCGCAAGCCGAGCCGGAAGTGAAGGCGGCGACGAAGAAGAGCAGCACGGTTCCGAAGGTTCCGCGCAAGAGCTGATTGTCACCGCATGGTGAATTGAAAAAGGCCGCAGTGATGCGGCCTTTTTTGCGTCTGCCGATGCGGCTTCAGAGCGGCGTGTAGTCGATCTCCAGAAAGTCCTCGACCTCCGGAACCCAGCGGTCGCGCACGAAAGCGGTATGCACCGGGTGGATATTATAGGCGTCGTAGCCGGCCTGGTTCTCGAATTCCATCGAGAAGCCGAAGGTGAAGGCGTTCTTGCCGCTGGTCTGCCGCAGCTGCTCGAAATTGCGCACGCTCGGAATGGCCGCAAGCGTCAGTGCTTCGGTGAGGAAAGCCTTTTCCTCCGCCGAGCCGGCCGGATGCTTCAGGCGGAATGCCACCGTATGACGGATCATCTTAGTCTCCCAGGTTCTGCTGCGGCTCAGGCGAGTTCGGCTCTGATCTTCTCGGCATTCGCAGCCAGCACCGCGCCGTCTTCCATCGTACCGGAATGCGGCTTCAGCGCCACGCCGTCGTGGCGCGGGATGACGTGGAAGTGCAGGTGGAAAACGGTCTGTCCGGCGGCCGGGTCGTTGAACTGGCAGACGAAGACGCCGTCGGCATCGAAGGCATCCTTAACCGCATTGGCGATCTTCTGAACAACGGTGATCGAATGCGACAGCGCTGCCGGATCGGCATCGAGAATGTTGCGGGACGGAGCCTTGGGAACGACGAGGACGTGGCCCGGCGCCTGCGGCATCACATCCATGAAGGCCACCGTATGATCGTCTTCATAGACCCGGTGCGACGGGATTTCGCCGCGCAGGATCTTGGCGAAGATGTTGTTGTCGTCATAGGCGGCGCTGGTCATGGTGAAATCTCCTCGTGTTTGCAATCGGGTAACGCGGTGACGGCGAGTGCGTCAATCCTCCTGCTGCCGCTCTCCCTTGCGGAACGGGCTGTGGTCGGTGAGGATCTCGTTCATATGCTCGACATCCTCGCGCTCGCGCTTGAGATAATCGGCGATCGCCCGTCGCAGACCGGCATGGGCGACATAGTGGGCGGAATGCGTTGTCACCGGCAGGTAACCTCTGGCGAGCTTGTGCTCGCCCTGCGCTCCGGCCTCGACACGCTTCAGGCCTTTCGCGAGGGCAAAATCGATCGCCTGATGATAGCAGACCTCGAAATGCAGGTAGGGGTGATCCTCGATACAGCCCCAATGGCGGCCATAGAGTGTATCGCCGCCAATGAAGTTGATGGCGCCCGCCACATAGCGGCCCTCGCGCTTGGCCATGACGAGCAGGATATCGTCGGGCATCCGCTGGCCGATCAGCGAATAGAATTCGCGCGTCAGATAGGGCCGGCCCCACTTGCGGCTGCCGGTATCCATGTAGAAGGAAAAGAACTGGTCCCATATCCGTTCGGTCAGGTCGCTGCCGGTCAGCCAGTCTATGCTGATGCCGCTTTCCAGTGCTGCGCGCCGTTCCTTCTTCAACGCCTTGCGCTTGCGTGACGCCAGGGTTTCCAGGAAGGCGTCGTGATCGGCATAGTCATCATTGATGAAGTGGAACTGCTGGTCGGTGCGATGCAGATAGCCGTCGGTCTCGAAGACCGAGATCTCGTCCTCGGGCACGAAGGTCACATGCGCCGAGGAAACGCCGAGCTGACGCACGACCTCCTTCAGGCTCTCGGCAATCACGCTCTGAACCGGACGCCGCTCAAAACCCTCGGCAACGAGCAGCCGCGGACCGGTCGCCGGCGTGAACGGGATCGAGCATTGCAGCTTCGGATAGTATCGCCCGCCCGCCCGCTCGAAAGCATCCGCCCAGCCGTGGTCGAAGACATATTCGCCCTGGCTATGGTTCTTGAGATAGCCGGGCAGGGCGCCGATCAGCTCGCCCTTGTCTGTCTCCAGAAGCAGGTGATGGCCAAGCCATCCGGTGTCCGCCGTTGCGGAGCCTGATTCTTCGAGCGACGAGAGAAAAGCGTGAGACAGGAACGGATTGTAAGGGACGGTGTTTGCCGTCTTCGATGTCCCGGAAAGCCGTGACCAGCTCTCCGGGGAAATCGCGGTAAAGGACCGTTCGACGCGGATCGATAGTTCATCAGTCATGGAGCAAAAGACGAGGCCGTTGGGGGAGGAAAGTGGCTCCCTTCCAGTCTGCGCATGATCTTGTCCAAAAAGCGAGCATCAAACCGAAGCGCGGGGATCAAAGCCTTCAAAAGTCATTTGATCGGCATTTTCGAATGTATGCTTGCGGGCCTTCTCGTCGCGCACGGTCCAGGTGATCACGGGGATACCCTTGTCGCGCTGGCCCGAGATGAACGGGTTCGGCAGATCGGCGAAGAAATAGGAGATGAAGTCGAGGCCGAGCGCCATCGCCTTCTCGTGAACCTCGAATTCCTCGGGCTTGTTACCGCCAGCCGTCAGGCCGACGGGGTAGGGTGCCTTCAGTTCCTTCAGGTCGCGCAGCAGCCAGTGGTCGAAGCTCATCAGCGCGACCTTGCCCTGGTAGCCTTCCAGCACTTCGAGCACGGTCTCGGCAAAGCCCTCGTCATCGGCTTCACGGCCCTTGAGCTCGAGCACCAGCGGAACCTTGCCCTGAACGAGATCGAGCAGCTGCTTCAGAGTCGGGATCTTGTCGGCGGTGCCGCCGACGGAGAGCAGGCCGAGCTCCTTGGAGGTCCGCTCGCGGATATCGCCCGGCATGTTGCAGAGGCGCTCAAGGTTCTCGTCGTGGAAAACGATTGGAACGCCGTCGGAGGCATAATGCAGATCGCACTCGATGGCGAAGCCCGCCTCGACGGCGCGCGAAAACGCCGTCAGCGTGTTTTCCCAGACGAGCTTGTTGGTGTCGTGGTAGCCGCGATGCGCGACCGGCAGTTCCTTGATCCAGGCGGCGGATGTCATGTTATGCGATTTCCATGATGGCATCGATTTCGACGGCGGCGTTGAACGGCAGCGCGGCCATGCCGACGGCAGCGCGGGCATGCTTGCCGGCGTCGCCGAGAACATTGGCGATCAGGTTGGAGGCGCCGTTGATGACGAGGTGCTGCTCAACGAATTCAGGCGCCGACGCGACAAAGCCATTGAGCTTGATGACGCGCTTGATGCGGCCGAGGTCGCCGCCGAGTGCGGCACTGGCCTGCGCCAGGATGTTGATGGCGCAAAGCTCAGCGGCGCGCTGACCGGCGGCAACGTCGACATTCTTGCCGAGATGGCCGCTGACGGCGACTTTGCCGCCTTCCATGGGGAGCTGGCCGGAAATGTAGAGAAGGCCGCCGCTGATCACATAGGGAACATAATTGGCAGCCGGAGCAGCGGCTTGCGGCAGGGTTATCCCCATTTCCTTGAGTTTTGCGGCAATCTGGTCGGACATTTTCGCCTCCACTTTCATTGTCAATGCTTCAAAAATTATGCATCAAGACTAGAATGTTGCGTATGACAGCTTCCAGCCTCGATTTGGCCGAAAGCGTTCTTATAACATCGCGGCCGAGTCCAACAGGAGATAATGGATGTTCCGATCGAGTCTTGCCGCTCTGCTTATCGCAAGCGTTTCCGCACCGGCCCTAGCCGCCGCGCCCGCGGCGGGCGCTGCGATCGCGTCAGGCCTCGTGGCGCATCGCGCGATCTATGATCTCGAACTCAAGGACGCATCCGAACGCTCAGGCATTGCCGGCATGTCCGGCCGCATGGTCTATGAATTCAACGGTAGCTACTGCGAAGGCTTCACCACGAATTTCCGTTTCGTGACGCAGATCGATACGGGTGAAAACACCCGGGTCAGCGACCAGCAGACTAAGACCTTCGAAAATATCAAGGACCGCAAATTCACCTTCGAGACCAAGTCCTTCACCGACGACCAGTTGGACAAGGAAGTCAACGGCGCGGCCAGCGACAAGCCGAATGGCGTGACCGTCGACCTGACGAGCCCGCAGACGAAGGAATTGCAGCTGGCGGAAAGCCGCTTCCCTACGGAACACATGCTCGACGTGATCGAGAACGCCAAGTCTGGCAAACGCTTCTTCGAGGCCCGCGTCTTCGACGGTTCCGATGATGGCGACAAGGCGCTGGCGACGACGACCGTCGTCGGCAAGCAGATCAGCCCCAAGGCGGGCGACGAGGCCGATGCCGGCAATGCTGGCGCCTTCGCCAAGCAGGCTTTCTGGCCGGTGACGATTTCCTACTTTAACGAGAACAGCAAGACGGACGCCTTGCCTGTCTACCGGATGTCGTTCAAGCTCTACGAGAACGGCATTACCCGCGATCTCACCATGGACTACGGTGATTTCGTCCTGACCGGCAAGCTCGCGAAGCTGGAAATGCTCGACAAGAAGCCCGAGACCTGTAAGTAGCTGAATAGCCGCTTCGACGCGGCAGGTCTTTTTCCGGGGGAGGATGGCATGACCTGCATGCCAGTGAAAATGCTTGCTTCTTCGGTCATTGCGCTCGCAGCCTTCTGCGCAGCCATGCCGGCATTTGCTGCCGATTGCGGCGAGACGCCAGCGTCCGGCGTTGATTGGAGCAATTGCAACAAGAAGAACCTTATGCTCGAATCGAGCGACTTCGAAGGCGCCAACCTGGCTGATGCCGACCTGTCGCAAACGAGCCTCAAGGGCGCCAACCTCACATCAGCCAATTTCGAAAAGGCGACCCTGATCCGCGCCTGGCTCGAGAATGCCAAGGCCGACGGTGCGAAATTCGACAAGATCGAAGCCTATCGCTCCGTCTTCCAGAGCGCATCGGCGCAGAAGGCATCCTTCGCCGCGGCCGAGTTGCAGCGTGCCGATTTCACCGGTGCACAGTTGTCAGGCGCCAGCTTCGAGAAGGCCGAGCTTGGCCGCACCAACTTCGCCAAGGCGACGCTCAACGAATCCAAGTTCGCGCTGGCAAACCTGTCGCGCGCCAATCTGGTTGGCGCGACGCTTGGCGGAAAGGTCAGTTTCGACCGCGCCTTCATGTATCTGACGCGCATCGAAGGCGTCGATCTTTCGACTGCCACCGGACTGGAACAGGCGCAGATCGACCTCGCATGCGGCGACGCGACGACGAAGCTGCCCTCGGGGCTGAAGGCTCCCACAGATTGGCCGTGCCCCGCAGAGCCCAACTGATGCCGGTAAGGCCCGGCGCTCAGATCGCCGGGCGTCGGTTTTTTTCAGAGAAACCCTTGCAATCGAGGTGAATCGACTGTAAGGGCACCCGCATTCCACACGTAAGGCATGGGATTGTCCGGGAGAAATCCGGATTGTTCCGCCCGGTGGCATTCTCGAAGAGGATGCTGTTCGCCTTGCGGAGGTTCAACCGGAAAAGGATAACAAGGCATGGCATTGCCCGATTTCTCTATGCGCCAGCTCCTCGAAGCAGGCGTCCACTTCGGCCACCAGACGCACCGCTGGAACCCGAAGATGAAGCCGTACATTTTCGGCGATCGTAACAACATCCACATCATCGACCTGGCTCAGACCGTTCCGATGCTGTCGCGCGCTCTGCAGATCGTCAGCGACACGGTTGCTCGTGGCGGCCGCGTTCTGTTCGTTGGCACCAAGCGTCAGGCTTCCGAGCTCATCGCTGACTCGGCCAAGCGTTCCGCTCAGTACTACGTCAACTCGCGTTGGCTCGGCGGCATGATGACCAACTGGAAGACGATCTCCAACTCGATCCAGCGCCTGCGCAAGCTCGACGAAATCCTTTCCAGCGACGCCTCCGGCTTCACCAAGAAGGAACGTCTGAACCTTGAGCGCGAGCGCGAAAAGCTCGACAAGGCCCTCGGTGGTATCAAGGACATGGGCGGCACGCCGGACCTGATGTTCATCATCGACACCAACAAGGAAAAGATCGCGATCGACGAAGCCAAGCGCCTCGGCATCCCGGTCGTCGCCATCATCGACTCGAACTGCGATCCGGACCTCATCGACTACCCGATCCCGGGTAACGACGACGCGTCGCGCGCCATCGCTCTCTACTGCGACCTGATTGCTCGCGCTGCCCTCGATGGCATTGCGCGTCAGCAGAGCTCGTCTGGCCGTGACCTCGGCGCTTCCTTCGAAGCTCCGGCCGAGCCTGCGCTCGATGAGACGGCTCAGGCCTGATAAACAAGCGGCGGATCTTACGGTCCGCTTTGCTTGACTGAATTGGGAAAAGGCCGCGCGAGACTTTGCGAAGTTCCGGCGGCCTTGACCTTTTCAGGCGAAGGCATCCGCCATTGCCTGACATGTTTCGTTATGGCGCGTCATTCATCACGCTGTCATACATACAGGTACATTTCGTGCCTCAATCCGGTGCCGCACGCGTTTCGCGGGCCACCGTTGAACCGACAAAGAGGAAGCTTATGACCGAGATTACGGCTGCACTGGTGAAGGAACTGCGCGAAAAGTCTGGCGCAGGCATGATGGACTGCAAGAAGGCGCTGCTCGAAAACAACGGCGACATCGAAGCATCGATCGACTGGCTCCGCGCCAAGGGCATCTCCAAGGCCGACAAGAAGGCTGGCCGCGCTGCTGCTGAAGGCCTGATCGCCATCGCCGGCGCTGGCCACAAGGCTGTCGTCGTCGAACTCAACTCGGAAACCGACTTCGTTGCCCGTAACGACGCCTTCCAGGACCTCGTTCGCGGTATCGCCAGCGTTGCGCTTGCGACCGACGGCACGGTTGAAGCCATCGCGGCTGCGACCTACCCGGCATCCGGCAAGCCGGTTATCGACACCATCAAGGACGCGATCGCCACCATCGGCGAGAACATGACGCTGCGCCGCTCTGCCAAGCTCGAAGTCGAGCACGGCGTTGTCGCGACCTACATCCACAACGCTGCTGGCGACGGCATCGGCAAGCTCGGCGTTCTCGTCGCGCTGAAGTCGGAAGGCGACAAGGCTGTCCTGACGTCGATCGGCCGCCAGGTTGCCATGCACATCGCTGCGACCAACCCGCTCGCCATCCGCTCTGAAGAAGTCGATGCCGCTGTCGCCGAGCGCGAACGCAACGTCTTCATCGAACAGGCCCGCGAATCCGGCAAGCCGGAAGCGATCATCGAAAAGATGGTCGAAGGCCGCATGCGCAAGTTCTTCGAAGAAGTCGCTCTTCTCTCGCAGGCTTTCGTCATCAACCCTGACCTGACGGTCGGTGCTGCTGTCCAGGCTGCCGAAAAGGAAGCTGGCGCCAAGATCGAAGTCGTCGGCATGGCACGTCTCCTGCTCGGCGAAGGCGTCGAAAAGGAAGAGAGCGACTTCGCTGCCGAAGTCGCTGCTGTTGCCAAGGGCTGATAGCCTCTCTTACATGTGAAAACGCAAGGGCATCGCGTGACAACGCGATGCCCTTCGTGTATCCGGCAGTCAGCGGTGATAAACGAGGAGCCAAGATGTCGCGAGAGCCTGTCTACAAACGCGTTCTACTCAAGGCTTCCGGCGAAGCCCTCATGGGCAGCCAGGGTTTTGGCATCGACGTAGCGGTCGCGGACCGCATTGCTTCCGATATCGCGGAAGCCCGCCATATGGGCGTTGAGGTCGGCGTCGTTGTCGGCGGCGGCAATATTTTCCGTGGCGTTGCCGTAGCCTCCAAGGGTGGCGACCGGGTGACCGGCGACCACATGGGGATGCTCGCAACCGTCATCAACGCGCTGGCGCTGGCAACCTCGCTACGCAAGCTGAATATCGACACCGTGGTGCTGTCGGCTATCGCAATGCCGGAGATCTGTGAAAGCTTCTCCCAGCGCGCGACGCTCTATCACCTGTCGCTTGGCCGCGTGGTGATTTTCGCCGGCGGTACCGGCAATCCCTTCTTCACCACCGATTCGGCTGCAGCACTGCGCGCCGCCGAAATGGGCGCAGAGGCGATCTTCAAGGGCACGCAGGTTGACGGCATCTATTCGGCTGATCCGAAGAAGGTTCCCGATGCGACGCGCTTCGACCGCCTGACCCACAAGGAAGTGCTCGACAAGGGCCTCGCGGTGATGGACGTGGCTGCCGTCGCGCTTGCCCGCGAAAATTCCATTCCGATTATCGTCTTCTCGATCCACGAGAAGGGCGGTTTCGCTGAAATCTTGACGGGCGGTGGTCTCAAGACCATCGTATCCGACAACTGACAAAGACGGCGCCGCAAACACGGCGCGATTCCGACTGAGACGGGAGCATGACTATGAGCGAAGGCATCGACATCAAGGAAATCAAGCGCCGCATGGATGGCGCAGTTTCCTCATTCAAGAGCGATATCGCATCGCTGCGCACCGGCCGTGCCTCGGCCAATATTCTGGATCCGGTCACCGTCGAAGCCTATGGTTCGCGCATGCCCCTGAACCAGGTTGCCAACATCACCGTTCCCGAGCCGCGCATGCTGTCGGTCTCCGTCTGGGACAAGTCGATGGTCGGCGCCACCGATCGCGCGATCCGCGAATCGAACCTCGGTCTCAACCCGATCGTCGATGGCCAGAATCTCCGCATTCCGCTGCCTGAGCTCAACGAAGAGCGCCGCAAGTCGCTGGTCAAGGTTGCTCACGACTATGCCGAAAAGAGCAAGGTGGCGATTCGCCATGTTCGCCGCGACGGCATGGACGGCCTTAAGAAAGCCGAAAAGGACGGTGTCATTGGCCAGGATGAAAGCCGGGCGCAATCCGATCGTGTGCAGAAGATGACGGATGAGACGATTTCCGAAATCGATCGCTTGCTTGCCGAGAAGGAAAAGGAAATCATGCAGGTCTAGGCTTTCGCCTGCGCCCCAAGAGACCGGACGGGAAATGTCGGAACCAGCATTCGTGAGCATGCCAGAACATGTTGCCATCATCATGGATGGCAACGGCCGTTGGGCCAAGCAACGCGGCTTGCCGCGCGCCATGGGGCACCGCAAGGGCGTGGAGGCGGTCCGTGCGACCGTCCGCGCTGCCGGTGACGCTGGCATCAAGTATCTGACCCTTTTTGCATTTTCGTCCGAAAACTGGCGCCGGCCGGAGGCCGAGGTTTCCGACCTGATGGGCCTTCTCAAGGCCTTCATCCGTCGTGATCTCGCCGAGCTTCACTCGGAGAATGTCCGCATCCGCATCATCGGCGACCGCCACACGTTGCGCAGCGATATTCTCGATTTGCTGCTGGAAGCCGAAGAGACGACCAGCAACAATACCGCGCTGACGCTGGTCATCGCTTTCAACTACGGCTCGCGCGACGAGATGGCGAGAGCCATGGTCAGCCTTGCCAGGGACGTCGAGGCCGGCCGTCTGCGGACGCAGGACATTACGCCAGCGCTGATCAACGCCCGGCTCGATACGGCTGGCATTCCGGATCCGGACCTGATCATCCGCACCAGCGGCGAAGAGCGGCTGTCCAATTTTCTGCTCTGGCAGGCCGCCTATTCCGAGCTGATTTTCGTGCCGGAATACTGGCCGGATTTCGGACGCGAGCTGTTCTATTCGGCGCTTGAGAAATACGCCGCCCGCGACCGCCGCTTCGGCGGACTGTCGTCCCAAGCCGCGGCAGTGGGTACTTGATGCAGCAGGAACTGAAGCTTCGCATCATCTCGGGCATCATCCTTGCCATCATCGTGCTTGCGGCGACCTGGTACGGTGGCTTGGCGTTTCAGGCGCTGTCGGCGCTGATCGGGCTGCTGATCTACTATGAATGGTCGACGATCACCCGCCTTAGCGTCGAGCAGCCGGTTGCCAATGCCGCAGGCTGGGCCGGGCAGGGTGCGATCGCCCTCGCAATCCTCCTTGGCCGCTTCGATTGGGCCCTCGGACTTCTCCTGGCGGTTTTCATCGTTGCCATCGGCTTCACGCTGCTGCGTGGCGTTAGCCGCTGGTTTCCGGCAGGTGTCGTCTATGCCGGGCTGACGGGCATTGCGCTGGCTGAGATCCGTGGCGTCGATACCGGCGGCCTGCATGCCATGCTTTTCCTGTTTGCCGTGGTATGGGCGACCGATATCCTCGCCTATTTCGTTGGCCGGGCAATCGGCGGGCCGAAGCTGGCACCGAAGATTTCTCCCGGCAAGACCCAGTCAGGTGCGATGGGCGGCGCGGTTTCCGCTGTGATCGCCGGCAGCTTGATTGCCTATTTCCTGGTGCCTGAGGCCGATTGGCTGGTCGCCGCTGCGGTTGCGTTCATCCTGTCGGTCTGCAGCCAGGCCGGAGATCTCTTCGAATCCTTCATCAAGCGCCGCTTCGGCGTCAAGGATTCCAGCCGTCTCATTCCGGGACATGGCGGCGTCATGGACCGTGTCGATGGCCTGATTTTCGCCTGCTTTGCGGCTTTCTTGCTTGCGACGTGTTTTTCATTGACAAGAGGCGGCACAGCAGCGCCGCTTGGCGCGGCGTTGTTCGGACTTTGAATTCGCGGAAAGGCGGCGGAAGAAACTATGGAAGGCTTGACCGGAATATTCGGCTTCCTGACGGGGTATATCATCCCCTTCGTCCTCGTTCTCTCGCTGCTCGTTTTCGTGCACGAGATGGGGCACTATCTCGTCGGCCGCTGGAGCGGCATCCGCATCCTGGCTTTTTCTGTCGGCTTCGGCCCTGAGATCATCGGATTCAGCGACCGCCACGGCACGCGCTGGAAGATCTCCGCCATTCCGCTCGGTGGTTACGTGCGGTTCTTCGGCGACGAGGATGCATCGAGCAAGCCGGATGCCAGCGTTCTGAATGCCATGTCCGAAGAGGACAGGGCGCGGTCTTTCGCAGGCGCCAAGCTCTGGAAACGGGCCGCGACCGTGGCGGCGGGTCCGATTGCCAATTTCATCCTCGCGATCGCCATCTTTACCGTACTGTTTTCGATCTACGGCCGCTCGGTCGCCGATCCGGTCGTTGCCGAGGTCAAGCCCGAAAGTGCGGCTGCTGAAGCTGGTATATTGCCGGGTGACCTGCTGATCGCCATCGACGGCGGCAAGGTCGAGACCTTTGATGACGTGCGCCGCTATGTCAGCATCCGTCCCGAGCAGAAGATCGTCGTCAGCATCGAGCGCAATGGCGAAAAGCTGGACCTGTCGATGGTGCCGAAGCGTACCGACATGAGTGACCAGTTCGGCAACAAGATCGAGATCGGCCTGATCGGTATCGTCACCAATCAGGAAGTCGGCCATTTCCGCGTCCAGACCTATACGCCGGTCGCAGCCCTGAAAGAGGGTACGATCCAGACCTGGCATATCGTTACCGGCACGTTCAAATATATCGGCAATCTCTTTGCCGGATATATGAAGCCCGACCAACTGGGCGGCCCGATCCGCGTTGCACAGGCCTCCGGTCAGATGGCGACGCTCGGCGTTGCTGCTTTGCTGCAACTCGCAGCAGTATTGTCCGTCTCTATTGGATTGCTTAACCTGATGCCTGTACCGGTACTTGATGGCGGGCATCTGATGTTCTATGCGATTGAAGCGGTGAGGGGAAAACCTTTGGGGTCCTCGGCTCAGGAAATTGCATTTCGCATCGGCCTGGCTATGGTGCTTTCGCTAATGGTTTTTGCCACCTGGAATGACATAAGCGCGCTAATTGGATAGCGCGTGCGGTGAGGGAAAATTACCGTTTATTTACGATGTTTCAAAGCTGTAGTGGCGAATGGGTCACGCTTCGAAATGAAGTAAACAGAAATTAACTTGCTACCTTGCTTGTATGTCAAAAGCGGGTAAAACGACACACGTGGCCGGAATCGGGTTCTCCCGGCGACGGGGACGAGAAAAAAGGTAATGGGTGAAATGAAGGCTGGTTCAAGATTTTTGAACGCAGTATCGGCGGTTGCGCTGTCTGCAAGTGTTGTGGCTTCCGGCGCAGGTGTCATTACAATCATCTCTGCGGGTGCGGCTGAAGCCGCAGTCATTCAGCGCATCGATGTACGCGGGGCAAGCCGCGTCGGTGCTGAGGCTGTGCGTTCCAACCTGACCATCGCTCCAGGCAAGAGCTTCTCCAACACCGACATCGACGACTCGGTGAAGCAGCTCTACGGCACTGGCTATTTCTCCGACGTCAAGATTTCCGTCTCCGGCGGCACGCTCGTCGTGCAGGTTCAGGAAGCCCAGCTCGTCAACCAGGTCGTCTTCAACGGCAACCGCAAGGTCAAGGACGACAAGCTGGCCTCCGTTGTCGGCACGCACGCCTCCGGCCCATACAATGATGCACAGATCCAGGCTGACATCGCCGCCATCAAGGAAGCTTATGCTGCCACCGGCCGTAGCGAAGTCAACGTCACGACGCAGGTCGTTCCGCTCGGCGAAGGCCGCGTGAACCTTGCTTTCGTCATCGACGAGGGTGACCGCACCAAGATCGATTCCATCAACTTCGTTGGCAACAACGCTTACAGCGCCGGCCGCCTGGCTGCTGTCATCTCGACGAAGCGTTCAAACTTCCTGTCGTTCCTGACGCGCAAGGACGTTTACAACGAAGACAAGCTGCACGCCGACGAAGAGGCGCTGCGTCAGTTCTACTTCAACCGTGGCTATGCCGACTTCAAGGTCGTCTCGTCCGACGCTCAGTTCGACGAAACCACGAACAAGTACACGCTCACCTTCAACATCGAAGAAGGTCCGCGCTACAATTTTGGTCCTGTTACGGTCCAGTCGACGGTCGATGGCGTCAGCGGCGAACAGCTGCAGGGTCTCGTCAAAACGCATGAAGGCGAAGTCTACAGCGCCAAGAGCGTACAGCAGTCGATGGAAGCGATCTCCGACCAGGTTGCTTCGGCTGGCTATCCCTTCGCCCGTGTAACGCCGCGCGGCAACCGCGATCTCGGCAACAACACGATCGGCGTCGAGTATCTCGTCGACCAGGGTGAGCGCGCCTATATCGAGCGCATCGAAATCCGCGGTAACAGCCGCACGCGCGATTACGTCATCCGCCGCGAATTCGACGTCTCTGAAGGCGACGCCTTCAATCAGCAGATGATCACCAAGGCGAAGCGCCGCCTTGAAGCGCTTGGCTTCTTCTCGTCGGTCAATATCTCGACGCAGCCGGGCAGTGCCGCTGACCGCGTCGTCGTTGTCGTCGATGTTCAGGATCAGTCGACCGGTTCGTTCGGTATTGGCGCTGGTTACGCTGCGGGCGGCGACGGCCTCATTCTCGAAGCCTCGATCGAAGAAAAGAACTTCCTCGGCCGTGGCCAGTACATCAAGGTTTCGGCCGGTGGTGGTCTCGAGGGTTCTCAGAGCTACGGCCTGAGCTTCACCGAGCCCTACTTCCTCGGCTATCGTCTTGCGACCGGTTTCGACCTGAACCACAGCGAAACCTCGAGCAACGACAACTACGACTACACCGAAGACAGTCTTGTGCTGCGCGCAACAGCGCCGATCACCGAAGACCTGGCGTCGACCTTCCGTTACAACTTCAAGCGGATGGACTACGACTCCAGCGGCAGCGATCTGACCGATTTGTCCACGCCGTATCAGGATCTGGTCAACAACGGTCCTTGGATCAAGTCGTCGATCTCGCAGACTTTCACCTACAACACGCTCGACGATATGACGTTGCCGCGTGAAGGTATCTACGCAACCTTGACCAACGAAATCGCTGGCCTCGGCGGTGACTCGCAGTTCTACAAGGTTTACGGCAAGGCCCGCTATTACCATCTGCTTGCTGACGATGCAGACATCATCGGTTCGCTCGCCGCAGGCGCTGGCTATGTTGTTGGTTTCGACAAGAACCTGAATATCTTTGACCAGTTCACTCTGGGCAACAGCGATATTCGCGGCTTTGAAAACAAGGGCATCGGTCCGCGGATGGGGGGATCCCAGCCAGACGATCCGCTCGGCGGCACCACGTACTTTACTGTGTCTGCTGAAGCGTCGTTCCCGATGCCGGGCTTCCCGCGTGACTTCGGCCTGCGTGGTGCAGTTTTCGCGGACGCCGGTACGCTTTTCGGTAATGATGTGGACGTCGGCAGTGCGACCGTCGATGGGGATAACGCAGCTCTGCGCGCTTCCGTCGGCCTCGGCCTGATCTGGCAGTCGCCTTTCGGTGCACTTCGCGTCGACTATGCGATCCCGGTCGTCAAGAAGGACTACGACAAGACGCAGTACTTCAAGTTTGGCATCAACAACCAATTCTGATATCGGCAGTCCGGAACCATACTGGAATTCCGTTCTGGAGCATTGCCGATGGAGCAAAATTCGTTCTTTAAGCCTCGGGATGGGGTGAAGCTCTCTGAGCTCGCTCAATATCTCGGGGCAGAACTCCCCGATTCGTCCAAGGCTGACGTCGTTATCCATTCCGTGGCTCCTGTGAGCCGCGCCAAGGCTGGTGACATCTGTTATGTGATTTCGCGCAGGAGCCGGGCCGAGCTGGAAACATGCGAGGCATCGGCTGTTCTGTGCGATCCGGCTTTGCTGTCTGCAATCCCGGGGCATATACCGGCCCTCGTCTCAAAAAATCCTCACGCAGCATTTGCGATGGCTGGCGGATATTTGCATCCGTCGGCTCTGCAGCCATTGCCATCCATGTCGGTTGACAGCGCCATCGGCACTGGCGCCGTGGTCGATCCGACCGCCAAGCTGGAAGCCGGCGTCATCGTCGAGCCTTTGGCTGTCATCGGCGCCGGTGTGGAAATCGGTTCGGGCACCCGGATCGGAGCGGGCGCGATCATCGGCCCCGGTGTCAAGATCGGCCGCAATTGTTCGATCGCCAGCGGCGCGAGCGTGCTGTGTGCTTTTCTCGGCAATCACGTCATCATCCACAATGGCGCACGTATCGGCCAGGATGGATTCGGCTATGCGCCGGGTCCGCGTGGCATGATCAAGATCGTTCAGATCGGCCGTGTCATCATTCAGGACAATGTCGAGATCGGCGCTAACTCGACGATCGACCGCGGTACGATGGACGACACCGTCATTGGTGAGGGTACCAAGATCGACAATCAGGTGCAGATCGGCCACAACGTGAAGATCGGCCGCCACTGCGCGGTTGTTTCGCAAGTTGGCATCGCCGGCAGTGCCGTGATCGGCGATGGTGTGCAGATCGGTGGTCAAACCGGGATTAACGGCCATATTACCATTGGCAACGGCGTTCAGATCGCTGCCAAGAGCGGTGTGGTACAAAGCATTCCGGACGGCGAGCGTTATGGTGGCATTCCGGCCAGGCCGATCAAGCACTTCCTGCGCGAATCTGCCGAGATCATGGCACGTTCGGCGGCACGGGCGAACAAAACGGGAGACAAGAATGACTGAAGAAGCAAAGGCTTCTCTTTCGTCGGCAGACATCATCGAGATCATGAAGCTGCTGCCGCATCGCTATCCCTTCTTGATGGTCGACAGGATCATCGAGATCGACGGTGACGATTCCGCGATCGGTATCAAGAACGTCACGGCCAACGAACCGCAATTTACCGGCCATTTTCCCGATTCGCCGATCATGCCAGGCGTGCTTCTGGTCGAGGGCATGGCTCAGACGGCCGGTGCGATCTGTGCGCGCAAGGACGGCACGAGCGGTAATCTCGTCTACTTCATGACGATCGACAATGCCCGCTTCCGCAAGCCTGTCATCCCCGGCGATCGTGTTGAATTCCACGTCAAGAAGCTGAAGCAGCGCGGTAATATCTGGAAGTTCCACTGCGACGCCAAGGTTGATGGTAACCTGGCCGCGGAAGCCGATATCGGTGCAATGATCCTACGCAAGGACAAGGCATGAGCACGGTTGCTGCCAGCGCCCGCATTCACCCGATGGCCGTCGTTGAAGACGGCGCCGTCGTCGGTGAGAACGTGACCATCGGTCCCTTCGCCTATGTCGGTCCGAAGGTGACGCTTCATGACAATGTCGAGCTTCATCCCCATGCCATCGTCACCGGCCGGACCATCCTCGGCAAGGGTTCGAGGGTGTTTCCGATGGCCGTCATCGGCGGCGATCCGCAAAGCGTCCATCACGCCGGTGAAGAGACGACGCTGACCGTCGGCGAAAATTGCACGATGCGCGAAGGCGTAACGATCAATACCGGCACCAGCGATTTCGGCGGCAAGACCATCGTCGGCGACAACAATCTGTTCCTCGCCAATTCGCATGTTGCCCACGATTGCCGCGTTGGCAACAATGTCATCATGTCGAACAACGTCATGCTTGCAGGTCACGTGACGATCGAAGATCGCGTCATTCTCGGCGGCGGTTCGGCGGTGCATCAGTTCACGCGTGTCGGCCGCCAGGCCTTTGTCGGCGGCCTCTCCGCCGTCAGCTACGACGTCATTCCCTACGGCATGCTGAACGGCAATCCGGGGCTGCTCGGCGGCCTGAACGTCGTCGGCATGACGCGTGCCGGCGTTGATCGCGCTGTCATTCACACCGTACGGCGCGCCTACAAGGCGATTTTCGAAGGTTCCGGTTCGGTTCGCGATAACGCAGCCGCAATCCGCGCCGAATACGCCGATTGCCCTCAGGTTGTCGAAATCCTCGATTTCATTGCCGCCGAGAGCGATCGGGCGCTGTCTTCGCCGACGCGGGGGCAGAAAGGCTGAGCGTGTCCGTTTCCGGCGACACCGCAAAGGGCCGTCTTGCGATCATCGCTGGAAACGGCCTTTTGCCGGCTTACGTCGCCCAGGCTGCACGTGCCGCCGGCGATGAGCCCTTCGTGATCTCGTTGAAGGGCGAGGTCGACCGTTCCTGGCAGGGCTACGACCATGCCGTCATCGGCGTCGGCGATGTCTCCGCGCTCGAGGGGATCTTCAGCAAGCATGACATCCGCCGCGTCGTGATGTCCGGTGGCGTCCGCCGCCGTCCGGAATGGCGGGAAATACGCCCGACCTGGAAGTCCATCGTCAAGATCCCGTCGGTCGTCAGAACATTGATCTCCGGCGGCGATGACACCGTGCTGCAGATGGTGATCAAGCTTATCGAAAATAACGGCCGCCGCGTGATCGGCGCCCAGGAGATTGCCCCCGATCTTCTGGCTTCTGTCGGCTCTCTTGGTGCGGTGGCGCCGGGCAAGGATGATATCTCCGACATGCTGAAGGCTGCCGAGGCCGCCAATGCCTTGGGATTGCTGGATGTCGGGCAGGGTGCCGTCTGTGTGGGCGGACGCGTCGTCGCGCTCGAGGGACCTGAAGGTACCGACGGCATGCTGGAGCGGGTCGCGTCGCTGCGCGGTGCAGGGCGGATATCGGCGCGCCGCAATGGTGTGCTCGTCAAGCTCTGCAAGCCGCAGCAGGATTTGCGCGCCGATCTGCCATCAATCGGCGTGTCGACCATTGCCAATGCGCAGAAAGCCGGTCTCGCGGGTGTTGCGGTCGAGGCGGGCAGGGCACTGGTTCTGGAGAGAGATGAGATGATCGCTGCGGCGGATCAGGCTGGCCTTTTCGTGTGCGGCATCGACCGCGGCTTGCCGGGATGGGGGCTGACATGAGCACCAGTCTGAAAATCGCTATCATTGCCGGAGAAGTCTCCGGCGACCTGCTGGGCGGCGATCTGATCGCTGCGCTGAAGCAGATCCATAGCGGCCCCGTCGAGCTTGTCGGCGTCGGCGGTGAAGCGCTGGAAGCCCAGGGACTGAAATCGCTTTTCGACTATTCCGAACTGTCAATCATGGGCATCAGCCAGGTGCTCGCCAAGCTGCCGACGCTTTACAGGCTGATCCGCCAGACCACGGCGGCAATCATCGCCGCCAAGCCTGATGTTCTCGTCATCATCGACAGTCCCGACTTTACCCATCGCGTCGCCAAACGCGTATGCGCGGCTCTTCCGGATCTGCCTGTCGTCAACTATGTCTGTCCGAGTGTCTGGGCGTGGAAGGAATACCGCGCACAACGCATGCTGGGATATGTCGATCATGTTCTGGCGGTCCTGCCATTCGAGCCCGGCGTGATGAAGGAACTCGGCGGGCCGCCGACGACCTATGTCGGTCACCGGCTGACGGCAGATCAGGATCTCATCGCGACACGAAACGCGCGCAGCGCAAGGGCAAACTCTACCCAGTCTGCCGTCAAGTCGATCATGCTGCTCCCCGGCTCCCGGGCCTCGGAGATCAACCGTCTTTTGCCTCATTTCGGCGATGCAGTGAATGAGCTCGTCTCGCGCAACGGCGAGATGCGCTTCATGCTGCCGACCGTCGCCAGACGCGAGGCGCAGGTGCGCGAGATGATCAAGGATTGGCCGGTGAAGCCGGAGATCCTTGTCGGCAGCGAGGCGAAGTGGCGGGCTTTCGCCGAAGCCGATGCAGCGATGGCCGCGTCCGGAACGGTGATCCTGGAGCTGGGGCTCGCCGGCGTGCCGACGGTGTCGGCCTACAAGATCGACTGGATCATGAAGCTGCTGACGGGCCGTATCAAGACCTGGACAGCTGCCATTCCGAACCTGATCGCCGACTACGCGGTCGTGCCCGAATATATCAACGAGGTTGTCCGCGGCGGCAGCCTGTCGCGATGGATGGAGCGGCTGTCGGCAGATACGCTGCAGCGCCGCGCGATGATCGAGGGCTTCGATCTCGTCTGGCAGCGCATGCAGACGGACAAGCCGCCGGGACAAAAGGCGGCCGAGGTCGTTCTCGAGATTCTGGACAAGAAAAAACCCGGTCAGAAATGACCGGGTTTTTTGTTTCGCTGATATAGGCGCTTAGCGCTTGGAAACCGGAACGTAGTTACGCTCGGCCTCGCCGATATAGAGCTGGCGCGGACGGCCGATACGCTGCTGCGGATCCTCGATCATTTCGTTCCACTGCGCGATCCAGCCGACGGTGCGGGCGAGAGCGAAGAGAACCGTGAACATGGTCGTGGGGAATCCGAGAGCCTTCAGCGTGATACCCGAGTAGAAGTCGATGTTCGGGTAAAGCTTCTTCTCGATGAAATACTCGTCGGTCAGCGCGATGCGCTCGAGTTCCATCGCCACTTCGAGAAGCGGATCGTCCTTGATGCCGAGTTCGCCGAGAACTTCATGCGTCGTCTTCTGCATGATCTTGGCGCGCGGATCGTAGTTCTTGTACACGCGGTGACCGAAGCCCATCAGGCGGAACGGATCGTTCTTGTCCTTGGCGCGGGCAACATATTCAGGGATGCGGTCGACCGAGCCGATTTCCGAGAGCATGTTGAGGGCCGCTTCGTTGGCGCCGCCGTGAGCGGGGCCCCAGAGGCAGGCAATGCCGGCCGCGATGCAAGCGAACGGGTTTGCACCCGAAGAGCCGGCGAGACGAACGGTCGAGGTCGAGGCGTTCTGCTCGTGGTCGGCATGCAGGATGAAGATGCGGTCCATGGCGCGCGAGAGAACCGGATTGACCGTGTACTCTTCGCAAGGGACGGCAAAGCACATGCGCAGGAAGTTCGACGCGTAGTCCAAGTCGTTCTTCGGGTAAACGAAGGGCTGACCGATGTGATACTTGTAGGCCATGGCGGCCAGCGTCGGCATCTTGGCGATCATGCGCAGCGAAGCGACCATACGCTGGTGCGGATCGGTGATATCGGTCGAGTCGTGGTAGAAGGCCGAAAGCGCGCCGACACAGCCGCACATGACGGCCATCGGGTGAGCATCGCGGCGGAAGCCGGTGAAGAAGCGGCTCATCTGCTCGTGCACCATGGTGTGGTGCGTGACGCGGTAATCGAAGTCCTTCTTCTGCGCTGCGGTCGGGAGTTCGCCGTAGAGCAGCAGATAGCAGACTTCGAGGAAGTCGCCGTGCTCGGCCAACTGCTCGATCGGATAGCCGCGGTGCAGCAGAACGCCTTCATCGCCATCGATGTAGGTGATCTTCGATTCACAGGATGCGGTCGAGGTAAAACCAGGATCGTACGTGAAGGAACCGGTGTTCTTGTAGAGTGCGCCGATATCGATGACATCAGGCCCAATCGTTCCGCTCTTTACGGAAAGATTGGCGGATTTGTCGCCGATTTTGATTGTTGCGCTTTGATCCGTCATTCTGATCCTCCAAATTGGCGGCGGCGCCATAAAAGCGCCATAGGGTTAAGCGTCCGCTCAGATTGCTATATGATAGCGCGCCTAATGCCAAGTTACCGTGACGCCATTTTGTGCATCGCAGTATCAACTTTTAGGCACTCCTGCGATGCTGTAAACGCATAGCGGAAGCCGATGATTTATTTAGGCTTTTTGCACTCACGTTTTTTCATCATTTTTCAATCGATTATTGTTGCTGAAACGCGCGCAGGGTTGCATTCTGGTTGTATTCTATCGGGTCATCAGGCTCTTTGCATGCCGGAGTTGAAAACCAGCGACGTCAGCACGATCACCATCGGTGCCGCGGCCAAATTGCCGCAGACGCCGCTGATGCCGCCTGCAGCAGGCTCTCTCTTCGCACCTGTTAATCTAGGTCACCGCCGGCAGCTTTCTATTCATGCTCTTCGGTCGCTGCAGCGCCGTGTTGCGCAAAGCCTGCCGGCCTGCGCTATCGAAGAGCTGGCTTATGGCGGCCGCATGTTGTTTGCGCCGGTGGCGCTCGGACTGGGCTCCGTTCTCTGGTTTGCCTGCGGCGCAGACATTTCACCGGCTGTGCCGCTTTCATGCGCGGTCGTGCTGCTTCTGCTGCTCGCCGTGACCGATCGCGGCCGGGAGTGGAGCCGGATCTGCGTGGCCTCCATGACGTTGATCGCTGTTGGCATCCTCGCCGCACAATTCGAGACCTGGAGAGCCGGTACTGTCGTTCTCGATTCGGCGGTAACGACGACGCTGACAGGCCGCGTAGAGCGGCGGGAAAGCGATGGCCGCGGCGGCTGGCGGTATCTGTTGGCGCTCAAGGCGACGGAGAACCCGGCGCTGAAGCGGCTGCCAGAGCAGGTGACCGTGATTGCGCGCGGCCAGAAAGCGGAGTTCGAAACCGGGACTTGGCTGAAGGGCAGGGCAAGGCTGACGCCGCCCTCAGGGCCCGCTCTTCCCGGCCTCAACGACTTTTCGTTCGGTGCCTATTTCGACGGCGTCGGTGGCAACGGTTTCTTTTATGGTGCCCCTGCCGTGGTTCCGGCGGACGAACCCGGGTCCGCATCGATGCAGGATCGCGCGCTTGAATGGCTCTACCGCTTGAGAAGCGGCATCGGCGACCGTATTAGAGGCATCCTGCCTGGCGACACCGGCGCTTTTGCCGCCGCTCTGGTCACGGACGAGCGCCGCGCCATTTCGAGCGAGACGACCGAGGCGCTGCGCCAATCGGGCCTTGCGCATATCATTGCCATTTCCGGTCTCAACATGGCGCTGTCGGCAGGCATCTTCTTCGTCGGCTTCCGCACCGTGCTCAGCCTGCTTCCGGCTGTCGTCCAGGCCTATCCCGTCAAGAAGATCGCCGCAGCCGGTGCGCTTGCCGCCGTCACCGCCTATTTCCTGATCTCGGGCTTCGCAGTCTCCGCCGAGCGCGCCTTCATCATGATGGCGATCATGCTGGCGGCGGTCTTCTTCGACCGGCCGTCGATCAGTCTGCGCAACGTAACCCTATCGGCGCTGGTGATCATTGTCCTCTCACCCTCGGAGATCATGGGGCCAAGCTTCCAGATGTCCTTCGCCGCGACACTGGCCCTCGTCGCGGGCTATGCGCTCTGGAAGGAGAGGCCGGTGCGCGACCGGCCCTTCGCAAAGTTTCGCGCCGTCAGGATGCTGTCTTCCGCCGCCGCGTTCTTCGGCGGCATCCTGCTGACCTCCGTCATCGGCGGCTTCTCGACTGCATTGTTCTCGGTCGAGCACTTCCACCGGCTGACGGCCTATGGCCTGCCAGCCAATCTCGCCGCAATGCCGATTATCTCCTTCATCATCATGCCGTTCGGCCTCATTGCCATGCTGTTGATGCCCTTCGGCCTCGATGTATGGGCGTGGCAAGTGACGGGTTTCGGGCTCGATCTGGTGATCGCCATTGCCAGGACGGTTGCCTCATGGGGCGGCGATATCGGCGTCGGGCGCCTGGCGTTTTGGTACTTTCCCGCGGCGGTGACAGGTTTCCTGCTGCTGACTTTGCTGCGCAGCCGCATGCGCCATCTCGGCACCGCGATCTTGGTGGCATCGACGACAGCAGCCGCGATGTTAGGAGGCCCTCCGCCGCCGAAAATCGTGATTGCCGAGGACGGGAGCATGGCGGGCATCGTCAGTGACAACGGCCTCGCCACCAATCGCGAGCGGCCACCGGGCTTCATCTTTGATCAATGGAGGCGCGCTCTGGTGATCGATAAGCATTTGTCACCGGCGTTCCCGGCGCTCCCGGATATTCCCACCGCACCGCGCGGTGAAAGGCTGAAACTGACGGAGGCACAGCAGAACGACACCATGAACGCGATCAAGGCCAGTGCGACGGGCGAGCGCTTCTCATGCGTGAAAAAGTCCTGGTGTACGGCGAAGCTCGACAACGGTTCGATCCTGACCGTGATCGAGAATGCGGCGTTCCTTGGCCCAGCCTGCGACATATCCGATATCGTCGTCACACCAGTTCGCCTGCGCCTCGATACCTGCCGCTCAGGCGCCCTGCTTTTCACCGGGGAGACACTGCGAAAGACAGGCGCTGTCGAGCTTCGTTTCCCCAATGGGATCGCCGAAATCACCACATCATTCGAGGGTCTCGACCGGCCCTGGATCCGCCACCGCGCCTACGATTGGCGCAGCGGCACTTTTGGTGAAAGCGAGACGCTCAGTGATAGCGGCGGATAAGGCCAACGAGCTTGCCCTGAACCTTGACGCGGTCCGGTCCGAAAATACGGGTTTCGTAAGCCGGGTTGGCAGCTTCGAGCGCAACGGATGCACCCTTGCGGCGAAAGCGCTTCAGCGTTGCCTCTTCGTCATCGACGAGAGCAACGACGATATCACCGGCATTGGCGGTATTGGTGTTGCGGATGATGACCGTATCGCCGTCGAAGATGCCGGCCTCGATCATCGAGTCGCCCTTGACCTCAAGAGCATAATGTTCACCGTTTCCGAGCATGTCGGCGGGAACAGTGATGTCGTGTGTGTTCTGCTGGATCGCCGAAATCGGCACACCGGCTGCGATCCGGCCCATGACCGGCACCGAGATCGACGTGTGATTGTCCTCGTTCGCAGGCTTCGGCGGCGCGACCGGCTGCGGCTTGCCGAGGCTGCCTTCGATGACGCTCGGCGAGAAGCCGCGGCGCGGCTGGATGCTCGGGCTGTAGGCTTCCGGAAGCTTGATGACCTCGAGTGCGCGCGCCCTGTTCGGTAGGCGGCGAATGAAGCCACGTTCTTCCAAAGCCGTGATCAGGCGATGGATGCCCGACTTGGAAGCCAGGTCGAGCGCGTCCTTCATTTCGTCGAAGGACGGCGGTACGCCGGACTCCTTCATCCGCTCGTGAATGAAGAGGAGAAGCTCCTGTTGTTTGCGCGTCAGCATCGAAGTCTTTCCCCAGATTCGTGAAACAAAGCCAGAACGGACACTATATGTTCCATATGTGTTCCGCAAGTGCCTAAATATTGGTAAAACTTCCGATGATTTTTCGTCGTTTTTGAAAGTTTATTTGCCGGATTGGTGATCCACGCTTGCGCTTTACCAGGCAGGGCGTGCAAATCTCTGCCGGCTTCACCGGAGGGAACCGCCATGACGCATCCGCTCGATCATCTGGTACTGCCCGTCACCCATATAGATGTTGCCCGCGAGCGACTCGGCCGTCTCGGTTTCACCGTCGCGGCCGATGGCCGTCATCCGTTCGGAACGGAGAATGCCTGCATCTTCCTTGCCGACAGGACCTACCTCGAACCGCTCGGTGTCGCCAACCAGGCGGAGTGCGACGCGGCCGTCGCGAAGGGCAACAGCTTCGTCGCCCGCGATCAGGCCTTCCGCTTCCGCTGCGGCGATGACGGCTTTTCGGCCATCGTCTTCGGCACCGATGATGCCGATGCGGACAAGGCTGCCTATGATGGCGCGCAGCTGAGCGGCGGTGATATGGTCGAATTCTCGCGGCCGATCGTCATGCCCGACGAAACACAGGCAACGGGCGCCTTCAAGCTCGCCTTTGCCGCCGATCTCCGGGCGCCCGATGTCTTCTTCTTCGCCTGCCAGCGGGTCAACGCCTTTCCGGCCGATCGCAAGGCACTGGAAACCCATGCAAACGGCGTCATCGGCATCAGCGAGATTGCCCTGAGCGCTGAGGATCCGCAGGCCTTCGCCGAATTTCTTGAGACAGCCAGCGGTGGAGCTGAGCCTAGGGAGGCGGCACTCGGCCTATCCTTCGAATTACCGAACGGGAAACTTTCCATCTTCTCGAACGAGGGCATGGAGGCCTATTTCGATGCGGAGCCACTTGGGACCGATAACGGCCTCAGGGCGCGCGCAATCGTGTTTTCGGTCGGTGATCTGGCCGTGACAGCGGCGCATTTGGCTGCTAACGGGATCACCCATGTCAGTATGAGCAATCGTCTATTGGTGAAGCCGGCGCCGGGACAAGGCGCGATCTTTGCCTTCGAGGAGATCCAATGAGCAACACCAATGCAGAAGTCGTCGCCGGCGAGGGTGCTGGCCGCGTCACATTTTCGAATACGGGCAAGCTGTCGCTGATTGCCGGTCCCTGCCAGATGGAAAGCCGCGACCACGCTTTCATGGTCGCCGGTGTTCTGAGCGAACTCTGCAAGTCGCTCGGTATCGGCCTCGTCTATAAGTCGTCTTTCGACAAGGCGAACCGCACATCGCTTTCCGCCGAGCGCGGCATCGGTCTTGAAAAGGCGCTCGAAGTCTTCTCCGATCTGAAGAAGGAATTCGGCTTCCCTGTTTTGACCGACATTCACACGGAAGAGCAGTGCGAGCAGGTGGCTTCCGTCGCCGACATCCTGCAGATACCGGCCTTCCTCAGCCGCCAGACCGATCTTCTCGTTGCCGCAGCCAAGACCGGCCGGATCGTCAACGTCAAGAAGGGCCAGTTCCTGGCGCCTTGGGACATGAAGAATGTTCTCGCCAAGCTGAATGCCAGCGGCAATCCGAACATCCTGCTCTGCGAACGCGGCGCCTCCTTCGGTTACAACACGCTGGTCTCCGACATGCGCTCGCTGCCGATCATGGCCGCACTCGGCGCTCCCGTTATCTTCGACGCCACGCATTCCGTGCAGCAGCCGGGCGGGCAGGGCGGCTCGAGCGGTGGTCAGCGCGAATTCGTCGAGACCCTGGCGCGTGCCGCCGTTGCCGTCGGTGTCGCAGGTGTGTTCGTCGAAACCCACGAAGACCCGGACAACGCCCCGTCCGACGGCCCGAATATGGTCTATCTGAAGGACATGCCGCGGCTTCTCGAAAAGCTTCTCGCCTTCGACGCGATCGCGAAAGCGGCCTGACGTTCAAAAGGCTGACATGATCCTGTAATAGGCCTCGAATGAGGCCTGAAACGAAGGCATGTTAGGCGGCTCAAAAACGGCCATTGTAATTTGCGTGCCTTCGATTAAGACGATTTCAAACGATTTATCCCACCCACCGAGCAGGAAGAAACCCATGACTGCAATTACCGATATCATCGCCCGCGAGATTCTCGATAGCCGTGGCAACCCCACCGTCGAGGTCGACGTTTATCTGGAAGATGGCAGCATGGGCCGCGCGGCTGTTCCATCGGGTGCCTCGACCGGCGCGCACGAAGCCGTCGAAGTTCGCGATGGCGGCAAGCGCTATCTCGGCAAGGGTGTTGAAAAGGCTGTCGAAGCTGCCAACACGGAAATCTTTGACGCCATCGGCGGCATCGACGCCGAAAACCAGATCCAGATCGACAACATCATGATCGAGCTGGACGGCACGCCGAACAAGTCGCGCCTCGGCGCCAACGCCATCCTCGGCGTTTCGCTCGCTGTCGCCAAGGCTGCCGCTGAAGCTGCCGGCCTGCCGCTTTACCGTTACGTCGGTGGCGCTTCCGCCCACCTGCTGCCTGTTCCGATGATGAACATCATCAACGGCGGTGCCCATGCCGATAACCCGATCGACTTCCAGGAATTCATGATCCTGCCCGTGGGCGCCGACTCGATCCGTGAAGCCGTCCGCATGGGTTCGGAAGTCTTCCACGTCCTCAAGAAGGAACTCTCGGCTCAGGGCCACAACACCAACGTCGGCGACGAAGGCGGTTTTGCACCGGGTCTGAAGAGCGCCCCTGAAGCCCTCGATTTCATCATGAAGTCGATCGAAAAGGCTGGCTACAAGCCGGGCGAAGACATCTATCTCGGCCTCGACTGCGCCTCGACCGAATTCTTCAAGGACGGCAAGTACGTTCTCGAAGGCGAAGGCCGCACGCTGGAGCCGGGCGCCATGGCCGAATACCTGGCGCAGCTCGCTGCCCAGTATCCGATCATTTCGATCGAAGACGGCATGGCTGAAGACGATTGGGACGGCTGGAAGGCCCTGACCGATTTGGCCGGCAAGAAGGTTCAGCTGGTCGGCGACGATCTCTTCGTCACCAATTCGGCCCGCCTGCGCGACGGTATCAAGATGGGCGTTGCCAACTCCATCCTCGTCAAGGTCAACCAGATCGGCTCGCTGACGGAAACCCTCGACGCCGTCAACACTGCGCACAAGGCAGCCTACACCGCCGTCATGTCGCACCGTTCGGGCGAAACCGAAGATTCCACGATTGCCGATCTCGCGGTTGCCACCAACTGCGGTCAGATCAAGACCGGCTCGCTGTCGCGCTCGGATCGTCTTGCAAAGTACAACCAGCTGATCCGCATCGAAGAGGGCCTCGGCCCGCAGGCCCGCTACGCCGGCCGCTCGATCATCCGCGGCTGATAGCCGTTAAGGTTCAATGCCTTGAAACCCGCGCTTCACCGGTGCGGGTTTTTTCTTGCCCGCAAAAATTCATAGTCAACGGACGGTTAATCTCTCAGCGCTACTCTCATCACATAGGTAATGCGTTTTAGAGCATGTGTGCGTATGTGGACAAAGCATCATAAGAAAAAGAAGATCGGCCGGTTCGTTGTTCCGGCTATGACGGTCGCCTTTCTCTCCTATTTCGGCTATCATTGCATCCATGGCGATTACGGCCTGCGTGCGACCGAAGTCTTCGAGCAGCGGCGCATCGCCCGCGAGAAGGAGCTTGCGACGCTGAAGGCCAAGCGCGAGCATATCGAGCAGCAGGTCGCGCTTCTGAGCGATGGCTCTCTCGACAAGGATATGCTGGACGAAAAAGCCCGTTACCAGCTGAATATGTCACGCGCCGACGAGGTCGTCATATTCAATTCATATTCCAATTAACCGAAAACAAGTTAATCGTTAATTATATAGAATTATCAGTGGCTTAATCCTGAATACGTGCCATGCATTTATGGCATTGCTGTGGCCATATTTCTTCCCTATGGTACGCGCCACCTAAGAACCACAAACCCATAGGGAGGGTTGAATGGCGCCGCGAAAGAACGCGACCGTTTCCAGCCGCAAGACCAGCGCAAAATCCGCAGCCAAGGCCTCGAATGGTGGTCCTGTCGCCGATTTCGATCGCGACGAGGAGCTCAAGGCTTACCGCGAGATGCTGCTGATCCGCCGCTTCGAAGAGAAGGCCGGCCAGCTTTACGGCATGGGCTTCATTGGTGGTTTCTGTCACCTTTACATCGGCCAGGAAGCTGTCGTCGTCGGCATGCAGATGGCGCAGAAGGATGGCGATCAGGTCATCACTGCCTATCGCGACCACGGCCACATGCTGGCAACCGGCATGAGCGCCCGCGGCGTCATGGCCGAACTGACCGGCCGCCGCAACGGCTATTCCCACGGGAAGGGCGGTTCGATGCACATGTTCTCGAAGGAAAAGCATTTCTACGGCGGACACGGCATCGTCGGCGCGCAGGTCTCGCTCGGCACCGGCTTGGCATTTGCCAACCGCTACCGCGGCAATGACTCGGTCAGCGTCGCCTATTTCGGCGACGGCGCGGCCAACCAGGGCCAGGTTTACGAAAGCTTCAACATGGCGGCACTCTGGAAGCTGCCGATCATCTATATCGTCGAAAACAACCGCTACGCTATGGGCRCCTCCACGGCCCGCGCCACCGCACAGTCGAACTATTCGCTGCGCGGCTCCGGCTTCGGCATTCCGGGCGTACAGGTCGATGGCATGGATGTTCGCGCCGTCAAGGCTGCCGCCGACGAGGCGCTCGAGCATTGCCGCTCCGGCAAGGGCCCGATCATCCTGGAAATGCTGACCTACCGCTACCGCGGCCACTCCATGTCGGACCCGGCCAAGTACCGTTCCAAGGACGAAGTGCAGAAGATGCGCTCGGAGCATGACCCGATCGAGCAGGTGCGTCAGCGCCTCGTCGAAAAGGGCTGGGCCTCCGAAGACGATCTGAAGGCGATTGACAAGGACGTCCGCGACATCGTCGCCGACAGCGCCGATTTCGCCCAGAACGATCCGGAGCCGGATGCATCCGCGCTCTACACCGACATTCTGCTCTAATCGGGGAGGGAACCAATGCCTATCGATATCCTCATGCCCGCCCTCTCTCCGACGATGGAAGAAGGCACGCTGTCCAAATGGCTCAAGAATGAAGGCGACAAGGTCACCTCTGGTGATGTGATTGCCGAAATCGAAACCGACAAGGCGACGATGGAAGTCGAAGCCGTCGATGAAGGCGTGATCGGCAAGCTGCTGGTTCCGGCCGGCACCGAAAACGTCAAGGTCAACGCCAAGATCGCGATCCTCTTGCAGGACGGCGAATCGGCTTCCGACATCTCGGCCGCACCCGCTGCTGCACCGGCTCCCGCCGCTGCTCCGGCACCGGCCGCAGAAGCCAAGCCTGCCGCAGCACCGGTTCCGGCTGAGCCGAAGGCCGCAGCACCGAACGATCCGGAAATCCCCGCCGGCACCGAGATGGTCTCCATGACCGTCCGCGAAGCGCTTCGCGACGCGATGGCCGAAGAAATGCGCGCTGACGACAACGTCTTCGTCATGGGCGAAGAAGTGGCCGAGTATCAGGGTGCCTACAAGGTCACCCAGGGCCTGCTGCAGGAATTCGGCGCCCGCCGCGTCATCGACACCCCGATCACCGAGCACGGCTTTGCCGGCGTCGGCGTCGGCGCTGCGATGGCCGGCCTGAAGCCGATCGTCGAGTTCATGACCTTCAACTTCGCCATGCAGGCGATCGACCAGATCATCAACTCCGCTGCCAAGACGCTCTACATGTCCGGCGGCCAGATGGGCGCTCCGATCGTCTTCCGCGGCCCGAACGGTGCAGCCGCACGCGTCGGCGCCCAGCACAGCCAGGATTACGCTTCCTGGTACAGCCAGATCCCCGGCCTCAAGGTCGTCATGCCCTACACGGCAGCCGACGCCAAGGGCCTGCTGAAGGCCGCGATCCGTGATCCGAACCCGGTTGTCTTCCTCGAGAACGAAATTCTCTACGGCCAGCACTTCGACGTACCGAAGCTCGACAATTTCGTTCTGCCGATCGGCAAGGCCCGTATTCACCGTCAGGGCAAGGATGTGACCATCGTTTCCTTCGGTATCGGCATGACCTATGCCACGAAGGCAGCCGCTGAACTTGAGAAGATCGGCATCGACGTCGAGCTGATCGACCTTCGCACCCTGCGTCCGATGGACCTTCCGACGGTTATCGAATCGGTCAAGAAGACCGGCCGTCTTGTTACCGTCGAAGAAGGCTACCCGCAGAACTCGGTTGGCACCGAAATCGCCACCCGCGTCATGCAGCAGGCCTTCGATTATCTCGACGCACCGGTCCTGACGATCGCCGGCAAGGACGTTCCGATGCCTTACGCCGCAAACCTCGAAAAGCTGGCGCTGCCGAATGTCGACGAAGTCGTCCAGGCAGTGAAGACCGTCTGCTACAAATAAGGGGAGTGTATTTCGATGCCTATCAACATCACGATGCCTGCCCTCTCTCCGACGATGGAAGAAGGCAACCTGGCCAAGTGGCTAGTCAAGGAAGGCGATACGGTCAAGTCTGGCGATGTCATCGCCGAGATCGAAACCGACAAGGCGACGATGGAAGTCGAAGCGGTCGATGAAGGCACCGTTGCCAAGATCGTCGTTCCGGCTGGTACGGAAGGCGTCAAGGTCAACGCGCTGATTGCCGTTCTGGCTGCCGATGGCGAAGACGTGAAGGCGGCCGCAAGCGGCGCCGGTTCGTCCGCGCCGGCTCCGAAGGCCGAAGCTGCCCCGGCACCGAAGGCTGAAGCCGCAGCTGCCCCGGCAGCCGCCGCTCCTGCCGCAGCACCTGCTGCTGCCGCATCGTCTGGCAACCGCACCTTCTCGTCGCCGCTGGCACGCCGCCTCGCGAAGGAAGCCGGTATCGATCTCGCTGCTGTCACCGGCTCCGGCCCGCATGGCCGCGTCGTCAAGAGCGATGTCGAAGCTGCCGTATCCGGTGGTGGTGCCAAGGCGGCTGCGCCTGCTGCTTCTGCAGCTGCACCTCAGGCCGCTGCTGCTCCTGCCGCAGCCCCGAAGGGTGCTTCGGAAGAAGCCGTTCTCAAGCTCTTCGAGCAGGGTTCCTACGAGCTCGTGCCGCATGACAACATGCGCAAGACGATCGCCCGCCGCCTGGTGGAATCGAAGCAGACCGTGCCGCACTTCTACGTCACCGTCGATTGCGAACTCGACGCACTGATGGCGCTTCGCGCGCAACTGAACGATGCCGCTCCCCGCAAGGACAGCGCACCGGCCTACAAGCTCTCGGTCAACGACATGGTCATCAAGGCGATGGCTCTGGCGCTGCGCGACGTTCCGGATGCAAACGTCTCCTGGACCGACAACAACATGGTCAAGCACAAGCATGCCGATGTCGGCGTCGCGGTGTCGATCCCCGGCGGCCTGATCACCCCGATCATCCGCAAGGCCGAGCTGAAGACGCTGTCCGCCATCTCCAACGAGATGAAGGACCTCGGCAAGCGCGCCAAGGATCGCAAGCTGAAGCCTGAAGAATATCAGGGCGGCACGACCTCGGTTTCGAATATGGGCATGATGGGCGTGAAGGATTTCGCAGCCGTCATCAACCCGCCGCATGCAACGATCCTGGCGGTCGGCGCAGGCGAGCAGCGCGTTGTCGTCAAGAAGGGCGAGATGGCCATTGCAACGGTCATGAGCGTCACCCTGTCGACCGACCATCGCTGCGTCGATGGTGCACTCGGCGCGCAGCTGCTGCAGGCCTTCAAGGGCTATATCGAAAACCCGATGGGCATGCTCGTCTGAGCATTGAGCGGAGGCGGAAATGACGAAGACCGTTCTTTGCTATGGTGACTCGCTGACCTGGGGCTACAGCGCCGAGACGATCGGCCGCCATGCCTACGAGGATCGTTGGCCGAGCGTGCTGCAGGCAGCGCTCGGCAACGGCACGCGCGTCATCGCTGAAGGCTTGAACGGCCGGACCACCGCCTTCGACGACCATCTGGCCGATTGCGACCGCAACGGCGCGCGCGTTCTGCCGACCATCCTGCAGACGCATGCGCCGCTCGATCTGGTCATCCTGCTGCTTGGCACCAACGACATGAAACCTGTCGTGGCAGGTTCGGCCTTTGCCGCCTGCCAGGGCATCGCCCGCCTGGTGCGGCTGATCCGCAATCATGCCTGGCCCTTCGAATTCGACGGGCCGGATATCCTGATCGTCGCGCCGCCGGTTCTGTGCGAGACGGCGAACGCACCGTTTGCCGCGTCCTTTGCCGGTGGTGTCGAGGAGTCTGCAAAGCTCGCGACCCTCTATCGCGATCTTGCCGACGAACTCGGCTGCGGCTTCTTCGACGGCAGTTCTGTTGCGAGAACCACGCCGCTCGATGGCGTGCATCTCGATGCGGAAAATACCCGCGCTCTCGGGCGCGGTCTGGAATCTGTCGTCCGGATGATGCTGGGAGTGTGACCGTGGGCACCTTCGCCGCGCTGCGGCCGGCGGAACGGCGGGATGCGGCAGAGCTCGCGATCCTCGTCGATATCGGCTCTCACGGTTTTGCTTCATGGCTTTGGTTCTCCGAAGTCTCCGGCGGCAAGGTCGATACGCCCCTCGAGCAGGGCCGGCTGAAGATGAGCCGGGATGGCGAGTGGGGAAGCTGGCAGAATGCTGTCGTCGCCGAAGCTTATGGCGAAATCGCCGGAGCGGCGGTGGGTTACGAACTCGGCGCCGGCATCAGCGCCATCGAAACGGATCGTCCGGCGCTGGTGCCAGTGATCACCATGCAGAAGACGGTCGCCGGCGGCTGGTTCATCGGTACGCTGGCCGTCTACCGCCATCTGCGCGGCATCGGCATTGGAATGAAACTGCTCGGCGATCAGATCGACAAGGCAAATGGCTTGCCGGTCAGCCTGATCACATCGAGCGACAATGAGGCAGCGCTGGCGCTGTACAAGAAGAATGGTTTCTCGGAAGCGGATCGCGCGGATGCCGTGCCGATTTTCGAGAGCAGCAAGAAACACGAGTGGGTGCTTTTGACCCGCCTCGCCGGATAAAAAGGCAGGAAACATGGCTGAGAATTACGACGTCATCATCATCGGTTCGGGTCCGGGCGGCTATGTCGCGGCGGTGCGCGCCGGTCAGCTCGGTCTGAAGGTCGCGATCGTCGAGCGCGAGCACCTGGGCGGCATCTGCCTGAACTGGGGCTGCATCCCGACCAAGGCGCTGCTGCGCTCCGCCGAAATCCTAGATCATTCGAATCACCTAAAGGATTACGGCCTGGTTCTCGAAGGTTCGGTCAAGGCCGACACCAAGGCTGTCGTCGCCCGCTCGCGCGCCGTTTCCGGCCGCCTGAATGCCGGCGTCGGCTTCCTGATGAAGAAGAATAAGGTCGATGTCATCTGGGGCGAGGCGAAGATCACCAAGCCCGGCGAGATCGTCGTCTCCAAGTCGACGAAGCCTGTTGTCGAGCCGCAGCATCCGCTGCCGAAGAACATCAAGGCCGAGGGCGGCACCTACACCGCCAAGCACATCATCATCGCCACCGGCGCCCGTCCGCGTGCGCTGCCCGGAATCGAGCCCGATGGCAAGCTGATCTGGACCTATTTCGAAGCGCTGAAGCCGGATGTTCTGCCGAAGTCGCTGATCGTCATGGGCTCGGGCGCCATCGGCATCGAGTTCGCCAGCTTCTACCGTTCGATGGGCGGTGACGTCACCGTCGTTGAAGTCATGCCGACCATCATGCCGGTCGAAGATGCCGAGATCACTGCGATCGCCCGCAAGCAGCTGGAAAAGCGCGGCCTGAAGATTTTCACCAGCGCCAAGATCACCAAGGTCGAGAAATCGGCAGACAGCGTCACGGCGCATGTCGAGACGGCTGACGGCAAGGTACAGCAGATCACCGCCGATCGCATGATCTCCGCCGTCGGCGTTCAGGGCAATATCGAGAACCTCGGCCTCGAGGCGCTCGGCGTCAAGACCGACCGCGGCTGCGTCGTCATCGACGGCTACGGCAAGACCAATGTCCCCGGCATCTACGCGATCGGCGACGTTGCCGGCCCGCCGATGCTCGCTCACAAGGCAGAGCACGAAGGCGTCGTCTGCATCGAGAAGATCGCCGGCCTGCCGAATGTGCACCCGACCGACAAGAGCAAGGTTCCGGGCTGTACCTATTGCAACCCGCAGGTCGCCTCGGTCGGCCTCACCGAAGCCAAGGCCAAGGAAGCCGGCCGCGATATCCGCGTCGGCCGCTTCTCCTTCGTCGCCAATGGCAAGGCGATCGCGCTCGGCGAAGACCAGGGCATGGTCAAGGTGATTTTCGACAAGAAGACGGGCGAACTGCTCGGCGCCCACATGGTCGGTGCCGAAGTCACCGAGCTGATCCAAGGCTTCGTCGTCGCCATGAACCTGGAGACGACGGAAGAAGAACTGATGCACACGATCTTCCCGCATCCGACCGTTTCGGAATCGATGAAGGAAGCCGTGCTCGACGCTTACGGACGCGTGCTGAACGCTTGATAATTTCCGTTTCCGCCCTCTTTCTTGAGGATAGCAGAGGCCATCCCTGAAAGAGGGAAAAACGAAAGGAAATCATCATGTCAATGAGTACGCAGGCATTGCTCATCTTTCTGCTGATCGGGCTTGTCGCCGGTTTTCTGGCAAGCCTCGTGGTCGGTGGGGGCGGGCTGATACGGTGCCTGCTGAGCGGCGTCATCGGCGCCTTCGTGGGCGGGTTTCTGTTCAATGCACTGGGCATCTCGCTCGGCATTGAAAATGCGTTGGTGGTGCAGATCATTCACGCCACGGTCGGCGCCATCATCGTGGTGCTGATCGCAAGGGCGATAGCGTAGGGAAAAGGGTTCATATGGAAGGCGTCGGCTGGATAGCGGCAATCATCATCGGCGGTTTTGCGGGCTGGCTCGCAGGCAAGCTGATGGAGGCACGGTACGGCATTCTGCTGAACATCGTGCTCGGCATTGTCGGCTCCGTCGTCGCCACCGCCATTCTGGCGCAATTCCATATCGAAGTGGCCGGCGGGCGGCTCGGCTACTTCGTCACCGGCTTCCTGGGTGCCTGCCTGCTGATTTTTCTCGCCCGGCTCGTCCGGCGATGATGCACATGACGGCTCGATTGTAAGATCGGCGTAAAACACTTATGTGCAGACTGATGATGAAGCCGCATCGGGCGGCGGAAAGTTGAAACTGCAATGGTCACTATCCTCGACACGATCAATCCCGACGTAAAGCGCGTACGCCATCCCGAAAAGGCCCACCGGCCGGACCAGGAAGTGCTGCGCAAGCCGGACTGGATCCGCGTCAAGGCGCCGACGTCGAAGGGTTACTCGGAGACGCGCTCGATCGTGAAGGAGCACAAGCTCGTCACCGTCTGCGAGGAAGCCGGCTGCCCGAATATCGGCGAGTGCTGGGACAAGAAGCACGCCACCTTCATGATCATGGGCGAGATCTGTACCCGCGCCTGCGCCTTCTGCAATGTCTCGACAGGCAAGCCGAATGCGCTGGATATGGCCGAGCCCGAGAATGTCGCCAAGGCCGTCAAGCAGATGGGCCTTTCGCACGTCGTCATCACCTCGGTCGATCGTGACGATCTGGCCGATGGCGGCGCCGAGCATTTCGAAAAGGTGATCTGGGCCATCCGCGCCGCGTCTCCTCAGACGACGATCGAGATCCTGACGCCTGACTTCCTGAAGAAGCCGGGTGCCCTGGAGCGCGTCGTCGCCGCCAAGCCTGACGTTTTCAACCACAACATGGAAACCGTGCCGGGCAACTATCTGACGGTTCGCCCCGGCGCCCGCTATTTCCACTCCATCCGCCTGCTGCAGCGCGTGAAGGAACTGGACCCGACGATGTTCACCAAATCGGGCATCATGGTCGGTCTCGGCGAAGAGCGGAACGAAGTACTCCAGCTGATGGACGACCTGCGCACCGCCGACGTAGACTTCCTGACGATCGGCCAATACCTGCAGCCGACCAAGAAGCACCATGCGGTCATGAGCTTCGTCACGCCGGACGAATTCAAGTCCTACGAGACTGTAGCCTATACCAAGGGCTTCCTGATGGTCGCCTCCAGCCCGCTGACGCGCTCCTCGCATCACGCCGGCGACGACTTCGCCCGTCTGAAAGCTGCGCGCGAAAAGAAGACGCTGATCGCCGCAGAATAAAATCCCTGCTTGCATTTTCTGAAAGCCGCGGCGATTTTCGCCGCGGCTTTTTGTTTGCGAGCGAGAGACGCGATGCCTGCTTATATCGACGATATCGGTGAAGCCGTCCGCCTCGCGCGCCGGTCCTCCCGGATCATGGTCATCGGATGCTCCGGCGGCGGCAAGAGCACGCTGTCGCGAAAGCTCTCCGCAAGGCTAGGTCTCACCCATATCTCGATGGACAGGGAATTCTTCTGGCTGCCGGGCTGGGTGAAGCGCGAGAAGGCCGAGGAACGGCAATTGATCACCGACACCGTCAACGGCGATGAGTGGCTGATGGACGGAACCGGCCCATCCACCTTCGATATCCGCGTCCCGCGCACACAACTGATCCTCTGGGTGCGCATGCCGCGCTGGCTTTGCCTATGGGGCATCTGCAAGCGTGCTTTCTTTCATCTCGGCAAGACGCGGCCGGATATGGCGCCCGGATGCCGGGAACAGCTGCCCGATCGCGAGTTCCTCACCTACATCTGGACGTTCGAGCAGCGGTTCGCACCGCTCGTCATCGCCGGTATCGATCGCTATGGCCCTGATGTCCCGGTTTTCCAGCTGAAAAGCCGGCGAGAGGTGGGCCGCCTTCTTGATCTTCTCGATGCGCCCGCTTAACTGCCCTTCATGCCGCAATTCGAAACGCATCGCCCCGTTCCCCATAGTGCCGAGCAGATGTTCGACCTCGTTGCCGATGTCGAACGCTATCCGGAATTCCTGCCGCTCTGCGAGGCGCTGACCGTGCGCAGCCGCAAGGAGCGCGATGGCAAGATCCTGCTCGTGGCCGACATGACGGTCGGCTACAAAGCGATCCGCGAAACCTTCACGACGCAGGTCCTGCTGAACAAGGCCGAGCACGTCATCGACGTCAAATATATCGATGGCCCATTCAAGTATCTCGACAACCGCTGGAGCTTCACCGGCGCCGCCAACGGCTCGACCGTGAATTTCTTCATCGACTACGAGTTCAAGAGCCGCATCCTCGGCGCGCTCATGGGGACGATGTTCGACAGGGCGTTCCGCATGTTCACGGAAGCCTTCGAAAAACGCGCGACGACGATCTACGGCAGCTGAGCTTAGCGGTCGAGGAAGTGGTCGAAGACCTGCGTTGCCGGATAGGCATAGTAGCCGCGATCGACAAAACTACGGCGGTAGAAGCAGTTCCTCAACGCGGTATTGTAGCGCAGGCTGCGCGTGTCGGGCGAACCGCGCCACGACACCGATTCTCGCTCGCAATAGGAGAGGGCGCGGTCGTAACGCGCCAGCAGCACCGGATCGGAATCGACACGGATGCCGGTATAGGTCTGGTAATTGGACGGTGCTTCCGCGGCGGAAATGCAGCCGAGGCTCAATGCAACGCCGAAGACGGCCAAGTATCGCATGGGAACAATCCTTCAAAACCGGCATTGGCCGGCAACGCGGCAGGAACGGTAGCAGAAGACTTTTGTTCCAGCATGCTACTTCAGCGACAGCAGCATTTCCAGAGCTGTCGCAACGGTCGCGAGCCGAACCTTGTCGCGGCCGATATCGCCATAGAGCATCTTGCGGTGGACGAGTGCGCCGCGCCGCGATTTGGCTGCGAGATGCACGAGACCAACAGGCTTTTCCGGCGAGCCGCCGCCAGGTCCCGCAATGCCGGTGACGGCAACCGCCACAGCGGCGCGCGAGCGGAAGAGGGCGCCATGCACCATCTGCCGCGCCGTCTCCTCTGAGACTGCGCCGAAGCGGGCGAGCGCCTCGTCCTGAACGCCGAGCATCTCCATCTTGGCGGTATTCGTATAGGTCACAAAGCCACGGTCGACGACCGCGGAGGAGCCTGAAATCTCGGTCAATGCACCGGCAATCAATCCGCCCGTACAGGACTCGGCCGTCGAGATCATCAGGCCAGCGGCCGAAAACTCCCGGATGATCTTTTCTGAAACAGCAATGATATCAGCCGGAAACATCGTCACTCCTTCGTGCCGCGGAAGACGACCGTGGCCGTGGCGATTGCCGCGATACCTTCACGGCGGCCGACGAAGCCGATCGTTTCGTTGGTGGTGGCCTTGACCGAGCAGCGGCCGATCGAGATGCCGAGGAATTCGGCCAGATTGGCGCGCATCTGATCGCGGTGAGGGCCGACCTTCGGCGCTTCGGCGATCAGCGAGACGTCGGCATTCATGATCGTGCCGCCGCAGTCGCGGACGATCTTCGCTGCATGCTCAAGAAAAATCCGCGAGGCGGCACCCTTCCACTGCGGGTCGGATGGCGGGAAATGATCGCCGATATCGCCGGCGCCGCAGGTGGCAAGCAGCGCGTCCGTCAAGGCATGCAGCGCGACATCGGCGTCCGAATGGCCCTTGAGCTTCTGGTCGTGCGGAATGAACAGCCCGCAGAGCGTCACGCCGTCGCCGGGCACGAGCTGGTGGACGTCGTAGCCATTGCCGGTGCGAACATCGGGTAAGGCGGACGACGACAGCCGGTTGTCGGCAAGGGCGATATCGCGTTTGACGGTCAGTTTCATGTTGTCAGCCGATCCTTCCACGATGGTGACCGGCATTCCGGCCCATTCGGCAATCGAAGCGTCGTCGGTGAAATCGATGCGGCCTGCGGAATGGGCCTTTTCATGAGCTGCAAGAATGGCTTCATAGGCGAAGGACTGTGGGGTCTGCGCTGCGAAGAGATGCTCACGCGACACGGTTTCGAGAACCGTTCCGTCTTTGTCGGAGCGCTTCAGCGTATCCGCGACCGGTGTTGCCGGGAGAACCGCGGGCGCGCCGTCGGTCAGCGCGCCGGCAATGCGATCGAGCAGGACATGGTCGAAGAACGGCCGCACCGCATCGTGGATCAGCACGTGGGTGATGCCCTTGTCCTTGAGATGTCTCAGACCCGCCAGGACCGACTGCTGGCGCGTCGCGCCGCCATGCACTGCCACGATCGGCGTTGCCGAGAGGATATGGCGCAGCGCCTTGTCGAACAGCGCCTCGTCGTCGGGATGAATGACGACGACGATCTGCGAGGCGTGTTCCCATGTCATGAAGTTTTCAAGCGTATGGGCAATAACCGGCTTGCCGCCGATCATCCGGTACTGCTTCGGACCCTCGGTGGACGCGCCTGCACGCTCGCCGCGCCCGGCGGCAACGACAACGATCCCGGCCGATAATGGTTGCTTCGAATGCATTTGCGCCATAAATCCCTAAAATAAGCAGAAAGCGACACAGGTGCTCTATAGGCTCGGCCACCGGCTTTCCAGCTTCTGCCCGAAAAATATCAATTCTAACCAAAGCCTCTTGGCAAGCCATTCGTCTATGGCTAAAAATAGTGCAGCCATATTGTGTGCCTGAAAGATAATCAATTGCATCGAGTGAACCTAGAAGCGCCTTTGCAGATCGGAAATGTCTCCGTGCGCAACCGTGTTGCGCTGGCGCCCATGTCCGGCGTCACCGATATGCCGTTCCGGCAATTGGCCTGGCGATACGGCGCCGGTCTCGTTGTCACCGAGATGGTCGCGAGCCGTGAACTGGTCAACAACGCCGCCGAATCCTGGTCACGGCTGCAAGCCGCCGGTTTCAAGCCACATATGGTGCAGCTTGCCGGCCGCGAAGCCTACTGGATGGGAGAGGCGGCAAAGGTCGCTGCCGACGCAGGTGCCGATATTATCGACATCAACATGGGCTGCCCGGCAAAGAAGGTCATCGGCGGTTATTCGGGCTCGGCGCTGATGCGCGATCCTGATCATGCGCTCACCCTGATCGAGGCGACGGTGAAGGCCGTCAATGTGCCTGTCACGCTGAAGATGCGCCTCGGCTGGGACGAGAATTCGCTGAACGCTCCCGAGATTGCTAAGCGCGCCCAGGATGCCGGCGTCCAGCTGATCACCATCCATGGCCGCACCCGCATGCAATTCTACGAAGGCAAGGCGGACTGGGATGCGATCCGCGCCGTCCGCGATGTTATTTCCGTGCCGCTGATCGCCAATGGCGACGTGAACACGCCTGAGGATGCTGAGGAGATCCTCCGCCGCTCGGGCGCCGATGCGGTAATGCTCGGCCGCGGCTGTCAGGGGCGCCCCTGGCATGCGGGCGTCATTGCCGGTGCCGCCGGTCCGAAGCGGCAGGAGATCGCTGATATCGCCGTCGAGCATTACCGGATGATGCTCGAATTCTACGGCGAACATGTCGCCATTCGCCATTCGCGCAAGCATCTCGGCTGGTATCTGGAGCGCTATGCGCCAGCGCTGTCAAAGGACGACAAGGCCGTGATCATGACTTCGAAGCAGCCGCTGGAGGTGGAGCGGCGGCTTTACGATGCGCTCTCTGCAGAGGCAGAAGCAGCTGAAAGCCGGGAGGCGGCATGACCGACAAGACGCAGGCGGATCAGGCGGGTGGCGTAGCGATGGCGGTTCTGAACGCCATCCAGAACCCGGTCATCATGGTGGACGAGCAGGGCCTCGTTGCCTTCGCCAACTGGGAGGCGGAGGCCTTCTTCGGCGCCAGCGCATCGCATTTGGCGCGCTATCGCATCTCGACCTTCATTCCCTTCGGCAGCCCGCTGCTGGCGCTGATCGACCAGGTCCGCGAACGCCGCGCACCGGTGAATGAATACCGCGTCGATCTGAGCTCGCCCCGCCTTGGCCAGGACAAGCTGGTGGATCTCTACGTGGCGCCGGTGATCAGCGCGCCGGGTTCCGTCGTCGTCGTCTTCCAGGAGCGCTCGATGGCTGACAAGATCGACCGCCAGCTGACGCATCGCGCCGCTGCCCGCTCGGTAACCGGCCTTGCATCGATGCTCGCCCATGAAATCAAGAACCCTCTCTCGGGCATTCGCGGCGCGGCACAGCTGCTGGAGCAGTCGGCCGTCGACGAGGACCGGGCGCTGACGCGGCTGATCTGCGACGAGACCGACCGCATCGTCTCGCTTGTCGACCGTATGGAGGTCTTCTCCGACGAGCGCCCCGTCGATCGCGTCCCGGTCAACATCCACTCCGTTCTCGATCATGTGAAGGCCGTGGCCAAGGCTGGCTTCGCCCGCCAGATTCGCATCACCGAGAACTACGACCCTTCGCTTCCGGCCGTTTATGCCAATCGTGACCAGCTGGTTCAGGTGTTCCTCAATCTGGTGAAGAACGCGGCAGAAGCCGTCGGGGAAAGGCAGGATGGCGAAATCCTGCTGACGACGGCCTATCGTCCGGGTATCCGCCTCTCCGTCGCCGGAACCCGCGAAAAAATCTCGCTGCCGCTGGAATTCTGTGTGCAGGACAACGGCCCCGGCGTTCCCTCGGACCTGCTACCGCATCTCTTCGATCCCTTCATCACCACCAAGACCAATGGCAGCGGCCTTGGTCTGGCGCTGGTCGCCAAGATCATCGGCGACCATGGCGGCATCATCGAATGTGACAGCCAGAACAACAAGACCACCTTCCGCGTCCTGATGCCGGCATCCAAGGATGCCTCTTCCGATGACGCGGCAATTGCAAACCCCACAGGAACTTCTCGATGACAGCAACGATCCTCGTCGCAGATGATGATGCGGCCATTCGTACGGTGCTCAATCAGGCGCTCAGCCGGGCAGGCTACGATGTTCGCATTACCTCGAACGCAGCCACGCTCTGGCGCTGGGTTTCGGCAGGCGAGGGCGATCTTGTGGTGACCGACGTTATCATGCCCGATGAGAATGCCTTCGATCTGCTGCCGCGCATCAAGAAGGCGCGGCCGGATCTGCCGGTGCTTGTCATGAGCGCCCAGAATACCTTCATGACGGCGATCAAGGCCTCCGAAAAGGGTGCCTACGACTACCTGCCGAAGCCGTTCGATCTGACGGAGTTGATCGGCATCATCGGCCGGGCGCTTTCCGAGCCGAAGAAGAAGCCGGCAAAGCTGGATGAGGACATGCAGGACGGCATGCCGCTGGTCGGCCGCTCGGCGGCGATGCAGGAAATCTACCGCGTGCTCGCGCGCCTGATGCAGACCGACCTGACGCTGATGATCACCGGCGAATCCGGTACCGGCAAGGAACTCGTCGCCCGCGCGCTCCACGATTACGGCAAGCGCCGCAACGGCCCCTTCGTCGCCATCAATATGGCGGCGATCCCGCGCGACCTGATCGAATCCGAACTCTTCGGTCACGAGAAAGGCGCCTTCACCGGGGCACAGAACCGCTCGACCGGCCGCTTCGAGCAGGCCGAGGGTGGCACGCTGTTCCTCGACGAAATCGGCGACATGCCGATGGATGCGCAGACCCGCCTTCTGCGCGTCCTGCAGCAGGGCGAGTACACCACCGTTGGCGGCCGCACGCCGATCCGCACCGACGTCCGCATCGTTGCCGCCACCAACAAGGATCTGAAGCAGGCGATCAATCAGGGCCTGTTCCGCGAGGATCTGTATTACCGCCTCAACGTCGTCCCGCTGCGCCTGCCGCCGCTGCGCGACCGCGCCGAAGATATTCCGGATCTCGTCCGCCATTTCATCCAGCAAGCTGAAAAGGAAGGTCTGGGCACCAAGCGATTCGATCAGGAAGCGCTGGAGCTAATGAAGGCCTATGCCTGGCCCGGCAACGTGCGCGAGCTTGAGAACCTTATTCGCCGTCTGATGGCACTTTATCCACAGGATGTGATTAGCCGCGAAATCATCGAAAGCGAACTGCGCTCCGACGTCCCCGACAGCCCGATCGACAAGGGTCCGATCCGCTCCGGTTCGATGACCATCGCGCAGGCTGTCGAAGAGAATATGCGCACATACTTTGCAAGTTTCGGCGAGAATCTGCCGCCACCGGGGCTTTATGACCGTGTGCTGACGGAACTGGAATATCCGCTGATCCTCGCGGCCCTGACGGCGACACGCGGCAACCAGATCAAGGCGGCAGATCTGCTGGGCTTGAACCGCAATACGCTGCGCAAAAAGATCCGTGAGCTTGGCGTTTCGGTCTACCGGAGCTCCCGCACAGCTTGACAATGTGGCGGCATGCGTTGCATTTTCGCCACAATGCGTTGCTTAAAGGTCACGCATAGGGTTTGGACAATCGTAACCATAACAGATGGTCTGTGCCGCTGATCTCCATAGACCGGGATTGCGCGGGCGCTGATGGTTTTTAGGCCCGGTGATTGCAGATGTGGCGTGGCGGCTTGCCGCCAGGAGAATGACCAGATGAAGCAGGATGCGGCATCGCCTGCGGCAGAAGACGAAGGGGTGGCAATCGTCACCGATCGTCGTGCGCTCTTTGCATTGCCCGGTCTCATGCTGGCCGGTGGTGCGCTTCTTTGTGCCACCGCTACACTCTTCGTGCTTCTCGGCTTCACGCCGATCGAACCGACCTCCCGCGTGGTCATCACCTCCGTCGTCGTCAATTCGTTCTTCGTTCTCGGCCTGATGGCGCTGATTGGCCGCGAGGTCGCACGGCTGATGAAGGCGCGTACGCGCGGAAGGGCGGCCGCCCGCCTCCACATCCGCATCGTCGTGCTGTTCTCGCTCGTGGCGATCACGCCGGCGATCCTCGTCGCACTCTTCGCCAGTATCACTCTGAACGCCGGCCTCGACCGCTGGTTCGCGCTCCGCACTCAGTCGATCGTCAGTTCGTCCCGCAATGTCGGCCAGGCCTACATGATGGAGAACGCCAGTTATCTCCAGGGCCAGACCGTATCGATGGCCAATGATCTGGAGCGCAATCGCACGCTCTACAATCTCGATCGGACCGGCTTTGCGGAATTGATGACCCGCCAGGCGCGTGGCCGCGGCCTGCTCGGAGCTTTTCTCGTCGAAAGCAATGGCGACGTCATCACCCAGGCGGACATCAAGACCGAGAAGCCGCTGCCGGCGATCCCGCCGGATGCGCTGACCAAGGCCGCTGCTGGCCAGCCGACGCTGATCCCGCCGGGCGTGACCAATCTCGTCGGCGCCATCATCAAGCTCGAATCCATCCCGGATGCTTTCCTCTACACCGTTCGTGCGGTCGATCCGAAGGTCATGGGCGCGATGCGGCTCATGCAGGAAAATGCCAACGAATATCAGTCGATGGAAGCGGGCCGCGTCTCGCTGCAGATCGCCTTTGCCGTTCTCTATATCGGCTTCGCGCTGATCGTGCTTCTCGCCGCCATCTGGACCGCGATTGCCGTCGCCGACCGTATCGTCCGGCCGATCCGCTTGCTGATCACGGCGGCCGACAGCGTTGCCTCGGGCAATATGGATATCGTCGTGCCTGTCCATGCCGTCGATGGCGACGTTGCCAATCTTTCGCGCACCTTCAACAAGATGATCTCCGAGATCCGCACGCAGCGGGACGAAATTCTGGAAGCGAAAGACGAGGTCGACGACCGCCGCCGCTTCATCGAGGCGGTCCTCTCCGGTGTCACCGCCGCCGTCATCGGTGTCGAGGGCGACCGGGCAATCACCATCGTCAACAGCTCGGCCGAGGCATTGATGACGCTCGACGCGTCCGACATGCTCGGCAAGCAGCTGGCCGATATCGCCCCCGAGGTCGATCAGGTGCTGACCGAGGCCGCCCAGCGCTATCGCGGCGATTTCCGCAAGCAGATCGCCTTGGTGCGGGGCGGTACCGTTCGTACTCTCAGCGTCCAGGTGACGCGTGAAGAGGTGCGCGATGGTGCCGAGTCCTACGTCATCACCCTCGACGACATCACCGATCTGGTCATTGCCCAGCGCTCGACGGCTTGGGGCGACGTGGCGCGCCGCATTGCCCATGAGATCAAGAACCCGCTGACGCCGATCCAGCTCTCGGCCGAGCGCATCCAGCGCCGCTATGGCAAGCAGATTAATCAGGACGACAAGACCGTCTTCGACCAGTGCACCGATACGATTATCCGCCAGGTCGGCGACATCGGCCGCATGGTCGACGAATTCTCGGCCTTTGCGCGTATGCCGAAGCCGACCAAGGAGCAGAGCGACCTGCGCGATATTCTCCGCGACGCGATGTTCCTGCGCGAGATGGGCAACACCCATGTCAGCTTCCTGCAGGATCTCGGCGAACGCCCGCTCGAAGGCATGTTCGACAGCCGCATGCTCGGCCAGGCCTTCGGCAACCTTATCAAGAATGCCGTCGAGGCCATCGAGTCGGTGCCGAGCGAGGAGCGCGACGAGCGCAAGGTGCTTGTGCGCGCTGGCATGGACGAGGGCAGGGACCGCTTCACCGTCGATGTCATCGACAATGGGCGCGGTCTGCCTGTCGAGAACCGGCACAGCATTCTCGAGCCCTATATGACGATGCGCGAGAAGGGCACCGGGCTCGGCCTGGCGATCGTCAAGAAGATTATTGAAGAGCATGGCGGGCAGCTTGAGCTGCATGATGCGCCCGCAGATTTTGACCAGGGGAGAGGAGCCATGATCCGCGTGCATCTGCCGCGTCTCGAGCCGGCCTCGTCCGCCCCTGCTGAAACCGACAAGGAAAGCGTTTATGGCCTCTGATATTCTCGTCGTCGACGATGAGCACGATATTCGCGAGATCGTCTCGGGCATCCTTTCGGATGAAGGTCACGAAACGCGCACCGCGCATGACAGCGACAGCGCGCTGGCGGCGATTTCTGATCGCGCCCCGCGGCTGATCTTCCTCGATATCTGGATGCAGGGCAGCAAGCTCGACGGGCTGTCGCTGCTCGACGAAATCAAGACCCGCCATCCCGATATCCCGGTCGTCATGATCTCCGGTCACGGCAATATCGAGACCGCGGTCTCCGCTATCAAGCGCGGTGCCTTCGATTTCATCGAGAAGCCTTTTAAGGCCGATCGGCTGATCCTGATTGCCGAGCGCGCGCTCGAGAATTCCAAGCTGAAGCGCGAAGTCTCGGAACTGAAGAAGCGCGCAGGCGATGCCGTCGAGCTGATCGGCACTTCGGTTGCCGTCTCCCAGCTTCGCCAGACGATCGAGAAGGTCTCGCCGACCAACAGCCGCATCATGATCTTCGGTGCATCCGGCTCCGGCAAGGAGCTGGTGGCACGGATGATCCACAAGAAGTCGACGCGCGCCAGCGGCCCGTTCGTCGCGCTGAATGCCGCCAACATTACGCCGGATCGCATGGAGATCGCGCTTTTCGGCACCGAAGGTTCGCCCGGCCAGGCTCGCAAGACCGGCGCGCTCGAGGAGGCGCATCGCGGCATTCTCTACCTCGATGAAGTCGGCGAGATGCCCCGCGAGACACAGAACAAGATTCTTCGCGTGCTTGTCGACCAGCAGTTCGAACGCGTCGGCGGCTCGAAGCGCGTCAAGGTCGATGTCCGCATCATTTCCTCGACGGCCTATAATCTCGAAAGCCGCATTGCCGAAGGTTGGTTCCGCGAAGATCTCTATCATCGCCTGGCAGTGGTCCCGGTCCGCGTGCCGGCGCTCGCCGAGCGGCGCGAAGACATTCCGTTCCTCGTCGATCAGTTGATGCGCCAGATTTCCGAACAGGCCGGCATTCGCCTGCGCCGGATCGGCGACGACGCGATGGCGGTGCTACAGGCGCATGACTGGCCGGGCAACATCCGCCAGCTGCGTAACAATATCGAGCGGCTGATGATCCTTGCCCGCTCCGACGGTCCCGACGCGCCGATCACCGCCGACATGCTGCCGACCGATCTCGGCGACATGCTGCCGAAGGTCTCTGCCAAGAACGACTACCACATCATGACGCTGCCGCTGCGCGAGGCCCGCGAGATGTTCGAGAAGGACTATCTCATCGCCCAGATCAACCGCTTCGGCGGCAACATCTCGCGCACGGCCGAGTTCGTTGGCATGGAGCGCTCGGCGCTGCATCGCAAGCTGAAGTCGCTCGGCGTCTGACAATTTTCCGGCGCGCAAGCCCGCGCCGGCGCTCTTCATTGCCCCACAGCCAGGTTTCCCGATGCCAAGAATTTCCTACGTCAACGGCCAGTATGTTCCCCATGCCCAGGCGGGCGTTCACATCGAGGATCGTGGCTACCAGTTCGCCGATGGGGTCTATGAGGTCTGCGAAGTCAGGCATGGCTATATCGTCGATATCACCCGCCACCTCGACCGCCTGAACCGCTCGTTGAGTGAACTGCGGATTGCAGCGCCGATGAGCCGCGCGGCACTGGTCACCGTGATTCGCGAGACGCTTCGCCGCAACAAGGTGAGGAACGGCTTGTTCTACATGCAGGTAACGCGCGGTGTGGCGCGGCGTGACCACGTTTTCCCGGCCGAAGGCACCAAGCCGTCAATCGTCATCACCGCCAAGAGCACGGATCCATCGATCATCGCCAGGAAGAATGCCGGCGGCATCAAGGCCATCAGCGTGCCTGACAACCGCTGGGACCGCGTCGATATCAAGACCGTTGGCCTGCTGCCGAATGCGATGGCCCGCCAGCAGGCCAAGGAAGCCGGCGCCCAGGAAGCGATCTATGTCGATCGCGACGGCTTCGTCACAGAGGGGGCTGCAACGAACGTCTGGATCGTCGATGCCGATGGCACGCTGATCACCCGTCCGGCTGAGCACGGCATCCTGCGCGGCATCACCCGCACGACGCTGATCGATGTCGGCGCCAAGCTCGGCCTCAAGATCGCCGAGCGCAAATTCACCGTCGCCGACATGCTCGCGGCTCGTGAAGTCTTCATCACCGCCGCGACAAGCATTTGTTTTCCCGTCGTTTCCCTGGATGGCCAGACGATCGCCAACGGTCACCCCGGCAGCGTCTCCCAGAATATCCGGGAAGCCTTTTTCGACGTTGCGGAAAAGATTGCGATTTGATACCAAGATTTGCTGGACGCAGGGGATGAGGGTTACCTGCTGATGGCTTGGAGAGGCTGATTAGTATTCCACCGGCTGAGACATGCCGGCAATAAAGAAAGAAGCGGCGCGATGGCGGAACGTTCTCAAAATTTGCAGGACTTATTTCTCAATACTGTTCGCAAACAAAAGATTTCCCTGACAATTTTTCTGATTAACGGCGTTAAGCTGACCGGCGTTGTCACTTCCTTCGACAACTTCTGTGTTCTTCTTCGCCGTGACGGTCATTCGCAACTCGTGTATAAGCACGCGATCTCGACCATCATGCCGGGCCAGCCGATGCAGATGTTCGAGAGCGAAGAAGCCGCTTCCTGATAGGGTCAGACGTTATTTCGACACGCGATACGAAGAATGATTCCATCATCCCGGAAGCCGAAAAGCTCCGGGACGATATGAACGCGACCGTCGTCGTGCCTGTTCTCAAGCAGGCACGTGGACGCGGCGCATTCGCTGACGGTGCGATCACCGTCACCCGCTCTCCTGAAAGCCGGCTCGAAGAGGCCAGCGGCCTCGCCGAAGCGATCGACCTCGATGTCGTCTACGGCGTCATCGTGCCGATCAGCGATCCGCGGCCCGCAACGCTGCTCGGGACTGGCAAGATCGAAGAGATCAAAGCCAAGCTCGAGGAATACGATTCGGGCCTGGTGATCGTCGATCACCCGCTGACCCCCGTACAGCAGCGCAATCTCGAGAAGGCATGGAACGTCAAGGTCATCGACCGGACCGGCCTGATCCTCGAAATCTTCGGCCGCCGCGCCTCCACCAAGGAAGGCACGCTGCAGGTCGATCTGGCGCATCTGAACTACCAGAAGGGCCGCCTGGTCCGCAGCTGGACCCACCTTGAGCGCCAGCGTGGCGGTGGCGGCTTCATGGGTGGTCCGGGCGAAACCCAGATCGAAGCCGACCGGCGCATGCTGCAGGACCGGATCATCAAGCTCGAGCGTGAGCTGGAGCAAGTGGTGCGCACCCGCCAGCTGCATCGCGCCAAGCGCCGCAAGGTGCCGCATCCGATCGTCGCTCTCGTCGGCTATACCAATGCCGGCAAGTCGACGCTGTTCAACCGCATCACCGGTGCTGGCGTGCTCGCCGAAGACATGCTCTTCGCGACGCTTGATCCGACGCTGCGCCGCATGAAGCTGCCGCACGGCCGCACCGTCATTCTCTCCGACACCGTCGGCTTCATTTCCGATCTGCCGACGCATCTGGTCGCCGCCTTCCGCGCGACATTGGAAGAAGTGCTGGAAGCCGATCTCGTGTTGCATGTCCGCGATATGGCCGATGACGACAATCCGGCCCAGAGCGCCGACGTGCTGCGCATCCTCAACGACCTCGGCATCGACGAGGCGGAAGGCGCCAAGCGCATCATCGAGGTCTGGAACAAGATCGACCGGCTGGAGCCGGAAACGCATGATGTCATGGTCCAGAAGGCCGCCGGCACCAAGAATGTAGTGGCGGTTTCGGCCGTCAGCGGCGAGGGCGTCGATCAGCTGATGGAAGAAATCAGCCGCCGCCTTTCCGGCGTCATGACAGAAGCGACGATCACAGTACCCGTCACCAAACTCGCGCTTCTGCCGTGGATCTACGAGCACGCCATCGTCGATGCCCGCGAGGACAACGAGGACGGCTCGGTGACGCTCGATCTTCGCCTGTCGGAGACGGAAGCCACGGCCCTCGAAGGGCGGCTCGGCAGCGGATCGAAGGCCAAGGAAGATTGGGAGCGCTGAGCGCTCCAAGGCTCTAGCTGTATTTTCGGTTCATGGAGGGGATGGCATGGCTGGGGTCAAGGCGCGTGCTGGAGGGTTGCTGTTGATTGCGCTTGGATGCGCGATCGCCTGGTTTTTTCTCCTGCAGCCACTTGAGGAAGCACAGGCCGGTGTTCCCGAAGTCAGCTATCAGCTGAAAGCCTTTCTTGCGGTACCCGCCTGCCTGGTCTTCGGCCTGGGCTTTCTGGTCGCAGGTGCGAAGCTCAACTATCGCGATGCCGCCGCGAAAAAGCTGACGGCAACCGGCTGGGTGCTGTTTGCCGTCGTCGCCGTTCTGACGGCCGCAGGCTACTGGTGGTTCCAGCAGCAGTTCTCCGCGCTCGGCTATAGCAGCGCCGTCTGATTGCTCACTGGCAACGCTCCATCGGGCGAAAGCCACTTGAGGCCAATGCGACCAACTGGATCGAGCAGCTCGCCGGTGACCAGCGTCGTGATCAGGTTTCGCAGCAGCGGCAGTTTGGTCGCCGGACCGATCATCACATCTCTGCTCATCGGCAGGAGACGGCTGTCGGACTGATAGAACGGTGTCAGGACCCGGCTCAGCAGTTGATAGAACCGGATGTGCAATTGCCGTTGCCTGAGATGGCGGGCGATCGCCTCGCTGACCGACGGTTCGCGGGCAAGCGCCGCGCACAGCGAGGCGGCGTCGAGCAGCGCCATATTGGCGCCCTGTCCAAGCTGCGGACTGGTCGCGTGCCAGGCATCGCCGATCTTGACACTGTTTGCTGCCGCAAGCGGTAGCCGCGTATGGTGCCGGTAGCGGGCATGGACAGGCTCGGCCGCCGCGGCGAAAGGTGCCGCCTCGGGCCAGAAGCGATGCACGGCCTCCATCCAGGCCTGACGCCCGGCGTCCCGCCAGGCTGCCACATCCCTGTTACGGATGCTCCAGAAGAAAGTTGCCATCGCCGCCGCGCCATCCTTCGCCGTCCCGACCGGCAGGACGCCCGCCATTTGGCTGGCGCGATGGTAGCGCTGCTCCAGTTCGTCGGAGCGGAAGATTCCCGACCCATCCCATGGGACGGTTGCCCAGAGTGCGCCATAGTCCAGTTCAGTCGAAGACTTGTAGCCGATCGGCGAACTGGCACCCATGGCGTCGACGACGATGTCGGATGCCGCTGACATCTTGCCATTGCCGAGCTTCAACCGCGGCCGCACGCCCGGCTCGATTGCCGTCACCCGCGATGCGGTCTCGAAGCCGACGCCGGCGGCGACCGCGGAATCGAGCAACAGGTCGAAAAGTGCGACACGCTGGATGGCGATGCCGGAGGCGCCGTTGCGGTAGCCCACGTCGAGAACGGTGCGGCCCGTCGTCGCGAGCCTTCCATGCATGCGCCGGATCCTGGCGCCGCGTTGCTCGACCTGATCAAGCAGCCCCATCGCGGAGAGAACCGCCGATCCCGTCGGCTGCAGCACGAAGCCCGATCCAACCGGCTGTGGTGCCGCCATCTGGTCGTAGATGGTCACGGCGGCACCGTGGCGGGCCAAGAGTGCCGCCAGCGACAGTCCGCCGATCCCGGCACCAGCAATCGCGATCTCAAGGCCGGTGAGCTTCATGGCGCCTCAGCCAAGTTGCCGTTCGATGGCCTTGGCGGCCTGCCAGATTTCTTCCATCCGTTCCAGGCTGGCGGCTTGCAAAGTCTCGCCTTCTTTCTCAAGAACAGTTTCTATATGATTGAAACGACGCCTGAACTTGGTGTTGGTTCCGCGCAGGGATTGTTCCGGATCGGCATCGACATGGCGGCCGATATTGACGACGGCGAAAATCAGATCGCCAAGCTCGTCGCTGACCTTGGCTCTGTCTCCCTGCGCCAGCGCTTCCCTTAGTTCGCCGATCTCTTCCTCGATCTTGTCCAGGATCGGGTCCGGCGCCGACCAGTCGAAACCGACCTTGGCGGCGCGCTCCTGCAGCTTTAAAGCCTCCGTCAGCGCCGGAAAGCTGCGCTGCACGGAGCCGAGATGTCCTGCGTTGAAATCCTCGCTCAAGCCCCGCTTGGCGCGGCGTTCGGCGCGCTCCCGCTTTTCCACCTGCTTGATCTCGTCCCACTGCTGCTTCACCCGCGCGGGCGTATCGGCATCCGAGCGGTCGAAGACATGCGGGTGGCGGCGGATCATCTTGCGGGTGATCGCCTCCACGACATCGCCGAAGGAAAACTCGCCGGCTTCCTCGGCCATCCGCGCATGAAAGACCACCTGCAAAAGCAGGTCGCCGAGCTCGTCACAGAGATCGTTCATATCGTTGCGCTCGATCGCGTCGGAGACCTCGTAGGCTTCCTCGATCGTGTAGGGCTTGATGGTCTCGAAGGTCTGGACGATGTCCCAGGGGCAGCCGGTCTCAGGATTGCGCAGCGCCGCCATGATCTCGATGAGGCGCGAAATGTCTTTCGAAGGTTCCATGATCGCTCAATTCAGGGGGATGTCGTTGGCGCTTTTTGAGGATTGGTAGCTGTCGGACAGTGCTGCGTAGCGCGCCTTGATTCTGGCTGTCTGTTCCTTGAGCTCAGCGCTCAGCGCACGCTCCTCGGTTTCCACTAGGTCGGCAATCGCAAAACTGTTCCAGAAGGCGTTCTGCTTGCGGTAGCCACCGGGCTCAAGCCCAAAGACTTCCTTGAGGATTTTCAGGTCGTGCGGGATCGCGAAGGCATCGCGCGAATCCTCGTGGCTGAAGAAATAGTAGAAATTGTCGAAACCCGCCCAGGTGATTGCCGACATGCACATCGTGCAGGGCTCGTGGGTCGAGAGGAAAATCAGGTCCTTCGTCGCCGGCTTGTCGCCGAGCTCGTAGAAGCGCTTCAGCGTATGAACCTCGCCATGCCACAGCGGATTTTCGAGCTCGTTGTTGGTCTCGGCGATGACAAGCGAGAGATCGGACTTGCGCAGGATCGCGGCGCCGAAAACCTTGTTTCCGGAAGCGACACCGCGCTCGGTCAGCGGCAGGATATCGCGCTCCATCACGTCGAGCAGGCGAGGGGCGATCGTCTTTGAGGCCATGGCTTTCTCCTTGTGCCCCGAAGTCTATCCCGCCCGGGCGAGAAGAAAAATGCCGAAATGCCAGATGGACGTTTTTGATCACAGGCTTTACATTGCACTGCAGCGACAACGGCGTCGCTCGGGCGACTTTTCTCAAATCAGTGGCATGCAGGCAAAAGATTACGCGGACCGCGTAGGCTTTCGAATTTCTGTTTCTTCAACGCCTTGCCCGTTACAGGCATATTGGCGCAACTTCGAAGTGGAATGATAATGCCTTCCAAGAGCGAACAGCTATCGGTTTTTCCTGCCTTCTTCCGTGTGGAAGGGCGTGTCGCAGCCGTCTTTGGCAACGGAGACGAGGCCTATGCGAAGGTGCGCCTGCTGATGAACACGCAAGCGCGGATCGTTGCCTATGCCGACCGCCCCGAGGCCAGCTATCACGCTTTCCTGATTGCCAATCGCATCGAGACGGTTCGCGCGGATTTCAGCGCTGATCAGGTGAATGGCGCAGCGCTCGTCTTTGCCGCCACCGGCGAGGCCGGGCAGGATCGCGCGATCGTCGACGCCGCGCGCGCCGAAAAGATCCCGGCCAATGCCGTCGATCAGCCCGACTATTGCGATTTCTATACGCCAGCCCTCGTCAATCGCGCGCCCGTCGCCGTCGCGATCGGCACCGAAGGCGCCGGTCCCGTGCTGGCGCAGATGATCCGCGCGCAGGTCGATCAGCTGCTGTCGCCGTCGCTTGGGCGTCTTGCAACGCTGGCGACCAGCTACCGCCGTGCCGTCGAACAGCTAGTTCCGCGCGGCGTTTCCCGCCGCGTCTTCTGGCGCGGTTTCTTTTCCGGTGCCGTGGCCGATGCCGTTGCGAATGGCAATCTGCCCGAAGCCAAGCGTGCCGCCAATGCGCTGCTGCAGGAAACCGGCAAGGCGCAGGGCCGCGTCTGGTTGGTCGGCGCCGGTCCGGGTGCCGAAGATCTACTGACGCTGCGTGCCCAGCGCGTCATGATGGAAGCCGATGTTCTGGTTTTCGATGCGCTGGTCCCGCAGGCGATCGTCGATATGGGCCGCCGCGATGCTGAGCGCATCTCCGTCGGCAAGCGCAAGGGCTGCCATTCGAAGTCGCAGGAAGAGATCAACGATCTGCTGGTGCAGCTTGGTCGCGAGGGCAAACGTGTCGTGCGACTGAAGTCCGGTGATCCCCTGGTCTATGGCCGGGCAGGCGAGGAGATGGCGGCGCTGCGCGCCGCTGGTATCGCCTATGAGATTGTCCCCGGTATCACGTCGGCTTTCGCTGCCGCCGCCGATTTCGAGCTGCCACTGACGCTTCGCGGCGTTGCCTCCTCGCTGGTCTTCACCACCGGCCACGATCTGACCGGCGATGTGCTGCCCGACTGGGCAAGCCTTGCGGTCTCCGGCGCGACGATTGCCGTCTATATGGGCCGCACAGTTGCTGCTTCGGTCGCCGAGCGGTTGATGGAAGCAGGCATCCCGGCGGAGACCACGGTCGCTGTCATCGAGAATGCCAGCCGCGCCGATCGCCGGCTGCTGCATGGCATTTTGAGCGATCTTCCCGACCTGCAGCATCGTGATGAATTGACCGGTCCCGTCATGGTCATTATCGGCGATGCGGTAGCAGGCGCCAATTTCGAACTGTCTGAGCCTCTGGTGCGCCGTCAGGCGACCGTGCCGGAACTTGCAAGGAGCTGATTATGGTAGACAAGGTACTGACCGCCAACCGCCTGACGGATGGCATTGCCGTCTGGCTCGATGCCAACGGCGCTTGGGTCACCTCGTTGCAGGATGCGCTGGTCGCCCGCCATGCCGAAGCGGTGACGGCGCTCGAGGAAATCGGCAAGAAGGCTTACGCCGACAACAAGGTTGTTGACGTGAATGTCATCGAAGTTCAGGAAACCAACGGAGTTCTGTGGCCGCTGCGCCTGCGCGAACGTATTCGCGCGCAAGGGCCGACCATGGAATATGCGCCGGGCTACAAGCCTGCCGATCCGGAATTCATTGCAGTCTGAGGAAGCAGATGTACCGTTACGACGAATTTGACCACGCCTTTGTCGCCGAGCGCGTTGCGCAGTTCAGCGATCAGGTCCAGCGCCGTCTCGCCGGCGAGCTTTCCGAGGATGCTTTCAAGCCGCTGCGCCTGATGAACGGCGTCTATTTGCAGCTGCATGCCTACATGCTGCGCATCGCCATTCCCTATGGCACGCTGAGCTCCAAGCAGATGCGCATGCTCGCCCATGTCGCCCGCACCTATGACCGCGGCTATGGCCATTTCACCACCCGCCAGAATCTGCAGTTCAACTGGCCGAAACTCTCCGACATGCCTGCGGTTCTCTCGGAGCTGGCAACCGTCGAGATGCACGCGATGCAGACGTCGGGCAACTGCATCCGCAACGTCACCGCCGACCATTTCGCCGGTGCCGCCGCCGATGAAGTCGCCGATCCCAGGCCCTATGCGGAAATCCTGCGCCAGTGGTCATCGGTTCATCCGGAATTCTCGTTCCTGCCGCGCAAGTTCAAGATCGCCGTCACTGGCGCGGAGCGCGACCGTGCGGCGATCCAGGTCCACGATATCGGCCTGCATCTGAAGAAGAACGACAAGGGCGAGATCGGCTTTGCCGTCTATGTCGGCGGTGGCCAGGGGCGCACGCCGATGGTCGCCAAGCTGATCCGCGACTTCCTGCCGGAAGAAGATTTGCTGTCCTACACGACGGCCGTCATGCGCGTGTACAATCTGCACGGCCGCCGCGACAACAAGTACAAGGCCCGTATCAAGATCCTCGTTCATGAGACCGGCGCCGAGGGGCTGGCCCGCCAGGTCGAGGTCGAGTTCGCTCAGCTGAAGGATACGGAACTCAGGCTTCCCGAGCAGGATGTCGAGGCGATCACCGCCTATTTCGCGCCGCCGGCCCTGCCGCAGCGCGCCGAAGGCTGGGAAAATCTGGCTCGCTGGAAGAAGGCCGATCCGGCATTTGCCCGCTGGGTCCAGCAGAATGTCCAGCCGCACAAGAACCCAGACTACGGCATGGTGACGATCTCGCTGAAGCCGATCGGCGGCATCCCGGGTGACGCATCCGACAGCCAGATGGATTCGATCGCCGATATCGCCGAGGAATATGCCTTCGATGAAATCCGCGTCAGCCACGAGCAGAACCTCATTCTGCCACATGTAGCACTGGCCGATCTCGAAGCCGTCTATCGCGGCCTCGTCGCCATCAATCTGGCCGAAGCCAATGCCGGCCTGATCACCGATATCATTGCCTGTCCGGGCTTGGACTATTGCGCGCTGGCCAATGCGCGCTCGATCCCGCTGGCGCAGGAAATCTCGCGCCGCTTCGGCGATGCCGAGCGTCAGGCCGAGATCGGTGAGCTCAAGATCAAGATTTCGGGCTGCATCAATGCCTGTGGCCACCACCATGTCGGCCATATCGGCCTGCTAGGTGTGGAAAAGAAGGGTGCCGAACTCTATCAGATCACTCTTGGCGGCTCGGGTGATGAGCACACCTCGATCGGCGAAATCATCGGCCGCGGCTTCGAGCCTGAGAAGGTGACGGATGCGATCGAGACGATCGTCGATACCTATCTGAAGATCCGCAAGGATCCGTCAGAAATCTTCCTCGAAGCCTACCGCCGCGTCGGACCGCAGCCTTTCAAGGATGCGCTCTACGGCTCGGCAGCGGAAGCGGCATAAGGAGGGGATGATGACCAAGATCTGGAGAGAAACCGGCTTCGTCGAAAACGATGCCTGGGTCATCGAGACCGAGGAAGTGAAGGCGACCGGCGATCAGAAGCCGCTGCTTCCCCTCGATGAGCTGCTTGCCAAAGTGCAGGAGAGCAACGATGTCGGCCTCGGCGTGCTGATCAAGCCGGCCGACGATGTTCGCAAGCTCGAGCCCTATCTCGACCGCCTCGCGATCATCGCGGTTGCCTTCCCGGCATTCAACGATGGCCGCGCCTTCAGCCATGCCTCGCTGCTGCGCGATCGCCTCGACTACAAGAGCGAGTTGCGCGCCGTCGGCGATGTGCTGATCGACCAGGTGCCGCTGATGCTGCGCGTCGGTATCGACAGCTTCGCTGTCAGCAACGAGACGGCCTTGAAGCGTCTCTCGGAAAACCGTCTTCCGGGAATTCAGCATCATTATCAGCCGGCCGTGCGTGACGCGGACAGTGGCAAGGGCTATAGTTGGCGCCGTCAGGCGAAGCCGGCGGCTTAAGGCCGGCTCGCCGTCATCTGATGACGGAAGCGATGCGATGAAGAATTTCGAAGTGGCGGTGATCGGTGGCGGTCTCGCCGGCATGGTTGCCGGGGTAGCGATTGCCCGCGGCGGCCGCAATGTGGCGCTGATCGCGCCGCCTGCGCCCAAGGAAGACCGGCGCACCACGGCGCTGATGGATCAGTCGATCCGCTTCCTTGACCGCCTGACCCTCTGGGACAAGCTGAAACCGGCCACCGCGGCGCTGACCAGCATGCGCATCATCGACGGCACGAATCGCCTGCTCCGCGCACCGGCGACGACCTTCCGCGCCCCAGAAGTCGGCCTTGATGCCTTCGGTCACAATTTCCCGAATGCCGCCTTGATGACGGTGCTTGAGGCCGCCATCGCAGGCGAGGGCAATATCACCCGCTTCGATGCCTTCGCCGAGACGATCGAGATCGGCGCCGAAAGCGTGACGCTGACGCTTGCCGGCGGCGAGCAGCTGACCGCTGATTTCGCCGTGGGCGCTGATGGCCGAAAATCGAAGCTGCGCGAGACGGCCGGGATCGATATTCGCAACTGGTCCTATCCGCAGTCGGCCATTGTGCTGAATTTCAGTCATTCCGTGCCGCACCAGAATATCTCCACCGAATTCCACACTGAGCATGGGCCGTTCACACAGGTCCCGCTTCCCGGAAGCCGCTCCAGCCTGGTCTGGGTCCAGAACCCGGCGGAGGCGGCTGCGAATGCGGAGCTCTCCCTGGAGGATTTGAGCCGGCTCGTCGAGGAGCGCATGCAGTCGATGCTTGGCAGGGTCAGCGTCGAGGAGGGCGTCCAGGTCTGGCCGCTGTCCGGCATGATGGCGCACCGTTTCGGCAGGGGCCGCATTGCGCTTGTCGGCGAGGCGGCGCACGTCTTCCCGCCAATCGGCGCTCAGGGTCTCAATCTCAGCCTGCGCGATATCATGGCGCTGACCGACATTCTCTGCGGCCGCGCCGAACTGCCGGTGGCAGCCGATTCGGGCGATCAGTTCGACCGCAAACGCCGCGCCGACATCATGACGCGCACCGCGAGCGTCGACTTGTTGAACCGGTCTCTGCTGTCCGATTTCCTGCCGGTGCAGATGCTGCGGGCCGCTGGGCTGCATATTCTGTCAGCCATCCCGCCGCTGCGCAGCATCGTGATGCGCGAGGGCATAGAGCCAGGCCGCGGTCTGCGCGGCATACCGGCTGCGCTGAAGGAAAGACTAAGCCGGCAGAAAGCCTGATTTGATCGCGATCAGAAACACCGACACCGTCACGACGGAAAGGGCGGTCGCGATCAGGATCGTTGCCGAGGCGCGTTCCTGCCAGACGTGATACTGCTGGCCGATGACGAAGACATTGGTCGCGGTCGGCAGCGCCGCGAGCAGAACCGCGGCATAGACCCAGATCGGATCGAACCCGCCGACCAGTGTCAACGCTCCATAGACGACGAGCGGGTGCATGATCAGCTTTGCCGGAACGATATAGCCGATTTCGGGCGGGATTCGCTTCAGCGGTCTAAGCGCCAGCGTCACACCCATCGCAAACAGCGCACAGGGCGCGGCGGCCTGCGCCAGATAATCGACGAACTGCCGCAGCGCTGACGGTTGCTCGAATTGCAATGCGGCTGCGAGAAAGCCTGCTGCCGTCGACAGGATGAACGGGTGCAGCGCCACCTTCCTGATGATATCGGCGGCGATCTGGCCACGTGAACGATCGTCATCGCCAGCCGCCGCCATCATCGCCGGCGCGACGATGAAATGCATCGCATTCTCCAGGCAGACGATCAGCGCCACCGGCACGGCCGCCTTGTCGCCGAAGGCGATCAGCGCCAGGCCCGGCCCCATATAGCCGATATTGCCGTAAGCACCCGCAAAGGCCTGGATCGTCGATTCGTCCATGCGGCTTTTCCTGAGATAACGGCCGATGACGAAGAGTGCGATGAAGATCGAATAGGTGGCGGCGAGATCGGTGGCGATGAAGTCGATCCGCGCCAGATCTTCCACCGGTGTCCGCGACACCAGCTTGAAGAACAGCGCAGGCAGCGCGGCATAGATGATGAAGGTGTTCAGCCATCCGAGCGCCTCGGCGGGCTGCTTGGTCGCCTTTGCGGCAATATAGCCGATCAGGATCAGGCCGAAGAACGGCAGAAGAAGGCTAATGATGTCGGTCACGGGACCGTCCGATGATGTTGCAGTGCGAAGCTTATGCTTCCGGCTTAGCCGATCTGCATCAGGATTGGAAAGGTCTGCTGGAACCAGATTGCGGCTTGACTGATGAATCCGAACATGAACGCCAGCCCGGTCAATACCAGAAATGCGCCGAGCACCTTCTCGACTGTACCGAGGTGACGGCGGAAGCGTGCCAGGAAGCGCATGAACGCGCCGGAAAAGCCCGCAGCAATCCAGAACGGAATGGCAAGCCCGAGCGAATAGATCGCCAGCAGGCCAGCCCCGGAACCGACCGTTTCGCGCGAAGCAGCGACACCAAGGATCGCACCCAGTACCGGACCAATGCAGGGCGTCCAGCCGAAGGCGAAGGCAAGGCCCATGACATAGGCACCGGTCAGCGTCGCTGGCTTGCCGCCGCTCTGGAACCGCGCCTCACGTGCCAGCAGGCCGATTCGGAAGAGGCCGAGAAAATTCAGCCCCATGATAACGATGATCAGCCCGCCGATCTTCGACAGCAGATCAAGGTGCTGGCGAAGAGCCATGCCAATACTGGAGGCACCGGCACCCAGCGCCACGAAAACGGTGGCAAATCCAAGTGTAAAGAACAGCGCCGAAAAGAACACGCTGCGGCGTACATCGGGCGCGACGGTCACCGCCGCGCCGCCACGGAACTGATCGACGGAAATGCCTGCCATATAGCAGAGATAGGGCGGAACGAGCGGCAGGACGCAGGGAGACAGGAATGAGAGGGCGCCGGCGATCAACGCGCTCCACAAGGAAATATCGGCAATCGACACGCATTCTCTCCGGCTGCAATCCAGGCCGTTGTCTAGCGCTGCGACCTGCCGATTGCCAATCACCTTTTTGCGCTCCCGCAAGAAATGTGCCTAACGCTTGTGAAAGTCATGATTTTTCGGTTGACCGCAATGGGTCGCCTGCCTATGTTCCGCGCACTTCCGGCAGGGGCAGCAAAAATGCTGTTCTTGGGGTTAGGTTGCGTAGCTCAGCTGGTAGAGCATTTGACTTTTAATCAAAGGGTCCTGGGTTCGAACCCCAGCGCAGCCACCACACACTTCAAGCTTTGTTTTTCGCAATCGATGCGCCGGGTTGTTCGCGTGTCGTTCTAAGCTTTGCCTGAAATGCAATGGGCCTGCACCGTAGCGCCGGTGCAAGCCCATGGAATAGCTGGTTAGCGTCTTCCGGTCAGGCTGCGTCAGACCGGTGAGGGGCCGGAACCGCCGCGGTTGCCTGGCTTGTCGTTGCCTGGCTTGTCGTTGCCTGGCTTGTCGTTGCCTGGCTTGTCGTTGCCTGGCTTGTCGTTGCCCGGCTTGTCGTTGCCCGGCTTGTCGTTGCCTGGCTTGTCGTTGCCTGGCTTGTCGTTGCCTGGCTTGTCGTTACCCGGCTTGTCGTTGCCCGGCTTGTCATTGCCTGGCTTGTCATTGCCTGGCTTGTCGTTGCCCGGCTTGTCGTTGCCTGGCTTGTCATTGCCTGGCTTGTCGTTGCCCGGCTTGTCGTTGCCTGGCTTGTCGTTGCCTGGCCTGTCATTGCCTGGCCTGTCATTGCCCGGCTTGTCATTGCCTGGCCTGTCATTGCCCGGCTTGTCATGACCAGGATTGTCATTGCCCGACTTACCATGACCAGGCTTTCCATCACCGGGCTTGCCATGACCAGGCTTTCCATCACCTGGCTTGCCATGACCAGGTTTTCCATCACCGGGTTTACCGTGGCCAAGCTTTCCGTCACCGGGCTTGCCATGACCAGGCTTTCCGTCACCTGGCTTGCCGTGGCCAGGCTTTCCATCGCCGGGCTTGCCATGACCAGGCTTTCCATCGCCGGGCTTGTCATGGCCCGGCTTTCCGCCGCCACCGTTGTCACCGCCGCCACCGTTGTCACTGCTGCCGCCGTTGTCGCTATTGCCGCCATTGCCGCCATTGCCATTGCCATTGCCATCGCCGCCGGCCGTCCCGGCGTTGGATGACTGCTGGCCTCTGCTGCTGCCCTGGCTGCCGCCCTTGCTATCGTTCGACCCGCTGTAGCCAGCGTCCGGGATCGACTCGGTCGGCTTGCAGAGCCGGTATTCAAGCGTGCCTGGCTTGGCAATTCTGCAGTTCAGGAGGGTGGTAGGCGCTGCAAATGCGAGACTGCTGCTGGCCAATAGGTAAGCAACGGCGACGCTGTACTTCGCTGCTTTGCGGATCATTGATTTGTCTCCCAAGGTTAACGAAATGCTAACGGAGACAATTCTTATATTAGCAACTAATTAATATGAAGAAATATTTGTGGATACCCGGATGAGTTCTTAATCTATAGTTAATTACGCAAGTATAAAATTTTACTAAAGCTCTAATAAAAAAGCATGTTATTGTCCCGCCGCAAATAGAGGGACTTACATATGATTCGTCTTATTGCTGCTGTTTTCGCTTTGTTTCTTTCTCTGCAATTTCAAGCCTTTGCGGGTCAGTTCTTGCCGGTCACGCGCAGTATCGGCGCGCCTGTCGGATTCGCGTCGGCCTGCGCCAAGTACAGGTGGCTTTGTCACAAGACGTCGTCGCATCAGGCCGGTGAGGGCGCCGGTGTGCCGTTGCTGCAAAAAGTCAACCGTGCCGTAAACGGACGGGTCATTCCGCAAAATGATGGTCCGCTGGCCGCAAATGGCGACGACTGGTCGCTGCCGACAGGCGGCCGCGGCGATTGCGAAGACTACGCGCTGCAGAAGATGAAGGATCTGATCGATGCCGGTTTCCCGGCGGACCGGCTGGCGCTGTCGGTGGTGATTGGCCCGCACGATCAGAATCACGTCGTGCTGATTGCCCGCACCGATGGCAGCGACTACGTGCTCGATAATCTGACGAACGCGGTGCGGCCCTGGCAGCGTACGCCTTACACCTTCCTGGCAACCCAGGATTTCCGGGCGCGATCGGTCTGGCGCGTGACGCTTGCAGGCCCTCGGGCGGGCGAGTTCTCCTGATCGCGATGCGGCCGGAAAGGCGTGCGTGGTGCACACGTCGTTAATGCTGGATTAATCGCAATGATGCCATTGTTTCCATGTTTGAGTGCGGTGCGCGAAGCGCGGAAGCTCGACTGGAGACATGATGAAGAAGATACTCATTTCGACCCTTGCGGCGGTCATCGCGGGAAGCGCCATGCTGGCGACCGCGCCGGCTTCTGTCGCTCAGGATTATGGATGGCAGCGGCGTGACCGCGGCTACTACCCGCCACCACCACCGCCGCGCCGCCGCCACCATGACAATACCGGTGCTGCGATTGCCGGTGGCCTGGCTGCCGGCGTGATCGGTGGCATGATTGGTGGCGCGATCGTCAATAACAGTGGTCCGCGCTATGTCGAGCCGCCACCACCGCCTCCGCCGCGCTGCTGGTTCGAGGACCGTCGCGTGCCCAACGCCTATGATGGCGGCTGGCACATGGAGAGCATGCGCGTCTGCCGCTGATCGCAGACAAGCCTCAAAAGAAAAGCGCGCCGTCAGGGCGCGCTTTTTTGTTTCCAGCTGTCAAAAGAAATTGCTGGATCAGCGCCGGGGAAAGTCGTTCCAGCCCGAGGCGCGTGCCTTCGCAACCACCGTCTGCGCCTCGCGGCCGATGAACAAGATGCTGAAGATTGCGACGATCGTAATGATATCCCACATGGCCTGATCCCTCGTTTTGCGGCCCCGCCTCGGGCCCGCTCTATCCAGACGCGACCGCCATCGCGCGTTTGGATGGCATAGTTATGATCGAAGGTCGCGTTTCAGGATATCGTGAGATTTGGGGATGCCCCGCTGAACGCGCAGCGGGGCATGGCATCACATCCGGCTATGCTCAGCTCTTCAGCTTCGCATTGCAGAGGCTGTAGTAACCGCCGCCTTTCTGGATCCACTTCAGGCCGCCAAGCGAATTGCTGGCCTTGTCCTCGTTATAGGCGTCGACGCAGGTATGCATGCGTGCCTTGCCGGGTTTTTCGCTGGCATATTTCGTCGAGATCGCCGTCGGGAACTTGACGCCTGACGGAGCTGCCGTGGTGGGTTTTTCCGGCTCTTCGTTGGTGTTGAGCGAGACATCGGGCTCGGCGGTAGCATCCGCGCCGCACTGCGCCTTGCGGAAGTCGTTCCACTTGACGCCCTTGGCCGAACCATCCGTCTGCGCGGACTTATACTTGGCGCTACATTCCTTCATCGTCAGTGCCGAAGCCGACGTTGCCATGAAGGCGGTGGCACCGAGAAACGCAAGCGAGGTCAGCAGAACTGCACGATTAAGCATTGGTCCATCCTCCGATTGTACCTTGTACGGGTAAACTATCGGTCCGGACAAAATTCTTAGTCAACGTGGCATTTCATCTCACCAACCCTAAGTATAATTCCTGAAAATATTAGAGTTTGCACTTTCGCCTTCCTGGCTGGGCTGTCCTTTCCATCATGTGGCCGCGCCCTAGTTTCCTTTTGAACCGAAGGAGGGATGCTTCATGTCAGAGCAATCAGGCGAGGGGATCACTACGCCCCGCAAAGTGCTGCGCGGACGCCCCTACAGCATCAGCGAATTCGCCCGCAAATACCGGCTCGACGATGAAGAGGCGAAACGGCTGTTCGAGAAATTCGGACCATCGGCGACGGAACTCGACCTGCTGATGGCGGCCAAGCGCAAGCCGCCGCTCCCCGTGCCGGGTGTCCGCATGTGAGCCTGTCGCGCAAAGGCGCTTGCCTCTGCGGCGCCGTCCGCTACGTCATTGCCGGCGCGCCTTTGCTCTCCGGTCTGTGCCATTGCGCGGATTGCCGCAAGGAAAGCGGCTCCCTGTTTTCAGCCTTCGCCATCTGGCCGCGCGCTGCATTATCTTATTCGGGCACGGTCTCAGCCTTTGCGGGCCGCAGTTTCTGCCCGCTCTGCGGCGGCCGGCTTTTCTGTCTGACCGAAGACAAGGCCGAGATTCGATTGGGTTCCCTCGATGACGCGCCGGGGGAGATCCAGCCCGACCACGAGATATGGACGAAGCGTCGCGAAAGCTGGCTGCATCCAATCGCCGGTGCTGGTCAGTTTCCCGGCGATGCGGATTAAAACCGGATTTTCATTACCAAGATTTAATTGCACATCGCCCGCTTTCCGTGGCAATGCGCCTCTATCGCTAATCTCCGGTTCATCTTGCCTATGACTATCTAGGGCTGAACCGAGCAGATGCTCTTATATCTCTGTTTGAGGACTTTCATGAGCGATTCCGAATCTGGAACCGGCCCGAAACCGTCTGCCCCGCAAGCGCCCGGCCATGCCGATCTGGCAGCCGTTCTCGCCGCGTCGGGCAAGCAGCGCCGGTCCGGCCGGTGGCGCGGCAGGCTGCTGGCAGCGGTGGCAATCATTATCATCGGCGGCGGCGCGGCCTATTATTATGCCGGCCGCGGCGGCAACGAATACAGCTACACGACCCAGCCGGTGAAGCGCGGCGATCTGACGGTTCTGGTGACCGCGACCGGCTCCGTCCAGCCGACCGAGCAGGTCGATATATCAAGCGAGCTGTCCGGCACCGTCCGGGACGTCAATGTCGACTACAACAGCACCATCAAGGCAGGCGACGTGCTTGCCGTTCTCGACACCACCAAGCTGGAGGCTGACGCCAAAAGCTCGCGGGCGAAGCTGGCATCGGCACAGGCCAATGTCACCAAGGCCAGCGCCGATCTCGAATCGGCCCGTACCTCGCTGGATCGCGTGAAGAACCTCGTGCAGAGCAACGTCACCACCCGCCAGAGCCTAGACGACGCGACCTACAAATATGACTCCGCCGTCGCCGCCAAACAGATCAACGAGGCCGATGTGCTGTCTGCCGAGGCCGATCTCCAGCTTGCCGAGGTCAATCTGCAAAAGTCGCGTATCGTTTCGCCGATCGACGGCGTCATCCTGACCCGCTCCGTCGATCCCGGCGCGACGGTCGCCGCATCGCTGTCGGCGCCCGTTCTCTTCGTCATCGGCGGCGATCTGAAGAAGATGGAGCTGCAGGTCGATGTCGATGAGGCCGATGTCGGCCAGATCGCTGTCGGTCAGAAGGCGACTTTCACCGTCGATGCCTATCCGGACCGCACGTTCCCGGCTGAAATCGAGCAGATCCGCTTTGCCTCCGAGACGACGAACAATGTCGTCACCTACAAGGCAGTGCTATCGGTCGACAATGCCGATCTGCTGCTGCGCCCCGGCATGACTGCAACCGCAGACGTGACGGTCGAGGCCGTCAAGAACACGCTGATGGTGCCGAACGCGTCGCTGCGCTATGCCCCGCCGGAAGCGGGCTCCGGCCGCAACCGCGGACTGCTCGGTCTCTTCCGGCCGCCGCGCATGGGGCCACGTTCGGGTGCCGGCGGTGAAGCGCTGACGGGAAACAAGCGCCGCATCTGGGTTCTCCGGGGTGAGCGGCAGGTTCCCGTAGTGATCCAGGTCGGTTCCTCCGATGGCCAGTTCACGCAGGTGGCGTCTGGCGACGTCAAGGAAGGCGACGCGCTTGTGACCGACGCCACGGCGAAGACGCGGTAGGCGGCAGAGCGATGAGCAATCCGCCGCTTCTGGAATTCAAGCAGGTCTCGAAAGTCTACGGCGAGGGCGAGGCGGCAATCCGCGCGCTCGACCATGTCGACATGATCATCAATGCCAATGAATTCGTTGCTATCATGGGGCCCTCAGGCTCCGGCAAATCGACGGCGATGAATATCCTCGGCTGCCTCGATGTGCCGACATCGGGCGACTATGTCTTTCAGGGCATCTCGACCGGCGGCTTCGATCGCAGCCAGCTGACCCTGTTGCGGCGCCACATGCTGGGCTTCGTCTTCCAGGGTTTCAACCTGCTGTCGCGCACCTCAGCTGTCGAGAATGTCGAGCTGCCGCTGATCTATCGCGGCATGGCGGCCGGCGAACGCCACGAGCGGGCCAGGGAAGCGTTGAAGCTGGTCGGCCTGTCGGGCCGCGAAAACCACAAGACGCAGGAACTCTCCGGCGGCCAGCAACAGCGCGTCGCCATCGCCCGCGCCATCGTCACCGAGCCGGCGCTGCTGCTCGCCGACGAGCCGACCGGCAATCTCGACACCAGGACCAGCGTCGAGATCATGGACCTGATGACCCGGCTGAACCGGGAGCAGGGGATAACCATCGTCATGGTCACGCACGAGCCTGACATCGCCGCCTATGCGCAACGGCTGCTGCGGTTCGTCGATGGCAAGCTCGAAACCGAAACCGTGCATCAGGCGAGGGCAGGCCATGTTTCTTGAGACGCTGAAACTTGCCCTGCGGGCCATCACCCGCAACATGCTGCGTTCGTTCCTGACGGTGCTCGGCGTGGTCATCGGCGTTGCCGCCGTCATCGCCCTCGTGACGATCGGCAACGGCACGACGGCCCAGGTCACCACTGAATTGCAGCGCCTCGGCACCAACATGCTGTTCGCAAGGCCCGGCCAGTTCGGTCCCGGACGTGCGAGTACCGAAGCGCGCCGCTTCACGGTCAAGGACGTCGAGGCGATCCGCGATCAGGTCGGCGGCCTGCGCGCCGTTGCCCCGCTCAACCAGACGACCGCGACGGTCATCTATGGGGGCCAGAGCCATTCGACCAGCGTCATGGGCACGACCAACGACTATTTCGTGGCGCAGGATTGGGACATGGCCCTTGGCCGCACGTTCGATGCGGCGGAGGAACGCGGCAGGGCGCGTTGCATTCTCGGCGAGACCGTACGCTCGCAGCTCTTCGGAGCAGCCGATCCGACCGGCCAGCAGATCCGCGTCGGCAAGGTGTCCTGCAGCGTCATCGGCGTTCTCGCCAAGCGCGGCCAGTCGGGCATGGGCAACGACCAGGACGACGTCGTCATCATGCCGGTGAAGGTCTACCAGCGCCGCATCGGCGGCAAGGCCAATGCCAACGTGCAGATGATCGTCATCTCGGCCCGTGACGGCGTCGCGACGTCGAAGATCCAGGACGAGACCGAGAACCTGCTGCGTGAGCGGCGCAAGATCATTCCCGGTCGCGAGGACGATTTCAACGTCAACGACATGACGCAGATCGCCGAGGCGATGACCGGCACGACGACGCTGCTGACCGGCCTGCTCGGCGCGGTCGCGGCCATCAGCCTGCTCGTCGGCGGCATCGGCATCATGAACATCATGCTTGTTTCGGTCACCGAGAGGACCCGCGAGATCGGCATTCGCCTGGCGATCGGCGCGCTGGAAACGCAGGTGCTGATGCAGTTCCTCGTCGAGGCTGTCGCGCTGTCGCTCTTCGGCGGCATCACCGGCATCGTGCTCGGCATGGGGATCGGCTTCGTCTCGGTGACCCTGCTCAAGGTTCCCTTCGTCGTCAGCCCGCTGATGATCGGCGTCGCCTTTGCCTTCTCGGCAGCGATCGGCATGATCTTCGGCTATTTTCCGGCTCGTCGCGCCGCGCAACTGAACCCGATCGAGGCCCTGCGTCATGAGTGATGCGTCTTTGATTTGCCGTTCGCATCTGTGATCTTGTCATCGCTCGAAAGGCATGCGAGGGATGATATATCAGTAACTTGCAGCGGATCGCCTGATGCAGAACTCGCAAAGTCACCAATCCTATCTGGCGCTGGAGCACGCGATCGTCACGCTTGCGCTGAAGCCGGGTGCCTTGGTGACGGAACGGCAGCTGATAGACATGACCGGCCACGGGCGCACCCCGGTTCGCGAGGCGATCCAGAAGCTTGCCTGGCAGGGCCTCATCGTGGTGCGCCCGCGCGTCGGCCTGCAGATCGCCGAGATTGCGCCGGGGGATCATGCAAGCGTCATGCAGGTGCGCCGGGAGCTGGAGCCGATTGCCGCTTCCCTGGTCGCCGAACATGCAGGCGATGACCATCGAAATGCGCTGGCGGCGTGCGAGAGCGCCATGCGCGGCTGCGCCGACAGCGGCGATCTCGCCGCCTTCTTTGCCGCCGACAAGGCCTTCGACGAAATCCTCGAAGAGGCCTGCCCGAACCAGTTCATCACCGCGGCACTCGGCCCGGTGCAGACGCATTCGCGGCGTATCTGGTACTCGACGGCCAATCCTTCGCGTATGGAGCGTTCCATCGCGCTGCATGTCGCAACGATTGAGGCGATCCGCGAGGCCCGCACCGATGAGGCGCGCGACACCATGGTGGTGCTGATCGACTATCTCAGCCAGAAATGAAAACGGCTCCGTTTCCGGAGCCGTTTTTCCTCTGAAATCCAGTTGTGCGTATCAGCCGACGAAGGCGCGCTCGATGACGAATTCGGCCGGCTTGCTGTTGGCGCCTTCTTCAAGGCCAGCCTTTTCCAGCAATTCCTTGGTGTCCTTCAGCATCGCCGAGGAGCCGCAGATCATGCCGCGGTCGATGGCCGGGTCGATCGGCGGAATGCCGAGATCGGTGAACAGCTTGCCGGATTCAATCAGGTCGGTGATGCGGCCGGTGCGCTCGAAGTCCTCGCGGGTCACGGTCGCGTAGTGGCGCAGCTTGTCGCCGACGACTTCGCTGAGCAGTTCGTCATTGCGGATTTCGTCGACGAGGTCGAAGCCGTATTTCAGCTCGGCCACGTCGCGGGTCGTGTGGGTGAGGATGACTTCCTCGAACTTCTCATAGGTCTCGGGATCGCGGATCAGGCTGGCGAAGGGCGCAATGCCGGTGCCGGTCGAGAACATGTAGAGACGCTTGCCGGGGGTCAGCGCATCGAGAACCAGCGTACCGGTCGGCTTCTTGCGCATCAGCACCTGGTCGCCGGGCTGGATGCCCTGCAGATGCGACGTCAGCGGACCATCGGGAACCTTGATCGAGAAGAACTCGAGTTCTTCGGCCCAGGCGGGGCTGGCGATCGAATAGGCGCGGAACACCGGCTTGCCTTCGACCATCAGGCCGATCATCGCGAACTCGCCGGAGCGGAAACGGAAGCCCTGCGGCCGGGTCATCGTGAAGCGGAACAGCCGGTCGGTATAATGCGTGACGCTCAGCACCGTTTCGGCATAGACGTTTGCCGGAATGGAGGAGGCGAAGTCTTCGGTCTTTGCAGGGGCGTTCATTTCGGTATCGGATCCCGTATTCGTCGCACTGTAGTTCTGTGCGAGGCAGATATTACAAATCCGGCGGAAATTAAAGGCAATCCATTCTCCAGCACGCAGTTGAAGGGAAATATGCATGTCATTGTCAGGATTCAATGGCCTGTGGGCCGATGTCGCTTTTGATCTGGCGGAGCGGGACAAAGGATGCATATTAAGGCCAAAACGCGCCCGGTAGTAATGGGGGCGGCAGGCGGTACGGGGAAACATGAAGATTTTCAATTACAAGCGCGTGCCCTATGCGGAGATGCGCGCCTTTTCCGTCCATATTCTGACGGCTTCCGGCTCGTTTCTGGCTTTTCTCGGTGTCGTCGCCGCTGCGGAGCATCGCTTCATCGATATGTTCTGGTGGCTGGGTCTGGCACTCCTCGTCGATGGCATCGACGGCCCGATCGCCCGCAAGGTGCGGGTCAAGGAAGTGCTGCCGAACTGGTCAGGTGATACGCTCGACAACATCATTGACTATGTCACCTACGTGCTGCTGCCGGCCTTCGCACTCTATCAGAGCGGCATGATCGGCGAGCCCTGGTCCTTCGCCGCGGCCGGCATGATTGTCGTCTCCAGCGCCATCTATTATGCCGACATGGGCATGAAGACGGAGGAGTACTTCTTCTCAGGCTTCCCGGTCGTCTGGAACATGATCGTCTTCACATTGTTCGTCATGGATGCCAGCGCCTTGACCGCGATGATCGTCGTCACCGTGTCGGTTGTGCTGACCTTCCTGCCGATCAGCTTCCTGCATCCGGTCCGCGTCAAGCGTTTGCGGCCGCTCAATCTCGGCGTCTTCTTCCTCTGGTCGGCGATCGGCATCTACGCGCTGTTGATGCATTTCAGTGTGCCGCATTGGGCGGTTGTCCTCTTCATCATCAGCGGTATCTATCTCTATTGCATCGGCGCCGTGCTGCAGTTTTTCCCGGCGCTCGGAAAATCGGCATAAGGACAGGCATGATGGCACAGACGAAGGCAGTCGCGTTCAGCCGCAACGGCGGACCAGAGGTTCTGGAATATGTCGATGTCGATCTGCCGCCGCCATCTGCCGGTGAGGTGCAGTTGAAGCATGCTGCGATCGGCCTCAATTTCATCGACGTCTATTTCCGCGACGGCACCTACAAGGCGCCGCATCTGCCCTTCGTTCCCGGTAAGGAAGCGGCAGGAACCATTACCGCGGTCGGGCCCGGTGTCACCGATTTTGCCGTCGGCGACCGCGTTGCCTATGCCGGTGCGGATGGCGCCTACAGCGTCGAGCGCAATGTCGAGACCAAGCATCTCGTCAAGGTTCCCGACGGTGTCAGCCTGGAGACCGCGGCGGCGATGATGCTGAAGGGCATGACCGCCGAGTATCTCCTGAACCGTACCTTCAAGGTCGGCCCTGAAACCGTGCTGCTGTTTCACGCTGCCGCCGGCGGCGTCGGTCTGATTGCCGGGCAGTGGGCGAGGGCGCTTGGCGCAACGGTCATCGGCACGGCTGGTTCCGACGACAAGGTCAAGCTGGCGCTGGAATACGGCTATGACCACGTCATCAACTACAAGACCGAGAACTTCGTCGACAGGGTGAAGCAGATCACCGGCGGCAAGGGCGTCGATGTCGTTTACGACTCGATCGGCCGCGACACGTTTCCGCAATCGCTGGACTGCCTGAAGCCGCGCGGCCTGTTCGCGTCTTTCGGCCAATCCTCTGGCGGTATTGAGAATTTCACGCTCGCGGCACTGGCCCAGCGCGGTTCGCTCTACGCCACCCGGCCGACGCTCTTCAGCTATATTGCGACAGCGCAGGAGCTTAAGGATTGTGCAAACGCGCTATTTGCTGTTGTGCTGAGCAACAAAGTGCGTATCAATATCAATCAAACATATCCGTTACGTGAGGTGGGACGGGCTCACACGGATCTGGAAGCAAGAAAAACGACTGGAACTACGCTGCTGATCCCATAAGAGCCTCCAAGGCCAGATCGACAGTGAGAAATGAGGGGAACGTGTCGTCATCCAATGCGCCGTCGTCCGGTGCGTTACTGTCGGTCCAGAAGCTGACCAAGCATTTCGGCAGCTTTGCTGCCTGCAATGAAATCGACCTCGATATTGCGCCCGGCGAAATCCATGCTCTGCTTGGAGAAAACGGTGCAGGCAAGTCGACCCTGGTGAAAATGCTGTTCGGCGTGCTGGAGCCGACGGCAGGTCACATCCTCTGGCAAGGCAAGCCTGTCTCGATCGGCTCTCCTGGCGAAGCCCGTAATCTCGGCATCGGTATGGTCTTTCAGCACTTCTCGCTGTTCGAGGCGCTGACTGTTGCCGAAAACATTGCGCTTTCCCTCGCTGACACCATTCCGATCGGCAAGATCGCCGAAGAGGCGCGCACACTGTCGGCAGCTTACGGTCTGCCACTCGATCCGCATGCCCATGTTGCCGATCTCTCGGTCGGCGAGCGCCAGCGTATCGAGATCGTCCGCGCATTGCTGCAGAACCCCAAGCTGATCATTCTCGACGAACCGACATCGGTGCTGACGCCGCAGGAAGCCGACAAGCTGTTCGAAACGCTTTTCAAGCTTAAGGCCGAGGGCCGGTCGGTTCTCTATATCAGCCATCGTCTAGAGGAAGTGCAGCGCATCTGCGACCGCGCAACAGTGCTGCGCCACGGCAAGGTGACGGGTGCCTGCGATCCGAAGCAGGAGACGCCGGCATCGCTCGCCCGCATGATGGTCGGCAGCGATGTCGCAGCCGTCACCCATCCCGATCGCGGCAATAAGGGCGAGGTGCAGCTTGCCGTCAGCAGCCTGTCTGTCGCCGCGCGCACGCCTTTCGCGATGCCTCTGAGGGATGTCTCGCTTGCGGTGCGTTCCGGTGAGATCCTCGCGATTGCCGGTGTTGCCGGAAACGGCCAGGGCGAGCTCTTCGATGCGCTGTCGGGCGAGTATCCGGTCTCCGAGCCATCGGCGGTCGTCATCCGCAGCAAGCCCGTCGGCAACGTCGGGATCACCGCGCGCCGCCTGCTCGGCGCAGGCTTCGTTCCCGAGGAACGCCACGGCCACGCGGCTGTCTCCGCCATGAAGCTTTCCGACAATCTCGTCCTGGCGCGCTGCCAGTCCGACCGCAAGTCGTTCCTCGGCGGCGGCTTTCTGGGCGTCATCCGCCATGGTGCCGTCAAGAACGCCGCGCGCCGCATCTCCGAAGCGATGGACGTGCGCAAGAGCGGTGAGGATCCTGCAGCCGGATCGCTGTCGGGTGGCAATCTGCAGAAATTCATCGTCGGCCGCGAGCTCGACCGCCAGCCGGCCGTGCTCGTCGTCAACCAGCCGACCTGGGGCGTCGACGCCGGTGCGGCAAGCCGCATCCGCCAGGCGCTGGTCGATCTGGCGCGCGCCGGTTCGGCCGTCATCGTCATCAGCCAGGATCTCGACGAGATCTTCGAGGTGGCAACCGAGATCGCCGTCATCTCCGAGGGACGTCTGTCGCCGCCGTTCCCGGCTGGCGAATTGACGCGCGAAAAGATCGGCCTGCTGATGGGCGGCCTGCACGACAGCAAGCCCGCTGCGGAGGCCGCACATGCGCATTGAACTCGAAAAGCGCCCGCAGGTCTCGAAGCTCTACGCGTTCGTCTCGCCGCTGCTGGCTTTGGCACTGACACTGATTGCCGGTGCCATCATGTTCGCGATCCTTGGAAAGGATCCGATCCAGGCGCTCGACGCCTTCTTCATCGAGCCGCTGCTCGAGGTCTGGTCGCTGCACGAACTGGCGATCAAGGCCGCACCGCTGATCCTGATCGCCGTTGGCCTGTCCGTCTGTTATCGCTCCAACAACTGGAATATCGGTGCCGAAGGTCAGTTCACGGTCGGCGCCATCACCGGCTCGATCCTTCCGATCGTCTTCACCGAATGGCATTCGCCGATGGTGCTGCCGCTGATGCTGATCATGGGCACCATCGGCGGTGCCCTGTTTGCCGCGATCCCGGCGCTGCTGAAGGCGCATTTCAATACCAACGAGATCCTGACCTCGCTGATGCTGGTCTATATCGCCCAGCTGTTCCTCGACTGGCTGATCCGCGGCCGCTGGCGCAATCCACAGGGCTTCAACTTCCCTGAAAGCGTCAGCTTCCCGCCGGAGGCGACGCTTCCGGCCATCTGGGAAGAATCCGGACGAGCCCACTGGGCCTTCATCTTCGCGATCGTGGCCGCGGTGCTTATCTGGTTCATGATGAAATATACGCTGAAGGGCTTCGAGATCGTCGTCCTCGGCCAATCGGAACGGGCAGGGCGCTTTGCAGGGTTCTCGTCGAAGCGGATGATCTGGTTCGGTTTCCTGTTCTCCGGTGCGCTTGCAGGCCTCGCCGGTATCTCGGAAGTGTCCGGTTCGATCGGCCATCTGCAGCCGGCGATCTCGCCGGGCTACGGCTTCACCGCGATCATCGTCGCTTTCCTGGGGCGCCTGAACCCGCTCGGTATCATTCTCTCGGGCCTGGTGCTGGCGCTGACCTATCTCGGCGGCGAGGCGGCGCAGCTTTCGATCGGCGTCTCCGACAAGGTGACGCGCGTCTTCCAGGGGCTGCTGCTGTTCTTCGTGCTCTCCTGCGATACGCTTATCTATTACAAGATCCGCATCATCTGGTCGCGGGTCAGGGGAGGTGCGGCATGAGCATCTTCGAAGCCATCCTGCTGACCGTCATCACCGCCTCGACACCGCTCGTCATCGCCGCGCTCGGCGAACTGGTGGCAGAGCGATCCGGCGTCCTGAACCTCGGCGTCGAGGGCATGATGATCATGGGTGCCGTCGCGGCCTTTGCCGGCGCGCAGTTGAGCGGTTCACCCTATATCGGCCTGATCTGCGGCATCGCCGCCGGCGCGCTGTTCTCGCTGCTCTTCGGCTTCCTGACGCTGACGCTGGTCGCCAACCAGGTCGCGACAGGTCTGGCGCTGACGATCCTCGGTCTCGGTGTCTCAGGCATGCTCGGCGAATCCTTCGTCAGCGTCCCCGGCATCCGGTTGAGCCCGATCGTCTTCCCGTTCCTATCTGACATTCCGGTGATAGGCTCGGTGCTCTTCCGCCAGGACCTGACTTTCTACCTGTCGATCGCACTGCTGATCGGCGTCAGCTGGTTCCTGTTCCGCAGCCGTGCCGGCCTGAAGCTGCGCGCCATCGGCGATAGTCACGCCTCGGCCCATGCACTCGGCATTAATGTCATCCGCACCCGTTATCTCGCCGTCATCTTCGGCGGCGCCTGCGCTGGTCTGGCCGGTGCTCAGCTGTCGCTGGTCTATACGCCGCAATGGGTGGAGAACATGTCGTCCGGGCGCGGCTGGATCACGCTGGCACTGGTCGTCTTCGCCTCCTGGCGGCCGCTGCGCGTCTTTGCCGGCGGTTATCTCTTCGGCGCTGTCACCATTCTGCAGCTGCACGCCCAGGCATTCGGCATCGGCATTCCGGCGCAGTTCCTGTCGATGCTGCCCTACGCGGCCACTATTGTGGTTCTCATCATCATTTCTCATAATCGGCGCACGACGTTGATCAACACGCCCGCGTCGCTTGGCAAAGCCTTCGTACCGGAGCGATAGAAGAACAAGAATCAGACGGGTTTCCGGAAATCTCTTCAAAACCAACAGGGGTCACCATGAAGAAAATAGCACTCGCACTCGCTGCTTCCGCTGCCGCGCTGATCAGCGTCGGCTCGGCTCAGGCTGCGGACAAGACCAAGATCTGCTTCGTCTATGTCGGTTCGCACACCGACGGCGGCTACTCGCAGGCACATGATCTCGGCCGCCAGCAGATCCAGAAGGAATTCGGCGACAAGATCGACACGCCCTACCTCGAAAACGTTCCGGAAGGTCCGGATGCCGAGCGCGCCATCGAGCGTCTCGCCCGTTCGGGCTGCAAGCTGATCTTCACCACCTCGTTCGGCTTCATGGATGCAACCGTCAAGGTTGCCGCCAAGTTCCCGGATGTGAAGTTCGAGCACGGCACCGGCTACAAGTCCGGACCGAATCTCGCGACCTACAACTCGCGCTTCTATGAAGGCCGCTACATCCTCGGCCAGATCGCCGCCAAGACATCGAAGAAGCACGGTGCGGCCTACATCGCCTCCTTCCCGATCCCTGAAGTCGTCATGGGTATCAACGCGTTCGAGCAGGGCGCGAAGTCCGTTGACCCGAGCTTCAAGCTCAAGGTCATCTGGGTGAACACCTGGTTCGACCCGGGCAAGGAAGCCGACGCTGCCAAGGCGATGATCGACCAGGGTGTCGATGTTCTGACCCAGCACACCGACACGACCGCGCCGATGCAGGTTGCTGAAGAGCGCGGCATTCACGCTTTCGGTCAGGCATCCGACATGATCGCAGCCGGCCCCAAGGCTCAGCTGACGGCAATCGTCGATACCTGGGGCAACTACTACTCCAAGCGCGTGCACGCGCTGCTCGACGGCACCTGGAAGTCCGAGCAGAGCTGGGATGGTCTGAAGGACAACATCCTGAAGATGGCGCCCTACACGAACATGCCGGATGACGTGAAGAAGATGGCCGAGGAAACCGAAGCCAAGATCAAGTCCGGCGAGCTGCATCCCTTCACCGGTCCGATCAACAAGCAGGACGGTACGCCGTGGCTGAAGGCTGGCGAAAAGGCTGATGACGGCACGCTGCTCGGCATGAACTTCTACGTCGAAGGCGTCGACGACAAGCTGCCGCAATAATATCTGGCCGCAACTTTTGCGATTGCGAAAGGCGCTCCGAAAGGGGCGCCTTTTTTGCTGCAGCGCATGCTAAAATGTCCATTTACAAAAGTAATACTATATGATTTTTTGAACGTGTCGCGAGGAGCGGCAATTGGGAGAGACAATCATGAAATTGAAAACTGCACTTTTGAGTGCCACGGTTTTGGCTGCCTGCATGTTAGGTTCGGCCAACGCGGCCCAGCTCGTCGTCGGCTTTTCGCAGATCGGCTCGGAGTCGGGCTGGCGTGCGGCAGAGACGACCGTCACCAAGCAGGAAGCCGAGAAGCGCGGCATCGACCTGAAGTTCTCCGATGCTCAGCAGAAGCAGGAAAACCAAATCAAGGCGATCCGCTCCTTCATCGCGCAGGGCGTCAACGCCATCCTTCTGGCACCGGTTGTTGAAACCGGCTGGGACGACGTCCTGAAGGAAGCCAAGGAAGCCGAAATCCCGGTCATCCTTCTCGACCGCACCATCAAGGCGCCGGATGATCTCTATCTGACGGCCGTCACCTCCGATCAGATCCACGAAGGCAAGGTTGCCGGCGACTGGCTAGTCAAGAATGTCGGCGACAAGAAGTGCAACGTCGTCGAGCTTCAGGGCACCACCGGCTCCTCGCCGGCGATCGCCCGCAAGAAGGGCTTCGAGGAAGCCATTGCCGGCCACAAGAACTTCAAGATCGTCCGCAGCCAGACGGGCGACTTCACTCGTGCCAAGGGCAAGGAAGTCATGGAAAGCTTCCTGAAGGCGGAGAATGGCGGCAAGGATATCTGCGCCCTCTACGCCCATAACGACGATATGGCCGTCGGCGGCATCCAGGCGATCAAGGAAGCCGGCCTGAAGCCGGGCAAGGACATCCTCGTCGTCTCGATCGACTCGGTTCCGGATATCTTCACGGCGATGGCCGCAGGTGAAGCCAACGCGACCGTCGAGCTGACGCCGAACATGGCAGGCCCGGCTTTCGACGCCCTCGACGCCTACCTGAAGGACAAGAAGGCGCCGCCGAAGTGGATCCAGACGGAATCGAAGCTCTATACCCAGGCTGACGATCCGAAGAAGGTCTACGAGTCCAAGAAGGGTCTCGGTTACTGATCGGCACTGAACCCGCACCGGCCCATCATGGACCGGTGCGGACTTGCCTCTGCACGCGGGACATCATGTCCCGCGCCTGCAACGGCACGACGGCTGAATATCAGGAAAAGACCGGACCATGATTCACGATTTCGAGAACGTCCTCGTCGCGTCAGGCATATCGAAATTCTTCCCCGGCGCGGTGGCGCTGGACAAGGTTGATTTCACGCTGCGCAAGGGCGAAGTGCATGCGCTGCTCGGCGAAAACGGGGCAGGCAAGTCGACGCTGATCAAATGCATGACGGGCGCCTATCGCCACGACGAAGGCACGCTGACGCTCGACGGCAACCACATCGATCCTGCCGATACGCTGGCAGCTCAAAAGCTCGGCATCGGCACCGTCTATCAGGAGGTCAACCTCCTCGCCAATCTCAGCGTCGCGGAGAACCTGTTTCTCGGCCGCCAGCCGCGCCGCTTCGGCATGCTGGATAACCGCGCCATGAACCGCCAGGCGCGCGACCTGCTGGCACAATACGGTCTTACCATCGACGTCACCGCGCAGCTCGATCGCTTCTCGGTCGCCGTGCAGCAGGTGATCGCCATTGCCCGTGCCGTCGATCTCTCGGGCAAGGTCCTGATCCTCGACGAGCCGACCGCCAGCCTGGACACTCAGGAAGTGGCGATGCTCTTCGGCATCATCAGGAACTTGAAGGAGCGTGGATTAGGCATTGTTTTCATTACCCACTTCCTTGAGCAGGTCTATGAAATCAGCGATCGCATCACCGTGCTGCGCAACGGCAAGCTGGTCGGAACGCGCGACAAGGCGGAGCTACCGCGACAGGGGCTGATCTCGATGATGCTCGGCCGCGAACTGGCGCATGCCGAAGAGGCCGCCAAGGAGCGCAGCATTGCCGCCGGCGCCGTCAAGTATCGCTTCGAAGGTTACGGCAAGCGCGGCAAGGTGAAGCCCTTCGACCTCGATGTCCGCGTCGGCGAAGTCGTCGGCATCGCGGGCCTGCTCGGATCCGGCCGCACCGAGACTGCGGAATTGCTGTTCGGCATCGAGAATGCCGATAGCGGCAAGGCCGAAGTTGACGGCAAGCCGGTGGCGCTGGCCAATCCAAGGGCGGCAATCCGCCATGGCTTCGGCTTCTGCCCCGAGGATCGCAAGACCGATGGCATCATCGGCGACCTGTCGATCCGCGAGAATATCGCGCTGGCACTCCAGGCGCGCCGCGGCTGGGCGAGGCCGCTCTCCCGCAGCGAGCAGAATGCTCTGGCCGACCAATATATCAAGGCACTGGATATCCGCACCACGGACCGCGAGAAGCCGATCCGGCTGCTGTCAGGGGGCAACCAGCAGAAAGCCATTCTGGCGCGCTGGCTGGCCACCAATCCTGGTTTCCTGATCCTCGACGAGCCGACGCGCGGTATCGATGTCGGCGCCCATGCCGAGATCATCCGGCTGATCGAAGAGCTCTGTGCCAAGGGCATGTCGCTGATCGTCATTTCATCCGAACTGGAAGAACTCGTCGCTTACAGCTCGCGCGTCATCGTGCTGCGCGACCGCGAGCATATTGCCGAGCTGACCGACGACCGCATAACCGCATCCGGCATCGTTGACGCCATTGCTGCGGCTGACAAGAAAACGGAGGATGCATGAGTTCCTCGCTGAAGGCGCTTGCCATACGCCTGGCGCCGCAATTGATTGCGCTTGCTGTCATTCTTTTGTTGAATTTCATCATGTTCCCGCAATTTTTTAATGTCGTTATTCAAAATGACCGCCTCTATGGCAGTTTGATCGATGTGCTGAACCGCGGGGCGCCGGTGGCGCTGCTGGCGATCGGCATGACGCTTGTGATCGCCACCAAGGGGATCGATCTCTCGGTCGGTGCCGTCATCGCCATCTGCGGTGCGGTCGCGGCTTCCTCGATCGTCTCAGGAAACTCGCTCGGCTATACGCTGATCGCCGCGCTGGTCGTCGGTCTGCTCTGCGGCGTGTGGAATGGCTTCCTGGTTGCCGTCCTCAATATCCAGCCGATCATCGCCACGCTGGTGCTGATGGTCGCCGGCCGCGGCATCGCCCAGCTGATCACCGAAGGCGTGATCATGACCTTTAACGATCCCGGCCTGATCTTCTTCGGCAGCGGCTCCTTTGCCTTCCTGCCGATGCCCGTCGTCATCTGGCTGGTAGCCGGGGCGATCGTTATCGCGCTGGTTCGCCGCACCGCTCTTGGCATGCTGGTTGAAGCAGTCGGCATAAATCGCAGAGCCAGCACGCTTTCTGGCGTTCGTACACCTGTCTTGCTGATGGCTGTCTATATGCTGAGCGGCCTTTGCGCGGCCATCGCCGGCATCATCGTCGCCGCCGATATCAAGGGCGCGGATGCCAACAACGCCGGGCTCTGGCTGGAGCTCGATGCCATCCTAGCTGTCGTCGTCGGCGGCAATTCGCTGCTCGGCGGGCGGTTCAGCATTCTCGGTTCGCTGATCGGCGCGATGATCATCCAGTCGGTCAACACAGGCATCCTGCTGTCGGGCTTCCCGCCGGAGTTCAACCTCATCATCAAGGCGGTGATCATCCTGGTGATCCTAATCATACAGTCGCCGGCACTGCAGTCTGCCGCCGTCTTCATCAGCCGCAAGTCCAGAGCGGAGCAGCCGAAATGAATTCCCGATACCTGCCGCTGCTCGCGACCATCGTCATCTTCATCCTGGCCTATGCGGCCTGCGCGCTGCAGTATCCCAACATGCTGTCGACGCGTGTTGCCGGAAACCTTCTGACCGACAATGCCTTTCTCGGCATCGCCGCCGTTGGCATGACCTTCGTCATCATTTCCGGCGGCATCGATCTGTCGATCGGTTCGGTCATCGCCTTCACCGGCGTCTTCCTCGCCGTCATTCTGCGCGACACCTCCATCCACCCGCTGCTCGCCTTCGTGCTGGTGCTGGTCATCACCACTATCTTCGGCGGGCTGATGGGAGCGGTGATCCATTATCTGAAGATGCCGCCCTTCATCGTCACGCTCGCCGGCATGTTCCTGGCGCGCGGCATGTCTTACGTGCTGTCGATCGACAGCATCCCGATCGAGCATGACTACTATTCTACGCTGACAAGCATCTACTACCGCCTTCCGGGCGGCGGCCGCCTGACGCTGATCGGCGGCATCATGCTCATCATCTTCATCGCCGGCATCTTCGTCGCCCATCGCACCCGCTTCGGCGCAAACGTCTATGCGCTTGGCGGCGGAGTGCAGACGGCTGAGCTGATGGGGGTTCCGGTCGCCAAGACGACCATCCAGATCTATGCGCTTTCAGGCTTTCTCGCGGGCCTATCCGGAATCGTTTTTTCTCTCTATACCTCGGCCGGTTATTCCCTTGCAGCGGTGGGCGTCGAGCTCGATGCCATCGCAGCGGTCGTCATCGGAGGGACGCTGCTGACTGGGGGTGCAGGATTTGTAGCAGGGACCTTCATCGGTCTCCTGATACAGGGGCTCATTCAGACATACATCACCTTCGACGGGACCCTGTCGAGCTGGTGGACGAAGATCTTGATCGGGCTTCTGCTCTTTGCATTCATTCTGATGCAGAAGGCCATTCTGTTCCTTTCCAGCCTGAACAAGAGGTATGCCTGACGGAGGACGTGTTGCTTGCGCAACAGAATGATTGATACCCGCAGAACGGGACGGAAGACACGGACAAGCCACGCACAGGTCGTGGACGAGCTTGGCAGAGCCATGGTCGCCGGAACATATCCGGTCGGTTCGATCCTGCCCGGTGACGTGGAGCTCGCCCAGCGCTTCAAGGTCTCCCGCACGGTGCTTCGCGAAACCATGAAGACGCTTGCCGCCAAGGGTATGGTCGTTGCCAAGGCGCGCGTCGGAACGCGTGTGACAGAGAAGAACCTCTGGAACATGTTCGACAGCGAGATCATCGCCTGGCACTTCGATAACGGCGCCACCGAAGAATTCCTGCTGCAGCTCTACGATATCCGCCTGGCATTCGAGCCCTTCGCGGCTGGCCTCGTCGCCGAGCGCGCCACCGGCGATGATATCGCACATTTGCGCGAACTGGCACTGGTCATGGCGGAACCCGGCCACACCACCGAGAGCTTGGCGCTCGCCGACCTCCGATTCCATCTGGCGGTCGCCGATGCCTCGCACAATCCCTTCATGCGCACGCTCGGCAGCCTGATCGAGGCAGCCCTTGTCGGCATGTTCCGCATCAGCACACCGCCATCGCAGAACGGCTTCTCGAATATCGCCGATACCCATATGCGGATCGTCGATGCGATCGCCGCCGGCGATGTTGCCGGTGCCCGCAAGGCGATGGAAGACGTCATCATCGATGGTCGCGATCACGTCCACGAAGCCTTCCTCACGATGAGCCGCGCCTCGGCCTAGCGGCGTAATCCATTTTTCATCTTTGTCGCCGCTTCGCCTTGCTGCTATGTCACAGCAAAAGCGTCGAACAACGGATTCCCGGAGCCTGCATATGGAACGCACCTGCCTTGCCGTCATCCTCGCCGCCGGTGACAGCACCCGCATGAAGTCTTCGAAGTCGAAGGTTCTGCATCCGGTGGCCAACCGGCCGATGATCGCCCATGTGGTCGATGCCGTGTCGAAGGCCAGCATTTCGTCGGTCGCGCTCGTCGTCGGCCGCGATGCCGACGAAGTGGCAAAAGCCGCATCGGTCAGCGGCGTTGCCGTAGAAGCGCATCTGCAAAAGGAGCGGCTTGGGACCGGTCATGCGGTGCTCGCTGCCCGCCAGGCGATCGCCCGCGGCTATGACGACATCCTCGTCACCTACGGCGATGTTCCGCTGCAGACCGATGGACCGCTGAAGGCGGCACGTCAGGGGCTTGCCGATGGCAGCGACATCGTCGTCATCGGCTTCCATACCGATAAGCCGACAGGCTACGGTCGTCTGCTGGTCAAGGACGGGGAACTCATTGCCATCCGCGAGGAAAAAGACGCGACCGATGCCGAGCGCACCGTAAACTGGTGCAACAGCGGCCTGATGGCCATCAACGGCCGCAAGGCGCTGGATCTGCTTTCCCGGATCGGCAACAGCAATGCCAAGGGCGAATACTATCTGACCGACCTCGTCGAGATCGCCCGTTCGCTGGGCGGACGGGTGACGGCTGTCGATGCGCCGGAAGTCGAGATGACCGGCTGCAACAACCGCGCCGAGCTCGCTAACATCGAGCGCCTCTGGCAGGAGCGCCGCCGCCACGAACTGATGCTGTCAGGCGTATCGATGATTGCGCCTGAAACCGTCTTCCTGTCGCATGACACGGTGATCGGCCAGGATGCGTTGATCGAACCGAACGTCATCTTCGGACCCGGTGTGACGATCGACAGCGGCGCCGTCATTCACGCCTTCTCGCATATCGAGGGCGCCCATGTCAGCGCCGGCGCCACGGTCGGCCCGTTTGCACGCCTGCGCCCCGGCGCCGATCTCGGCGAGGGCTCGAAGGTCGGCAATTTCTGCGAAGTGAAGAATGGCAAGATCGCCGAGGGCGCCAAGGTCAACCATCTGACCTATATCGGCGACGCCGTCGTCGGCGCTCACACCAATATCGGGGCAGGGACCATCACCTGCAATTACGATGGGGTGAACAAGCACGAGACCAGGATCGGTGCCAACGCCTTCATTGGGTCGAACAGTTCGCTGGTCGCACCTGTCCGGATTGGGGATGGCGCCTACATTGCGTCCGGTAGCGTCATCACCGATGATGTTCCGGACGAAGCGCTTGCATTTGGACGTGCGCGCCAGGAAATAAAGCCGGAGCGTGCGAAGGTTTTGCGCGAGCGGGCGCTGGCGATCAAGGCTCAGAAGAAGGCCAAGGGCTGAGTTACGGGCCGAAATCCAAAGTGACCGCCTGACCGATTGAGAAATAAGAATAAATCGATAGGAGTGGCGTCACTATTTCGAAGCGGTTGGGGATAATTTCATGTGTGGTATTGTTGGGATCGTCGGTAGCAAGCCGGTTGCCGGGCGTCTGGTCGATGCGCTGAAGCGCCTGGAATACCGGGGCTATGACTCGGCCGGTGTCGCCACGGTTCATGACGGCGTCATGGATCGCCGCCGCGCCGAAGGAAAGCTCTTCAATCTTGAAAAGCGCCTCGATTCGGAACCGTTGCCGGGCACTGTTGGTATCGCCCACACGCGCTGGGCAACGCATGGCGTTCCGAACGAAACCAACGCCCATCCGCATTTCGTCGGCGGCGTCGCCGTCGTTCATAACGGCATCATCGAAAACTTCTCGGAAATTCGCGATCACCTGACCGCCGAAGGTTCGGTCTTTGAAAGCCAGACCGATACCGAGGTCATCGCCCACCTGATGGCGAAATATCTGCGCGAAGGCCTGCAGCCGCAGGCAGCACTGTTGAAGATGCTGAACCGCGTCACCGGCGCCTTCGCGCTGGCGGTGATGCTGAAGGATCATCCGAACACGATCATGGCTGCCCGCTCGGGCCCGCCGCTCGCCATCGGTCACGGCAAGGGCGAGATGTTCCTGGGGTCGGACGCCATTGCGCTATCTCCCTTCACCAGCGAGATCACCTACCTCGTCGACGGCGACTGCGCGATCATCACCCGCGACGGCGCGACGATCCTCGATTTCAGCGGCAACGTCGTCAAGCGCCCGCGCCAGATTTCCCAGGCAACAGCCTATGTCGTCGACAAGGGCAATCACCGCCACTTCATGGAGAAGGAAATCTATGAGCAGCCGGAGGTCATTTCCCACGCGCTTAGCCACTACGTAAACTTCGCCGACAACACTGTCGGCGCCAACGCCGCAGGTATCGATTTCAAGTCGGTCAGCAGCCTGGCGATCTCCGCCTGCGGCACGGCCTATCTTGCCGGCCTCGTCGGCAAATACTGGTTCGAGCGCTATGCGCGCCTGCCTGTCGAGATCGACGTTGCCTCGGAGTTCCGCTACCGCGAAATGCCGCTTCAACCGACACAGGCTGCGCTCTTCATCTCCCAGTCAGGTGAGACCGCCGATACGCTGGCATCGCTGCGCTACTGCAAGGACAACGGACTGAAGATCGGCGCTGTCGTCAACGTCCGGGAATCGACGATTGCCCGCGAATCCGATGCCGTCTTCCCGATCATGGCCGGTCCGGAAATCGGCGTTGCCTCGACCAAGGCCTTCACCTGCCAGCTGGCCGTGCTTGCCTCGCTGGCGCTCGGCGCCGCCAAGGCTCGTGGCACGCTGACCGCCAAGGACGAAAAGGAGCTCGTCAAGCATCTGGCTGAGATGCCGCGCATCATGAGCCGCGTGCTGAACCTCATCCAGCCGCAGATGGAGAGCCTTTCCCGCGAACTCTCGAAGTGCCGCGACGTGCTCTATCTCGGCCGTGGCACCAGCTTCCCGCTGGCGATGGAAGGCGCGCTGAAGCTCAAGGAAATTTCCTATATCCACGCCGAAGGCTATGCGGCGGGCGAACTCAAGCATGGGCCGATCGCACTGATCGACGAGAACATGCCGGTCATCGTCATCGCCCCTTATGACCGCTTCTTCGACAAGACGGTCTCCAACATGCAGGAAGTAGCAGCCCGCGGCGGCCGTATCATCTTCATCACTGACGAGGCCGGTGCCGGCGCCTCGAAGCTGCCGACCATGGCTACCATCACCCTGCCGAACGTCGATGAGATCATCGCCCCGATGATCTTCTCGCTGCCGATCCAGCTGCTCGCCTATCACACGGCCGTCTTCATGGGCACCGATGTCGATCAGCCGCGCAACCTTGCAAAGTCGGTCACGGTGGAGTGAACCTGGAAATCCCCGGACGAGGCTTGTCCGGGGAACCGAATTCTGGCAGCTTCGTTTCGAAGGTACGGGGGAGCGCCGGATCACGAAAGCCGATAGACTCAAGGGAGTTCATCGCCAGCGATGACGAACAAGATTCCCCGTTTGCCGATTGCAACGCGCATCAGAAACAACTTCCTCGCGGGCCTGATCATCTGCGCGCCGATCGCTATCACCCTGTGGCTGACATGGTCTGTCGTGCGCTGGGCCGACAGCTGGGTGAAACCCTATATTCCGGCCCGTTATGATCCGGACAGCTACCTGAATTTCGCGGTCCCGGGCTCCGGCCTGCTGATCGCGATGATCTTCATCACCATCATCGGTTTTCTCGGCAAGAACCTGATCGGCCAGACGATCGTGCAGTTCAGCGAATCGCTGGTGCGCCGCGTGCCGCTGGTGCGCAGCATCTACAAGAGCGTGAAGCAGATTTTCGAGACCGTACTCAAGGAGCGCAGCAACTCCTTCAAGAAGGTCGGACTGATCGAATATCCGAGCGCCGGGCTCTGGTCGCTGGTGTTCATCGCCACCGATGCCAAGGGCGAGATTGCCTCGAAGTTCAATGCGATGGGCAAGGACATGGTCAGCGTCTTCCTGCCGCCGACGCCGGTGCCGACCGCCGGCTTCCTGATCTTCGTGCCACGGGAAAAGATCCTCGTGCTGGACATGAGCGCCGAGGATGGCGCCAAGCTGCTGATATCAGGCGGCCTGGTCACGCCCGAACATCTGCCGGTCATCCCGGGCGCAGAACCGCAGCCGAGCGTCAAGCCGAAGCTCTCAGCCCGCGTGAAGAAAGCGGATCGCCTCATCGCGCCGGAATAGGTAGAGCAGGGTGCGGACCGCCTGTCCGCGCTCGCTGGTCAGTTCCGGATCCCGCTCGATCAGATAGGCTGCGTCCTTGCGGGCGATCTCCAGCAGGTCGGCATGCGCCTCCAGGCTGGCGATGCGAAAACCGGGTGTTCCGGATTGCCGGATGCCGAGCAATTCGCCTTCACCGCGCAGCTTCAGATCCTCCTCGGCGATCCGGAAGCCATCTTCGGTCTCCCGCATGATCGTCAACCGCGCGTGCCCTGTCTCCCCGAGCGGCCCCTTGTAGAGCAGGATGCAGGTCGACGCCTCGTCGCCACGTCCAACGCGGCCGCGCAGCTGGTGCAGCTGCGCGAGCCCGAAACGCTCGGCATGCTCGATGACCATGATCGTCGCGTCGGGCACGTCGACGCCCACTTCGACGACGGTTGTTGCCACCAGCAGCCGGATCTCGCCGTTCTTGAACGCCATCATCACGGCATCTTTTTCCGGCCCGCTCATGCGCCCGTGAATCAACCCGATACCGGGGCCGAGCGCCGAGGTCAGTGTCGAATGCCGCTCTTCGGCGGACATCAGATCCAGCTCTTCGGATTCTTCCACCAGCGGGCAGATCCAATAAGCTTTCTTGCCCTCGGCCAATGCGCTCTTCAGCCGCTGGACGATATCGCCGGTACGTTCGTTCGGAATGGTGATCGTCTGGATCGGTTTGCGCCCCGCCGGCTTCTCGGTGAGCTTCGAGACATCCATGTCGCCGAAGGCGGCGAGCACCAGCGTGCGCGGGATGGGGGTCGCGGTCATCACCAGCATGTGCGGCGAGATGCCCTTGGCTGTCAGCCGCAGCCGCTGGTGAACACCGAAGCGATGCTGCTCGTCGACAACCGCCAGCATCAGGTTCTTGTAGCTGACGCTATCCTGGAACAGCGCATGGGTGCCGATGATGATCTGCGCCTCGCCGGAGGCAATGCGCTCAAGAATGTCCTCGCGCTCGCGCCCCTTGGTGCGGCCGGTCAGCACCTCGATGCGAAGACCGGCAGCTGCGCCGAATTTCGAGATCGTCGCATGATGCTGCCGCGCCAGAATTTCCGTCGGCGCCATCAGCACCGCCTGGCCGCCGCTTTCGAGCACCGCCGCCATCGCGAGCAGCGCCACGAGCGTCTTGCCGGAGCCGACGTCGCCCTGCAGGAGGCGCAGCATCCGGTCTTCGCTCGCCATGTCCTTCAGTACCTCGGCGATTGCCTGCGTCTGGCTTCCGGTGGGAGAAAAGGGAAGAGACTGCAATATCTTGCCGCTGATTTCTCCGGTAGCACTTACGGGCTGACCGGAGACTTTGCGCAACCGCTGCCGGACGAGACTGAGCGACAGCTGGCCAGCCAGAAATTCGTCATAGGCAAGGCGCCGGCGCGCCGGCGCCTGCGGATCGATATCGGCCGCATCCTGCGGTTCGTGCAGCATATGGAAGCTGTCACGAATGGTCGGCAGGGCCTGCTTTTGCGTCAGGGCCAGATCGATCCATTCCGGAAGCTCGGGCATCCGCGGCAAGCCGCCTTCGATGATCTTGCGCAGGGTCTTCGGCGATAGGCCGGCGGTCAGCGGATAGACAGGCTCGACCAGCGGCAGGTTCTCGGCCTCGCTCGCCTTCACGATGTAATCGGGATGCACCATCGTCGCACGGCCATTGAACCAGTCGACCTTGCCGCTGACGGTCACCTCTTCATCGAGCGGCAGCTGCTTCTCCAGCCAGTTGGCCTGCCCGCGAAAGAACACGAGGCCAAGCTCGCCGGTCTCGTCATGCAGGAACACCCGATAGGGAATGTTGCTCTTGCCGCGCGGTGGCGCCTGATGTCGGTCGACCCGCCCGGTGATCGTCACGATCGCGCCCTGTGGCGCCCGCGCGATGCCCGGCTGATTGCGCCGGTCGACGATTGAAGACGGCGCATGAAACAGCAGATCGACGATCCGCGTATCCTCGGGCGTCTCGCGGCCGAGCAGCTTGACCAGCAGTTCCGCGATCTTTGGACCGACGCCTGCAAGAGCCGAAACGGGAGAAAACAGCGGATCGAGAATGGTGGGACGCATGGCGGCAAAATGCGATGAACAATAGGGCCTTGGCAAGGCTGACAAGCTGCTTTCGAGGGTCTATAGAGGCGCATCAACAGGAAGGTACTGCCATGACAGGTGTGACACTCTCGAGCGCCGGACTTGATCCGCGCCGCCGCCGGATCTTGTTCCGTTGCTGGCACCGGGGGCTGCGCGAGATGGATCTGGTCTTCGGCCAGTTCGCCGAAGCCGAGATCGCCACACTCTCGGACGCCGAACTCGATGAGCTAGAGACCATCATGGGCGAGGAAGACAACGATCTGGTGCGCTGGGTGATGGGAACCTGGCCGGTACCGGAGCGTTTCCAGACGCCGATGTTCCAACGCATCGCCGCCTTCAAGCCGGACTTCGAATATCCCGCCGATACCGCCTCCAGGAAACCGGAATGATTTCAGGATTTGATGCAAAGAAGCTCGCAGCCGCCGCCGAGCCGCTGACGATCGGCAACGTGCCTGCAGGCATGGAGCCGATGCTGCTGGCCGAACTGGCGCGCGCCGGCCGCCCGGTCGCCTATGTGCTTTCGGACGGCCATCGTATGGCCGATCTGGAGCAGATGCTGAGTTTCGTTGCGCCTGATATCCCTGTACTCACGCTGCCCGCCTGGGACTGTCTGCCTTACGACCGCGTCTCGCCAAGCGCCGATACCTCGGCGCGCCGTCTGGCGGCGCTGAGCGGCCTGATCGCGCATCAGAAGAAGCCGCATGCGGCAATCGTTCTCGTCACCGTCAATGCGATGCTGCAGAAGGTCGCGCCGCAGGATGTGATTGAAAGCCTGGCGTTTTCGGCCCGTCCCGGCAATCAGGTCCGCATGGACGATATTGCCGGCCGCCTGGAGCGCAACGGCTTCGATCGTGTCGCGACCGTGCGCGAAGTCGGCGAATATGCCGTGCGCGGCGGCATCCTCGATGTCTTCGTGCCGGGCTCGGAAGAGCCTGTTCGCCTCGATTTCTTCGGCGATACGCTGGAGAGCATTCGCAGCTTCGATCCGGCCAGCCAGCGGACGACGGGGCAGGTGCGCTCGCTCGATCTCAATCCGATGAGTGAGGTGACGCTCACCCCGGATACGATCAGCCGCTTCCGCAAGAATTATCTCTCGTCCTTTGGTGCCGCGACCCGCGACGATGCGCTCTATCTGGCCGTCTCCGAAGGCCGCCGCTATCCGGGCATGGAACACTGGCTGCCGCTCTTCTATGAGAAGCTCGATACCGTCTTCGACTACCTGAAGGGTTTCCAGCTCGTGACCGACCACACGGTTCGGGAAGCGGCCGAAGAGCGTTCCAAGCTGGTTCTCGACTATTACGATGCCCGCCTCAGTTCCGGCCAGCCAGCCAAGGGCCAGATGTCGCAGGGGACACCCTACAAGCCTGTTACCCCCGGCCAGCTCTATCTCGACAGCAAGACTTTCGCGGCAACTCTGGATGCCTTCAACACCATCCGCATGTCGCCCTTCAACGAGCATGAGGGCGAAGCGCGCCGCGTCGTGAACATCGATGCCCGCCAAGGCGAGCGCTGGGCGCGTTCCAACGCGGAAGGCGCCGACAATGCCGAGCGCGTCAACGTCTTCGACGTCGTCGTCAAGCATATCGCCGACAAGCGCGCCGGCGGCGCCAAGGTGCTGATCACCGCCTGGACGGAAGGCTCGCTGGAGCGGCTCCTCCAGGTGCTGAACGAGCACGGCCTGGAGCGCGTCAAGCCGATCGAGGCGCTGAAGGATATCGGCAGCCTTGGGAAGGGCGAGGCGGCCGCGGCCGTCTTCAGCCTGGAAGCCGGTTTCGAGACCGGCGATCTGATCGTCATAGGCGAACAGGATATTCTCGGCGACCGCATGGTGCGCCGCTCGAAGCGCCGCAAGCGCGCCGCCGATTTCATCTCGGAAGTGGCGGGTCTCGACGAAGGCTCGATCGTTGTCCACGCAGAACACGGTATCGGCCGTTTCATCGGCCTCAGAACCATCGAGGCCGCCGGCGCGCCGCATGCCTGTCTCGAGCTGCAATATGCTGATGAGGCCAAGCTCTTCCTGCCGGTCGAAAACATCGATCTTCTGTCGCGCTATGGCGGCGAGGGAACTGAAGCCAGCCTCGACAAGCTCGGCGGCGGCGCATGGCAGATGCGCAAGGCCAAGCTCAAGAAGCGCTTGCTCGATATGGCTGATGCGCTGATCCGCATCGCCGCCGAACGCCTGACGCGCCATGCGCCGGTGCTGACGACGCCAGAGGGCCTCTACGACGAATTCGCTGCCCGCTTCCCCTATGACGAGACGGAAGATCAGGACACGGCGATCGAGGCCGTGCGCGGGGATCTCGCCGCCGGCCGTCCGATGGATCGCCTCGTCTGCGGCGACGTCGGCTTCGGCAAGACCGAAGTGGCGTTGCGCGCGGCCTTCGTCGCGGCGATGAATGGCGTCCAGGTCGCGGTCGTCGTGCCGACGACGCTGCTGTCGCGCCAGCATTTCAAGACATTCTCCGAGCGCTTCCGCGGCCTGCCGATCCGCGTCCAGCAGGCATCGCGCCTTGTCGGCTCCAAGGATCTGGCGCTGACCAAGAAGGAAGTCGCCGACGGAAAGACCGATATCGTCGTCGGCACTCACGCGCTGCTCGGCGCCGGTATCAACTTCGCCAATCTCGGCCTGCTGATCATCGACGAGGAACAGCACTTCGGCGTCAAGCACAAGGAACGCCTGAAGGAACTGAAGAGCGACGTTCACGTCCTAACGCTCTCGGCTACGCCTATTCCGCGCACGCTGCAGCTGGCGATGACCGGGGTGCGCGAGCTCTCGCTGATCACCACGCCGCCGGTCGACCGCATGGCGGTCCGCACCTTCATCTCGCCCTTCGACAGCCTGGTGATCCGCGAAACGCTGATGCGCGAGCATTACCGCGGCGGTCAGAGTTTCTACGTCTGCCCGCGCCTCGCTGATCTGGAAGACGTCCACGCCTTCCTGCAATCCGACGTGCCGGAGCTGAAGGTGGCCGTCGCCCATGGCCAGATGCCGGCCGGCGAGCTCGAAGACATCATGAATGCCTTCTATGAAGGCCGTTACGACGTGCTGCTATCGACGACGATCGTCGAGTCGGGCCTCGACGTGCCGACCGCCAATACGCTGATCGTCCATCGCGCCGACATGTTCGGTCTCGCGCAGCTCTACCAGCTGCGCGGTCGCGTCGGCCGTTCGAAGGTGCGCGCCTTCGCGCTCTTCACGCTGCCGGTCAACAAGGTGCTGACGGCGACCGCCGAACGCCGCCTGAAGGTGCTGCAATCGCTGGATACGTTGGGCGCCGGTTTCCAGCTCGCCAGCCACGACCTCGATATCCGCGGCGCCGGCAACCTGCTCGGCGAGGAGCAGTCCGGCCATATCAAGGAGGTCGGCTTCGAGCTTTATCAGCAGATGCTCGAAGAAGCGGTTGCGGAAGTGAAGGGCATCGACGAGATTGCCGATACCGGCTGGTCGCCGCAAATCTCCGTCGGCACGCCGGTGATGATCCCGGACAACTATGTTCCCGATCTGCATCTGCGCATGGCGCTCTATCGCCGCCTCGGCGAAATCACCGAACTCAAGGAAATCGACGGCTTCGGCGCCGAGATGATCGACCGCTTCGGCCCGATGCCGATCGAGGTCCAGCATCTTCTCAAGATCGTCTACGTGAAGTCGCTCTGCCGCATCGCCAATGTCGAGAAGCTGGATGCCGGGCCGAAGGGCATCGTCGTCCAGTTCCGCAATAAGGAATTCCCGAATCCGGCAAACCTGGTCGGCTACATTGCCAAGCAGGGCTCGATGGCGAAGATCCGCCCGGACCACAGCCTGTTCCTGACCCGCGACCTGCCGACGCCGGAAAAACGGCTGCAAGGCGCAGCCGTGATCATGACGCAATTGGCGGAATTGGCGAAGGGATAGCCGGGATCAGTTCATTCCGGCGCGGGCTTCTGCCTTTGCCTTTGCGATATCGCGCAGCGCTCCGGCAATCACGTCGGGCGTCTGCGCGCCGCTGACGGCATATTGCTGGTCGAAGATGAAGAACGGAACGCCGTTGACGCCCATTTTCTGCGCCGCCTCGATCTCGCCGACAACGAGATCCCGATCGGCATCCGAGGCCAGCAGCGAGGCGGTGACGGCGCGGTCGAGACCGGCTTTCTCGGCGATATCGAGCAGCACCGCATGGTCGCCGACATTGCGGCCTTCCTCGAAATTCGCCTTGAACAGAGAGTTGACGACGCGGTCAGCTTTGTCGCGGTCCTCGATCATCGCCCAATGGATCAGACGGTGCGCGTCGAGCGTGTTCGGCCCGATCTTGATCGCTTCGAAATCGAAATTGATCCCGACGTCCTTGCCGAGACCGGTGAGCATCTGATGGGCCTGCGCCACACGCTCGGCGCCGCCGAGCTTTTCTTCCAAGCTCTTCTTCTGATCGACGCCTTCAGGCGGATAATCGGGGTTCAGCCGGTAGGGACGCCAGTTGATGTCGACGCCAACCTCGTCCTGCACTTCGGCGATCGCCAGCTCCAGCCGCGCCTTGCCGAGATAGCACCAGGGGCAGACGACATCCGAGATGACGTCGATAGTGATGCGTTCCATGGTGCTTTCCTTTTCTGGCTCGGGTGCTTCACGCCATCTATGCGTTCAGGCCGCCGACTTCAACCAGGCAGGAAAAAGGAACCGCCTATTGGGCGCTTTGGTCCCACCAGGCCGGCAGTTGATAGCCGTAGAGCGGCACCTTGTCCGGATGGCCGATGCGCTTGCTGCGGGCGATCCACTGCTGATCGATGTGATAGAGCGGCAGTACATAGTGGCCGGACAGCAGCAGACGATCGTGCGAGCGGACGGCGGCGGTGAAATCCTCATCGGACCGCGCCGCCAGCAGATGCTTGATCGCCGTATCGACATCGGGATCGGCGACACCGGCGAAGTTCGAGCTGCCTTCGCGGTCGCGGCTGGCAGAAGCCCAGTAGGAAAGCTGCTCGTTGCCCGGAGACAGCGACGAGACATAGGATTTGACGATGACGTCGTAGTCGAAGCTGTTGGTCCGGCTCTGATATTGCGAATCGTCCACGGTGCGGATGGAGACCGTGATTCCCAGCGTCTGCAGCGAGCGCTGATAGGCGATCGCCAGCTTCTCCTGGTCGGCGTTCTGGGTCATGATTTCGAAGGAGAGCGGCTTGCCCTTGTCATCGGTCATCTTGCCGTTCTTGATCGAGTATCCGGCTTCCTTCAGCACGTCGACCGCCTGCTTCAGCACCTTGCGGTCGCGGCCGGAGCCGTCGGTGACAGGCAGCTTGTAGGTGCCATTGAGGATTTCAGGATCGATCTTGTCCTTGAGCGGCCCGAGCATCGCCAGTTCGCGCTCGTCGGCCGGGACACCGAAGCTCGAGAGCGCGGAATTCTGCCAGAAACTTTCCGTGCGCTTGTAGGCGCCGGAGAACAGGTTCTTGTTCGCCCATTCAAAGTCGAAGATCAGCGACAGGCCTTCGCGCAGCTTAAGATTCTGGAACATCGGCCGGCGGGTATTGAAGACGAAGCCGAACATGCCGCTTGGCAGCTGCGGCTCGAACGTATCCTTGATGACGGCGCCCGAGCCGACAGCCGGGAAATTATAGGCGCTTGCCCAATGACCCGGGCTTCCATCCGGATAGACGTCGATATCGCCCTTCTTGAAGGCCTCGAACAGCGTCGTGTCCTGCAGGAAATACTGCACGGTGATCCGGTCGTAATTGTCCATCCCGACCTTGGAGGGGATATCCTTGCCCCAATAGTTCGGATCGCGCTCGTAGGTGATGCTTTCACCGGGCTTCACGGTCTTGATCTTGTAGGGGCCTGATCCGACCAGCGCCGTCAGCGACGTGCGGTCGAAGGTTTCCGGGTCGATCAGGTGCTTCGGCAGAACAGGCATCAGCCCGAATACCATCGGCGTCTCGCGGTCGGCCTTGTCGTTGAAGGTGAAGCGCACGCTGCGATCGCCGATCTTCTCCATTTTCGACACGAGATTGAGCCGAGTCGAGAACGGCACGCGTCCCTTGTCGCGCAGCAGCTCGAAGGTGAACATCACGTCGTCGGCGGTGACGGGCTGCCCGTCCGCCCATTTGGCCTTCGGATTGAGGTTGAATTGGATGAAGGTCCGGTCGTCGTCCCATTCGACGGTTTCGGCCAGAAGGCCGTAGAGCGTGAAGGGCTCGTCGCGCGAGCGCTGCAGCAGCGATTCGTAGATGAGGTTGCCGTAATCGGGATCCCACATGCCGCGCGCCGTGGTGCGCATGCTCTTCAAGATGAAGGGATTGAGATTGTCGAAGGTACCGACCACGCCATAGGTGATATGGCCGCCCTTTTTGGCATCCGGATTGACGTAGGAGAAGCTTTTGTAGTCGGGCGGCAGCGCAGGCTGCCCATGCATGGCGATGCCGTGCAGCGGCTCGGCAATGGCGGCACTGCAAAAGAGCGCAAAGATGGCGGGCAGGGCGATCCGGAGCATCTTTCGTTCCTTTCCGGCAATGGCTCGATTCGCGCGAAGACTATCATGGAGCGCGCGAAATCGAACATTCTCACCCTCAAATCTTTCCGGGCATCCAGAAATTGCCAAAGAAATACTGGATATCTGGAGCGCCTCAATGTAACAGGTGTTCCCGAGTTTCGGGGTCATGCATTTGCCTTATTGTTTTAAGAGGTGGAATGCCGAATGACCCGGTTGGAGAGGGCTGCAAATCGCGGTCCCGAATGGGTATCAGGAGACGGAATCCGCTATGATGTTCAAGTCTGAAAAGAAAATGCGGGCAGCTCTGTCCGTTCTGGCCGTTGCTTTCGGCGCCGCTTCGGCACCGGTTGCTTCTTTCGCACAGGATGCAGCGAACGCCTCTCAGCAGGCCGCCGGCGCACCGCGTCTCGGCTGGTACAAGACCTGCAGCAAGCAGGAAGACAACGACATCTGCGTCGTCCAGAACCTGATCCTCGCCAATGGCGGCCAGCTCGTCACCGCAGTCGGCCTCATCAGCGTTTCCGGCAAGGTCAACCGCAAGATCCTCCAGGTTTCGGTTCCGACCGCCCGCCTGATCCCGCCCGGCATCATGATGCAGATCGACAACAACAAGGGCCAGAAGCTCGATTACGCCGTCTGCCTGCCCGACAAGTGCACGGCTGAACTGCCGCTGACCGACGCGATGATCGCCAGCCTCAAGAAGGGCAGCGACGTGATCTTCACCTCGATCAACTTCCGCCGCGCTCCGAACCCGATCAAGATCTCGCTCGAAGGCTTCACCGGCGCTTACGATGGCGAAGCGGTTTCCGAATCGAAGCTTGCCGAAAGCCAGAAGAGCCTGCAGGACAGCATGCAGAAGAAGGCTGAAGAAGCCCGCAAGAAGCTGGAAGACGCACAGAACGCTGCCAAGACCGCTCAGTAAGCGTCTTGCATACCGTTTCAGAAAACCCGGCCATCGCGCCGGGTTTTTTATTGCCGCCGGCAAAGAAAAACCCCGCCGGAGCGGGGTTTGTTAGGCTTGGATCCGATGCGCTTAGTTGGCCAGGCTCATCTTGGGCTTGAACTGGCCTGTCGGCGCCATGTCGAAGATCTGGTAGACCTGCTCGTTGCGGAGCGGCAGGCCGCTCTCGTCATTTTCCAGGTTCTGCTCCGAGACGTAGGCGACATATTCATTCTCGTCGTTTTCGGCGAGCAGGTGGTAGAACGGCTGGTCCTTGCTGGGCCGAACTTCGGCCGGAATGGAATTCCACCATTCCTCCGTATTCGCAAATTCCGGATCAACGTCGAAAATCACGCCGCGAAACGGAAATACCTTATGCCGGACCACTTCACCGATACCGAACTTTGCAACTCTTTCTTTCATGGTACGACTTCCTTTCATCACCAGATTTGGTGATTGGGCCTGCTCAAATCAAGATTTGTGCAGGATTTCGTCACATGAGTGTCATGTCGCCATCAGCCTCAGTGACATCTTGAAAAGCCCCGGCTTTCGCCAGGGCTTTCCGGTATTTGCTTATGCCGAGTAGTACATGTCAAATTCGACAGGATGCGGCGTCATTTCGAAGCGCATCACTTCGGCCATCTTCAGCTCGATGAACGAGTCGATCTGGTCGTCGTCGAACACGCCGCCGGCGGTCAGGAACTTGCGGTCCTTGTCGAGGCTCTCAAGCGCTTCGCGCAGCGAACCGCAGACGGTCGGGATCTTCTTCAGTTCCTTCGGCGGCAGATCGTAGAGATCCTTGTCCATGGCCTTGCCCGGATGGATCTTGTTCTTGATGCCGTCGAGGCCGGCCATCAGCATCGCTGCGAAAGCAAGGTACGGGTTCGCCATCGGATCCGGGAAGCGGACTTCGACGCGCTTGGCCTTCGGGTTGCTGCCGAACGGAATGCGGCACGATGCGGAACGGTTGCGCGCCGAATAGGCGAGCAGCACCGGCGCTTCATAACCCGGGACGAGACGCTTGTAGGAGTTCGTCGACGGGTTGGTGAAGGCGTTCAGTGCCTTGGCATGCTTGATGATGCCGCCGATGAAATAGAGGCAGGCTTCGGAAAGACCTGCATATTCGTCGCCTGCAAAGCTCGGCTTGCCGCCCTTCCAGATCGACAGATGCACGTGCATGCCCGAGCCGTTGTCGCCGAAGATCGGCTTCGGCATGAAGGTTGCCGTCTTGCCATAGGCATTGGCGACCTGATGGACGACATACTTGTAGATCTGCATCTTGTCGGCGTTGCGCACCAGCGTGTCGAACTTGATGCCGAGCTCGTGCTGAGCGGCCGCCACTTCATGGTGGTGCTTTTCGACGACGACGCCCATTTCGCTGAGAACCGTCAGCATCTCGGAACGCATGTCCTGGGCGCTGTCGATCGGCGGAACCGGGAAGTAGCCGCCCTTGACGCGCGGACGGTGGCCGAGGTTGCCGGTCTCATATTCGGTGTCGTCGTTCGACGGCAGTTCGTTCGAATCGAGCTTGAAGCCGGTATTGTAGGGGTCTGCTTTGTACTTGACGTCGTCGAAGACGAAGAATTCGGCTTCCGGACCGACGAACACGGTGTCGCCGATACCCGATGCCTTCAGATAGGCTTCGGCCTTCTTGGCGGTGCCGCGCGGGTCGCGGTTATAGGCTTCGCCCGAAACCGGGTCGAGAATGTCGCAGATGATGACCATCGTCGACTGCGCGAAGAACGGATCCATGTGCACGGTGTCGGTATCCGGCATCAGCACCATGTCGGACTCGTTGATGGCCTTCCAGCCGCCGATCGAGGAACCGTCGAACATGACACCATCGGCGAACATGTCTTCGTCCACGCAGACGACGTCCATCGTGACGTGCTGCAGTTTGCCCTTGGGGTCGGTAAAGCGCAGATCGACGAACTTGACGTCGTTTTCCTTGATCTGCTTCAGAATTTCGGCTGCACTCGCCATGAAACACTCCCTTTGATTTGCTATGACGATCTGGCTTTGCCTCTTGGGGGCAAGGCTTGCTTAGATAGCGTCGATACCGGTTTCGCCAGTACGAATGCGGATGACTTCCTCGACATTCGAAACGAAAATCTTGCCGTCGCCGATGCGGCCGGTCTGTGCGGCCTTGCGGATGGCGTCGATTACCGCTTCTGCATTCTCGTCGGCGAGGACGACTTCGACCTTCACCTTCGGCAGGAAATCGACGACGTATTCGGCGCCACGGTAAAGCTCCGTGTGGCCCTTCTGGCGACCGAAGCCCTTGGCTTCCGTAACCGTAATGCCCTGCAGGCCGACTTCCTGAAGGGCTTCCTTCACTTCGTCGAGCTTGAAAGGCTTAATGATCGCTTCGATCTTTTTCATGAGAAAATGACTCTCCGCTTCTCCCGTTAAAGCGTGCGTATGCCGCTCGCCAAACATGATGCAGGTATCATGCCAGTTCGCAACCGGCCAGACCGAAAAAATCCCGCAAATGCACCCAAATCGATGCGATTGCCTGCATCTGTGGGCGATTTTTTAGAAAAATATGACGATTTTTATCCAAAAAATCGAAAATTCGCTCGAAATTGAGAAATTCTGCAACTCTCCGGTTTGCGTTGCGATGCAAGTTTAAGATTATAAAATAGGCAAAAGCACAAAATATATGCGAATATGAATTGAGCGAAAGCGGTTGTTTTTTAGGCGCTTTTTGACTTCAATGGCGCCATGACCGATCGATTGAGCGAATTGCTTCTTATTCCCAAGGAAATGGCAGCGGTCGATGCCGCTGCAGCAGAGACCGGCATCGAGAGTTTTGGCTTGATGACCAATGCCGGCGGCGCCGTCGCCGCCGCCGCGATGCGGCTTTATCCCGGCACGCTCCGCTTTGCCGTGCTCTGCGGCCCCGGCAATAATGGCGGCGACGGCTATGTCGCGGCGCGATTTCTCGCCGAAAGCGGTGCCTGTGTTTCGGTGTTTCATCTCGGCGATCCCGATAAGCTCCAAGGCGACGCCTTGCGCGCCCGGTCGGAATGCACAGTGGCCAGCGAACCGCTGGCGTCCTATGAACCGCGGCCCGGCGATACCATCATCGATGCCTTGTTCGGCGCGGGGCTAAGCCGCGACGTGCCGCCCGAGGCGGCCTATGCCATGACGGCGATCCGCAAGGCAGGCCTCCCGGTCATCGCCGTCGATCTGCCATCCGGCATCCATGGCGCCACCGGAGAGGTTCTCGGCACAGCATTCGCCGCATCGCACACCATCACCTTCATGACCCGCAAGCCCGGCCATCTGCTGATGCCGGGCAGGGAGCTCTGTGGCACGCTTGAGGTCGCCGATATCGGCATTCCCGGCCGCATCGTCCGGGCGCAGGCGGTGTCGGGAATCGCCGAGAACACACCGGCCCGCTGGGCGCATCTGATGCCGTCGTCGAAGATGGAAACGCACAAATACAAACGCGGCCACCTCGTCGTCTTCTCCGGAACGTCAGGCAAGACCGGAGCGGCCCGGATGTCGGCTATATCGGGCCTCAAGGCAGGCGCAGGTCTGGTGACGATCGCGGCACCCCCGGATGCTTTGCCCGAGAACAGCGCCCATTTGACTGCGGTCATGCTGCGTGATGTCGACGGTATTGCGGCGCTCGAGGCGTGGCTGGAGGACGATCGCCTTCAGACCTTCGTGCTCGGGCCCGGTTTCGGCATCGGCGAGCAGGCGAGGGACTATGCCGCCGCACTCAGCGATCGCCATCTGGTTCTCGATGCCGATGGCATCACTTCGTTTCGCCAGGAGCCGAAGCGGCTGTTCGACCTGTTCGCCGGCGGCGAGACGCGTCTGGTGCTGACGCCGCATGATGGTGAATTCGCCCGGCTGTTTCCCGATATCGCCGCCAATACCGAGATCGGCAAGGTCGGCAAGGCGCAGATGGCCGCGAAGCGTGCCAATGCGGCCATCGTCTTCAAGGGAGCCGACACGGTGATTGCCGCGCCGGATGGGCGCGCGCTGATCAATACCAATGCGCCTGTCTGGCTGGCGACGGCAGGCTCCGGCGATGTGCTGGCCGGTATCATCGGCGCCTTGCTGACGCAGGGCCTGCCTGCCTTCGAGGCCGCCGCCGCCGGCGTCTATCTGCACGGCATGGCCGGGCAGCGCGCAGGCAAGGGGCTGACGGCGGAAGATCTCGCCGCCCACGTCCTGCCGTATTGATTACTTGCCGACTTCTTCCTGCAGGGCGATGGCACCGAAGGGAGCGTTGACCTTGCCCTCGTGGATCATGAAGGCGAACACGTCGCGCGGCTCCACCTTGACCTTGCGATCCCCATCGATGACAGGCAGATCATCCGGCACCTTGCCCGCCGCCCAGGTCTCCAGCCTGACCGCCCAGGCCTTCAGATCCTTCGGCGGATAGCAGGTCCGGATCTCGTCGGAGCCCTTCTGCAAGCGCGCATAGACGAAATTAGCCGTCACGTCAGCGATCATCGGATAATCGAAATGCTCAGCGACAACGGGTGCGACGCCGTATTTGGCCAGCAGCGCCACGAAGTCAGGCACCTTGAAACTGTCGTGGCGGACTTCGACGACATGCCGGAGCGGCAGCCCGTCCTGTTTGTCCGGCAACAGCTTGAGAAAGGCTTCGAAATCGTCCGGCTCGAATTTCTTGGTCGGCGCGAACTGCCAGAGGATCGGCCCGAGCCGGTCGCCGAGCTCCGTCAGCCCCTGCGTCAGGAACCGCTGCATGGATTCGCCGGCCTCGCCCAAAACCTTGCGGTTGGTGACGAAACGGCTGGCCTTCAGCGAGAAGATGAAACCATCGGGAACATCGGCACCCCATTTGGCGAAGGTCTCGGGCTTCTGCGAGCTGTAATAGGTGCCGTTGACCTCGATGACCTTCAGCTGGCGGCTGGCATAATTGAGCTCGTCCTTCTGTTTCAGGTCGCCGGGAAAGAAGTGGTTGCGCCAGGGCTCGAATGTCCAGCCGCCGATGCCGACGCGGATAGTGCCGGATGTGCTCATTCTCTTCCTCCCTTTGCCCGTTCAGGCGATTTGCTTTGCCATATCGACGATCACCCATCCTGGCCGGTAAGGATTGGGCCGTCGACCCGTTTCCTGAAAGCCGGACGCTGCATAGATCGCAATGTTCCGCTCCATCCGCGCATTGGTGTAGAGCCGCAGCTCGGGCAATCCCCATTCGCGCGTTTTATCTTCCACCCAGCCGAGGATCCTCCGTCCGATACCGCGGCTGTGATGATCGGGCGACACGGCGATACTGAAAAGCATCGCATGATCCGCATGCCGCTCCAGTACCGCAAGCCCAACCGGCACACCCTCCATATCGAGAAGCCAGACCTCGCGATTGGCGATCCGCGCGCGATAGTCTTCGCGCATCGGCAGCGGCTCGCCGCCAAACGCCTCGACATAGGGGCCATAAGCCGCAGCCGTCAGGCGGCGAACAGTCTGCAGATCGTTCGCGCCTGCCTGCCTCAGCATCTCACTCCGCCGCCGCGACCGTCTTCTTCATTGGACGCCGCTCCAGCAGCTCCTTCAGGAACTGGCCGGTATAGGACCGCTTCTCCTTGACGATTGCTTCGGGCGTGCCGGTCGCGACGATCTCACCGCCACCATCACCGCCCTCGGGGCCGAAATCGAGCACCCAGTCGGCGGTCTTGATGACTTCGAGATTGTGCTCGATGACCACGACCGAGTTGCCCTGGTTGACCAGCTCGTGCAGCATTTCCAGCAGCTTGGCGACATCGTGGAAATGCAGGCCGGTGGTCGGTTCGTCGAGAATATAGAGCGTGCGGCCCGTCGAGCGCTTCGACAGTTCCTTGGCGAGCTTGACGCGCTGCGCCTCACCGCCCGACAGCGTATTCGCCTGCTGGCCGACCTTGATATAGCCGAGACCGACGTCGAACAGCGACTGCAGCTTGTCGCGCACCGCCGGAACGGCGGCGAAGAACTCGACGCCTTCCTCGACCGTCATGTCGAGCACGTCGGAGATCGACTTGGTCTTGAAGGTGACGTCGAGCGTTTCGCGATTGTAGCGCTTGCCGTGGCAGACGTCGCAGGTGACGTAGACGTCGGGCAGGAAGTGCATCTCGATCTTGATGACGCCGTCGCCCTGGCAGGCCTCGCAGCGGCCGCCCTTGACATTGAACGAGAAGCGGCCCGGCTGATAGCCGCGCGCCTTGGCTTCCGGCAGGCCGGCAAACCAGTCGCGGATCGGCGTGAAGGCGCCGGTATAGGTCGCCGGGTTCGAGCGCGGCGTGCGGCCGATCGGTGACTGGTCGATATCGATCACCTTGTCGATATGCTCGAAGCCGTCGATTCGGTCGTGATCGGCCGGAATCTCCCGAGCGCCCATCACGCGGCGCGCCGCCGACTTGTAGAGCGTCTCGATCAGGAAGGTCGATTTGCCGCCGCCGGAGACGCCGCTGACGGCGGTGAAGACACCCAGCGGAATAGAGGCGGTGACGTTCTTCAAATTATTGCCGCGCGCGCCGACGACCTTGATCTCCTTGCCCTTCTTCGGCTTGCGCCGTTCATCCGGGATCGGCACGCCGAGTTCGCCAGACAGATACTTGCCGGTCAGCGACTTCGGGTTCGCCATGATATCCTGCGGGGTGCCGTGGGCAATGACCTGGCCGCCGTGAATGCCGGCCGCCGGGCCTATATCGACGACGTCGTCAGCCGTCAGGATCGCATCCTCGTCATGCTCGACGACGATCACGGTATTGCCGATGTCGCGCAGGTGCTTCAGCGTATCGAGAAGCCGCGCGTTGTCGCGCTGGTGCAGGCCGATCGACGGTTCGTCGAGCACGTAAAGCACACCAGTCAGGCCGGAACCAATCTGCGACGCCAGACGGATACGCTGGCTCTCGCCGCCCGACAGCGTGCCCGAATTGCGCGACAGGCTGAGATATTCGAGGCCGACATCGTTCAGGAAGCGCAGGCGGTCGCGGATTTCCTTGAGAATGCGGACGGCGATCTCGTTCTGTTTGGCCGAGAAATGTGATGGCAGCACTTCGAACCAGTCGCGGGCGACACGGATCGACATTTGCGTGACTTCGCCGATATGCAGCTTGTCGATCTTCACCGCCAGTGCTTCCGGCTTCAGGCGGAAGCCGGCGCAGGAAGGGCAGGGTGCTGCCGACATGAAGCGCTCGATCTCCTCGCGCGCCCAGGCGGAATCGGTTTCCTTCCAGCGGCGTTCGAGATTGGTGATGATACCTTCGAAGGTCTTGTGCGTCGTGTAGGAACGCGCGCCGTCGGCATAGTGGAACTCGATCTTTTCCTCGGTGCCGTTCAGGATCACGTCCTGCGCCTTGGCCGAAAGATCGTTCCAGCGGCTGCCGAGCTTGAAGCCGAAATGCTTGCCGAGCGCTTCCAGCGTCTGATTGTAATAGGGCGAGGACGACTTCGCCCAGGGCGCGATGGCGCCGTCGCGCAGCGTCCGCTCCGGTTCCGGGGTGATCAGGTTGGCGTCGATCTTCTGCTGCGCGCCGAGGCCGTCGCAGGTCGGGCAGGCGCCGGCCGGGTTGTTGAACGAGAACAGCCGCGGCTCGATCTCTGGAATGGTGAAGCCCGAGACAGGGCAGGCGAATTTTTCCGAAAACAGCACGCGCTCATGCGTCTCGTTCAGCGACTTGTTGGCCGAGCCGCCCGCCGAGGTTTCCTCCGGCGGCAGCGGCTTGTCGGCAAATTCGGCGACAGCCAGACCATCGGCGAGCTTCAGCGAGGTCTCAAGGCTGTCTGCCAGGCGCGAGGACATGTCGGCGCGCACGACGATACGGTCGACGACGACATCGATGTCATGCTTGTACTTCTTGTCGAGGGCGGGAACGTCGGCGATCTCGTAGAACTGGCCATCGACCTTGACGCGCTGGAAGCCCTTTTTCATGAGCTCGGCGAGTTCCTTCTTGTACTCGCCCTTACGTCCGCGCACGAGCGGCGCCAGAATATAAAGACGGGTACCCTCTTCGAAGGCGAGAACCCGGTCGACCATCTGGCTGACCGTCTGGCTCTCGATCGGCAGGCCCGTGGCTGGCGAATAGGGAACGCCGACGCGCGCAAACAGCAGGCGCATGTAGTCGTAGATCTCGGTGACCGTGCCGACGGTCGAGCGCGGGTTGCGCGACGTCGTCTTCTGCTCGATCGAAATGGCCGGCGACAGCCCGTCGATCTGATCGACATCGGGCTTCTGCATCATTTCAAGGAACTGGCGCGCATAGGCCGAAAGACTTTCGACATAGCGCCGCTGCCCTTCGGCATAGATTGTGTCGAATGCCAGCGAGGACTTCCCGGATCCGGATAGCCCCGTCATCACGATAAGCTTGTTGCGCGGCAGATCCAGGTCGATGCCCTTCAGATTGTGCTCGCGCGCGCCACGGATGGAAATCGTCTTCAGTTCGCTCATCGTCTTCTGCTTTGGTCTCTCTGATGAAGCCCCTTATTTAGTGATGCTCGCGGGCGAGTCGAGGCTGAAATCCGGGCTAGGAGAAGGTTTTCGATTCTGTTGACAGGATCATAGTCATTTAATAGAACAAATAAAGAACAAAATTCCTTGTGGATGACGCCGCCATGGACGCCCCTCCCGAGGGCTCTATAGTTTAAGGTACATCCATTGTTTCTAGCGCCACCGGGCAGGGTGGCAGGTAAGGTGAAAAGTATGGCTGGTAGCGTGAACAAGGTAATTCTGATCGGAAACGTGGGTGCAGACCCTGAAATCCGCAGAACCCAGGACGGCCGTCCGATCGCCAACCTTCGCATCGCGACCTCGGAGACGTGGCGCGACCGCAATTCGGGCGAGCGCAAGGAAAAGACCGAATGGCACACCGTCGTGGTCTTCAACGAAGGCCTGTGCAAGGTCATCGAACAGTACGTCAAGAAGGGCGCCAAGCTCTATATTGAAGGCGCGCTGCAGACCCGCAAGTGGCAGGACCAGCAGGGCCAGGACCGTTATTCGACGGAAGTGGTGCTCCAGGGCTTCGGCTCGACGCTGACGATGCTGGACGGCCGCGGCGACGGCGGTGGCGCGGGCTCCGGCTTCGGCGCTGGTGGCGGCCGCAGCAACAACAACGATTACGGCGGCGGCGGTGGCGGCTATGGCGACGATTACGGCGCGCCTGCGCAGTCATCGGGCGGCGGCGGCCGTGGCGGCAGCTCTGGTGGAGGCGCCGGCGGCAACTTCTCGCGGGATCTCGACGACGACATCCCGTTCTGATCCAAACGGCGCCGCAAGGCGCCGTTTTCATTTGGGCATCCGATTATCTCGATAGTGAGGGTTTTCATGAGTGACGTTGCATCGGCGCAAAAAGTGCCGGCGACCTGGCGGATCGTTCTGGCCGCCATCCTTGATTTTTTCACGATCTTCTGGGTCGCAGGATACGGCGTGGCTCTGATCTTTGGTGGAAAGACGGAGAATGGCTTTTCGTTGAATGGCGGTCCGGCCCTTTGCCCTGATGATCGCCTATTTCGTCATCTTCAATAAGTATCTGGGCGGAACGATCTGGAAGCGCATTCTCAAGGCCAAGCGGACGGATCGCTAGCCGCTTTGGAATGGCATCCTGCGGCGCCTAAAGGCTGAACGCCGCCTTGACGCCATCGACCACGAACTGCGCCGCAAGCGCCGCCAGGATGACGCCCAAGAGCCGAGTCAGGATTGCCCGGCCGGTGACGCCCAGAAAGCGGTCGAGGCGATCAGCGATCAACAGCGCCGCCAGCATCAGCAGCAGATTGGCGGCAATGACGATCAAGAGCTGCGCCCGCTCGAATGTCGTCGGCAGCGACCCGGCAATCAGGATGGTGGCCGAGATCGCTCCGGGGCCGGCGATCAGCGGGATCGCCAGCGGGAAGACGGCGATATTCTGGATGTGGTCCTTGGTGATCGCCACCGTGCTGGTCTTCTCCTTGCGGTCCTGGCGCTTCTCGAACACCATTTCGAAGGCGATCCAGAAGAGCAGCAGACCGCCGGCGATACGGAAGGCGCCGATCGAGATGCCGAGCACGCCGAGCACGCTGGCGCCGAACAGTGCGAAGACCGCCAGGATGATGAAGGCGATGACCGAGCCGCGCACTGCCACCTGCTTGCGCTGGCTGCGGCTCATGCCCGTCGTCAGCCCTAAAAAGATAGGGGCGAGCCCGGGTGGATCGATGGTAACGAGCAGCGTCGTGAAGGCATTGATCAGTTGGTCGGCGCTTGCCATTGTCCCTCCGGAACACCATATGAAGTCTTGATTTTTCTGATTGTGAAGCTGCCCCTCGCATTTGGCAAATCGCCGTATGGCGCTGAAGCGCCGAAACGGCTGATTTGCCGCCTTTCCGCCGTAAAAGCCTGTTCAAAACGCCCGCTCAAATTGGCGCGGAACGGGGCTTTCCGCTATAAATCTTTCAGTGATTCTACAAAGAGATCGTGATCTGTTTTGACTGAACAAACACCCCCAGGCGGCGGGAAGCTCCCGCCAGGCATCGAGCCCATCTCCATCATGGAGGAAATGCAGCGGTCGTATCTCGATTACGCGATGAGCGTCATCGTCAGCCGCGCGCTTCCGGATGTCCGCGACGGCCTCAAGCCCGTGCACCGGCGCATCCTTTACGGCATGTCCGAGCTCGGCATCGACTGGAACAAGAAATACGTCAAATGCGCCCGCGTCACCGGTGACGTGATGGGTAAATACCATCCGCACGGCAACTCGGCGATCTACGATGCGCTGGCCCGTATGGCGCAGGATTGGTCTCTCCGGCTGCCGTTGATCGACGGCCAAGGCAACTTCGGCTCCGTCGATGGCGATCCGCCGGCGGCCGAACGTTACACCGAATGCCGCCTGGAAAAGGCCGCGCACTCGCTGCTCGACGACCTCGACAAGGAAACGGTCGATTTCCGCGACAACTACGACGGCACGCTCTCCGAGCCGGTCGTGGTGCCCGCGAAATTCCCGAACCTGCTGGTCAACGGGGCAGGCGGCATCGCCGTCGGCATGGCGACCAACATCCCGCCGCACAATCTCTCCGAAGTCATCGAAGGCTGTATCGCGCTGATCGACAATCCGGCGATCGAGCTGCCGGAGCTGATGCAGATCATCCCGGGTCCCGACTTCCCGACCGGCGCCAAGATCCTCGGCCGTTCCGGCATCCGTTCGGCCTATGAGACGGGCCGTGGTTCCGTCGTCATGCGCGGCGTTGCCACCATCGAGCCGATGCGCGGCGACCGCGAGCAGATCATCATCACCGAAATCCCTTATCAGGTGAACAAGGCGACGATGATCGAGAAGATGGCCGAGCTGGTGCGCGAGAAGCGCATCGAAGGCATCTCCGACCTTCGCGATGAATCTGACCGTCAGGGCTACCGCGTCGTCGTCGAGTTGAAGCGCGACGCCAATGCCGACGTCATCCTGAACCAGCTCTACCGCTATACGCCGCTGCAGACCTCCTTCGGCTGCAACATGGTGGCGCTGAACGGCGGCAAGCCGGAACAGCTGACGCTGCTCGACATGCTCCGCGCCTTTGTCGCCTTCCGCGAAGAAGTTGTTAGCCGGAGAACGAAATTCCTGCTGCGCAAGGCGCGTGAGCGCGCTCACGTCTTGGTCGGTCTGGCAATCTCGGTTGCCAATATCGACGAAGTCATCCGCGTCATCCGCCAGGCGCCGGATCCGGCAACGGCCCGCGAACAGCTGATGACCCGCCGCTGGCCGGCATCCGACGTCGAAAGCCTGATCCGCCTGATCGACGATCCGCGTCACCGGATCAACGAGGACATGACGTATAACCTCTCGGAAGAGCAGGCACGCGCCATCCTCGAACTGCGTCTCGCCCGCCTGACGGCGCTTGGCCGCGACGAAATCGGCGACGAACTCAACAAGATTGGCGAGGAAATCAAGGATTACCTCGATATTCTGTCGTCGCGCATCCGCATCATGACCATCGTCAAGGATGAGCTCGGCGCCGTTCGCGACGAGTTCGGCACTCCGCGCCGCACTGAAATCATCGACGGCGGCCTCGAAATGGATGATGAGGATCTCATCGCCCGCGAGGACATGGTCGTCACCGTCTCGCATCTCGGCTACATCAAGCGCGTACCGCTGACCACCTACCGGGCGCAGCGCCGCGGCGGCAAGGGCCGCTCCGGCATGACCACCCGCGACGCAGATTTTGTTAGCCGGCTATTCGTGGTCAATACCCATACGCCCGTGCTTTTCTTCTCGTCGCGCGGCATCGTCTACAAGGAAAAGGTTTGGCGCCTGCCGATCGGCACGCCGACCTCGCGCGGCAAGGCTCTGATCAACATGCTGCCGCTCGCACCCGGCGAGCGCATCACCACCATCCTGCCATTGCCGGAGGATGAGGACAGCTGGGATAGCCTCGACGTCATGTTCTCGACGACCCGCGGCACCGTTCGCCGCAACAAGCTGTCGGACTTCGTCCAGGTCAACCGCAACGGCAAGATCGCCATGAAGCTCGAGGAAGAGGGTGACGAAATCCTCTCCGTCGAGACCTGCACCGAGCATGACGACGTGCTTCTGACCACCGCGCTCGGCCAGTGCATCCGCTTCCAGGTGGACGACGTTCGCGTCTTTGCCGGCCGCAACTCGATCGGCGTACGTGGCATCAATCTCGGCGACGGTGACCGTATCATCTCGATGACCATCGTCGGTCACGTCGATGCCGAGCCGTGGGAACGTGCTGCCTATCTGAAGCGCTCCGCTGCAGAGCGTCGCGCAACCGGCGTCGATGAAGACGATATCGCTCTCGTTGGCGAGGAAGTCACCGAGGAGGGACAGCTTTCCGACGAGCGCTATGAAGAACTGAAGGCACGCGAGCAGTTCGTGCTGACGGTTTCCCAAAAGGGCTTCGGCAAGCGCTCCTCGTCTTACGACTTCCGTATCTCCGGCCGTGGCGGCAAGGGTATCCGGGCCACCGATACGTCGAAGACCGGCGAGATCGGCGAACTCGTCGCCGCATTCCCTGTTGATGACGGCGACCAGATCATGCTGGTTTCGGATGGCGGTCAGCTGATCCGCGTACCGGTCGGCGGCATTCGCATCGCGAGCCGCGCGACGAAGGGCGTGACGATCTTCTCGACTGCCAAGGACGAGAAGGTTGTGTCCGTCGAGCGTATCAGCGAGCCGGAGGATGACGGCGAGGAAGCGGGCGAGGGAACCGGCGAAGCGGTTGCCGAAACCGGCGAAGCAACGCCTGCAGCCGAGGGTGACGCACCGCCTTCCTCTGAAGAATAATTTAACCAGGCTTTGGTTTGAGAACCGGGCGGCCCCTGCCGCCCGGTTTTTTAATGGAGTAAAGAGATTTCTGCTAGCTTGAGTTGATATTTGGGTGAGGGGAATCATGGGGAACTGGACGCGGCGCGGCGTTCTCGTTGCGGGCTCGGCGATCGCCGGGGCGGTGGCAGGACAATATCTTCTCTCGCCATCGAGCGATCCCGGCCCGGCCTTTCCCGCAGATGCCGATGCGCCGGCGGGCGAGGCGATCCTCAATGATGCCGGTGAACTGTCGCCGACGCCGGTTGCCCGGCACCTGACCTTCAGCGAGCCGCCGCAACAAGCGCTTGTCGATCGCCTCAGGGCAACACTCGCGGACGCCCGCAGCAACGGTCAGCCGGTGGCCGCAAGTGCGGCCCGCCACTCGATGGGTGGCCATAGCCTGCCGCTGAATGGCACGGCCCTGACCCTCGATCAGGACTGGCTGGAAGCCGATACCGCGGCAAAGACCTATCGCGTAGCCGCCGGCACCCGCTGGTCGACTATCATCAGCAAGCTCGATGCGATCGGCTTTTCGCCCGCCGTCATGCAGTCGAACAACGATTTCGGCGTCGCCAGCACCTTCTCGGTCAACGCGCACGGCTGGCCGGTGCCCTTCAGCGCCTGCGGCAGCACGGTGCGGTCGATGAAGATGATGACCTCCGACGCTAATCTGCTGACCTGCTCGCGCACCGAAAATGCCGATCTCTTCAACCACGCCATGGGCGGCTATGGCCTGTTCGGGGTGATCACCGAGCTTGAGCTCGACATGGTGCCCAACAGCCTGCTGGAGCCGTCCTTCGAACATCTTGCCGGCGAAGACGTTGGCCGCCGTTTCGCTGAAGTGCTGGCATCCGATCCATCAGTGCAGATGGCCTACGGACGCTTGGACATCTCGCTGGACCGATTCTTCGAAGACGGGCTGCTGATCACCTACCGCCCGGCGGCCGATCAGTCCTCCATTCCCGCCGCCACCGGATCCGGCTTCATCAGCCACGTCTCGCGCGAAATCTTTCGCCGCCAGCTGGGCTCCGATGGCGTCAAGCACATGCGCTGGTGGACGGAGGCGGTGCTCAATCCGCAGATTTCATCTGCTTCGACCCGCAACAGCCTGATGAACGAGCCGGTCGTCACCCTCGACGACCGCGATCCCTTGCGCACCGACATCCTGCACGAATATTTCGTCTCACCGTCGCGATTTGCCGATTTTGTCGCGGCCTGCCGCGATGTCATTCCCGCCTCATACCAGCAGCTCTTGAACATCACGCTGCGTTATGTGAACACCGACAGCGACAGCGTTCTGGCTTACGCTACGGAACCTCGCATTGCCGCTGTCATGCTGTTCTCGCAGGAGAAGACGGTGCGCGGCGAGGTCGATATGGCGCGGATGACCGAAGCTCTGATTGAGCGGGTGATTGCCATCGGCGGCAGCTACTATCTGCCTTACCGGCCGCATGCACGGCTGGATCAACTGCAGCGGGCCTATCCGCGCACGGCCGATTTTGCGGCAGCGAAACGCAAGGCCGATCCGGATCTGCTGTTCCGCAACCGGTTCTGGGATAATTATCTGGGCAAGATCTGAGGGGGAATGATGAGCAAGCTTCGACTGATCGCGGCACTTTACACCGTGGCGCTGCTGTTTGCGGCGGCGCTCAATTACATTCCGGGCCTGACGGATGCGCAGGGCAGGGCCTTCGGCATCTTCGCGCTCGATATCTATGACGACAGCCTGCATCTGGCTTCAGCCTTGTGGGCCGCGATCGCTGCCTATCTGTCGGCAAGGGCGTCGCGCTCCTTCCTCTTCTATTTCGGGCTGCTCTACTTCACCGACGGCCTGCTCGGCCTTATCACCGGCTCCGGCTATCTCGATCTCGGTATCGTCAATTACGGCATCCAGGATCTGCCCTTCGGCTTCAAGATTCTCGCCAATCTGCCTCATCTGTTCCTCGGCGGTGTCGCGATCGTCTCGAGCTATCTCTTCCGCAGCGAGGCGCGCTGATGCGCCGGCTGCTAAAGGTCTTCGGATTGTTTCTGGGTGCGATCGTCATCATCGTGCTGCTGTTGCTCAGCCCGGCCGCCTATGTCGAAACCTTCTGCCATGCCGATCCCGAGCCGGACAGCTACAGCCCGCTGATCCGCGATCCCCAGATGAAGCGTGAGGAAGCCAACACGTTCCTCACCTATCCCGAATGGCACATCGTCTATGCCTATGATGGGCTGGCCGAGGTGCTGAAATCAGGCGACGAATATCGTTTCGACTATCTGGCAAGCGTTCGCGATTTCTGGAAGGCCGATTGCGCACTGACGGCGATCGCCGATCGCCATGGCGGCGCCGATACGCAGACGCGTATGATGGTGGCAACGATCGGCGTCAGCTTCACGCTCGAAATGGGCCTGAAGGCCGCCTACGAGGAAACGCTCGGCCGCCTGACGGCCTATTGGCGTGGCGATCAGAAGACCCCGCAGGATATCGTCGCTCGCGACATGGCGATCGATTACGCCGCGTTCCTGCGCCAGACGCCCTGGTACAAATATCCGTTCCAACCCGAGATCGACAAGCTCTGGGCCGTACCGGTGGACGAGCCGGTCCGCGGCTGGGAGCGGCGGCTGGCGCTCGGCGGCGAATGGAAGGCGAAAATCGCCTATGCCGGCATGATCGCCAACGCCGTTGCGGCGACCGGCGAGGCGAAACTGACGATCTTCTCCATCGTCTCAGGAATTCAGGCGCCCGCGCTTTCGGCAATGCCTGATGTCAGGGTCGTCTCGGAAAACGCCAGCGGTATTCTCATCGAAACGCCACGCTACGATCGCTTCACGCATATTCTTGCCGATATCGCCAAGGCTGGCGGGACGATCCGTGAAATTGCCGGCAACGACGAGATCATGGTGTCGCTGACGGCGGCAGCTACTGACCAGACGCCGCCGCCGGGCGAGTTGATCGCCCGTTTCCCGCGCGCAGGCTTCGATAGCGACCGGCTGCTGGTGGTCGTCAAGGTTGCTGATCTCGGCCAGCTGCTGCGCGAACGTCCGATTGCCGATCCCGGGATCGAGCATATATTCGACTTCTGACGGGAGAAGGCGATGAGATTGCCCATGCGGATAGCGAAAACGGCGGGAGTGGCAAGCGCCATTCTCGTGGCCGTATTCCTGCTCTTTGCCGGTGTCTTCGCGGCGACTGGCAATGCCCCGGCCGCCATGGTCTTCCGCCCGCCCGGCAGTCCGTCCAGCCTGCCTGATGGTGTGAAGCTGCTCAGATGGGGAAGTGCCTTTGCCATCGTGCGGGGCGACAGCCCCGATTACGTTCGCAGGCTCTATGCCAATGGCGCACTGCTGGTGCTGCCGTTCCGCAAAAGTGGCTGTCTCGCCTATCGTCCGGCCTGACCGGACAAAGAAAAAGCCGGACGCTTTTGTGGCGTCCGGCTTCATCTGACCCGAGCGCGGGAGGGGAATGCGCTCAAGGGCGGGAGTGGCTTAGAAAGTGATGCGCTTTTCGTTGTAAGCCTTGACCTCTTCGCTTTCACGGCGAAGAGCGGAAATGGTTGATGCCACAGACACGATGAACATCACGCTGATAAGAGCGGTAAGTACAGTCAAGATCGTGAACATGGGCAATCCTTTCCGAAGTTGCGTTCACGTTCCTCAGTACTGGCTGACGATCGGCGCGCGAGCCGAAGCGTAAGGGCCAAATACCTTGGACGTATCAGTTTTCTGATCGTAGAGTGCGATTGTTGCGGTGAGCATTCCCGTGACCATTGCCATCCAGAAAACGTTAATGACGGTAATCTTATCGGGCATATTCTTTTCCTTAAAACCGCGTATCGCATCTACGCTTCGGTTGATTAAATGCATCCGCTTGGAAATGGTTCCGCAGGATGTTGACGTGTCGTTTACTAAGCCTGGTCTGAAGCGACCTTGAATGCCTCGTTCATCTGGCGTTCAGATTCGCGAGGCCCTTCAACGCAGCCGGCCGAGCTGGCGCATCAGCGCATTGTGCTCGCTGACCTCAGGCCGAACCCAGCGCACTTCATACTTTTCCTTGTAAACGCCATAGGCGATCTCGCCGGCAAGAGAGATGAAGACGGCAAGCGCGATCAGCAGCATGAGCATTGAAGTGACTTCCAGGGGGAGCCGGATACCGGAATGGCATCGGCCGTGTTGATGGTTTTCATTATGCCGATCGCATCTGAAACGGCCTTGAACGGAGCATTCATCCGCCGTTCAGCCACCCGGCCGGGAGACGCCAAATGACTTGCGGGAACGGGGCATCCGTGACAAAAGGCAACGAACGAAACGGCCGGGTTCCATGACGACTGCTTTTTATCCGGGGTCCTTCGACCCGATCACCAACGGACATATGGATGTGCTCGTCCAGGCGCTGAATGTGTCCGCGAAAGTGATCGTCGCGATCGGCGTTCATCCGGGCAAGGCGCCGCTATTCTCCTTCGAGGAGCGGGCCGAACTGATCCGCAAGTCGCTGGCCGAGATCCTGCCGCAGAAGGCTGCCGGCATCGATGTGGTGTCCTTCGACAATCTGGTTGTCGACGCGGCCCGCAAGCACGGCGCCTCTCTACTGATCCGCGGTCTGCGCGACGGCACCGATCTCGATTACGAAATGCAGATGGCAGGCATGAACCGGCAGATGGCGCCCGATATCCAGACCGTTTTTCTGCCGGCTGGAACGGGCTCACGGCCCATTACTGCCACATTGGTCCGCCAGATCGCCGCCATGGGTGGAGATGTCAGCGCCTTCGTTCCGGCCGCAGTCCTGCAAGCCCTTCAATCCAAGCGCAAATCTTGAGGCGGTCGTCCGCCGCAACGGAGCTACAATGAAACTGTTTTATGCCGCCTTTGCCGCCGTGCTGTATATCGCGTCCTTCGCTGGTGACGCTCTTGCCGCCGATACGCTCACTATTCAGCTGAAGGATGGTCCTGTCGTGATTCAGCTGGCGCCTGACGTCGCGCCGAAGCATGTTGCCCAGATCGAAGCGCTTGCCAAGAAGGGCGCTTACGACAACGTTGCCTTCCACCGCGTCATCGACGGCTTCATGGCCCAGACCGGCGACGTTCAGTACGGCAACATGTCGAAGGGCTTCGATCCGAGCCTCGCCGGCACCGGCGGCTCCGACCTGCCGAACATTCCTGCCGAGTTCTCCAAGACACCTTTCGTCCGCGGCACGGTCGGCATGGCCCGCTCGCAGGATCCGGATTCGGCCAATTCGCAGTTTTTCATCATGTTCGCTGACGGCTCCTTCCTGAACGGTCAGTACACCGTCGTCGGCAAGGTCGTCTCCGGCATGGAATTCGTCGACAAGATCAAGAAGGGCGAAGGCCAGAACGGCGAAGTCAGCAATCCTGACCGCATGGTCAAGGTCACCGTCGCCAAGTAACTCAAAGCAAGTAGTTCAAGAACAACGAGGAGAATAAGAATGGCCGAGATCAAGGATCCCGAAAACACCATCATCCTGGAAACCACCAAGGGCAAGGTCGTTATCGCGCTGCTGCCGCAGGTGGCACCTGAGCATGTCGCCCGCATCAAGGAACTCGCCCGCGAGAAGGCCTATGACGGAGTCGTCTTCCACCGCGTCATCAACGACTTCATGGCCCAGACGGGTGACGTGAAGTTCGGCAAGAAGGGCAGCGAGAGCTTCAACCCAGGCCGTGCCGGCATGGGCGGCTCCGAGAAGCCGGACCTGAAGGCCGAATTCTCCGCTACCCCGCATAATCGCGGCGTTTGCTCGATGGCCCGCTCGCAGAACCCGAACTCGGCCAACAGCCAGTTCTTCATCTGCCTTGCGGATTCTCCGTGGCTGAACAAGCAGTATTCCGTCTGGGGCCAGGTCATCGAAGGCATGGACAACGTCGACAAGATCAAGAAGGGCGAGCCGGTCGTAGACCCGGATTCGATCGTCTCGATGCGGGTTGCCGCCGACGTCTGATTGTGATTTCTGACGGAACCCGCCCTTGCGTGAGAACGCGGGGCGGGTTTCGCTTTGCCCGGAAGTACCCCAATGCGCGTAGACCTTTTCGATTTCGACCTGCCGGATGAGCGGATTGCGCTCAGGCCCGCCGAGCCGCGCGACAGCGCGCGCCTCCTGGTCGTCGATGCCGCTGCCAGCGAGACGCTGAGCGATCACACGGTCCGCGATCTTCCCAGTTTCCTGAAGCCGGGCGATGCGCTGGTTTTCAACGACACCAAGGTTATCCCCGCACAGCTCGAAGGCATCCGCCACCGCGAAGGAGCGGGCGGTCAGCAGGTCTCGGCGACGCTTCATATGCGGGTCGGCGCCAACCGCTGGAAAGCCTTCGCCAAGCCCGGCAAACGCATTAAGGAAGGCGACCGCATCGCTTTCGGCCATAGCGGCGAAAGCTGCTTTCTCGGACAGCTCGATTGCACCGTTGTCGAGAAGGGTGATGCAGGCGAGGTGACGCTGGCTTTCGATCTCTCCGGCCCGGCACTCGACGAAGCCATCGCATCCGTCGGCCATATCCCGCTGCCCCCCTATATCGCCGCCAAGCGGCCGGAGGACGAGCGCGACCGCGCCGACTACCAGACGATCTACGCCCGCGAGGAAGGCGCTGTCGCAGCCCCCACCGCCGGCCTGCATTTCACGCCGGCACTCTTCGAGGCGCTCGACAAGGCCGGGATCGAACGGCATTTCGTGACGCTGCATGTCGGCGCCGGCACCTTTCTGCCGGTGAAGGCTGACGATACCGACGACCACAAGATGCATCTCGAAAGTGGCTACGTCACCGAAGAGATCGCCGCCAGGCTCAACGCCGTGAAGGCGAGGGGTGGGCGCATCGTCTGCGTCGGTACGACCTCGCTGCGGCTGATCGAAAGTGCCGCGGCCGATAGCGGCGAGATAAAGCCGTGGGCGGGCGCCACCGGCATCTTCATCACGCCCGGCTACCGCTTCAAGGCGGTCGACATGCTGATGACCAACTTCCACCTGCCGCGCTCGACCCTGTTCATGCTGGTGTCTGCCTTTGCCGGTTTCGAGACCATGCACGCGGCCTATGACCACGCCATTTCGACAGGCTACCGCTTCTATTCCTACGGCGATTCAAGCCTGCTTTTCCGGAACGACAGATGACCGAGAATTTCCAGTTCACTCTTAAGAAAACCGATGGCGGCGCCCGCCTCGGCGAAGTCACCATGCCGCGCGGCACGATCCGCACCCCGGCCTTCATGCCTGTGGGCACTGTCGGGACCGTCAAAGCGATGTATCTCGATCAGGTGCGAGACACCGGCGCCGACATCATCCTCGGCAATACCTATCACCTGATGCTGCGCCCCGGCGCCGAACGCGTTGCCCGCCTCGGCGGATTGCACAAGCTGATCCGCTGGGAACACCCGATCCTGACGGACTCCGGCGGCTTCCAGGTCATGTCGCTCTCCGGCCTTCGCAAGCTCGACGAGCAGGGCGTCACCTTCAAGTCGCATGTCGATGGCAGCCTGCACCACATGTCGCCGGAGCGCTCGATCGAGATCCAGGGGCTGCTCGGCTCCGATATCCAGATGCAGCTCGACGAATGCGTGGCGCTTCCCGCCGAGCCGCGCGAGATCGAACGCGCCATGGAAATGTCGCTGCGCTGGGCCGAGCGCTGCAAGGTGGCCTTCGGCAACCAGCCCGGCAAGGCGATGTTCGGCATCGTCCAAGGCGGCGACCAGCCGAATCTGCGCGTTCGCTCGGCAGAGGCGCTGAAGCAGCTCGATCTCAAGGGTTATGCCGTCGGCGGCCTCGCGGTCGGCGAGCCACAGGATGTGATGTTGCGGATGTTGGAAACCACGCTTCCGGTTCTGCCGACGGAAAAGCCGCGCTATCTGATGGGCGTCGGCACGCCTGACGACATGCTGAAATCCGTCGCCCGCGGTATCGACATGTTCGACTGCGTAATGCCCACTCGCTCCGGCCGTCATGGCCTAGCGTTTACCCGCCGCGGCAAGGTCAATATCCGCAACGCCCGCCACGCCGAGGACATGCGGCCGCTCGACGATCAGTCGAACTGCCCGGCAACCCGCGACTATTCGCGCGCCTATCTGCATCACCTCGTCCGCGCCAACGAGGCACTCGGCGGCATGCTGCTCTCCTGGCATAACCTGAACTATTATCAGGAACTGATGCAGGGCATCCGCAAGGCGATCGCCGAGGGACGCTTTGCCGATTTCATGGCGGAGACGATCGAAGAATGGGCGAGGGGCGATCTCGAGCCGGTGTAAGGCTCAGATACCCTTGCTGTCGGTGTTCGGAACGATCTGGACGCCGTTGATCTTGTAGCTGCCGTCGGGTTGGCGCGCCATCTGGTAGATCGCCGTCCAGTCCTTGCCGTCGCGCCCTGAGATCAGCACTTCGTTATAGATCATCGCGCCGTCGGCAATCGATTTGCTGCGGCCGAAGGCGTAGTTGCCGGGATGATAGACCGGCTCGTAGCTTTTCTTCACCATCGCGAAGAACACGTTCTTGTCCGGAAACAGCGCCTTGATCCCAGGAGCCGCGTAGGAATAGGCGGTATCGGGATCGTCCTTGAGAAAGGCAGTGATCTGCCCTTCGATGATCTGCTGCGTCGTTGCGATGGGACCTTCGGCGCGCGCCTGTAACGGTGCGGTCAGCAAAGCGGCAGACAGAAGAAGCACGGCGGATAGAGCACGCATGAGATTGTCTCCGGCCAATAGACTGGAGTGTAGGGCATTTCAGCGAATTTGAAAGTGGCGGACCGATCGCCCGCCACTCGCAGGAGACGTTCAGTTCCAGCGGCGGAAGAGGGCGCTGGCATTGACGCCGCCGAAACCGAAGCCGTTGCTGATCGCATACTCCATCTCGAGCTTGCGCGCCGTCTTGCCGACGATGTCGAGACCGTTGGCGACGGCATCCGCCTCATCGAGATTGCGCGTCGGCGGGACGATCTGGTCGCGCAGTGCCAGGATCGTGAAGATCGCTTCGAGACCGCCGGCAGCGCCGAGAAGATGGCCGGTCGCCGATTTCGTGGCACTGATGGTGATCCCGCCATCGCGGCCGAAGACCGTTCCGATCGCCGCCATCTCGCCACGGTCGCCGACTGGCGTCGAGGTTGCATGGGCGTTGAGATGCTTGATCTCTGATGGCGTGATCTTCGCCTGCCGGATGGCCGCTTCCATCGCCCGGCGTGCGCCGTCGCCGTCTTCAGGTCCTGCGGTCATGTGATAGGCATCGGCCGCCGTGCCGTAGCCGACCAGTTCCGCCAGCGGCGTGGCGCCGCGGGCAAGCGCATGTTCCAGCGTCTCGATGACGAGAATGCCAGCACCTTCGCCCATGACGAAGCCATCGCGGGCAATATCGAATGGGCGCGAGGCGAGTTCGGGCGTGTCGTTGAAGCCGGTCGAAAGCGCGCGCGCGGCCGCAAATCCGCCAAGGCTCACGCGGTCAATACAGGCCTCCGCACCGCCACAGATCGCCACATCGGCTTCACCCGACCGGATCAGCCGGGCCGCATCGCCAATGGCCTGAACGCTGGCCGCGCAGGCCGTAACCGGCGCGCCGAGCGGTCCCTTGAAGCCATATTTGATGCTAATCTGTCCGGCCGCCAGGTTGACGAGGAACGAGGGTACGATGAACGGCGAAAGCCGTCGCGGCCCGCGGGTCTCGACCGTGCGCACCGCATCGGTGATCGCGGGAAATCCGCCGACGCCGGAAGCGATGATCGTTGCCGTGCGCTCGCGGGAGGCGGTATCCTCGGGCATCCATCCGGCCTGGCGCACCGCTTCGTCGGCCGCCGCCATGGCGAAATGGATGAAGCGGTCCATCTTTTTCTGGTCTTTCGGAACGATATAGCGATCCGGATCGAACCCGCCCTCCGCATCCTCAGCGATGTCAGGCACGACGCCACCGACCTTGGCCGCAAGATCGCCGACGATATCTTCGCCCAGCAAGCGAAGGCCGGAGCCGCCGGCAAGCAGCCGCTTCCAGGCGATCTCCACACCCGTTCCAAGCGGCGATACAAGTCCCATACCGGTGACGACAATGCGATCCATGATTTGTTCCTTTTTAAGCATCAAAGCCCAGATACCAGGCCTTCATCCGCGCAATGCGCTCATGCGCCGCCTCATCGGCCGCAGGGCCGGGCAGCAGGCAGGTATTCCGGGGGGTGAGTTCTTCGCCGGTTTTGGCATCGACCAGCTTGGTTTCAAGCTCTTCGCCGCATGCATTGCCGAGAAGATAGGCGAGATCTTCCTGTGGGGCGTGCCGTCCGCCCCATGTCGACAGCGCCATCAGCACCGGAAAGAAGTCCTGTCCCTTCGCGGTCAGCACATATTCATGGCGGGCAGGGCGCTCGCTGTAGAGCCGCTTCTCGAAAATGCCTTCCTCGACCAGATGGGCGAGGCGCCGTGTCAGGATGTTCGGCGCGATCCCGAGGCTCTTCTGGAAATCGTCGAACCGCGTCAGCCCTTGAAAGGCGTCCCGCAGGATCATGATGCTCCAGGAATCGCCGACGCTGTTCAGCGCGCGGGCGGCAGGACATGGGAAGATGGCAAAGCTGGTTCGTTGCATGAAGCAAGTCACTATCGCAGTGACTTGCTTTATGCAAGTCACTCTTCAACGCGCATCGGAACTGAAGATTCGGGCGAGGATGACGCCCATGACAAGCATGCCCGCAGCAACGAAGATCGTATCGCCGGGCGTGCCGATATAGAGCGGCCCGATATTGGCGAACAGCAGAAAGGCGATCAGGAAATTCAGCCAGCCCCATATGACGTTGACTTCAGCAGAACTGATATTCGAGCTGCCGAGCCGCGCGAAGGGAGTGCGGAAGGAGCGCCCGCTGACGCCGTTGACGAAGTGCGGAATGCCGTTTGTCAGGAACGCGGCGGCGATGAAATGAACGATATAGGCGATCCAGGGCAAGAGAGCCTCCGACTGAGAAACATGTCCTCTCTAGATTGGCGCCATATGCAGGAAGGCAAGGGCACGAACAGGGTGTCGCAGCCGCGAAATTTCCACCCATTATCAGCAGATTAGCATATAATCGTTTATATCCCGGACGACGGATTGACCTTCCGGCCCGATTGCAATTTCTATGCGCGCGAGGTGGAGTGACGGGGGAATAATGAGAGTTTTCTCTGACATTGGTGAGCTGCGCGCAGCACTTGAGGCTTTGCGCCGGCAATCGCGCACAATCGGCCTGGTACCGACGATGGGCTATCTGCATGCCGGCCATCTGGAGCTGGTGGCGCGGGCGAGGGTGGAGAACGACATTGTTGTCGCCTCGATCTTTGTCAATCCGCTGCAGTTCGGCGCCAACGAGGACCTCAGCAAATATCCCCGCGATATCGAGCGCGACACGGCCATGCTCCGGCAAGCCGGCGTCAACATCCTCTTTGCGCCTGGCGTTACCGACATGTATCCGAAGCCGATGATGACGGTCGTAGACGTACCCGAGATCGGCCGCGAGCTAGAAGGGTCGGTGAGGCCCGGCCATTTCGCCGGCGTCGCCACGGTCGTCTGCAAGCTTTTCAATATCGTCCAGCCGCAGCGCGCCTATTTCGGCGAGAAGGATTACCAGCAGGTGGTCGTCATCAGGCGTATGGTCGAGGATCTGGCATTGCCGGTCCGGATCGTCCCGGTGCCGACGGTGCGTGATCATGATGGCCTGGCGCTGTCGTCGCGCAATGTCTATCTCAGCGCCGGCGAGCGCAAGGCGGCTGTGATCGTGCCGCAGACGCTCGCCGAAGCCGAGCGGCTGGTCGCCGCCGGCCTGACCGATCCGGCCGAGCTTGAGCATTTGCTGAAGACCTTTCTCGGCCGCGAACCACTTGCCAATCCCGAAGTCGTCGCCGTTCGCGATGCCGCGACGCTAAAACCGGTCGAGGTAATCCGCGATCCCGTCGTCGTCGCGCTGTTCGTCAGGATCGGCACGACCCGGCTGCTCGACAACCGTGTAATCGGCGGGCAGGGCGTCATGAAACTGGGAGCGGTGCGATGAGTGCATCCGGAACAACAAGGCGTCTGACCCCGTCGAAGATCACGGCGATGAAGGGCGCCACGCCGATCGTCTGCCTGACGGCTTATACGACCCCGATGGCCCGTCTCCTCGATGCCCATTGCGATCTGCTGCTGGTCGGAGATTCGCTGGGAATGGTGCTCTATGGCATGGAGACCACGACCGGCGTCACGCTCGACATGATGATCGCCCACGGCAAGGCCGTCATGCGCGGCGTCGAGAAAGCCTGCGTCGTCGTCGACATGTCGTTCGGAACCTATCAGGAATCGAAAGAGGCCGCCTTCCGCAACGCCGTGCGCATCCTGCAGGACACCGGCTGCGACGCCGTGAAGCTCGAGGGCGGCGAGGAGATGGTCGAGACCATCGCCTTCCTGACGGCACGCGGCATCCCGGTACTCGGCCATATCGGTCTGATGCCGCAGCTTGTCCACACCGCCGGCGGCTACCGCTCGGTCGGCCATACCGAACACGAGACCTCGAAGATCCGCCGCGACGCCCACGCAATCGGCGGCTCCGGCGCCTTCGCTGTCGTCATCGAGGGCACCGTCGAACCGCTGGCCCGCGAAGTCACATCGGCCATCCATGTCCCGACGATCGGCATCGGCGCATCGTCCGCCTGCGATGGCCAGATCCTGGTGTCCGACGACATGCTCGGGCTGTTCAACGATTTCACGCCACGCTTCGTCAAGCGCTACGATGAGCTCGGCAAGCGTGCTGCCGCCGCGGCAGAGGAGTATGCTGCAGACGTTCGCTCACGAAAATTTCCAGCGGCAGAGCATACGTTCAAACGGCGAACGTAACCGGGCAAAACAGGAGCGGGCGGCATTCATAGGCAGTTCGCCAATAGCTACACAAAGATCGCATAAGATAGATTATGGAACTAAAATGGATGCCGTGATTACCGAAAACCCTTGAAATACAAGGCTCTGTCTATCCTCGGGCCGTTTCCAGATCGTCAATCTCGACGTCGAATGTCATCTGGTCGTAAGCCGGTTCGACATGATCCGGCGTCTCGCCCATCACCGCGTCGTAATCCAGCGGCGTATGCATATGCGTCAGGATCGCACGCTTCGGCTTCAGTCTTGAAATCCAGTCCAGCGACTGCTCTAGCGACAGATGGCTCGGATGATAGCGGTATTGCAGCGCGTCGATGACGAGCACATCGAGATTTTCAAGCTTCGCTGCAGTTTCCGGCGAAAAGTCGCTGATATCGCTGCAGTAAGCGACATCGCCGATGCGGAAGCCGAGCGAGATGATATCGCCATGCTGCTGCTCGTGCGGCCGGAACGAAATCGTGCCGCCGGCGCCTGAGATGCGCACCGGTTCCTCAAGCGTCTCGATCAGCCGCGGCTCGACGATCGGCGGGTAATTGCTGCCTGGAGGCGTTTCAATGCAGTACCCGAAACCCTGGCGGATACGCTCCATCGTGAACGCATTGGCGTAGATCGGCACGCGCTGCTGAGCGTTGTGATAGTAGCCACGCAGATCGTCGATGCCGTGGATGTGGTCGGCATGCGGATGCGTGTAGAGCACGGCGTCGATATGCTCGACCCTGGCGGCGATCATCTGCTCGCGAAAATCCGAGCCGGTGTCGATGACGACGGTCGTCGCGCCGCCATTATCATCGAACTGCTGCACCATGAAGGATGCGCGTGTCCGCCGGTTCTTCGGATTGTCGGGATTGCAGGCGCCCCAGTCTCCGGTGATGCGCGGCACGCCTGGCGACGATGCACAGCCGAGAATGGTGAAACGCCGCCGGTAACCCACGAGGCTAGATCCTCGGCATCTTTGTGAACAGCCGGAAGGCATTGTCGGTCGTGATGAGCGCCATCTCGGCATAGCTGAGACCAAGCGTCTCGGCCAGCACTTCGGCGGTGTTCACCACATAGGACGGCTCGTTGCGCTTTCCGCGCCAGCGCTTCGGCGCCAGATACGGCGCGTCGGTTTCGACCAGCAGCCGCTCATGCGGGATCGTCTTGGCGATCGCGCGAAGCTCTTCCGACTTGGGGAAGGTCAGGATGCCCGAAAACGAGATGTAGCCGCCGAGTTCGACGCCGGTCCTGGCAAGTTCAGGTCCGGCCGAGAAGCAGTGCAGGATGAAAGGGAAGGCCCCCTTCCCTGTTTCCTCGGTCAGGATCGCCGCCATGTCTTCGTCGGCGCTGCGGCTGTGAATGACCAGCGGCAGCTGCGTTTCGCGCGCAGCCGCGATGTGACGGCGGAACCCGGTCTGCTGATCCTCGGGCGTCTGCGTGTCGTAAAAATAGTCGAGACCGGCTTCACCGATCGCGACGATCTTTTCATGCGCATTGGCCAGACGGACGAGATCTTCCGTCTGGATATCCAGCTCTTCATTGGCGCTGTTCGGATGCGTGCCGACAGAACAGAAGACCGACGGATAGCGTTCGGTAATGGCAAGCAGGCCATCGAGCTTGCGCACCCGCGTCGAGATCGTCACCATCTGCTTGACGCCCGACTGATGCGCGCGCGCGACGATTTCGTCACGCTCGGCATCGAAGTCGGCAAAGTCCAGATGGCAATGCGTATCGATCAGCATCTGCAGTCCTTACGCCTCAGGCGCCACGTAGCGCGGGAAGACAGGCGTCGGCGCTTCCAGCTCGGTGCCGGGGACCAGGCGGCCCGCTTCGCCGAGCGCTGCGAAATCGCGCTTGTCCGCAGGTGCGGCAACTAGATCGAGCAGCTTCTCGGCCGACTGCGGCACGATTGGCTGCAGCAGGATAGCGAGCTGACGCACGACCTCGGCCGTCACATAGAGGACGGTCGCCATCCGGTCCGGATCGGTCTTTTTCAGTGCCCACGGCGCCTGGCCGGCGAAATAGCGGTCGGTTTCCGAGACGACGGCGATGATCGAGGCAACGGCCTTGTGGATCAGCTGCTTGCCCATATCCTCGCGGGTGGAGGCCAGAAGCGCATCGGCAGCCGCCAGCATCGCCTTGTCTTCATCCGTCAGCGGGCCGGGTTCCGGGATCTTGCCATCGCAGTTCTTGACGATCATCGACAGCGAACGACTGGCAAGGTTGCCGATACCATTGGCGAGGTCAGCGTTGATGCGCTGGCCGATCGCTTCCTCGCTGTAGCTGCCGTCCTGGCCGAAGGAGACTTCGCGCAGGAAGAAGTAACGCACCTGGTCGAGACCAAAGTGATTGACGAGGTTGACAGGGTCGACGACGTTGCCGAGCGACTTCGACATCTTCTCGCCCTTGTTGAGCAGGAAGCCGTGAGCAAAGACGCGCTTCGGCAGCGGCAGACCAGCCGACATTAGGAATGCCGGCCAGTAGACGGCGTGGAAGCGGATGATGTCCTTGCCGATGATATGAACGTCGGCAGGCCAGTATTTCGCGCGCGGGCCGTTCCGGTCCTCGATATAGCCTGTGGCTGTGATGTAGTTGGTCAGCGCGTCGACCCAGACATACATGACGTGCTCGGGGTCGTTCGGAACCTTGATCCCCCAGTCGAAGGTCGTGCGCGAAACCGAGAGATCCTTGAGGCCTGATTTCACGAAGGAGATGACCTCGTTACGGCGCTCCGACGGGCCGATGAAATCGGGGTTCTCTTCGTAATGCTTCAGCAGCTTGTCCTGGTATTCGGACAGCTTGAAGAAATAACTGGCTTCCTCCACCCATTCGACAGGCGTGCCCTGCGGTCCGTAGCGGACGCCGTCGGCGCGCACTTCGGTCTCGTCTTCCTGGTAATAGGCTTCGTCGCGCACCGAGTACCAGCCGGCATAGGAATCCTTGTAGATGTCGCCGTTGTCGGCCATCAGGTTCCAGATGTTGCGCGAGGTCTCGTGGTGGCGTTCTTGCGTCGTGCGGATGAAGTCGTCGTTCGACGCATTCAACAGTTTCGCCATCGCCTGGAATTCGCTGGAATTGCGGTCGGCAAGCTCCTGCGCCGTGATGCCTTCGGCACGCGCCGTCTGCTGCATCTTCTGGCCGTGCTCGTCGGTGCCCGTCAGGAAAAATACATCACGGCCGTCGAGGCGCTGGAAGCGCGCCATGGCGTCAGTTGCGATCAGTTCGTAGGCATGGCCGATATGCGGCTTGCCGTTCGGATAGGAAATCGCGGTGGTGATGTAGAAGGGCTTCTTGTCGGTCATGGCGGACATCCGGCTTACTCTATAAAAATTGTCAGCCGCTCTTAGCGCATGTGATGGCGAAGAGAAACACTAAGTTTCGAAAGCGGCAGCGTTTTGACCGCCTCGCTGGCCTGCTGCGCTTGACGGGATTTCACAGGCATTCTACGCCTTGGCGACAATTCCGGGCGAGGCATAATGACCGTCAAATATGAGCCGATCAGCGCAGGCGCCTCAAGGTCTGCCCCGTGAGCCTGCCGCAAACGTTCCAGCCTCTCTATTCGCTTTCCGGCTTTCTCGTCGGCATGCTGGTCGGTATCACCGGCGTCGGCGGTGGCTCGCTGATGACGCCGATCCTCGTGCTGTTGTTCGGCGTTCATCCGGCGACAGCCGTCGGCACTGATCTGCTCTATGCGGCGATTACCAAGTCGGCAGGCACCGCCGTTCACGGCATGCATGGCAGGGTGAACTGGCGCATCGTTGGCTCACTCGCCGCCGGAAGCGTGCCGGCCGCCCTCCTCATGCTCTGGCTGATGGCCGGCGTTGATCGCAAGAGCGTCGAGGTGGCACATACGATCACCATCGCGCTCGGCTGGCTGCTTGTCATCACGGCCTTCATGCTGATCTTCCGTACCCAGGTTCTGTCCTTTGCTCGCGGCGCCATCGGCGAGCGGACGCCGCCAAAGCCCACGACGATCGCCATTTTCACCGTCATCCTCGGTCTGGCGCTCGGTGTCCTGGTCACGCTGACGTCGGTCGGCGCGGGCGCACTCGGCGTCACCATCCTGCTGATCCTTTACCCGAATCTCGACGTTCGCGAGATCGTCGGATCCGACATTGTTCACGCCGTACCGCTGACGCTGATCGGCGGCATGGGCTACTGGTTCATCGGCGAAATCGACTGGCTGATGCTTCTGACACTGCTTGTCGGATCGATACCCGGCATCGTCGCCGGAAGCCTGCTGGCACCGAAACTGCACGAGCGGACGATCCGCATCGTCCTGGCGCTGACACTTGCCGTCGTCGCCTGGAAACTGCTGGCAGGCTGATTAAGGGCCGGGCTGCTTGATATCGGACAGGATACCGAGGATCGTCTGCTTGCGGTCGAGGTTGTAGGCGCCCGAGACGGTGAGCCGCTCGTTGACATCGGATTGCAGCCTCGCAAGCCGTTCGGCAGCACCGAGATCGCCTGCCCTCGCCGCCTGGCGCGCCCGGTTCATCAGGTCGTCGCCGACATGGCTCGCGAAGAATTCGAAGATCGTGTCGCTTTCCTTGCCTGACAGCGCATCGGCCAGCCGGTGCATGGCGCGCCGCGCCGCCGGTCCCTGAGCCGATAGCACATCCTGATAGGCGGAGATGATCTCGCCGCCACCGTAATTCATCAGCTGCAGCGCCTCTCCAACGCTGCCCTTCGCCGCCGTCAGCAATGCCCGGTCGTCGACCGCGGCGCCGAGATTGGCAAGTGCCAGAGCCAGCGCATCGTCGCCAAGCGGCGCGAGCCTCAGCGGCAGGCAGCGCGAACGGATGGTCGGCAACAGCTTGCCCGGCGCATGCGACAGAACGAGGAAAAGTGCCCGCTTCGGCGGCTCCTCGAGGATCTTCAGGATGGCGTTTGCCGCATTGCGGTTCATGTCATCGGCCGGATCGATGATGACGATGCGCCAGTTGCCGGTTCCCGATGTCTGCGAGAAGAATTTCCCGGCGCGGCGCACTTCATCGACAGTGATCGCCGATTTCACCTTGCCGGTCTTTTCATCCACCGGCCGTGCAAGATGCAGAAGATTGTGCGAAGCGCCTGCCGAAATCTGGCGGCTGACCGGCGACGCAGGATCGGGATCGGGAACGATCTCCGGCGCCAGCGCCGGATCGGGATTGGAAAGCACATAATTGGCGAAGCGGAAGGCGAGCGTCGCCTTGCCGATGCCTTCAGGGCCTTCGATCAGGATGGCGTGATGGCCTTTGCCGGACCTATAGGACTGAGAGAGAAACGCTTCCGCGTCCTCATGTCCGAAGAGCTTGGGATTTTCCGCCGGCCAGATCGCTCCATCCAGCAGGCCGGGCCGCTCCTCACTCATGAACGGCTACCGGCGTCTTTTCGGCCGCAATGCCACTCATCAGCTTCGTGATGATCGCAAGGATCTCGGCGGCGATGTCGGCCTCGTCCTGCATTGCATTGACGACGCGGCAACGTTGCGGCTCGCGGGCTGCGATATCGAGATAGGCCTCGCGGCGCTTCTCGTGCGTCTCCAGCTCTTCCTTCTCGAAACGGTCAGGTCCGTCGGCATTGCGCGACTTGACGCGCGCAAGTCCAGCGGTTGCAGGAATGTCAAGAATGACCGTGCAGTCAGGCACCACGCCATTGACGGCGATGCGCTGCAGCGTCTCGATGAAATCGGGTTCGAGATTGCCGGTGACGCCCTGATAGACGCGCGACGAATCCATGAAGCGGTCGCAAAGCACGATCTTGCCGTCGAGCAGCGCCGGGCGGATGACTTCCTCGACGTGATCGTTGCGCGCCGCGGCAAAAAGGATCGCCTCCATCCGCGTTCCGAAGGCTTCGGCGGCACCCGATAGCAGCACGTAACGCACCGCCTCGGCACCCGGAGAACCGCCCGGCTCGCGCGTCAGCAGCACTTCATGGCCGCGGCTGCGCAACGCTTCCGCAAGGCGGCGGATCTGCGTCGACTTGCCGGCACCCTCACCGCCTTCGAATGTAACGAACAATCCCGTACCGGACGACAACAGCACTTTCCCGTATTCCTGACATGCCGCCGACAAAACGTCGGCAGCGCCTCGATCTATCTATCCGAAGATGCGCCCGGGCGAAACCTCGCTGTTTCCCACCGGCTCCGCCTTCCCCGGTAATTTCACGGCAGAATGCGGCCTTCAGGTGGGCTCGGCTTTGTCCCAGAGCCAGGAGAAGAACATCGATTCGCCGAGTTCGACCAGCGCATCGACAGCCCGGCTGGTCAGCGATCCCACGGCGATAGTCTGAACCGTATAGAGCGGCACCTCGCGCAACACCCGGCCGCCGGCAGAAATCACCAGCGTCCCGGCTTCGGCGTCAGCTGCGACCGGCGCCGTCAGCGGCCAGCGATAGATGATCCTGGCCGCCAGCCGGTCCGGATTGCTGACCGGAATATAGACGCTGACAGGCGTCCTAGCCACGAGATCGACATGACCCGATTGTCCGCCATAGACGCTCGCCGAACCGACGACTTCCTTTTCGGCGAAGATCTGCCGCGTCTCGAAGCTGGTCAGACCCCATTCGAGAATACGCTTGGCCTCATCGGTCCGCTCCTTGTCGGAGGCAATGCCGCCGAGCGCCAGGAACAGCCGTTTGCCGTCACGCTCGACCGAGGCGACGATCGAGAAGCCTTCGCCCTCGGCGAACCCCGTCGCCAATCCGTCGGCGCCGAGCCCCAGTCCGAGCAACGGGTTGCGATTGCGCTGGAAGATCTTGTTCCATTCGAAGTCGGCCTGGGCGAAATAGGGATAATAGGCCGGATAGGTCTGCTGCAGATCGGCAGCCAGCGTCACCATGTCCCGCGCCGTCGTCTTGCTCTTGCCATCCGGCAGACCGGTCGAGTTTCCGAAGATGCTCTTCGTCATCCCGAGCGTCTGCGCCCGGCGCGTCATCGCCGAGGCGAAATTCTCCTCGGTGCCGCTCATGCCCTCGGCCAGAATGATGCAGCCGTCATTGGCGCCCTGGATCGCCACGCCCTTGACTAGGTCCTCGACACGCACCCGGCTCTTGAGGGCGGCAAACATCGTCGCCGAACGGGACGGCGCACCGCCGGTGCGCCAGGCATATTCGGAGACCGGATAGTCGGTGTCGAGGGTGATCTCGCCGCCCTTCAGCGACGCAAAGACGATATCCATCGTCATCAGCTTGGCGAGCGATGCCGGCGAAAACGCCTGATCCTCGTTCTTGGCAAGCAGGACCGTGCCCGTCGACGCCTCGATCATATAGGCCTGCGCCGCCTTGGTAACGAATCCCGCGGGTGCAGGCTCGGCGGCAGCAGCAGATGAAGCGGCCGACAGCATGACCGCGCAAAAACCGATGAAACGCTTCAGCATTGCAAACCCCTGGCGCGAAATCGATTCTGGAGGTTAGTGATAGCGGCGGCCTGCCGCAATCGGCGTCTTAGCGCGCCGGCTGCTTTGCCTGCTGGCGTTTGAAAGACGCAAGGATCGATTCCTCGGTCAGGCCGTCGTTGCGAACCATCACCGCATCGAACGCGATCGGCACTGTCACGGTCCGAACGCCGTCTTCCTGATAGCCCATCGCCAGAGACCCCTGCCCCCAGCCATAAGGACGCTCGTAAGGAACAGGGCCGATTTCCGGCAGTACGATCATTTCGCCCATACCCTGCGGCGCGCTGAGCGTCCCGAAAGCCGATGGCGCCGGTGGGGGTGCCACATTGTAGCGAGCGCTCGGCGTTGCGCCGCCATAGGCCGTGGCGGACATCGGCACAGGCACGCGTGACGCCTGCGGCGCCGTCAGCGTTCCCAGGCTCTGCAGCTGATCGCTGGTAATGCGGCGGTCATTGGAGGCGACCATCACGCCACTGGCAATCTGCCCGCCCGGATCGACGGCCGGAATACGGCTGCCCTTTGGCACGTAGGACGCCATCAGATAAGGCATGTCGTGGCCGTCCATGCGCGCCTTGCCAACATACTGAACGCGAACGCGACCGGTGCCGCTATGCTTCATGTCGAGGAGATCGGCCGTCTTGTTTGAAAGGTCGATGATCCGGCCCTCGTGATACGGTCCGCGGTCGTTGACGCGCACGACGATCGACGAGCCGTTCTCGATATTGGTGACGCGTGCATAGCTCGGCAGCGGAAAGGTCGGATGCGCGGCAGAAATCGACAGCTGGTCGTAGACCTCGCCATTGGCGGTCAGGCGGCCGTGAAAGGCCGAACCGTACCAGGAGGCCACGCCCGTCTTGCTATAGGAAAAGTCTTCCTTGGGATAATACCACTTGCCTTTGACCTGGTAGGGATTGCCGACGAGATAGCGCCCGCCCCCCTTCGGGATCGGACCGCCCTCGACGACGCGCGGGCTGGCTTTGACGCCATATTCCTTCTCGGAGAAATATTCCTTGCCGTGGGCGCGCTTCTTCGGCGCCTGAGACGTTGTTCCGCATGCCGTCACCGCGGCGCACATCGCTGCTAGCGCCAGCCACCGCGCACCCGTTGCGAAAGACGCCGCCCCGTATTCCAACTTCATATGTCCCACGCCGCCAAAGATCGTTATGGTTAAGCAAGTGCCCTAAATCGGACCAACCCTGCCTACGCCCCTGCACCTAACGAGACTTTAATTGTGTGGCCAATGTGCCGAATTTGCGAACAATATCGCGGCGGTAGCGGTAATTTTAATGGTTATGGTTTATGAAGGGTTAAATTAGGGGTGTTTCGCGTGGCGATACATATGGCGGAAGAGGTGGGATTCGAACCCACGGTACGGTTTCCCGCACGCCGGTTTTCAAGACCGGTTCCTTAAACCACTCGGACACTCTTCCTTCGAGCGCCTTATGACGCAAAGCCGCGTTGCAATGCAAGGGCCGGACATAAAAATCTGTGCTGCGGGAAGCGCGCCCACCTGTCCCATCAGGCGTGCGGAACATCTTGGGTCGTCAGCTGTTCGGAGAGCATCTGATGATGCATAGGGAAGAAGTCCATGCTGAAGAAAGTTACAGCCACTGTCGTTCTCTCGCTGGGTCTTGCGACGGTTGCCCTCGCCCAGTCCGGTAACGTGTCTGCCGACGGCGCGAGCGCCTCCGGTTCGTCGATCGGGACGGTCCCAGGTTCACGCGTGAGCGGCACTAATGATCGTAGCCGCGTCGGATACACTGACAAAGCGCAGCCCGGAACGATTGATCCAAGCGCAACGAACAGCACCATCAATAGCGGGGATTCGAACTCCAGCACCGACGTGAACGACTGCCGTAGCGAACGGAGATCTGCGCGAAAGGCTGCGCACGATCCCGGTGGAAACGTCGTCAGTCCTGGCAAATCTGCCGCCTGCGGTCAGTAATCGCTCTGCGCTATTGGATAAGGCGGTCCCGAACGGTTGGATAACGCTTGACTTTCGCCGCCCTGGAGAACCCGCAAAAGTTGCCGGATCGAAAGAGATTTTGGTCCTTTCGATCCGGGAGGCCTCTTCAAAATGCTAGCGGAAGGCTTTTCTTGCCCGGCAATCTTGGTTCCGTCGTCATATTACCGGACACTTTCGTCTAAGGCCGCAACCGTCTCAAGCGGCAATCGCCTGCTTGTCGCGCGGCATCTTGTCTTGCTTGCGCGCCGCCTCTTTCGCGATTTTTATCAAGTAGGCGACGAACATTTCATTGTCTGCTTCCGCAATCTTTCGAGCGGCTTCGAGATGTTCCATGAGATGTGAATGACGCATCTGAGTCTCCTCCAGGTTGCTATAGATCGATGATCACTAATATGCATTAACGGCACGTTAATTTTGCAACCTGGAATATTTTACGTGGCGAAGTAAAAAACGGTTTCATCGTCGCCGATTCATTCAAATTTTATGCTTAACTATCCGTTAATATTTAACTTGCCGCCCTTTGCCGATGATCTATTCTCAATCGGCAAAGGGAGTGAGTAAAAATGTCGAGTAAGAGTTTGATCATGCCGCTGGGCTTTGCGATCCTGGCGCTGTCTGGCCTTCTGTTCCAGCTGGTCACGCATGCATTGCATATGCCGGTCACGCTGTTGCAACCCTGACCGGGACGGAACCTTTCTGCAGTTTCCGCGTTCATTTCGTTGTTTTCTTAGGAGGGAAATCATTATGGAAGATCAGAGTGTCGGCTGGATTGCGGCAATCATTATTGGCGGCCTTGCCGGATGGCTCGCCGAGAAATTCATGAACAGCAACATGGGCGTGTTCATGAACATCATTCTGGGCATCATCGGCGCCATCGTTGCCAATTTCATCCTCGGCCTGTTGCATATCCAGCCGCTGGCTGGCTGGCTCGGCTATCTCATCACCGGTTTCGTTGGTGCCTGCCTGCTGATCGCGATCGGCCGGATGGTCCGGCGCTGAGCGCACGGAATTTGAACGCAAAAAAGCCGGGAGTTTTGCTCCCGGCTTTTTTGTTGTCTCGCAATCGTTAACGGCGGCTCATCAGTCCGAACACATAGGCAATGCCGGCCGTGACGGCGAGAGCGAAAATCGGTTCCTCGCGCACCTTGTCGCGCACCTTTTCCGTCATCACCGACGCTTCGTCGGTCACGGCGCTCTTGGCGCCCTGCCCCAAGGCGACGACACTTTCCGAAAGACGGGCCAGATCCTCGCGCAAGGCTGCGACCTGCGCAGAAAGATCATCGGCGGCGATATCCGCCTTGACGCGCGCGGCTGTCGATTGGGCGGAGGCGGTTTTCAGTTCGGCCATTGTCTGCTCCTATTTTTCCGGATGCCGCAACAACGAACTGAGGGCCGGAAAGGTTCCGGTACCGGTGTGCTTTTGTTGCCTGCCGCAAGCACCGCAAATCCATTCCGGATGCTGTCATGTTTTCGTCGGATAGCGCTTCATTTTCGCCTTACTTTGCTCTAAGGAACGTCGAAAGCTTTGCCCGTGAATGGGCGGAATCTAATGCGAGGTTTGCGTTTCGATGTTCCATATCCTGAGAAGAGCCGCCCAGACCTGGGTAGCCAAGCTCCTCATGCTTCTCCTGGTCGCGTCTTTCGGCATCTGGGGTATTTCCCGCGAGCTGATCGGCGGCGGTTCGAGCACGACAGTCGTGACTGTCGGCGATCAGAAAGTGGACGTCAACGAGTTCCGGCTGGCCTATCAACGACAGGTTGCCAGCCTCAGCCAGCAATTCGGCATGCGCCTGACCCCGGAGCAGGCCAAGGCCTTCGGCGTTGAGCAGCAGACGATTGCGCAGCTGGTTGCCGGCGCTTCGCTCGATCAGCTGGCCGCCGACATGAATCTCGGCCTCTCCGAAGACCGCCTTGCCCAACTGATCGGCGACGATCCGGCTTTCAAGGATGTCAGCGGCAAGTTCGACCGCAGCCTCTTCACCTCGCGCCTGCGCAACGCCGGCATCCCTGAGGCCGACTATATCAACGAGCGCAGCAAGGTCGCCGTCCGCAGCCAGATCGTCGATGCCGTTTCCAACGGCTTCAAGGCGCCGGCCGCCCTTGTCGACGCGCTCAAGCTTTACCGTCAGGAAAGCCGCGACATCGATTACCTGCTTCTCACCAACGCCAATATCGAACCGATCAAGGCGCCGGCTGACGACGTGCTGTCGAAGTGGTTCGATGGCGTGAAGGCCCGCTACCGCGCGCCTGAATACCGCAGGGTCGCCTACCTTAAGCTCGAATCGGCTGATATCGCCGATGTCGCGACGGTGACCGACGATCAGATCCGCGAAGATTTTGACAAGCGCAAGGAAACCTTCCGCACGCCCGAGACGCGTACCGTCGAACAGCTGACCTTCGCCAACAAGGACCTCGCCGCCGCCGCACAGACGGCGCTGAAGAGCGGCACAACCTTCGATCAGCTTGTCACCGACCAGGGCAAGACCGCGACCGACGTGCTTCTCGGCGATTTCACCAAGGACAAGGTTCCCGATCAGTCGGTTGCCGAGGCCGCCTTCGCCGTCACCAAGAATGGCGGCACGACGCCGGTCGTCGATGGTGCCTTCGGTCCGGTGATCCTGCGCATCACCAATATCAAGCCTGAAACCGTCAAGACGCTCGATGAGGTCAAGGAAGACATCCGCAAGCAGCTGGCGCTGGTCAACGCTTCGCAGGAAGTCATCAACGTCCACGATCATATCGAAGACATGCGCAGCGCCGGTCAGTCGCTCGAAGACATCGCCAAGGAGCTGAAGCTCAAGGCCGTTGTCGTCGATGCGATCGACGCCACCGGTGCAGACAAGGACGGCAACGAGGTCAAGGACATCCCGTCGAAACAGCAGCTGCTCGGCGAAGCGTTCAAGACCGAGCCCGGTACCCAGCCGGTCGCACTTGCGCTCGGCAATGACGGTTACGTCTGGTTCGACGTCCGCGAAGTCACGCCGGAGCGCGAGCGCCCGCTTGCCGAAATTCGCGACAAGGCGGTTGCCGACTGGACAGCGGAACAGCAGAAGCTGGAACTTGCCAAGAAGGCCGACGAGCTGAAGCAGGAAGCGCAGAAGGGCAAGTCGCTTGCCGATATCGCGGCACCGCTCGGCATTGCCGTCGAAAGCAAGAGCGGCGTGAGCCGCACCACCGACGATGCCGTTCTCGGCCGCGGCGGCGTCAGCGCTGCCTTCAGCGGTCCGGCCGACACCGTTGCCAATGCCGTCGGCGCCGACGCGACCACGCAGATCCTGCTGAAAGTAACCAACGTCAACACCGATCCGACGACCGATGCGCTGAACAACCAGGATGCGCAGATCGCAGCAGTCGCCAATGCGGCCGGCGATGACATCCTCGACCAGATGGTCACCCTGCTGCAGACGCAGTACAGCGCCTCGATCAACCAGACGCTCGCCGATCAGGCAACCGTTCGCTAGGAGGAGCTTTAGCGCATGACCGATCTGAAGCCGCTTCTGGCTAAGGCCGCAAGCCGTGAGCCCCTGACACGGGACGAGTCTCGCCAAGCGTTCGACATCCTGATGTCGGGCCAGGCGACGCCCTCGCAGATCGGCGGCTTCCTGATGGCGTTGCGCGTGCGCGGCGAGACGGTCGATGAGATTGTCGGCGCCGCCACGACGATGCGTTCGAAGATGCTGCGCGTCGAAGCGCCTGCCGATGCCATCGATATCGTCGGTACCGGCGGCGATGGCGGCGGCACCTACAATATCTCGACACTGGCGGCGCTGATCGTCGCCGGCGCTGGTGTGCCGGTTGCCAAGCACGGTAATCGCGCGCTGAGCTCGAAATCCGGCTCCTCCGACAGCCTTGCCGCTCTCGGCGTCAAGCTGGAGATTTCGCCGGAAGTGATTTCGCGCTGCATCGCTGAAGCTGGCGTCGGCTTCATGTTTGCGCAGCAGCATCATTCGGCCATGCGTCACGTCGGGCCATCGCGCGTCGAACTCGGCACGCGCACGATCTTCAATCTGCTCGGCCCGCTGACCAACCCCGCGGGCGTCCGCCGCCAGCTGCTCGGCGTCTTCGCCGAGCAATGGGTACTGCCGCTGGCCGAAGTCATGCGCGATCTCGGCTCCGAAAGCGTCTGGGTCGTCCATGGCGATGGTCTCGATGAAATCACCACGACCGGCAAAACCACTGTGGCCGCGCTTGAGAATGGCAAGATCCGCAGCTTCGAGCTGTCGCCTGCCGATTTCGGTGTCTCGCCCTGCACGCTCTCGGCTCTGAAGGGTGGCGACGGCGTCGTCAATGCTGCGGCACTCCGCCACGTCCTCGGCGGTGCCAGGAATGCCTACCGCGATATCGCGCTCGCCAATGCCGCCGCCTCGCTCGTCGTCGCCGGCAAGGCCGAGACGATCGCCAAGGGCATGACGCTGGCAAAGGAATCGCTCGATAGCGGCGCAACCGCCGCAGCACTCGACAAACTCATCGCCGTTTCCAACGACATCGACTAGGATCGACCGATGACCGATATCCTGAAGAAGATCGAGACTTACAAGCGCGAGGAAATCGCCGCCGCCAAGGCCAAGGTCTCGCTCGCCGATCTCAAGGCAATGCAGGCAGGCCAATCGGCGCCGCGCGGCTTTCACAAGGCGCTGGTCGCCAAGCGCGATGCAGGGCTCTACGGACTGATCGCCGAGATCAAGAAGGCAAGCCCGTCCAAGGGCCTCATCCGCCCGGATTTCGATCCGCCGGCCCTGGCAAAGGCCTATGAGGACGGTGGGGCTGCCTGCCTGTCCGTGCTGACGGATACGCCAAGCTTTCAGGGCGCACCGGAATTCCTGACAGCGGCGCGTGCTGCCTGCGCGCTACCGGCGCTGCGCAAGGATTTCATGTTCGAGACCTATCAGGTTCACGAAGCCCGCGCCTGGGGCGCCGACTGCATCCTGCTGATCATGGCCTCGCTGACGGACAGCGATGCGGAGCGCCTGCAGGACGAAGCCTTTGCGCTCGGTATGGATGTCCTGGTCGAGGTCCACGACGAAGAGGAAACGGAGCGGGCGCTGAAGCTCTCGTCCCCGCTTCTTGGCATCAACAACCGCAATCTGCGCACATTCGAAGTCAGCCTGACCGTCAGCGAGAAGCTTTCGGCGATGGTGCCTTCAGACAAGCTGCTGGTCGGCGAGAGCGGTATCTTCACCAATGCTGATTGCAGGCGCCTTCAGGCCTTCAACATCAATACCTTCCTCGTCGGCGAAAGCCTGATGCGCAAGGATGACGTTACGGCGGCCACCCGCGCGCTTCTCTTCGGCGAAGCGGCAATCGCGGCTGAATGACATGAGCGGCGCCAAGCCCGGCCTTACCCACATCGATGCCGCCGGTGAGGCGCATATGGTCGATGTCAGCGGCAAGGCCGAGACCGTGCGCATTGCCACTGCCGAAGGCTATATCCGGATGTCTCCGGAGACTCTGGCGCTGATCCGCGACGGCAATGCCAAGAAGGGCGACGTCATCGGTACGGCCCGGCTGGCAGGCATCATGGCGGCCAAGCAGACGGCAAACCTCATTCCGCTCTGCCATCCGCTGATGCTGACCAAGGTCAGTATCGAGATCGCCGAAGATGCAGCGCTTCCGGGCCTCAGGGTCACGGCGACCGCGAAGCTGACCGGCAAGACAGGCGTCGAGATGGAGGCGCTGACCGCCGTGTCGGTCGCGTGCCTGACGATCTACGACATGGCGAAAGCCGCTGACAAGGCAATGGAAATCGGCGGTGTCAGGCTGTTGGAAAAGTCGGGCGGCAAGTCCGGCGATTTCCGTCACCCGGAGGCGCAATCATGAGCCTGCTGCCGGTCGAGGATGCGCAGGCACGCCTGCTCGGCAGCGCCTCGCCGATCGCCGATGCGCAGACCGTGCCGCTCGCCGCCGCCGATGGGCGCGTGCTGGCGGGCGATCTTGCTGCACGGCTGACGCAGCCCCCCTTCAACTCTTCCGCCATGGATGGCTATGCGCTTCGCCAAGCGGATGCGCCCGAGCCGGGTGCCAAACTTCGCGTCGTCGGCACCTCGTCGGCCGGGCATGCATTCGACGGCGCGATTGGTGATGGCGAAGCCGTCCGCATCTTCACCGGTGCGCCTGTACCTGACGATGCCGACAGCGTTTTGCTTCAGGAGGACGCCGAAAAGATCGATGGCGGCATCCGCACCAAGTTTCCGGTTCGCGAAAACCAGCATATCCGCCCCCGCGGGCAGGATTTCCGTCTCGGCGAAACGGTGCTCACATCAGGCAATGTCATGGATTTCACACGGCTGACGGTCGCGGCCGGCATGAACCATGCCGAAATCCCGGTTCTGCGCAAGCCGCTGGTGGCGATCCTTGCAACGGGCGATGAACTGCTGGCACCCGGCGGCATGCCCGGCCCATCGCAGATCGTCGCGTCAAGCGGCTTCGGCATAGCCGCGCTCGTGCGCAATGCCGGTGGCGAGGTCCTCGATCTCGGCATCGTGCCGGATGATAGCACAGCCATCACCGAAGCGGTGCGCAGGGCCGAAGGCGCCGGCGCCGATGTCATCGTCACGCTTGGCGGCGCATCGGTCGGCGATCACGACCTCGTGCAGGCAACGCTGATAGCGGCAGGCATGCAGCTCGATTTCTGGCGTATCGCCATGCGTCCCGGCAAGCCGCTGATGGTCGGAAGTCTCGGCCGGATCCATGTTCTCGGTCTGCCCGGAAATCCGGTCTCGAGCCTCGTCTGCGCCCTGCTATTCCTCGAACCACTGCTGCGCAAGCTCGCCTCGCTGCCACCGGTCAAACGCGAAGCGATCGTCGAGGCCGCGGTCGATCTCGCGGCCAACGATCACCGGCAGGATTATGTTCGGGCCAGCTTTGAAATGTCACCGGATGGTGCGCGTCGTGCGCGGCCTTTCGGCAAGCAGGATTCGTCGATGATGAAGATCTTCGCGCAGGCCGATTGCCTGATCATCCGGCCGCCGAATGCGCCCGCCGTTGAGGCAGGCGCGCCCTGCCCCGTCATGCTGCTGCGGCCGGCGCTTCTGCCCTGATCCGGGTGGCTTTCACGCCGATCCACAAGCAACTCTGCGCCAACAGGCTGGCGCCGAGAATGACACTCGCTGCGGCAAAGCCCGGATCGCCGCCAATGCCTGCCAGCGCCGTACAGACGGCTCCGACGGCCATCTGCGTGGCTCCATAGAGTCCCGAGGCTGAGCCTGTGACCTTCGGATTGACGCTGACGGCAAGCGTCAGCGCATTCGGCGACGCCACCCCAGCCCCGATCGTATAAACCATGATCGCCGCCATCATCGGCAGCAGGCCGAGCTCGCCGGTTGCTGCCAGCCCGAAGAAGGCGATCGCAGCCGCGATGCTGACGAGATTGGAAACGAGCATCAGCGGCTTCATGGCAATCCTGCCGATCAGCCGCGTGGCGATCATGCTGCCGATCCAATAGCCGAAGATCAACAGCGCGAGGCAGATGCCGACCTCGGTCGCCGGCCGGTGCAATTCGTTGATGACGATGAATGGTGCGGCAGCGGTGAAGGCATACATCGATGTCGTAGCGCAGCCGCCGCCAATGGCGTAACCGACGAAGGCGGGCGAGCGAAGCAGACCGAGATAATCGCGGCTCAGCGATTTCATCGATGCTTCCGCATTACGCCTGCCGGTTTCCGGCACCATCTTCCAGGTCATCAGCATGTTGAGAACGCCGAGCGCGCATAAAGCGACGAAGATCGACCGCCAGCCGAGTGTCGCGGCCAGCGCCCCGCCGGCGATCGGCGCCAGGCCAGGACCGACGGTGACCATCAGGTTCATCACCGCCAGCCGTTTTGCCGTGTCGTCAGCCGTCGAGGTGTCCCGGACGATGGCCCTGGCGATCACCAGTCCGGCACATCCGCCAAGCGCCTGAAACAGCCGCGCAACGATCAACGCGTGGACCCCGGGTGCAAACAGCGCGGCGAACCCCGCCAGCGTGTAAAGCACCAGCCCGCTCATCAGCACGGGCCGCCGTCCATAGCGGTCGGAAAGCGGTCCGTAGATCAACTGGCCGACGGCAAGTCCGAAAATATAGAGGCTGACCGTCATCTGCATCTCGCCGATGCTCGCCCCAAGATCCGTGGCGGCTGCAGGCAAGGCAGGCACGAAAATATGCATGGCAAGCGTGCCGCTGAAGGTAACCAGCGCCAGAAGCCAGACGGGAACGGCCTTACGGGCAGTCAGCGGTTCGGCGCCGGCCATGCGGCCAGGATGAGAATTCACGGTGTCGGCTCCTCGCCGTTGCGGGAAAAGACGCTCGAAATATGCTCGAGCACGCGGAAGGCCGTCTCGATGTCGGCCTTGGAGAGACCGGCGAGCGCTTCTTCGCGGACGCCCTGGGCGATGCGCTCGACGTCGATCACTGTATGCCGCCCAGCCTCGGTCAGAACGATCGCCTTCGAACGCCGGTCCTCACCCTCCTGGCGTTCGACGAGGCCAGCCGTTTCCAGATTGTCGATGAGCCGGACGACCGAGGAATTATCGAGCGAAAGTGATGCCGCGAGCGCTCTTTGATGCATAGGCACCTCTGAGCGAGAGATCCGCAGCAGCGGCAGCCATGTGGCTTCCGTCAGACCGAAGGGCTGCAGCCGCTGGTCGGCAGCTCGGCGCCACAATCGCGCCGTCTGCGCCACCAACGCACCGAAGGTGGCGGCAATCTTTTCGTGTTCTGGAGGCATGAACCGATATCCGATGATATCACAATAAATGACATATCATCCATTTTTCCGCAAGGCGCATCGATGGCGATTTCCGCAATGTCGATCGTCCCAACGGGCGCAGCACGCTGACCGGCAAGGCGGGTTTTCAGAAGGCGCCTGATGTCATGTAGAAGGCTGCTGCCCATGCAATGATTGCCAATAGTCCCAATCCGATAATCAATACCCGCATGAATATGTCTCTCGTTCTCGGCGGGGATTACGTAGAGTGACCCGTTTCAGATCAGTAGGATGCAGGTAAAAGCGATGCTTTCGCGCAAAGGTCGTGTCACGGCCGCGTCACGCGACACGCATGCCGTCTTATGGTTACTTGATGATGAGGCGTCCGATCCGCCTCCAAACCTTCAATTCTATACCCGCCGTCTTGGCGGGTGCCTGATGCAAGTCGGCGGACCTGCGAGGGCAAGGGCTCGCCTCCTGTTTCGCGTGGCGAGCCCGTTTCTTTCTGCAGCCGTGTTTCGAGGATTTCAGAGTAGAGCCATGCGTTCGATTAAAGATTCCGATCCCGATCTCGCCGTGTTCCTGCGGCTCCGCATGCAGGAGATCTTCCTGCGTCTGAAAAGCCAGGGCTGGACCGATGCCGATATCGGCGTTGCACTGGATGAGCTGGTTGTCCGCTTCGAGCGGAACGGCGAACCTGAGGATATGCGCTTCCGGCTCGCAATGTAGCCGTTGCAGCGCTCGCCTTTGCAGAACCGGGATGATATCACGGCTGCCGTCATATAACGGCGCGCCGGCCAGTCCGGTGCGCGTCTGCAATGGAGGCATGCATGTCGGTTGATAAGGTAGCACTGGTGACGGCGGGCGGTAGCGGCATGGGTGCCGCAGCCGCAAAGCGCCTGGCTGAGGATGGCTACAAGGTGGCGATCCTGTCCTCGTCTGGAAAAGGCGAAGAGCTTGCCCGGGAACTCGGCGGTTTCGGCGTCACCGGCTCGAACCAGTCGAACGACGATCTCCGCAAGCTGGTCGATCGTGCCGTCTCGGAATGGGGCCGCATCGACGTCCTCGTCAACAGCGCCGGCCACGGACCTCGCGCGCCGATCCTTGAGATTACCGATGAAGATTGGCATCGCGGCATGGACGTCTACCTGATGAACGTCATCCGCCCGGCGCGCCTCGTCACGCCGCACATGCAGAAGCAGAAATCCGGCTCCATCATCAACATCTCCACCGCCTGGGCCTTCGAGCCGAGCGCGATGTTCCCGACCTCGGCAGTCTTCCGCGCCGGTCTCGCCTCCTTCACGAAGATCTTCGCCGAGACCTATGCCGGTGACAACGTCCGCATGAACAACGTGCTGCCCGGCTGGATCGACAGCCTGCCTGCGACGGAAGAGCGCCGCGACAGCGTGCCGATGAAGCGTTACGGCACGAGCGAGGAAATCGCCGCCACCATCGCCTTCCTGGCCTCCGACGGCGCTGCCTATATCACCGGCCAGAACCTGCGCGTCGACGGCGGCCTGACGCAAGCCGTGTGAGTTTGCCGAGCGGCGCCCACGGGCGCCGTTCACTTCGCGAGGGTGTAGATACCGCCGCTCGCCTCGCCTTCCCCGAAATCCGCAACCCTGTATTCAGCGACCGCAGTCAGCCTGCTGCGCGGCAGCGTCTTGCGGCCGGGATCACCGATCAGCACCGAAATGCCCACCGCTCTGCAGCGCTGCAGGAAAGGCAACGTCCTGCGCGCGAGGCTGCGATTGTAGAACAGATCGCCGGCAAGGATGAGATCGGCCGAAGGTGATGGATCGTCGAGAATGTCAGCCTGGAGGACATCGATCGTGACGCCGTTTTCCTGCGCGTTGAGCGCTGTCGCGGCAACCGCATAGTGGTCGGTATCAATGGCGGTCACACGAGACGCGCCGCCTTTCGCTGCCGCTATCGCAACGATGCCGGAGCCGCAGCCCAGATCGGTCACCGTGCGGCCGCCGACTATATCGGGATTGTCGAGAATATGGCGGGCCAGCGCGCTGCCGCCGGCCCAATGATAGGCCCAGTATGGCGGCTCGCCACCGCCGCCCGGCAGGCGGCCGAGGCGGCTTGCCGGATGGGCGGCATAAAGAGCGATCTCCGGGACTGATGGTGCCGGGCGAAGCTCAAGATGGCGGCGTATGAACGCTTCCGCATCATGAACCATCGCACCGGCCATCATCGTCATCGCTGCTGCCCGCTATCGAGCGGCCGGGATGGCGTTGCCGCCAACCTCAGCCCTGCTTCTTCTTGCTGAACTTGCCCTTCGGAGCGAAGCCGCCCTTGCCCTCGAATTTCTGGCCTTCGAACTTCGGCTTGCCCTCAAACTTGGGCTTGCCTTCGAACTTCTGGCCCTCGGCCCTCGGCTTGCCTTCGAATTTTGGCTTGCCGGGCTTCTTGCTCCAAGGCTTGTCGCTGCGCTCGCCACCGGCAGGCGCCTGCTCCGGGGAGAAGTCCTTCTTGAACTTCGCCTTCGGGCGGTCGTCGCGCACGGCGTCGTCGCGGCGTGCCTCGTAGGCCTTCTTGCCCGCAGGCCGGTCGTTCGCCGGGCGGCTGAAATCGGGTGTGCCGTTCAGGCGATTGACGCGAATACCGCGTTCCATCGTCTTGTTCGGGCCGAGTGCCGCGAGAAATGCCTCGGCATTGCCGGCGGCGATCTCCACGAAGGTTTCTTCCGGCTGCATCTTGATAGCGCCGATCTCGCGCTTCGTCAGGTTGCCGTTGCGGCAGATCATCGGGATCAGCCAGCGCGGTTCGGCATTCTGCTTGCGGCCGACCGAAAGCGAGAACCAGACGCTGGCGCCGAAATCGTCGCGCGGCCCCTTCTGGCTCGGCTCACGCGGACCATCGGCATTGTCGCGGCGCTTGCGTGCACCGCCGTCAAGCGACACCTCGGTGATATCTTCAGGCGCAGACTGATTGGAGCGGTAGAGCCGTACGAAAGCGGCAGCCAGCTTCTCGGCGCCATAGTTGGCGATCAGCTGATTGACGAGCGTCTGGTCGTCATCGGACTGCGCTTCGCTGAGGATCGGATCGGCAAGCAGCCGCTCGTCGTCACGCTGCATCACCTCTTCGGCAGACGGTGGGCGGGCCCAGGTCGGCGAAACGCCGGCGCCGTCCAGAATGCGCTCGGCCTTGCGGCGGGCATTCAGCGGCACGATGATGGCGCTGACGCCCTTGCGCCCGGCGCGGCCCGTCCGGCCGCTGCGGTGAAGCAGCGTTTCGGAGTTGGTCGGCAGATCGGCATGGATGACGAGATCGAGGCCCGGCAGGTCGATGCCACGGGCGGCAACATCCGTCGCGATGCAGACGCGAGCACGTCCGTCGCGCATCGCCTGCAGCGCATGCGTTCGTTCGTTCTGCGTCAGTTCGCCGGAGAGTGCCACGACAGAGAAATTGCGATTGTTGAACCGCGCCGTCAGATGATTAACGGCCGCACGCGTCGAGCAGAAAACGATGGCATTCTTGGCATCGTAATAGCGCAGCACGTTGACGATGGCGTTCTCGCGATCAGAGGGAGCAACGGCCAACGCGCGATATTCGATATCGACATGCTGCTTTTCTTCCGACTGCGTCGAGATGCGAACCGCATCACGCTGGAAGCTCTTGGCGAGCTTGGCAATAGCCGCCGGCACCGTTGCCGAAAACATCAGTGTGCGACGGTCGTCAGGCGACGATTCGAGGATGAATTCCAGGTCTTCGCGGAAGCCGAGATCGAGCATCTCGTCCGCCTCGTCGAGCACGACGGCCTTCAGCGACGAAATATCGAGTGCCCGGCGGCGGATATGGTCGCAGAGACGGCCGGGCGTGCCGACGACGATATGAGCGCCGCGCTCCAGCGCCCGGCGCTCGCTGCGGATATCCATGCCGCCGACGCAGCTGACGATCAGCGCGCCGGTCATTTCGTACAGCCATTCGAGCTCGCGCTTGACCTGCAGCGCGAGTTCGCGAGTCGGCGCGATGACCAGGGCCAGCGGTTCCGCTGCCGGCTCGAAGCGGTCGTCGTCCTGAAGCAGCGTCGGTGCCAGCGCCAGGCCAAAGGCTACGGTCTTGCCGGAGCCGGTCTGGGCCGATACGAGGGCGTCCTTCGAGGCAAGCGCCGGGTCGAGCATTGCCTGCTGAACCGGGGTCAACGCCGTATAGCCGCGCTTCGACAACGCCTTGGCGATCGCCGGAACGACGCCGTTAATCTCTGTCATGTGATCTGTCTTTCGGAATTTTCAGGCGCAAGCGCGCCTTGGCCGGGATCTGCCCGGCCGAACGGTTGGCGCGTTCCTATCCCTTTGCAGGCAAAAAGTCAAAGCGCCAGTTTCACGCAGCCTGCTGCCGCCGCAACCAGACTTCGATACCGCCGGCCCGCCCGCGAATGCGCGTCTCGAATGGTCCCTCGAGAATTCCACCCGCAGGCGGTGTGCCGCCCTGAGAGGCCGCATGCACCAGCGCTGCGCTGAAAGCGATCTCCGAGCCGCGCCCTGCCGCCACTTCCATCAGCCGGCTGGCGACGTTGACAGTGTCGCCCGTCGCGGTGATCTGTTGGCGGTTACCGGTGCCGAGACGCGATGCGACGACGGGACCGCAATGCGCGCCGATCTTGAAGCCGACTTTGTGGCCTGTGGGTAGCGTCGGGTTGGCCGCCAGCCAGGCGCGGGTGCGCTCCGCCAGAGACAGTGCACAGGCGGCTGCACGCGCCGCGTCGTCCGGCTGTGGCTCCGGCAGGCCGAAGAGGATCATCGCACCATCACCCATGAAGCTGGTTATGGCACCCTGGTGGGCGCGCGCCTCTTCATCGACAAGCTCGAAGAAGCCGCTGAGAATCTCACGGACGGCGACAGCGCCGACCGCTTCGCTCATGCCGGTAAAGCCCGAGAGATCAATGAAGACAACGGCAGCATTCTGGCGCACGGGATGGGAGAGGAAGGAAGGATCCCGGGCAAGCCATTCTCCGAGGCCCGGCGCTTCGATCCGCTGCAGCAATTCGCTCTGCGCGGCGAAAAGACGGGCGCGGCGGCGGTCGGTAAACAGCTGCGCGGCGCCGAAGATCAGCGCGGGTGGCAACGCGGCTGCAATCGGCAATGCCGCGCTCAGCCAGTATCCCTGCCGGAATGCCGCGACATTGACGCCGGCCCAGGCGACGAACAGCAGCGCGATCATCACGAAACCGATGACGCTGCGCCGCCAGGCAAGCAGACCGACGACGGCAAGCGGCAGCAGCACCGCAAGCGTAGCATCGAACCTTCGAACGTTGTGGTCGCGGATGACGCTGTCCCCGGCGACCAGATGCGTGATCGCCGTCGACATCACTTCGACGCCGGGCAGGACGGGATCGAAGGGCGTGGGAAAGACATCGCCGCCGCCGGTGACCGTGGAGCCGATGACGACGACCTTGTCGGCCACCTCCTGCGCGGTGAGCTTGCCATCGAGCGCATCGGCGATGCTGACAGTCGGAATGGTGCCGCGGGGGCCGTAGAAGGTCAGCGGCAGGCGTTGTCCGGTGTCGGTCGGGATTCGGGTGTCGGTAAAGGCGATCGCGCCGGGCTGGAATGCCGGATCGTGGCCGATCGCCAGAGACGCTGCCTTCAGCGGAAAGGACGGGTCGATACGCCCCTCGCCGCGCGACAGCAGCGGGATGAAGCGCGGTACGCCGGTCTGGTCCGTCGAGACATTGACGATGCCGGTCGCCGCGACATCGGCAAGCCGTTCTTGCGGAAGCAAAAGGCTCTCTGCGACGGGAATGGCCGCCAGCGGATCGTTTGCTTCGTTGCCGACGAACTGGACGCTTTGCGGGAAGACTGCAGCACCCGCTATCACCGACGGAGCGAGCTGAAGCGCCGAAGCCAGCGCGCTATCGGCCGCATCGCTACCGGGATCGACGAACAGCAGATCGAGCGCGATGACTTTCGGCTTTAGGGCGGCAATAGCCGTCACGGCCTTGGCCAGCGTTGCGCGGTCGAGCGGATAGCCGTGCGCCGCAGCCGTCCGGTCGTCGATTGCCGCGATGGTAACGACGGGTGGCGGCGTCCTCCTGCCGATCAGCGTGCTCTTGAGATCGGTCAGCGACGCTTCGGGACGATCGAGAACAGTCGCGCCGCCGCCAAGATGCGCCGAGCCGAGGAACGCGCCCCAGATCGCGGACAGAAGCAGCGCGGCGGTCACAAGAACATTCTGACGGGGCATGGGATCCTACTGGCCGAGGCGGGCAAGCAGTGCCGCGGCGCGCGCCTGCGGCCAGCGGCGAACTTCGAGCGCGCTGCTGCCGGCGCGAACATCGACGCCCTCGCCCGGACGAAGAACGACGGAATCGCCCTGTGGGCGCCGCACGGCAACCGCGCCGCGGACGACCAGCACCGAGGTCTGTCCGCCACCGACATCGACAGCCCATTGCGTGCCTCGGACAGCCGCAATCGCCTGTGGTGTCACCACTTGAAAGCCACCCGTATGACGGCTGCTGTCGACATCGACGAGGATCGCCTTGCGCCGCAGCGATGCGCTGTCTGGACTGCCGTCGCCATTCCGGTCGTTAAGATTGAATCCGGCACCAGCTTCAGCGGTGACTGTCACGCCGCCTGGGCAGCGCAGGATCCGGCGTCCGCCATCGGCGTTCTGCAGCGCGCAGCCGCTCGTCTGCGCCGCTGCGGCGACCGGCAGCGCGAGCAATATGCATGCAGCAGCCGATCCGCGAAGGATTGTTGAAACCAAGCCCATGATACGTCCCCACATGACTTTCGGCCAATCCTGAGATGCGCAGTCTCTACGCAGGCGATCGGCCTGTTTTCCGGCTCGCCATCATAAAACAAAAGCTTGATCCCGTATGCAGAAAAGCGCCGCCGCTGGCAAGCGCTAGCCGCCGGCCACCAATGCCGGGCCACAATAGCGCGCCCGCGGGCGGATCAGATGGCCGTCTTCGACCTGCTCCATCGCATGGGCAAGCCAGCCGCACGTGCGCGCCAGGGCGAAGATCACCATCGGCGCCTCGCCGGGCAGCGCAAAGCTCTCCGCCATCGCTGTCAGGGCGAAATCGACATTCGCCCTCTCACCTGTCGCCGCTTCGCCTGCCTTCCTGATCTCCTCGAACAGGCGGGGCATTTCGAAATGTTGAAGAAGCGCCGATGCCCTTACGTCACCGTCCGGATACAGCGGATGACCGAAAGCCGGAAGCGGATTTCCCTGAGAGAGAACGCGGCGCACCGCCTCTTCGGCGCCAGCGTGTCTTGCCATGTCCGCGAGCGCGGAAACGCCCTGCCACGCGCCGCCGTGCAGCGGGCCGGTCAGTGCCGAGAGGCCCGAAAGCACCGCGGCCGAAAGAGACGCCCCCGAAGACGCCGTGACCCGGGAGGCAAATGTCGATGCATTGAGCTCATGGTCCGCAAGAAGCACCAGTGCCCGGCGCAGGCAGTCGGCAGTCTCCGGCCTGCCCCAGGCATTGGCAAGACGGATATGGACGAAATCGCCGCGGCCGGGCGCGAGGACGGCGCTGACAGTGCTGAAAACCGAGGTCGCCTCCCTGCGCAGCACCGAACGCGAGCGCCCGAGGCTTGGAAGATCCCGCGTCACTCTGCCGGCAAGCGCCAGGAATGCGTTGCGGATGACAGGCGGGCCGCCTTCGATGACCTCACCCGCAAGCTCGACGGCAGGCGCATCCCAAAGTATGGCCGCTGCCGCTTCCAGCGTTACCGAGGCCGACAGTGAAACCGCATCGCGGCCGCGGTAGTAAAGCCTGCCGTCAACGATCGTCGAAACGGCGGATGGTAGGACCGGATCGCCCCACTGGATCGCCTCGGCCGCAACCGTCTCGCTCTTGCGGCGTCCGGCATGGCGTTCGGCCAGCCGGGTGACGTCGGCGGTGTGATAGAGGCTGCGCCGCGGATCGGCGGGATCGGCCTTGGCGCGAATGCGGCCACGGCTGACATTCGCATAGAGCGTCTGCGGTTTGGTGCCGAGTTGCGCCAGCGCCTCCTCTGCCGTCAGCCAGGACATGTGAACCTCACATTGATCAATTGCATCAAGATTGACGTCAACTAATCTAAGCCCGATCCTTTACCGGGTAAAGGAGAAACACTGATGAAGAATGGTCTTGAAGATGTCGTCGCGGCAGAAACGCAGCTCTCGGATGTCGATGGCGAAGCTGGTCGGCTGATCATCCGCGGCGTCTCGCTGGATGATCTCGTCGCCGACAGCACCTACGAGCGCACCGCGACTCTGCTGCTGGATGGCCTGATGCCCGAAGCGCTCGATGAAGCCTCCCTGACGCGGCGTCTCGGCGAAGCACGCGCCGATATATTCCGCCATGTCGAAGCGGCAGACGCCACGATCCTGGCGCTGCCGCCAGTCGATGCCATGCGCGCCCTGCTCGCGCGCCTGCCCGATGGCGAAGGCAGCCCAGTCGCCATCCGCCTGATGGCTGCATCCGCCGTATTCCTCCCTGCAGTTCTGCGGCTGCAGAAAGGCCGGGCCCCGATAGCGCCGGATCAAAAGCTTTCCCAGTCTGCCGACATGCTGCAGATGCTCAACGGCACGCCTCCGAGCGGTGAACAGACATCGGCCCTCGACGCCTATCTGGTCACCATCTCCGACCACGGCCTGAATGCCTCGACCTTCGCCTCGCGCGTCATCGCCTCTACCCAGGCCGGTCTCACTTCCTCAGTGCTCGCGGCAATCAGTGCCCTCAAGGGCCCGCTGCACGGCGGCGCGCCGGGGCCGGTGCTGGATATGCTCGACGCCATCGGCCAGGCCGAAAACGCCGAGACATGGCTCGGCAATGCGCTCGACAAGGGCGAGCGCTTGATGGGCTTTGGCCATCGCATCTACCGCGTCCGCGACCCCCGCGCCGACGCCCTGAAAAACGCGCTGAAACCACTGACAGCGACCGGACAGGTTGATAGCGCCCGCGTGGCGCTGGCCGAGGCCGTCGAAGGCGCGGCACTTTCGATCCTCAAGCGGCGCAAGCCGGATCGTCCGCTCGACGTCAATGTCGAGTTCTATACGGCGCTGCTCCTGGAAACATTGGGCTTCCCTCGCGAAGCCTTCACCGGCGTCTTCGCCATTGGCCGGACGGTCGGCTGGATTGCCCATGCGCGCGAGCAGGCGCTGCAGGGGCGGCTTATCAGGCCGCGCTCGGTCTATGTCGGTCCCTTGCCGAAAGCGGCATAAGACGGGTGGCCCGGCGCTTGACGCCGGGCCACTTTTCTCAATTGCCTGAATCGAGCCCCAGGAAGCCGCCGGACTGACGCGACCAGAGGCGCGCATAGATGCCGTCCTGTCTCAGCAGCTCCTCGTGGCGGCCTTCCTCGACGATCCGGCCCTGATCCAGCACAACGATCCGGTCCATCCGGGCGATGGTCGAGAGCCGGTGGGCGATGGCGATCACTGTCTTGCCCTCCATGAAGCCGTAGAGCGTATCCTGGATGGCCGCTTCGACTTCCGAATCGAGCGCCGATGTCGCCTCGTCAAGGATCAGGATCGGCGCGTTCTTCAGGATCGCCCGCGCCAGCGCGATGCGCTGACGCTGCCCGCCGGAGAGCTTGACGCCGCGTTCGCCGACATGCGCGTCATAGCCGGCACGGCCTTGCTGATCGCGCAGGCCGGGGATGAAGCTGTCGGCATGCGCCTTGGCTGCCGCCGCCTCGATCATCGCCTGCGGCAGGTCCTCGCGGCCGTAGGCGATGTTGTCGCGCACCGAGCGGTGCAGCAGCGCCGCATTCTGCGCCACCATGCTGAAACGGCTGCGCAGGCTTTCCTGCGTAACGGTGCGGATATCCTGGCCGTCGACGCAAATCAGCCCGCTCTCGGCTTCGAAAAAGCGCAGCGCCAGATTGACCAGCGTCGATTTCCCCGCGCCTGACCGGCCGACCAGCCCGACCTTCTCTCCCGCCTCGACCTTGAGCGTGACACGCTCCAGGCCACCCTGCCCCTTGCCGTAATGATGACTGACATTGTCGAAGCTGAGCGTCCCGCCGTTCAGCCGCAGCTTGCCCGCATTCGGCGCATCCGGGATATCGACCGCTTGTGCGATGAGCCGCAGCTGATCGCGTGCGGCACCCATATGGTTGAACAGCGAGGCAACGGCATCCAGCAGCCATTCGGCCATGGCGGTGATCCGGAAGCCGAGGGCTAGTGCAGCAGCGACCATGCCGAGCGGCGCATTGCCGTTTTGCCAGAGCAGGATGGAATAGCCGATCAGGCTGACCATCAGCAGGCTGCTCAGAAACACCATGCTGCTGTTAACCGTCACCTCGAGCTTTTGCGAGGCGATGAAGGCCCGGCGGGCGGCATCCAGATTTTGTCTGCTGTCGCGGTCTTCGTCCCGCTGGCGAGAGAAGAGCTTGATCGTGTCCATGTTGGAGAACGTATCGACCAGCAGGCCGGACAAGGCCGAGTCCGCCTCCTGGAAACGCTCCGAGGCCAGCCGGACACGCGGAATGACATAGGCCATCAGCGCGAAATACAGCCCCACCCAAACCAGCATCGGAATGATCAGTCTGATATCGACGGACGCCATCAGCCAGACTGACCCGCCGATGTAGATCGCGACGTAGAAGATGGTGTGCAGGAAGCAATAGGCGGCACCGGTTGCGCTGTTGCCGATCTCCTGGACGCGTGCAGCGATGCGCCCCGAGAAATCGTGCTGGAACCAGCCGACGGATTGGCGCTGGACATGGCGGAGCGCCCGCCAGCGGATCATTGCCACGGCATTCGGCTTGAAGACGATGTCGTCGAGTCCTTCGCAGAACAGCGCGGCAACCGGGCGGATGACCAGCAGAAGAAAGGCGGCAAACAGCAACTCGCTACCGTGACGCGCCCAGAGCTCGCCGGGCTGGATTGCCGCCAGTATATCGACCAGCCGGGCAGAATAGCCGATCAGCCAGACTTCGAGGATCGCGCCGACGGCGGTCAGCGCCAGACTGGAGGCGGCGACGTGGCGGAGCGGTTTCAGAGTATTGAAGATGAATGGCCAAACCCTATCGGGCGGCGTCTCTTCGGCATAGGTTTGGAAAGGATCGGTCAGCTTTTCGAAGCGACGAAACATGAAGGCCCTCCATGGGGCAGGAAATGTCGTTTGATGATGGACCGAACATGCCAGCCCGAACGGCACGGCTTGTTCAGCTGTGGTTTTCGGTGCCGTTGGTTTTCATCAAACGATCTCCCCATGGGTCGCTTCGTGCCGGTGGAAACCGGCGACGAAGCAATACTTAGCAAAAAGTGCCTGCGAACGGAAGCCGCGTCGGAAGACGAGCTTGAGTAACAGCAATGGCGCTCTTGAAATAAACTCTAAGCGTGCAATCATTGATTGATGTGGATTTTAGAGCGGAGATCGAGTGACAACCTATACCGTCGTAGTAGATGAAAGTGGCGAGGCTGGCATATCAAAAGTAAGGACAGGTAGCTCGGGAGGCGCATCACCTTACCTAACGTTAGGTGCTTGCATATACAGAACAGAAACCGAAGACGAGCTAATATCGGACTTAGATCGCGTTAAGGTTTTGCTTAAGAAAGCTGATCTCCATTGTTCTATCCTAGGCCACTTTCACAAAGTTCGGTACGCGCGGGAAATTAGCAATAATAAGTTTATGGCGTTTGGAGTCATCTCAGATAAAAGCACATTAGGTGGCTATAAATCGAAGATACTTGAGAACAGCAAAATGTATTACAACAAATGCTCTCAGTATCTTCTGGAGAAAATCGGACGCTTCATAAAAGAATACGGGTTGGATCCAAATGAGGTATTAATAATTTTTGAAGAAGGAAACTTCGATTACCAATCTCTACGAAATCTAATTGAGAAATGCCAAAAGACACCAATCCATGAGAACGCAAAATTTTTACGTTATGTAAGAGCTGAGCGAATTGTCGCTCGACCAAAAAAAGATATGCTTACGCTATGTCTAGCCGACCTAGTCGCTCATGCGCTCTATAAATGCGTGGATAAATCAGATCGAGATTTTCAAATTCCAGAATCTCGGTATCTCAAAGAGCTGTCGTCAAAGTTTTACGCCGACAAAAAGAATAAGTCCATTCTTGGATACGGCATAAAGTGCATCCACAACGTTGATAAGCTCGATTTAGACGATGACATCGTCGAAGTATTAAAAAACCTAAAGGCTAAGGCTTTTTGAACAGGGATTGGCCCGAACGGTTGTTCGGACCAAGAATGTCCGGCTATTTCACACCAGACGGCTCTGCTCGGTTGCCGCTTCGATGAAGCTGGCGAAGAGCGGGTGCGGGTCGAGCGGGCGCGACTTCAGTTCCGGGTGGTACTGAACGCCGATGAACCACGGATGGTCAGGATATTCGACCGTTTCCGGCAGAACGCCGTCGGGCGACATGCCGGAGAAGACGAGGCCGCAATTTTCCAGGCGGTCCTTGTAGTCGACATTGACTTCGTAGCGGTGGCGGTGGCGCTCGGAAATATCGGTTGAGCCATAGATGTCGGCGATCTTGGTGCCCTTTTTCAGGGCTGCCTTGTAGGCGCCGAGACGCATGGTGCCGCCGAGATCGCCGGCCGCATTGCGCTTCTGTAGCTCGTTGCCCTTGACCCATTCGGTCATCAGGCCGACGACCGGTTCTTCGGTCTTGCCGAATTCGGTCGACGAGGCCTTCTCGATGCCTGCCAGGTGACGAGCGGCCTCTACGACTGCCATCTGCATGCCGAAGCAGATACCGAAATAGGGAACGTTGCGTTCGCGGGCGAACTGCGCCGCCTTGATCTTGCCTTCCGAACCGCGCTCGCCGAAACCGCCCGGTACCAGAATGCCGTGAACCTTTTCGAGATAGGGTGCCGGATCTTCCTTTTCGAAGATCTCCGACTCGATCCATTCAAGGTTGACCTTGACGCGGTTGGCGATACCGCCGTGATGCAGCGCCTCGATCAGCGACTTGTAGGCATCCTTGAGGCCGGTGTACTTGCCGACGATCGCGATCGTCACTTCGCCTTCAGGCGTGCGGATACGGTTGCAGACCTCATCCCAGGCATCGAGGCGAGGCTTCGGAGCCGGTTCGATGCCGAAAGCGGCCAGCACTTCGTTGTCGAGGCCTTCCTTGTGGTAGGCGATCGGCACGTCGTAAATATTAGCAACGTCGAGTGCCTGGATGACGGCGGACGGGCGAACGTTGCAGAACAGCGAGAGCTTGCGGCGCTCGGCTTCCGGAATTTCGCGGTCGGCGCGTACCAGCAGGATATCGGGATGAATACCGAGCGCCTGCAGTTCCTTGACGGAATGCTGCGTCGGCTTGGTCTTCAACTCGCCGGCTGCCGGAATATAGGGCATCAGCGTCAGGTGCACATAGATCGCGGTACCGCGCGGCAGATCGTTGCCTAGCTGGCGGATCGCTTCCATGAACGGCATCGCCTCGATGTCGCCGACCGTGCCGCCGATTTCGCAGATGACGAAATCGTAGTCGTCATTGCCCTCGATGACGAAATCCTTGATCTCGTTCGTCACGTGCGGGATGACCTGGACGGTCGCGCCGAGGTAATCGCCGCGGCGTTCCTTGTCGATGATGTTCTTGTAGATGCGGCCAGTGGTGATGTTGTCGGTCTTGGTCGCCGAACGCCCCGTGAAGCGCTCGTAGTGGCCGAGATCGAGATCGGTTTCCGCGCCGTCGTCGGTGACGAAGACCTCGCCGTGCTGGGTCGGGCTCATGGTGCCCGGGTCCACGTTCAAATAGGGGTCGAGCTTGCGAAGCCGCACCCGATATCCACGGGCCTGCAGCAACGCTCCGAGAGCCGCGGCCGCAATTCCTTTACCGAGAGAGGAAACCACGCCGCCAGTGATGAATACGTATCGCGCCATGGGAGTCACCGGATACCTTTTCAAAAACGATTCCACCAGCCCAAAAATTCTTTTCCAGAACTTTTGGTGCCAGCTTGAAATCTGAACAAAAGAAAACCGGCAGACCCTTGGGCCTGCCGGCGGTTTATTTCGCTGACCGGTTTATTGTCCGGTCGGTACGCCGCCCGGCTGGGCCGGGGTGGCGGGAGTAGCAGGTGCTGCGGCCGGTGCGCTGGCGGCGGGAGCCGTCGCGGCAGGTGCCGGAGCCGTTGCAGCAGGCGCGGATGCAGCTGGGGCCGGAGCCGCGGGTGCTGCAGGAGCCGGAGCAGCTGCGCCGTTCGGAACGCCGTTGCTGGCAGGCTGATTGGCCGGAGGCTTGGCCGCGCCGCCACCCAGCGAATCGAGAATGCCGTTGCCGGCGCCACTCGTTGCCGGAATGCGGTTCAGGATATCCGTCGGATTGCCCTGGTAACGCGTCAGGATGCCGAGGCCGAGCGACGTGATGAAGAACAGCGTCGCCAGGATCGCGGTCGTGCGGGTCAGCGCATTGGCCGTGCCGCGCGCCGACATGAAGCCGGAACCGCCGCCGATGCCGAGGCCGCCGCCTTCCGAACGCTGGATAAGCACGACGCCGACAAGCGCCAGCACGATCATGAGGTGGATGACAATCAATACGGTCTGCATGGGTCCAGTCCTGCCCGCAAGGCGGGCATCCAATAAAATCTGGCGCTCTTTACATGAGGCAATCGCCTATTCCAAGCCCTTAGCTGAGATTTAGGCAGTGAGTTCCGTGTATGCGCCGTAGATGGCGAGGAAATCTGCCGCTTTCAAGCTCGCGCCGCCAATCAATGCGCCATCGACATTGGCGACACCCATCAGCTCCTTGGCGTTGGACGGCTTGACCGACCCGCCATAGAGGATGCGAACCTTCTTGCCCTCGGCGCCGAAACGGGCCGTCAGCTCGCTGCGCATAAAGGCATGCGCCTTCTCGACGTCATCGACGGTCGGCGTCAGACCGGTGCCGATTGCCCAGACGGGCTCATAGGCGATCACGGTGTTTTCGGCCGTCGCGGTGTCAGGCACCGAGGCGGAAAGCTGACGCTTGATGATATCGAGCGTCTGACCGGCCTTGCGCTCGTCGGCGGTCTCGCCGATGCAGATGATGGCGGTCAGGTCGGCAGCGAATGCAGCCTCGGCCTTGGCGCGCACCAGATGGTCGGTCTCGGCATGGTCCGTGCGACGCTCGGAGTGACCAACGATGACGTAAGTACCGAAGCAATCGGCGATCATTTCCGCCGATATGTCACCGGTATGGGCGCCGGACGGCTTCTGATGGCAATCCTGCGCGCCGATCGCCAGCGGGCTGTCGGTGCAGAGCGCTGTTGCCACGTAGAGCAGCGTGGCCGGCGGGCAGATCAGCGCTTCGACCTTCGAGGAGAGCGGGCCTTTGACACCTTCCGAGATCGCCTTGATCTGGTCGAGAGAGTCGCGGGTACCGTTCATTTTCCAGTTCCCCGCCACGAGCGGACGCACGTCAGGTGTCATGCCAAGCCTTCCACATTTTTCCGGTATGCTGCGGCCTTAGCAAAAGCAGCAGCGAATGAAAAGCTTTCCGCCCCTTACGTAAGGGAAAAAGACGCTTTAGCGCTCAAAATGCTTAAAATCCGCTCGCTGGACTGCCTAGGAAGCAAGAATCCAGTTCAGCACCTTGCGCCAGTCGATCATGCGGATCGGCGTCCCGTGATTGCCGGTGTCGAAGAGCGTGAAGCGGGTCGGGTACTTGGACTTGTAGAGCGTTTCGAACAGCCCCTGCTGATCGGTTGCGGCATAGACAGGATCGCGGCTGCCATGGGCGAAATACATCGGCAGCTTGGCCTTGTAGAAGGCGCTCTTGGTGAAATCCGGATCGGTGACCCCGCTCATGATCAGCATGCCCTTCAGCCGCTTGACGCTCGCTGCATCCCGCGTCACGCCCCAGCAGATCTGGCTGCCCATCGAGGCGCAGGTCAGAATGACAGGCTTGCCGCCCGACTTCTCGCTGGCGTAACGGATCAGTTCAACGATGTTGGCAACGCCATCGCTGTCGAAGGTCTTGACGGTCGGTGAGTAGTAGACGCCGCCGTTGCCGGCAACGAGGTTCTTCACCCGGTTGAAGTTGCCGCCGAAGGTGAAATCGTTTGCGCCAAGCCGGCGCGTCCCGTCGCGCCCATGAATGAAGATCACCGTAAAGGCGGCATTTTCAGCCGGTCCCACCCTGGTGACATCGATCCGGTGCCCATCGAGCGAGAGCGTTTCTTCCTGTTGCAGCTTGCGGATGCCAAGCGACACGTATTTCTGCTGGACTCGCTGTTCCGGGATCTGATCACGGCCGTTGATGTCGCGCATCTCGTCATAGCTGATCGTTTCGAAGGCGCCGTTATCGGAAGTCTGGAGCACTGTTTGTGCCGAAAACAGCTCGTCCTTGTACGGCGGCAGGACGTCGGCTGCCGAGGCCTTCAGCCCGCCGGACAGCAAAAAGGCCGCAATTGCGGTGACAATCATGCAATGACTTGTGGACATTTTCATGCGAGCGCTTTCCTCAGAGATAAGTCCGCTTGCCATTCCGCGCCCGGCAACGCAAACCAATTCTAGAGAATTCCGCCAAATCGGGCGGCGTCGCGTAACGAGGCGATTTCTGGCAAAATCTGCCTGATTCGCAAACGTGACATCAAATGCGGTGATTTTGGGTCCAGCCCATGCGGACGGGCTGCCCAAACAGGATTGAAGATCTGAACGATTCCATGGATGACAGCAACGACCTCTTCGCCGGAATGCCCCTCGCGCCTAAGCAGGAGGAGCCAGCAAAGCCGGCTGCGCCTGCGGAAAAGCCCGTCGTGGCAGCACCCGCCGCTTCCGCCCGCCCCGGCCCCGCCTCATCCACATCGGATGATTACGGCGCCTCGTCGATCCGCGTTCTCGAAGGCCTTGAGCCGGTGCGCATGCGTCCAGGCATGTATATCGGCGGCACTGACGAGAAGGCATTGCACCACCTGTTTGCCGAAGTCATCGATAACTCGATGGACGAGGCCGTTGCCGGTCACGCCAATTTCATCGAGGTCCATCTCGATATCCAGGGCTATCTGACGGTCAGCGACAACGGCCGTGGTATCCCGGTCGAGAACCATCCGCAGGTTCCCGGCAAATCGACGCTCGAAGTGATCATGACCAAGCTGCATGCCGGCGGCAAGTTCGACGGCAAGGCCTATGAAACGTCGGGCGGTCTGCACGGCGTCGGCGTCTCGGTCGTCAACGCACTGTCCGACGATCTGGAAGTCGAGGTCGCCCGCAATCGCAAGCTCTATCGCCAGCGGTTTTCGCGCGGCCTGCCGCAGGGTGGCCTCGAGGAACTCGGCGACGTTCATAACCGGCGCGGCACCCGCGTCCGCTTCCATCCGGATCCGCAGATCTTCGGCGATCATGCCAAGTTCGACGCGGGCCGCGTGTTCCGCATGGCGCGGTCTAAAGCCTATCTCTTCGGCGGCGTCGAAATCCGTTGGAGCTGCGATGACGGCATTCTGCCCGAGGGTTCGGAAGTCCCTGACAAGGCTGTCTTCCACTTCCCGGGCGGCCTGAAGGATTATCTTCAGGCAACGATGGGCAAGGAATTCACCGTCACCCGCGAGATCTTTGCCGGCAAGACCGAGAAGGCCAGCGGCCACGGCTCTATGGAATGGGCGATCACCTGGTATGGCGGCGATCCCCAGCTTCATTCCTATTGCAACACCATTCCGACGCCAGAAGGCGGTACGCACGAGGCCGGACTGCGCATTGCTCTGACCAAGGGTCTGAAGGCCTATGGCGAGCTGACGCAGAACAAGCGTGCCGCGCAGATCACCACCGATGATGTGATGATCTCCGCGGTCGGCATGCTGTCGATCTTCATCCGTGAGCCTGAGTTCGTCGGCCAGACGAAGGACAAGCTCGCCACCGTCGAGGCCCAGCGCATCGTCGAAAACGCGCTGCGCGACCCCTTTGACCACTACCTCGCCGACAATCCCAACGAGACAGCCAAGCTGCTCGACTGGGTGATCGAACGCGCTGAAGAGCGCCTTCGCCGCCGCAAGGAAAAGGAAGTCAACCGCAAGACGGCTGTGCGCAAGCTGCGCCTGCCCGGCAAGCTCGCCGATTGCTCGCAGAACACCGCTGCCGGCGCAGAACTCTTCATCGTCGAGGGTGACTCGGCAGGTGGCTCCGCCAAGCAGGCGCGCAACCGATCGAATCAGGCGATCCTGCCGCTGCGCGGCAAGATCCTCAACGTCGCCAGCGCCGGGCGTGAAAAGCTCGGTGCCAACCAGCAGCTTTCCGATCTTGTCCAGGCGCTCGGCTGCGGCACCCGCTCGAAATACCGCGAGGAAGACCTCCGCTACGAACGCATCATCGTCATGACCGATGCCGACGTCGACGGCGCACATATTGCCTCGCTGCTTATCACCTTTTTCTATCAGGAGATGCCGGAGCTCGTGCGTGGCGGTCACCTCTTCCTTGCCGTTCCGCCACTCTACAAGCTGACGCAGGGTGCGAAATCGGCCTATGCGCGCGACGACAGACACCGCGCCGAGCTGATGGAGAAGGAATTCAAGGGCAAGTCGAAGGTCGAGATCAGCCGGTTCAAAGGTCTCGGCGAAATGCTGCCCGCCCAGCTCAAGGAAACGACCATGGATCCGAGCAAGCGCACATTGCTGCGCGTGCTGATCGATGAGATCGATTTCGAGGGCACCCGGACGGCTGTCGACGATCTCATGGGCACCAAGCCGGAAGCCCGCTTCCGCTTTATCCAGGATCGGGCCGCTTTCGCCGAAAACCTCGATATCTAAGAGGCAGTCGCCAAGAGAGTTTTGAAACAGTGTGACGGATTTGCTCCGCCGCGCTGTTTTCGTTTGGCGTTCTGCCATCCTTTGCGATTTCTCGTTGAGCGGCGCGCATCATCTTTTCGCTGACGGTCAACACTCTGGCAGGAAATTGCCGTCACACTGGCTTCAGCACAAAGCGCTATGCCAACCGCAGCATGGTCCTTGGCGCTGCCGGAGCAACTGGCATTTCCTGGCCGAAATGCTTGCGTCCGGTGGCACGATGGCCCATATCCGTGGTTGAGAAGAAAAGCAGGGAACGACGTGAGCCTCTCGAATAAAAACAAACTGCCAGGCGAGCCGCGGTGGCTTGGTCCCTCCGCACATGCCCGCACGCCTCTCATTCCCTCGATTTCAGCTGCCCGCTGGCTTCTGATCCTGATTGTCGCCGCTGGCGTTTATTTCTTCTACGGCTTTGTCGTCCCGGTTCTGGCCGCTCTCGTCATCGGCTTTGCCAGCTGGCCGCTTTATCGCAAGCTGCTCGCCCGCGTCGGCGGCAACACCACCGTTGCGGCGACGATAGCGATTATCCTGATCGTCACCTTTCTGATCATTCCGATCGTCTTTGCCATTACCTATACGACGGGCGAAGTGCGCGAATGGGTCGCCTGGGCGATCCGCGCCAACCGGATGGGCGCGCCGACGCCGCAATGGATCCTCGCCCTGCCCTTCGCCGGCCCCTATATCGATGAGCTCTGGACGAAATATATCGGCACGCCGGGCTCGATGGGTGAGGTCATCCAGGCCGTCAGCGGTGCCAATATCGGCAATATCTACCGTGCGGTCCTTGCTGCCGGTGGCGCGTCCTTCCACCTGCTGCTGACGCTGCTCTTCATGCTGATCGCCCTGTTTTTCGTCTATCGCGACGGCGCGTCCTTCTCGAAACAGATCGACATGCTCGGCGAGCGTATCCTGCCGAACCGCTGGGAGCGCATTTCCAGGGTTGTGCCGGCGACAATCAGCTCGACCGTCATGGGCATGACGCTGATCGCCATCGGCGAAGGCATCGTTCTTGGCATTGCCTACTGGATCGCCGGCGTCCCCTCGCCGGTGACGCTTGGCGTCCTCACCGGCATCATGGCGCTGATCCCTGGCGGCGCGCCGCTCTCCTTCACGCTGGTGTCGATCTATCTGGTCGCCAGCGGCTCACACGTCGCCGGTGCCGGACTTTTCATCTGGGGCAGTGTCGAGCTCTTTATCGTCGACAAGACCCTGCGCCCAAAGCTCGTCGGCGGTCCGATCAAGCTCCCCTTCCTGCCGACATTTTTCGGTCTCGTCGGCGGCGTGAAGACCATGGGCTTCCTCGGCCTGTTCATCGGCCCGGTGCTGATGGCGCTGCTCGTCGCGATCTGGCGTGAGTGGATGCACGAGGTCCGCACCGCCGATCAGGGCGGCACCGGACCCGAAATCATCATCGACGAGCAGGCGCCGCCATCGCAGCGCGCGGCAGCCGAGGGCTGATCAGCCGAGCCGCTTTTCCATGAACAGACTGAGCGGATCCGGCTGGTATGAGCCGAAAGGCTCGATCTCGACATAACCGTACTTGCGGTAAAGGCAGATCGCCTCGGGCTGGTAGATGCCGGTTTCAAGCCTGATCGCCTTTAGTCCGCTCTTCGTTGCCTGCTCCTCGAGCTTGTCCATCAGCCGGCTCGCTGCCCTAAGGCCGCGCGCCTCGGGATCGACGAACATGCGCTTGATCTCCGCCGTGCCATCGCCCGCTTCGACAAGAGCTGCGCAGCCGACGGCCACACCGTCGTTACGCGCGATGAAGAAGCTCACCGAAGGCTGCTCCAGCGTCGAGAGATCGACGAGATGGTTGCTCTCCGACGGATAGAGCGAAGCCGCATAGGCATCCGACATGTCGAGCAGGCGTATGATTTCAGGCTGGCGCGGCGTTTCGAGGGTGATGGTCACGAACATGGCTTCTGCTTTCCCGGTCGGCTTGCATGAAGAGATGGTAATGTAACCGCCTTTATTCCGTTGGAATTGCGACGTCTAAGATCATCAGTTTCAATAGCCAGGGATCCCGGATATGCAAGCCGTCCTCATCGCCATGACCATCTTCGGGTGCAACGATTCCGTCACCCAGTGCAATTACGTGGCGACGGTCGACAAGCATTGGCAGACGGTAGCAATGTGCGATGCCGAGTCGGAAAAGCAGCTGAAGGGTTTTACCAACGCCAAGTATCCGACGGTGATCGCCGTCTGCGAGGAACCTAAGCCCGTAGCCGCTCCCGAGACAGCAAAGCTTGAAGCGCAGGCAACAGCAACGGCTCCAGCCGTCGAACAACCGCAGCCAACCGGCATTCGCGCCTATGCTGTGCGGGCTGCCGAGCGCGTCCGTGCCGGGCTGCCAACCGGTGACGACATCAAGCAGACGCTCGTCAAGCCGGTGCATTTCGTTTCAAACGGATATTCCTGGGTCGCTCAGCGCTTTAGCCACTAGGCTGCGACAAGCGCCGCCTGCGAGGCATAGGCGCGCGCCGACTGGCGCTGCTCGGCAATATGCAGCTTCTCGACCATGTCGAGCAGTTCCTTGACGGCGTCATGGGCGCCGTGATGGCGGAAGCGTTCAAGCAGCCGGCCGCAGATCGTCGAAAGCATCGTTGCCGAAGCCTTGCGCGAAGCCTCGCGCCACAACAACGTCGCCTCGACGAAGATCGTGCTGATTTCACGCGTCAAACCGGCTGTCTCGTACAGCGCGCGAACCGCATGCATGCGGCCAGTCGCCAGGATCGAGCGGACCCGTTTTTCGCTGCAGCCCGTCAGGTTGACGACGGCGCCTGCGAAGAAATCGACCTTTCCCGAGCACAGCGCATGCATCAGGAAGGATGGCGTCAGATGGCCGTGGACGCGCAGATGCTCCACGAGGTCGTCGATCTCGCGCGGCTGAATTTCGCCGGCGATCGACACGACGGCAGACTGCGTCGCTTCGCGGCTGATCCGCTGCAAACGGTTGAAGCCGATCGCGGCCTGGACGAGCGGCAGCGCTACCAGCGCATCGCTGACATGCTGCGTCAGAAGCTGGCGGGCATCGGCCGGCAAACTGTCGCGATCGAGCAGCAGATTGCGGATATCGCAGCAGCCACCGAGCCTTTCGGCGATACGCTTCAGCGAATGCGGTGCAATCGAGGCGCCCTCGTTTTCAAGCAGGCAGAGCACGTCCTCCTCGCCACCGATCTCGACAAGCGCCGCAGAGACGGCGCGCGACAAGCTGCTGCGCGCTGCGATCAGCATCCGCGTCACCTCGCTGCCCCGTCCTGCGAGATCCACGAGATCGGCATCGGTCAGCAGCGGCGAGCAGGTAACGGCATGGCAGGCAATTTCGGGCTGATCTTCGGCCAACGCCAGGATCAGCGAGCGCGGTGCCTCATCCGACCAGGCGATGGCTTCCGCGAGAGCGAGGCGGACTTTAGGCGATGGATCGTCGAGCAGGAAGGTCATCGCCATCTCGGCGGCCTTGCGCTCTTCCGGCTGCATCTCGGATTGCAGATAGGCCCGGCCAAGGGCGCTGGCCGCTCGTGCCCGGTCTCCGGACTTGGCGGTTTCGACCCAGCGAAGGAATGCCTCTACAATCACCATTACGCCCCAACCTGCGGAACGTGATTCCTTCACGCTCCTCTTGTTCTGATAACGCTACCGGCAAATGGTTTATGATTGGTTCACCATATTCATTAACCCCTATGCGCAGGGCACAAGCGCATCAGGGCGTCTTCGGCCGCATCATTTCGAAGACATCGCTGCCTTCCGCGTAGTCCATATATCCCATGCGGGCCACCGGCCGGGCGATCGACATGTCCAGGCGGCCTTCGCGGATGATCGTCTCGTCGATATGGATGCCGACCACCTCGCCGAGCACCATGACATTCTCGGACGGCTCGCCGGACAGCCCCTTCGGCTCAATGATTTCGGTCACCTTGCATTCCAGAACCGCAAAGGCTTCCGCGACATAGGGTGCGTCGACGATCTCGCCCTGCCGCGCCGTCAGCCCCGCTAGCTCGAACTCGTTGGTTCCGTAGGGCACGGCCGCCGATGACACATTCATGTGCTCGACCAGATGGCGGCTGACGAAATTGCAGGTGAAGACGCCGGTATCGGCGGCATTCTTGTAGCTGTGCTTGCGGCCGCTGGAGGAGAACATCACCAGCTTCGGACGGTCCGAGATCGCATTGAAGAAGGAATAGGGGCCGAGATTCAGCGAACCATCCGTCCCCTTTGTCCCGATCCAGCCGATCGGCCGCGGCGACACGATCGCCTTGAAGGGATCATGCGCCAGGCCATGCTTGTTGGCGTCCGTCCGGTAGAACATCAGTTCTCTCCACCGACCCAGGTGACGGTTTCCGTCAGTTCCGGCCGCGGCCGCTCGACCGGCGGAAATTCAGACGACCCCATATGGATGAAGCCTGCAACCTTCTCACCCGGCTGCACGCCGAGCAGCGGATAGGCGCGTTCGTCGAAAGCGAACCACTCTGTCAGCCAGTTCGCCACCCAGCCATGCGCATTGGCGGAGAAGATGACGTTGAGGCACAGCGCACCCGCCGACATCACCTGCTCCCATTCCGGGATCTTGAAATGCGGCCCGGCCTTGCTGACGACTGCGACGACGACAGGCGCCCGGGTGAAGCGGGTGCGCTCGACCTGGATCATCTCCTCCGACAGCTCGGGCTTGGCCTCGAGGGCGAGCTTCAGCAATTCCTCGCCGATCCGTACGCGCTCTTCGCCGCGATAGACGATGAAGCGCCATGGCGCGAGCTTGCCGTGGTCGGGAACGCGCGACGACAGGCGAAGGATTTCCTCGATTTCGGCTTTGCCGGGACCCGGCTCGCACATCTGGAACGCAGGAATGGAACGGCGCACGTTGAGGTAATCGATCAGCTTGATATCGGATTTCATGCGGGAGAAACTTTCAATTTCAGGACTGTAACGGGGATGGGTCTTGAATTTGCCATCGGGTTGGTCTTGAAGTGGCCCCTGTGATTTCTAAAGTCAATCGGTCCAGGAAACTCATGACCGGCATTTTGCCCCTTGCGCGGATAGCCCTTGCGCTTGCACTGGTGATCTCCTCGCCGTTTTCGGCAGGCGCGCAGGATGCATTCAAGGACTTCAAGCAGCTCGACACCACGGCCAAGATGCCGAAGCTGAACGCTTTCATCGCCCCCGGCACGACGCCGCCGGGCGCGCTTCTGCATGAAGTGCCGATGGAGGCAAAACTGACCGCGGACGGACAGCCGGTGGAAGACGGCCTTTCCTGGTACGTCTTCAGCCCGATCGCCGGTGCCGACGGCAAGCTGCCGCTGATTGCCAGCGCCAAGGGCGGTTCTGCCGCGTTCCAGCTGGCGCCCGGTGACTATTTCGTCAATGTCTCCTTCGGGCGCGCCGGCGTCACCAAGAAGGTCAACGTGCCCGAGAGCGGCGCGGTCGATAAGCAGGTCATGGTGCTCGATGCCGGTGGTCTGCTGTTGAATGCGGTATCCGGTTCCGACGTCCGCATCCGCCCGGATCAGCTGAGCTTCTCGATCTATTCTTCCGAAGTCCGTGACGACGGCGAGCGTGGCCTCGTCATGGCCGATGTATCGCCCAATACCGTCGTTCGCCTGAATGCCGGGACCTATCACGTCGTCTCCGAATATGGCGACGTCAATGCCGTCATCCGCGCGGACATCCAGATCGAGGCTGGCAAACTGACGGAAGCGACGATCCAGCACCGCGCGGCACAGATAACCTTCAAGCTCGTCTCCGACGCCGGTGGCGAGGCAATCGCCGACACCGCATGGTCGATCCTGACGGCGGCGGGCGACAGCGTCGGCGAAAGCGTCAGCGCCTTCCCGACCATGGTGCTTGCCGAAGGCGAGTATTCCGCGGTCGCCCGCAACAAGGACAAGATCTACCAGCGCGACTTCAAGGTCGAAGCTGGCAAGAACACCGATGTCGAAGTGCTGATGAAGGACGTCCAGCCACAGGAGCCGGACAGCGCTGCAACGACCGTCCAGCCTGAGCCGCAGCCCTCTGCGGCCGGTGAGCCGCCGCAGAAATCGGCGCAAGCGCCGCTGCCGTCCTACGACCAGCTGGTTCCGAACAGCGGATCGGACGGCGCAGACGCGGACTGATTGGCCGCTCCCCTCCTCTGAACGGAGCATTCCCCTCGCCCATCCCGATGACCGGCGCATAGCCCGCGCGCAGAGCATCCGCATCCGATTAGGCGAATGGAAGCCTGAAGGTGGACATGCGATTGTCGGGCGTGCGGAGGGGTTCCGTATCGAGAAGTCATGCCGAACGAAGGAGGTGTCCCATGCGGACCATCTGCGCGGCATTGACGATGTGTATCGCGCTCGCGCTCTGTGCGCCGAGTGTCAAGTACGTCAGTTTGCCCGGATATGCCTTCAAGACCGACCCGAAATGCATGCGGACGGTATCGAAGGCCAAGTTTGACCGCAAATGCGATTACCCGAAACTGGGGATCAAGGATTTCACGCCGCCAAGCGTAACCGTCCTCGGAATTTGATCCATGAAATTCAAAGGGGCGGCGCTCGATCGAGCGCCGCCCCTTTGCATGCTTGCATTCACCCGGATAGGCTCAGGCGGCCTTGGCTTTCTTCGCCTCGATCTTGCGGCGAACATCCGGCGGCGTCGCTTCCCAGGTCAGGCTTTCGATCGCCGCATCGAGCGTCATCGAGGTCTGCTCCTGGCTGCCGAGGCGGCGGATGTTGACCGTCCGCTCTTCGGATTCCTTCTTGCCACAGACGATGATCACCGGAACTTTCGTAACGGAATGTTCTCGGACCTTGTAGTTGATCTTCTCGTTACGGAAGTCGGTCGAAACGTTCAGACCGGCTTCGCGCAGCGCTTCGGCAACTTCGGCGCCGTAGCCGTCGGCTTCCGACGTGATCGTCGCGACGACGATCTGCTGCGGTGCGATCCACAGCGGCATGTGGCCGGCGAAGTTCTCGATCAGGATACCGAGGAAGCGTTCCATCGAGCCGCAGATGGCGCGATGGATCATCACCGGCTGCGTCTTCTCCGAATTGCTGTCGATATAGAAGGCGCCGAAACGCTCCGGCAGGTTGAAATCCACCTGCGTCGTACCGCACTGCCATTCACGGCCGATGGCGTCCTTCAGCGTATATTCGAACTTCGGCCCGTAGAAAGCGCCTTCGCCCGGCAGAATGCCGGTCTTGATCCGTCCCTCGGACTGCTCCTCGATCGTCTTCAGCACGTCCATCATCACGCTTTCGGCGCGATCCCAGAGGGCATCGGTGCCAACGCGCTTTTCGGGGCGGGTCGAGAGCTTGACGACGATCTCCTTGAAGCCGAAGTCCTCGTAAACCGAGAGGATCAGGTCGTTGATCCTGAGGCATTCCGAAGCCATCTGCTCGTCGGTGCAGAACACATGCGCATCGTCCTGCGTGAAGCCGCGGACGCGCATCAGCCCGTGCAGCGCACCAGACGCCTCGTAGCGATGCACGTTGCCGAATTCGGCAAGACGGATCGGCAGCTCGCGATAGGATTTCAGGCCATGCTTGAAGATCTGCACGTGACCCGGGCAGTTCATCGGCTTCAGCGCGAAGATGCGGTTGTCGGCTTCCTTGTCTTCAGGATGCGTGAAGGCATAGGCCGACTTCACCGCGAACATGTTCTCCTGATACCAACCCCAGTGACCAGAGGTCTCCCAGAGCGAAGCATCGAGGACCTGCGGTGCGTTGACCTCTTCATAGGTACCGGCGAGGCGGCGGCGCATGTAGGCGGTCAAGGTCTGGAACATGCGCCAGCCCTTGCCATGCCAGAACACGACGCCCGGGCCCTCTTCCTGGAAATGGAACAGGTCCATCTCGCGGCCAAGCTTGCGGTGATCGCGCTTCTCGGCTTCGGCCAGAATATGCAGGTAGTTGTCGAGCTCTGACTGCTCGGCGAAAGCCGTGCCGTAGATGCGAGAGAGCATGGCGTTGTTGCTGTCACCGCGCCAATAGGCGCCGGCAACCTTCATCAGCTTGAAGGCGTTGCCGATCTGGCCGGTTGAGGCCATATGCGGACCGCGGCACAGGTCGAACCATTCGCCCTGATTGTAGATCTTCAGATCCTGTCCTTCAGGGATCGCATCGACGAGCTCGACCTTGTACTGCTCGCCCTTGGCGGCAAAGACTTCCTTCGCCTTCTCGCGCGACCACACCTGCTTGGTGAAGGGCGCATTGCGGGCGATGATTTCCTTCATCTTCTTTTCGATCTTCGGCAGATCGTCGGGCGTGAAGGGCTCGTTCTTGGCGAAGTCGTAATAGAAGCCGTTCTCGATCACCGGACCGATGGTGACCTGCGTGCCGGGCCAGAGCTCCTGCACGGCTTCGGCCATGACGTGCGCTGCGTCGTGGCGGATGAGTTCCAGCGCGCGCTCGTCATTGCGGGTGATGATCTCGATCTTGCCCGTAACAACGGGATCGGAAAGGTCGCGCACGACGTCGTCGATCGCAATGGCGACGGACTTCTTGGCAAGCGACTTGGAAATGGATTCGGCAACTTCGCGCCCGGTCGTACCGGATGCGAAATCGCGCACATTGCCATCAGGGAAAGTCAGGGAAACGGATTGGGACATATCGATATTCTCCTTGTCCAGTCCCGCCAACGAATGCGGGTGGTTGCAATGAAGCGCTGCGTCCGTACGCAAAGCGCTGCCGCCTGATAATCGGATTTGGCCTGTTAGTAAAGAAAAAGCAGGGCCCGTCAGAGCATCTCGGCCAGACCGCGGACGGTGTTCCAGTTGCGCAGCGTGCCCGCCCCCATACGCTTGGTGGTCAGCGCCGAAAGCAGCTTCCATTCGCTGGGCTTGCCGGCGAAATCGATCCACAGATCGCCATCGACGAGCGCCAGACGCTGGCTGGGGTCGGCATAGGCCTTCAGCTTGTCGAGTGCCGAGATATCGAGCGGCCTACGCATGACGCGAACGATCACCTGGCTGCCCTCGCCATCAGGAAACGGATTGGACCGTGCCAGCCGCTCCCAGCTCTTGCCGGTGCGGACGATGATGTCGACCGGCTTGCCGAACTTCTCGATGAACGCCGCCTCCAGCTTCTTCTCGATATTACCGGTAGACGACTCCGGTGCTTCGAAGATGATATTGCCGGTCGAGACAAGTGTGCGTGGATTGCGGTAGCCGAGGGCCGAGGCCATGTCGCGCAGGTCGGACATCACCACCCGGCGACCGGGGGCCAGAACAATGCTGTGCAGCAAGGCGACGTAGACGGTCACGCGGCTTTCCGGCCGAACGCGAGATAGCGCCAGGGTGTCCACCAATGGAATCGCCGTTCCAGCCGTTCCGGCACCGGATCGAGCCCGCTCGTGCCACCCGGCCCGCAGCGCCCGACGCGAAACAGCGTCATCCACCCGCCGGGCCACAGCCCATGACGGGCGACGGCCTCATAGCCATATTCGGAGCAGGTCGGGATATGACGGCAGGAATTGCCGATGAAACCGGAGAGTGTCAGCTGGTAGAGCCGGATGAAGCCCATGCCTGCGAGCCTGCCGGGCGTTTTCGGGAAAGCGCCCGCGTAGTTGCGGGAGAAGCGTCTGGCCTTCTGCGGAGCAGCGGCCGCGCCGCCCTCGTCCTCGTCGTCATGCTGCAGGGAGCAGAACTCGCACATCGCCTCAGGCTTCCGCCATCTCGGCGCGCTTCGCCTCGATCTGCCCGATGGCATCGACGACGGCGTCGAAGGTCAGCATCGTCGAGGCATGCCGTGCCTTGTAATCCTTGACGGGACGCAGATAGCGCATCTCTTCGAAGCGGCCCTCGGGGCCTTCGCCATCGGCCTTCAGCATGTCGAGCATATCCTGGCGCGCCTTGCGCAACTCGCCTGCGGTGGCGCCAATGACATGGCGGGCCATGACCGACGAGGACGCCTGGCCGAGCGCACAGGCTTTGACGTCATGGGCGAAATCGCTGACTGTATCGCCATCCATTTTCAGCCAGATCTTCACCTTCGAACCACACAATTTCGAATGCGCCTGGGCGCTGGCATCGGCATCTTCGAGGCTGCCGATGCGCGCGATATTGCCGGCAAATTCCAGGATTTTGCTGTTGTAGATCTCGTCCATGGTCAACTCCGCCCCAGATCGCTGTGGACCGGCTCATTCGGTGGTCATTGTATCTTAAACAAAAAACGCACCGTCTCGTGTTAGCATACTTACATGAAGACGCTGTCTTCCTATATGTATGTCGTTCGAGGGCCATGAAAAAGCAATGGCCTCCGGTAAGATTGATTGGGAAACCGTGCCGGATGGGCGACGCCCTGAAAGCCCCGGAGCCTGCCAAAGGTGCAACATTCCTGACAGGGGATACCAGTTGGCGAGTCCGAAAGACGATCCGCATTCGAGCGGATCAGGAGACTTGAACAGTATGGACGCCATCGTAAAGAATTTTCCGCAGAACAGCCGCGATTCCAACCGCCCGAGCCAGAAAGAAGCCGAAGACGCCGTCCGCACGCTGCTGCGCTGGGCTGGCGAAGATCCGGCGCGTGAAGGCCTGCTCGACACCCCCTCGCGCGTGGCCAAGGCCTATCGCGAACTCTTTGCCGGCTATGATATGGATGCCGAGGACGTGCTCGGCCGCACCTTTGAAGAGGTTGCCGGCTACGATGACATGGTCCTCGTCAAGGACATTCCATTCTTCTCGCATTGCGAACACCACATGGTGCCGATCATCGGCAAGGCGCATGTCGCCTATATGCCTGACGGCAAGGTCCTCGGCCTGTCGAAGATCGCCCGTGTCGTCGAAATCTTCGGCCGGCGCCTGCAGACGCAGGAAACCATGACGGCGCAGATCGCCAAGTCGATCGATGAAACGTTGCGTCCGCGCGGTGTCGCGGTCATGATCGAAGCCGAACATATGTGCATGGCCATGCGCGGTGTGCAGAAGCAGGGTTCGACCACATTGACGACAACCTTTACTGGGACCTTCAAGTCCGAACCTGCCGACCAGGCGCGATTCATGTCCATGGTACGGGGCCGCTGATACCGGCTCCATAAAGAGAGCCGATCGATGACGCCATTCGCCTTCAATGCGCCTTCTGACGACAAGTCCGAGCTCGAGGACGCGGGGGATTTCACCCCGCGCTTCGATGATCGCGGCTTGATCACTGCGATCGTGACCGACGTTCAGGACGGCGAGCTCCTGATGGTCGCACATATGAACGCGCAGGCTCTGGCGCTCACCATCCAGACAGGCAAGGCGCACTATTTCAGCCGTTCGCGTGGCAAGCTGTGGATGAAGGGTGAAACGTCGGGCAATATCCAAACGGTCAGGGAGATCCGTACCGATTGCGATCAGGATGCCATCTGGCTGAAAGTAGAGGTCGCCGGTCACGATGCGACATGCCATACTGGCCGGCGTTCATGCTTCTACCGGACCGTATCGTTGCAGGATGGAAAGCCGATGCTCGACATCGTCGATGACGAGCGCCATTTCGATCCCGCTGACGTCTATAAGAAATAGCGGAAAACGGCGGCATTTGCCTCTTATAGGGACAGATCAGCCCTCTATATACGATTTGGAAAGGGAAGAGGAACACACTTCGAAAACACAGAGTGTTCTGCCGGGAGGAGGCACGCCATGCTGAACTGGAGTTTGCACCGTCAGGGCTCTGAAGCTGGCCAATCCGATTCCGGTTCGTCTTCCACATTGCCCGATATGACAGTTCCTACGATCTCCCCACCACCACAGAAGAAAGCCAAGATCGCTCTCGCGCTCGGCGGCGGCGCCGCGCGTGGCTGGGCCCATATCGGCGTGTTGCGAGCGTTGGATGAAGCCGGCATCGAGATCGGCATGATCGCCGGCACCTCGATCGGTGCTCTCGTCGGCGGCTGCTATCTTGCCGGAAAGCTCGACGAACTCGAAGAATTCGCCCGTTCGCTCACCATGCGCCGCATCGCCAGCCTGCTTGATCTGACGATCGGCGGCAGCGGCCTGTTCGGCGGCATGCGGCTGACGAAGCGCATGGCCGAGCATCTGGAAGGCCTGAATATCGAGGATCTCGACCGCCCGTTCGTCGCCGTCGCGGCGGAGGTCAATACCGGTCACGAGGTCTGGATCTCCAATGGTTCGCTGATCACGGCGCTGCGCGCTTCCTACGCCCTGCCCGGCATTTTCGAGCCGATCCGCAGCAACAACCGGACACTGGTCGATGGCGCCCTCGTCAATCCGGTGCCGGTCTCCGTCTGCCGCAGCTATGAACAGCCGCTCGTCTGTGCCGTGAACCTCAACTACGACCTCTTCGGCCGCTCCGCCGTCGTCAAGCACAATGCCGGACTGACAGTGCAGGAAATGCAGAAGCGCGAGGAAACACCCTATACTCGTCTCGGAATGACCGGCGTGATGGTGCAGGCCTTCAACATCATTCAGGACAGGATTTCGCGCGCGCGCCTGGCGGGCGACCCGCCTGATATCTCGCTGCATCCGCGGCTGAGCGATATCGGGCTTTCGGAGTTCCATCGCGCCGGCGAGGCAATCGAGCGCGGTTACCAGGAAGCCTCGTTGAGGCTTCCCGAACTGAAGCGAATGCAGGAAGCTTTTGCCGGCCACGCGTGATGGCCGGCGGCGTGCCTATCCTGCGATATAGGCCTTGATCTCTTCGGCCTCGCGCTCGACCGCCGCAATGCGGGTCTTCACCACGTCACCGATCGAAATGATGCCGCTGAGCTTGCCGTTGCTCTCCACCGGCACATGCCTGAAGCGCTTGCTGGTCATCAGCTCCATCAGTTCGTTGACGGTCGAATCCTCGTGGCAGCGGAACACTTTCGAGGTCATCATCGAGGCGACCGGCTGATCGAGACAGTCCTTGCCGGATTTGGCGATCGCATGAACGACGTCGCGTTCGGTAAATATCCCGGAAATCTTGCCCTGCACGCCGACGATGACGATCGCGCCGATCTTTTTCTGGCTGAGAACCTTGGCGGCTTCGGCAACGGTGGTGTTCGGACCAGCCGTCACGACGTCGCGGCCCTTCAGGTCGAGTATGGCTTTTACTGTGTTGGACATCAGCAACCTCCTATGTCGTAAGTGGATACACTTTACTGGATCACAGGCATCCGCGACGGTCTCTCCTCCCAACGCGGATCAGTTGGAATGGTGCACTTCAACGATCAGGATTGCAATACGGACGGCTCGTCCTGACCTTCGTCCGAAGGCGGTAGTGCACGGTCGAACAGCGGAAACAGGAAGAAGCCGAAGACGAAACCGCCGATATGGGCGTCCCAGGCGATCGCTTGGCTACCGTCGCCGATCAGCGGCACGCCGACGGCGATCAGCGCGTTGCCGAACAGCCAGAACAATGTGAAGGCGATCACCGTGCGGCTGCGGAACGTCTGCGCGATCGAAAGCCGGGGATTGAGATGCGCCGGCCAGCCCGGACGCGCATCGGCGGGAAAGGCAAACCGGCAGGCCGCACCCATCAGGCCTGAAATCACGCCGGACGCGCCGATCAGCAGCGTCGGATCGCCCCAGTTCAATGCGGCATGCAACGCTGCCGAAGCAATCGACGAGAGGAACCAGAAGGTCAGATAACGGCCGATACCGATCCGCCGGATCACCGGCGCGCCGAAGGCCATCAGCCACAGCCCGTTGAACAGGATATGCTCGATGCTTCCGTGCAGCAGCGAATAGGTCACCGGGCTCCACAGCCACTGCAACCCCTGTTCCGACAGTGGAATCACGTAGCGCGCGGGAATGAAGCCGAAGGTGATGAGCAGCCACTCGACCGCCTGATCCGGCAAGACCAGCGTCTGCACGGCGTAGATAGCGGCAAGAAGGGCGAGTGTTGCAACGAGAATGCCTGGCAGATTGAAGACCGGTTCGCGCTTGGCCTGCACCCGTTCCTCACCGTTCGTCTGCCGCTCCGGCGATTGCTCGTCCATCTGTACCCTCATGTTTCGAGGCCACAGCCTTACAGGAGCGTCGGGCAAAAAAAAAGCCGTCCGGCAGAACCGGACGGCGGCCGAGCGTCCCCCGGGATAACCCCGTGCCCGATAAGTCTTTCGTGCTGAACTTCGTTTCCGAAGCGATGACAAGACATCTCCCACGGACAGGCGGGACGGGCAATCGAAACCCTTCTTTAACCTTAACGGGCCCGACTTGGCATGAAACCCGCAGGATAACACCCAAGCAGGCCATGACGGCCTGATTCTGGACTGTAATGAAACAGATTGGGTGCACCGTGCGTCATCACACCATCATCGATGTTTACGACTACTGGAACCGTTTGCGCGGCACCCGGGACGCGCCGCTGAAATCCGAACTGGAACCGTCCACTTTGGGTCACATGCTGCCCAGCCTCTTCATACTGGAGATCAGCGCCGAAGGCCCGGTCACCTTCAGGCTGGCCGGCGCCAAGATTTCCGATCTTTTCGGCCAGGATCTGCGCGACGAAAGCTTCTCGGCATTGTTCGGCGAAGGATATGGCAACACCATCGAAGCCACGCTGGCCGGCGCCATGCGCCATGCGATGCCGGCACTGCTCAACGTAACGGGTTACAGCACCGCCGGCCACCGCGCAGCCTTCGAGATCGCGCTGATGCCGCTGCGGTCGGATGACGGTCACTGCGAGCGTCTCTTCGGCGTGATTGCCGCCACGACTGTCGCCAGCTGGCTGGAGGTCGTGCCGCTCGATTTCCTGGTGCTCGACCGCTGCCGCGCGCTGCGGAATTTCCAGGGCGACGCTAGTGCCGAAGCAGGCTGGCAGGTGAGCACCAAACCCACAAGACCGCATGGTCTGGGCGCGATTCTGGGGCGCGTCGTTTCCTCGTTCCGCAGTGGTTCACCTGCCCGCTGAAGCGTCTCGAAACGATACAGATCGGATGCTTGCCAGAAGCTGCAATGTGAGGTCGTCAGACAACCTTCTGTTAAGGTGTTGCGGGTAAAGATCGCACTATATCATTTTATAAAGAAGCGCTTTCATGCACTCGTTCCAGCAAGCTCAGACGCAGAGAGCGCCGCGCCCTGAACAGGGTGTTTTTCAGCGCGTGCCGATCAATATGCAGGGCCGGCTGATGCTTGCGAACTACGAAGAGTTCGAATGCATGGTCATCGACATGTCGCCAGGCGACATGTACGTCACCTGCCCCGGCCGCCCGCGCGCCAACGAACGTGTCGTCGCCTATATCGATCATCTCGGCCGCGTCGAAGGCCATGTGCAGACCGTCGATGCCCGCGGCTTCACCATGTCGATCAATGCAACGGAACGGAAGCGCGAGAAGCTCGCGGCACAGCTGACCTGGCTCGCCAACAAGCATGAGCTAGGCCTGCCGGAAGACCGCCGCCACGACCGTCTGACACCGCGCGAAACCAAGAGCGAACTGACGCTCGAAGACGGCACGCGCTATGTCTGCCGTATCATGGACCTTTCGCTGTCGGGCGCTGCCGTCGACGTCGAGGCCCGGCCGCCGCTCGGCACCGCGATCCGCCTCGGCAACATGCGCGGCCGCGTGGTGCGCCATTTCTCCGAGGGCGTGGCGCTCGAGTTCCTGTCGCTGCAATCTCGCGATACGCTGCGCGAATTCCTCTAGGCGTCATCCTTCTGTCATCGCCATCGACGATCAAGGCCGCCTCGCAAGAAGGCGGCTTTTTTGATGTCTGTATTATTTCCTGAGATCGAGCCATACGATCACGGCATGCTGGATACCGGCGACGGCAACCGGCTCTATTTTGAATGCTGCGGAAATCCGGACGGCCTGCCGGTTGTCGTTTTGCATGGCGGCCCGGGCTCGGGGTGCTCGGGTGCGGCGCGCCGCTATTTTGATCCGTCGGCGTACCGGATCATCCTCTTCGATCAGCGCAATTGCGGCCGCAGCCTGCCGAATGCGGCCGACCCGGATTGCGATCTTGCTGCCAACACCACCTGGCATTTGGTCGCCGATATCGAACGCCTCCGCGAACATCTCGGCGTCGGGCGATGGCTCCTGTTTGGCAACTCGTGGGGTACGACGCTCGCGCTTGCTTACGGACAGCGTCACCCGCAACACGTCGCAGGCATGATTCTCGCGAGCGTCACCACGACACGCCGCTCCGAGATCGACTGGCTCTGCAACGGCATGGCCCGGTTCTTCCCCGCTGACTATGCGCATTTCATCGAGGCCATCCCACACTGCCTCCGTGATCGGGGACCGCCGGCGGCCTACTTCGCGATGCTGAACGGGCCCGGACCTCGATCTGCGCCAGGCCGCCGCCGTGGCTTGGCACCGGTGGGAGGCCGCGTCGATCCTGCTTGCCGATCCGAACGGCATGCCGCGCCGGTGGGCCGATCCGCGCTATCTGCTGACGCGTGCGCGGATCGTGACGCACTACTTCCATCACGGCGCCTGGCTGAAGGACCGGCAGCTGCTCGCCGATGCCAGCAAGCTTCGCGGCTTACCCGCAATGTTGATCCAGGGCCGGTTTGACCTTGAGGCGCCGTTGACCACCGCATGGGAACTGGCCCAATCCTGGCCTGAAGCCGAGCTCGTCATCGTCGAAAATGCCGCTCATTCCCTCGACAACAGCGCCATCGCCGCTGCTATCGTCGATGCGGCGGCAAAATTTCTGCATTTTCTCGAAAAATAATTTTCGCTGGAATCGAGCGAAAACCTGCCAATTCGGCGCTTTTTGCGCCCTCATGTCAGCGATCTCGCATCTGTTCTGGCAAGGTCAGCCGGCAAGGCAGCGTTAACAACGCGATAACACGCAACAATCCGGAACACTCCGCCGTTAACTTTTACCCCGGAATAGCGCCATTCCGGCACAGAACCCGTATCGGGAATAGCTGCAATTTTAATCGAATTTGCCGCAAATTTTCTGCGGTTTTTATGCGTATTCGATTCAAATATCGTTCAAGTTTTCTCCGCTTTTGAATCAACTAAGCACTTAATTTGACTACGTAATTTTGCGCCGGATAAAAACGTCGATGTCATTGTCACCTCAACAAACGGGGAGACGGCAGAGACAATGTTCAACGCAATCAAGAGCGGCATTTTCGCCAGTATCATGATGATCACCATGACGGGCACAGGACAGGCGGCGCCCGGCAGCATGACGCTTGCAGGCAACGCTAGCCCACCGATCGGCGCCTATCAGTTCTGCAAGGAAAATCCGGCCGATTGCAGCAATCCCGCCGGTGACGCCGGCCCGCTGCTTCTCACCGAAGCACGCTGGAAGGATATCCTGAAGATCAACTATCAGGTCAACTCGTCGATCCAGCCGATGACCGACATGGAGATCTACGGTGTCGAAGAGCGCTGGGCCTACCCGCGTACCGTCGGCGACTGTGAGGACTATGCGCTCTTGAAGCGCAAGCTGCTGATCGATGCCGGCGTGTCGCCGTCCGACCTTCTGATGACCGTGGTGCTGCAGCCGAATGGCGAAGGCCACGCCGTCCTGACCGTCCGCACCGACCACGGCGACTTCATTCTCGATAACATGCGCAACAAGGTCATGCTCTGGGCCGATACCGAATACACCTACCTCAAGCGCCAGTCTTCCGACGATCCGAATCGCTGGATGAAGCTTCAGGATGGCCGTGCGGTTGCTGTCGGCAGCGTGAAGTAAGAGACCTGCCGGGTTATCCCGGCGTCACGGCCAGGCACCGGTCAGTCCCCCGCATCCCCGTCCCCGACCGGCGCCCCAGAGCCGCTCCCGCTGTCCCGGGAGCGGCTCGCCCTTTATCGGGCGCTCCGCATTTCTTTGGTTAATGCGATATTAACCACCCTCGCCTGATGATGGCGCCAGATTCATCCAGGCACCGGCGGCTCACGTTTTTCTTGCGGCGGTCAACGACTGAAGAGCCGCCATGAGCCATCTTGCCCCCAATGCCGCCGCAGTCGACGAAAGTCCTATCCTCTCCAGTGGCTTCCTCATCCGCGTGACCGCCGCCGTCGCCGTTCTTGCTGTCCTCACCATCGCGATCAGCCTCGGCGGCCGCTGGTTCGGCCGCCACATCACGCTGGCAGGCAATAGCGACAGCACCCAGGCCGTCAGCATCACGATCGGCCGCGACACGCTCAACCTTTCCGAAAACACGATTCGCTTCCCGAGCCAGCGCCATGCCGGCGTCGCCGAGCGCGCCGACCTGTATCTGACCTGGCCGGAAATGCAGGGCTACACGAAGAACGACCGCGAACGCTTCGACGACGTCGCCCAGTCGGCCGGCCTCATCTTCCTGCAGATCACCCAAAGCACGATGTCGCGCGACATGTCCGGGCGAATCGAACCGATCTACGCCCATCTGATGGACGGTATTGCCAAGCCCTATGCCGATGGCCTGACGCTCCATCACCTGCGCGCCGACGCAGGTTACACCGGAGAAGTTCTGCTGACCGCAGAGCGCCCGAATACGGCCGACTATGCCGTTCGCTGCATATTGCCCGAATCGCCCGAGCTCGCCACCAGCGGCGACTGCCAGCGCGACATCAAGGTCGGCAAGGATCTGAGCGTGCTTTACCGATTCTCCAGCCGTCATTTGAACGATTGGGACCATATTGATGCCGCTATTCGCTCTTTTGTGGAGGCGCGCCTCGCGACCCGTTCTGCGACAAGCCGCTAAAACGCGGCTGACTGGCGAAAGAAACGATTAATCATAAACGGATTGGTAACTCAGCCCCGGTAACGTCCGTAGTCAACGATCGCCGCGGAGGGGCGTGCGGTCCGGTTCAAAAACATCAGAAATGCAAGCGAAGAGTGAAATAGTGTCAAGGTCAGTCTCCTCCGTACATCCGTCGCGGTCCGGCAATTTCCTGGTGAAGATGCTTGCGGCACTTGCGATCGCCACGACGGCGTTTCTTGCCGAATCGGTTACCGCGGAAGCGGAAGCAGCCAATCCGAAATATGCCGGCATCGTGGTCGATGCGAAGACCGGTAACGTTCTCTACAGCGAGAACGCCGACCGTCTTCAGTATCCGGCATCGCTGACCAAGATGATGACCCTCTACATGACCTTCGAGGCGCTGGAGCAGGGCCGCATTTCGCTCGATACCCGCGTTCCCTTCTCCCCGCACGCTTCCGCACAGGCACCGACCAAGCTCGGCGTCCGCGCCGGCGGTTCGATCACAGTCGAACAGGGCATTCTCGGCCTCGTGACGCTGTCCGCCAACGATGCGGCAACCGCGCTTGGCGAGATGATCGGTGGTGGCAGCGAAGACCGCTTCGCACAGATGATGACGGCCAAAGCCCATGCGCTCGGCATGACCCGCACCACCTATCGCAACGCCAACGGCCTGCCGAACACTGCGCAAATGACGACGGCCCGTGACCAGGCCCGCCTCGGCATCGCGCTTCGCCAGCATTTCCCGCAATATTACGGCTATTTCGCCACGCAGAGCTTCAAGTTCGGTACCCGCACGATCCGCAGCCACAACCGCCTCGTCGGTTCCGTGCGCGGCGTCGACGGCATCAAGACCGGCTATACCCGCGCTGCAGGCTTCAATCTCGTCAGCTCCGTGCAGGACGACGGCCGCTCGATCGTCGGCGTGGTCATGGGTGGTGCCTCTACCCCTGCCCGCGACAACCAGATGCGCAAGCTGATCGCTACCTATCTGCCGAAGGCTTCGACACGCGGCGGTACCAAGCTGATCGCCGAACCGGCTCCGACGCGGGCACCTGCCCCGGCAGCTGAAGTTCCGGTCGCTGCTGCCTCCGAGATCGAATTGCCGCACACAGCTCCGGCTCCGGCTGCACGCTACGAAGTTGCCGCTGCGGCGACCGCTTACACCGACACACCTGCGGTAAAGACGGAAAACCCGCTGGTCGCCGCTCAGCAGCCAGCCGAAATGCCGTCGCCGACAAAGGTCAAGACCGTTGCGATCAAGGGTTCGGTTGCCGTCCCCACGCCGGCGCCTGCCTATATGCCGGAACAGCCTGACGACAATTCCGTCGATCAGCTGACCACGGCTTCCGTCCCTGCGGCAAAGGCTGCTGCGACGCCTGCACCTGTCACCGAAAAGGGTCCGTCCGGCTGGGTTGTCCAGATCGGCGTCTCGTCCAGCAAGGATGCAGCGATGGATCTGCTGCAGAACGCCAAGACCAAAGGCGGCAAGGCGCTGAGCTCGGCCAAACCTTTCGCTGTCGCCTATGCCAATGACGGCGAACAGATTTACCGTGCCCGCTTCGGTGGTTTCGACGACCAGCGCGACGCGGTCAATGCCTGCAAGGCGCTGAAGCGCGCAGGCGTCAAGTGCTGGGCCGCTGCCCAGTGAGACACTCGGTGCCGCCAGTCCTGTTTCTGACGGCACCGCTGATGGCCGAACCGGTGTTCGCGGTTCTGGTCGAAGTTCGTGACCTCGATTGTTAGTGCGTACGGGGAATATTATGGCGATCAATGGAAATGTACCGGGCTTTCCGCCCGAAGGACGCGCAACCGGCAAGCCGGCCCGCATCGGCCTGCACCCGCTTCATGAGGCTGCATTGCGCCTCGCCGAGATCGGGCGGCCGCGCGCGACCAAATCAGCCAAGACCAAGGATCTGATCAATCTTCTGCTGACCCATGGCGCCCGCGCCTGGCGCTACCAGCAGCCTGAGGCCCGCATCCACCTGCACGTCACCTGCCCGGAAGGCACGTCGCCGGTTACTCTGCGGCTTCGCTGATTATCTAGAGCAATCCGAGTTCCGAAAGCTCGCGGCGCAAGTCCGCGGGCATTTCAGCAATACCGGCGCCGAGGCTCATCAGGTCGCGCGGCGTGTCCTCTTCCGGATAATAACGCCAGCCCTGGAACGCCCGCTTCGGCTGAACAGATGTCTCGATGACCTCCGGTCCGAGAATGAGATGGCAGCGGCCGATGCCCTCGCCATCCGTGAAGGTCTCGATACCCAGCAGCTTCTGGCGCGCCTGCACCTGCCCCTTGATCACCCAATAGAGCGAGCCGCCGTCGAGAAGTTCATCGACGCGCTTCGGCACCATGCGGGTGGTGTGGATGGAGTGGGGCTCGAGACCGGCGGCAATCGCCCGCAGAGAACGTTCAGCGACCCATTCGCGCAGATCCTCGATGGAGTCGGCGCCAACGCACAATTTGATGAGATGCAATGCCATGCTGGCTGTTGAAATCCTTTTGACCGGCAGCGTCAAGCGCTACCGGCCCGAAGTCCACAAACTCAGCATTCCACGACGTTGACGGCCAAACCTCCGGTGGAGGTTTCCTTGTATTTCTCGCTCATGTCGTATCCCGTCTGGCGCATCGTCTCGATACAGGCGTCCAGCGGAACGAAATGCTGACCGTCTCCCTTGACCGCCAGCGAGGCCGCCGTCACTGCCTTAACGGCACCCAAGGCGTTGCGCTCGATACAGGGAACCTGGACGAGGCCTGCAACCGGATCGCAGGTCATGCCAAGGTGATGCTCGAGCGCGATCTCGGCGGCATTTTCGATCTGGGCCGGTGTCGCGCCCATGACCGCGGCAAGCCCCGCAGCCGCCATCGCAGCCGCCGAACCCACCTCGCCCTGACAGCCGACTTCAGCGCCGGAGATCGAGGCATTGTGCTTGATGATGCCGCCAACGGCTGCTGCCGTCAGCAGGTAGTCGCGGATACCGTTCTGGTCCCAGTCGTCGTGGAAATGCTCGTAGTAGCGGATGGTCGCCGGAATGACGCCGGCAGCGCCGTTGGTCGGCGCCGTGACAACGCGGCCGCCCGCGGCATTCTCCTCGTTGACCGCCATGGCATAGACGCTCAGCCAATCGTTGGCGAGCAGCGGGTTGATGCGGTTGCTGCGCCATTCTTCCTGCAGCTTGTCGTGGATCTGGCGCGCCCGGCGGCGAACCTTGAGCCCGCCAGGCATGATGCCATCGACCTTCAGGCCGCGCTCGATACAGGAGCGCATCGCGTCCCAGATCCGGTCGAGACCGGCATCGAGCTCTTCGCGGCTGCGCTGGCTCTCCTCATTAGCGCGCTTCATCTGCGCGATGGTGAGCCCGGAGCGATCGGCCATCTCCAGCATCTGGGCAGCAGTGGCGAAGGGATAGGGCACCTTAGTCGCACCGGGCGCTGCCTTCTTCTTGGCGCGCATCTGCTCGAGTTCGGTATCGGTGACCACGAAACCGCCTCCGACCGAGTAGTAGATGCGGCGCAGCAGCAGCCGGTCGTCCTTGTCGAAGGCTGAAAAGATCATGCCGTTCGCATGGCCGGGAAGCGTCTGCTTCTTGTCGAAGACCAGGTCGTTCTTCGGCAGGAAGAAATAGGCCGGATGGCCGGGCGGCGTGATGCGGCCGGAACGCTCCACCTGATCGATGATGCCGTCCATCTTGTCGGGATCGACGCTATCTGGCGCCTCGCCCATCAGGCCGAGAATTACCGCCCTGCCCGTTCCGTGGCCAATCCCGGTATAGGCGAGCGAGCCATGCAGGCTGGCCTTGATCGACGCGACCTGCGCGCCTGATGAAGGCCGCGGCCACTCGTTCGACAGAATGAGGTCGAGGAAGCGGTTGGCAGCCGACATCGGCCCCATCGTATGCGAGCTCGAAGGCCCGACGCCGATCTTGAAAACATCGAATACCGAAAGGAACATACCTGCTTCCCAATAATGAACTGCACCGAGACTATCCCCGGGCGCAACGTGCCGCGCGCGGCGAACCGACATCGCGTTTGACCGGCGCGACACTGCTGCAGAAGGATTTAATGCCTGCCGGCGCTTTGCGAAAGGCCGCGCCACTGGAAATCGCTTCGGGCTGCCGCCCCGGTCATTGCAGCATCGCATGGCATATGTAGAGTGGCGCCGGATACCAAGGGGCTGAATCATCGATGCTTACGCTTGCGGACTATACTGCGCTTGCCTTCTTTGCCGTGTCCTGGCTCGGCTATTCCTGGCTTCTCCGCGGCCGGACCTTCTTCGGGCGCACCAGTCTGACGCATGCGATGGGCGAGCGCCGCCGCGAATGGATCTACAATTCGCTGCGCCGTGACCTGAAGATGATCGACACCCAGATCATGGCCGGCCTGCAGAACGGCACGGCTTTCTTCGCCTCGACCTCCATCTTCGCGATCGGCAGCTGCTTCGCCCTGCTCGGCGCCACCGACAAGGTCAGCGCCATCTTCGCTGACCTTCCTTATGTCTTCGGCGGCAGCCACGTAAGCTTCGAGCTCAAGGTCGGCGGGCTGGCGGGACTGTTCGCCTATGCCTTCTTCAAGTTCGGCTGGTCCTACCGGCTCTTCAACTACTGCACCATCCTGTTCGGCGCGATCCCGATGATGCGCGACACGGAGACCGACGTCTATGCCGCGGAGCGCGCCGCCGAGCGCGTCATCCGCATGAACATCATCGCCGGCGGCCATTTCAACGAAGGCCTGCGAGCGATCTTCCTGTCGATCGGCTATCTCGGCTGGTTCGTCAACGCTTACGTTTTCATGGCAACGACGGCGACCGTCGTGTTCGTCCTGACGCGCAGGCAGTTCTTTTCGGAGGCGCGGCTGGCGATCATGGATGTGTCGCCGCCATCAAATCTCCACCTTTCTCCTATTCCCCGCGACCCAGCGCAAAACGGCGACGGTGATTTGTCCGGGAGACAGTGAATGACGATGATGGCTGACAGCAACGGCAGCCCGGCGCATCCGCCCCGGATCGGCCTCCTCGATACGCTGCGCGGCGCCGCCCTGATCGCCATGGCAACCTATCATTTCAGCTGGGACCTGGAGTTCATGGGCTATCTGGCGCCCGGAACCGCAGAGACCGGCTGGCTGAAGCTCTATGCCCGTGCCATCGCCACCACATTCCTGTTCATCGCCGGGCTCAGCATGGCGTTGTCGAGCCAGGCAGGCATCCGCTGGCCATCGTTCTGGAAGCGCTTCGCGATGATTGCAGGCGCTGCACTGCTGATCTCCGTCGCAACGCGCATCGCCATGCCCGGCGAGTGGATATTCTTCGGCATCCTGCACTGCATGGCGGCGATGACGCTTGTCGGCGTGGTTTTCGCCCGCCGGCCGCTATTCGTGACCGCCCTTGTCACGGTCGCCCTTGTTGCCGCCTGGATTGCCGATACTTTCGTTACGCCCGGCATGCTCCGCTCGGCATCGTTCGACCAGCCGCTGCTCTGGTGGATCGGGCTTACCGACATGCCGCCGCGCTCGAATGACTATGTGCCGATCTTCCCCTGGGCCGCAGCCTATATGTCCGGCTTGACGCTGGCGCTGATTGCCCTGCGCACCAGCCTGCCGCAGAAGCTTGCAGCACTTGGGACCGGCGGCTCGCTACTGGCACGCGGCGGGCGCCACAGCCTGGCATTCTATCTGATCCATCAGCCGGTGCTGATCGCCATCGCTTACGGACTGACCTTCGTCGCGCCGCCCGCAAAGCCGGATCTGGCCGAAATTCACATGCGCCAGTGCAATCCCGGCTGGTGCCAGGGCATGGATGCCAAATCATGCCAGATCTATTGCGAATGCACGCTGACCGAAATGCAGGGGCAAAAGCTGCTGGAGCCCTTCCACACGGGGATCGTCAAGGCTGACGACGACCGGGTGCAGGCGATCGCCAATCAATGCAGCATCAAGGCGCTTCCATCCGAACCGTAATAGCGGCTCAGGTGCCGACGCCGATTTCGGCCAGCCGGCCGAGGCAGGATTCCTCGATATTGTCGAGTTCCGCCAGCGTGTCGTCGATATCCTTGCGCTTCTGGCGCAGGTCCTCACGCTTCTCATCGACGCGCTTCATCAAAAGCTTGAGCTGACCGAGTTCGCCCGGCGGCTCCTTGTAGACGGTGATGATCTCGCGGATCTCGGCGATGGTAAAACCGATGCGCCGGCCGCGCAGGATTTCCTGGATGAGCCTGCGGTCCGCCTGGCGGAAAAGGCGGGTACGGCCACGGCGCTCCGGATGGATCAGACCTTCGTCTTCATAGAAGCGAAGCGTGCGCGTCGACACACCGAATTCGCGCGTCAGCTCCGTTATGCTATAATACTTGTTCACAGGCATCAGATTCCCACTCTCTCCAGCCAATAATATTGACTTTTACGTAATAGTCAATTTCGGCAGGGCAGCGTGGTTAAATGGCAAACCACCATGTGGCAATCCCCAGGAACGCGAAGAAGCCCGTACAGTCAGTGACCGTCGTCACGAAAACCGACGAGGCGATGGCGGGATCGGCACCGACCTTGTCCAGAAGCAGCGGCAAAAGGATGCCGGCCAGCGCCGCGGCAATCAGGTTGATGATCATCGCCGCGCCGATCACCATGCCCAGCTGGTAGTCGTGGAACCAGGTGCCGGCAATCGCTCCCATGATCGTTGCGAAAATCACCCCGTTCATGATGCCGACGGTCGCTTCCCTGCGGATGATGCGGCCAGCGTTGTAAATGTCGAGATCGCGGGTCGCGAGCGCCCGCACCGTCACCGTCATGGTCTGCGTGCCGGCATTGCCGCCCATCGAGGCGACGATCGGCATCAGCACCGCCAGCGCGATCATCTTCTCGATCGAGCCGTCGAACAGCCCGATGACGCTTGCCGACAGCATCGCCGTGCCGAGATTGATCAGCAGCCAGAGGAAGCGCGAACGGACTGTGGAGATGACATTGTCGGAAAGTTCTTCGTCGCCGACACCGCCAAGGCGCTTGATATCCTCGTCGGCTTCTTCGTGAATAACGTCGACCACGTCGTCGATGGTCAGCACACCCACCAGGCGTTCGTTCTCGTCGACGACGGCGGCTGAGAGAAGGTCATACTGCTCGAAGAGCTGTGCCGCCTCTTCCTGGTCCATCTCGGCCGGGATCGGGTGGTTCGTCTCCCGCATGATCACTTCGATCTTGTTCTGCCGCTTGGTGCGCAGGATCTGGTCGAGATCAACGGCGCCGAGCAGCTTGAAGGTCGGATCGATGACGAAGATCTGCGTGAAGGAGTAAGGCAGGTCCTCCTCCTCGCGCATGTAGTCGATCGTCTGCCCGACCGTCCAGAACGGCGGCACGGCGACGAATTCCGTCTGCATACGCCGGCCGGCCGAGCTCTCGGGGTAATCGAGCGCTCGGCGAAGCCGCACCCGCTCGGTGAACGGCAGCTGGGCGAGAATTTCGTCCCGATCTTCCTGATCGAGATCTTCGAGAATGTAGACGGCATCGTCCGAATCGAGATCGCCGATCGCCGCCGCGATCTGCTCGTTCGGCATCTGGTCGACGATTTCGCGGCGGATCGCTTCGTCCACCTCGGTCAGCGCCGTCATGTCGAAGTCGTCGCCGAGCAGGCGCACCAGCGCCAGGCGCTGATCCGGCTGGATCGCTTCGAGCAGATCGCCGATTTCCGATTCGTGCAGGCGCGCCACATTCTGGCGCAGGAAAATCGTGTCGCGATCAGCGATCGCTGCGCCGAGCAGCGCTAGAAAATCGCTGCGAACGTTGCCGTCCTCGTCATAGATGTCGGCGTCTTCGTCCTCTGGACGTTTGCGGATGCGTTCGTCTTCTTCGCTTGCCGTCATTTGCGCCTCGCATCCAGGATCATAACAGTTACGGCTTTCCTGCCGCGTTCGAGAATGGCGGCGGAAAAGGCATTGTCAACAAGCGGATAAACGAACCCCGCCAGCCGTTGCGGCAGCATAAGTCCCCGTCCCTGCTAACCGAATTGGCTCCTTGCGTCTAGCGTCCAAAACCATGTCTGCGGATGACAATGCGCCGTTGCGGCGATAGTTTCCGCAACCCGAATATCAGGAGCTTATGAAAACATGACGATCCGCCCGATCCTGCGCTATCCGCATCCCGGATTGAAAACAGTCTGCGCACCTGTCAGCGCCTTCGACGGCGATCTGCAGAGCCTTGCGGGCGATCTCCTGGACACCATGCGGGCCGCACCCGGCGTCGGCATCACGGCGGCCCATATCGGCATCTTCCAAAGGGTGGTGGTGATCGAACTCAGCAAGGCCGATGGCGTGCGGACCTATGTCAATCCGGAAATCCTCTCGTCTTCGGCGGAACCTTTGCGCCAGATGGAAGGCAGTGTCTCCATGCCCGGCGCGACAGAGGAGGTCATCCGGCCCGGCGCAATCCGTTTCCGCTATCAGACCGTGACCGGCGAGACGAAGGAGGAAAACGCAGATGGCTTTCTCGCCATCTGCATCCAGCATGAGATCGACCAGCTTGATGGTATCTTCTGGCTGCAGCGCCTCTCCAAGCTCAAGCGCGACCGGCTGATCCGCAAATGGGAAAAGGCCGCCCGCTAATTTCATAAAACTTCCACGAACCAATCCAGCCGATGAGCGTTCTTTGAGCATGACCTTGAAGGAGGACGATCATGCCGAAGACCGACGACAAGAGCACCATTTCACGCGAAGAAGACTATCGCGACTACGAGGAGCGCAATCTCGATGACGGCTGGCCCTATGCCGATAGCCCTGGCGCATCCTCGGCCAAGCCAGCCAACGGCGCCTATGGCGAGACATCGGCGAATTTCGACCGCGACCGCAACGGCGGCTTCCGCATCGATGGAACCGACGAGGACGGCAATGAGAACCGTCTGAGGGATTCGCTGACGGCAGATATGATCGATCGCAGCGAGGGCGACGATCTGGAAGCCCGCGTCTCCGAAAACCTCGAAAACATTCCTGATCTCGACGCAGACAGCATCGACGTCCATGCCGACGGCCATACGATCACGCTGGAAGGTTCAGTCGAGACGATCGGAATTGCCCGCAAGGCCGAACTCGGCGCGCTTTCCGTCGATGGCGTCCACCACGTTCGCAACCGTCTTGAGACGACAGGCGTCGACTCGCATATCCCGAACGAGGATTAGCTTCAACAATTGTAGAAACGAATAATGTATTAATGGGTTGCATGTTTCGATAAACCCGGCCGCACACGCGGCCGGGTTTTGTTGTTTTGATAGGTTGCTAACCTATGTCACAAAACGGTGAAATATCGCCACAGAATCGTGAATTACATGGACAATTCGTAATCCGCACTGGTCATACACTCCCACAATTTCGCCTCAATTCAGGAGCGAACTCGTACCTGCCGAGGGTTATCGTTTCGTTGTTGATTGCAACAACTGATTGAGGAGATATCACATGAGAATCAAACTTGCAGCCACCGCGGCCCTGTTTGCCATTGGCGTCGCATCGTCCGCTTTCGCCGCTCCCATGTACGACGACAGCTACGTCCGCCCGATCCGCATCAGCCCGCCGAAGCCTGTTCACTACACCGAACATGCCCCTCCGGCCTATTCCGACGACTACACCAATGACAGCGACGGCTGGTACCAGACCAAGATGGCCGCGCCCAAGAAGATCAACTATTCCAAGCTCGAAGCCCAGCGCCTTCCGCCGTGCAAGAACCCGGCCGAACTGAAGGGCGTACAGACCAGAGCCGGTGATGGTGGAGCTTCCGATACCGATGCCTGCCGTGACGTTGGCACGCACTGACAGCGACGAAAACGCAACAAGAGCCGCATGTGCGGCTCTTGTTTCATCCCCGCGGCGATCAGCCTCGAACCTGAAGCAATGTGGCCGGACCGCCCGGTAGACCATCATCGAAAACCGCGCAGGAGAGTTTTCCCCCGAAGACGCAGCCGCTGTCGAGATTGGTGCGATTTCCCGTCGTTCGCGGATTGGCCGGTGACGGGGTGTGCCCGTGCACCAGATGCTTTCCCCAGAATTCACCTGATACATCGTCTTCGAAGCGCAGCCACATCAGGTCATGCGGCGCCTGATCTTCGAGATAGAGCCCTTCCCTGACGCCGGCATGCACGAAGATGCGATGCGGATCCGTGTGTAGAAGCGGCAGTGCCGCCATCCAGTTCAAGTGCGGCGATGGAACCGGTCCGCCGTAAGAGGTCAGCGTCTCGATCCCGCCATTGTCCAGCCACCACGATTCGTTATGCCGCCCATCATGAGCACCCGTTGCCATGTCCTCGTGATTGCCCTTCAGCGCGATCCATTGCCAGTCCGGCGAGCGCGGCCCTGCCATCAGCGTCTCCACGACGGCACGGCTATCTGGGCCACGGTCGATATAGTCGCCGAGAAACACGACCTTTCCTGATGGCGCATAATCTTCCACCCGTTCGATCATCCGCAACAGCGGGCCGATGCAGCCGTGGATATCTCCAATGGCGAAGGTCAGGCTCAATGCGCGGCACTCCCGTCGATGTGACAAGGGAATAAACTAGCGCGAGGCAGCCAATGGTCGATAGCGCCGAAACCGCTGGTAACGGCTCAGGTTTCACGTCAGCAAAATGAGATAAGAAATTGTAGAAAAAGAAAAACCCGCCGAAGCGGGTTTACTTTGGTGCGGTCGAGAAGACTCGAACTTCCACGGGTTGCCCCACAGCGACCTCAACGCTGCGCGTCTACCAATTCCGCCACGACCGCATCGTGGTAGAGCCGATTTGCGTCGGCGAGGCAGCATGTAGCAAAAGCATTTTGGGCGCACAAGAGCGATATGACGGATTTTTTCAAAACAAATCACAGCATTTGAATTGGTTATCAAACGAGGCCATATAGCAGCATGCCGCTGAGCCTTTGCGGCAAGGGAAAAGTCGATGCTGCGTACCGATCTTCAACTCTCCATGTTTCCACAGGCCGGCAACAAACCCGTGCGCTGGCGCATCGCCGATGAGCTGGTGCCCTATGAGCTTGCTGTGGAAACCATGGAGCGCGAAGTGGGCTTGATTGCCGATGGTGGTGATGAGCTCGTCTGGCTCGTCGAGCACCCGCCCCTCTACACGGCAGGCACAAGCGCCGATGCCAAGGATCTCGTGCAGCCAGACCGATTCCCGGTCTTCGCCACGGGACGCGGCGGTGAATACACCTATCACGGTCCCGGCCAGCGCGTTGCCTATGTGATGCTTGACTTGAAGCGCCGCCGTCAGGACGTCCGTGCCTTTGTCGCAGCGCTCGAGGACGTCGTCATCCGCACGCTCGATTCGATGAATGTCCGCGGTGAACGGCGCGAGGACCGCGTTGGCGTCTGGGTGCGGCGGCCGGAAAAGCCGTTGCTGCCGGATGGCACGATGAGCGAGGACAAGATCGCCGCCCTCGGCATCCGCCTGCGCCGCTGGGTGACCTTTCACGGCCTGTCGCTCAACGTCGAGCCTGATCTCGATCATTTTACCGGCATCGTCCCCTGCGGGATCTCCGCCTATGGCGTCACAAGCCTCGTCGATCTCGGCCTGCCGGTGATGATGTCAGATGTCGACATCCGTCTGCGTCAGTCGTTCGAATCGGTTTTCGGAGAAACCATCTCAGACGCCTAGGTCATATTGATCCGGCGCGGTTCCTGTGGTTGATGGCTGTGTTTCCGAAAGCACAGCATGTCTCAGCCACAATCATACCAGAACCCGCTCCAAGGCATGGCCATCATGGCCAGCGCCATGATCGTCCTGCCGGCTATGGATGCGATCGCCAAATATATGGCGACGTTCGAATCGATGTCGCCGGGCCAGGTCACGTTCTACCGCTTCTTCTTCCAGCTGGTCTGCACGCTGCCGCTGCTGCTCTATATCTTCCGCTGGAAGGCATTGTCGGCCAAGCGCCCGTGGATGAACCTGTTGCGCGGCGCGCTGCATGGCGCGGCCAGCCTGCTGTTCTTCGTCGCCGTCAAATACATGCCGCTCGCCGATGTCTTCGCCATCTATTTCGTCGAGCCGTTCATGCTGACGGCGATGTCGGCAATGTTCCTGGGCGATAAGGTCGGCTGGCGGCGCTGGACGGCCATCGTCGTCGGCTTCGGCGGCGCGATGATCGTGATCCAGCCGAGCTACGAGATCTTCGGCCTGAAGGCGCTGCTACCGGTTTTCTGCGCCTTTCTCTATTCGCTCTACCTGTTCCTGAACCGGGCGATCGGCGATGCCGATTCGCCGCTGACGATGCAGACCATGGCCGGTATCGGCGGCACGCTGTTCATGTCCGTGGCCCTTGCGGGCGGTGCAGCCGCAGGCATTCCGGATTTCGAGATCTCGCTGCCCTCGTCCGTCCTCGGTCTGGTCCTGCTTCTACTTCTCGGAACGATCTCCGGTTACGCCCATATGCTGATCGTTCGCGCCTTCCGCCTGGCGCCGCTCTCGCTGCTTGCTCCATTTCAGTACTTCGAGATCATCTCGGCAACGGTTCTCGGCTACGCGCTGTTCAATGATTTTCCCACACTTTCCAAGTGGATCGGCATCGCCATCATCGTCGCCTCGGGGCTTTTCATCATCTGGCGCGAGCGGGCGCAGTCGAAGTCTGTCAATTCCGTCTGAACGGCGCGGCATTTCGTTAACTGTCGTTGTTCAGGGATCTTCAATTCGCCCGCGCTAGAACCGTCTCCGGCCTCATGATGAGGTTCTGGAGACAAAAAATGAGCGAATTTCGACTCGCTTTCCCGGCATGTGTCATCGCCGGAAAGCATCGGCTTGCCGCCGACGATATCGGCCTTTTGCGCAAGCACAGCTTTCCGGACGGCGTCCGGACATCCGACGACGTCGTCGTCATGCTTGCTCTCAACAATTCCTGCCCCGAAAAATGCCAGGAATGGCACGCGTTCTTCGTCGAGAACCTGGCAGGCTTCATCGTCAATTACACCTATCCGCAGGGCTCGCTCGACGCGATCAACGTTGCCTGGATCATGCGCATGTTTGCGACTGACGGCGTCGTCAATTCCGCGCTCGAGCTGGAGCTCGTGCTGCACATCATGGAGATTTCCTCCCATGTGCCGGACGAGCTGCGCGCCTTCGCTCTCGATCAGCTGCGCCTTGCGATCACCGACAATGTCGGCGGCTACAAGCTTTCGCGCGCCGTCGATCGCAAGGGCATCACCCGCCAGGATATCGATTTCGTCATGCGCGTGCTGCGCAATGTCAGCGAAGGCGGCGTCATTCCGGTTTCGCCGATGACCCATGGTGTTCTCAGGCGGATCGAGACGGAAACCCTTCCCGCGTCGAACCATCCCCGCTGGGTGGAAATCATGCGGGCGCTCGAACTTCGCGACTATCACCAGCCGCGCACCAGCCGCTGGTTACGGATTGTCGATGACGAGCAGGCGGTCGCCTGACCCCCACGCCATAAAGCTGAATATCTGCAAGGCTTTCGCACGATTGTGCGTTCTGAAGTTTCTGCGTAGAACTTCAGGACGCATTTTTCGGGTGGAGTCTGCATGTTCAAGAAAATCCTGATCGCGAATCGCGGCGAGATCGCTTGCCGCGTGATCAAGACTGCGCGGCGTATGCGTATCCTGACGGTCGCGGTCTATTCCGACGCGGATCGGGACGCGCTTCATGTCGAGATGGCAGACGAAGCCATCCATATCGGCCCCGCCCCGGCTTCGGAAAGCTATCTGGTGGCCGAGAAAATCATCGCTGCCTGCAAGGAAACGGGCGCCGAAGCCGTACACCCCGGCTATGGCTTCCTCTCCGAACGCGCCTCCTTCTGCGACGCGCTGGAGAAGGAAGGCTTCGTCTTCATCGGACCGAAGCCGAAGGCGATCCTCGCCATGGGCGACAAGATCGAATCGAAGAAATTCGCCAACGCCGCGAAGGTATCCACGGTCCCCGGCTATCTTGGCGTCATCGAAGATGCCGTCCATGCCGAAAAGATCGCCGGCGAGATCGGCTACCCCGTCATGATCAAGGCCTCTGCCGGTGGCGGCGGTAAAGGCATGCGTATCGCCTGGAGCGAGAGCGAAGTCCGCGACGGTTTCGACCGGGCACGCTCTGAAGCAAAGAGTTCGTTCGGCGATGACCGCGTCTTCATCGAGAAATACGTCGTCGATCCCCGTCATATCGAGATTCAGGTACTCGCCGACGGGCACGGCAACACCGTCTATCTCGGCGAACGCGAATGCTCGATCCAGCGCCGCAATCAGAAAGTCGCCGAAGAGGCGCCCTCGCCGTTCCTAGATGAAAAGACCCGCAAGGCGATGGGCGAGCAGTCTGTCGCGCTTGCCAAGGCCGTCGATTACCAGAGCGCAGGAACCGTCGAATTCATCGTCGATCGCGACCGCAACTTCTATTTCCTCGAAATGAACACCCGCCTGCAGGTCGAACATCCGGTGACCGAACTTGTCACCGGCGTCGATCTCGTCGAACAGATGATCCGCGTCGCTGCCGGTGAAAAGCTGCCCTTCGCGCAGAAGGACATCAAGCTCAACGGCTGGGCGATCGAAAGCCGCCTCTATGCCGAAGACCCCTATCGCAACTTCCTGCCGTCGATCGGCCGCCTGACGCGCTACCGCCCGCCGGAGGAAGGCAAGCAGGGCGGCGTGATCGTCCGCAACGACACCGGCGTTTATGAAGGTGCCGAGATTTCCATGTATTACGACCCGATGATCGCCAAGCTCTGCACCTGGGCGCCGGACCGGCTGGCGGCCATCGATGCCATGGCCGAAGCGCTCGACGCCTTTGTCGTCGATGGGATAGAACATAACGTCCCGTTTCTTTCGGCACTGATGAAACATCCACGCTGGCGCGAGGGCCGCCTGTCGACCGGCTTCATTGCCGAGGAATATCCCGATGGTTTTGCTCCGTCCGAACCTGACGGCTGGCAGCAGACTGCTCTCGCAGCCATCGCGCTATCGGCATCGCTGATCGAAACGAGCCGCCGCGAGCGCCATGCCGATCGGCTCCGTGCGGCCAGCAGCGATCTGCGCAGCGACTGGGTGGTCAGGATCGGCAAGGACTATGTTGGCCTCTCGCTGACGGAAGGCCATGTCACCATCCCCTTCGACATGGGGATGAATGCAGATGGCAGCGAAATTCAGGTTGTCACCACCTGGAGACCGGGCGAGCCCGTCTGGTCCGGAACGATCGGCGGCGTCAAAGTCATTGCCCAGATCCGCCCCATCCTGAATGGCCTGCGGATCGACTGGCAGGGGCTTTCTGTCCGGACGAAGACGTTTACGCCGCGCCACGCGGAACTCGACAGGCTGATGCCGGTGAAGCTGCCGCCCGATACGTCGAAACTCCTGCTCTGCCCGATGCCCGGCCTCGTCGTGTCGATCTCGGTGTCCGAAGGCCAGGAAGTCAAAGCCGGCGAAACGCTGGCGGTGGTCGAAGCCATGAAGATGGAAAATGTCCTGCGCGCCGAGCGCGACCTCGTCGTCGGCAAGGTCAAGGCGAAGCCGGGTGAAAGCCTGGCCGTCGATGCCGTCATCATGGAATTCGCCTGACCCATTCCGGGACAGCCGCAACCTCTGACGGCCTGAAAGCCAAGGATTTTTGTTAAGACGCCCGCTCTATGATGAGCCGTTTTCGTCCTGTGGCTGGGGCCGGAGTTGCGAATGACGGCCCTTCAATCGGCAGGCTTGCTGCTATCGATCAATCTTGGCCTGCTCTGGCTGTTGATGCGCATGCCACTTGGGCAGCGCACGATCAGCGTCATCAGAACCTTCCGCTGTTCGCCGGAGACGCTCTGGAAGGCGATCAATCCCGCTGGCGAAGCCGCTGATTGGCATCACGCCGTCATCAGCAGCCGGCCGATCGCGCATCGCCCTGGGTTCGTCGAGCAGGTTTACCGCCATCTCGACCGGAATGGAGAGCCGCTGCGCCGCATCCTGGCGCTCGACGCGCTCCCGGCTGGCGGCGTTCATGCCTTCCGCTCCCGGATTGCCGACGACAGCACGCTCGATCCGCAGTTCTGGACGCATTACACCGAGAGCCGCATCATCAGGGCAACGCCCCAAGGGGCGACGCTGGAGATCAGTCAGACGGATCACTATCGCGGTCTCGCTTTCCTACTCTTCCGCTATTTCGTTCTGCAGCGGGAGGTAAGGTCGCTGCAGGGCTGGCTGGAAACCGGCATTTCGAAGCCGCAGGGTTACTTCGAAGGTCCGTTGGTGCAGACAAGCCTGGCGATCCTCTCGACGCTGCTGCTCTGGCCATTCTTCGGGCTCAGCGTCAGCGGCCTGATGATCTCCACCTTTCTCACGCTGGTCATCGTGCTCCATGAGCTTGGCCATATGGCTGCCTATCGCGCCTTTGGACACAAGTCAGTGCGGATGATCTTCGTCCCCCTGCTCGGCGGTATCGCCATTGGCGGGCGGCCGTACAAGAATCTCTTCGAGGTCGCAGCCTGCGCGCTGATGGGCGCCGGCATGTCGGCTTTCCTCGTGCAGATCGTCATCACCGCATACCAGGGGATCGGTCATGGCCTTCTGCCTGCGAGTTTCGGACGGCCGCTGCTTGTCTTCCTGCTGATTCTCGGCGCCTTCAATCTGCTGAACCTCCTGCCCATGCATCGCTTCGACGGCGGACAGGTTCTGCGGCAGATCTTCCGCACCCGTCATTCGCTGATGGTGGCAAGTTTCGCGGTCACAGGCTGCATTCTGGCGATCGGCTGGGAGATCGGACTGTCGAACAATCTGCTGATCGCCGGCCTTGTTGTCTTCATCCTGCTGAGCATGATCGGCTCGGGATCCGTCAAACCGCGCCAGAAGCTTGATGAGATGAATGATGGTGAGCGCATGCTTGTTGCATTCGGGCTTTATGCGGCAATCGCGATGCACGGCTATGCCATTATTTTCGCGAGCGAAAACCTCTTCTGACGTTTGCGGCAAACTCGCTGCCGCATCCCGGACAAAGTGTCTTTTGATCAAGCTTTTTGCTTGAGCCTCCCTCACCCGGCGTGCCAATGTCCGCCATCAAATCATATGAGGGAGATCAGACGATGGACGTTCGCGCCGCAGTCGCCGTTCAGGCCGGCAAGCCGCTTGAGGTCATGACAGTTCAGCTTGAAGGACCACGCGCCGGAGAGGTGCTGGTCGAGGTGAAGGCGACGGGCATCTGCCATACCGATGATTTCACCCTGTCGGGCGCCGATCCGGAAGGCCTCTTCCCCGTAATTCTCGGTCACGAAGGCGCAGGCATCGTCGTCGATGTCGGCCCCGGCGTCACCTCGGTGAAGAAGGGCGACCACGTCATTCCACTCTACACGCCGGAATGCCGCGAGTGCTATTCCTGCCTGTCGCGCAAGACTAATCTCTGCACGTCGATCCGCGCGACGCAGGGCCAGGGCCTGATGCCCGACGGCACCTCGCGCTTCTCGATCGGCAAGGACAAGATCCACCACTATATGGGCTGCTCGACCTTCTCGAACTTCACCGTTCTGCCGGAGATCGCGCTCGCCAAGGTCAACCCCGACGCCCCCTTCGACAAGATCTGCTACATCGGCTGCGGCGTCACCACCGGCATCGGCGCTGTCATCAACACCGCCAAGGTTGAGATCGGCTCGACGGCGATCGTCTTCGGTCTCGGCGGCATTGGTCTGAACGTACTGCAGGGCCTGCGCCTCGCCGGCGCCGACATGATCATCGGCGTCGATATCAATCCGGACCGCAAGGAATGGGGTGAGAAGTTCGGCATGACGCATTTCGTCAATCCGAAGGAAGTCGGCGACGATATCGTGCCTTATCTCGTCAACCTGACGAAGCGCAACGGCGACCTAATCGGCGGCGCCGATTACACGTTCGATTGCACCGGCAATACCAAGGTCATGCGTCAGGCGCTCGAATCATCGCATCGCGGCTGGGGTAAGTCTGTTATCATCGGCGTTGCCGGCGCCGGCCAGGAAATCTCGACGCGTCCGTTCCAGCTGGTCACCGGCCGCAACTGGATGGGCACGGCCTTTGGCGGCGCGCGCGGCCGCACCGACGTGCCGAAGATCGTCGACTGGTACATGCAGGGCAAGATCCAGATCGACCCGATGATCACCCATACGATGCCGCTCGAAGACATCAACAAGGGCTTCGAGCTGATGCACAAGGGTGAAAGCATCCGGGGCGTCGTGGTCTACTGAGGAGAGTGATGCGGAATGCGGTTCGACGTTGAAATCGCCTGCGGCTTTGTCGCAAATCGATCCTGATTTGGGAGCTGTGGGCAGCTGAGGAGGAGAAGCTGAACATGGCAAACCAGGTATCGATACACCCGCTGCTCGATGGCGGGGTGAAGAAGGGTCAGGCGAATTTCAACGGCGGAACGCTTGTCTGCGCCTGTACGGACAAGCCCGTGAAGGTGGCGGTCAAGGGCACGGTACTGCACAACCACGCCTGTGGCTGCAGCAAGTGCTGGAAGCCCAAGAGCGCCGCATTCTCGATCGTGGCAGTGGCGGCGCATGAGAATGTCTCGGTTCTGGAGAATGGCGACAAGCTTCACGTCGTCGATCCCGAAGCGCTGATCCAGCGCCATGCCTGCAAGCAGTGCGGCGTTCACATGTACGGACCGGTGGAGCGCGATCACGCGTTCAAGGGGCTGGATTTCGTTCATCCCGAACGCTTCCAGGAAAGCGGCTGGCCTGAACCGGGCTTTGCGGCCTTCGTCTCCTCGATCATTGAAACCGGCACGCCGCCTTCAGCGATGGCGGGCGTGCGGGGCAAGTTCAGGGAGATCGGCCTGGAGACCTACGACTGCCTCAATCCGACGCTGATGGACGTCATTGCCACCTGGGTGGCAAAGAAGGCCGGCACACTGAAAGAAGCCTGACATCTTGAACCGATGGCAGCCGCCGGACTATGAGAGCCGAAAGAAAGAACGCTACGCGGTAACGCGTGGCGTTCCAGCAAAAACAGATTGAACTTCATGATCTATGTCGATGCAGACGCCTGCCCGGTCAAACCGGAAATCCTGAAGGTTGCCGAGCGCCTCGGCATCGAGGTCACCTTCGTCGCCAACTCGGGCCTGCGCCCGTCGCGCGATCCGATGGTGAAGAACGTCATCGTTTCCAATGCCTTCGACGCGGCCGACAACTGGATCGCCGAGCATGCAGGTCAAGGTGACGTCGTCGTCACCGCCGACGTGCCGCTTGCCGTGCGCTGCGTCGCAACCGGCGCGCTCGTCAGCGGCCCGACCGGACGCGTCTTCGACGACACCAATATCGGTATGGCGAGTGCCATGCGCGACCTCGGCGCCCATCTTCGCGAGACCGGCGAGAGCAAGGGTTACAACGCCGCCTTCAGCCCCAAGGACCGCTCACGGTTCCTGGAAACATTCGATCGCCTCTGCCGGCGCGCCAAGGCCGCCAGCCCCAATACGGACAATCAGCCATGAACATCATTTCCCAGGCAACCGCTTTCGGCGGCATGCAGGGCGTCTTCAGCCACGCTTCGGAAGCCTGCAACTGCGACATGACCTTTGCGGTCTTCGTGCCGCCGCAGGCGATCAAGGAGCCCTGCCCTGTGCTCTGGTATCTCTCCGGCCTCACCTGCACCCATGCAAACGTCATGGAGAAGGGCGAATACCGGCGCATGGCCGCTGAACTTGGCCTGATCATCGTTTGCCCCGACACCAGCCCGCGCGGCAACGATGTCGCCGACGAGCTGACAAATTGGCAGATGGGCAAAGGCGCCGGCTTCTATCTCGACGCAACGGAATCGCCTTGGGCCGAGCACTACCAGATGTACACGTACATCACCGAAGAGCTCCCTGCCCTGATCGCCGAACAATTCCGGGCCGACATGAGCCGTCAGGGCATCTTCGGCCATTCGATGGGCGGTCACGGTGCGATGACGATCGCGCTGAAGAACCCGGAGCGTTTCAAGAGCTGCTCGGCCTTCGCGCCGATCGTTGAACCTTCGACGGCCGACTGGTCGGCCCCTGCGCTCGGAAAATATCTCGGCACGGATGAGACCAAATGGCGCCAGTATGACGCCTGCGCGCTGGTAAGCGATGGCGCACGGTTCCCGGAGTTCCTGATCGATCAGGGCAAGGCCGACGGCTTCCTGGAAAAAGGCCTGCGCGCCTGGCTGTTCGAAGAGGCCATCAAGGGTACGGACATCGCCCTGACATTGCGCATGCACGAGCGCTACGACCACTCCTACTACTTCATCTCGACCTTCATGGACGACCATTTGAAGTGGCATGCCGAGCGGCTTGGGTAAGCCGCAAGAAACGGGTGGCATGGCAGCTATGCCAATTCCTACCTTGAACTCAGCCGTTACTCCGCGCATATAGAAATCAACGCAGACGACTGCGGCGCCCGATCCCTCGGGCGCAAATGTCGCGGGGACGGCCTCGCTCTTGAAAAGGAGAGTAAGATGGCCTGGTTCCTGCTGTTTCTAGCCGGACTTTTTGAATGTGGTTGGGCGATCGGTCTGAAATACACCGATGGCTTCACCAAACCCATGCCGACGATTTTCACCGTTATCTCGATGGTGATCAGCGTCGTACTTCTGGGGCTGGCGGTGAAAACGCTACCGATCGGCACGGCTTACGCGATCTGGACCGGAATCGGCACCGTCGGCACGGTCCTTCTCGGTATCTGGCTGCTTGGCGATCCCGCCACCGCATCGCGCCTTGCCTGCATCGCGCTGATCGTTGCGGGCATCGCCGGGCTGAAGCTCACCGCATGAGATAAAAACGCCGCGGGCCAAAACCCGCGGCGTCTTCTTTAGGCGTTGCGCTTGTCCACCGATAGCGCGCCAGCTCCGGCGAAAACCAGGAACAGGAAGATGAAGCAGAACAGGATGGCTTCGCCGCCGCCGTTGACCGCCGGGTAGAAGCCGCGCGGGAAATGCGCCATGAAATAGGCGATCGCCATCTCACCGGACAGCAGGAAAGCAACCGGGCGCGTCAGGAAGCCGACGAGAACGAGCAGGCCACCGATAACCTCAAGCAATGCGGCAACGAGAAAAAGCGGTGGCAGCGAACCACCCTCGCCCTGCGGGATGGGAAAAGCGAAAAGCTTCATCGTGCCATGCTCGATAAAAAGCAAAGCGGTGAAAATTCTGAGCGCAGCCAGCGCGAAGGGTTGGTAGGCGTTCAGGCGATCAAAAATACCAGACATAAGGACTCTCCTTTTAGGGGCGCAAGAGCGTTAGCGCGTCGCCATTCCCAAGAAAAATCACGGAATGCCAACGTCTATTCACTTCTTCGACAGTGCGTAAACAGCTGAAAGGACAGTTTTATTCGCTCATAACGGAATGTTGTCATGCTTCTTCCAGGGATTGGAGAGATCCTTGTTGCGCAGCATCTTCAATCCGCGCGCCAGACGGCGGCGCGTCGAGTGCGGCATGATCACCTCGTCGATGTAACCACGCTCGGCGGCAACGAAAGGCGACAGGAACCGGTCCTCGTACATTTTCGTATGCGCCGCGATCTTCTCGGGATCGGCAATATCCTTGCGGAAGATGATCTCGACCGCGCCTTTGGCTCCCATGACGGCGATCTGTGCCGTCGGCCAGGCGTAATTGAGGTCGCCGCGCAGATGCTTCGACGCCATCACGTCATAGGCGCCGCCGAAAGCCTTGCGGGTGATCACCGTCAGTTTCGGAACCGTCGCTTCGGCATACGCAAACAACAGCTTTGCGCCATGCTTGATCAACCCGCCATATTCCTGCGCCGTCCCCGGCAAAAATCCGGGCACGTCGACAAAGGTCACCAGCGGAATGTTGAAGCAATCGCAGAAGCGCACGAAACGCGCCGCCTTGCGCGATGCATCGCTGTCGAGCACGCCGGCCAGCACCATCGGCTGGTTGGCCACGAAACCGACCGTAGAGCCCTCGATGCGCCCGAAGCCGCAGACGATGTTCTTGGCGAAGCTCGCCTGGATCTCGAAGAAATCGCCCTCATCGGCGACCTTCAGGATCAGTTCCTTGATGTCATAGGGCTTGTTGGCATTGGCGGGCACAAGCGTATCGAGCGACTCGTCCGCCTCTGTCACCGGCTGGTAACATTCGATTTCCGGGATCGGCGATGTGTTTGACAAGGGCAGGAAATCGATCAGGCGGCGCACCTGCAGCAGCGTATCGACATCGTTGTCATAGGCGCCGTCGGCAATCGACGACCGCGTCGTATGCACGGAGGCGCCGCCGAGTTCTTCGGCCGTCACCGTCTCATTGGTCACCGTCTTGACGACGTCGGGTCCGGTCACGAACATGTAGGACGTGTCACGCACCATGAAGATGAAATCGGTCATCGCCGGCGAATAGACATCGCCGCCGGCGCAAGGCCCCATGATGACGGATATCTGCGGGATGACGCCCGATGCCAGGACGTTGCGCTGGAACACTTCCGCATAGCCGCCAAGCGCCGCAACGCCCTCCTGGATGCGTGCGCCGCCTGCATCATAGATACCGATGACCGGCGCGCGGTTCTTCAGCGCCATGTCCTGCACCTTCATGATCTTCTCGGCATGCGCTTCCGAAAGCGAGCCGCCGAAGACCGTGAAATCCTTGGCGAAGACGAAGACGGTACGACCGTTGACCGTGCCCCAGCCGGTGACGACACCGTCGCCGGCAAAGCGGGTCTTCTCCATGCCGAAATCGGTGGAACGGTGCTCGACGAACATGTCGAATTCTTCGAAGGAATCTTCATCGAGGATCAGGTCGATCCGCTCGCGGGCCGTCAGCTTGCCACGCTTGTGCTGCGCATCGATGCGCGCCTGCCCGCCGCCAAGCCGCGCTTCGTCGCGCCGGCGCTCAAGCTCCTCGAGAATTTCCTTCATGAAAACTCCTCCTGCCGCCAGCGCGGCATTGATCAGCCGCGCCCGGCCGTCAGCTTGAATGCCGAGCGAAGCCGCGCGGCAATATCTTCTGCGAGAATCTGATCGGCCATCGCAGGATCGTTGGCGAAGCTCGACACGTCGAAGGCCGAGACACCGATCACCGACCCGTCGTCGACAGAGGCAGCATCGGCGGTGATCTTCGCGACGTTGCGGTTTTTGTCGAAGCCTTGCCCCTTGGTGACGGAAACGATGCGGATCGTCAGCACGACGCGCGGATAGACGTCGGTGCGGACCGTGGCATTGATGGCAGCATTGACGCGGTCGCTGATGCCTGACAGCAGAGGCCCGGCGATCCCGGGGCCACCGAGAACCACAGCACTTCTGACGTCATATAAAGGGGCTGGCGGCTCGCTGGAACCCATGCCGGCACAGCCGGTCAAGGCAGCGCAGATCATCGCTATCTGGCAAAAACACAACCGCAGCCACTTCATTGAAAAAACCTGCACCCATCCCCACTCAGGAGTCGCAGAGTTCGTCATTATGGCGGTCAAAGCAATATGTTTCAGGCCCTTAGCGCCAAAAAAACATCCGCCGACGCCTTGAAGTCCTCGAAGCGCTTGGCGCGGCGCTCTTCGGCTTCCTCGTCGCTGCCCCAATGCTCGATCGTCCAGTCCTCGTCGAGATGCGCAAGCGACCAGGCTTCGTCCATCGTCAGGTGCCGCTCGGCAAAAGCCAGCGCCAGAATTGCCGATCCAGTCAGCGTCGTCATCGTATGCAACGCCGCAAGCGCCAGCGCGCTATTATGGCGGCGAAGCGTCACGCCGAAAGCCGCGATGGCGTCACGCGGCTGCTCATGATGGATCACGCCCTCGATCAGCAGGAAGCGCGCACCGAGATCCCCGGCCGCCCAGTCGAGCACAGGATCCCAGCGCTCGGCCTGGCGCTGCACCAGCAGCTCCGGCTGGTCGGCGCGGTAGCAGAGAAGGTCGCTGGAGGAAAAGCGCACAATATCGTCGAACACCGCCTGCGTATCGGTCGCCACACCGTCGAGCGCCGTGTTCACCAGCCGCGTGACAGGCATGGTCGCCGGATCGATCACCTCGGCCTGCGCTTGCCATTCGGCAGAGAGCAGATCGGCAAGAGGCTTGGTCGGCACGGCAAGGATCTGCTTGGCAGGCGTGCGGACGGGCCGGCCGTCGAGCAGAATCGCAAATCCGGCGTCCTGTTCGGCAACGGAAACGTCCTTGTAGAAGCGCTTCGGCAGCGGCTTCTTCATCTGGATCTGCGCGCGGCGGATCGGATCGGGATGGCTGAGTCCTTCGGAAAGGTCGTTCAACAGGTCGCGCATGGCGTCACCTCATAAATGGTCGAGCACGTCGTTCGGATGATGGGCGATGGCATCGGCACCTGCAGCAATCAGCTCATCGACACTGGCATATCCCCAGGATACGCCGATCGCTTTGGCACCGGCGGCCTTCGCCATCTGCATATCGTAAATCGCATCGCCGATGACAACGGTATCGGCAGGGTTCATGCCGGTTTCGTCACAGCATTCCGTCACCATGGCCGGATGCGGCTTCGACGGGCAATCGTCGGCAGTCCGCGAAACGATGAAGTGTGGCGCAAAGCCATGGGTTTCAAGAACGCTGACAAGGCCACGCCGGGACTTGCCGGTCACGGCACCGATCAGGATGTCGTCGCGCGCCGCAAGCGCTGCAATGACGGGCTTGATGCCGTCGAACAGCGGCACGTCCATGCCGGGCTCGCCGCGCACGTCCATGTAGATTTTCTTGTAATGCGCGGTCATCGCCACCGCTTCGTCATCGACATGCGGTTTGCCCTGCATCCGGGCAATGGCGATGTCGAGCGTCAGGCCGATGATCGACTTGGTGCTTTCGATCGCAGGCCTTGGATGGCCGAAGGCCACGAAAGTCCGTGCCATAACTTCATGGATCAGCGCAGCACTGTCGACAAGCGTGCCGTCGCAATCGAACAGGGCGAGCTTCATTCGTAGTCTTCCCGATCCGCCTCTGCGAGGTCGAGGCCGAGCAGGTTCCAGGTCTGCACCATATGCGGGGGCAGCGGCGCGGTGACCCGCAGACGGCCGCCGTTCGGATGAGGAACGTCAATCTTGCGCGCATGCAGATGCAGCTTCTTCTGCACGCCGCCGGGGAAATCCCAGTTATGGTCGTCGTCGAAATATTTGGGGTCGCCGATGATCGGGTGGCCGATGTGCAGCGCGTGCACACGCAACTGGTGCGTACGCCCGGTGTAGGGCTCCATCTCCAGCCAGGCGAGGTTCTGCGCTGCCGTTTCGCGCACCTTGTAGTAGGAGATCGCGTGGTCCGCCCCCTCCTCGCCGTGCTTGCAGACCCGCATGCGGTCACCGTCCGGCGTCTGCTCCTTGACGAGCCAGGTCGAAATCTTGTCCTCGTGCTTGCGCGGTACGCCCTTCACCAGCGACCAGTAGGTCTTCTTGGTGTCGCGCTCGCGAAACGCCGCCGTCAGCTTCTGCGCCGCGCCGCGGGTGCGGGCAATCACCAGCACGCCCGAAGTGTCGCGGTCGAGCCGATGCACCAGCCGCGGCTTCTCGCCCTTCGGGCTGGTCCAGGCCTCGAGCATCTTGTCGATATTGCGCGTCACGCCCGATCCGCCCTGCACAGCAAGGCCGGCCGGCTTGTTGAGCACGATCACTTTGTCGTCTTCGTGCAGCACCATACGCTGCAGCAATTCGTAATCGCCACCATGCTTCAAGTCGTGCCCGGCGATCGGAGTGTTCTTCTTGGCGTCAACGTCGATCGGCGGAACGCGCACCACCTGGCCGGGCTGCACCCGCGCATCGGTCTTGACGCGGCCGCCATCGACACGCACCTGGCCGGAGCGCAGGAGCTTCTGGAGAGGACCGAAGCCCAGGCCCGGAAAATGAATCTTGAACCAGCGATCGAGCCGCATGCCAGCCTCGTCCGGTTCGACGGTGATATGTTCAATGCCAGCCATGAAAGTACTTTCGGAAAGAGTTGCCGGCGCCAGGCGCGGCCTTTGCCGGTGGCTTTAGAGCATTTTTGTCGAAAACGGAAACCCGAATCTCAGATCAGCGCCCGCATCAGCGCAAGACCGGCGACAACGGCGGCCATCGAGAGACCGACGCTGGCAGCGATATAGACGCCGCCAAGCACGGCTTCGCCGCGTTCGAAAAGCGAAATTGCGTCCAGTGAAAAGGCTGAGAAGGTCGTGAACCCGCCGAGGAAGCCGGTGACCAGCAAGAGCCGCAGCTCTACCGACGCATTGAAACGGCGGGCGATCATTTCGGCAAAGACGCCGATGACGAAACATCCGGCAACGTTGACGATCAGCGTGCCCCACGGAAAGTTGGGACCCCACAGTCTGAGCGACCACTGGCCGACGAAATAACGCAGCAGAGAGCCGAGAGCGCCACCGGCGGCAACGAGAAAAGCCTGGAACATGGCTCTGTTTAGCGCAGCAGAAGAGCATTTCCAATCGCTTCCCGGTAATTCCGGCAGATCGGTAAAATGCGAGTATTTTCCTTAGCCGGGAGCCAACGCCACACCGGTATCGTCGAAAGCATGACACAGGTCGTGACCATATCGGCAAGCACTGCGGCTGCCGCCTTCGACTCGTTGCGGATCGCTCCGCGCGTTCCGGCAAGCATGGCCGCGAAGGATGCCCGCAGGATTGCCGAGCGCCAGCTGCGCGGCGTCGAAGCGGCCGACGAACATGAAGAAATGCCGAACATCATCCAGTCGACGGAAGTGGCGCTGGACCTCATGACCAAGGGCAACAAGCAGCCGCAGGCAGGCCTGCAGCACGCGCTCAAATCCTACGAAGACTTCTAACTTCTGTCCCCGGAAGGCAGAAAGGCCCGCGGTCTGTGACGCGGGCCTTTTTGTTGATTGCCTTGACGGGCGTGTTACTTGCCCTGCGCTGAAAGCACCTTCAGCGTCACATCGACCTTGCCCGCCTTTTCAAAGGTCAGCGTCACCGGAACTGTGTCACCCTGCTTGAAGGGCGCCGTGACCTTCTGGAACATCAGATGCAGGGCGCCGGGCTCAAGCTTGACGGTCCCGCCCGCAGGAATGGCGATGCCACCCTTCAGCTCGCGCATCTTCATGACATTGTTCTCGGTCTTCATCTCGTGCATCTGCACCTCGCCGGCATTTGGCGACGTGATGGCGACAAGCGTGTCATCGCTCTTGCCGTTGTTCTTGACCGTGAAGAAGCCACCGCCGACCGGTTGGCCCGGAAGCATCGCCTTGGCAAAGGCGCCGGATATTTCGAGATCGCCGATCTTCGCCTCGTCGCCCGCGGGCGCCGCCATGGCCATTCCGGCCATACCGCTCATGTCCATGCCCGCCATGTCGTCGTGGCCATGGCCGTGACCGCTGCCCTCGACCACCTTCAGTACCGGCGCCGGGCTCTTCAGCTTGTGCGGATCGCTGCCATCGGCGGCGATCTGATCCCAGGCCTCGACGGTATCGCCGCAGAGCTGCGTGACCGGGAAGGCCAGCGAGGTGCCGGCATCGACGCCGGAGACCTTACCCTGGATCACGAAGGTGTCGTAGAAATCATCGGAGAGATTGCCGCCCTTCCAGCGGATCTCGATCGCGCCCGACGTCACCGGCGTACCGTGATTGTCGTAGCTCCTCTTGTAGTCGCCCTTGATGACCTCGAGCTCCCAGCCGGCCTTCGGCTGCGGCTTGGCGAAAACAAAGCCTTCCGGCAGCTTCACCTGCACTTCATTCGTCGGCTTGCCGTCACAGCCATGCGGGACCTGCAGCGTTGCCAGGATGGTGGCTTCCTGCGCCGCCTCGGCGTCGAGAAAGGTCACATGCGCGGTGGCGGCCGTCGCGGCAAAGGAAAGGGCAGCGGCAAGGCCAAGGGTTTGAACGGTTTTCATCTGATATCTCCTCGCCGTCATCCGCATCGTCTTGGCGGGCTCCGGCATCATATTGCATTTCGGTTCGGGTTGGAGATTAGGCCAGAACCGGCGGCCCCCGTGATTTCGGCTGCGTCACCGCGCGAAGCGGCAGGGCGGCTATATCGCTCGTCAAGCCGTTCTCGAACGAAGCAAAATCAAGCTTCAGCCATGCGGCAGCATCCGGCGCGGGCAGGATCACCGAGGCAGCGAGACGGCACACGTCGCAATTCGGCCCCATCGGGATCCGCTTGCCTTCGTCATCCTTGACGGTGACGCAGAGCGAGGCGAAGGAACCGTCAGGCAGTGTATATTCGGCAGCGTTGTAAAGCGGCTCAGCGCCGAGTTGCGGCAGCTGGTGCCCAAGGCCGAGCAAAAGCAGGCTCAGCGCGCAGATCATGCGCGTCAGCATCCCGGCTTTCCGGCTCCTTGCAGTCATCCAATCCCCTCACCGCTAGTGTCGCGATTAATCACTTTATTGGCGAAAAGCAAAAGCCGATTTGACGCAGATCACAACTTGCGCCGGGGCGGCGCGACAAAAATTTGCTCGGTGGCGACATTCCCCTCTTGCCAAGCACCCGTTCCGCCCGATAATTGCCGCAACCTTGTTGGGAGAAGCTGGTTTGCAAAACCAGTGCCGAAGGAGCAACCGCCCCGGAAACTCTCAGGCAAAAGGACCACAAGGGGCAGACGGAACTCTGGAGAGAGGCGTTCTCGAAACGCTCGCCGAAGGGATAACAATCTCAGGCGCAAGGACAGAGGGGGCTCGATAACGAGGCGTAACTGCGCCTTCATTTGAGCCCGCGCATGGACTTCCACGCGCAACGACCGGAGGCGTCATTGGACGATACTGCTGCCCTCAAGAAAACCCCGCTTCATGCGCTGCATCTGTCGCTCGGCGCCCGCATGGTTCCCTTCGCAGGCTACGACATGCCGGTGCAATATCCGGCCGGCGTCATGAAGGAACATCTCCAGACCCGCCAGGCTGCCGGCGTCTTCGACGTTTCGCATATGGGCCAGGTCATCGTGAAGGCGAAGACAGGCAAGTATGAGGATGCAGCCCTTGCGCTCGAAAGCCTCGTGCCCGTCGATATTCTCGGTCTCGCCGAGGGACGCCAGCGCTATGGCTTCTTCACCGACGACAATGGCGGCATCCTCGATGATCTGATGATCACCCATCTCGACGACCACCTGTTCGTCGTCGTCAACGCCGCCTGCAAGGATGAAGACGTCGCGCATATGCGCAAACACATCGGCGACATCTGCGACATCACCGTGCTCGACCGCGCGCTCGTTGCGCTGCAGGGACCGCGCGCCGTCGATGTGCTCGCCGAACTCTGGGCCGATGTCGCCGCGATGAAATTCATGGACGTGCGCCACTGCCGCCTGCACGACGTTTCCTGTCTCGTCTCCCGTTCGGGCTATTCCGGCGAGGACGGCTTCGAAATCTCCATTCCCGCCGACAAGGCCGAGGATGTCACCAAGCGGTTGCTTGAGCATCCCGATGTCGAGGCAATCGGCCTCGGCGCCCGCGACTCGCTCCGCCTCGAGGCCGGTCTCTGCCTCTATGGCAACGACATCGACACGACGACAACGCCTGTTGAAGCGGCCCTCGAATGGGGCATGCAGAAGGCTCGTAAGACCGGCGGCGCCCGCGCCGGTGGTTTCCCGGGTGCTACCCGCATTCTTTCCGAACTCGATAACGGCGCCACGCGCCGCCGCGTCGGCCTCAAGCCCGAAGGCAAGGCGCCGGTGCGCGGCCATGCCAAGCTCTACGCCGATGCCGAAGGCAAGACCGAGATCGGCGAAGTCACGTCCGGTGGCTTCGGCCCGAGCGTCGAGGGACCCGTTGCCATGGGCTACGTGCCCATCTCGCATGCGGCTGCCGGGACCGAAATCTATGCTGAAGTGCGCGGCAAATATCTGCCGATCACCGTCAGCGCAGTGCCCTTCATCACGCCGACCTACAAACGCTGAACCTTTTCCAGAGAGGACCTTTCCATGCTGAAATTTACCGAAGAACACGAATGGCTGAAGATCGAAGGCGGCGTTGCAACGGTTGGGATCACCAATTACGCGGTCGACCAGCTCGGCGATCTGGTTTTTGTCGAACTGCCTGAAGTCGGCGCGACCTTCGGCAAGAACGACAATGCCGCGACCGTTGAATCCGTGAAGGCTGCTTCCGACGTCTATTGTCCGCTTGATGGCGAAATCACCGAAGTGAACCCGGCCATCGTTGCCGACCCGTCGCTGGTCAATTCCGATCCGCAGGGTGCCGGCTGGTTCTTCAAGCTGAAGCTGGCCAATGCCGCTGATGCCGATGGCCTGCTCGATGAAGCGGCCTACAAGGAGCTCACTGCGTAATGACGACGCCGACGGAATTCCAGTTCACAGACTACCAGCCCTACGACTTTGCCAATCGCCGCCATATCGGTCCGTCTCCGGCCGAAATGACCGATATGCTCAAGGTCATCGGCTATAACAGCCTAGACGGGCTGATCGATGCGACTGTGCCGCCCTCCATCCGCCAGAAGGCGCCGCTCGTCTGGGGCGCGCCAATGACGGAGCGCGAGGCGCTCGACAAGCTGCGCGAGACCGCCAACAAGAACAAGGTTCTGACCTCGCTGATCGGCCAGGGCTATTACGGCACGATCACGCCGCCGGTCATCCAGCGCAACATCCTCGAAAACCCCGCCTGGTACACGGCCTATACGCCCTACCAGCCCGAAATTTCGCAGGGCCGCCTCGAAGCGCTCCTGAACTACCAGACGATGATCTGCGACCTCACCGGTCTCGACGTCGCCAACGCATCGCTGCTCGACGAAGCGACGGCCGCTGCCGAAGGCATGGCGATGGCCGAGCGCGTTTCGAAGTCGAAGGCCAAGGCCTTCTTCGTCGATGCCGCCTGCCATCCGCAGACGATCGAGCTGATCAAGACTCGCGCCGAGCCGCTCGGCTGGAGCGTTATCGTCGGCAACCCGTTCACTGATCTCGACCCCGTCGATGTCTTCGGCGCAATCTTCCAGTATCCGGGCACCCATGGCCACGTCCATGATTTCACCGGCCTGATCTCCCGCCTGCACCAGACCGGCGCCATCGCCATCGTCGCTGCCGATATCCTGGCGTTGACGCTGCTCAAGTCTCCGGGCGAAATGGGCGCCGACATTGCCATTGGCAATTCGCAGCGCTTCGGTGTGCCGGTCGGTTACGGCGGTCCGCATGCCGCCTATATGTCGGTCAAGGACGCCCACAAGCGCTCGATGCCCGGCCGTCTCGTCGGCGTCTCGGTCGATGCCCGCGGCAACCGTGCCTACCGCCTGTCGCTGCAGACCCGCGAACAGCATATCCGCCGCGAAAAGGCGACGTCTAACATCTGCACCGCGCAGGTTCTGCTCGCCGTCATGGCCTCGATGTATGCGGTCTTCCACGGCCCCAAGGGCATCAAGGCGATCGCCCAGCAGGTCCACCAGAAGGCCGTGCTGATGGCCAAGGGTCTCGAAAAGCTCGGCTACACGATCGAGCCCGAAACCTTCTTCGACACTGTAACCGTCGATGTCGGCCACATGCAGGGCGTCATCCTGCGCTCGGCTGTTGCCGAGGGCGTGAACCTGCGCAAGGTCGGCGCCACCAAGATCGGCATGAGCCTTGACGAGCGCACCCGCCCGGCGACGCTGGAAGCTGTCTGGCGCGCATTCGGCGGCAACTTCGCCGTTGCCGAATTCGAGCCGAGCTACCGCCTGCCGAAGGGTCTCGCCCGTACCAGCGAATACCTGACGCATCCGATCTTCCACATGAACCGCGCCGAAAGCGAGATGACCCGCTACATCCGCCGTCTTTCGGACCGCGATCTGGCGCTCGACCGCTCGATGATCCCGCTCGGCTCCTGCACGATGAAGCTGAACGCCACGGCGGAAATGCTGCCGATCACCTGGCCGGAATTCTCGGATATCCATCCATATGTCCCGGCAGACCAGGCACTCGGCTACCGCGAGATGATCGACGATCTGATCGAAAAGCTCTGCGCCGTCACCGGCTATGACGCCTTCTCCATGCAGCCGAACTCCGGTGCGCAGGGCGAATATGCGGGCCTGCTGACGATCCGCAACTACCATATCGCCAATGGCAATGGTCACCGCGACGTCTGCCTGATCCCGACCTCCGCTCACGGCACCAACCCGGCTTCGGCGCAGATGGTCGGCATGAAGGTCGTTGTCGTCAAGGTTCGCGAAAACGGCGATATCGACCTCGACGATTTCCGCGCCAAGGCCGAGCAGTATTCTGAGAACCTCTCCTGCTGCATGATCACCTACCCCTCGACGCATGGCGTGTTCGAGGAAACGGTCAAGGAGATCTGCGATCTCGTTCACAAGCATGGCGGCCAAGTCTATCTCGACGGCGCCAACATGAACGCCATGGTCGGCCTGTCCCGCCCTGGTGACATCGGCTCCGACGTCAGCCACCTCAACCTGCACAAGACCTTCTGCATCCCGCATGGCGGCGGCGGTCCCGGCATGGGCCCGATCGGCGTCAAGGCGCATCTGGCACCCTTCCTTCCGGGTCACCCGGAAAGCGACGGCCGCCCGGGCGCGGTCTCCGCGGCAGCTTTCGGCTCAGCATCCATCCTGCCGATCTCCTGGAGCTACTGCCTCATGATGGGCGGCGAAGGCCTGACGCAGGCAACCAAGGTGGCGATCCTCAACGCCAACTACATCGCAGCCCGGCTGAAGGGCGCCTACGACGTGCTCTACAAGTCCGAAGCCGGCCGCGTGGCGCATGAGTGCATCATCGACACCCGCCCGCTGGTCGACAGCTGCGGCGTGACGGTTGACGACGTCGCCAAGCGCCTGATCGACTGCGGCTTCCACGCCCCGACCATGAGCTGGCCGGTTGCCGGCACGCTGATGATCGAGCCGACGGAATCGGAAACCAAGGCCGAACTCGACCGTTTCTGCGAAGCAATGCTGGCGATCCGCCAGGAGGCTCGCGACATCGAGGAAGGCCGTTCCGACAAGGCCAACAACCCGCTGAAGAACGCCCCGCATACGGTCGAAGACCTCGTCGGCGAATGGGATCGTCCCTATTCGCGCGAACAGGCCTGCTTCCCGCCGGGCGCTTTCCGCGTCGACAAATACTGGTCGCCGGTCAACCGTGTCGACAATGTCTTCGGCGACCGCAACCTGATCTGCACGTGCCCGCCGCTCGAAGACTATGCCGAAGCGGCCGAGTAAGGTCTGAACAACGAAACGCCCGGCTCTGTCCGGGCGTTTTCTTTTCTAGGAAGCTTGTGAGCAGCCCGAGTGAAAGCTAAGGGTCTCCCACTTTCAGGCAATCACAGGTGACACCGCCATGGCAAAATCCGACGACGATCTCACGCAGGTTCCCTGGGCGAAACCCGTTCTGCTGGCGCTCGAAGAGCCGGGCGTCTACGTCACGATCGATACGACACAGGCAGCCTCCTGGGCGATGATCGAGGATTGGCCGACGGAAGATGGTCCGGCGCTCGACAAGGCGCTGCTCGTCTGCGCCGACGTCATCAAGGGAAAGCGCACCAACGACGATGCCCGTATGGCATTCATCGCGGCGGCAGTCGAAGCAGGCATCGATATCAAAAAGTAGCTGTAGCTAAGGCGCCCTGCCGCGGCAGGCCCAGGCGATATTGGCAAAGGAACGCGGGCCGTCGGGCCGCCCGGCTTCATAGGCATCGCGTACCGCCGCATCGGCCTGCGCCCTCTCCGCGCTGCCGAGCTTGCCCATGAATGCGCCGAGCGGCCCTTCCCCCGCGGCAATCGGTTTCCAGTAGTCCTCGAAATTCTCGTAGTCCATGCGGACGAGCAGCTGCGTTTCCTCGACATCGAGAAGACCGCCGTCGATGAAGGCCTGCTTCATCTCTCCCGGCTGCATCATCGGCTGAAAGCAATAGCGGGCGCGCAACTGCCGCCCGCCCTCGCCGAGAGCTGCCACGGTATCGATCATCATCCGCATGCCCGCCATGCCACCGAGATGATCCCAGACCGCCGCCGCAACCACGCCACCCGGGCGTACGACCCGCCGCATTTCGGAAATGGCCTTGGCCGCCTCCGGAACGAAATGCAGCACAAGCAGGGCCAGCGCCCGGTCGAAACTCTTCGCCTCGAAAGGCAGCGCGCAGGCATCCGCCTGCCGCACGGTGATGCGCGGATCGTTGTTGTGACGGATCACCTCGTCGACGAAGATCTGCGAAAAGTCGATCGCCTCGATCGCGCCGACATTAACGGTTTCTAACAGCGAGAAGGTAAGGCTTCCTGTGCCGCAGCCGACGTCGAGCACCCGCTCGCCATCCTCGACAGCTGAAAACGCAATGAATGGCGGCGCGAGCCTGCGGCTCCAGCGGCCCATCAGCTGCTCGTATCCATCCGCCTTGTGAACATTGAAGCTTGAAGACATCGCCGCCTCCACCATCAGGCCGCATCGTACTCCCCGGCCGCCACGACGCCAAGTGCGGACCGCTCAGCCAGCCTTCACGACCTGCACCAGTTCGACACAGATCGTGCATCCAGCTGCGGCCACCATTAACGAAACGCGTTCAGCATTCACTAAGCTCCGGCTGCTATAGGACAGTGACGGGACGCGTGGGGAATACCGGCCGATGAACATTTCAAGCATCTTGAATACCGCATCGTCGGGCATGCGCGCGCAGACGAACCGCTTCGCCGCAGTTGCCAACAATGTCGCGAACTTGAGCACCCCGGGCTACAGCCGTGTCGATCCCTCGACGCTCACCACGGATGAAGGCCAGCCGGCCGATCTCGCCACCGAGATGACCGACATGATGCAGGCAGCTCAAGGCTACAAAGCAAACGCCGTGGTCTTCGAGACCGGAGCCGACCTCTGGCAGTGGCTCGCCACCATCAAGCGCGACTGAATTACCCGAGAAGATTGATCGCGGCATAGCCAAGCACGGCAATGCCGAAGCCGATGATCAGCCAGCCGGAAATGCGGCGGATCAGCAGTGTCACGTCGCTGGAGATCCTGTCCCTGGCAAGATTGACCGCCGCACTCAGCGCCACCCACCACGCCATCGCCCCGAAGAAGACGCCGATGACGATCGCTGCCGTCTCCGTGACCGTATTGCCGTCAACAAGCCCAAGGCCTGCGAACAACCCGCCGAAGGATAGCAGCGCCCCCGGATTGGAGATTGCCAGCAGAAAGGTCGAGGCGATCAGACGGAAGAGATTGCCGGCGCCCACTTCTCTGGCCGCGGCCGGCGGCGTCATCAGGTCCCGGATGCCGAGGAACAGCAGCAGCACGCCGCCAACAGCCGCGATCATCAGCGAATAGGTATCGACGACGTCGGAGACCATCGCGAGACCAGCCGCGGCGACCAGCGCGTAGATGGAGTCGCCAAGTGCCGCCCCAATGCCGATCGCAGCTCCCGAGGCGAAGCCGCGGTTCAGGCTGCGATCGATGCAAAGCGTCGCGATCGGGCCCGGCGGTATCGTGATGACGAGACCGAGCAGAGCGCCCTTGGCAAACAGCAGAAGCAGCGTTTCGATGATCATGCCTGAGAGATGTTACGCCGCCGCGATCGGACAACTGCAAAAACAAAAAGCCGCCATTGCTGGCGGCCTGTTGGTGGCCATCGGACCGCCTATCAATGCGAAGCGTTCACGACGGGATTGCCCTGAGCGGCGAGTGCCGCGAGATCGGCAGGCTTCAGCTCGACGGATTCGCCGCAGCCGCAGGCTGATGTCTGGTTCGGGTTGGTGAAGGTGAAACCGGAGCGCAGCGTCGTCTGTTCAAAGCCGAGCTGGGTCCCGAGCAGATAAAGCACCGCCGAGGGCTCGATCCAGACGCGCGCGCCATCGCGCTCGATCAGGTCGTCCTTCGGGTTGGGTTCGCTCACCATGTCGATGGTATATTCCATCCCGGCGCAGCCGCCCTTCTTGATGCCGACGCGAATACCCTTGGCATCCGGTCCCGCACCGCCGACGATCGCCTTCACGCGATCGGCCGCTTCCTGCGTCATGCTCATCACTGCAAAGCCCATCGGCTCATTCTCCTTACGCACACGGATTGAAGGTCCGGTGTTTCATGAATCAAATGTAGTGCCAGTGGCTTAACCGATCAATACCAGCCGCCAATTAGTACCAGCCAACCGCAACCTGCGCCTCTTCCGACATGCGGTCGGGCGTCCACGGCGGATCGAAGGTCATTTCGACCTCGACACCGGAAACACCCTCGACGGAACCGACGGCGTTTTCCACCCAGCCCGGCATCTCGCCGGCGACGGGGCAACCGGGCGCCGTCAGTGTCATCATGATCTTCACCATACGGTCATCTTCAATGTCGATCTTGTAGATCAGCCCGAGTTCGAAGATATCGGCAGGAATTTCAGGGTCATAGACCGTCTTCAGCGCCATGATCACATCATCGCTGAGGCGTGCCAGCTCTTCCGCCGGAATGCTGGAATGCACGATTCCCTCGCGCACGTCGATCTTCTGTTCGCTGTCGTCAACGCTCATAACGGTATCCTCAAGCAAAGAACTTGCGCGCGTATTCAAGCGCGTCGGCCAAGGCATCGACCTCGGCACGGGTATTGTACATGCCGAAGGATGCACGGCATGTGGAGGTCACGCCGAAGCGTTTCAAGAGCGGCATGGCGCAATGCGTTCCGGCGCGAACCGCAACACCGCGCCGGTCGATCACCGTCGAGACGTCATGGGCATGCAGGCCCGCAAGCTCGAACGAGAAGATGCCGCCCTTGCCGGGCGCCGTGCCGATGACCCGCAGCGAGTTGACGTCGCGCAGCCGCTCCGTCGCATAGGCGGTCAGATCGGCCTCATGGCGGGATATAGCCTCGCGGCCGACCTTTTCCATGTAATCGAGCGCATAGCCGAGACCGATCGCCTGCACGATCGGCGGCGTACCGGCTTCGAAACGGTGTGGCGGCTCGTTATAGGTGACGTTGTCCTCGGTAACCTCGAAGATCATCTCGCCGCCGCCCTGGAATGGGCGCATGGCACGAAGCCGATCCTTCTTGCCGTAGAGAACGCCGATGCCCGACGGACCGTAAAGCTTGTGGCCGGTCATCACGTACCAGTCGCAATCGAGATCCTGCACGTCGACAGGCATATGGACCGCACCCTGCGACCCATCGACCAGCACCGGAATGCCGCGCTCATGGGCGATGCGGCAGATTTCCTTGACCGGAACGACGGTGCCGAGCGCATTCGACATATGAGTGATAGCCACCAGCTTGGTGCGTTCCGTCAGGCTCTTTTCGAAGGCCTCGATGTGAAACGCGCCCTCATCATCCACATCGACCCAGACTAGCTTGGCGCCCTGACGCTCGCGGATGAAATGCCAGGGAACGATGTTGGAATGATGCTCCATGATCGACAGGACGATCTCGTCGCCCTCGCCGATCTCCGGCATGCCCCAGCCATAGGCGACCGTATTGATCGCCTCGGTCGAGGACTTGGTGAAGACGATCTCGTCAACTGACGGCGCGTTCAGGAAGCGGCGCACCTTTTCGCGCGCGGCCTCGTAAGCCTCGGTTGCCGCATTCGAGAGGAAATGCAGGCCGCGATGCACATTGGCATATTCGTTCGAATAGGCATGGCTGATCGCGTCGATCACCGCCTGCGGCTTCTGCGCCGAGGCGCCGTTGTCGAGATAGACCAGCGGCTTGCCATACACCTGCTTCGCGAGGATCGGGAAATCCTTGCGAATGGCTTCGACGTCATAGGCGGCCGGCGCAGTCTGGTCCATAGCAGACCCTTTCGGTTCTCGCTCCTTGATGGAGCCTTTGGTAAGGCCTCGGGCATGCCGACAAGCGTCGCCCTAGCTCCGCGTCATCCTCGGGCTCGTCCCGAGGATCCAATCACGTCGCAGCGCAATCGACCGTTGTAGATGCTCGGGACAAACCCGAGCATGACGAAAGAGGAGAGTTCTCCTCCTTCGCGGCCTCAGGCGTGCTTTTCGAGCCAGACCGAGATCACGCCCTCGAGCGCTTCGACCAAGGCTTCGTCTTCCAGTTCCTCGACGATCTCGGCGACGAAGGCATTGACGAGCATCGCCCGCGCCTTGTTCTCCGGAATGCCGCGCGCCATCAGGTAGTAGAGATGGTTGTGGTCGATATCGGCAACCGTGGCGCCATGGCCGCACTGCACGTCGTCGGCGAAGATTTCGAGCTCGGGCTTGACCGAGAACTCGGCATCATCCGACATAAGCAGCGTGTTGCAGGCCATCTTGGCGTCGGTCTTCTGCGCGTCCGGAGCAACCCGGATCATGCCCTGGAAGACGCCCTTGGCGCGGTCGAACACGACGTTGCGGATGATCTCTGTCGAAGCGGTATTCGGAACGTTATGGCCGAGAACCATGGTGACGTCGGTATGGGTATCGCCGCCGAGCAGGTTGATGCCGCGCAGCGTCAGGTCGGAACCCTCGCCGGTCGCCTTGATATGCAATTCCTGGCGTACCAACTTGCCGCCGGCATTGATGACGAACAGCCTGAACTTGGCGTCGGCGCCGAGATCGACGCGGATCTGGGCAAGATGCGTGTCGTCGCCCCCCTGCTGCTGCAGGATGATCCAGGTGAGTTCGGTGCCTTCGCCGATGGTGATGTCACTGACGTGCGACACCAGCGCCGCATCCGATGTCGCCGTCAGGTGACGTTCGATCACGGTCCCCTTGACGTTGGCGCCGAAAGTCACCGGCAGACGCGTATGGATCTGACCGCCGGCATGGACGATGTCGATTTCGAGAGGCTTTTCGAGTTCGGTGCCATCGGCAACGTCGATCACGTAGCCGTCGCGCACAAAGCTGCCGTTGATACGGCCGACCGCGTCATCGGCGCCGAGAGCGCCAAGCGACGTCGCAGCCGAACCGTCGAGCAGATGCTGCGCGTAGCTGGAGACGTCGAGATCGCGGACCGAAGCCTTGGCATCGACATGACCCTGGACGATCGAAAGCACCGAGGATCCCTCGACGAGCGGCTTCACGCTCTTCGACGCGGCGTCGCCGGCAACAGCCGGAACCGCGCGCAGCAGGTTCTTCAGGTCGGTATAATGCCAGGCCTCGACGCGGCGCGTCGGCAGGCCGGACTTCTTCAGATCGTCAAGCAGCCGGTCGCGCGTCGCGGTGACCGCGCCGTCGCCCGGCAATTCGCCGAACTGGTTGTTGAAAGCCTCGATCAGCGCTGCTTCCGCAGCAGTCAGGCGGCTCGTCGTCTGCATGTTCATGGACGTCGTCCTTTCCGCCTCGATCAGGCTGCCGCTCCGATGATGTCGGCATAGCCATTGGCTTCCAGCTCATGCGCCAGCGTCTTGTCACCCGACTTGATCACCTGGCCCTTGTAGAGAACGTGGACGGTGTCAGGCACGATGTAATCGAGCAGGCGCTGGTAGTGGGTGATGACGATGACGGCGCGATCCGGCGAACGCAGCGCGTTGACGCCGTCGGCCACGATCTTGAGCGCGTCGATGTCGAGGCCGCTATCCGTCTCGTCGAGAATGCAAAGCTGCGGCTGCAACAGCGCCATCTGCAGGATTTCCGCGCGCTTCTTTTCACCGCCGGAGAAACCGACGTTCAGCGGACGCTTCAGCATCTCGGTGTTGATCTGCAGCTTGGCGGCCGCATCCTTCACCAGGCGCATGAAATCAGGCGTCTTCAGCTCGTCTTCGCCGCGCGCCTTGCGCTGCTCGTTCATCGCCACCTTGAGAAACTGCATGGTGGCAACGCCCGGAATCTCGACCGGATACTGGAAGGCGAGGAAAATGCCCTTGGAGGCACGCTCCGCAGCGTCGAGCTCGAGAATGCTCTCGCCGTTATAGAGAATGTCACCCTCGGTGACTTCATAGTCTTCGCGGCCCGACAGGATGTAGGAGAGCGTCGACTTGCCGGAGCCGTTTGGCCCCATGATCGCAGCAATCTCGCCGGCCTTCACCGTCAGGTTCAAACCACGAATGATCTCGGTGCCGTCTTCGGCGATGCGGGCGTGCAGGTTCTTGATTTCAAGCATGTTCTTTTTCCATAAAAGCGTTCGGAAACGGGCGCTCTCAGTCGCGCCCCTGAATAGTCAATCGCGACGGCGTCAGCCGACAGACCCCTCGAGCGAGATGCTGATCAGCTTCTGCGCTTCGACGGCGAATTCCATCGGCAGTTCCTGCAGGACTTCCTTGACGAAGCCGTTGACGATCAGGGCGATCGCCGCTTCGGTCGGGATGCCGCGCTGCAGGCAGTAGAACAGCTGGTCTTCGGAGATTTTCGAGGTGGTCGCCTCGTGCTCAAACTGCGCCGTCGAATTCTTCGCCTCGATATAGGGCACCGTGTGAGCGCCGCACTTGTCGCCGATCAGCAGCGAGTCACACTGCGTGAAGTTGCGGGCGTTGGACGCCTTGCGGTGGGCCGAAACCTGGCCGCGATAGGTGTTCTGCGAGACGCCGGCGGCGATACCCTTGGAAACGATGCGGCTCGACGTGTTCTTGCCGAGATGGATCATCTTGGTGCCGCTATCGATCTGCTGATGACCGTTGGAAACGGCGATCGAGTAGAACTCGCCTCTGGAATCGTCACCGCGCAGAATGCAAGACGGGTATTTCCAGGTGATGGCAGAACCGGTCTCGACCTGCGTCCACGAGATCTTCGACCGGTCGCCACGGCAATCGCCGCGCTTGGTGACGAAGTTGTAGATGCCGCCCTTGCCCTGTGCATCGCCCGGGTACCAGTTCTGGACGGTCGAATACTTGATCTCGGCATCATCGAGCGCAACGAGCTCGACGACAGCCGCGTGCAGCTGGTTTTCATCGCGCTGCGGCGCCGTGCAGCCTTCGAGGTAGGACACATAGGCGCCTTCCTCGGCAATGATCAGCGTCCGCTCGAACTGGCCGGTGTTCTTCTCATTGATGCGGAAATAGGTCGACAGTTCCATCGGGCAGCGAACGCCCTTGGGAACGAAGACGAACGAACCGTCGGTGAAGACAGCCGAGTTCAGCGTCGCATAGTAGTTGTCTGATGTCGGAACGACGGAGCCGAGATACTTCTGAACCAGCTCCGGGTGCTCGCGGATCGCTTCGGAGATCGACATGAAGATCACGCCGGCCTTCTTCAGCTCCGCCTTGAAGGTGGTGACGACGGAGACGCTGTCGAAGACGGCATCGACGGCGATCCGGGGCTTTTCGACGCCGGCCAGGATTTCCTGTTCCTTCAAGGGAATGCCGAGCTTTTCGTAGACCTTGAGAATCTCGGGATCGACTTCGTCAAGCGACTTCGGGCCTGGCGTGCTCTTCGGCGCGGCATAGTAATAGAGATCGTTGAAATCGATCTTCGGATAATCGACGCGTGCCCAGCTGGGCTCTTCCATCGTCAGCCAACGCTTGTAAGCCTCAAGGCGCGATTCCAGCATCCATTCCGGCTCTTGCTTCTTGGCAGAGATGAAGCGGATGATGTCTTCGGACAGGCCCTTGGGTGCCTTGTCCATTTCGATGATGGTCTCGAAACCGTATTTGTACTGATCGACGTCAATCTCGCGGACGCGATCAACCGTTTCTTGTACGGCTGGCATGTCGTTCTCCAATCTCGCCGGGTAAAGGGCCGGCAGGCTGTCGTGCGGGCATTTTTTTGATTGCCCCTTATGTAGTGGGCCAAAAGGGCCTTTTCAGCCCTGATGGCAAGCGGAAATTTCCGTTTCCGCAATTTTCTGAGGCGCTCAGGCCGCCTCTCCGGCCGGCCTTCGCCGCCCGGCAATTTTCGCAAAGGCGCCGAGCGCCCGGTCTATGTCTTCGTCGCTGGTCGCAAAGCCGAGCGAGATGCGCAGCGCGCCCAGTTTCGGATCGTGGCCCATGGCGACGAGAACATGGCTTTCGCCGACCTTGCCCGATGAGCAGGCCGAACCCGCCGAAATCGCCACACCTTCGAGATCGAAGGCGATCTGACCTGTCTCAGCTTTCAGTCCGGGCAGCGTGAAAAATGTCGTGTTCGACACCCGTGGACCATCGGCACCGTAGATGACGACGTCGGGTGCTGCACTGCGCATGCCGTCTTCCAAATGGCGCTGCAAGGCCGCGATGCGCGCGTTCCGTTCGGCAAAGTCCGAAAGAGCCGCAGCGGCTGCGGCCCCGAAACCAACGGTAGCCAGTGAATTCTCTGTCCCCGAGCGGTGCCCCTTCTCCTGCCCGCCGCCATGGATCAGCGGCTTCGGCATCAGGACTTCGCCGCGCGACACCAGTGCGCCAGCACCTTTCGGGCCTCCGAGCTTGTGGGACGACAGGATCAAAAAGTCGGCGCCAAGCGTGTTGATGTCGATCTCGACACGGCCTGCCGCCTGAACCGCATCGACGACCAGCAGCCCGCGATGCGCCTTGACGATTTCTGCAGCCTCACGGATCGGCTGGATGATGCCGGTCTCGTTATTGGCCAGCATGATCGCCACCATCGGCAGGCCAGACGCCACGTCATGATTGGCCAGCAGCGCCTGAAGCGCCTCAAGGTCGACCACACCTTCCGATGTGACCGGAATTTCGCTGGCCTTGTCCTTCGAAAAGCGTCCGACCTCCCGCACGGCCGGATGTTCGACGGCGCTATAATAGAGATGCCCGACTGCGAGAGGCGTGCGCCCCATGCGGAATTCCGGCGTCAGCACCATATTCGCCGCTTCCGTGGCTCCGCTGGTCAGCACCACATGCGAAGCCTCGGCGCCGACAAGCGCTGCGACCTGACGGCGCGCGCCCTCGATCGCGGCCCTGACGGCACGGCCCTCGGCGTGCACGGAATTCGGATTGCCAAACAGATCCATGGCGCGCAGCATGGCCTCGCGCACTGCAGGATGCAGTGGCGCCGTCGCGTTCCAATCAAGATAAAGGCGGGGCAACGCCATGATCTCAGGTCCTGCGTTTGGTTTCTGCTTTGGCCGCCCGGCTCATTTTTCTTGAAATTTCCGTCGGGCTTGCCGTATGACACGTTCCACACGACGTGGCTTGCCATGCAAAGTTTCGAATTGTTCTAAACTGCGTTTTAGAAAAGCTGACAACGTCCGTCAAGTCTGCGCAGTCCGAACGCGAAAATAAAACCCGGAGTACCGATGCCCGAAGTCATTTTCAACGGCCCAGCCGGCCGTCTTGAAGGCCGCTACCAGCCCTCCAAGGAAAAAAGCGCCCCGATTGCCCTCATCCTGCATCCGCACCCGCAGTTCGGCGGCACGATGAACAATCAGATCGTCTACCAGCTCTTCTACATGTTCCAGAAGCGCGGCTTCACGACACTGCGCTTCAATTTCCGTGGCATCGGCCGCAGCCAGGGCGAATTCGACCACGGCGCCGGCGAACTTTCGGATGCCGCTTCGGCGCTGGACTGGGTGCAGAGCCTGCATCCCGATTCGAAGACCTGCTGGGTTGCCGGCTATTCCTTCGGCTCCTGGATCGGCATGCAGCTTCTGATGCGCCGCCCGGAGATCGAAGGCTTCATGTCGATTGCCCCGCAGCCGAACACCTACGACTTCTCGTTCCTGGCGCCCTGCCCGTCCTCGGGCCTGATCATCAACGGCGATTCGGACAAGGTTGCGCCTGAAAAGGACGTCAACGGCCTCGTCGAGAAGCTGAAGACCCAGAAGGGCATCCTGATCACCCACCGCACGGTGCCCGGTGCCAACCACTTCTTCAACGGCCAGGTCGAGCCGCTGATGGCCGAATGCGAGGATTACCTCGATCGCCGCCTGAACGGCGAACTGGTGCCGGAACCCGCTGCCAAGCGCATCCGCTAGGAATTGCTATTCGTGGCGCCCATCTCGAAGGTCGGCGCCACGAAGCCATCAATATGGCGCGGCGCAATCTGCCGCATCCCGGCCTTTCGCAAAACATGCTGCGACGCATGATTGTCCGGATGGGTGAAGGCGATCAGCCGGCCCATGTTTCTTGCCGAAAACCAATCGATCAGTGCCCGGGCCACTTCCGTCGCAAAGCCATTGCCCCACTCATCTTCGCGAAACGCGTAACCCATCTCGTATTCGCCGGTTTCCCGATCGTGCAGCGATATCCCCGCGCGCCCGATAAAGCGGCCATCGTCCCTGCTGAGAACCTTGTATTTCGTCGTCCCGTCCTCTGCCTGTTCACGAAACCATTGACCGATCCGTTCCTCGCAGCGCGTCATGTTCCAAGGCTCGCCACCGGACATGAAGCGGCTCGTCGCCATGGTCGAATGCAGGTCATGCACCAGCCGCGCATCATCCGGCTGCCACATCACGAGGCGCGTCCGTTCAGTCTCGAGAATGGTCTCCACGTCTCACCTCCGCAAGCACTCCACCACTGACAGGCTCCCGCACACCCGTCGTTCCCGGATAGGTCAGCGGCAATCCTTCGAGCGAGCGGACTGCCAGATAGGCCCAGGCCTCCGCTTCCATCGCATCACCATTGAAACCGGCATCCTCGGCGGAAATCACCGCTGCGTCCTGCCTCGCAGCGAGTTGCGTCAGGTCACGCATGATCACCCGGTTCAGCCGCCCGCCGCCACAGATCACATAGAGCGCAGGCGTCACCGGAAGGTGACCGGCGGATTTGATGATCGAGGCAGCGGCCACATAGGCAAGCGTGCGTGCGCCATCGGCGAGCTCCACATCGCTACCTGAAGGCGGCAGAAAATCGTTGCGGTCGAGCGAGCGGCGTTTCGCGGCAGTAAAGAACGGGCTCGCGAGATAGCGCTCTGCCAGATCATCGGCGATACGCCCCTCCGAGGCGATCATCCCGCCCTGATCGAAGGGAATGCCGGCATGCGTCTCCACCCACTGGTCGATCAGCGTATTGCCGGGACCGCTGTCATAGGCGATCACCGTCCCGTCAGCACCGACATAGGTCAGGTTCGAGATCCCGCCGATATTGACGAAACAGACCGGCAGTTTGGCGCCGTCTATGTTGGCAGCCAGTGCCGCGTGATAGGCGGGAACCAGCGGTGCACCCTGTCCGCCATGCACCATGTCGTTGGCGCGCATGTCGAAAACCGTGGCAATCCCGGTTTCATTCGCCAGCAGCGCGCCATCGCCGATCTGGACGGTCAGCGCCTCGTCTGGACGATGCAGAATGGTCTGGCCGTGAAAACCGAGCACATCCACCGCTCCGGCCGCGATCCCGTTCGTGTCGAGAAATTTCCTAACGGCAGCCACATGCCGTAGCGTCAGCTCGCGCTCGATGTCAGCGAGATCACCCGGCCGTTCGCTTCGCTTCCTGATCGTCTTTGCCTGTTCGAGCGCTAGTTTCAGCCGGTTGCGGAATGAAGCATCATAGCCGACGCCCAGAAACGGCCCGCGCTCGACGACGCCCGCGCCGTCCGTCCGGAGCAGAGCCACATCGATACCGTCCATCGACGTGCCGCTCATCAGGCCGATCGCGGTTCTCACTCCGGGCATGCTTCCTCCAAAAACTCTGCGGCCGAATAGTGCACTTTCGGCAAAACAGTGCTAAACGCGCCGCGGCGCTTCAACAAGTGCCGATCGCAATTCCCTCCGAAGCCTCAAGAGACGAAGTTCATGTCCGAGTTCAAATCCGATTTCCTGCGCACTCTGAAAGAGCGCGGCTTCATTCATCAGATCTCCGATGAATCCGGCCTCGACGATCTTCTCGCCAAGGAAACCGTGACGGCTTATATCGGCTATGACCCGACGGCCTCGAGCCTTCACGTCGGCCACCTGACGCAGATCATGATGCTGCACTGGTTCCAGGCGACCGGCCATCGTCCGATCTCGCTGATGGGCGGCGGCACCGGCATGGTCGGCGACCCCTCGTTCAAGGAGGAAGCGCGCAAGCTGATGACGATCGACATGATCGAAGACAATATCGCCTCGATCAAGCGCTGCTTCTCGAACTACCTCGACTACGGCAAGCCTGCCAATGCGGCGCTGATGATCAACAATGCCGAGTGGCTCCGCTCGCTGAACTACCTCGAATTCCTGCGCGATGTCGGCCGTCACTTCTCGGTCAACCGCATGCTGTCCTTCGACAGCGTCAAGACGCGCCTCGACCGCGAACAGTCGCTGTCCTTCCTCGAATTCAACTACATGATCCTTCAGGCCTACGACTTCGTCGAGCTTGCCAAGCGCTACGACTGCCGCCTGCAGATGGGCGGTTCTGACCAGTGGGGCAACATTATCAACGGTATCGATCTCGGTCACCGCATGGGGACAGAGCAGCTCTACGCGCTGACCTCGCCGCTTTTGACCACCTCCTCGGGCGCCAAGATGGGCAAGTCGGCCTCGGGCGCCGTGTGGCTGAATGCCGAACTGCTGCCGGTCTATGACTTCTGGCAGTACTGGCGCAACACCGAGGATGCCGATGTTCCGCGCTTCCTCAAGCTGTTCACCACCCTGCCGATGGATGAAATCGCCCGCCTCTCGGCGATCGGCGGCGCAGAGCTGAACGAGGTCAAGAAGATCCTCGCGACCGAAGTGACGGCTATCCTGCATGGCCGTGCAGCGGCCGAGCAGGCAGCTGAAACCGCCCGCAAGACCTTCGAGGAAGGCGCGCTTTCCGACAATCTTCCGTCGGTCGAAATTCCATCCGCCGAACTGGATGCCGGTCTCGGCCTGCTCTCCCTGATCGTCCGCGCCGGCCTCGCCGCATCGAACGGCGAGGCGCGTCGTCATGTCCAGGGCGGCGCAATCCGCATCAACGATCAGGCCGTCAGCGATGAGCGCAAGGTGATCGGCAACAGCGAGATCACCGCCGATGGCGTCATCAAGCTGTCGCTCGGCAAGAAGAAGCACATACTGATCCGTCCCGCTGCCTGATAGGCGGGCAATCAGCCATCATCGAAAGCCGGCCTCGCGCCGGCTTTTTTATTGGAATTCGAAGATGTTGCGGAAGACGCCGGGCGCGATGATCGACAGCGGATTGATCTGCAGGTTCGGCTTGTCGAACTTGCCCGTCAGCTTGAAGGTGATGCCGATCAGGCCGCGATCGGAACCGTTGCCGAGAATGATGCCGATAACCGGCAATTCTGCGAAGAGGCGGTTCAGCCCATAGGCCGGCATGAAGGTACCGGTCATGTCCATATTGCCTTTCGGATCGCGGATGGTGCCCTGAAAGGTCGCGCCGATCTGCTCGCCGCGCACCACACCGTTCTCGATGCTGATAATGCCGTTCTGCGACACGATGCGGGCAAAGCCGCGCTGGAAGCGCTGTGCCGATGTATCGATATCGCGCTTGACCGCCGAATTCAGGCTTCGCTGGTCCTGGCCGACAGGGGTCGAGACGATCGAATGCAGCCTGTCTTCATTGACGATCGAAAACCGCCGGACATCGGCAGAACCATCCCAGCCGCCATTGCCGAAGCGCACCGTCATGTTGAGCAGCCCGCCGCGCATATGCTTGTAAAAATCGGCAAAGCGCGACACGGAGCCAGCGTCACCGGTCGTGACGTTCAGGATCCGCCCGTCCTTCATCTGCGTGACTACCGCCTCGCCGCTATCGGTCACGCCTGAAAGGTTGAGGACCTGCAGATCGCCGTCGCGCATCATGTAGAGCGCATCGAGGCTGCGCAGACGCTCGTCATTGAAGCCGACCACCTGTCCGAGTTTGGCGCGCACAGTGATGTCGCCGCCGCTGTCGGACTTCCCGTCGCCGTCGCCGCTACCGTTCTGGCCGTTCTTCAACCTGGCCAGGATCGGCCGCGCATCCGCGGTATCGCCAGAAACCGAGACTTCGAAGACACCCTTGGCGCGGCGGATGGAGATTGCGAAATCGTCGAGCGACGACAATTTCACGCTATCGAATGTCGCAGAAGTGAGTCCGCCCTTGCTGACCACGAGCGAACCGCTGGCGCCAAAACCGTCACCCTTCAACTTGAAATTCTTGACCTGCGTATTGTCTGCCGGACCGGATATCTCGAAGTCCGCCCCAGCCGGAATGCCCGCGCCTTTCGACCATCCGATCCACGGAAGCTGCAGCGTCGAGCGCGACAGGTCGATACTGACGGCCTGACGGTCGTTGTCGATCCGCGTCAGCTCTACCTTGATGCTGCCGTCGATGATGCCTGACAGACCGGGCAACAGTTTTTCACGCTGGTCGTTGGTCAATGTCGCGGTGATTTCGCGCTCCGGCGAGATGCCCGAATTCTTGTCGACCGGCTCCAGCAGCGAAATATCAGCGGGAACGCCGTCGATCTGCCCCTTGCCGTCGAGCGTGACCTGTTTCGGATCAGCGTTGAGCGTGCCATCGAGATTGGTGATCTTGCGGCCGGATACCGGCTTGGCGACATCGACGCCCGAAAGCTGCATCGACGCCTTCCAGTCCGGTGGTGGCGGGTTCTGGGCGCTGACCAGTCCGAAACGGGCCTGTACCGTCGCGCTGATCTTGCCGCTGAGATCCTGCGGCACGAGGTTGGCGCGCTGCAGCACCTGCACGGGCTTATAGGTAAGCAGTTCGCCGACGGCATCGGCAGCCCCCGATATGGCAAGCTGCATCTCCGCCATCAGCGGCTTGTCGTAAGTCGCCGGCAGCACGAACGTGCCTTCGCCGAGATCCACCGTACGCCCGGACGGAAAGAACGACCGCCCGCTTTTGATCGACACCGTCGCCCGCGGTCCCTTGAGATCGAAATGCGCCGCCGTATCGCGGATCGGCGGAATATCGCCGGCAACGTTCATCCGCGCATTGGCGATATCGAAATCGATCTTGATCTGGTTCTCGTCAAGCTTCAGCCCCTTGCCGACAGCCTCGTCCAGCCTGCCGAAGGGGATGAAGACCGAAATCGAGGCATCGCTCACCGTTCCGCCGAACAGGTTCTTCAACACCCAGTCGCGCGCCTTCGGCGCCATCCAGAACGGCCAGAGCTGCTTGATCGCCGCCGTCTGCAATTGCTGCGACTGCCCGGCAAAGCTTATCTCCGGCGAGACGTTGCCGAATTTCACATGCAGAGCGCCGTAAAGCTGTCCAAGTGGACTGGAGGCCGTGATGCCCGGGAATTGCAATTCGCGGGTAGCGACCATTAAGCGGCCGCTAGCCTGGATATCGAAGGGCACCGGCTGCTCACCGGAGCCAACGGGCGAAGCGCTGCCGCCGCTGACCAGGAGATCGACCCCGAAACCCTTGCCGGCCGCTGGATCGAGCCGGTCGAGATCGATCAGCGCACCGTTGAACGGCACCGACGTGGCGCCGAACTGCCCGTGTGACTTGGCGATCTCGATCGTCTGCTTCTTGAAGTCGTAATCGAGATTGATCTGCCCGCTGGTGAGTTCCTGCTGGTCGCCGTCGACATAGATCAGACCGGGCGCAAGCGTAATGCCGGCGCTCAGCGCGGGATCGGTACCCTCGCCGTCTCTCGCTGCCGACACCGTAAAATCGGCAAATGCATTGACCCCCTGCCGGATCTCGCCAAGTACGTTCCGCTTGATGGCAAACGGCGTGACATCGGCGTGGCTGAGCTTGGCGGTAAAGCGCTGGGTCTTGCCGTCGCCGTTGTCGGCCTGGACATCGAGCATCGCCGGCTCGCCGTTGATCGAGATCTGACCGGCCAGATGCAGCGCGGTTGCCGAAGGACGGGAAAAAACGAGATCATCGACAACGATCGACAGCGGCCCGTTGGCGGTGTCGGCGATCTTGATGTCGATGCCTGAAATACGGATGCTGTCCGTACCGCCCCGCTGTGCGAAACTGTCGAACAGGTCAAGATGGGAGAAAGCCGCTTCCAGCGCCTCAGGGATCTGATCGACCCGCAGATTTTCGAGCTTTACCGGATTGCCGGAAGGCAGAAGCGCCGTATCGAGTGCAATATCCTCGGCCTCGACATCGGCAATCGCTATCCGCCCGCGAAACAGCGCCAGCGGATTGAGAGCCATGCGCATTGCACCTGTCGTCGACAGATGCTGGCCGCTTTGCTGGTCGATCATGTTGACGTTACGCGCTTCGAGAGCCAGCCGAAGACCGGAGGTGAAACGGATCACGGTCGATCCGACCTCGGCCCTGTATCGCGGACCGATCGCCGAATTGAGCGCCATCTGCGCCTGCTTCGAGAGCGTCTGATCGACCATTCCGCTTTCGATGACGGCGGCGATGACAGCCAGAATGAGGACAAGCACGGCAAAACATCCGCCGGTCCATCCGGCGGTGCGCCGCAGCTTGGAGCGCGGCGGCGGGCAATGCACGATCATGGGATCTTCGGTTTGGGCCGAAGGGAGTTCATGCAAGGCGACGATGTCTTTCTTGCGAAACGTAACTTTTTCGCCGCGGATCGCCGACATACGTCTTGGGTAACTCCTTAAATTCCACTTTCCGGTCTAGCTCGCCCGGTACTCGCCCAATATATATCGGCTGGGTTAAGTGTCACCCATAAACCCGGCAAAAGAAAGGTTTCCACATGGCGGATATCGGCATCGGCGCCGAAGCCCCGGACTTCGACCTCCCGCGTGATGGCGGCGGCCGCGTATCGCTCGCAGAATTCAGGGGCAAACCTCTGGTTCTGTTCTTCTATCCGAAAGATGACACGGCGGGCTGCACCGCCGAATCGATCGGCTTCACGGAACTCGCGGGCGAATTCGAAAAGGCCGGTGCCGGGCTCGTCGGCATGTCGCCCGACTCGGTCAAATGCCACGAGCGTTTCATCAGGAAACATAGCCTCGCCGTCGCGCTTGCTTCGGATGAGGAAAAGACCGTGCTGCAGACCTATGGCGTGTGGAAACAGAAGAGCATGTACGGCCGCACCTATATGGGCGTCGAGCGCACCACCTTCCTGATCCGCGCCGACGGCACCATTGCCACCATCTGGCAGAAGGTCAAAGTGCCCGGCCATGCAGAGGCAGTGTTGCAGGCCGTCAAGAACCTCGCCGCATGACCGCACTGACGATGACGTCGTTGCGAGGTGGCGCGATCGACGCCATCCGCTCCGCCGATCTCGACAGGAAGACGGAGCTCGCCCAGGAAGCAGCGACGCGCTGGTTCGAGCGCCGGATTTCGCTGCGCTCGCCGCTCGATCCCCCATTGCCGGAGCGGCCGGGCCGCCCGGAGAAACCCAAGCTTGTTCCGCCGACCCAGGTTGAGAAGCGCTCGCTGCACACGGTTCACGGCCGTATCGCCCTGCTTCATTCGATCGCCCATATCGAACTCAACGCCGTCGATCTGGCCCTCGACATCGTCGCCCGCTTCGCCACCGAACCGGTGCCGAACTCCTTCTTCGACGGTTGGATGCAGGTTGCCTTCGAGGAAGCCAAGCATTTCCGCATGGTCCGCGACAGGCTGCGAGACCTCGGCGCCGACTACGGCGATGTTCCGGCCCATGACGGGCTCTGGCAGGCGGCGCACTCCACCCGCAACGACCTGACCGCCCGGCTCGCCGTCGTCCCACTCATTCTCGAAGCACGCGGCCTCGACGTCACGCCGTCGCTGCAGGCGAAGATGCGCGAAACCGGCGACCTTGAAAGCGCCGCCATCCTCGATGTGATCTACAACGATGAAAAGGGCCATGTTGCGATCGGCGCCAAGTGGTTCCGCTTCCTCTGCGCCCGCGAACGCCGAGATCCCGCTCAGACCTTCCGAGAGCTCGTCCGGGCAAACTTCCGCGGCCCGCTGAAACCGCCTTTCAACGACCTGGCGCGTGCCGAAGCCGGACTGACACCATCATTCTACCGTTCATTGACATCGACAAGCAGCGGCTGAACCGTTGCGTGCGCCGGCTCCATGGCCGAAGTAATTTGTTAACCTTAACAGTGTGTAATCAACCCAATTGAAGCACGGGCGCATCAATTGGGAGATTCTCCGTGACGCATGCACAGCACCAGCGCGTATTCGGCAAGCGTTCACAGGAACATATCCTCATTCTGGCAAGCGGCGACAAGGTCCGCCACATGACGGTCAAGCCCTGGATGGCCGCGCTTGCCTTCTGCTTCGTGGGTGTGTTCGCCATCGGCTATCTGCTCGCAACCTCCTATCTCGTACTCCGCGACGATCTGATCGGCGCCACCATGGCCCGCCAGGCCCGGATGCAGCACGATTACGAAGACCGGATCGCAGCCTTGCGTGCCCAGGTCGACCGCGTCACCTCCCGCCAGCTGCTCGATCAGCAGGTTGTCGAGGACAAGGTCGACAAGCTGATGGAACAGCAGATGGCGCTGACCTCGCGCCATGGGAAACTCGGATCGCTGCTCGACCGGGCCGAAAGCTCCGGCCTGACGGACAAGGACGTGCAGGCGCCGGTCCAGTCCTTCGTCCCCGATACCAAGGACAAGCGCGCATCGCTTTCGGGCGGCGCCGCAGCGATCAACAAGATGCTTTCAGGCGGCAGCGAACCGGCGGACGCCACGCCTGACAATACCACCCTTGCCTATGTTCCCGCACCTGAAACCGTCGGCGACCGCGCCGACCGTCTGTTTTCCAAGGTCACGCTGTCGCTGAAAGGCGTCGAGGAAGACCAGCGTTCGCGGGTCGATCAACTGACAGCCGATGCAGGCGATGCCGCCGATGCCATTTCCAGCGTCCTGAACCGCTTCAGCATTTCAGTCCCGCAGCAGACGGCAAAAGTCGGCGATGACGACAGCGCCATCGGCGGCCCTTATGTCGAGCCGGAGAGCGAAGACGATTTCGACAATTCCCTGGTGCAACTCGACACCGCGCTGACACGGCTCGAGACCGTGCGTAACACCGCCGAATCCCTGCCCTTCCGCAATCCCGGCATCGGCAAGGACATCACAAGCCCCTTCGGCAATCGCCGCGATCCGTTCCTCGGCCGGCTGGCACTTCATTCCGGCATCGACTTCCGCTTTGCCCCTGGCGAAAAGGTTCGCCCAACGGCCGCAGGCAAGGTCATCACCGCCGGCTGGACGGGTGGCTATGGCAACATGGTGGAAGTCGATCACGGCAACGGCATTTCCACCCGCTATGGGCACATGTCGCAGATCCTGGTAAAGGTCGGCGACACCGTCGATCGTGGCGATGTTATCGGCCTTGCCGGTAGCACCGGCCGCTCCACCGGCACGCATTTGCACTATGAAGTACGCCAGAACGGCCGCGCCGTAGACCCGATGTATTTCATGAATGCAGGGTTGAAATTGGCGACCTATATAAAATAACCAAAGGCAGTAACCACAGCTTTACCTGTGCAAGGGCTGCAAGGCCCGTATTCCTTGACTTGCAAGCCGTTTGGGAATATGTCGCGCTGCATTGCGGCATGCAATCCCGCCGACTCAGCCAGAGTTCGGCCGAACCTGAACGGAAATAGTTTTCCCTTTGACGACATTTGCTGATCTTGGCTTGAGCCAAAAAGTGCTTTCCGCCGTTACCGACGCCGGCTACACGATCCCTACCCCTATTCAGGCGGGCGCAATCCCGTTCGCCCTGCAGCGCCGCGACATTTGCGGCATTGCGCAGACGGGTACGGGCAAGACGGCGTCCTTCGTTCTGCCGATGTTGTCGCTGCTGGAAAAGGGCCGTGCCCGCGCCCGCATGCCCCGCACGCTGATTCTCGAGCCGACCCGCGAACTCGCGGCCCAGGTCGCCGAGAATTTCGAGAAATACGGCAAGAACCACCGTTTGAACGTCGCCCTTCTGATCGGCGGCGTGTCCTTCGAAGAACAGGACCGCAAGCTTGAGCGCGGCGCCGACGTTCTGATCTGCACGCCCGGCCGCCTGCTCGACCATTTCGAGCGCGGCAAGCTGCTGATGAGCGGCGTCGAGATCTTCGTCATCGATGAAGCCGACCGCATGCTCGACATGGGCTTCATTCCGGATATCGAACGCATCGCCAAGATGATCCCGTTCACCCGCCAGACGCTGTTCTTCTCGGCCACCATGCCGCCGGAGATCCAGAAGCTGGCAGACCGCTTCCTGCAGAACCCGGAGCGCATCGAAGTCGCCAAGCCGGCTTCCGCTTCGAAGACCATCACCCAGCGTTTCGTCGCCACCCATGGCAAGGATTATGAGAAGCGCGCTACCCTGCGTGATCTCGTGCGCGCCCAGGAAGAGCTGAAGAACGCCATCATCTTCTGCAATCGCAAGGTGGATGTGGCCGATCTGTTCCGCTCGCTGGAGCGGCACGGCTTCTCCGTCGGCGCGCTGCATGGCGATATGGACCAGCGTTCGCGCACCACCATGCTGCAGAACTTCCGCGACGGTCAGCTCCAGCTTCTAGTCGCGTCCGACGTCGCGGCCCGCGGCCTCGACATCCCGGATGTCAGCCACGTTTTCAACTTCGATGTACCGATCCATTCGGAAGATTACGTTCACCGTATTGGCCGTACCGGCCGTGCAGGCCGCTCCGGCGCCGCCTTCACGCTGGTGACCAAGCGCGATATGAAATTCACCGATGCGATCGAAAAGCTGATCGGCGAAAAGGTCGAATGGCTGAACGGCGATCTCAGCGCCTTGCCTCCCGCAGAGGAAAGCAAGGAGACGGATCGTCCGGGACGCGGCGGCCGTGGCGACAAGAGCCGCGATCGCGATCGCGGCCGCGGCAAGGGCCGTGGCGCTTCGGGTCATAAATCTGATACCGCCGTCGAACATACTACCGCAGAAATCATCGAAGTCGCAGCACCAGCCCCAGTAAAGGTCGAAAGCGTGAAGCAAGAGCGCAAGGCAGAGAACAAGCAGCACAACAACGCGCGCAACACTCGGCCCTATCCGGCAAACGACGACTCTCGCGACCGCCGCCGCTACCGCGACCACGATGACGGTCCGACACCGGTTGGTTTCGGCGACGACATCCCTGCCTTCATGTTGATCGCAGCCAGCGCCAAGGTCTGATCCCGCGATGGGTCAGCCGGGCATCGATTTCCCAGGCCTCGGCGTAGGCCTGGTGATTTTGCGCGACGGCAAGATTCTTCTCTATAAGCGCGTCAAGGCGCCCGAACCGAGTCACTGGAGCATTCCAGGCGGCAAGGTGGATTTCATGGAATACACCGCCGAGGCCGCACGCCGCGAGGCCGAGGAAGAAACCGGCCTCGAAATCCGCACTGTCAGACTGCTTGGTCCGGCGGAGGTGCTCAGCCAGGCCGACAGGCAGCATTGGATTTCGCTGCTTTACATCGCCGACGAGTTTCGCGGCAATCCCGAGATCACTGAGCCGGATAAGCTTTCCGATTTCGGCTGGTTCGGCCGCAACGAGCTGCCGCAGCCACTCTCCGAATTTGCCCGTGCGGCAATCGATTTCCTCGGCGACACCGACCTCCGCTGACTACTCGGCCCGCAGCGCTGCCTCGTAGGCAAGCCTGACCCATTTCGCCATCTCGTCCGGATCATCATAGGCATTCTCGGGGATAGACCAGTAGGGCATCTTCACCGGATTGCCCTTCTTGCCCTCGTAGGACCACTGGCTGGCGCCGGCATCGGCAAATTCCGGCGCGCTCTTCTCGTCAGCCTTCAGGAGCATTTCATCGCGCAGTTCGATCGCGATGATCCGGCCGAGGTGATAGATGCCCTTGCCGCCGAACATACGCTTGATGGTGACAGGGCCGAGACCCTGAAACATTTCCTCGATCGCCGCCGTATCCATTTTACCCCCTCAAAATGCCACCGGCCGCCACAACAGCCTCCGGCGTATCCACGTCCAGATGCGCCGCATCGCCGATATCGACATCTATCACAGGCAATCCGGATGTCTCGATGATATGCCGCGCCCCGACATCGCCTTCAAGCCGCATCACGGCATCGCCGAGCGAGCGCGGAAGAATGACCGGGTTGCCACGCTTGCCGCAGGACACCGCGCGAACGATCGCCCGTCCGGACGCCGTGCGGAAGGCGGAAATCAGGGCGTCGAGATCGGCAGCCGTCACGCCCGGCATATCCGCGAGCATGACAAGCACGCCATCCGCGTCGCGTGCCGGCGACGCCGAAAATCCTGATATCAGCGAGCTTGCCATGCCGGACGCATAATCGGTGTTCCCGATGACCGCCACACCCAATCCGGCGAGTACAGCCTCGATCTCGCTCCCCCGGTGACCAGTCACGACGATGACGGATGCCGCATCGGCAGCGAGCGCGGTTTCGGCGGTACGGCGCACCAGCGGCTTGCCGTCGAACTCCGCCAGCAGCTTATGGGGACCACCCTCTCCCATACGGCTGGCTTTGCCGGCCGCCAAGATCACCGCAGCAACTGTCACCGGCCGGTGACGCTCCTCGGCACTGTCCCGCGGCCGCGGCCGTGTCTCGATCTCCATCAGCAACCCTCCGACACCCATGCCCGTCAGATCATGGGCATCGGGTTTCTCTCCAGCCAGGATGCGATCCAGCACCCAGTCGAAACCGTTCTCCTTCGGACTGCGGGCACAGCCCGGCGCACCGACGACATAGGTCTCCCCGATCCGCCCAAGTACCATCAGATTGCCGGGGTCCACGGGCATGCCGACGCTCAGGATCTCTCCGCCGGCCTGCCGGATCGCCGCCGGGATCACATCGTCCTCGTCAATCACGGCCGACGCCCCAAAGACGATCACGAGCTTCGGAAAGCGCTCGGCAGCCACCATTGCCTCACCGATGGCGATAGCGACGGCGTCGCGTCCGTGAGCCACACGCTGCTCGCGTGCCAACCGGTTGCCGGATGCTGCCAGCCGCCGCTCCAGAATGCACGCCGTCTTATCCATGACCACGGGTTTCAGCGACGGTAGTTCGGTGGCGACAAGCGATACCGCATATTCGGCAAAAGGCTTGACTTGGAAGGCCACCGCAGCCCGCAATGCATCGCACGCAGCCTCGACCTTGCTTCCTGGCACCGCAAGCGGAATGATCTTGAAGGTCGCCACCATATCGCCCGCCCGCACGCGCGCATGATCTCCAAGACAGGCGAGCGTGATTGCCGGATCGATACGATTGACGCGGTCGACGATGGCGCGGTCCGCGACAAACAGCCCATCGGCTGCCGCATAGACATTCACCCGCCCTGTGGCAGCCTCCGAAAACCGCAGATGATCAGGTGCAATTGCCGCCGCGAGCTGCCGTGCTGCTTCGTCTTCGCTGAGATCGCCGTCCTCGATGCGCGCTGCGGTGATATTGACAATACCGGCCCGCTGGAGCGTTTCGATATCCTCCCGCAAAACGCGGTGGCCTTTGTGCAAGGTCCGGCCGGGCAGTTTCACCGCATGCGCCAGCATCAGTCCTTCCGCACCGGTGACCGGAAACTCGCCAAATTTCATCCCATATCACCCTTCGGAGACAGGAGATTGCGCGAGCGCAACGCCTCGACGATCTGCGCCAGGATGGCAACGGCAATCTCTGCCGGACTGGCCGCGCCGATATTGAGACCGATCGGCCCGTTGATGCGCGCCAGCGTCTCATCCGGGAAATCCTCGGCCCTCAGCCGCTCGATACGCGACGCATGGGTCTTCCGGCTTCCCAGCGCGCCGACATAGAAACAGCCGCGGCGCAGCGCCTCGGCAATCGGAAAATCGTCTATCTTCGGATCGTGCGTCACCGCGACCAGCGCCGTATAGGGATCGAGCGGCTTGTCCTTCAGGACATCGACCGGCCAATCGGCCGTCAAGTCGATCCCCACAAAACGCTCCGGCGTCGCGAAAGCCGTCCGCGGATCGATGATCCTGACATCGAAGCCTGCCAGCGCTGCCATTTGCGCCAGGACCTGGCTGATATGGACCGCGCCGATGATGACCATATCAGGCGGTGGCAGATGGACGTTGAGGAAATAGCGCCTGCCACCGGCCTCCACAATGCTTGAGTGCCCTGAGCGAAAGGCAGCCGCTATGGCTTCCCCAAGCGCGCCGGAGAGCTGGTCACCTTCGGCAACAACGCTCGCCCGGCCACCACCGAGATCGGTGACGAGTGCGGCAGCGATCCGTGCCTGCCTCAAGGCATTCATCCGCTCGAGCGCCGCCAGCTCCATCAGCTGAGCCTTTCGACATAGACGCGAATCCGCCCGCCGCAGGAAAGCCCGACGCGCCAGGCCGTCTCGTCGGCGACACCGAATTCCAGCATCTTCGCTTCGCCGCTGCCGATAACATCGAGCGCTTCGGTGATGACGGAGCCTTCGACGCAGCCGCCGGAAACGGAGCCTTCGAAATTGCCATCAGCATCGATTACCAGATGGCTGCCCGCAGGCCGCGGCGCCGAACCCCAAGTCTCGATGACGGTGGCGATCGCCACATGGCGACCACTCTTCCTCCAGGCTTCCGCCGTCATCAGCGGATCGAGGCCGCCAGACATCTCGCTCATGCAGAGCCTCTCATTCTCTCCAGATACCGCCGCGGTAGGTACGCCTCGGCGCGGCCGGACCCGAGCGCCGCAGCAAGATCACTCAAGGAGGATAGATTGTGAACCGGCCGGAATTCGTCAACATGCGGCAGCATGGCGCGAACGCCGCGCGCCCGCGGCTCGAAGCCGTCGAAGCGCAACAGCGGATTGAGCCAGATCAGCCGCCGGCAGGAGCGGTGCAGCCGGTCCATCTCGGCCGAAAGCTGCTCGACGCCCTCGCGCTCCAGTCCGTCGGTAATCAGCAGCACCACGGCGCCCTGCCCCAGCACGCGCCGGCCCCAGAGGCGGTTGAACTCGTGCAGCGTCTCGCCGATCCGCGTTCCGCCCGACCAGTCGTTGACCGCGGCCGCGCATTCGTCCAGTGCCTGATCCGGATCCTTGTTGCGCATCTGCCGCGTCACGTTGGTCAGCCGCGTCCCGAACAGAAAGGTACTGACGCGGCGCCGCCGCTCGGTCAGCACATGCAGGAAGTGCAGGAAGATCCGTGTATATTGGCTCATCGAGCCGGAAATATCGGCGAGCACCACCAAGGGCGGCTGGATCTCCTTGCGCTCGCGGTAGCGCGGCAGGATCAGCGATCCTCCGGTGCGAAGGGCGGCGCGCATCGTTGCACGGGGATCGACCGTCGCGTGGCGATGCGATGGCTTGAATCTCCGGGTGGTGACACGGTCGAGCGGCAGCTGCAGGCGTGCCAGCTCTTTCTTGGCGAGTGCCATTTCCGCCGCCGACATCTGCGCAAAATCCATGCGCCGGATGATCTCGTTGCCCGACATCGTGAAGCGCGCATCGATCTCGATATCGGGCTCTTCGCGCGGCGGCTTGTCGGCGCGCCGGTCACCGAGCAGCGCATCGCTTGCCCGGGTCTCTCCCGGTCTCTGCTTTTCCTTCTCCCGCGTATCCGGCGCCCGTGGCGACATCATCGCGATCATCTTCTCGACGAGATTGCGCGATCGCCAGAAAAGCCGGAACGCTTCGTCGAAGACAGCTGCATCCTCATGCCGCTTGACGAAGACCGCCGAGAGCGCCGCATGGAACTCGTCGCGCGATCCCATGCCGATCGCTTCCACCGCCTCGATGGCGTCAGCGATCGCGGCCGGGCCAACTTTCAGTCCGGCCTTGCGCAGCGTCCGGCCGAAGAAAACGATATTGTCAGCAAACCGGCCGTCACCCAACGGAAGCGGCGGAACGACGATACCATCCTCTGCCTTCTCGCCCTGCATCGCCTATCCCGCAACCCGCAATTCGTCCTGGACATCCTTCAGCGCCCGTGCGCCCTCGCCGCCCTGAATGCGCGCGATGTCGTCCTGATATTTCAGGAGCGTGCCGATCGTGTCGGAAATCGTTTCCGGATCGAGCGCCAGCCGATCGAGCTCCGTCAGCGCCGTCGCCCAGTCGATCGTCTCGGCAACGCCTGGGTTCTTGAAGAGGTCGAGTGTCCTCAGCCGCTGCACATAGGCAACGATCTGGCGCGACAGCGTCTCGTTGCAGTGAGGCACTTTCCGGCGGATGATCTCAAGCTCCTGCTGCGCCTCGGGATAATCGACCCAGTGGTAGAGGCAGCGCCGCTTCAGGGCATCGTGCACCTCACGCGTCCGGTTTGTGGTGATGATGACGATGGGTGGTTCGTCTGCCCTGATCGTCCCGAGCTCGGGAATAGTCACCTGAAAATCGGACAGGACCTCCAGCAGGAAGGCCTCGAAGGCCTCGTCGGTACGGTCGAGCTCGTCGATCAGGAAAACCGGCGCACGCCCGTCTGTGGAGGAAAGCGCCTGCAGCACCGGGCGCCGGATCAGATAGCGTTCGGAAAAGATATCGGATTCGATCCGCGCGCGGTCGGTCAGGCCAGAGGCTTCCGAGAGCCGGATCTCCAGCATCTGTGCCGGGTAGTTCCACTCGTAGACGGCAGAGGCGACATCCAGCCCTTCGTAGCACTGCAGCCGGATCAGCGGACGCCCGAGCGCCTTGGACAGAACCTTGGCGATCTCCGTCTTGCCGACGCCCGCCCCGCCCTCGAGAAACAAGGGCCGCTTCATCTTCAATGCCAGGAAAAGCACGGTGCCGAGCGCCCGGCCCGCAAGATAATCCTGCCCGCCGAGCAGCGCGATCGTCTCATCGATCGACTGCGGCAGAAGCGGCGCGGTCTGATCAGCCATGTCTCCTCCCTTTTGGAGAAGTTATAGCGTGTGATAGTCGCGGTTCATATAGAGAAGCGCCGGTTTTGTTTCGTCAAAACGCACGCCGACCACCTCGCCGAAGATGACGTGATGCGTCGACATCTCCTTGATTTCCATGACCCGGCAATCGAAGGAGGCAAGTGAATCCGAAAGCACCGGCGCCCCGGTTACCAGCTTCTCGAACTTGCCCGTCGAGAACCTGTCCTCGTTGTCGAGCTTCATGCGTCCGGAGAAGGCATCCGCCAGCCCCTGATGATGGGCGCCCAGCGTGTTCAGCGCAAAGATGCCGCTTCGGAAGAAGATTTCATTCTTGGGGTTGCTGTTGTTGAGGCAGACGAGCACGCAGGCCGGACTGTCGGAGACGGAGCATGCGGCTGTTATCGTCACGCCGCGCTTCTGATCGCCGAGCGCCGTCGTCACCAGCTGGACATGCCCGCCAAAGCGGCTCATGGCATCGCGATACAGCGCTGGATCGATCGGTTGCCTGCTCAACACAGAAGGTCTCCTGCGGCCTCGCCGCTTGTTGTTATGTAACTAATATGGCCGCCATCGGTTACATTTTCTACAATGAACGCGACGAAATGCTGCCTATTACGCTGTTTTTCTTTGACGATTAGTATTCGCCGGATAAAAGGGCATGGACACAGGTCAGGAGCCGGCGACTTTTATGAATATTCTGCGTGGCATAGCTGCTGTTTCGATGCTGCTGATGGCGGCGCCGGCAGGCCATGCAGCTGGCATCACAATCGGCGTCGTTGCCCCCCAGGGCGGCAATCTCCAGCAGCTCGGAACCCAGATCTTCGCCGGTGCGAATTTTCAGGTCACCAAGGATGGCAACACCTTCGTCGCGGTCAACGAACCCTGCGAGGACAACAGCGGCGGCACGATTGCCGACGCGCTCATTGCTGCCAAGGTCCAGGTCGCCATCGGCTTTCTCTGCAGCGAAACGCTGGAAGGCGCCCTGCCGAAGCTGAAGGATGCCAATATCCCCGCAATCACCGTGTCCGTCCGTTCGCGTATCCTGATGGAAGATTCACTGAAGAACGGCTGGCCGCTCTTCCGTCTTGGCCCGCCTGATGGGGCTGAAGCCGCTCGCATCATCGAGGTCATCCTGCGCGACTGGGCGGCCGCGCCGATCGCCCTCATCGAGGACGGCACGATCCACGGCCGCGAACTGACCGAAGCCGTCAGGAACGCTCTTGAGCAGAACGGCCTGAAGGCGGCCTTCACCGACACCTACCGGCCGGGCCAGGAACAGCAGATCGCGCTTGTCCGCCGGCTGAAACGCGCCGGCGCCGCCAAAGTCTTCATCGGCGGCGACCGCTCGGACGTGGCGATCATCGCCCGCGATGCGGCGGCCGAAAAAATCCCGCTCGATATCCTCGGCGGCGACGCGATGCGGGCCGCCAATCAACCGCTGGCGCTGGCGGACGGCGTGCACGCTGTCGCGATCCCCGAATATGCAAGCCAGCCGGATGGTAAGGCTGCCGCCCAGCCGATGCGCGAACAGGGCATCGAACCGGAAGGCTATGTGCTTCCCGCAGCCGCAGCCGCCGCAATCGCGCAGCAGGCGGTCTCAGCGGCAAACGGCAAGCAACTCACCGATGTGCTGACCGGCACGCGCTTTGAGACACCGATCGGTCCTGTCACATTCGGAGCCAATCACGAACTGACGGATAACCCTTACCGCCTGCAGGAATGGCGCAACGGCGCCTTCACGATCCTCGGCGCGGCCTCGGAGTGATGCTGCAGATCGGGCACCTCGATCAGTTGCCCGTCGCGTCGCACACTGCTAAATCCGCGGCGAGCATCTTAACGAGAGAGAGTTCCCCATGACGCTGCCGATCCGCATCGCCCCCTCCGTCCTCGCCGCCGACTTCGCCAAGCTCGGCCAGGAAATCCGAGACGTGACCGCAGCCGGCGCCGACTGGATCCATCTCGACGTCATGGACGGTCATTTCGTTCCGAACATCTCCTTCGGCCCCGATGTCATCAAGTCCGTGCGCTCCTATACCGACGCCACCTTCGACTGCCATCTGATGATCGCGCCTGTCGATGCCTATCTCGAAGCCTTCGCCAAGGCCGGTTGCGACCGCATCACCGTCCATGCCGAAGCCGGCCCGCATCTGCACCGCTCGCTGCAGACCGTCCGCAATCTCGGCAAGAAGGTCGGCATGACGCTCAATCCGGCAACGCCGCTCTCCGTCATCGAAAACGTCATCGAGGATATCGATCTGATCCTCATTATGTCCGTGAACCCCGGCTTCGGCGGCCAGAAGTTCATTCCGGCGATGGCCGGCAAGATCGCCGCCGCCAAGTCCCTGATCGGTGACAGGCCGATCGAACTGCAGGTCGATGGCGGCGTGACACTGGAAACAGCACCCATCGTCGGCAAGGCGGGCGCCAATGTGCTCGTCGCCGGTTCGGCGATCTTCAAGGCCGGCTCGCCCGAAGCCTATCGCAGCGAGATCGCCGCATTGCGGGCGGCAGCCGAAGCCGGCCGTGTATGACGGCACTCTCCGCAATCGCCCGCTGACCATGGAACGCCTGCGCGCCGCAAAGCCACCGTTGCTCGATGTCATTGCGGGCGCCCTGCTCTGGGGCCTGATGATGACGGCCTCGGCGACCGCGGCGCTTTATCTGCGCAACCGCTTCGAAACCAGCCATCTTGCCGAACTCGCGCTGCTCTATTTCTTCGGCGGCCTGTTCGCCTGGCCGTTCATGCTGCCGCTCGCCCGCTTCTTTGCCTGGCAACGCCCGCTCGAAACCCGTTTCGCCGCCTTCTTCGCCTGCCTGACGATTGGCACGATCCTGATGACGGCGTTTCTGTTTTCGATGGATTACCGCATCTTCTATTCGCGCTGGCATGCCCCCTTCGGCAGCGTCATCTGGATTTTCGAGTTCATCTTCACCGGCGCCAATGCCGTCTACCAGTTCTCGGTGCTCGGCGTCCGGCTGTTCCTGCCCTTCGGCCTGATCTGCCTGCTCGCCACCAGTTTCGCGCTGGCGAAACGCATGCGTTGAGATTGCCGCCCGTCTTTGCTACAGGGGCGCCAGCAAGTTTTGTCTACCAACGAAAGCAGTGAGCCATGATCCCGCGTTACTCCCGCCCAGAGATGGTCGCCATCTGGTCGCCCGAAACCAAGTTCCGCATCTGGTTCGAGATCGAAGCCTTCGCCTGCGATGCGCTCGCCGAACTCGGCGTCATCCCCAAGGACGCGGCGAAGACCATCTGGGAAAAGGGCAACGCGGCGGTGTTCGATGTTGCGCGCATCGACGAGATCGAAGCTGTCACCAAGCACGACGTCATTGCCTTCTTGACGCATCTGGCGGAGTTCGTCGGTCCTGACAGCCGCTTCGTGCACCAGGGCATGACCTCTTCGGATGTGCTCGACACCACTTTCAACGTCCAGCTCGTCCGCGCCGCCGACATCCTGCTGGCCGGTGTCGATCGCGTGCTCGCTGCCCTGAAGACCCGCGCTTTCGAGCATAAGGACACCGTCCGCATCGGCCGCAGCCACGGCATCCATGCCGAGCCGACGACGATGGGCCTGACGCTTGCCCGCTTCTACGCCGAAATGGACCGCAACCGCGCCCGCCTCGTCGCTGCCCGCGCCGAAATCGCCACCGGTGCGATCTCGGGTGCCGTCGGCACGTTCGCCAATATCGACCCGCGCGTCGAAGAACATGTCTGTGCCAAGCTCGGCCTGACGCCGGAGCCGGTCTCGACGCAGGTCATCCCGCGCGACCGCCACGCGATGTTCTTCGCCACGCTCGGCGTCATCGCCTCGTCGATCGAAAATATCGCCATCGAATTCCGCCACATGCAGCGCACGGAAGTTCTGGAAGCCGAGGAGTTTTTCGCGCCGGGCCAGAAGGGCTCGTCGGCCATGCCGCACAAGCGCAACCCGGTCCTGACCGAAAACCTGACAGGCCTCTCGCGCCTCGTACGCATGTCGGTCGTTCCGGCGATGGAAAACGTTGCCCTCTGGCATGAGCGCGACATCAGCCATTCAAGCGTCGAGCGCGCCATCGGCCCGGATACGACGATCACGCTGGACTTCGCGCTGAACCGCCTTGCCGGCGTCGTCGAGAAACTGGTGATCTATCCCGAGAATATGGAGAAGAACCTCAACAAGTTCCGCGGACTTGTTCACTCGCAGCGCGTTCTGCTTGCCCTTACGCAAGCCGGCGTTTCCCGCGAGGATGCATACCGCCTCGTGCAGCGCAACGCCATGAAGGTCTGGGAACAGGGCAAAGACTTCCTCGAGGAGCTGCTCGCCGACCAGGAAGTGCGCGCGGCGCTCTCCGAGGAGCAGATCCGCGAGAAGTTCGACCTTGGCTATCACACCAAGCATGTCGACACGATCTTCAAGCGCGTCTTCGGCTGATAGGGTCCATCTGCATCTCAAACGGCGCCTCAGGGCGCCGTTTTTGCTTTCTGCTTGCGGCTCTTCGCATCCGTCGGCTTGCGCCCGGACGCCTTTGCAGACGCTGATCTCTTGACGGCAACACTGGCCTTCTTGGCAACAGTAGCGGCCTGCTGCCGTTTCGGGCCCTTGCCGCTCCTGTCTTCATCGGCAAGCTTAACCTCCCCACCATCCTCCTGCGCGTTGCGCCTACCCTTCGCTGCCTTGGCAACCAAGCGGTCGAGATGCTTCAGATCGTCCTCGTCGAGGTTCTCGATCCCAATGAAGCGGTTCTCGGCATGGCTGGTCAGGATGATCTCGTCGAGCTTCGCCTGGATGGCTCGCGTATCGCGCGTCTGGGCGTTCTGCAGCACGAAAACCATGAGGAAGGTGACGATGGTGGTGCCGGTGTTGATCACCAGCTGCCAGGTCTCCGAATAATCGAAAACCGGGCCAAGCCCGGCCCAGACGAGAACGGAGATGACGGCAAGAACGAAGGTGATGGGCGCACCCGCCAACTCCGAGATCTTCGTCGCGAAATGCGCAAAGAGTTTTTTGGCACCTTCCATGCGCTGCCTCCCTCAAAGATGTCGCAAGACAACTCGGAGGAAGGTCGCAAAGTTCCGGTGACGTCCTAACCGGCCAGATCAGGCCGGCGCGACGAGCTTTCTATAGAGATGCCAGCTCGCATGTCCGAGGATCGGCATCACGAGCGCCAGTCCGGCGAACAGCGGAATGCTGCCGATGACGAGCAGCACCGCTATGATGAGCCCCCAGAAGAACACCGGCACCGGATTGGCCGCCGTTGCCCGGATCGAGGCGCCCATGGCAGCCACCAGACCGACATCGCGGTCAAGTAGCATAGGGAACGTCACGACTGTCGTCGCCAGCACGACGATCGCAAAGACGAGCCCCAGCACATTGCCCCAGAGCATCAGCTGCATGCCTTCGGGTGTTCCGAAGATCTGCGCCGAGAATGTCTCGACCGAGCGCGGGAAGACGTCGCCGAAAAGATTGCTGTAGAGCGTCTGTGCCGCAACCAGCCAGACGACGAAGAAGGCGAAGAGCAGCAGCCCGCCTGCAATGATCGAAGGCAGCGCGGGGGAACGGCGCACGTCGAGCGCATGGGTCCAGGACGTATCTAGCCCGATTTCGCGTCGGCGGCTGATCTCATAAAGGCCGATCGCCGCGATCGGGCCGATCAGCGCGAAACCTGAAATCAGCGGGAAGATCATCGGCAGCAGGTTGGCGCTTGATGTTGCGACAGCCAGGAACACTCCGGCGACCGGATACATCAGACACAGGAAGACATAGTGAGACGGCTTTTCGCGAAAATCGTCCAATCCGCGCTTCAGCGCGTCGAAGACGTCTGCAAGGCTGATCTTGTTGATGGCGGGATGCGCATAGGCTTCGCCTGCTCCCGTCATGACATGGAATGCCGTCATGGCTTTCTCCTCCGTGAGCCGTACACCGGCGGCGGAAGAAGCATCGGCTTTGAAGGGCCGACACGAAATCCGCAACCGGCAATGGCCAAACGATAACAAATTTTGCCGCCTTTGTCCCGTCTTCCCTTGACAGACGGGTCAAGCTTTCTCACATCGGCGGCATCATGAAGGTTTCAGACGCAGATATTCTCATCATTCCCGGTTACACCAATTCCGGCCCCGATCACTGGCAGAGCCGCTGGGAAGCAAAGCTCAGCACGGCGCGCCGTGTCGAACAGGCGGAATGGTCGAAGCCGGTTCGCGACGATTGGGCCGCGCGCATCGCCGAGGAGGTCAATGCCTCCACACGCCCGGTCGTGCTCGTAGCCCATTCGCTCGGCGTCCCCTCGGTGATCCATGCGATCCCGCAGTTCAAGAACAAGGTGGCAGGCGCGTTTCTGGTCTCACCGCCGGATGTCGCCAATCCGGATATCCGCCCGAAGCACCTGATGACATTCGGCCCCTACCCGCGCGATCCGCTGCCGTTCCCGGCGCTGACAGTTGCCAGCCGCAACGATCCGTTCGGCACCTACGAGCATGCCGACGATATTGCTGCTAGCTGGGGTTCGCTGCTTATCGACGCCGGTGAATCCGGCCATATTAATGCCGAGTCCGGTCATGGGCCCTGGCCGGAGGGCACGATGGTCTTTGCGCAGTTTCTGTCGAAACTGAAGCCCTGACCACGCGGCACCCCTGAGTTTTAATAGATATTTCAGTGAACGCTACGATAATGCGCCGAGGCGAGTGAACCGAGTGCGCGCATTTGAAGCGATCCAGACAAGACCATCCGGCAACCGTAGAGCTGAAGCCCGCCAAGCCGGCGGACAAGCGGCGGCTCGAAGTGCGCGATACGCCGGATCTGGCCGAACGCGAAAGCCGCTGGAACTACGCCCTGATCGGCTCGGGGCTCGGCGTCTGGGATCACAACCACCGTGCCGGCACCAAATACTATTCCGAGACCTGGAAAGAAATCCGCGGCATGGGCCCGGATGAAGAAGCTAACGGCGACTACGAGGAATGGCTCGCCCTCCTTCACCCCGATGACCGCGACTTCGTTATCAAGGCGATCGACCGGCAGATTGCAGGCGACCCGGAATACCAGGTGTTCGAGTATCGCGAGCGGCACAAGGACGGGCATTGGGTCTGGATCGAATGCCGCGGCGCCTGCGTCGAGTGGGATGAGGACGGCAATCCCGCCCGCATCGTCGGCACCGACACCGATATCACCGCCCGCAAGCGCGCCGAGGAGATGCTGGAGCATCTCTCCCGCCGTCTCGATCTGGCGCTCGACATCACCCGCATCGGCGTCTTCGAAGCCGATCTTGAGGCCGGCACAGTCGAATGGGACGACCGGCTTCTCACCATGTACGGCCTCGAAGGCACGGCCCGCATCCAGCCCGGCGAAGCCTGGGAACAGATGCTGCATCCCGATGACCGAACCGCGGCGCTCGCCAAGCTGGACGAGAGCCTCGACAAGGACCAGGGCCTGTTGCACGAGTTCCGCATCATCAGAACCGACGGCCTCGAGCGCGTTATTCGCGCCCGGTCCGCCTTCTTCGTCGATGCCGAAGGCAAGCGGAAGCTGATCGGCGCCAATTGGGACGTCACGGAAGAGGTCAAGCTCCGCAACGACCTGCAGAATGCCAAGAACCTCGCCGAGGCGCGCAACCAGGAACTTGAAGCCGCCAAGGAGAGCATCGAGCATCTCGCTCTCCACGACTATCTGACCGCCCTGCCGAACCGTCGCTATCTCGACCGCACGCTCGAAGAACGCGCCGAAGAATGCCGCAAGGGTGGGCTGACGCTTGCCGTGCTGCATATCGATCTCGACCGCTTCAAGCAGATCAACGACACGCTGGGCCATCGCGCCGGCGACGCGATGCTGAAACATGCCGCCAAGGTGCTGAAGGACTGCGTCCGCTCGACGGATTTCGTTGCCCGCATCGGCGGCGACGAGTTCGTCGTCCTCTGCGCCGTCGAAAGCGGCACCAAGAAGCTGTCGAACATGGCGGCCCGCATCATTCGCGAACTCTCGAAGCCGATCCGCTATGAAGGCCATGAATGCCGCTTCGGCGCCAGCATTGGCATAGCCGCCGATAGCGGCGCCGATCTGGACGCCAAGCAGCTCCTGCTGAACGCCGATATCGCGCTCTACCGCGCCAAGGGTGCCGGCCGGAATCGCCACGAATTCTTCTCCAAGGACGCGCGCCGCAGCATCATTGCCGCCAAACGCCTGGCCGACGAAATCCTGCAGGGCCTCGAGCGCCACGAATTCGTCCCCGTATACCAGCTGCAGTTCCATGCCCGCACACTCGAAGTCGCTGGCGTCGAGACATTGGCGCGGTGGCAGCATCCCGAACACGGACTGATGGCGCCTGACCGCTTCCTGAAGATCGCTGAGGATCTCGACGTCGTCTCGACGATCGACGGGCTCATTCTCGAACATGCCCTCGCCGACCGCGCCGTTTGGGCAAAGGACGGATTCCTTGCGCCGAAAATCTCGGTCAACGTCTCGTCCAGCCGTCTCAACGATCCGGCGCTTGGCAAGAAGCTGCGCGCCCTCAAGGTTGCTCCGGGCACGCTTTCTTTCGAGCTGCTGGAATCGATCTCGCTCGATGACTGCGACGACGCCGTGATCGCCAACCTCCGGCATTTCCGCAGGCTCGGCATTGATATCGAGATCGACGATTTCGGAACCGGTCACGCCTCGATCGTCAGCCTTCTGAAGCTCAGCCCGCGGACGCTGAAAATCGACCGCGAGCTGATCCGCATGTTGCCGCAATCGGCCGAACAGCGCAAACTCGTGCGCTCGATCATCGATATCGGCCGTTCGCTGAATATCCTGGTGACGGCCGAAGGCGTCGAGACCATGGATCACGTCCGCATTCTCGCCGATCTTGGCTGTGACGTGCTGCAGGGCTACGCACTTGCCCGGCCAATGCCCGCAACGCAAATTCCGGCCTATGTCCAGGCAGCAAGCTGGCGCCATCAGGAAGGCGGAGCGCGGGCGCTACAAAGCGGCCTCAGCCGCGAGATCAAGCGCAACGCCACCAAATAAGCCTGCATAACCGGCCGGTCCCACGGCTTTGATTTCCAACAGTCATCAAAATTCTGTAGGCTGATATCCGCAATATCTTCGATTCTCTCAGACCGCATCCCTATATCTTGGGAATCCGGGGAAGGAGTTACTGGCGCATTGTGAAAGTGACTCTTTTCCTTTATGGGGACGCCACGAGATCGATCCACTGCGCTATCCCAAGAGCGCCAAGACAGAGAAAAGCTTAAAATGAACCGTCGCCGCCGTATCTACGAGGGCAAGGCCAAGATTCTATATGAGGGACCGGAACCGGGTACGTTGATCCAGTTCTTCAAGGATGACGCCACCGCCTTCAACAAGAAGAAACACGAAGTTATCGACGGCAAGGGCGTTCTCAACAACCGCATTTGCGAGTTCATCTTCAACCATCTGAACAAGATCGGCATCCCGACGCATTTCATTCGCCGCCTCAACATGCGCGAGCAGTTGATCCGCGAAGTCGAGATGATCCCGCTCGAGATCGTCGTGCGCAACGTTGCGGCCGGTTCGCTGGCCAAGCGCCTCGGCATCGAGGAGGGCGTCGTCCTTCCACGCTCGATCATCGAATTCTATTACAAGTCCGATGCGCTCGATGACCCGATGGTTTCGGAAGAGCACATCACCGCGTTTGGCTGGGCCAACCCCGCTGAACTCGACGACATCATGGCGCTCGCCATCCGCGTCAACGACTTCATGACCGGCCTCTTCCTTGGAGTCGGCATCCAGCTCGTCGATTTCAAGATCGAATGCGGCCGCCTCTTCGAAGGTGACATGATGCGCATCATTCTGGCCGACGAAATCTCGCCGGACAGCTGCCGTCTGTGGGACATCGAAACGCAGGAAAAGATGGACAAGGACCGCTTCCGCCGCGATATGGGCGGCTTGCTGGAAGCCTATTCCGAAGTCGCACGGCGCCTCGGCATCATCAATGAAAACGAGCCCGTGCGCGGCACCGGGCCTGTATTGGTCAAGTAAGTCAGGGAAGACAGGCAAGTGATCAAAGCTCGTGTAACCGTCACGCTCAAGAATGGCGTTCTCGACCCGCAGGGCAAGGCAATCGAAGGCGCTCTTGGCGGCCTTGGATTCGCTGGTATCGGCAATGTCCGCCAAGGCAAGGTGTTCGACCTGCAGCTCGAAGGTGCGGACAAGGCCAAGGCCGAATCCGACCTCAAGGCGATGTGCGAAAAACTCCTCGCCAACACCGTTATCGAGAATTATACTATTTCTCTCGACTGAAGGTTGCGGAGAATGCGCGATGGCTGATGTTACTCAGGAATTCATGTATGAGCTTCTGAAGAAGCTCAGCCAGCGCTTCGACAAAGTCGATCATGCCATTAGCGAACTTCGCACGGATAATATGACTTTGCGAAACCAGCTGCACGTAATCCAAGGTGACGTGAACAATCTGCGCGCCACCTTCGGCCACGTCGAGAACCGTCTCGATCGCATTGAAAACCGTCTCGAACTTCGAGAATTGGCAGAATCACAAGCAAGGTTTGAACCGCACCCATGAAGTCCGCCGTCGTTCAGCTCCCTGGTCTCAATCGCGATCGTGACATGATCGCTGCGCTCACCAAGATCTCAGGTCATGCACCGGTAACGGTGTGGCAGACGGAAACGCAGATTCCGGATGTCGATCTGATCGTCATCCCGGGCGGCTTCTCCTACGGCGATTACCTGCGCTGCGGCGCGATTGCTGCCCGCATGCCGGTCATGCAGGCGATCATCGAGAAGGCCAAGCAGGGCACTAAGGTTCTGGGCGTCTGCAACGGCTTCCAGATCCTCGTCGAGGCAGGCCTCCTGCCCGGCGCGCTGATGCGCAACGCCTCGCTGAAATTCGTCTGCCGCGAAGTCAAGCTTGAGGTCGTCAACGCCGATACCGACTTCAGCCGCGCCTATGCCAAGGGCCAGATCATCCGCTCGCCCGTTGCCCATCACGACGGCAACTATTTCGCCGACGCTGAGACGCTGGCGAAGATCGAAGGCAACGGCCAGGTCGTCTTCCGCTATGCCGAAGGCACGAACCCGAACGGCTCGATCAACGACATCGCCGGCGTGATGAACGAGAGCGGCAATGTTCTCGGCATGATGCCGCATCCGGAAAACCTGATCGAAGCAGCTCATGGCGGCTCCGACGGGCGCGGTCTCTTCGCTTCGGCGCTCGACGTAATCGCCGCTTAACCTTCGCCGGATATCAGGTGGATCTAAACCACCACGGGAGACCACCGATGCGCATTGCGACCACCTTCACGGCTGCTGCCGCTATTGCTGTCATCGGAATGCTGACTGCGTCCTGCCAGTCCAAGCCGCCTCCAGTCAGCGCAAACCGAGACGCGCTCTCCACCATGGAACGCGTTGCCGTCGGCGCAAACAATTGCTGGTTCAAGTCAGGCGATGCATCCTTCGCCACCTATCGCCTGGCGCCGGAGCTTAATTCCTTCTCCGGCCGTCCGCGCATCCTGGTCGTGCACAAGAACAGCCCGGCTGGACTGCCGCATCTCGTGGTGCAGGCGGAGGGCAATCCCGCGAAGCTTCAGGCCTTCGGCCCGATGATGTCGCAGCCGGTCTCTGCCCGCATCGCCGCCGACGTCAATCGCTGGTCGTCAGGCAGCAAAGCCTGCAGCTGATCAGTCCCAGAAGGTCGATTTTCCGACTTCGCGCGCAGCATCGGATTGCGATAGACCGATATCCTTGAGCTGATCGGCCGTGAGTTCGCGCAGGGCACGTCTTCCCTCGCGCTTCTCGTGCCAGACGAGAAATCCATTCCACATGCGCTGCAGCCAAGATTGACCGGTCGTCTCGACCCGGGGAACGATCACGTGCGGACCATCGATCGACACAATCGGCACAATATCACCATTGATCTGCTGTACTATCGACATCGCCGCTCTCCTGTCATCTTGCTTGGCGGTAATGTCTCATAATATTGACAGAACAACGGTGACAATCTATTCATTGTCACCATGACAAATTGGCTCCCTGATCTCTCGCGCGGCTCCGGTCCGGTCTATATGCGGCTGGCTGATAGCATTGAATCCGCCATTGCCAGCGGCGCCCTGCCCGCCGGCGGCAAGCTTCCGCCACAGCGCAATCTCGCCTACGATATCGGGGTGACAATCGGCACGATCGGCCGAGCCTACGCCTTGGTGCATGAACGCGGACTGGTTGCCGGAGAAGTGGGGCGCGGGACTTACGTTCTCGATCGCACGCAGGTGGCACCCAACGAACAGGCCGATCCGCTGACGCTGTCGCTTGGCGGCACGCGTGCCATCGATGCTCCGCCAAACAAGATCCGCTTCGACACGACAGCGGCGCCGGACCTCGGCCAGGGCAAGATCGTTGGCGGCATTCTCGGCGAGATCGGCGAACAGCACATGGCCGAAGTCTCCTCCTATTCGCGACATTTCCCAACCAACTGGTTCACCGCCGGACGCCTATGGCTTGCGCGCAACGGCTGGACGCCGGATGCCGAAAACATCGTGCCGACGCTTGGCGTCCATGCTGCCGCGATCGCCGTGATCTCCGCGATGTCTGCGCCCGGTGACAAGATCGTTTTCGAAAACCTGAGCTACACGCAGGTCAGCCGCAGCGCCCGTATTCTCGGCCGCCGCACCATCATCGTCGATTCCGACGAGCACGGCGTCATCCCCGACGATTTCGAGCGCGTCTGCCATCAGCAGCACCCGAAGATCGCCTTCCTGATGCCGACTGCCCATAATCCGACGCTCGCAACCATGCCCGCCGCGCGCCGCGTGGCCATCGCCGACATTGCCCGCCGCCACGGTGTCTGGCTGATCGAGGACGATCTCTATGGCGGCATGACCGGAGACGATGCACCGTTGCTGGCCTCACTGGCGCCCGAGCGCACCTTCCTCGTCAATGGCCTGTCGAAGTCGGTCGCAGCCGGGGTTCGCGGCGGCTGGGTCGCCTGCCCGCCGCATTTCGCCCAGCGCATCAAGGTCACCCACAAGATGATAACCGGCGGCCTGCCCTTCATTCTGGCGGAGACCGCGGCCCGTCTTGTCGAGAGTGGCGAAGCGGAGCGTATTCGCGCCGCCTGCGTCAAGGAGCTGGCATCGCGCCAGGCCGTTGTCAGGGAACACCTCGGCGGTTTCGACTTCGTGTCGCATCCGCATGTGCCTTTCCTCTGGCTGAAGCTTCCGGAACCCTGGCTCTCGGGCACATTCAAGAATGCCGCCTATCAGGAAGGCGTCCTTGTTGATGACGAGGACGAGTTCAAGGCGGCCCGCTCAGAGCGCGTGTTCCATCGTGTCCGCGTCGCCTTCTCATCGCCGGGTGGCAGTGCCGAGCTCGCCAAGGGAATGATGATCCTCCGCCGCCTGCTGGAAAGCGGCGTCTCGTCCTATGACAGCGAAGTCTGACCTGTTGCATTTTCGCGCCATCGCAGTTCCGAACCCTGTCATATTTTAGGGGCCTCTTTACCGGCGTCTCACGCTGAGTTCCCATCGAATAACAGCCGCGGCTGTGATTCGATGGGCGCGAGGAAAAGCCTATGGACGCTTGTATCCGTGAAGTGGCGTTGCGTTTCCTGTCAGCATCTGCAGCCGCCGTTCTCATTGCCGGATCAGCGAGCCTCCCTGCCCATGCGCAGGATCAGATATTCGACGAACTGCGCTTCGGCGCCTCGGCCTCCATCCAGGGCGGCAGCGAACATGAGGACGGCGTCTTCCCTGAATTGACGCTGTTCTTCGATCCGTTCGGCCACGACGAGGCCACCGGCCTGCAGAAACTGGCCCGCCCGCGCATCCATCTGGGAACGTCGATCGGCACATCCGGATCGGCAACACAGGTCTTCACCGGCTTTTCCTGGACCGCCGACTTTTCGGAAAAGGTCTTCGCCGAAGCGGGTTTGGGCGGCGTCATCCACACGGGTGAACTGGATGAGAACGACGACGGCCCGGCGCTTGGCTGCCGTGTGCTGTTTCACGAATATATCGGCGCCGGCTACCGTTTCGACAATCACTGGAATGTCATGGCCCAGGTCGCCCACTCCTCGCATGCCAATCTCTGCGATGGCCCGAACAACGGCATGACCCGCGCCGGCCTGCAGATCGGCTATAAATTCTAGGCATCTGCCGCTTCGAAAGGCGCTCCTTCCCGTCTTTGTTGACGGCGGGCATTTTCCTGTCGCGCGCCGCGCCAACTTGGGTTAAAGACACCCCAAAACGCGCAACGGCAGGGACTTTCGAGAGCTCATGACCATATCCAATACCCGCCCGATCACCCCCGAACTCATCGCCAGCCACGGCCTGAAGCCGGATGAATATCAGCGGATTCTGGATCTGATCGGCCGCGAGCCGACCTTCACCGAGCTCGGCATCTTCTCGGCCATGTGGAACGAGCACTGCTCCTACAAGTCTTCGAAGAAGTGGCTGCGCACGCTGCCGACCAAGGGACCGCGCGTCATCCAGGGTCCGGGTGAAAATGCCGGTGTCGTCGATATCGATGACGGCGACTGCGTCGTCTTCAAGATGGAAAGCCACAACCACCCGTCCTACATCGAGCCTTACCAGGGTGCGGCGACCGGCGTCGGCGGCATTCTGCGCGACGTCTTCACCATGGGCGCCCGCCCGATCGCGGCGATGAACGCGCTGCGCTTCGGCGAGCCCAGCCACCCGAAGACCCGCCACCTCGTCTCCGGCGTCGTCGCCGGTGTTGGCGGCTACGGCAATTCCTTCGGCGTCCCGACTGTGGGCGGTGAAGTCGAGTTCGATGCCCGCTACAACGGCAACATCCTCGTCAACGCATTCGCTGCAGGCCTCGCCAAATCGAACGCCATCTTCCTGTCGGAAGCCAAGGGCGTCGGCCTGCCCGTCGTCTATCTCGGCGCCAAGACCGGGCGCGATGGCGTTGGTGGTGCGACCATGGCATCGGCTGAATTCGACGAGTCGATCGAAGAGAAGCGTCCGACCGTTCAGGTCGGCGACCCCTTCACCGAGAAGTGCCTGCTGGAAGCCTGCCTCGAGCTGATGAAGACCGGCGCCGTCATCGCCATCCAGGACATGGGTGCCGCCGGCCTCACCTGCTCTGCCGTCGAAATGGGCGCCAAGGGCGATCTCGGCATCCTGCTCGATCTCGACACCGTTCCGGTGCGTGAAGAGCAGATGACCGCTTATGAAATGATGCTGTCTGAAAGCCAGGAGCGCATGCTCATGGTTCTCGAACCATCGAAGGAAGAGGTCGCCAAGGCGATCTTCGTCAAGTGGGGCCTCGATTTCGCCATCGTCGGCAAGACCACCGACGACCTGCGCTTCCGCTGCGTCCACCAGGGCGAGGAAGTCGCAAACCTGCCGATCAAGGATCTCGGCGACCAGGCTCCGGAATACGATCGCCCGTGGCGCGAGTCCGGCAAGCGCGCGCCGCTGCCGGCCGAACTCGTTGCTGCGCCAGCCGATTACAACAAGGCCCTGCTCGACCTCGTCGGCTCCGCCAACCAGTCGAGCCGCCGCTGGGTCTACGAGCAGTATGACACGCTGATCCAGGGCAACTCGCTGCAGTTGCCGGGCGGTGACGCCGGTGTCGTCCGCGTCGAGGGCCACCCAACCAAGGCGCTTGCCTTCTCTTCAGACGTCACGCCGCGCTATGTCGAGGCCGACCCGTTCGAAGGCGGCAAGCAGGCCGTCGCCGAATGCTGGCGCAACATCACCGCCACCGGCGCAGAGCCGCTGGCCGCGACCGATAACCTGAACTTCGGCAATCCGGAAAAGCCCGAAATCATGGGCCAGCTGGTCGAATCCATCAAAGGCATCGGTGAAGCCTGCCGCGCACTCGACTTCCCGATCGTCTCGGGCAACGTCTCGCTCTATAACGAGACCAACGGCGTCGCCATCCTGCCGACCCCGACCATCGCCGGCGTTGGCCTACTGCCCGACTGGAAGTCGATGGCCCGCATCGGCAGCGCCGCCGAAGGCGACCAGCTGATCTTGATCGGCACCGACGGCAGCCATCTCGGCTCTTCGATCTACCTGCGCGACATCATCGGCAGCACCGATGGCGGCGCACCGGAAGTCGATCTCTTTGCAGAGCGCCGCAACGGCGACTTCGTCCGCTCCGCGATCCGCAACGGCCAGGTTTCCGCCTGCCATGATATTTCGTCCGGCGGCCTGGCACTGGCGCTTGGCGAAATGGCAATGTCGTCGGGCAAGGGCCTCAATGTCACGCTGTCAGAGGGCAAGGGTGCCCCCCATGCCCTGCTCTTCGGCGAAGACCAGGCCCGATATGTGATCGCGGTCAAGGCCGATGTCGCAAACTTCGTTTGTGCCAATGCCGAAGGTGCCGGTATACCGTTCCGCCGCCTTGGTTCTGTTTCCGGTGAGAACCTTGTTGTCGACGATCTAATCTCGCTGCCCATTCAGCAATTGCGCAATGCCCATGAATCGTGGTTCCCTGAATTCATGGACGGCGGCAACGCGCTTGCCGCTGCCGAATGATGCGCAAGGAGTAAATCGATCATGCCCATGAAACCCGGCGACATCGAAGACATGATCAAGTCCGGGATCCCCGGTGCCAAGGTGACAATCCGCGATCTGGCGGGTGACGGCGACCACTATGCCGCCGAAGTCGTCGCCGAAGCCTTCCGCGGCAAGAGCCGCGTGCAGCAGCACCAGATGGTCTACGAGGCGCTGAAAGGCAATATGGGTGGCATCTTGCACGCCCTGGCGCTTCAGACCTCGGCGCCGGAATAAGACAGATGGATGCCCGGCCAAGCCGGGCATTTTCTTTTTCGGCCCCTTCCGCGCCCTAGCGCAATTTTAATCGTCTGCCGTCCATAATTCCCCCGCACACGAGAGCGGCGGATATTGGCATGACTTCTGGTTTCCCGGGCATTGCAGCTGAGGCAGAGAGTAGCGACCGTTCTTCTTCCTGGCTGAGAGTATTTGCGATCATCGCGCCGCTCAGCCTGATCATCGCCCTCCTGGATCTGGCCGACGGTCAGGCGTTTCTCGGCGATATCGACGACAAGATGCGGGAACTGCAGATCCGTCATCTTTTTCTCGGTGGCGGACACTGGTTTGATCTCAGCTTGCCGGTTATCGCAACGCCGGAGCCCTACACATCGCCCTGGTCGCGGCTGATCGACCTCCCCTTTGTTGCGATTGCCTACCTGCTCTCGCCGGCATTTGGACCGGAGCACGCGCTCCAGATCGCATTCCATATCTGGCCGCCAGTGATGCTTATTGGCTTCAGCGCCCTGACGGCTATGTTCTTCTCCCGGCTGATGCGCAGCGGCGTCGTCATCAGCTATCCGATCCTCGTCATCAGTATCGTTTTTATGACCTATGCGATCTGGGAATTCGTTCCCACGCGCATAGACCATCACAACATGCAGATCCTGGGCTTGCTGATGATCGGTGTCGGCCTGGAGCGCTGGAGCCGAGGCGGTGGAATCCTGATGGGCATCGGGACTATGATCTGCATCATCGTCGGCCTCGAAGGTCTGCCGCTGATCGCCGTCGCCTTTCTGGGCCTGGTGGGCTGCTTCATCTTTCAGATCGCCGGATCCCGCGATGTTCTTCTTGGCGCGGCAGCCACCATCCTGGTGTTGACGTTGCCCGCAGCCTTCGCATTCATCGGACCTGCAGGAATACGATCGACACAATGCGATTCCTTCTCGGCTCCCTATATCGTTCTGGCGCTCGGCTGCTCATCGATCTTGCTGATCGGCGGATTGGTGCTGCATCGTCAGACAGCACCGATCAAGATTGCTGCCCTTACAGCAATGGGCGGCGCATTCTTGGGCGTGACCGCCTACATCTTCCCGAGATGTCTATCCGGCCCCTACTGGATGATCGATCCGCTGTCGCGTCACGACTGGCTTGACCGCGTTCCGCAGGAATTCAGTTTTATCTACTACTTCCAGCATCCGCAGTTCACGATCCTGATGATGCTTGGCGTACTCTTGTGTATCGCCATTGCGGCACTACCGGCCATTCTTCGAGCCGCCCGGCGGGGAAATGCCGGTCTTACCATCGTCTTTGCAATCGCCGTCGCCAGTCTTGCGATAACACTGCTGCAGACCCGAAACATCCGATTTACCTTCGCTTTCGTACCGCTTTTTCTGCCGTACGCACTGCAAATAGCGACCGTTCCCAAGAGCTTTGGGCCAAACGGCAACAAGGTTCAGCGCTTCGTCGGCGCCGCTTTGGTATCGGTCATCGCGATCGCGTTGTTGCTCCGTCTGGTTTTCCCGCCCCAGGAACAGAGCTACGACGCGATCGACTACATGGCCTACAGCGAGTGTGAGGGCCAGGATTTCTCGGTTCTGTCATCTGTCGCGCCGGGCAAGATCGCCGTTCCGGCCGGGCTTTCGCTTCCGCTTGCGTTCGCCTTGCCTCCGGGTTTCTCGGTCGCAGCGCTTCCATTTCACCGTGCGTCGCCCGGGATGAAGCACATGTTCGAACTTTTCACGTCGGCAGACAGCGAAATCCGAAGAGAAGCAGCCGCTCCTTTTGATTATGTCGCCGTCTGTGCGTTTCCGCTACCGGTCGACGCCAGCCAAGCGCCGGTCTATGCTGCGCTTGCGCAAGGCGGCTCCTGGCCGGGACTGATCCAGATCAACAATCCATCGGCATCGGATTTCAAGTTGTTCCGCATCGATCACCAACTTTTCCGTTAGCTGATCTCTGCTAGCCCCGACTTCAACGCCCCATCAGCCATCACCGTTCCCGCCAGCGGCCCAGAAGTCAGCAGCGTGAAATCGAAGGACGCCTGCAAATCAGGGCCAAGCACGTATTGCCGGTGCACCCGCAGGAAATCGAGCTTGATCTTCTTGTAGTGCTCGGGCGTCAGCATCTGTTTGACGCGGATGAACAGCATCTTTGCCTGCGGCGCATCGGCGTGACCGGAAACGGCGACGACCGGAACCTTGTAGAAATGGATCGCGTCCGTCAGACACTGAACGTCGAGCCAGAAGACCGCGGGATTTCGGGCAATGGCGCCGACGCGCGACCGCAACAGGGTGGCAGACTTCAGCAACGCACATTGCAGCACCGCGGAGCCAAGCGAGGCAAAAACGACGCGCTTGCCATGGAGCAGACCCGGCTCGCGCTCGAGCAGCATCCCGAGAACATGCGCAGCCACGCTTGAGCCCATGCTGTGCGATGAGATGACATATTCGTCCGCCTCTTCCGCAAGAGCCGCACGCGCGGCCAGAGCACAGCGCTCCAGAAAGTCCTGGAATTGCGGCCTGTTCATGTGCCCGAGCCCGACGGCCATCTCCCAATCGGCAAACAGGTGCAGCGTATGGAACCGTTCCGTGAACGGCAGAAACACGAAGGCAAAGAAGATGCCGGCAAGCGGCAGACTCCAGACCAGATGCCATGCGGCAAAACCGGCGCCAACGGGCAGAAGCGCGATGGCGGCAGTCAGCAGCATGCCGAGCATCATGAGCAGAAAGGGAAAGATGAAGAACAGGCCGAAACGCCAGGCGTGGCGGAAATAGCCCGTCATTGCGCCATCGGCGATAATCCTCGCTGCCGCGGCAAATCCATCCGCCATCCGCCGCGCCAAAGGCTTATTGCGAAGCGACTGGACGAGTTCGTCGTGGTCGAAGATGTGGATCGTGTTTTCGGTCTGCCAAGCCGGCGCATTGGCATGAACGGTAAAGCGCAGAGGATAATCGGATGTTTCCGCGTCTCCCGTCTCGACCGCGTAATTCCACGCCGCAGCACTCTGCTTGGCGGAGCGCTCGTAGCGCGCCCGCTGCGCGCGTCCATCCAGCGGCTCGAAGCCCGGGAAATGCAGGACCACCCGCTTCCTGATCAGTTCCATCACTATCTTTCCGGCAAGCCCCCATGGCGCCATCGGCCGCCGCCTTGCACGCCAAATAAGGCGGAAAAAGCACGAACGGACGCGAACTCCGCTTGCTAACCTAAAACATCCGGAATTCAATAGCCGAGGAACCGGTTTGTGTCGCAGGGGGTATTGGATGGCCGATCTTATCAAGGAACTTGTCAACGGCGTGGTCGAAAGCGTTCTCAAGGAAATCCTGAAGAAGACCAGCGGAAGCAACACGACGAAGCGCACGAAACGTCAGACGCGCTCGGCAACCACTGGCCGGTTCAAGAAGGCTGCCGCCCCGCGCAAGACCGCCAAGAAACAGGTCAGCAAGCGCCGCACCGCAGCCGTCCGCACCAAGCAGCGCAGCCGCTGAAGACAGCGGCGTAACGAAAGCGCAACAACATTACCTAGCATGCTTACGATTGGTCTTTTTTTGGCATTGACTGCTGGAATTTGATCGGGCGCATGCTATCTAAAGCAAACGATTGAAACGGTGGGCCTTTAACCCGCCTGTTGAAAGGATTAAGTCCCATGAGCGGCATCAACGAATTCATCGCCAACGAAATCAAGAGCAACGACGTGGTCCTTTTCATGAAGGGCACGCCGCAGTTTCCCCAGTGTGGTTTCTCCGGCCAGGTCGTCCAGATTCTCGATTACATCGGCGTCGACTACAAGGGCATCAACGTGCTCGCCGATTCGGAAATCCGCCAGGGCATCAAGGATTACTCCAACTGGCCGACGATCCCTCAGCTTTACGTGAAGGGTGAGTTCATCGGCGGCTGCGACATCGTCCGGGAAATGTTCCAGGCGGGCGAATTGCAGCAGCATCTGCAGGAAAACGGCGTCGCGGTTCGCGCCGCCTCCTGACCGGGCACCGGGCGTCCGTCCGGTTTCCAAACCTGATTTGATTTGAGTCCGAGGCGCTGTGCTGAACAGCGCCTTGGCCTGTTTATGGGAATTTCTAAAGTGACGGACACCTCTCCCACCGTTGCCGCGGGTCGAACACCTATGGGCAAGCGAGAGTTCATCTTTCTGGCTGCCTTCATGATGGCCGTCAATTCTCTCGCCATCGACGTCATGCTTCCCGCCCTCCAGCAGATCGGCGCCAATCTTGGGGTCGAAAGCGAAAATCACCGCCAGTTCGTCGTCTCAGCCTATCTCTTCGGCTTTGGTCTGGCGCAGCTGTTCTTCGGCCCGATATCGGACCGTTTCGGCCGCCGCAAACCGCTCTTCGTGGGCCTCGTCATCTATATCTTTTCCGCCTTCGGCATTGCGCTGATCCCGTCCTTTGGCGGCCTGCTGGTGCTTCGCTTCATCCAGGGCATCGGCGCTGCGGCCACCCGCGTCATCACCATATCGATCGTCCGCGACATCTATGGCGGCCGCCAGATGGCCGAAGTGATGTCTCTGATCTCGATGACTTTCATGATCGTGCCGGTGATCGCACCGGGCACCGGCCAGCTCGTCATGCTGTTTTCCACCTGGCACATGATCTTCGTCTTCATCGGCACGATGGCGACGCTGATCCTGATCTGGGCCTATAACCGGCTGCCGGAAACGCTGGCGCCCGCCAATGTCCGCCCGTTCACGGCGAAGTCCGTTATCGGCGGCTTCAAGCTGGTGCTGACCAATCGCAGCGCCCTTTGCTACACGCTGGCGACCACCGTCGTCTTCGGCGCGCTGTTCGGCTTCATCAACTCGGCGCAGCAGGTCTATGTCGGCATCTATGATCTCGGGGTCTATTTCCCCTTCGCCTTTGCCGGCGTCGCGATCTTCATGTCCTTCTCGTCATTCCTGAATTCGCGTCTCGTCGGCCGCTTCGGCATGCGGCGGCTGTCGCATGCCTCGCTCGTCGGCTTCATCATCGTCAACACCATCTGGCTGCTGGTGCAGCTTTATGGTCCGCAGCCAACGCCCTTCCCGGTCTTCATCTGTCTGTTCGGGCTGGCGATGTTCCAGTTCGGCTGGATCGGCTCGAACTTCAATTCGCTGGCGATGGAGCCGCTCGGCCATGTCGCCGGTACCGCATCATCGGTTCTCGGCTTCACCAGCACCATCGGCGGTGCAGCTATCGGTGCGGCCATCGGCCAGGCATTCAACGGCACGGCGCTGCCGATGGTTATCGGCTATTTCACCGTCGCCTTCATCGGTCTCGGCTTCGTGCTGATTGCCGAAAAGGGACGGCTTTTCCAGCCTCACAATCCGGCTGTCTAGGCAGCCGGACAGCATTTTCTTTGGGGGACTTCATTATGGCGGCGGATCATACGGCGCACATCGAAAACCAGGGCTCGGCCCGCATCGGCATGGGCTTTGCCGAATTCGTCATCACCATCGCGATCATGACCGCGAGCGTTGCGATGGCGATCGACAGCATGCTGCCGGCGTTGCCGGCCATCGGCCATTCGCTCAACGTCACCAATACCAACGACGCCCAGCTGGTCATCGCCGTGTTCTTCTTCGGCTTCGGTGTGTCGCAAATCCTGTTCGGCAGCCTCTGCGATGCCTTCGGCCGCCGCAACATCCTGCTTGGCGGTCTCGCCGTCTACGTGCTTGCGATGTTCGGCGCGGCCGCGACCTCGAGCTTCGAAATGCTGCTCGTCATGCGTTTCGTCCAGGGCATCGGCGGCGCGGCGGTGCGCATCACCAGCATGGCGATCGTCCGCGATTGCTTCGGCGGCCGCGAAATGGCCCGCGTCATGTCCTTCGTGATGATCGTCTTCATGATCGTGCCGATCGTCGCCCCGTCGGTCGGCCAGCTGATCATCAGCTATGCCAACTGGCACTGGATCTTTATACTGCTCGGTCTCGTCGGCTCGATCCTTTTCATATGGGCAGCCGCCCGGCTGAAGGAATCGCTGCCGCGTGAGGAGCGCATACCGCTCTCGTTTGCCGCCGTCGGCAATGGCTTCAAGACCGTTTTGACCAACCGCATTACCTGCGGCTACATGATCGGTCTCACGATGTTCACCGGCGTCATCAGCGCCTATGTCATCTCCGTCCAGCAGGTATTCGGCGAGGTCTATGGCCTCGGCGACTGGCTGCCGATCGCCTTTGCGGCGACCGCCGGTGGCATCGCCGTCGCCAACTTTGCCAACGGCTTTTTCGTCCGCACCTTCGGCATGCGCCGCATTTCCCATGCAGCGGTGCTTCTCTTTACCGTCATCTCCGCCTTCGGCTTCGTCGTAGCGCTCGGCGGCACAGTCAATTTCGCGCTCGACTACGCCCTCTTCACAGTGCTGCTGATGCTGTTTGCGGTGATCGCCACCAATTTCACGGCAATCAGCCTTGAGCCGATGGGCAACCTGGCCGGCACAGCAACCGCGATCACCGGCTTCGTATCGACGACTTTCGGCGCCCTTCTCGGCGGCGGCGTTGGCCAGCTGTTCAACGGCACGGTCCAGCCGCTCTTCGCAGGCTTTGCCGTCTTCGGTGCGATCAGCGTTGCCGCAACGCTCTGGGCCGAAAAAGGCAAGCTCTTCACCCATCCCGGCGACAGCCCGCAGCTCGATCCCGGTGCTGCCCACTTCTAATAAAAAAAGCCCGCCGGATTGGCGGGCTTTTTTGATTGCGGCACTGATGGCGAAGCTTATCGCTTGCCCATCGGCTTGCGGCTCTTGTCGCCCTTTACCGACGATGTCTTTGCATCGTAGGCCTGACCGAAATTCGTGCCGCCGAGATGGCCGCCGCCGCTGGTGTTGGCAACCTGGCGTTCGGCTCTGCGAAGAAGCAATTCTGCATTTGTCTTTTTCATCATGGCTCTCAATATTGGATCAATGAAAAAAGGCTGGGCGAAAACCCAGCCTCCCGATCGTCTGAAGACCCGTGCCAGTACATCCGTGGTCAAAGGTCGAAGACGGTAGTGTTATGCAGTCGCGAGGTTCTCGGCAGCATTCTTGCCGCTGCGATTATCGCGCACGACGTCGAAAGTGATCTTCTGACCTTCAACGAGGTTGCTCATGCCCGACCGTTCGACGGCCGAGATATGAACGAAGATGTCAGGCGAGCCGTCGCTCGGCTGAATGAAGCCGAAGCCCTTGGCGGAATTGAAAAACTTGACGATTCCATTGTTCATGACGATTTCCTTTCAATCGCGTTGAGATTACCGCCCGGCGCACGCCGTCGGTGTGTGATCGATTTGAGAGGAAAGATTAGCTCGGGCGCTCGAAGCGCAAAAACGAAGCTCAACAGGCAAGTTCGATGCGCCGGTATATAGACCTCAATTGTGCTCGCATAAAGGCAGAGCGTGATTTGGCGAAAACTATTGCGTGTGGAGCGCCGAAATCACCCAATGAGGTGCGCCTCTGTAGCGGCCACCAGAAATTTCTTCCGGGCCTCGCCGGCATCCGCCAAACCATTGAAGGCGTCGAGACAGGTAACCTCCGCACGATACAGAGCAGGTCCTTCCTTCAACGGCCACTCCGTCACCATCAGGCGGTAGGCGTCATGAACAGTCTTGACGACGCGGTAACGGCCACCGAGCCTGATACGCACTGGAGAAAATGCAGGGGCGCTCTTCATGACATCAACCTCACGCAAAACATGCGACTCAACGAATCACCTTGCGAGTCGTTCCGGACCAACGCGCGCCCATGCCAATCACGGTTCAAGACCGCTTCGGCATGGGATTGATGGCGTTTCGTTCATCTGGCGTTCATATTCCTTGCTGCCATCGCTCTTTGGGGCTACTCTCCGTGGGCAACGTTGGAGCAAGAGATGATCAAGACCACCGTCGCGGCGTCCGTATTTGCCGCTTATGCCTTTGCGATGTTCGCAATCGCCTCCCTTCCGCAGAACCTGCCGGCAGTGCCGGTCGACCAAATCACCACGAGTTCGACGAACTGACAAAACGAAAAACCCCGCTCGATAAGCGGGGCCGTTTCGTGATCAAAATGCTTGGGAGGAAATATGCTTTTCCTCCTATATATCGAGCATGGATCGAGGCTTTCGGCCTCGCCACTTAAACGGTGAAAACTTCTCTCCGCAACAACTCCCAGGACGCTTTGTCCGGCGCGATCAGCAATCCGCCATCGACGTGATGCGGCAGATAAAGCGTGCCGTCGAAACGCGCCGCATGGGCTCCTGATTCCTGAGAGATCAGCGTCCCTGCCAGATGATCCCACGGCATCAGCTTGTTGTACGAGAGATAGTGCACGTGCCCGGATGCAAAGGCGCGATATTCATGCGCGGCGCAACGGTAGTTGGCGAGAAAGCGCACCTTGGCCAGATTTCCGAGGATTTCGGCGCGCTTTTCCTTGGCAAAGAAACCGGTCGAGGCCATGCCGACCATCTGGTCAAGTTCGACAGGCTCAGCAACCTTCAGCCGCTCCGTGTCACCATCCGGCCGCTTCAACCAGGCGCCGCCACCCTTCTCCGCCAGAACCCAATCGTCACCCATCGGATCGTAGATGATCCCCGCAACGGTTTCGCCCTTCGACACCACCGATGCCATGACGCCGAAAGCCGGAATGCCGGACGCGAAATTGAACGTGCCGTCGACTGGATCGACGATGATCGCGAGATCCGCGCCTTTCAGGCGCTCGAGCAATACCGGATCGGCAGCCACCGATTCCTCGCCGATAAACAAGGCGTTCGGCCAGAGTTTGGCAGCCTCGGCCTTGATCATCCGCTCGGCCTGCTCATCGGCCTCCGTCACCAGATCGGTCGCCTCACTCTTGGCGCGCACGTCGCCGGCGCTAAGCCTGCGGAACCGCGGCAATATTTCGGCCTTCGCCGCCCGCCGAAGGAGATCGGAAAGCGTCGTGATATCAACTGTCGAGGTCATGATAAGTCCCTGTTTGAGCGTTCCGCCCAGTTACTCGCTCTTCGGTGACGGTTCCGTGACCATCAGGCTCGAAAAATCGAAGAGCTTCGGATCGAGAAGATGCGACGGGTTCACATGCGAGAGTGCGCGCAGCATCGTGTCCTTGCGGCCAGGCATCCGCCGTTCGATATCGCCAAGCATATCCTTCATCGCATTGCGCTGCAGACCGTCCTGCGAGCCGCAGAGATCGCAGGGAATGATCGGGAACTGCATCGCCGCCGCAAACTTCGCCATGTCATCCTCGGCGCAATAGGCAAGCGGCCGGAGAACCATGAGGTTGCCTTCGTCGTTGAGCAGCTTCGCCGGCATCGAGGCCAGCCGCCCGCCGTGGAAGAAATTCATGAAGAAGGTCTCGAGAATATCCTCGCGGTGGTGGCCGAGCACCAGCGCATCGCAGCCCTCTTCCTTGGCAATACGGTAGAGATTGCCGCGGCGCAGGCGCGAACAGAGCGAACAGTAGGTGGCCCCCTCCGGCACCTTCTCCTTCACGATCGAATAGGTGTCGCGATATTCGATCCGGTGCTTGACGCCGATGCTCTTCAGATATTCCGGCAGAATATGTTTCGGGAAGTTCGGCTGGCCCTGGTCGAGATTGCAGGCGATCAGTTCGACAGGCAGCAGCCCGCGCCATTGCAGGTCGAGCAGAAGCGCCAACAGACCGTAGCTGTCCTTGCCGCCGGAAACGCCGATCAGCCAGCGCTTCTGGCCCTTCAGCATATCGAAATCGTCGAAGGCCTGGCGCATCTGCCGCAGCAGACGCTTGCGCAGCTTGTTGAACGAAACCGAAGACGGCGCATCGGCAAACAGCGCATGGCCGATCCCGCCTTCGTCGGCGGTTTCATCGAGTGCATCGGCAATGTTGGCTGCAATATTCATCGTTTCTTCCAGATGGTCAGGACTTTGCCTTTAGCAGAAAGCGGCTGGCAGACACAGCATCAATCGCCGAAAATGGACCAGCCGGTGCGCGCCGCCAGCATCTCCAGCGCCACGGCGCCGAGCTGCGAGTTGCCGACCTTGTTCAGCCCCGGAGACCAGACGGCGATCGAGGCGACACCCGGCGCCACCGCAAAGATCCCGCCGCCGACACCGCTCTTGCCAGGCAGGCCGACATGATAAGCGAAGTCGCCGGATCCATCATAGTGGCCGCACATCAGCATCATCGCGTTGATACGCCGCGCCCGCTTCGGCGAAACCACCGAATGGCCGGTCACCGGATTGCTGCCGCGGGCCGCCAGGAACAGGCCGGCACGGGCGAGCTGCTCGCAGGTCATCGACAGCGCGCATTGATGGAAATAGACGCCGAGCACATGCTCGACCGGATGATCGATATTCTTGTAGGCGCGCATGAAATTGGCGAGCGCGAAATTGCGGTAGCCGGTCTGTGTCTCCGAGCGTGCCACCTTCTCGTCGATCGTCACCGATTCGTCGTCGGCGAGATAACGGACGAAGCGCAGCAGCTCACCGATCGCCTCACGCGGCGCATGTCCCGCCATGACGACATCGGTCACGGCGATGGCGCCGGCATTGATGAAGGGATTGCGCGGGATGCCGCCCTCGTGCTCCAGCTGGACGATGGAATTGAAGGCCGAACCTGATGGCTCGCGGCCGACGCGCTTCCACAGGCTCTCGCCCACCTTGCCGAGCGCCAGCGTCAGCATGAAAACCTTGGAAATGCTCTGGATCGAGAAGGGCACGGCGGCATCGCCGACGCTGTAGACCTTGCCATCGACGGTCGAGATCGTCATCCCGAACTGGTTCGGATCGATCTTGGCGAGTTCGGGAATGTAATCCGCAACCTTGCCCTCGCCGATCCGCGGCGTCAGTTCTTTGTAGATGCTGTCGAGGACTGCCTGCAAATCCACCATGACTTCTCTCCAGAGAACAAAAAAGCCGCCCTGTGAGGCGGCTTTTCCGTATGCGAAAACGCCTCGCGTTGATTAACGCGAATAGAATTCGACCACCAGATGCGGCTCCATGACGACCGCGTACGGCACGTCGGAGAGCGTCGGGACGCGAGCGAAGGTCGCAACCATCTTGTTGTGATCCACTTCGATGTAGTCAGGAACGTCACGCTCAGCGAGAGAGACGGATTCCAGAACCGTTACGAGCTGCTTCGACTTCTGACGAACTTCGATGACGTCGCCGGCCTTGCAACGGTAAGAACCGATGTTGACGCGAACGCCGTTCACAGTCACGTGGCCGTGGTTGACGAACTGACGTGCAGCGAAGACGGTCGGAACGAACTTGGCGCGATAAACGATCGCATCCAGGCGCGACTCCAGCAGACCGATGAGGTTTTCAGAAGTGTCGCCCTTGCGGCGGTCGGCTTCAGCGAAGATTGCGCGGAACTGCTTCTCACGCAGGTCACCGTAGTAACCCTTCAGCTTCTGCTTGGCGCGCAGCTGCACACCGAAGTCCGAAAGCTTGCCCTTGCGGCGCTGACCGTGCTGGCCCGGGCCGTATTCGCGGCGGTTCACCGGGGACTTAGGACGGCCCCAGATGTTTTCGCCCATACGGCGGTCAATTTTGTACTTAGACGATTCGCGCTTGCTCATCGTATTTCCTTTCAGAGTGTTAGAGCGGTCTGTTGTCAGATCGCTCGAAGGAAACACGCCCTCCTTTGGCCCCTTTTGGGAGGCCCGACAGGATTTTCCGGTTACGCGAACTGGAAAGATCCACGGGACATGTCAAATGAAACACGGGACATTGCTGCCCCGTGCTGGCGCGGTCTTTAGGGATAAGTCACGGGATTGTCAAACGGAATTTGGCTCCGCCGCGTCTGCGCCAGCCGCCTCGATCGAACCGGCAAGCTTGCGCAGCAGACCGGCAAGCGCCCGCCGCTCGCCCTCATCCAGCACATCCAGATGACGGAGCTCACGGGCCATGTCTTCGCGGAACGCAGCCTCGGCACGAGCGATACCCGTTTCCGTCAGCGCCACCTCGAAGCTGCGCTTGTCCTGCTCCGACCGCCGCCGTTCGATCAGCCCCGCCTTCTCCAACCTGTCCAGCCTGTGCGTCAGACCGCCGGACGAGATCATCAGCAGGCGATAGAGATCGGTAGGGATCATCCGGTAGGGCGGCCCTGCCCTGCGGATCGTCGAAATCACATCGAACTCGCCACGATCGAGACCAAATTCCGCGAAGGTCGCTTCGATCGACGGCCGCACTAGATTGGAAAGCCGGTAGATGCGCCCGAGGATGCTCATCGGCACAGTATCGAGATCGGGCAGCTCCTCGGCCCAAAGCGCGCGTAGCCGGTCAACGTGGTCTTCCGTCGCCATCAACAGCTCCAATTTATCTTGACGAGAAGATAAATTGGACTATCTTCCCACTAAGATACTTAGATAGCGAAGTCCGGCGCACGATCCAAGGAGGAAATCATGTTCCACGTCATCCCGCGTGCAGATCAGAACCAGTTCCCCAATCGCACCATTCTCTTCGAAGGCGGAAATTTCGGCGCACCCGTCTCGGTCTTCCTGATCGACAGTGAACCCGGCCAGGGGCCGGCACTCCATACGCACCCCTACACGGAAATGTGGATCGTCCGCTCCGGCCAGGCGCGCTTCACGGTCGGCAACGAAACGCTCGACCCCAATCCAGGCGACATCGTCGTCGTCAACCCCGAGACGCCGCACCGCTTCAAGAATATCGGCACGACGCGGCTCGAGCTCACCTGCATCCATGCAATCCCCGAGATCATTCAGACTTGGGTCTGAGCAAGATTATTCCGCGGCACTCTTCAGTGCGTCATCGTCTGGCGCGTCCGCAGAGCCCGGCGCCGTCTCGGCCTGCAGATCGGGGAATGCAACGATGCGCTTGCCGGTGAAGTCGGTGTGGACGACGATCAGGCCCTGTTCCTCGAAATAACCGAGAAGACGGCGGGCACGGCGGGCGGAGTGGGTACCGTAGGCGCGGGCGATCCGGGCATCCGACGGGCATTGTTCGCCGCCGATTGCGGCCTTCGCCATCATCAGGAACACGCCCTGCAGGTCGTCGGTGACGCCGTTTGAAAGCGAGAGCGCCGTCGCCCAGGCTTCGCCTGCTGCCATGTCCGCATCGACGCCGGAGCGCGACACCGCAACGCGGCGGCGGAATTCCGGCAGCGGCATCGGCGGGCCCGGCACGCGGCGCATGCGCAGACGCACCAGGAACTCCTGGTAGAGCACCGAATCCGTGCGGAAACCCGAGGCCGGATCGTCGAGAATTTCGGCAAGAACGGCCGACAGGCGCTCTTCGCGCTCGTCCGCCGAGAGCTCCGGCTGGCTGCTGCGCGGCTCGGATGGTGCCGGCGTGGCTGCTGGTGCCGAGCGGGCCAGTTCGGCAAGGATATCGGTGGTCGGGCGTGGTGCGGGCGGAGCGCGGCGAACGAGCGGCCGCTGAAACTCTTCCGGGTCCGGCGTGAAGATCAGGTCTTCGACATCCTGCGGAGCGTCCGGCAGCGGCATCAGCTTCGGGCTCGACGAGCGCGCCGACGTCTCGACATTGCCGATCTGGATCGGCAGCGGGCGGCGCGACAATGCCGGACCGAGCGCCACGAAGTTTCCGCGCTTCAGGTCGCGGAACATTTCCGCCTGGCGCCGGTCCATGCCGAGAAGATCGGCGGCGCGGGCCATGTCGATATCGAGGAAGGTACGGCCCATCAGGAAGTTGGAGGCTTCGGCGGCAACATTCTTGGCAAGCTTTGCCAGACGCTGCGTAGCGATGACTCCGGCCAGGCCGCGTTTACGGCCACGGCACATCAGGTTGGTCATCGCGCCCAGCGACATCTTGCGCGCATCTTCCGAAACATCGCCACCGACCGATGGCGCGAACATCTGTGCCTCGTCGACAACGACGAGAACCGGATACCAATATTCGCGGTCGGCATCGAACATGCCGTTGAGGAAGGCAGCGGCAGCGCGCATCTGCTGCTCGATATCGAGCCCTTCCAGCGTCAGGACGCAGGAGACACGGTGCTGACGGATGCGGTTGGCGATACCGGCAAGCTCGGCCTCCGTCCGCTCGCCATCGACGACGATATGGCCGAAGCGGTCGCTCAGCGTCACGAAGTCGCCTTCGGGGTCAATGATGACCTGCTGAACCCATTGGGCAGACTGCTCAAGCAGCCGACGCAGCAGATGTGATTTTCCGGAGCCAGAATTGCCCTGCACCAGCAAACGGGTTGCCAGCAGCTCCTCGATATCGAGTGTCGCCGGGCTGCTGCCGGACGCCGTTCCCATATCGATGCCAACCTGCAAGTCGAATTCCTTTTAAGATCTGTCCGCCGTCTCTAGCACATTCGCCGCTGTCTTTGTTACCCGTCTCTGATGGAAACCCACAGAAAGACTGCAGGCTTCAGACAGCCTCGCGTTCCACAAGACGGCTCTGCGCATCGCCGCTGCGTGGCGTCAGCATCCGGGTGAAGATCAGGCTGACGGAAAGCGGCACGATCAGCACCGCAAGCCCTGCCCTCAGTCCCCAATATTCGCCGATGAAGCCAATGATCGGCGGACCGATCAGGAAGCCGAGAAGTGCGACGAAGGACAGGATCGCAAGACTCGCGGCCGCCGGCCGGTCGGTCAGCGCTGCAGCCGCCGTAACCGCAAGCGGAAAGCCGACCGAGACGCCGACGCCAACAGCCGCAAATCCGATCAGCGCCAGGGGAGCTGCCGGTGCCAGCAGGATGATCGCCATCCCAGCAAGCGAAGCGGTGCCGCAGGCCCGTGCGATCGCCACCGCGCCGAAGCGGCCTTTCAGATAGTCGCCGCTGAACCGCCCGGCGGCCACCATGCATGCGAAGACCGAATAGCCCAGCCCCATCTGCGCTCCCTCTGAGCCAAAAACATCACGCAGATAGACCGCCGACCAATCGGCGATCGCTCCCTCGGTCATGGTCACGCCGAAGACGAAGGCACAGACACCAAGCAGCGCCAGTCCCGGAAGCTTGAAGCCGCTCTTCACCGCAGTCTCCGCATGGTGACTTTCCGGCAGTTTCGGCAATCGGGTGCTGACGATGAGCGCGATCGGCAGCACGATCACCGATATCGCCAGGATCGACCAATGCGGCGCAGCGCCGATGGCGATCGCGCCAACGCCGAGCAGACTGCCGAACATGATGCCGAGACTCCAGAAGCCATGCGACCGGCTCATGATGATCAGCCCGGTGACTTTCTCCGTCAGGTCCGCCTCGACATTCATGCCGAGCTCGACGGTCGACAACGCAACGCCGAGGATCAAAAGCGAGAAGAACAGCAATGTGACGGTCGGCGCAAAGGCCGGCAGCGAGACAACGGCCAGGAAGAAGACGAAGCCATAGATAATCGCCGCCCGTCCGCCGATATGCGAGACGACGCGTCCCGCAAAAGAGAGCGTCAGCAGCGTGCCGACAGGCAGGCCAAGCAGGGCGATCGCCAAATCGGCGGTGCCGAGCTGCAGTTTCGCCTGAATGTCGGGAATCCGCGGCAGCCAAGCGCCGAAGGCGATCGGCTGCAGGAAAAAGATCAGCATGACAAGTCGTTGAAGCGGCACGGCGCATTCCTTCATTCTCAGGCACGGAAGGCGCCGCACCTGATTCCCCGGCAGCGAGTCTGCGTCATCACCAGAGCGAAAGAAAGCGTTGAAACGCCTTAGCGGGTGCTGAGACCGAAGCCCTGCATCAGCCGTGTGGTGGCAAAATCCGGGTTGCCCGACGTGAAGACCGCAAAATCGAAATTGTCAGGATGAACCGCATCGGCAACCTCAGGCACGAGGCTGCGGGCGCGGCGCGCAATCGCCTCGGCCGGATCCAGCCAATCGACAGGCCACGGTGCCAGCCGCCGGAAAAGATTGGCCATGAACGGATAATGCGTGCAGGCGAGCACGACGATATCGGTCTTGCGCCCGTCCTTCTCGACGAAACATTGCTCGATCTCGCGCATCACCGCGGCGTCCGATACGGTCTCGCCGCGGATATAGGCCTCGGCCATCCGCGCCAGATTTTCCGATCCGACCAGACGGACATGGCATTGTTGCGCGAAGGACTGGATCAGGTCGCGCGTATAGGCGCGCTTGACGGTGCCAGGCGTTGCCAGCACCGAAACCAGCCCGGAACGTGTCCGCTCGGCCGCCGGTTTGATCGCAGGCACCGTTCCGACGAAGGTCATCTGCGGAAACGCCGCGCGCAGATCGGCGCCGACAAGCGTGAAGGCCGTATTGCAGGCGATGATGCAGACTTCAGGATCATGCTCTTCGAGCAGCCTGGCAAACAGGCTGACGACACGCTCCTTCAGCGCCTGCTCCTCCCAGCCGCCATAGGGAAAGCCGGCGTCGTCAGCGATATAGATGAAGCCGCGCTCCGGCATCAGCACGCGCGCTTCGCGCAGCACGGTCAGCCCGCCGATACCGGAATCGAAAACCAGGACCGGTTTCAGCTCATTCCCCGCTGCTGTCATCTTTCGGCCGTTCCTTGGTCTTTTCGGGAGCCCGGCTGCCACGCGGATATTGCCGCGAGAACCGGTCGAGGGAGGAGATCACTCCGCGCAGCACGCTGATTTCCTGCTCAGTGAAGGCGCGGCGCGACAGGACGGCACGCAGATTGTCCACCATTTTGGGCTTTTTCGCGGGCGGGTGGAAATAATTGCGCGCATCCAGCGCCTCCTCCAGCTGGTCGAAAAAGCCGAACAGCTGCTCCTTGGTCGATGGCGTCTGCTCCATGGCCTGGAAGCGCACCTCGCCCAGATCGTCCATCCCGGACTTCATCCATTCGTAGGACATCAAAAGCACCGCCTGGGCGATGTTGAGCGAGGCGAATGCCGGATTGACCGGAAAGGTGACGATCTCGTCCGCCAGCGCCACTTCCTCGTTGCTGAGGCCCCAGCGTTCGCGCCCGAAGAGAATGCCGACACCCTCCCCGGCGCGAAATCTCGTCCGCAGCGTCTTGGCAGCAACCACGGGAGAACGCACCGGCTTGAAACCGTCCCGCTCGCGCGCCGTCGTCGCATAGACGAAGTTGAGGTCGGCGATCGCCTCCTCCAGCGTGTCGTAGACCTTCGTGCCGGCTATGACGTGATCGGCCTTCGACGCCGTCGCTTGCGCCCTTTCGTTCGGCCAGCCGTCGCGCGGATTGACGAGCCGCAGCTCCGCAAGGCCGAAATTGGCCATGGCGCGTGCCACCATGCCGATATTCTCGCCCATCTGCGGTTCGACCAGAATGATCGCCGGTCCTTCGGTCAGAAGTTCCCGCTCGCTGTTTGTGCCTGCCATGAATGCCGTCCTTGCTTTCGAGCCGGAATAGCCTTGCGCGCGGCAAACGGCAAGACTTATGCGGCCGGATAGAGCCGGTCGAGGACGCCGCCGACCATCTCCACGCCGAGCCTTGCGCCGCTCATCGAGATCGGCAGATGACGGGCGGCCGAGGCGGCCGACTGGCGCTCGACGAAGAAACACTCCGAACCCCGCGGCGCCACCGCCGAGAGCCGCGTCCGCGCAGCCGCCAGCGCCGCCCTCACCTTTTCACGGTCCGCATCGCTCAGACCCTCGCCATAGGAGCTGGCGACGATCCGGGCCCAATAGGTGCCCGACAGAAAGATCGCCAGCGTCTGCCGGATCCGGCCGGGACGTGTCACCACCGACCAGGCCGACCCGAGAGGCCGTGCGGCGACGGTGACATCGCGATAGGCACCATCGAGCGTCTGAGAAAGCGAGATGAGCTCGTAGCGCGGCTTGCCGTCGAGGATCGCCGAGAGCAGCGCATCGAGCGCGTCGAACCATTTCTGAAGTGCGGCATCCAGTGCGCCGCGGGTGCGCGCCGGAAAAACCAGGAAGGCGACCGCCGTCCCGGCCAGCGTCCCGATCAACGTCTCCTCGATGCGCAGCGCCAGCAGATCGACAGTCAACGCACCGGTCATCCCGTAAACAAGACAGAGCACGATCGACACGAAGAAGGTCATGGTCGCATAGGAAATCTGCAGGAAGTAGAAGGCCAGGAAGATGCAGACGACCGCGACGGGGATGGCGATCGCGTCATGGCCGGTCAGCAGCGTTGCAAGCCCGAGGCCCACGACGATGCCGAACAGCGTGCCGAGCGACCTCTGCAGCGCCTTCATCGCCGTGTCGCCGCGGGAATTTGTATTGGTGAAGACCAGAAACGAGGCCAGCACCGCCCAGAACCATCGTTCGCGCGACAGCATCAGCCCGAAGCTCATGGCCAGCGCGGCGGCGAGCGTGATCTGCAAGGCGGACTTGATCAAAGGATTGGCAAAAGAAAAATCGATCGCCGCAGCGGTCGGCTCGTCATCGGCGGGCTCCACACCGGCGAACGCGGTCATCTGCGCCTGCGCGATCGTCTCTACAAGGTGACGTCTGGCGTCACCGAGCCAGAAAAGCGCCCGCCTCGTCTCGGCTGCCGGGTCGGAAGATGCGTCGTCCTGTTGAGCAAGGCTTCCTTGCTTGCCTTCGATGACGGCGTGAACCAGCGCAAAATCCGGCAGGCTCTGCTGGCTGAGCACGATCGCGCTTTCGGCGGCGAGATGCAGATCGAAAAGACGGATCGCCAGTTCCGCGGCCGGATCCCCGCCCTTGTCGAAGACGCCGCCGGCCGGCCGCGGAATGAAGCTTTCCGCCATCAGCACCACTTCCTTCAGCCGATCCTCCAGCTGGCGCAGTTCCTGACGGTCGTGTTCACCGACCTGCCCGTCCGAAGCAAGTGCTGCCAGCTTGAAGAGGATCTGGTTGACCCTGCCCCGCACGCTTTCCAGGGATCGCAGCAGATCGCGCCGCCAGTTATCCGGCAGCAGCATCGCGCGGACGACATGGCCGGTCAGCGCCGAAACCACGGGACCGACCGCGATCAGGGGCAACTCGCCGATGTCTGGGTGGAAATAGGCCCCCATGAAATAGGAGGTAAAGGCAAACATGCCGATGGCAAACCCGCGTGGCCCAAAGACGCGCGCCGAGGCCGCAAGGCAGATCACCACCAGAAAGGCCAGATCGGTCAGCACCCGATGATCTTCCAGCGCCGCGGCGATCGCCACGACGGCAAGACTGGCCAGGCATCCGAGCAGCCGCGTGATCAGCTGCCGCGAATTGCCCTTGTCGCGCACGGCGACGCCCCCCTCGATCGACAGCACGATGCCGAGACCATAGGAGGCCGTCGGTAGCGGCACAGCAAAGAGATGGATCGCAAACAGGATCGCAAAGGAGATGACGATCGTCAGCGTCACCCGCGATGCCATGCGAAAGCGCGACAGCGCCGGGTCGTTGGCAAGCAGCCAGTCACGAAGATCGAAGCCCGAAAACAACCGATGAGCCCTCATCCGGCGCAGTCACGAAACATGCCCTCTCCGGACATACCGCCAAACGGGGCGAAATCAAACGCCGGGCCGGCGCTCACTGGCCCTTGGCGATCTCGTCCATCGTCGCCTTCAGCGAACTGGTGGCCTTGGTCTCGGGATCCTCGAGCATGATGTCGTCGATCACGGCCTTGCCGCCTTCCGTCGCCATCTCGAAGCGCACGGTTGAGACCGCCTGGGCTTCTTCAACCTCGCCGCATGCCATCTTGCGGAACGATGCCACCACCTCATCCTGACCATCGGCCGTCTTCTGCGGCGTCAGCTTCAGATCTTCCAACGGGCAGGCATCCTGTCCGTTGACGATGACGTCATAATCGAAGGGTGAAATGCCGTCGTCCACGGCGGGATGCTTTGACGCCTCGCGGTACTTGGCGGCGAAATCCTTGCTGTAGCGCGTGTCGAGTTTACCGGGGTCGAAGATGTCGACCCATTCGATGTCGTCGCCCGACCAGTTGTTGACCGTGGCGTCCATGACCTCCTGAACCGGCGCCGGGATTTCGGCAGCTTTTGCAAGGGTTGGAAGACCGGCGAATACGGTAAAAAGCAAGGCAATCGTCTTCATGATGAAATGTCCGTTAACGAAGCAATTGCCGCGGACACTAATCAAATCCGCGGACTTGGCAATGGCCCCAAAATGCTCTTTCCGGGGTGCTTGCGGCTTTGCGTTCCAAGCACACAATGCTATAGCGCTCGGGATTTCAAAAATCACCCGCCACGGGACCTAGTCCCCACCAGCTTACGAGGCAGATACATGAAAAAGATCAAGGTCGCTAACCCCGTCGCCGATCTCGACGGCGATGAAATGACGCGTATCATCTGGCAGCTTATCAAGGACAAGCTGATCCATCCGTATCTCGACCTCGATATCGATTACTTCGACCTTTCCGTCGAAAACCGCGACGCCACCAACGACCAGGTGACCGTAGACGCCGCCAACGCCATCAAGAAGCACGGCGTCGGCATCAAGTGCGCGACGATCACGCCGGACGAAGACCGCGTCAAGGAATTCAATCTCAAGCAGATGTGGAAGAGCCCGAACGGCACGATCCGCAACATCCTCGGCGGCGTGATCTTCCGCGAGCCGATCATCTGCCAGAACGTTCCGCGCCTCGTCCCCGGCTGGACCAAGCCGATCGTCGTCGGCCGTCACGCTTTCGGCGACCAGTACAAGGCAACCGATTTCAAATTCCCGGGCAAGGGCAAGCTCTCGATCAAGTTCGTCGGTGAAGACGGCGCGGTCATCGAGAAGGACGTTTTCGACGCTCCCGGCGCCGGTGTTGCCATGGCGATGTACAACCTCGACGAGTCGATCCGCGAATTCGCCCGCGCCTCGATGAACTACGGCATCATGCGCGGCTGGCCGGTTTACTTGTCGACCAAGAATACCATCCTGAAGGCCTATGACGGCCGCTTTAAGGACATCTTCGAAGAAGTCTACCAGGCCGAATTCAAGGCCAAGTTCGTCGAGCTCGGCATCACCTACGAACATCGCCTGATCGACGACATGGTCGCCTCGGCGCTGAAGTGGTCCGGCGGTTACGTCTGGGCCTGCAAGAACTACGACGGCGACGTCCAGTCCGACACGGTTGCACAGGGCTTCGGCTCGCTCGGCCTGATGACCTCGGTCCTGCTCTCACCGGATGGCCGCACGGTCGAAGCGGAAGCCGCGCACGGCACGGTCACCCGCCACTACCGCCAGCACCAGAAGGGCCAGGAAACCTCGACGAACTCGATCGCCTCGATCTTCGCCTGGACCCGCGGCCTCGCACACCGCGCCAAGCTCGATGACAATGCCGAACTTGCAAAGTTCGCGGCAACGCTCGAAAAGGTCTGCGTCGATACAGTCGAAGCCGGCTTCATGACCAAGGACCTGGCGCTGCTCATCGGCCCGGATCAGCCGTGGCTGTCGACGACTGCCTTCCTCGACAAGATCGACGAGAACCTCAAGAAGGCCATGGGCGCCTGAGGCGGCCAGAACCAGAAAACAGCAGAACGGCGGGATCTTCCCGCCGTTTTCATTTCAACAACAAGGGAACAGCACATGACGACGATCCGCCTGCTTGAGCCATCCGACCGCTCGCAATGGGAGCCCTTGTGGAAGGGCTATCAGACCTTCTACGACGTCGTCATTCCGCCTGAGACCACTGAACTGACCTGGGCGCGCTTCCACGCTGCAAACGAGCCGATGCATGCCTTTGGCGCCTTCGATGACGACGGCAAGCTGAAGGGCATCGTCCACGCCATCTTCCATCGCTCCACCTGGCTGCCGAAATGGACCTGCTACCTGCAGGATCTCTATGTCGAGGCGGACCAGCGCGGCCTTGGAACCGGTGCCGCACTGATCGAGCGCGTTGCCGATCTTGCCCGCGAACAGGGTGCCGGCCGGCTCTACTGGATGACGCACGAGAGCAACGAGCGCGCCCGCCGCCTCTACGATCAGATCGCCGAACGCTCCGGCTTCATCCAGTACCGAAAGCAGCTCTGACTGCTGACAGAAATTGGCAGCATCCTCCACTAGACATTGCCGCGTCGCTGGCCTGCGCCAGATATCAGCAATCGATGAGGAGACAATGATGACCGAAGAGCTGGTGTTCTACACAAACCCGATGTCGCGCGGCCGGATCGCCCGCTGGATGCTGGAGGAAACAGGCGTTCCCTACCGCACGGAGATCAAGACCTTCGACGGTACGATCAAGGGAACGGACTATCTCTCGGTCAATCCGATGGGCAAGGTTCCGGCGATCTCGCATCGCGGCACCATCGTCACTGAATGCGCCGCGATCTGCGCCTATCTGGCCGATACCTTTCCGGAGAAGGAGCTGGCGCCGCGCCCTAAAGAGCGCGGCTCCTATTACCGCTGGATGTTCTTCGCCGCCGGTCCGCTGGAATCGGTCGTCACCATCCGTATGCTCGGCTTCGTCACCCCTGCCGACAAGGCCCGAAGCGTCGGATATGGCAGCTTCGGCGATGTCATGGACACGCTGGAAAAGGCAGTGACCGACAACCCCTATATCGCCGGCGACCGCTTCACGGCCGCCGATGTCTATGTCGGCTCGCATATCGGCTGGGGCCTGAATTTCGGTTCGCTCGAGCAGCGGCCGGCCTTTGCCGATTATCTCGGCCGTGTCGCCAACCGGGATGCCTACCGCCGGGCCAACGCACTGGATGATGAAGCGATGCAGGACATGCAGCTGAAGGCCCACTCACACTAGCGGCATGTAGATATCCGTCAGCAGCCCGGTCGGCGCCGTGTCGCGCGGGTTGTTCAGATATTCTTCGAACATCAGCCCATCGCGGAGCTGCCGACCGGAAACCGGCAGCCATTCGGCATAGAGCCACTGATAGGCCTTGTGCATATCCGCATAGGGACCCTTGTGGCGCAGGACCGCATAGTCGCCGCCGCTGAGAGACTGCCGGACGAAAGGCGGCTCGGCGGCGATGGTCTCATCAGCGCTGACGCAGGCAACCGACCGCAGTCTTTCAGCCGGAACAATATCGGGATCGTCAAAATAGACACCGATCATCCGCATGCCGGGTGACGCCAGCCCACGGGCATAGAGCGTTCCGAACAGCGTCTCGAACGCCTTGCTGATCTGCATGTAGGAACCGGTATGCGGCACGCCGATCAATTCGATCGGCCCAATGGTTTTCAATGTCACGTCAAACATGGCTGTCGCCTTTCCTGAAATCGAGGGTTCGAAGACTGTATGGCTTCCCTCTTTCCGGTAGCGCGCCGGCGGCATGCCGTAGACCGACTTGAAGATGCGGTTGAAGGATTGGAGATTGGGATAGCCCGATCGCTTGGCAATCTCACTGATATCAAGACCGGTGCGGACGATATCGCCCGCCGCGCGATGCAGCCGCAGCCGCTTGACGGTGGCCGCCAGCGTCTCGCCGTAGATCGCCCGGTAGATCCTGTGCCAGTGATAGCTCGACATGCAGGCGATATCGGCCAGCCGCTCCATATCCAGCTCCTCGTCGAGGTGGTCGTGGATATAGGCCGAAACCCGCCTCAGGCGGTCTTCATAGAGAGACCAAGCCGTTTGCCCGTTCATGTCAGACCTCATGCAAATCGATCACCTGCAGACAACCATAGTCCGGTTTGACAAATCCTGCGGAGTTCAGGCGTAAAACAAAAAAAGGCGGAGACCGAAGTCTCCGCCTTTCACTATCACTATCCGGTGACGATCAGCCGGCGAGCGCTGCCGCAACGGCTTCAATCGCCTCGTCGGCCTTCGATCCGTCCGGACCACCGGCCTGGGCCATATCGGGACGGCCGCCGCCGCCCTTGCCGCCGAGTGCTGCCGAAGCGATGCGCACCAGATCGACGGCGCTGAAGCGACCGACGAGATCTTCGGTAACGGCAACCACGGCGCTGGCCTTGCCGTCGTCGGAAACGCCGATCAGCGTCACGACGCCGGAGCCGAGGCTGGCCTTGCCGTCGTCGGCAATGCCCTTCAGATCCTTGGGATCAACGCCAGTAATGGTCTTGCCGAGGAACTTGACGCCGGCGATCTCACGGGCTGCGTCATCCGCCGAACCGCCCTGACCGCCGCCCATGGCGAGCTTGCGCTTGGCATCGGCCAGTTCGCGTTCCAGCTTGCGGCGCTCGTCCATCAGCGCTTCGACGCGCGAAACCACATCGCCTGCCTGCACCTTGAGGGCCGAAGCCAGCGTCTTCACGCGGTCGTCCTGTTCCGCCAGATAGACACGGGCCGCTTCACCGGTGACTGCCTCGAGACGGCGCACGCCGGAGCTGACGGCACTGTCGCCGAGAATGCGCACCAGCCCGATATCACCGGTGGCAGACACATGCGTGCCGCCGCAGAGCTCGATCGAATAAGGCTTGCCGGTCTTGGCGCCATGCAGGCCTTGGCCCATGGCCACGACACGCACTTCATCACCGTATTTTTCGCCGAACAGCGCCATGGCGCCCTCGGCACGGGCATCGTCGACGCTCATCAGACGCGTCGTCACCGGCGAGTTCTGCAGAATGATTTCGTTGGCCATATCCTCGACCACCTTCAGCTCTTCTGAAGACATCGGCTTCGGATGCGACACGTCGAAGCGCAGGCGTTCCGGCGTCACCAGCGAGCCCTTCTGGGCAACATGGTGGCCGAGCACTTCGCGCAGCGCCTCATGCAGCAGATGCGTTGCCGAATGGTTGGCGCGGATCTGCGAGCGGCGGGCGTGATGGACGGTCATCGCAACCGCGTCGCCGGTCTTGATCGTGCCTTCGACGACGGTGCCGATATGCACGAACAGCCCCTCGCCGCGCTTCTGCGTATCGGTGATCTCGATCTTGGCACTATCCGAAGAGATGATGCCGGCATCACCCACCTGACCGCCGGACTCGCCGTAGAACGGCGTCTGGTTGACAACGATCTGCACCTTCTCGCCGCTGACGGCCTGCGGAGCAGAGGCGCCATCCTTGACGATCGCCTGGACGACGCCCTCGGCGCTTTCGGTGGCATAGCCGAGGAATTCGGTTGCCCCATGCGCTTCACGCAGCTCGAACCAGATGGTTTCGGTCGCCTTGTCGCCGGAGCCGGCCCAATGCGAACGTGCCTCCGCCTTCTGGCGCTCCATGGCATCGGTGAAGCCGGCGAGATCGACGTTGATCTCGCGGGCGCGCAGGGCATCCTGCGTCAGGTCGAGCGGGAAGCCGTAGGTATCGTAGAGCTTGAAGGCGGTCTCGCCGTCGAGCATGTCGCCCTTGCCGAGCGTGGTCGTGGCTTCCGACAGCAGCGACAGGCCGCGCTTCAGCGTCGTGCGGAACTTGGTTTCCTCGAGCTTCAGCGTTTCGGTGATCAGCGCTTCGGCGCGCACCAACTCCGGATAGGCGCGGCCCATCTGCTGGATCAGCGCCGGCAGCAGCTTCCACATCAGCGGTTCGCGGGCGCCCAGCAACTCGGCATGGCGCATGGCGCGGCGCATGATGCGGCGAAGCACGTAGCCACGGCCCTCCGCGGAGGGCAGAACGCCGTCGGCGATCAGGAACGCCGAAGAACGCAGATGATCGGCGATGACGCGGTGGCTGGCTCGCTGATCGCCCTCAGCCTTGACGCCGGTTGCCTCTTCGGACGCCTCGATCAGCGCCCGGAACAGATCGATATCGTAATTGTCATGTTTGCCCTGCAACAGCGCCGCAACGCGCTCCAGGCCCATGCCGGTGTCGATCGATGGGCGCGGAAGATCGACGCGCTCTTCCTTGGTGATCTGCTCGTACTGCATGAAGACGAGGTTCCAGATCTCGATGAAACGGTCGCCGTCTTCCTCCGGCGAGCCGGGAGGGCCACCCCAGATGTGATCGCCGTGATCGTAGAAGATTTCCGAGCACGGACCGCACGGACCGGTATCGCCCATCGCCCAGAAATTGTCGCTGGTCGGAATGCGGATGATCCGGTCTTCGGAGAGACCGGCGATCTTCTTCCAGAGACCGAAGGCTTCGTCGTCGGTGTGATAGACGGTGACCAGCAGGCGCTTGGCGTCGATGCCGAATTCCTTGGTGATCAGGTTCCAGGCAAGCTCGATCGACCGCTCCTTGAAATAATCGCCGAAGGAGAAGTTGCCGAGCATCTCGAAGAAGGTGTGGTGGCGCGCGGTGTAGCCGACATTGTCGAGGTCGTTATGCTTGCCTCCGGCGCGCACGCATTTCTGCGCCGTCGTCGCTGTCGAATAGGGGCGCTTTTCAAGACCGGTGAAGACGTTCTTGAACTGCACCATGCCGGCATTGGTGAACATCAGCGTCGGGTCATTGCGCGGCACGAGAGGGCTCGACGGAACGACTTCGTGGCCGTTGGTCTTGAAATAGTCGAGGAAGGTCGACCGGATATCATTCACACCGCTCATGCTATGCCCTTCAATGCTGCCCACGGCAGGTCAAATCTTAAATCCAGTGGCTTTTATCGTCCGCATTAACCACTGTCCAGCAGGCAAACCCGCCTGCAAAACGAAACGGCCGCATTCCTGGTGGAATGCGGCCGTTTCGAACGCAAAAATGCTAGGGCGAGGATCAGGGCTCGCCGTCGCCATCGCCGTCATTGGCATCCGGTCCGCCGTTCTGCAGCTTCTCTGCAAGCAGGCCGGCATTCTGGCGGATCGAAGTCTCGATCTCGCGCATCGTATCCGGATTGTCGCGCAGGAAAATCTTGGCGTTCTCACGCCCCTGCCCGAGCCGCTGGCTGTTATATGAGAACCAGGCGCCTGACTTCTCGACGATGCCTGCCTTGACGCCGAGATCGACCAGCTCGCCGGTCTTCGAGACGCCTTCGCCATACATGATGTCGAATTCGACCTGCTTGAAGGGAGGCGCCATCTTGTTCTTGACGACCTTGACGCGCGTCTGGTTGCCGATCACCTCTTCACGCTCCTTGACCGCGCCGATACGGCGGATGTCGAGGCGAACCGAGGCGTAGAATTTCAGCGCGTTGCCGCCGGTCGTCGTTTCCGGAGAACCGAACATCACGCCGATCTTCATGCGGATCTGGTTGATGAAGATGACCATGGTCTTCGACTTCGAGATCGATGCGGTCAGCTTGCGCAATGCCTGGCTCATCAGACGCGCCTGGAGGCCCGGCAGGCTGTCGCCCATCTCGCCTTCGATTTCAGCGCGCGGCGTCAGTGCAGCGACCGAGTCGACGACGAGAACATCGACGGCGCCGGAACGAACCAGCGTATCGGTGATTTCAAGCGCCTGCTCCCCGGTATCCGGCTGCGAGATCAGGAGATTGTGCAGATCGACGCCGAGCTTGCGGGCATAGACCGGGTCGAGCGCATGTTCTGCATCGACGAAGGCGCAGATGCCGCCCTTCTTCTGGGCTTCTGCAATGGTCTGCAGCGCCAATGTCGTCTTGCCGGAGCTTTCCGGTCCGTAAATCTCGATGATGCGGCCCTTGGGAAGACCGCCAATGCCGAGTGCGATATCCAGTCCGAGAGAGCCCGTCGAAACAGTCTCGATCTCGACCACGCTCTCATTCGAGCCGAGCTTCATGATAGAGCCCTTGCCGAACGACCGCTCGATCTGAGAGAGTGCCGCTTCAAGTGCCTTGCTTTTGTCCACCGATTTGTCCTCTACAAGCCGCAATGTATTCTGTGACATTCGATCCACCTTTAGGTTATTGAAGCCGCTCTAGCAATGTTGCCGCCGATGCCGATTTTGTACGTGATTTGTTCTCATTGCGCAAGTGGCGTTCAAATGATTGAAACGAAAAGGTAAATCAGTACGTGTTCTACATTTGTTTTATTGATGTGGCGCAAGAGCTTAGCAGCGTGACACGGCCTGACGGCGAGCTGCAGCGGATGGCTCGATTCGGCGAAATCGCCCCCTCTGGAGCTCACGCATGAAGCGCAAGATTCTCGTGCTCGGCGGCGCCCATATCGACCGGCGTGGACGCATATCCGGCGACACGGCGCCGGGCTCCAGCAATCCGGGATCCTGGTTCGAGGAAGCCGGCGGCGGTGGCTTCAATGCGGCGCGCAATCTAGCCCGCCTCGGCTTCGACGTGACGATGATTTCGCCGCGCGGTGGCGACCCGACCGGCGAGATGGTGACGGAGGCTGCCTATGCAGCCGGTGTCAACGACCGCCCCTTCGTCTTCCTCGACCGCAAGACGCCGAGTTACACCGCAATCATCGAGCGCGACGGCAATCTCGTCATCGCGCTCGCCGATATGGACCTCTACCGCTATTTCTCGCCCCGCCGCCTCGCCATCCGCGCGGTGCGCGAGGCCTTTGCCGACAATGATCTGATCCTCTTCGACGCCAACCTGCCGGAAGACACGATCGCGGCAATCGTCACCCGGGCAAACGGCCTTGGAAAACCGGTGGCGGCGATTGCCATCTCGCCAGCCAAGGTGATCAAGCTGAAGGCCTGTGCCGAAGGCATCGACTTCCTGTTCCTCAACGAGGCGGAAGCCACGGCACTCGCCGGAGCACGCCCTGACGATGCGACAGACTGGGTGTCTCTGCTCGGTGACACCGGATTGAAGGGCGGCGTCGTCACCCGCGGACAGCGCGAACTCATCGCCTTTGCCGGCAAGCAGTCGATCGCGCTTCAGCCGCCTGCGGTCGATAGCGTGGCCGACGTCACGGGCGCCGGGGATTCGCTTGCCGCAGGCGTGCTGTCGGCATTCATGCACGGCTTGCCGCTGGAGGAAGCCGTGCGTCATGGCGCTGCGGCAGCAGCGGTCACCGTCCAATCGCCGCTTGCCGTCAGTGAAAAACTGACACCGGAGCTCCTCCGCGACACGCTGGCCCTTGTTCCGGCCGCCAGAATTCTGCATTGAAGCGCGCTTATCGATGAACTGGAAACGACAATGACGAAACCGATCTCCCCTCTGCTGCCGATCTCCTATTCGAAGGAAGTTGCCGCCGCCAAGCAGCGCGGCGCACCGCTGGTCGCGCTGGAATCGACCATCATCACCCATGGCATGCCCTACCCTGGCAATATCGAGATGGCCCGCAGCGTCGAGGCGATCATCCGCGAACAGGGCGCCATTCCGGCGACCATCGCGGTCATGCACGGTGTCCTGCATATCGGCCTGGAGCCGGAAGAGCTTGAAAGGCTCGCCAAGGAAAAGGACGTCATGAAGGTGTCGCGCGCCGACCTCGCCTTCTCGATCGCCGAGCGCCGCACCGGCGCCACGACCGTGGCTGCGACAATGATTGCGGCGGCGCGTGCCGGCATCAAGGTCTTCGCCACCGGTGGCATCGGCGGCGTGCATCGCGGCGCCGAAGAGAGCTTCGACATTTCGGCCGACCTGCAGGAACTCGCCCGCACCGGCGTCATCGTCGTCTGCGCCGGCGCCAAGGCGATCCTCGACATTCCGAAGACGCTAGAAGTGCTGGAAACCTCCGGCGTTCCCGTCGTCACCTATGAGAACGAAGAATTCCCGGCCTTCTGGTCGCGCAAGTCGGGCCTCAAGAGCCCGCTGACCCTGAACAGCCCGGCGGCAATCGCCAATTTCCAGACGACCCGCGAGCAGCTCGGCATCGACGGCGGCATGCTGATCGCCAATCCGGTTCCGGAGGCTGACGAAATTCCGCGCGAGGAAATGGAAATCTATATCGAGCGCGCGCTCGACAGCGCCGAGCGCGACGAGATCACCGGCAAGGCGGTCACGCCCTACCTGCTCAGCACCATCTTCGACCTGACCGACGGCCAGAGCCTGAAGACCAATATTGCGCTGGTTGAAAACAACGCGCGGCTGGCGGCCGAAATCGCCGTGGCGCTGGACGCCTGAATGAATTGAGAATCCGGGAGGCGGAAACGCCTCCCGTCATTTGCTGTCGAGCGTTTCCTTGACGACGACGGCCAGCTGCTTCAGCGAGAACGGCTTCGGCAGGAAGCCGAATTTCGATCCCTCCGGCAAGTTGCGCGCAAACGCATCTTCGGCATAACCGGACACAAAGACAAATTTCATATCAGGATATGTCTTGCGCAGCTCGCGCAGCAGGCTCGGCCCGTCCATCTCCGGCATCACTACGTCCGAAACGACGATATCCACCTTGCCGTCGAGTTCTTCCAGAATGTCGAGCGCCTCGATGCCCGATCCGGCCTCGTGAACAGTATAGCCGCGGGTCTCCAGCATGCGCTTGCCGCCGCGGCGCACCGCTTCCTCATCCTCGACAAGCAGGATAACAGCATTGCCGGTCAGGTCTTCCGGCTGTTCCGGCTGCACCGCGACAGGCATCTGCACGACGTTGCTCGCACCGACACCATCTGCGCCGCCTTCGGCTGCTATGACCGGCTCGACGATATGGCGCGGCAGGAACACCCGGAAGGTGGTTCCCTTGCCCACTTCCGATTCCGGCTGGATATAGCCGCCGGATTGCTTGACGATGCCATAGACCATCGCCAGCCCGAGGCCGGTTCCCTTGCCCACTTCCTTGGTGGTGAAGAACGGCTCGAAAATCTTGTCCATGATCTCGGGCGCGATACCGGTACCGGTATCCTTGACCTCGACCAGAACCATGTCTTCGTTCGGCATATAGGAATAGTTGAAGGCCGCGACTTCGTCCGCCGTCACATTGCGTGTCCGCACCGTCAGTTTGCCGCCTTCGGGCATGGCGTCGCGCGCGTTGACGCAAAGGTTGATCAGCACCTGTTCGAACTGCGAGAGGTCGGTTTTGACCGGCCAGAGGTCGCGGCCATATTCGACATCGAGCTTGACGTTGGTGCCCGACAGCAACCGGTCGACCAGCATGCGCAGATCGCCGACGACATCCGTCAGGTTCAGCACCGACGGCCGCATCGTCTGCTTGCGCGAGAAGGCCAGCAGCTGGCGCACCAGCACCGCCGCGCGGTTAGCGTTGCGCTTGATTTCCATCAGGTCGGCGAAACTTGCGTCGGCCGGCCGCGCCTGCAGCAGCAGGTGGTCGGAGGATAGCAGGATCGCCGTCAGCACGTTGTTGAAGTCATGTGCGATGCCGCCCGCCAGGGTGCCGACGGCGTTCATCTTCTGCGTCTGCGCCATCTGTGCCTCGAGCGCCTTCTGCTCGGTCACCTCAACGGCATAGACGATCGCCGCCTCTTCCGGCGCCTCATCGCTCTGGTCGATGACGGCATTGATGTAGAAGCGGAAATGGCGTGCATCGTCGTCAGGCGTGCGGGAATCGATCGGCGGAATGTCGCCCTGCCGGTCCTTGGCGGCGTCGAGCGCGCCCTGCAGCCGTTCGCGGTCGCTTTGCTGGACGATGGCTTCTAGCCGTGCACCATTGTCCACGTCATCGCGGGATACGAGGCCGGAGAACAGCTTCAGGAACGGCGCATTGGTACGCAGGATCCGGCCTTCGCCATCGACGGAGGCGATCGCCATCGGCGTATTGTTGAAGAAGCGGGTAAAGCGCATGACCGCGGCAGAGGCGGATTGCTCGTTCTCGGTGCCCGGCTCGCGCCGCAGCACGATCGTCCGGCTTTCGCCCGGCGCCCCGTCGCGCATCGACGTGACGCTATGGACGATCTGCACCGGCAGGCTCTGGCCGTTCGACTTTTTCAGATCGAGATCCAGCGTATCGGTCTTTTTCAGACCCGGCTCGGCCTGGACAGACTGGATCAATGCCAGCCCCTCGCCCGCCACCACGTCGCCGATCGTCATCGAGCCCGGAATGAATTTCGTCAGGTCGAGACCAAGCCATTCGGCCAGCGTCGCGTTGAGATAGAAAATCTCGCCCTTGCGCCCGGCGGAAAAGAAGCCGGCCGGTGCATGGTCGAGATAGTCGATGGCGTTCTGCAATTCCTTGAAGAAGCGCTCCTGATCGTCGCGCTCCGAAGTGATGTCGCTGATCTGCCAGATATGCAGCGGCTTGCTGCCGCTCTCTTCGGTCTTCAGCGTCCGTGCCTTCAGGCGGTACCAGTGTGCCCCGGAACCATTCGGCGATGGTCCGAGCGCCCGCAGCAGCCGGAACTCTTCCTGCCCCTCGCGGCCCTCGCGCAGCCCGTTCGACAGACGGTAGAGCGCCTCGTTGGACTCGCGGTGACGCGACAGCAGCGCTTCCAGCGTCTGCACCTCGGTTGCCTTGCGCGCGCCGGTCAGCTTTCCATAGGCGCCGTTGGCATAGATGATCCGGCCCTTGTCATCAGTAATCAGCGAACCATCCGGGTGACTGTTGAGAAATGAGCGGGCCAGGCTGTCGGACTGGCGCTGCGGCATCACTTCTATGAAGCCGATCACCGAAGACACCAGAAAGAAGATACCGACCATGGCCAGCACGCCGAGAACGCCGAGCACCATCTCGTTGTCGAGCGAACTCTTGAACACCACGAAGGCGGCGGCGGCGGCGATCAGCACCAGCGCCAGGAGGAGGATGCGGATAGCCGTGCCGGAACGTCCTCCTCGATCCACGATCGGGGAATTGTAGTCGTCAGCCTGACGCGGTGTCGTCATCTAGTCCTCGCATGCGCCGATCCGGCATGGCGCTTTGTCACCGGAAGACAAAGCAGGAATCAGGCGTTCGTTCCTTCTTAGCAATTTGTAGGCCTTGCAAAAACAGTGCCGTACCGCCGGAACGCTTGAATTCACAAGGAACAGCGCCAGTTTCGCAAGCCATCGGGCTTCTGAGGTGTTCTTCTCGCGCGGGCGTGACTGGACAAGCACACAGCCTATTGCCTAAGGAACTGAAAAGCCTTCATGATGCGGCCTGCGTATAGGGGAGTTTAAGATCATGTTTGACAGCGTAGTGAGCGACTACGGCAGCCGTTTCCTCCTAGCAGCAGGCGGCGTCGGCCTTGGCCTGGTCGTCCTGATCGGCGTACTCTGGCTGATGCGCAACCGCGCACCCTCGCCTTTCGTGCGCGGCGGCAAGAACCGCCAGCCGCGCCTGCAGGTTCTTGACGCCGCTGCCGTCGATACCCGCCGCCGCCTCGTGCTGGTGCGCCGCGACGACGTCGAGCACCTGATCATGATCGGCGGACCGAGCGATATCGTAATCGAAAGCCGCATCCTGCCTGAGGGCGCCGAACAGGCGAAACCGTCGTCGGAGCTCCGCCCGGCGCCGGTTGCACCACCGGCAGCTCCCGTAATCGAACGGCGCCCGGCCGTGGCCGAACGCCCTGCACTCCGCGCCGTCCCCGAACAGCGGCCGGAGCCCCGGGTTGAACCGAAGCCGGAACCGGTGGCGATCTTCGGAGAAGAGGAGGCCGAGCCTTACATCTCTGCACCTGCCCCTACGCCCGCTCCGGCACCTTTCATCGAGCCGCGCCGCCCGCAACCTATCGCACCCGCCGCCGCCGCACCCGTCTTCGCTCCCGCTCCCCCTGCACCGGCTCCCACTCCGGCCATCAGCGTTCCTCCGGTCATTGCCGCGGCAGAAAACCGTGTCCCGCCAACGATCACCGTCCGCCCGATTGAGCAGCAGCAAGCGGCACCGTCGCTCGAAACCACCAATGCCGCCGATATCCTGGATGCCGCTCGCGCCCGCGTCCTGCCGCAACAGGCGCGTATCGAACCCGAAGTGCTAACGCCGCCGGCACAAAGCCTGCCGACGATTTCGGAGGGCCATCCGGTGGTGACCGCCGATGCGGGAGCGCCGCCACAACAGCCGAAAGGCGATTTTCAGCGCATTCTCGAAGAAGAGATGAACACAACGCTGGCCGCCGAACGTGTCGTCCAGCCGGTGCAATCCATTCAGAGCACGCCGATCCGCACCATTGCGCCGCAGCCGGTCAACCTGCAGCGCCGCGACCCGGAAGCACCGCCGGTCACCGGCGCCGATGCCGAGTTGCAGAAGGAAGTGGCGCGCATCTTCGGCGAAATGAGCGTCAACCGAGACAAGTAACCGGTCAGCCAGACCGCCAAAACGAAAAAGGCACCGCAATGCGGTGCCTTTTATTTTATGCCTGCTCCCAGGACGCTTATTCGTCGCGGTAAACCTTTTCGCGGCGTTCGTGGCGTTCCTGCGCTTCGATCGACAATGTGGCGATCGGGCGGGCGTCGAGACGCTTGAGGCCGATCGGTTCGCCGGTTTCTTCGCAGTAGCCGTAAGTGCCTTCCTCGATCCGCTGCAGGGCAGCATCGATCTTGGAGATCAGTTTTCTCTGACGGTCACGCGCTCGAAGTTCGATGGCGCGGTCTGTTTCGGAAGATGCCCGATCCGCGAGGTCGGGGTGGTTGGCGCTTTCTTCAGCGAGATGATCCAGTGTCTCGCGCGCTTCTCTAAGGATGTCATTTCGCCATGCGACCAGCTTCGTGCGGAAGTATGCTCGCTGGTTTACGTTCATGAACTCCTCGTCTTCCGAGGGAACGTAGCTGCTAAGATCGATCTTCTCACTCAACGCGATTCTCCTGAAGAACATCTCATGTGGCGGGCTGTATATCTCATGCGCCAATATCGATTCAAGCCAAATACGACATGTAAACAGATTTTTAAATCTGTCATATTTTTAGGCTAACAGTCTATTTTCTCACCACTATTCCAGATTCGCTTTCTCACCCCGCCTTCAACAAGCCGTGTAGGCCCAGCGCTTTTGCACCACCACGGCACGTCACCGGTTGACGCCGGCAATACCCGGCGGCTACTGAAAAGGCTCCTTCGCACGTGGATTTTTCTATGGCCGCAACCTTGCATACGCCTTCACGAATCTACCTGTTGCGGCATGCCGAAGCCGCCTGGGCGCAGCCCGGAGAACGCGATTTCGACCGCGCGCTGAGCGAAAAGGGATACGGCGATGCCGAGATCCTCGCCGACCGCGCAGCGGACAAGGGCTATCGTCCGGACATTATCCTGAGCTCGACGGCGAAACGCTGCCGCCAGACGGCCGATGCCGTCCACCGCGCCATGGGGCTATCGCTGGAGCTGCGCTATATCGACGAACTCTATAACGCGGCCCCCAATGTCTATCTCGAGCTCCTCGATACGCAGGAAGCCAATGCGGTGATGCTCGTCGGCCATAATCCGACGATCGAGCAGACGCTGGAGGCGCTGATCGGCCACGAACAGCTGCTGCGCGCTCTGCCCGGCGGCTTTCCCGCAGGCGGCCTCGCGGTTCTGGATTTCGACGCCGCGGCGGCAGCGTGGAAGCTGCGTGAATTTCTGAGCGGCTGACGCCGTTGCATGCCGGTTCTTTTTCCGGCGGCCTCGCCATCCTATATGCTTGAGCAATGACAACCGAGACACCGCCTTGCCGCCAAGCTTGACCTCCTTCGCTGACGATGCCCGCATCGCTCTCGACAATCTCACCGACCGTGCCGCGGGTCTGGTCAATCCGACCGTCCGTCTCGGCGTCACCGGTCTTTCCCGTTCCGGCAAGACGGTCTTCATCTCTTCCCTCGTCCATAACCTCCTGCATGGCGGCCGCCTGCCGCTGTTCGAACCGGTGCAATCGGGCCGCGTTTCGGCGATACGCCTCGAAGAGCAGCCCGATGATGGCGTTCCGCGCTTTCAGTACGAAGATCACATCCGGGCGCTGGTGAAGGATCGCGTCTGGCCGGATTCCACCCGCGCCATCTCAGAACTGCGGGTCACCATCGACTATCAGAGCGCCAGCGGCTGGAACCGCATGTTTTCGCCAGGGCGCCTGTCGATCGATATCGTCGACTATCCGGGCGAATGGCTGCTCGACCTGCCGCTGCTCGCCAAGGATTTCCGGACCTTCAGCGAGGATACCCTGGCGCTCGCCCGCACCGGCATCCGCGCCGAACTCTCGAAGACCTGGCTCGAGCTCACGCAAGCAGCAGACATCCACGCGGCCGCAGACGAAATGCAGGCCCGCGACCTCGCGAGTTCCTTTGCTGCGTATCTGAAGGCCTGCAAGGCCGACGAACGCTCGCTCTCGACCCTGCCCCCCGGCCGTTTCCTGCTGCCGGGCGATCTCGACGGCTCACCGGCGCTGACCTTTGCGCCGCTGCTCCTACCCGCGGACGGCAGAGCTGAAAAAGGTTCGCTCTGGGCGATGATGGAGCGGCGCTACGAGGCCTACAAATCGGTCGTCGTCAAACCGTTCTTCCGCGAGCACTTTGCCCGTCTCGACCGCCAGATCGTGCTTGTCGATGCGCTGCAGGCAATCAACCGCGGCCCCGAAGCCGTGCAGGACCTTGAACGGGCGTTGACGGACGTGCTGGCCTGCTTCCGTCCGGGCACGAACTCGCTCCTCTCCTCGCTTCTCGGCCGCCGCATAGATCGCGTGCTGGTCGCCGCCACCAAGGCCGACCACCTGCATCACGAAAGCCACGACCGCCTCGACGCCCTGACGCGGCGCCTCGTCGAACGCGCAGTCCACCGCATCGGCATGGCCGGCGCGGGCATCGACGTCATGGCGCTTGCCTCGGTGCGCGCCACCCGCGAGGCGACCGTCAGGCGCGACGGGCACGACCTGCCTGTGATCGTCGGCACGCCGATCGATGGCGAGACGATCGGCGGCGAGCGTTTCGACGGCATCCGCAAGACCGCCATCTTCCCCGGAGACCTGCCCGAGAACCCCGAAAGCCTGTTCGCAGCCATTGAATCCAATGCGGGAGATATCCACCTCCCGGATGTCAACGTCGTCCGCTTCAGGCCACCGCAGCTTGAGGAAACCGGTGGCGGCATCAAGCTCTCGGTGCCGCATATCCGCCTCGACCGCGCCATGCAGTTCCTGTTTGGAGACCGTCTCGCATGAGCAAGTCCAATCCAGAAAATGCCGCGGGCAACACGCGCAAGCCCGCAGCCTTCGTTTACGAAGACGAGCCTCGCCCGCTGGAAACGGCTGTGCCGGCCCAGCGCCGCAAGCCGTCCAGCTTCGAGGCCGACGTCGTCCTGACACCGGATGAAGATGATCCCTTCATTAACCCCGACAAGGATGCTGCGCCGCTTCCGGTCGCAATGCCGCGCAGACGCCGCACATCCTTCGCGAAAATCGCCGGAGCGGCGTTCGGCGTGCTTTTGTCGCTCGCCTTCGGTCTCTGGACCGACAGCCTGATCCGCGACCTCTTTTCCCGCGCCGACTGGCTGGGTTACGCCGCCCTCACCTCCCTTGCGATCGGCATCCTTGCCGTGATCGGTATCGTCATCCGCGAGACCGCGGGCATGATGCGGCTCGCCGCCGTCCAGACGATCAAGGCCGAGGCCGAGGCAGCCATTCTGGAAACCAAGCCGGCCAAGGCGCGCAGTCTCGTCAAACGGCTAGCGGCAATGCTTTCGGCAAAGCCCGAGACAGCCAAGGGCCGCGCCACGCTGAAGGCCTCCGAAAACGACATCATCGACGCCCCGCATCTGGTGGCGCTTGCCGAACGCGAGTTGCTCGGACCGCTCGACCGTCAGGCGCGCGCATTGATCGTCAATTCCTCGAAGCGCGTCTCGATCGTCACCGCCGTCAGCCCCCGAGCCATCGTTGACCTGCTCTACGTGCTGTATGAGGCATCGCGGCTGATCCGCGCCATGGCGGAGCTCTATGGCGGGCGGCCGGGTACGCTCGGCATGGTCAGGCTGATGCGCGACGTCCTTGCCCATCTCGCGGTCACCGGCTCGATCGCCGTCGGCGACAGTCTGGTGCAGCAGGTTCTCGGCCATGGACTGGCGTCGAAGCTGTCAGCGCGCCTTGGCGAAGGCGTCATCAACGGCCTGATGACGGCCCGCATCGGAATCGCCGCCATGGATCTCTGCCGCCCGCTGGCATTTCACGCCCTGAAGCGCCCGGGAATCAGCGATTTCATCGGCGATCTCACGCCTTCGATATCGGGCCGCGACCAGCAGAAGTGATCCCCACGGTTTTTTCTCAGCTTCGTCGCCTGACGCAACGGAAGCAATCAGGAAACCTATAATTTTCATGGGCGTAGCTACGCAGGTTGAAGGCTGTCCAGACGCCGAAAATGCTGGTTTTCCAGAGCCCTTTGTCATCCCGGAAACCAACCGTTAACCATTATTCGGCAAAACTCCAAGGCAGTAGCGGGTAGGTGTGCCAAGGAAAATCCATGTATTTGCGCAAGCTTCTTTTCGTCTGCGGCCTGGCCGCCGTGGCCCTGTCGCCAATGGCTGACGTCACTCCTGCAGCAACCGCTGCGACACGCGATAAGGCCTTCTTCGAATCGGTGGCCGGATCCTGGCGTGGACCGGGCGAAATCGTCGCTGGCAAGTACAAGGGCACGAAGTTCACCTGCAACCTCGTCGGCTCCTCGGTTACCGATGGCACGGGCATAAAGCTTGACGGCTCCTGCCGCGTCGGCGTCTTCAAACAGCCGATGACCGCGACGATCACCCAGTCGGGCAGCAGCTACAAGGGACAGTTCCTGGATGGCGCCGCCGGCAAGGGTCTGGACGTTGTATCCGGCACCGTCACCCCGGATACCGTCGTCGTTGGTCTCAACCGCTCCAAGCTGAACGGCGCGATGATCGCCCGCATCCGCGATGACAAGACAATGAATGTCACCGTCTCGGTCAAGGTCGAAGACCGCATGATCCCGGTGATCGGCCTCACCCTCACCCGTCAGCTGGACGAGATGACGGTCGGCTCGGTTCAGTAAGGCCGATCATAGTCAGGACACACCCAGGCGGCGGATTTTCCGCCGCTTTCCGTTTCAGGGCTTCCGCCACCACTCGAAGCTGGCGTCGGCGACTTCGATCCCCTGAACATCGGCAGCAGCAAGCCAATCCCGGACCGCCCGCCCCTTCACCAGAAGATCCGCCGCAAAATCGGCGAGCGGCATCAGCACGAAGCCGCGATCCGTCATGCGTGGATGAGGTAGCTCCAGCCGCGGCGCTTCCTGCTCGACACCTTCGTAGGTCAGAACGTCGATATCGAGTGTGCGAGGGCCCCAGCGCTCGATCCGCTCGCGCTTCATCTCCCGCTCGATCTCAAGACAGACATCGAGCAGTGCCTCCGGCGCCAGACACGTCTCAACCCCGGCACAGGCATTGAAGAAGAAAGATTGATCGGTCTTTCCCCATGGCGGCGTCCGGTAAAGCCTGGACACCGCAGTCAGCCGACAATCGTCCCGCGCATCGAGGTGCTGCAGTGCCGAGGCCATCGCGTTGACGGGATCGCCGATATTACCGCCGAGACCGAGCGTGGCCGCCTTGAAACGATCAGTGTGCAAAGTGTTCGACGCTCACCTGAACGAAATCGAGCACGCCCGGAACCGGCGCGCTCGGCTTGCGCACCGTGATCTTCGCCCGCGTGATCTGGTGGAAGCGCTCACAGAGCCCCTTGGCGATATCGAGCGCCAGTGCCTCGATCAGATAGCGCCGCTTGCCGACGACGATCTCCTCGATGACCGTGAAGGCGATACCGTAATTGACGGTATCCTCGATCGAGTCGCTTTCCAGCGCTTTGCCGGCCGTCACGTCGAGTTCGGCATCGACAAAGAACCGCTGCCCGAGGAACTCTTCCTCGTCATGCACGCCATGGCGCGCGAAGAACGCACAGTTCTGCATCAGGATCGTGTATTTCATGGTCATTGGCCCCGGCGTCCTTCGTAATTTCGGCGTGCCGCCAGCATAGCATCGGCAACAGCCAGCGCATCCCTGTTGATTGCGACATTGTGGACCCGGAAAACCGCAGCCCCCGCCAATCTGAGCAGCGCGCTGCTGGCCGCCGTCGCCGCGTCGCGATCGGCGGAATCTCGGCCGGTGACCGCGCCGATGAAGCGCTTGCGCGAGGTTCCGGCCAGCAGCGGAAAGCCGAAGCGCGACAGCTCCGCAAACCGCGCCATCAGCTCGAAATTCTCGTCGGCCGTTTCCTTGGCAAAACCGAATCCCGGATCGAGAACGATCTGCTCATTGGCAATCCCCGCCTCACCTGCCAGCGCTAGAGACCGTTCCAGGAAAACCGCTTGGTCAGCGACCATGTCGGGCAGCTTATCGCGCTCGCGGCCCGTATGCATGATGCACACGCCGGCATTCGCCCGCGCGACAACGCCAGGCATCGCCACATCCTTCTGCAGCCCAAACACGTCGTTGACGATATGCGCGCCCACTTCGATCGCGAGCCTTGCGGTCTCCGCGCGGTAGGTATCGACAGAAATCAGCGCCTCGGTCTTGCCGCGCAGCGCCTCGATGACGGGCAGCACGCGCCGCTGCTCCTCGGCCGCATCGACCTTGGCGGCACTCGGCCGCGTCGACTCGCCGCCGATGTCGATGATCTCAGCACCTTCGGCCACCGCCGCCAGCGCGTGCGCGACGGCCGCATCGGAGTGATCGTACTTCCCGCCATCGGAGAACGAGTCCGGCGTCACGTTGACGATCGCCATGATCACGCTCGTTGCGCCGAGCGCCAATTCGCGGTCATGGGCGACCCGCCATCGGCTGACCTGAAGCTCACTCACCGGCGTTTATCCTATTGATAATAAAAATCCTGCGCCTATTGCGCTCGCGGTGGCTATGCCCCAAGCTCCGCCAAACTTCAACATGGGTCACCGTCTAGAATGCCTTCCGCATCGCCGAATATGCGTCTTCTCCTTGCTTTTTCCATGACGATTGCCCTTTGCACCTCAGCGTCGGCCGAAGTGGTCGCCACGAAGAGCTATTCCTATTTCGACATCCGCGGCAGAACCGCCGACGAGCTCGACCAGCAGCTCAGCACCCGCGGCCCGACCGCAAACGGTTCATCGGCCCGCCACCCCGGCGCCACCAAGATCCGCTTCGGCGGCGAAGCCACCTATATCCAGCACGACGGACGCTGCAAGGTCGGCAGCGCCAAGGTCACCGTCCACACGCAGATCATCCTGCCGCGCTGGCGTAATCGCAAGGGCGCGACGAAGGACCTGTCGATGATCTGGGATGCGCTATCGAGCGATATCAAGCGCCACGAAGAGCGCCACGCCGAAATCGCCAGAACACAGGCACGCGCCATGGAGCGCGGCATCCTCTCGCTTCCCGCACAGCGCAACTGCGAGGCAATGCAGGAGTTGGTATCGGAAGAATCCACTCGCGGAATAGACGAGCACGACCGCCTTCAGGCGCGCTTCGACAAGGTCGAGGCGGTCAATTTCCAGAATCGGATGATGCGGCTGCTCAACAACCGACTCAAATCATCCGGCGGCAAAAACTAGCGCATTTGCCGGCAAAATACGACGCAAGATCGTTAGCTGCACAACGAAACCTGTGCGAAACTTACGTCCTCCCCAGCCTCTCAATGGTGAAAATTAGCGATAGGCGACTCAACTGAGGCGCGCTAATATGAACACATTCGAAAGTTCAGGACTGAACTACCTGATCTTTCTGTCGCTGGGTTCTCCTGGCGCGTTCCAAGCCGCGGACGGTCCTCCCTCGTCCGATGGTTATGCGCCCGCCTCGCCTCGCTCGTCATCCGGCGCGCGAGGCTTTTTTTGGGCGAGATCAGGCCTGACGTTCCGGTACGTGAACCGTCAGCCCATCCAGCACAGCCTTCATGCGGATCTGACAGGAGAGGCGCGAGGTCGGGCGGACGTCGAAGGCAAAGTCCAGCATGTCTTCTTCCATGGCTTCGGGCGGACCGACGCGTTCGACCCATTCTTCGTCGATATAGACATGACAGGTGGCGCAGGCGCAGGCACCGCCGCATTCGGCTTCGATGCCCGGGACGGAGTTGCGCACGGCATTTTCCATGACGGTGGAACCCTGATCGACGTCAAGGTCAAAGCGCGTGCCGTCGAAGGCGACAATGGTCAGTTTGGGCATTGTGATTTCCGGTAACCGTATTGAGGGAGGATCAGAATTTTTCTTCCAACAAATCTGCGAGGCAGTCAACATCGACAGCCCCGGCAGTGTCATCCCATACTTAAAAGCGACAGGCTTGCTTGATTGCGGCATGCCGCTGGTCACAAAAAGACCCGCTGCTCATCGGAAACAGATAGGCCTGTTCCGGAATGATGCAGCGGGTCCAGCTTTGCGACTGATGCCTGGCTCTTAGCGGCTCAGCTTCAGGATGAAATTCTCGGCCTCGACGACAGCAGCACCGACGGCTGCCATCGATGCGGCGTCACCAGCATTGTCCTCAAGCGTTTCCGCCGTCTCCGACACCCGGAAGGCACCGACAGCGCTTGCCGCGCCCTTCAGCCGGTGCGCGGCTGCGACGATCTTCTGCGCCTCTCCGGAGGCGATCTCTCCGAGACACGCGCGTGCCTGGCGCGCGAACATCTGGAGGACTTCGATTTCGAGGGCCTTGTCGCCCATCGTCTGCTTTGCAAGATGCACCAGGTCGATCGGACGGACCTTGGAGGGGCACGGCCCCTTCGAATTATCCGGCGCCTCGAACGCGATACTGACTGCTGCCATGTGCCAAACTCCCGTCTTTATCCCCGCGGTTGAACTCTACAGTGCGGTTGGAGAGTGGCGATCGCGTTAAATTCCGGCACATTGAGGGCGGGATTCTGGCGCTATGGTTAATATCCGTTAAACATCGCTAAATTATTGGTTTTTCAACAGGCTCTGCCGTTAAATCATGTTAACAACCCATTAACGGCAGGTGATTAGCAAGCCTTCGTTAATTGTCTCCGAAGCCCGGATGTGTCACTACGATACTGGTACAGTGGGTTTGTGCTACGCGCCTTTGCGGGCCAAGTGGATAATGGTAATGTTTTGATACCGTCCGTTTGAAAAAGCGGCTATCCACTCTGAAATGACATGCTTATCCGTCCGTCGTCTTGGATGGGAAGGTCAGAGGCAAAAGGTTGACGTCCGGACGCGGCGATGTCCGGACCAGCGGCTGAACCGGCTGAGATGTAACGAGGCGTAACGGAATGGCGAACAACAAGTACAACGAGTCGATCGAGGACAAGGCGTTCAAGGCATTGGACGAGGCGCTCCAGATCGATTTCAGCCAGCAGAAAGCGCCGTCTCGCAGCGGCAAAACGCCCGACGCCCCGGAGGCCAATGTGTCTGAGAACCCATCTGCGCGTAATCAGCAGGACCAGGACGACAGCCAGCGCCGCCGCGGTCGCTCAAAGGCTGCAGAGCAGCAGGCACCCCGCGCTCCCGCCTTTGCTCCGGCAAACGATGCCAACCGCAACACGCCCGCTTCGCTGCTGAAGTCGCTCGACGGCAGCTCGACGCGCGTCGCCGTGCGCAACGCCACCCTGTTTTCGCTGATCTGGATTGTCGGCGGCATCGGTCTGATGTCCCTGCTCTATTCGCCTCAGATCTGGCAGATCCGTTCGGTCGCCGATCTGGTCGGCCTGCCTGGCGTGATCGCCGGCATCGTCGGCATCATCGTTCCCGTGCTGCTGTTCTACGCCTTCGCGATCATGATTTCGCGTGCCCAGGACATGCGCAATGCCGCCCGCTCCATGGCTGAAGTGGCGCTGCGCCTCTCCGAACCTGAGACGATCGCCTCCGAGCGCATCATGACCGTCGGTCAGGCCGTACGCCGCGAAGTCTCCGCCATGAACGAAGGCATCGAGCGCACCATTGCGCGCGCCTCCGAGCTGGAAACCCTCGTCCATTCTGAAGTGAACGCGCTTGAGCGCAGCTACGCCGATAACGAACTGCGCGTGCGCGGTCTCGTCCACGAACTCGGCTCCGAACGCGAAGCGATCGTCAATCACGCCGAGCGTATCCGCAGCTCGATCGTCGGCGTTCACGACCAGCTGAAGGAAGACCTGTCGCTGGCGACGGAAGAAATCGCCGTCCGCCTCTCGACCTCGGGCGAAGCCTTCGCCTCGATGATCGACACCCGCGCCGCGACGCTGACCGAAAAGTCGGAAGCCGCGATCCAGTCGCTCGGCTCGCTGCTTGCCGCCAAGACCGATTCCCTGCTGCAGACCCTGACCTCGTCGGGCTTTGCGCTAGCCCATGAATTCGACACCCGCCTGGACACGCTGACGTCGAGCCTCAGCGAACGCGGCGAGCACCTGCTCAGCCAGTTCGAAACGCGCGCGTCCACCATGGACAGCAGCGCCGAGAAGCTGAACGCCGCGCTCAACGACCGCGCCCGCCAGCTGAACGAAATCCTGATTGCCCGCACCCGCGAGATCAACGAGACGCTGACCGGCAGCGAACGCGAGATCACCGGCTCGCTGGATGGCGTGCTTGCCAAGCTCAACAGCGCTCTCGACGAGCGTGGCCAGAGCTTCCGCCAGAGCCTGCAGTCCAGCGCCGACGACGCGATCATGGACCTCGACCTGCGTTCGGGCTTCTTCGAAGAGCGCCTGCAGAGCACGGTCGCGCAGATGTCCACCGCTTTCGACGAACGCGTCGCCGAATTCGCGACCGCTTTCGACAAGCGCGCGGGTTCTCTCGACACCAAGCTGATGGAAAGCCTTGCCCGCATCAACGAGACGCTGGCTGGCGGTTCGGAATCGCTGGATGGCATCCTGACCTCGAGCATCGAGCGTCTCGGCGCATCGCTGACCGACCAGTCCTTCGCGCTGGCAACGGCATTCGGCACCGGCCAGGAAGTTCTCGAAAGCTCGCTCGGCAGCAAGGTCGATGAGATTTCCGAAGCGCTGGCCGCCCGCACCAAGGAAATCAACCAGACGCTGAAGAGCGCCTCTGGTGAAGTCAACGAAGCGCTGGCAGCAGGCATGGCCGATTTCCACGGCAGCCTCGCAGGCCGCACCAGTGAATTCTCCGCAGCGCTGCAGGGCGCTACCGGCGAGATCACCAACGCGCTGGCCACCGGCACGTCCGAACTGCATGCCGGCCTTGCCGACCGCACCGCAGCCCTGTCGTCTGCCCTCCACAACGCCACCGGCGAAATCTCGCTGGCGCTGGCAGCAGGCACTTCGGAACTGCACAACAACCTTCAGGCCCGCTCGACCGAATTCCGTGACACGCTGCTGTCGACGACAGCGGAACTGACGGCAGCGGTCTCCTCGGGCACCGAGCAGATTACCTCGGCCTTCGGCCGCGCCGACGACCTGAACACTGTCATCTCCGAGCGCGCAGCAGCGATCACCACGGCCCTGGATTCTGCCCATGAGCGCATCGACAGCGCCATGGCCGAACGCGCCAACGCTCTGGAAAGCACGCTGTCCGGTCACCACGACCGTGTCGCCGACGCTCTCGACGAGCGCACAATGGCACTTGCCATCTCGCTCGACTCCGCTCAGGAGCGCTTTGAGAACACCATGTCCGAACGCAGCAATGCGCTTGTCGATGCCATGGCAGGTCATCATGACCGTCTGTCGGACTCGCTCGACGAGAAGACGATGGCAATGGCGATTTCGCTGGATGACAGCCAGAGCCGCTTCGACAGCGCGCTCGAAGCCCGCGCCAATGCGATGCTGGATACAGTTGCCGGCGCCGAAGCCCGCGTTGCCGGCGCCTTCGCCGACAAGTCGGAAGCCATCCGCAGCGCCTATATCGACAGCCAGGAGCGCCTCGAACGCTCGCTGAGCGACCACGCGGCCGCCCTGCACTCTTCGCTGTCGAGCAACAGCAACCGTATCGAGACCGTCACCGGCGATGCAGCCACGCGCCTGCAGACGCTGACCGGCGAAGCCGCCGATCGTATCGAGGCCGTTACCGGTGATGCCGCTGCCCGCATGCAGTCGCTGACGGGAGAAGCTGCCGATCGCATCGAAGCCGTCACCGGCGATGCTGCTCAGCGCCTGCGGACATTGACCGGCGAGGCCGCCGACCGCATCGAGGGTGGCCTGGCATCGGCGCATGACCGCATCCGCTCGACGCTCGAAGACCGCACCAACGCCATCAGCCTGGCGCTCGGCGAAGCCCATGCGCAGATCAGCGATACGCTGTCGGAGCAGGCAACGACGATCAGCGCCTCTGTCGCCGCCAGCGCCAGCATGCTGGAAATGTCGCTCGAAGATCACGAAGCCTCGCTGCGTCAGACGATCGACAACAGCTCCCGCGCACTCGACGAGCGTCTGCGCGAAGGCGCCGGCCAGATCGCCGAGCGCTTCCAGGGTGCTGCGGCCGAGATTTCCCGTACGGCCGAAACCTTCTCGACCCATCTCGATCATTCCGTCGGCGGCATGACCGAACGCTTTGCCGCAACCGGCTCGCGTGTCGAGGCCGGCCTGACGGCGCTCGAAAACCGCATCCGCGACGGCGTCGGCGGCGTTGCCGAACAGGTGGATTCAGCTGGTGCGCGTCTCTCCGAAACGCTCTCCGACAGCATCAATCAGCTGCGCGAACTCGGCGATGATGCGGCCTTCCGCGTCACCACGGTTCTCGAAAGCACCACCGACACGCTGACCGGCGCGATCGACGATCGCACCGCCAACCTCGCTTCGACGCTTGAAGAGCGCGCTCGCAGCCTTTCGTCCTCGATCGAGGCACAGGCCTCCAGCCTCGCTGCGAGCCTCGATGGCCGCGCATCGCAGATGAACGCCTCGCTTGCGGCGAGCTCCGCAAGCCTGACGACAGCACTCGATGAGCGCACCACGCATCTCTCCTCCGCGCTCGATGAGCGCACCGCCCGCCTCGCCTCGTCCCTCGATGATCGCACGGCGAGCCTGACCTCTTCGCTCGATGAGCGCACGGCGACGCTTTCGTCGTCGATCGACGAGCGCACCGCCAATCTCGGCGACACCATGGACCGCGGCGGCGAACGTCTCGGCGAACGCCTGTCCACCATGGACCGGGCGCTGACCATGGGCCTCGACGCCGTCAACCAGACGATCGAAGGCAAGGCTGCCGGCCTCGCCTCGACGCTGCGCAACGCCGTTGCCGATGCAGCCCAGGGCATGGATGCCGAAGCACAGCGCACCGCAGACCTGATGGGCCGCACCGGCCAGCAGTTCACGGAAACGCTGGACAATAAGACCGGCGAATTCGCCCGCTCGATGGACGAGCGCTCCGAGCAGATCGTCGGCCGCGTTTCCGAGGCGCAGAACCGCCTCGCAGGCCAGGCCGCCGCCGTCGCCCAGACCTTCTCCGAAGCCGGCAACGCCATCGTCAACAAGGTTGCCGAAGCCGAGACCCTGGTCAGTGGCCAGGTCAGCGCCATCTCGCAGGCTCTCTCCGAAGCCCAGTCGTCGCTCGAGTCACGCGGCGACGCCATCCGCACGACGATCACCAGCGCCAGCGAAGGCATCGCCAGCACCATGTCGAATGTCGACCGTGCGCTGGAAGCCCGCAGCACGGCGATCCGCACCGGCCTCGAAGATCGTGCCCGCGAAATCGACGCATCGCTGACCGATGTCGAGAAGGCTCTCGAAGCCCGCGGAACCTCGATCCGTGCAACGCTCGACGAGCGCACCCGCGAACTGAACTCGATGCTGGCCGGCCGCTCCTCTGAGCTCTCGCGCCTCATCGACGAGACCGCCCGCCCGATGATCGAGCGCTATGCCGAAACCGGCCACGAAGCCGCTGCCCGCATCGCCGCTGCTGCCGAGCAGAGCGCCGATCGCCTGCGTGCCGAAAATGCCGCTCTCGCCAACGCGATTGCGGCCCGCACGGAAAGCGCCTCGACGGCCGTCAACGCCATCGAGACCAGCCTGCTTGCCAACGTCAATTCGCTGATAGAGCGCCTCTCTGACAACAGCGCCTCGATGGCCCTGATGATGAACCGCGCCGCCCAGGATCTGACCGATGTCGACGGCCGCCTCGGCGACACGACCTCGCGCTTCACGGACTCGGCTGCCAAGGCTGCCGAAATGGTCTCCGCCTCCACCCGCCTTCTCGAAGGCAAGGTGGATCGCCTGTCGGATATCTCCGGCCAGACGCTCGCCCAGGTCGGCTCGATCATCGGCCGATTCGACGAACACTCCAAGGTTCTGACGCAGGCCTCCGGTCTGCTGGGTGCCGCTCAGTCGAACCTCGTTTCGACCCTCGAAGAGCGCGAAGGCGCTCTCCAGAGCCTGTCGATCGGCCTTGTGCAGCGTTCGGAAGAAATCGAAAAGACGATGCGTGCGCTTGGCACCATGGTCGAAGGCGCCTTCGAGCGCGCCGAACAGCGTTCCAATCAGGTCAGCGGCAATCTGCGCCAGAGCGTGCAGTCCTCCTTCGCCGATATCGGCCGCGTGCTCTCCGACACCGAGAAGCGTGCCGAAGAAGCCGCCGAGGCCATGCGCAGTTCGATCGTCAAGGCCGGCGAAGAAGCCAATGCCACGATCGACGGCACCTTCGGCAATGCCGAACGCCGCTCCGCCGAACTGTCGAACCGCCTGCGCGGTGGCCTCGCGGCCTCCCTCTCGGATGTCGAGCGCATGCTCGGCGAAGCAGGCCGCGCCTCGGATGGCGCTGCCCAGCAGCTGCGTGAATCGCTGCGCGAAGCCGTCGATGAGGCGGTTGCCCGCTTCTCGGGTGCGACGGAAGAAATCCGCCGCTCGGCTGGCGATATCCGCAAGGAACTCGACATGACCCGCAGCGAGCTGAAGCGCGGTGCCTTCGACCTTCCTGAGGAAGCCAAGGAAAGCGCTGCCGCCATGCGCCGCGCCGTCGCCGAACAGATCAAGGCGCTGCAGGATATCTCGCATATCGTCGGCCGTTCGGTGCAGCAGTTCGAAGTCTCCGAACCGGCACCGCGCGCCGCCCAACCTGCCCCGGCGCCCGCGCCGCGCCAGGCTCCGCCGGCACCTGCTCCGGCTCCTGTTGCAGCACCGGTCGTTGCTGCACAGCCGGCCCCGCAGCCTGTCGCAGCTCCGGCACCCCGTCCGCAGATCGAAGATGGCTTCGCACTTCGCGGCACCATCGCTCCGGCACCGGCGGCAGCGCCGCAGCGCGCTGCTCCCGTTGCGCCCGCACCCGTGGCCGCAACACCAGCGCGCCAGGAATCCGGTGGCTGGATCAGCGATCTGCTGCGTGGCGCCTCGCGTGACGAGGATACCGAGGAAGCACCTGCACGTTCGGCAGCACCGCGCGCCGAAGCAGCCGCTCCGGCACAGCAGCGCGCCGCCGACAGCCGCAATCCGCGCCACGTCGTCGAGTCGCTCAACTCGCTCTCGGTCGATATTGCCCGCGCCATCGATCACGACGCCTCGGTCGATCTCTGGCGCCGTTACCAGCGCGGCGAGCGCGACGTCTTCACGCGCCGCCTCTATACGCTGAAGGGCCAGCAGACCTTCGACGAGATCAAGCGCAAGTATGACCGCGAGCCGGAATTCCGTACCGCCGTCGATCGCTACATCGCCGACTTCGAAAAGCTGCTCGCCGACGTTGCCCGCAGCGACCGCGACCGGACGATCACCCAGTCCTATCTGACGTCCGATACCGGCAAGGTCTACACCATGCTGGCCCACGCCGCGGGCCGCCTGACCTAACGGAAGAAAACCTGCAGTTTGCTACACAAAGGGCCGCTTCATCAGCGGCCCTTTTTCATTCGGCATGAAGCGCCTCACGGCAAAGTGAGACAAACGGCCGCCGCAAATCCGGGCTTATAAGCAAGACACGCTTGTCATAATGCCGTAGATTTGCTCAATCCGGTGGCCAGACAACGTCACTCCGTCACGACCCTATTCAGGTTGCCAGCGCGCTGCCGCCGTTTTGAAGAGACCACATTCGATGCCAAAGACCATGCCGCTGCTTCTCTCCGCAGCGTTCTCCGCTTCCCTGTTCCTCGGCCTCTCCTCCACATCCTCGGCCGGACAGGCGAGTTTCCTGATCGACGCGCAGACGGGCCAGGTGCTGGCAAGTGCCAATCAGGACGAGCTGAACTACCCGGCGTCGCTGACCAAGATGATGACACTCTACCTGGCATTCGAAGCCATGCATGCCGGCCGCCTCGGCTGGGATCAGAAGCTCACGATGTCCGAGAATGCCGAGAGCAAGGAGCCGTTCAAGCTCGCCGTCGGCGCCGGCCGCAAGGTCACGGTCCGCGAAGCCGTCGAGGGCATCATCGTTCTCTCCGCGAATGATGCGGCGGTGGCGATCGCCGAACAGCTCGGCGGTTCGGAAGATGCCTTCGGCAAGCTGATGACCGCCAAGGCCCATCAGCTCGGCATGACCAATACGACCTTCAAGAACCCGTCCGGCCTGCCCGATCCGGAACAGATGACGACGGCGCGCGACATGGCGACGCTCGGCGCCGCGCTGATCCGCGACTATCCGGAAGAGTTCAAGATGTTCTCGATGCGCGGCTTCCAGTTTCGCGGCATGAAGCTGCGCGGCCACAACAATGTCATGTATCGCTATCAGGGCGCCGATGGCATCAAGACCGGCTATACGGATGCATCCGGCTATAACGTCGTGACCTCGGTCAACAAGGACGGCCGCCACGTCGTCGGCGTTGTCATGGGCGAAAAGACCGCAGCGATCCGCGACGACAAGATGGCCGCCATGCTGGACGCTGCATTGATCGGCGCTCCCGCCGCGGCGACAGCCTCGGCCGATCCGGCGGCAGCCACCGCCGTCCCTGCCAACTGATCGCGTCTACGCCGGCTGCCTGATATCGGCAGCCGCGAAATGCGCCATCTGGTCCGCATGGGCCTTCGCAAAAGCCGGCCGCGCCGTCGCGCGCTTGACATAGGTGCGGCAAGCCGGAAAGTCCGACAGCCCGTCGAAACGGTCGACGAGGCGCAGCACATCCGCCATCAGGATATCGGCGACGGAAAACTGCCCGGCCAGCCATTCGCGCGCGGCAAGCACTGGCTCCATATGCTTCAGTCTGGCCTTCAGGAAGGAATCCAGGCTTTTCCAGGCCGGCGTATCGCCATCCTGCCCGGAGAAGATCATGATCGTCCAGGGCAGGCTTGCCGCCTCGACGGAGTTGAGCGCTGCAAACAGCCACTCCAGCGCCTCACTGCGGCCCTTCGCGTCATCTGGCATTAACGCTTCGCTCTTGCTACCGAGATGCAGCAGGATCGCGCCACTTTCGAAGATCGAGAGATCATCATCGGTCAGCCACGGCACCTGGCCGAACGGCTGATGCGCGAAATGCTGCGCATCGCGCTTTGCAAAGGGTATGCCCGCGACACGGTAAGGCAATCCCGCCTCCTCCAGCGCCCAGCGCACGCGGATATCGCGCACATAGCCGCGCGGCAGATCGGGAACCCAGTCGAAGGTGGTGAGGACGAGGCCGGTCATTGTCTGTCTCCTTGATATCTCCTTAGCAAAGGACGTCCCGGCACTTCATGTTCCGACACCGGCATGTGATTTTTCTCGCTCGCCCGCCGGTCTCCGGTATCAGATCGACTGCAGCGTCCAGTCGACGATCTCGGTTGTTACTGTCGAGAAGGACCGGTCGAGCGACTTAATCATGCCCTCGACTGCACCTCCAGCCGGAGCAGCAGCTCGGAATACCTTCTGGGCGCGCACCGTGCCGTTGCGATCGTTCAGGATCTTCGCGGAGATCTCCACCACGGCCTGGCTTCCCTTGCTGCTGTCGATCTCAAAGGCGCGAATATCGGTCACGACCTGATAGTCGATCGCCAGACCCTGGCCGGGCTTGCCGACGCCACCGAACTTGCCGGAGTTTTCATAGGCCTCGACCAGCTTCGACTGCACCATGCGGGGCAGCTTGTCGCTCCATTGCGAGCGGGCCAGATACTGGATTTCGGAGGGCGAGACGCGAACGACGATCTGCTCGCTGTTCAGCGCTGCCAGCGCCGTTGGCTCCGGCACCAGGATCTGGCTGCGCTTGGCGGCCGGACCTGCACCGCTGCCGACGGCCGCAGACAGATCGTAGGTGTCGTTCTTGGCGCCCGTGCCGCAACCGGCAAGGGTCAGCGCCACCAGCGGCAGCGTGAAGGCTGCTCTCGCCAGCAATGAACGGCGCGCCAACAGATGCGATACGGCCATATTATGCTTCCCCTGCTTTTCTCATATCGAAATCAACGGCGCGAGCGGCCGTCGGTCTGTTTGACCGTATCGCCACCGAAGATCAGGCGCTGCGGGTTTCTGTCGAAATTGCTGATCGCGTCGTTGAGGTTCTGCACCGTGTTGCGCGTATCGTTGACCAGCGACTGCACGTCCCGCAGCCCGCCGCTCGAGAACTTCTGCAGATTGTCGGCGATCGGCCCGATACGGGCATTCAAGTTGTCGGCAACCTTCTTAAAGGATTCCAGCGTGTCGCGCGCTTCGGCAAACAGCGACTGCGAATTGTCGGTTCCGAGCAGCGCGTCGAGCTTGATCAGGATGCCGTCGACGCGCGTCGAAGCCGAGTTCAGCTTGTTCGCCATCTGCGATACGTCCTGGATCGTCTGGTTGATGTCCTTCTGATGCGACGAGACGGTATTGGCCACATCGCGGATCGACGCGACGGCAACGCGTGCATCCTTGGTCGCCTGCGAGATATCGTCGACCGAGCCCTTCAGCTTCTGCGGATCGATCTGCGCCACCAGCGTATCGACCCGATCAAGTGCCGACTGCGCCTTCTTGCCGACATCGTTGAAGGTCGTCGCAGTCTGGTCGAACTTGTCGATCGCGCCCTTCAGACCACCGGATGCGTCGGCGATGTCCTTGCTGACCTTCTCGGCATTGGCGAGGATCGTATCTATCTTCTTGGCATCGACGGCCTTCACCAGCGCCTCGACGGCAGCCAGTGTCGAATCCACCTTGCCGGAAACGTTGCGAACGGTCTCGGAAAGCTGACCCACACTCTGCAGGAAGCTGTCGATATTGCCGGAATTCTTGGCAAGCGCATCGGAGAAGGTCTCGGCATTCTGCAGCGTCTTGGTCAGCGGCCCGCGCGCATCCTGCACGAAGCCCTGAACCTGGCCGACGGCGTCATTGGCGCGGTCGAGAATCTTGTCGGCAGTGGCGAGCAGGTTGGTCACGCTCGACTGGTCGGCGACGATCACCGCCCGCTTGCCTGAATCGATCGACTTCTGGAGAATGTTCTCTTCGCCCACCTTGCCGCCAGACATCTCGATATAGGCAGCACCGGTCAGACCCTGAATTTCAAGGATCGCCTTGGTCGACGGGTAGATCGGCGCATCGACGCGCACCTCGGTGAAGGCCAGCGAATATTGCGGATCGTCGGCATCGATCGACAACGACTTCACCGATCCCACCTGAATGCCGTTGAAGCGCACCGGCGAACCGACGCTGAGGCCGTTGGCCGATCCGGGAATACGCACGACAAGCTCGGCCATCGGGCCGCTGCGGCCATATTCCGCCATCCAGTAGACGAAGCCGAACGCCGCTGCGATCACCAGAACGGTGAAGATGCCGACAATCGTATAGTTCGCTTTGGTTTCCATCGTCTCCGGTCACTTCCCGCGGCTGTCGTGACTGCCCGCGCGCGAGGCGCCGGCAGTCTCTTCCTGCGGCACGATCGAGCGTGCACGCTTGCCCTTGAAATAGGACTGAACCCACGGATCATCGTAGGCCAGCATATCGTCGATCGTCCCTTCCACCATTACCCGCTTCTTTCCAAGCACGGCAATACGGTCGCAGACGGAAAACAGGCTGTCGAGATCGTGGGTCACCATGTAGACGGTGAGCCCCAGCGTATCGCGCAGCCTGGCAATGAGATCGTCGAATTCGGCGGCACCGATCGGATCGAGACCCGATGTCGGCTCATCCAGGAAGACGAGATCCGGATCGAGAGCCAGCGCACGGGCGAGCGCCGCGCGCTTGATCATCCCGCCAGACAGTTCGGACGGGTACTTGTCGGCCGCGTCGGCAGCCAGTCCCACCAGCTTGATCTTCAGATGCGCCAGTTCGTCCATCAATGACTTCGGCAGATCCAGATATTCGCGCATCGGAACCTGGATGTTCTCCTTGACCGTCAGCGACGAGAACAGCGCACCCTGCTGGAAGAGAACGCCGAGGCGCATGTCGAGCGAGTTGCGCTCGCTCTCGTTCAGTTCGTCGAAATTCTGCCCGAGGATCTCGATCGAGCCCGAACGGCGCGGCAAAAGACGCAGGATCGTGCGCATCAGCACCGACTTGCCGGTACCGGAAGCGCCCACGAAGCCGAGGATCTCGCCGCGGTAGATATCGAGGTTCAGCTTGTCGAGCACGATCTTCGAGCCGAAGCCGACCGTCACATCGCGTGCCGAAAGCACGATGTCCCGCTCCTTTTCTCCGCCCGTTTCCGTCTGTTGCTCGTTCACGCTCAAACCCTAGAAATTGATGGCCGCATAGAAGATGGCGAAAAGCCCGTCCATGAGGATGACAACGAAAATCGCCTTAACGACCGCAGCCGTCACATGCTGGCCCAGCGATTCGGCACTACCGCCGACCTTAAGCCCTTCGACGGCGGCGACAATGCCGATAACCAGCGCCATGAACGGCGCCTTGATCATCCCGGCAAGCACGGTGGACAGCGTCACAGCCTCGTGGAGGCGCGACGTGAAGGTTGCGAAGGTGATACCGGAATAGGCCCAAGCAACGGTCGCAGCCCCCAGCAGCGATGCGAAATTGGCAAGCACGGTCAGCAGCGGCAGCGCAACGGTCAGCGCCACGAGACGTGGAAAGATCAGCACGCCGACCGGGTTGAGGCCCATGACCTTCAGCGCATCGACCTCTTCGCGCATCTTCATCGAGCCGATTTCGGCGGTGATCGCGCTGCCCGAGCGGCCGGCAATCATGATTGCCGTCAGGAGCACGCCGATTTCGCGAAGCTGCAGAATGCCGACGAGATCGACGACGAAAACCTCGGCACCGAAATAGCGAAGCTGGAAGGCGCCCTGCTGCGCAATGATCGCACCGATCAGGAACGACATCAGCAGGATGATCGGCACTGCGCGAACGCCCATATGATCGATCTGGTTGACGATCGAGGCCGGCGAAACACCGCTGCCGCGGCCGAACTTCATCTGCGCGCCGCGCACCGCGGAGCCGAGAATATACATCGCTGCCGCAAAATTATCCCACAAATCGTAGGCCATCTTGCCGACTGGCGCAAAAATCCTCTCGGCGAGTGAGCGCTTCTTCGCGGGTTCGGATTCCTGTTTTTCCGGCCGCTGCGAGAATTCCTCGATCATCTCGTCGATGTGCTGATTGGTGCCCTCGAAATGCACCTGGCGGCCAGCGGCTTCCTCTTCGAGCTTCAGCCGCACCAGCAGCCAGACACCGGCAGTATCGATATCGGTGACACCGGAAAGATCGAGCGTCAGATCGCCGTCGCCGCGCGACAGCGCTTCGAAATCCTTGAGAACGGTGTGGATGTTGGCGCTGCGCCAATTGCCTTCGAGATGCACCAGCCGTCCGGAGCCATTGGCTTGGTCGTCCACGTGGAGTGAGGCGGCTTTGCTGGGCTCGGGCTTCAAAATGCTTGTGTCTTTCAGGGCTTGCAGCGACATTGCCGACTCGCGAACATCTCTCGCACCCGGCGGGTTAATATACTCAAGCCCCGCAGAATTTCCATGCGTTCAGGATTGCAAATATGCCACGGTCCCTCGAAATCCAAATGAATTCGTTCCCGATTGCGGGTACTTTCACCATCTCGCGCGGCGCAAAGACCTCCGCGGAGGTGATCTGCGTCACGCTGAGGGAAAATGGCAGAATCGGTTGGGGCGAATGCGTGCCCTATCGACGCTACGGCGAGACGATGGAAAGTGTCGAGGCACAGATCGAAGCGGCACGGCCGTTGATCGAGGCCGGTATTTCAAGAGATGACCTGCAGTCGGCGATGGCGCCCGGTGCTGCCCGCAACGCCGTCGATTGCGCCCTTTGGGATCTGGAGGCCAAGCTGACCGGTGCCACCGTCGCGGCCAACATCGGCCTTGCGGCGGCAAAGCCGCTGACGACCGCGTATACGATATCGCTCGGCGAGCCCGAGGTGATGGCGGCACAGGCACGGGAACATGCCGGACGCACGCTGCTGAAAGTCAAGGTCGGCACCGGCGACGACGAAAGCCGTATCCGCGCCGTTCGCGCCGCTGCCCCCAGCTCGGCTATCATTCTCGATGCCAACGAGGGCTGGTCCGAAGCGGCGCTGGAGCACCACCTACGGATCTCCGCCGAAATGAACATCGCACTCGTCGAACAGCCGCTACCGGCGGGCAAGGACGAGATGCTCGCGGTGATCAAGCGGCCTGTCATCGTCTGCGCCGACGAGAGCGTCCATCACACCGGCGATCTTGCCAGCCTCCGCGACCGTTACGATGCGATCAACATCAAGCTCGACAAGACAGGCGGCCTGACGGAAGCCTTGGCGATGAAGCGCGAGGCGCAGCGGCTGGGCTTCCAGATCATGCTCGGCTGCATGGTCGGCACATCGCTCGCCATGGCGCCGGCGGTGCTGCTGGCGCAGGACGCCGAATTCGTCGATCTCGACGGACCCTTGCTGCTCGCCAGGGATCGTGAGCCCGGCCTGCACTACGAAGCTTCCCTCGTCTTCCCGCCGGACAAAGAGCTCTGGGGCTGAAGGTAATAGGCGACGAACACCAGCGCCATGCCGATGGCCGCGACCAGCGCCATGACGTAGTAGCTGGCGAGGCCGAGCCAAGCATACAGATAGCCTGAAGCGAGCGTCATCAGGCCCAGGAACATGCCGTTGTAGAAGAAATAGGCGCCCTGCGCCGAGGATTCCTGCGTCGCCTGTACCGAAGCCACGATCCGCCGCTGCACCCCCGTATGCACGAAGGCATAGGTGCAGGAATGGAAACATTGCAGGAAGAAGAATCCGGCAAAGTCCCAGTGCATCGGGAACAGGATCCAGCGGCAGATGCACATGGCGCAGCCGAAGCGGATCAGCGTCCAGGCATTGAAGCGGCGGCTGAGATGCTTCGAGACGAAGAACACCAGAACCTCGGAGGCCACGCCGGCGCTCCAGAGAATACCGACCTGCGTGCCGGTGAAGCCGAGCTGATGCCAATAGATCGATGCGAAGGCATAGAGCAGCGCGTGGCTGGACTGCTGGATCGCCACGCCCCAGAGCAGCACCAGCAGATGCGGCTGACGCAGCGAGCTGCCTGTTGCCTGCTGCAGATCGACAGGCGTATTGCGCCGCCGCGTCGGGCCGATACGCGGACAGTAGATCGCCATCGCCATGGTCATCGCAAAGCCGAAGATCATGACCGGCAGCACCATATCGCCGCCCCACAGGCCGATCATCTCGCCGCCGATCATCGTCGAGACGATGAAAGCGATCGATCCCCAAACGCGCATCGAACCGTAATCCAGCCCCCAGCGCCGGACGCCTGAAATGACGATCGATTCGACGATCGGCACGTAGGGCGCAAAGGTGGCGCCCTGGACGCTGTAGACGATCAACACCGGCCAGAAGCTCGTCGTCCAGTAAAGCGCGATCGCCGTCAGCAGCGACAGCCCGCCAGACCATAGGAGCACATCGGCGCGCTCCTTCATCCGGTCGGCATACATCGCTACGACAGGTGCCACGAGGACGCGTACGACCATCGGCACGGCAAGGATGACGCCGATCTCGTGATCGGTGAATTTGTGAACAGCAAGCCAGACAGGGAAGAATGGAAGCGCGACACCGTTGACGATCAGCGGGGCGCAGTAAGACAGGGCGCTGAGCAGCCGGAAACGCGGCGGAGCCCCCTCATCGACAGAGGCATTCTGGGCGGGAATCATGGTGGACCTGCAGGAAACTGTGCGCTGCCTAACACATCAACCTAGGGGCGACTATGGCGAGAAATAGCCCATTTGAAACGTTTTAAAAAATAGATAGGGCCGTTGCCCGGAGGCAACGGCTAAATGTCTTGCAATATGGCGGGTTGAAAATCAGGCGGCCTGCGGCGCGCGCTCGGGCTGGTGCGTCAGCTTCAAAGTCACCGGCTCGCTGCTGGCGATCGCATTCCAGGTGATAAGTTCGAAAGTGCCGTCCTCATGCTCGGCAATCGCCGTGCAGCTCTCGACCCAGTCGCCGGTATTGATGTAACGCACACCGTCCATCTCCTCGATGACGGCATGGTGGATATGGCCGCAGATGACGCCGTCGGCGCCACACTTGCGGGCCTCGTCGGCGACGACGCGCTGGAACTCGCCGATGAAGTTGACTGCATGCTTGACCTGCAGCTTGGCCCAGGCCGAGAACGACCAGTAGGGCATGCCCATGCGGCGACGGATGGCGGCCAGAACGATATTGATGCGGATCGCCATGTCATAGGCCCAGTCGCCGAGATAGGCGAGCAGGCGGGCATTGCGGACGACGACGTCGAATTCGTCGCCATGCAGCACCAGATACTTCTTCCCGTCGGCGCCCTCGTGCATCATCCGCTCGGCCACTTCGATGCCGCCGAAATGCATGCCCGGGAAGTCGCGGAGGAATTCGTCGTGATTGCCGGGAATGTAGACAACGCGCGTACCCTTGCGCGCCTGGCGCAGCAGTTTCTGGATGACGTCGTTGCAGACCTGCGGCCAGTACCAGCTGCGCTTCAAGCGCCAGCCATCGACGATATCGCCCACGAGGACGATCGTGTCTGCCTCGTGGTGGCGCAGAAAGTCGATCAGGAAGTCGGCCTTGGCAGCCTTGGAACCGAGATGCACATCGGAAATGAAGAGCGTACGGAAGTGTCGCGTATCCATGTAATCCATCACAGGCATCCTGCCCGTGCCCCATCGTTCATCTGGCCTTCCAAAATCAGACTCGTGTTTCAGGAAGATGACAGCGCGGTTGTTTGACGCATCCTCCGGGCATAAGAGTTTTCCGCTTTCAACCTCAAATTCCCGCTGTCCCGCCGCACCGATTGTTGTATGGAGAAGGCTTCAAACGACATGACTGCGGTATTGGAGAAGGCAATGGATAATCAGGACAAATCCAAGACGGAGAAGAACCTGACAGGTGGAACTCTTGACGAACAGGCGCTGTTCTTCCACCGCTATCCCCGCCCCGGCAAACTCGAAATTCAGGCGACCAAGCCGCTCGGCAACCAGCGCGATCTGGCGCTCGCCTATTCGCCTGGCGTCGCCGCGCCGTGTCTCGCGATCCGCGACGATCCGGAGACGGCCGCCGACTACACCTCGCGCGCCAATCTGGTCGCCGTCATCTCCAACGGAACCGCCGTTCTCGGCCTCGGCAATATCGGCCCTCTCGCCTCCAAGCCGGTGATGGAAGGCAAGGCCGTTCTCTTCAAGAAATTCGCCAATATCGACGTCTTCGATATCGAGGTCGATGCCTCGACCGTCGAGCAAATGGTCTCGACAGTCGCCTCGCTTGAGCCAACCTTCGGCGGCATCAACCTCGAAGACATCAAGGCGCCGGAATGCTTCGAGATCGAACAGCAGCTGCGCGCAAAGATGCGCATTCCCGTCTTCCATGATGACCAGCACGGCACCGCGATCATCGTCGCCGCCGCCATCCTCAACGGCCTGGAACTGGCCGGCAAGTCGATCAGCAACGTCAAGATCGTCACGTCTGGCGCCGGCGCTGCGGCGCTCGCCTGTCTCAATCTGCTCGTCGAACTCGGCGCCAAGCGCGAGAACATCTGGGTCCACGACATCGAAGGCCTCGTCTACGAGGACCGCAACGTGCTGATGGACCAATGGAAAGCCGTCTACGCGCAGAAGAGCGATACCCGCACGCTCGCCGAAAACATCGGCGGCGCCGATGTGTTCCTCGGCCTCTCTGCTGCCGGCGTGCTGAAGCCGGAACTGCTCGAGCAGATGGCCGAAAAGCCGCTGATCATGGCGCTCGCCAACCCGACGCCGGAGATCATGCCGGAACTCGCCCGTGCCGCCCGGCCGGACGCGATGATCTGCACCGGACGCTCGGACTTCCCGAACCAGGTCAACAACGTTCTCTGCTTCCCCTTCATCTTCCGCGGCGCGCTGGATTGCGGCGCCGAGGAGATCAACGAAGCGATGAAAATGGCAGCCGTCCGCGCCATCGCCGGCCTCGCCCGCGAAGAGCCGTCCGATGTCGCCGCCCGCGCCTATTCCGGTGAAACGCCGATCTTCGGACCGAACTATCTGATCCCCTCGCCGTTCGATCCGCGCCTGATCCTGCGCATCGCGCCTGCCGTCGCCAAGGCAGCGGCCGAGAGCGGCGTCGCACGCCGTCCGATCACCGATTTCGACGCCTATCTCGACCAGCTGAACCGCTTCGTCTTCCGCTCCGGCTTCATCATGAAGCCGATCTTCACGGCCGCCAAGGCTGCCGAAAAGAAGCGGGTGATCTTCTCCGAAGGTGAAGACGAACGCGTGCTCCGCGCCGCTCAGGTTCTCATCGAAGAAGGCATTGCCGAACCGATCCTGATCGGCCGTCCGCAGGTCATCGAAACCCGCCTGCAGCGCTATGGCCTGCGCATCCGCCCGCTTTCCGACTTCGCCGTCATCAACCCGGAAGACGATCCGCGCTTCCGCGAATATGTCGATCTCTATCTGTCGCTCGTCGGCCGCCGGGGCGTTATCCCGGAAGCGGCCCGCACGATCGTGCGTACCAACACCACCGTCATCGGGGCGCTGGCGCTGCGCCGCGGCGAAGCAGACGCGCTGATCTGCGGCCTCGAAGGCCGTTACGAGAAGCACCTGCGCGACGTTCGCCAGATCATCGGCAAGCGCAAGGATGTCCGCGATTTTTCAGCGCTCAGCCTGCTGATCTCGCAGCGTGGCGCCACCTTCTTCACCGACACCTACGTGACGTTCAATCCGAGCGCCGAGGAAGTGGCTGAATCAGCCGTTCTGGCTGCCGAGGAAATCAAGCGCTTCGGCATCACGCCGCGCGCCGCCCTCGTCTCGCATTCCAACTTCGGCTCGCGCGAAAGCGAAAGCGCCACGAAGATGCGCGGTGCCCTGCAGCTGATCCGTGATGCCGCCCCTGATCTCGAAGTCGATGGCGAAATGCATGGTGAGAGCGCAATCGCCGACGAAATCCGCAAGCGCGTCATGCCGTCCACCACGCTGCACGGTGAAGCCAACCTGCTGGTCTTCCCGAACCTCGATGCGGCCAACATCACGCTCGGCGTCGTCAAGTCGATGACCGACGGCCTGCATGTCGGCCCCATCCTGCTCGGCACCGCGCTCCCGGCCCATATTCTGGCGCCGTCGGTGACGTCGCGCGGTGTGGTCAATATGGCGGCGCTTGCCGTCGTCGAGGCCCAGCAGCCGGCGTGATTTGCCGTCGATCGGAAAAATGCGTTAGAATTCCTTCGTTAGCTTGTTAACGGAAGGCAGCTAGACAGAACGGATGCGGCAAATGCTCTGCCGCTTCCGGTTTATTATGCTGCGGGATGATACCGTGAAACGCCGAAGCCTGACCCTTGCTCTCTTTCTCGCTGCTGCCGCGCCCGCGGCGGCGCAGACCAGCGCGATCTGCGAAGATCTGCGCGGACGCCTTGCCGACCTGCCGCAGGTGATCGGCAACGGCCCGGAGATCCGCCAATATGCAAGCGCCATAGCCGAACAGAACCTCGAGCTCCGCAAGCTGCGCAACGACCTGCGCAGCAACGGCTGCAGCGTCGACAGCATGGTCGTCATCGGCGGCGAGAACGACCGCTACTGCGGCGATCTGCAGGAATCGGAATCGCGGATGATCGACAACATCCACTACCTCCAGGAGCGCCGCAACCAACTGCGGGAGGCCGGCGGCAGCGACGTCAACGAACGCCGCGAACTGATGGCGGCCCTCGACGATAACGGCTGCAACGACGATCCGGGCTATCAGCCGGACGAGCGCGCCTATGTCCCGGCGCCAAGTACCGAAGAACAGGCGATGCGCGGCGATACCTTCATTCCGCTCGGCAACGGCGAGGAAGGCAACACCCAATATGGCGTGCCCCGCGGCGAGATGATGTCGCATGTCAGCACCATGTGCGTGCGAAGCTGCGACGGCGGCTTCTTCCCGATCAGCACCAATGCGACCTCGATCGATTTCAGCCGCGACGCCTCCACTTGCTCGAAAATGTGCCCCGGCATCGAGACGGAGCTGTTCTATCAGGACGTCTCCAACACCGACGCGGCCAACATGATCTCGGCCGCGACCGGCGCGCGCTACAGCGCCATGCCGAACGCCTTCGCCTACAAGAACCGGGCGCCCGGTGAGAAATCCTCCTGCAGCTGCAATCTGACCGCCTATTACGAGCAGATGCGCAAGAACCAGACGGTCAGCGCGCCGCCGCCAAAGGGCTCGATCACGACGATCACGACCAAGCCGCCGGCAACTGCAGCCCCCACACCGGCTGCGCCGCAGGCACAGGTACCGGACCGCCCCTACGACCCCGGCAACAGCAAGGTACGCCAGATCGGCCCGCAATTTCTCGCGGGCGACCAGGGCAGTATCGACCTGAAGAACCCGGCGACATCTGGGCCGCAGCCGCAGCAGCAACAACAGAATTAGCGGCGGCCCCAGCCATCGCGGAAGATCAAATCGTCGAGCGAAAGCCGCTGCCGCCAGCCTTTAACGGCCAGCTCGGGCTCGCTATAGAGCGTATCGACATAGCCGACGCATAGCCAGGCGACGATCTCGATATGCGCGGGCACGCCGAGAATGTCCTTGAGCTCGCTCTCATGGAAAATGCTGACCCAGCCGACGCCAATGCCTTCGGCCCGTGCCGCGAGCCAGAGGTTCTGCACCGCACAGACGGTTGAATAGCTATCCATCCGCGGATTATGCGTGCGCCCCAGCACGACGTCACCGCTGCGTGACGGATCGCAGGTGATGCAGATGCCGAGCGGCGCCTTGAGGATACCCTCGAGCTTCAGCGACCGGTATGTCGCCTGCCGCTCACCATCGAACATCCCGGCCGCCTCGCGGTTCGCCCTGTCGAAGGCGTTCCACACGCGCTGACGCACACCTGCATCTTCGACAACGATAAAATTCCAGGGCTGCATGAAGCCAACCGAGGGCGCGTGGTGCGCGGCTCCGAGTAGCCGCATCAGCACGTCGGATGGTACAGGATCAGGCAGAAACTGGTCGCGCACATCGCGCCTGGTCATGATCGCCCGGTAGACGGCGTCGCGCTCGTCAGCGGAAAAGGCGGACGCGCCTTCAAGCGCATCCTTGTTCATGGGCCGCATCGTCAAATCCCCAACAACGCAACCGCCCCGCCGTCCGCGCGGGATCAGTCTATGATGCCAGGCCGGTCTTCTGACTTGGCGTCATCCGCCCACCGCAGCCTTCCCGGTGTCAACCAGTGGCATGATGCGGCAGGCGTCGGCCTTACAGCGTTGGGCACGTTCCGGGCTTGCACCGGATTCCCGATTCTCCCGCGGCAAGCGGGCACCTGACCCATGCCTCTTGCCCGCTTTTACGAGAAGCTTCAAGTAGCCGGGAAATACCGGACATAGGCAAACTCGTCACCATCAGGTGACCAGCAGGGAACATTGATCGTGCCCTGCCCGCCGAACAGCTCGAAGAGCGTCGTCAGATTGCCGCCGTCCATATCCATCAATCGCAGGCGCACATGCAGGTCGCGCGGATGATCGAAGACGTCAGGATCGTAGGAAAGCAGCAGCACCTTGTCGTTGGTAGGCGCCGGATGGGCAAACCAGTTGCCGTAATTGTCGTGCGTGACCTGCTCCAAACCGGTCCCATCGGGATGAATGCGCCAGATCTGCATCAGCCCGGTGCGGCTGGAATTGAAATAGATCCACTGCCCGTCGAAGGAATAGTCAGGCCCGTCATTGCGCCCCTCGCCATGCGTCAGCCGCCGCTCGGCGCCGCCATCGACGGAAATCGTGTAGATATCGAAGAGATCGCCGCGAATGCCGCAATAGGCGAGTTCCTTTCCGTCAGGCGACCAGCCATGCCAGTAGGACGGCAGGTTTTCGGTGATCTGTTTCGGCGCGCCGCCTTCCGACGGCAGGGTATAGATGCAGGATTTGCCATGCTCGGTCTTGTCGGAGATCACATACTGCCTTCCGTCGGGCGAAATGCCGTGATCGTTGTTGCAGGCCGTGGCAAAGCCGGTATCGACCTGCTGCAGACCGCCCTCACCGTCCGGTGACAAGCGATAGAGAAGGCCATCACCGTTCAGCAGTAGGTAGCGGCCATCGGGCGAAAAATTCGGCGCCTCGATCAGCTGCTCCGTCTGGAACACGACCCGGCTCCGACCGGTGCGGATATTGTAGATCTCGACCGAACTGCGCATGCATGCCTCCCGCATTTGCTGCGGCCCGGCGCTTAGCCGTTCCGCTTCATTCTGATTTGCATGCGGTTTGTGCCATGCATCTGCGTTTCGATAAAGGCGCATCGCTTCAAAAGCGAGCTGAGGTTCAAGGACACGAAATCCTCAGTTCAGAAGATGCCAACTCACTAGGAAAGGATGAATTCCAGATGCGACAGCGCCGACCGTAGCCAATGTAGCGAGAACAATCTGATATGTTTCGAGCTTCAACCGGCGCTCAAGAACGACCGTCTCGCCCCGCCAATAAAGCCGGTTTGCTTCGTCCAATTGAAAACCATCGAGCTCATCCAAGGCAATTGTGCGCAATGCCATGCTCGTCCCCTCTCAATCTAGACAAACTGCAAATGATAATACCCCTACCGATCCCTAAAACGGTTGGTGATCGGATAGCGGCGGTCGCGGCCGAAATTCTTCTTGGTGATCTTCACGCCTGGCGCCGACTGGCGGCGCTTGTATTCGGCGAGATAGAGCAGATGCTCGATCCGGTGCACCGTCGCGACATCGTGGCCGCGCGCGACGATCTCATCGACGCCCATTTCCTTCTCGACGAGGCATTCGAGAATGTCGTCGAGAACCGGATAAGGCGGCAGCGAATCCTGGTCGGTCTGATCAGGCCGCAGTTCGGCAGAGGGCGCCTTGTCGATGATGTTTTGTGGGATCACCACGCCTGATGGGCCAAGCGCATCCGGCGGCACATGCGCATTGCGCCAGCGCGAGATCGCATAGACCTGCATCTTGTAGAGGTCCTTGATCGGATTGAAGCCGCCGTTCATATCACCGTAGAGCGTCGCATAGCCGACCGACATTTCCGACTTGTTGCCGGTGGTGACGACCATCGAGCCGAACTTGTTGGAGATCGCCATCAGGATCGTGCCGCGGGCGCGGCTCTGCAGGTTTTCTTCGGTGATGCCGCTATCGGTGCCTTCGAAGAGATCGGAGAGCGCCGAGGTAAAGCCGGTCACCGGCGCCTCGATCGGCACGATGTCGTAGCGGCAGCCGAGCGCCTTGGCGCATTCGGCGGCATCGTTCAGCGAATCCTCGGACGTGTAGCGGTAGGGCAGCATGACGGTGCGGACCCGCTCCTCGCCCAGCGCATCGACGGCAATTGCCGCGCAGATCGCCGAGTCGATGCCGCCGGAGAGCCCAAGCACGACATTCTTGAAGCCGTTCTTGTTGACGTAGTCGCGGAAGCCGAGCAGGCAGGCCCGGTAATCGGCCTCCTCTTTCTCCGGAATATGCGACATCGGTCCTTCGCTGCAACGCCAGCCGTTGTCGCCGCGCTTCCAAGTGGTCACGGCAAGCGCCGGCTCGAACTGGCTCATCTGGAAGGCCAGCGACTTGTCGCCGTTGAAGGCAAAGCTCGCGCCGTCGAAGACCAGTTCGTCCTGGCCGCCGAGCTGGTTGGCGAAGATCAGCGGCAGGCCCGTTTCGATCACCTGACGCAGCGCCACCTGATGGCGCACATCCACCTTGCCGCGATAATAGGGCGAGCCGTTCGGCACCAGCAGGATTTCGGCGCCGCTTTCGGCCAGCGTCTCGCAGACGCCGAGATCGTTCCAGATCTCCTCGCAGATCGGCACGCCGATCCTGACACCACGGAAATTCACCGGTCCCGGCATCGAGCCTTCGCTGAACACACGCTTCTCGTCGAATTCGCCGTAATTCGGCAGATCGATCTTGTCCCGGAACACCAGGATCTTGCCGCCATCGAGCACCGCGACGGAATTGTGCCGCCCGGTCTCGCCCTGCCGCGGGAAGCCGACAATCAGACCCGGTCCGCCATCCGCGGTATCGGCTGCGAGGTCCTCGATGGCCTTGAGGCAGGCCTTCAGGAATGCCGGTTTCAGCACCAGATCCTCGGGCGGATAGCCGGAAATGAACAGCTCGGTCAAAAGCAGCAGATCCGCGCCCTGACGGGCCGCATCGGCGCGTGCCTCGCGGGCTTTGGCAAGATTTCCAGCAACATCGCCAACCGTTGGGTTGAGCTGGCCGACGGCAATCCGGAGCGTGTTCAAGGGAGCGTTTTCCTGTGTCATGTCATCTATTTAGCGCGCGCGCGTTCGCCCCGCAACGTGTCCTGCCATGAAAAGCCGCCGGGTCTGCTCAGACGAAAATTCAAATCTTCGGGAAAAGCAAGGAAACATTAACGGTTCATCTAGCGTTCATGGCGGGCATGTGACAGTTCGGTGAAGGTTTTATGACGCCGGGATGACGGCGGGAATGACATTGGAGTCCGCCCTTGATCGCGTTGGTCATGAAGTCCGCGCAGGCCAGAAGAATGGCGCTGCTTTCTGCTGGTCTCGGCGCGAATGTCCGCTCTCCCGCCGCCCGAGCCGCCCTCAGCATCGCATTCACCTTTTCGATGGCACTGCTCAGCGTCATCGCCGTCGAATGGATCGCCCGCAGCACGCTTGCCGATGTCGGCGATTTCCTGACCTCGACGGCCCGCCCCGGTATGACCACCGTCGTCATGCTGACCATCCTGATGCTGACGCTCGATGCCGCCTTCGGCCGCCGCTATCTCTCGGCGCTGATCCTCGTTCCGCTTGTCTTGATCCCCGCGTTCGTCTCCAATCAGAAGCAGCATTACCTGTCCGATCCCTTCTATCCCTCGGATATCCTCTTCGGCCGGCAGATCATGGAGTTGCTGCCGGTGATGGTGCGCGACCGGCCGTTCACGGCAATCGCCATCGTTGTCGGCCTAGTGCTGCTCGCCGCCGGCATGGTGTTCGGCTGGCGTTATGCCTGGCGCACCTTTCCGAAGCTGTCGAACCAGGCGCGTCTTCGCCGCCTCTGCCTCGGCCTGCCGGTGATCGCCGCCTTCGGTTCGCTGATGGATTATTCGCAATATTCCTACATCCGCGACCGCCTGCAGGTCGTGCCGATGATGTGGGACCAGAAGGAAAATTATCGCAGCAACGGCTTCATCCTCGCCTTCATCTTCAATGTGCCGATGGCCGATGTCGCCGCCCCTGCCGGCCTCAACGCCGAGGCGCTCGACGCGATCCCGGCCCGCAATTACGGCTATCTCGCCGGTCCGCGTGAAAAACCCGATGTCATCATGCTGATGAGCGAATCCTTCTGGGATCCGACGCGGCTGAAGAAGCTGAATTTCAGCGCCGACCCGATGCCGACGATCCGCGCCTCCCAGTCCGGCTATGTCTTCTCGCCCGAATTCGGCGGCATGACCGCCAATGTCGAGTTCGAGGCGCTGACGGGGTTCTCCAATGCCTTCCTGCCCTATGGCAGCATTCCCTATCAGCAATATATCCGCCGCGACGTCCCCTCGCTCGCGACCTTCTTCCGCGGCGAAGGCTACACGGCGCGCGCGCTCCATCCCTTCAGCGGCTGGTTCTGGAACCGCAACGAGGTCTACAAGGATTTCGGCTTCGAGGAGTTCCGCACCGAGGAAACCCTGCCGCCGATGGAAAAGCGCGGCATCTTTGCCTCCGACGACTCGCTGATGAAGGAAATCATGCGCGAGGGCGACGGACTGGATAAGCCGTTCTTTTTCTTCGCTGTCACGCTGCAGGGACATGGCCCGTACGAGGCCAACCGCTACGCCCATAACTCGATCGATATCCAGGGCGACATTCCGGAAGCCGACCGCGCAACGCTCGCAACCTATACGCAGGGCGTCAAGGAAGCCGACGACAGCCTGAAGATGCTGATGGACTGGGCCTCGCACCGCGACCGCGAGACGATCATCGTGCTCTGGGGCGACCACCTGCCTCCGCTCGGTAATGTCTATATGAGCGCCGGTTACATGCCGGACCAGGTCGCCACCCGCAAGGCGCCGCTCGATGTCATGAAGCAGCAGCACGAGACGCCGCTGGTGATCTGGTCGAACAAGAAGGGCGTCAAGCAGGATGTCGGCACCATCAGCCCGTCGCTGATCTCCTACAATCTTCTGAAGTTCGCCGGCTTCGAGCATCCCTACTACACCGGCTTCCTCGGCCGGGTGCAGAAGAAATACGACATCATCGACCGCTACCAGCTGGCAACCCGCAAGAACGAGGTGACGCCGGACTGGGTGCTCGATCCGAAGAAGCTCGATCCCTTGGTGCGCGATTACCGCTACCTGCAGCACGACGTCATGTTCGGCAAGGCGCAGACGCTCGACCGCTTCTTCCCGCAGCATGTGATGGTCAACGAAGCCAGCTACTGAGCAGCTAAGACACTAATTCGCATTGCATTCAGGCCATCAGCGGGAATACTGGCTCCGACGCGATACAGCATCGGAGCCTCGCATGTATAACCTCCCCAATTTCATCCACACGCATTTCGGCAAGAGTGCCGACGAACTCGGCGACATCGAGAAGCGCGTGCTGCAGAAGGCGCATGAACGGAAGATCATCTCCACCAACGTCAATGCCGTCCTTTCGGCCGAGTCGTCCTTCGGTCAGCGCATTGCCGATGGCATCGCCCGCGTCGGCGGCTCCTGGTCCTTCATCCTGACCTTTCTGGCCTTCCTGGTGATCTGGACTGTCATCAACACCATCATCCTGGCGACCGGCGCCTTCGACCCCTACCCCTTCGTCTTCCTCAATCTCATCCTCTCGATGCTCGCCGCGATCCAGGCACCGATCATCATGATGTCGCAGAACCGCCAGGCCGAGCGTGACCGGCTGGAGGCAGCCAAGGATTATGAGGTGAACCTGAAGGCCGAGCTGGAAGTGCTGGCGCTGCACCAGAAGATCGACATGCGCGTGCTGACCGAGCTGACCTCTTTGCGCGAGGACGTCGCAAGGCTCAGTGCCGCGCTCGACGCCAAACGCATCTAGGCACTTTCGGGATATTGCGGCAGGCCGTCGTTGATCTCGTAGAAATCGGCCTTGTCGGCGCAGTAGATATGGTAGCCGATGGACAGCCCGCTCGGCTGATCGAAGGCACCGGCAAGGATCGAGACCGTGTCGGCGCCGGTGCGCTGCCAGAACAAGCCCGATCCGCAATTGCGGCAGAACCCGCGCTCTGCCGCATCGCTCGACTGATACCAGTGCAAAGCCTCCCGGCCGTCAATGACAAGCCCCTCAAGCGGGACGTCGGTTGAGGTAAAATACAACCCCGTCTGCCGCCGGCACTGCGAGCAATGGCAGGCAACGACAGGCCCCGGCTTGCCAGTGCCCCGAAACCGCACGGCGCCACAGGCGCATCCTCCAGCATAGTCTCCGCTCATTGCCGCCGTCTCCATTTGAACTCCTGCTGAAACTGACGGCAGACGGCGAAGGGGTCAAATCCAATCTGTTGATGGAAAAGCTCAGTGTTTTTGATGGTTTGAAAGACCGCCCCGCACTGGTCGAGTCAGGCCCTCTCCGGCCGAAAGCCATCGGGAGTTGCATGGAAAAGCAGGAAGGCCTTCCCGAAATAGGTCATCTTGCCGCAGCAAAACACACGCATTACTTTTATTAGCTAATCCAAAATTAATAGTTTCAGGCCTATACAGAACACAGCTTACAAAGCTCGCATGAGGCGCAGTATGACAGTGTTTCGCCGTTTCCGTTCGAACGACAAGGGAGCCGCCGCGATTGAATTTGCGATCATCGCTCCGCTGTTCCTGCTCGTGATGTTGACGCTGATCGCCTACGCGATCTACCTGACCGCCGCCCATTCCGTCCAGCAGATCACCGCCGACGCCGCCCGCACGGCTGTCGCCGGCATTTCCGCCAAGGAGCGCGAAACGCTGGTCGACAATTTCATCACCGCTTCGACGATCAATCATCCTTTGCTGCAGAAGGACAAGATCCACGTTACCGTGACCACAGATCCCGGCAACGTCAACCAGTTCACGGTGACGACGGAATATGATTCCGCCAATCTACCCATATGGAATTTATACACTTTTCCGCTTCCGGACCATACCATCAAGCGCTTCGCGACGATCCGGATGGGAGGCATCTGAATGACATTGAATGCCTTCAGGCTTTGCCGTGACAAGCGCGGCAACATTGCCATCAGTGCCGCTCTCTGCGCGCCCCTCATCATCTACTCCCTTGGCCTCGGGGTCGACTACGGCATGCTGACGCTGCAGCAGCGCCGGCTGCAGCAGATGAGCGATATAGGCGCCATCGCCGCCGCGTCGGACATCAACCGTGCCGCTGACCAAATTCTTGCCAATTTCACAGAGAACGGGATCAACGTGGCGGTGCTTACCGAGAACGGTTACCTGACCGGCAAGGGATCGCTCCCGAAGGGCTCGGATACGTCACAATTCCAGGCTGTCGTCAGCTATTCGCTGGGCGCCTATCTCGCCGACGAGACCGTTGCCCCCGATCAGCGCTTCGTATCCGGAAAGCAGCCCTACGATGCCGTAAAAGTTGCAGTATCGCAGAAGGGTGAATTGGCCTTCGCCAATATCTTCGCCAGTGCCCCGACGCTGAGTGCCACCGGCACCGCCTCGGCAGCAAAAGTCGCAGCCTTTTCCGTCGGCTCGCGTCTGGCAAGCGTCAATGATGGCGTGCTGAACGCCCTGCTCAGCGCCCTCCTCGGCACCACTGTCTCGCTGAAAGCGGTCGATTACGAAGGCCTTGCTTCGACCGACATCAACCTGCTCTCCTATCTCGATCTCCTGGCGACCAATCTCAATGTCAACGCCGCGACCTATGACGAGTTGCTGGCGACCGATGTCTCCTATCCGCGTCTGTTGAACACGCTCGGCAAGACGCCCGGTCTCCCGGCTGCGGTCAACAAGACGATCACGGCGCTGGAGAAGGGCCTCGGCTCCACCCAGCTCAAAGTAAAGCTTGAAGATATCCTCAATCTCGGCTCCACCGGCGAACGCGCCATCGGCAGCGGTTCGCATCTGCAGGTCGATGCCACCGCGATGGAGCTGATCTCGGCAACCGCGCTGGCCGCCAACCAGAAGAAGCAGGTAGCTGCCAACGTCAACAGCACCGTTCCCGGTCTGCTGAACGTCAAGCTCAGCGTCGCCGTCGGCGAGCGGCCGGTCGGCTATGCGGCGACAGCTGTGGGCTCTGCAGGTTCCGCCGTCCGCACCCCGCAAATCCGTCTGGCGATCGAAACCAGCGTGCCGGGTCTCGGCTTGCTCGGCGGCCTGAAACTCCGCGTACCGCTCTATGTCGAGGTGGCCTATGCGGAAGCGAGGCTTTCGAACATCACCTGCCTTGGCGGCGGCGCCAAGAATACTAGCGTCGGCGTCGAAGCCGTGCCTGGTGTTGCCGAGATCGCGCTCGGCGATGTCGATACGACGGCATTCGCGAATTTCGGCAGCAAGCCACGCGTCAATCGCGCCACGCTTCTCGATGTCTTCGGACTTCTGAAAGCAAGCGCCATGGCCGACGTCAATGTCACCAACCTCGACAAGAGCAAGCTGACCTTCCAGCCCGCCGACATCGCGGCAAAGACGGTCAAGAACATTTCGACGAAGGATAGCCTGACCTCAACGGTTCAGAGCCTGCTCGGCAACACCGATATCGAGGTGCAGCTGCTGACCCTGACGCTCGGCACACCCAAAGCGGTGACCGCGGCCGTGGCACAGACCCTGACCGGGTTGACCAAGCCGCTCGACGAGCTGCTCTACAACACGCTGATGATGCTCGGCATCAAGATCGGCGAAGCCGATATCCGCGTCACCGATGCGCGCTGCCAGCAATCGGTCCTCGTCCAATAAAAAAGCCCCGCAGTGCGGGGCTTTTCCAATTCAGTCATTTGCACTTAGGCGCTGACGGCCAAACGCTTCTCGTCGCGGCCGCCCTTCATGCGCTCGGCAAGCAGGAAGGCAAGCTCGAGGGCCTGGTCGGCATTGAGACGCGGGTCGCAATGCGTGTGGTAGCGGTCGGACAGCGAGTCCGCCGTCACGGCGCGGGCGCCACCGGTGCATTCCGTCACGTCCTTGCCGGTCATCTCGATATGGATGCCGCCCGGATGCGTGCCTTCGGCGCGATGGATCTGGAAGAAGCTCTCCACCTCCGACAGGATCCGTTCGAACGGACGCGTCTTGTAGTGGTTGAGCGTGATCGTGTTGCCATGCATCGGATCGCAGGACCAGACGACCTTCTTGCCTTCCTTCTCGACGGCGCGGATCAGCTTCGGCAGGCTGTCGGCAACCTTGTCGTGGCCGAAGCGGCAGATCAGCGTCAGGCGGCCGGCTTCGTTGGCCGGGTTCAGCGCATCGATCAGCTCGATCAGGTTGTCGGGCGTCAGCGACGGGCCACACTTCAGACCGATCGGGTTCTTGATGCCGCGGAAATATTCCACATGCGCATGGTCGAGCTGACGCGTGCGGTCGCCGATCCAGAGCATATGGCCCGACGTCGCATACCAGTCGCCCGAGGTCGAATCGACGCGGGTCAACGCCTCCTCGTAGCCGAGAAGCAGCGCTTCGTGGCTGGTGAAGAAATCCGTCTCGCGCAGGCTCGGCTGGTTCTCGGCAGTGATACCGATCGCCTTCATGAAGTCCATGGTTTCGGAGATACGGTCAGCCAGCTTGCGGTAGCGATCCGCCTGCGGGCTGTCCTTGATGAAGCCGAGCATCCACTTGTGAACGTTTTCGAGGTTGGCATAGCCCCCCATCGCAAAGGCGCGCAAGAGGTTCAGCGTTGCCGCCGACTGACGGTACGCATCGAGCTGGCGCTCCGGGTTCGGAATGCGGGCTTCTTCCGTGAATTCGATACCGTTGATGACATCGCCGCGGTAGCTCGGCAGTGACACGCCGTTCATCGTTTCGATGTTCGACGAACGCGGCTTGGCGAACTGACCGGCGATGCGGCCAACCTTGACGACAGGAAGCTGCGCGCCATAGGTCAGAACCACGGCCATCTGCAGGAAGGCGCGGAAGAAGTCGCGGATATTGTCAGCGCCATGTTCGGCGAAGCTTTCGGCGCAGTCGCCACCCTGAAGCAGGAATGCGTCGCCATTGGCAACGCTGGCGAGCTGCTTCTTGAGGCGGCGTGCTTCACCGGCAAAAACCAGCGGCGGATAAGTGGCAAGCGTGGCTTCCGTTGCCGCCAGAGCGGCCTGGTCCGGATATTCCGGAACCTGCTGGATCGGTTTTTGCCGCCAACTGTTCGGGGTCCAAGTCTGTGCCATCTTACTCACCTTTGCTACACCGGATAACGCCGGGCATCGTCCTTGAAGAATAACGGCGGCTTATAAACCTTTAGGCCCGGCTTGCCTAGCGGCGTTTCGGACACTTTCAAGGGCAAAAGACGACGTTTTTCCTGCATATAAAGGAACGCCGCGTCTGCACTTCAATCCCCGCCATTAAGACAAACTATACCACGTCGTTTTGCTGACGATTTAGCTTTCGCTGTTACAACACCCTTCAATATTAATGGGCCGCACTGGTGCCTTTCCTGAAAATGCAGGCGAGCGGCCGAGACAGGGATTTCGACGCCGATGACCATGCGCCGTTTGCTCGCCGACCGTTCCGGAAACTTCGGTTTGCTGACTGCCCTGCTCGCCGTGCCGCTGATCGGCTCGGCCGGCATGGCGATCGATTTCGGCCATGCAATGAGTCTGCGGACACAGCTTTATGCTGCGGCAGACGCCGCAGCTGTCGGCTCCATCTCGCAGCAGTCCAGCGCGGTCACACAGGCGATGACGAGTGGCGATGGCCCGCTTTCGACCGGCCTGGCGGATGCGCGCAGCATCTTTCTTGCCCAGATGCAGGGAGAACTGAAGGCAAGCGACGTCAGCCTTGACGTTCAGGTCAACAAGGTCGCCAATCAGCTGAATTCCCAGGTGTCGTTCAGCGCCAGCATTCCGACGACCTTCATGCAGATCTTCGGCCGGAACAGCATCCAGATCGACGGCACGGCAAATGCCGTCTTCCAGACCGCCGCCTTCATGAATTTCTACATCCTTCTCGACAACACGCCGTCCATGGGCGTCGGCGCGACGCCGACCGATGTCGCGACAATGGAAAAAAAGACGTCGGATACCTGTGCCTTCGCGTGCCACGTCGTCTCCGACGCCGGCGTCGAAGACCCGAACAGCTATTACAATCTCGCCAGGAAGAACAACGTCACCCTGCGCATCGACGTCGTGCGCCAGGCGACGCAGCAGCTGACGCAGACAGCGAAAGTCCAGCGCGTCACCGATAACCAGTTCGCCATGGGGGTCTATACCTTCGGCAAACGCGCGCAGGATGCCAACCTGACGACGATTTCCGACCCGATCACTGATCTCGACAAGGTGGCGAATTACACGAATGCCGTCGATCTGATGTCGATCCCCTTTCAGGGATATAACAACGACCAGCAGACCAGCTTCGACAACGCCCTGACACAGATGAAGACGATCATCGGCAACCAAGGTGACGGCAACAGCCAGACCCAGCCGCAGAAGATCCTGTTCTTCGTATCGGATGGTGTCGGCGACAGCTACAAGCCGTCAACCTGCACCAAGGCGACGACAGGCGGACGCTGCCAGGAGCCGATCGACACGTCCTTCTGCAAGCCGCTGAAGGACAAGGGCATCAAGATTGCCGTACTCTATACGACCTACCTGCCGCTGCCCAACAACAGCTGGTACAATAGCTGGATCAGGCCCTTCCAGAGCCAGATCCCGACCAAGATGGCAGAATGCGCCTCGCCCGGGCTCTATTTCGAAGTGACGCCGACCGACGGTATCGCTCAGGCGATGAATGCCCTGTTCCTCAAGGTCATTCGTATGCCGCGCATCACCAGCTGACGATCAGACCTTCTGGCCGTCGACGATGCGATAGCTCGGCGCATACATGGTGACGAGCTCTTCGGCGGCGGTCGGATGGACTGCCATGGTGCGATCGAAATCGTCCTTGGTGCAGCCGGCCTTCAGTGTGATGCCCAGAATCTGCGCCATCTCGCCTGCGTCATGCCCCAGGATATGGGCGCCCACGACCTTGCGGCTGGCAGCATCGACGATCAGCTTCATCAGCATCTTCTCGCCACGGCCTGACAGCGTTGCCTTCAGCGGCCGGAACTGGGCGCGATAGACCTCGATCTCGCGGTATTTCTTCGCAGCCGCTTCTTCCGTCAAACCCACAGTGCCGATCTCCGGCTGCGAGAACACCGCCGTGGCGATCAGGTCGTGATCCGGCTTGGTCGGGTTGTTCTTGTACTCGGTCTCGATGAAGCACATCGCTTCGTGGATCGCGACCGGCGTCAACTGTACCTTGTCGGTGACATCGCCGAGCGCGTAGATGTTATCGACGCTGGTGCGCGAATAATCGTCGACGACGATCGCGCCCCGCTCGTTGGTCTTCACGCCCGCTGCCTGAAGCCCGAGGCCATCGGTATTCGGATCGCGGCCAAGCGCCAGCATGACGACACCGGCGTTCAGCGTGCCGTTGTTCTTGGTCTCGACAACGAGGCCTTCACTGCCCTTGGAGACCTTCTCGATCAGATCGTGGCAAAGAATGCGAATGCCCTTGGCCGTCATCGCTTCGTGCAGGCCGCGGCGCAGATCGTGGTCGAAGCGCGAGAGGATCTCCGCGCCGCGATAGATCAGCGTCGTCTCGACACCGAGGCCATGGAAGACATTGGCGAACTCGACGGCAATATAGCCGCCGCCGGCAATGACGATCGACTTCGGCAGCACTTCAAGATCGAAGGCTTCGTTGGACGAGATGCAGAGCTCGTGGCCGGGAAGCGCTGCATGCGCATTCGGCTTGCCGCCAGTGGCGATCACGATCGTCTTGGCCGTCACCGTCTTGCCGGTGTTGATGAGCCGAATGGTATGATTGTCGACAAGCTCGGCGCGGGTCTCCAGAATCTCCGCGTTGGCGGTGGAAAGTCCCTTCTTGTAGAGCCCTTCCAGCCGTGAAATCTCGGCATCCTTGGCCGCGATCAGCTTCTTCCAGTCGAAGCTGGTTTCACCAACGGTCCAGCCGAAGCCAGCCGCATCCTCGAAATGCTCATGATACTGAGAAGCATAGACAAACAGCTTCTTCGGCACGCAGCCGCGGATGACGCAGGTGCCGCCGTAACGATACTCCTCCGCGATCGCCACCTTCTTGCCGAGCGAAGCCGCCACGCGCGCGCTTCTTACGCCTCCCGAACCGCCGCCAATGACGAAGAGGTCGTAATCATATGCAGACATGAGGAAATGCTCCGGTTGGGAATCGGGAGGGAAGGCTGACAAAGCATATAGTATCGGTGGCCACGAAAACAAAAGCCCGGCGCGAGCCGGGCTTTCGTCATGGTAATCGTGAAACCGCTTATTGCGGGGTCTGCAGGTTGAGGGCCGGAGCGGCCGGAGCCTTGGCAGGTGCCTTTGCCGGAGCCTTGGCGGGCGCCTGAGCCGGAGCGCCGGAAGCATCGGCCGGTGCTGCCGGCGTGTCGAGCTGAACCGGCTCGACCTTGATGATCTTGCCAAGTTCGTCGCTGGCATTCTTCTGCAGGTCGCGGGCGATACCCTGAGCCCAGATATCGGCCGCACGGTTGGTCTCGCGCGAAGCGATCGGGCCGTCCTTGAGCAGCTTCTTGCCGACGTCGGACCCGTAGAAATCGGCGATCGCCTTCAGCTCTTCAACGGTGAAAGCCTTGGCATAGTTGGTCGCAGCTTCCTTTTCGAGGTCAGCGCGGCGCGGCGCCAGGGCGAGAGCGGTCGCATCGACCGTCTGCGAAATCTGGTCTTCATAGTTCGGCGAATCCTGGATCAGGCCGGCCTTGAGGCGCTCTGCCAAACCCGGCAGGATGTTGTCGAACTGAGCGGTGGCGCCGATCGCAGCGATTGCCGCGCGTGCTGCCTTCAGCTGCTCTTCCGTGACTTCCTGAGCCTTGACGGCAGTACCGAAAGCGAAGCTGGAGAGAATTACGGTCGCAGCGGCGATGCGGCCAAGACCTGCAAATGTCTTCATGAGTTCAATGCTCCTGTTATCTGTTCGCTTGCAGCGTGCGGGCACCGGATGGACCAGCAATGATCGCAAGTGCCGCCATATTGAGAAAAAGCCCGTGTTCAACGACACCGGGTATTGAATTCAGCTCGCTCGAAAGCGCCTCTGCATCAGGAATGCGGCCAAATGATGCATCGATAATGTGGTGGCCGCCATCCGTGGTAAAATCTCCGTCACCCGATCGGCGGATCGCAAGACTGCCGCTGAGGCCAAGTTTCGCGGCGACCTTCTCGATCGTAATCCGGGTCGAAACCAGACCGAACGGATTGACTTCGATCGGCAGCGGAAACTGGCCGAGCGTCTCCACCAGCTTGCTTTCGTCGGCAATGACGATCATCCGTCCGGATGCTGCGGCGACGATCTTTTCACGCAGCAGCGCACCGCCGCCACCCTTTATCAGACGCAGGGCGCCATCCACCTCGTCGGCGCCATCGATGGTCAGATCGAGTTCCGGCAATTCATCGAGCGATTTCAGGGGTACGCCGAGTTCGACGCAAAGCCGCGCCGTGCGTTCGGATGTCGGAACGCCTTCGATCTTGAAGCCGCCTGCGACCTTTTCCGCCAGCAGCCGCACGAACTCTTCAGCCGTGCTCCCCGTGCCGATACCGAGGCGCATACCGCTTTTCACATGGGTCAGCGCAACCGCGGCAGCCTTGATCTTCATCTCGCGGGCATCCATGCGCCGCTTACTCCGATTGTTTCGTTGGATGTGCTGTTAACACGGCTCGCATGCCAAACGAAAGCCAAAATAACCGAAGCAAACTGAAAAGCAAAAGCATCGCGGCGGGCCCGAAACAGGCTAGTCTTGACGTTGCTTTTTCACCGCCCTTCGCCTACTCCGGACCGACCCGTTTTCATGAAGAGGCAACAGACCTTGACCCCTGCCCTTGTCGTACTCGATCTCGATGGCACGCTTCTCGATACCCATGCCGATCTCATTGAGAGCCTCAATCACTCGATCGGCTCGATCGGCCTCGAGCCCGTCAGTTATGACAACCTGACCCATCTCGTCGGTCACGGCGCCAAGGTGATGATCGAGCGCGCCTGCAAGCTGCGCGGTCACCCGCTGACCGAAAGCGAGGCCCCATTGCTGCTGGAGCGCTTCATCGCGCATTATACGGAGACCATGCCCGGCCACACGAAGCCTTATCCCGGCCTTGTCGCCGCCATGGACAATCTGAAGGCCAACGGCTTCAAGTTGGCCGTCTGCACCAACAAACTGGAATCGCTGGCACGCACGCTGCTGGAAAAGCTTGGCCTCACCGGCTATTTCGACGCGATCACCGGCGGAGACACCTTTCCGGTACGCAAGCCCGATGCCCGTCATCTCCTCGGTACGATCGAAAAGGCCGGCGGCACGCCTGAGCGGAGCATCATGGTCGGTGACAGTTTTAACGATATCGCCGTCGCCAAGAACGCCTCGGTCGCCTCTATCGGCGTCCCATTCGGCTATTCCGACGTGCCGATCGCGAGCCTGGAACCCACCCGTATCATCCAGCATTTCGATGAACTGACGCCCGATTTCGCCAACGCGCTGATCCGCGATTATGCGGCAGGCAACAAGGCCGTACAGACCGCCTGAGCCCGCCAGCATGGCAAACAAAAAGGCGGCCACCGGCCGCCTTTTTCATGACTATTAAAACGCTCAAATCTGAGCGCCGCGCGCCTTGCTGGTGATGTCGAAGGCCTTCATCGTGTAGGTATCGCGATCATAGACGTCGTTGAAATATTCAACATTGCCGTCCTTGTTCGGCCAGGCCGTGAAGTAGGCGATATAGATCGGGATCCGCTGCGGCACCGAAACAGCCTTGTTCTGGCCACTGGCGATCTGCTTGGCGACATCGTCGACCGTCGTGTTCAGCACGGCAGCCGCCATCGCCCGCGGATCGGCAAGACGCACACAGCCATGGCTCAACGCGCGCATATCACGCTTGAAGAAGCTCCGCTGCGGCGTGTCATGCATGTAGATCGCATGCGAATTTGGGAACAGAATTTTCAGTTCGCCGAGCGCATTGTCACCGCTCGGTGGCTGGCGCACCGAAACGTTGGCGGTCGAACCGTACCAGTCGACACTCGAAGACGGAACGGCACGGCCGTTGACGGCGACTTCATAGCCCATGCGATCGAGATAGTTCGGATCGGCGCGCAGCTTCGGCAGCATCTCGTTGATGATGATCGACTGCGGCACGCCCCAGAACGGATTGAACTCGACGGTTTGGATCTCATCTTCGAAGAAATTAGTCTGATGCGTCGGCTGGCCGACGACCACGCGCATCGACAGCTGTTCCTTGTTGTCGTTGTGGTAATAGACCATGAAGGCAGGCTGGTTGATCATCACGTAACGCGAGCCGAGATCTTCCGGCAGCCAGCGGGCCTGCTCCATGGCGACGACGAGCTTGTTGATCTTCGCCGTGTTGCTGTCGCCGCCGGTCATGACGCGGACGGTCGCCTGACCGATGACGCCATCAGGCTTCAGGCCATGCTCTTTCTGGAAGTCCTCGACCAGCGACACCACCTCGGGCGAATAGTCCGAGCCGCCGGTATAGGCAGCGAGCATCGCAGCATGCTGGGTCTTCAGTGCTTCCGAACCATGCTTGCCGACAGCCTTGACGATATTGGCGATCTCCGGCGAGCTGTCGCCCGGGCGCAGCAGGCCGTTGAGCGAGATGGTGATCTGCTCCTGGTCGCCGCCTTCGGCCTTCAGCTTGGCAAGCTCCTTCTTCAGGATATCGAATTCGCGCCCATCCGGGCTGCGGCTGGCGAGATAAGAGCCGACATCCGGGCTCATGCGCGCGAGCTTCAGTACCGGATCGAGATTGACGACCTTGCGCTTGAAATCGTGATAGCCCGACAGCTTGTTCGGATCGATACGACCGCGCACCGTGTCCTGAACATAGGCCAGAACCTTCGACGACAGCTCAAGTTCGAACTGCGTCAGCGCGTGATCGCGAACGGTCGAGTCAGGATTGGCGGCATCGGCAGCCGGAAGATCGACGGCGTAGTCTGCCGGATCGAGACCGATGGAACCGGCGCTTGCCAGGAAGCTCATGGCGGCCTTGGCGCGATCGTTCACTTCCGTGCCGCTGACCCAGACGAGCGGGTTCTTGGTGTCGCCGTAATAGGTTTCGAGCGACTTCGCGACATTGCCGTCGGCGCGAACCTTGGCATCGGCGAGATAGCGGCGCTGAACGCCGGACTGGTCGCCCGACGTTGCCGACGCATCGACGACGGCACCGGTTACGACCGGGTCTGCAAACTTCGCCGTGTTCACCAGACGCATCGGGTCCGGCTTATACGTATAATAGGTCGGCGACGTCACCTTCGGCAGCGGCGCGTCGACGGGGGCCTGCATGGCCGGCATCTGCGCGGGATTGGAAGGATCGATGATGGTGCTCTGGGTGCGCGGCCGGTCACCGCGGATCATGTCCATCAGCGTATAGGCATGCGCGGGCGCAGCAAGTGCCGCAAAGCCGCAGGAAAGTGCCAGTGCGGAAACCGCACCCTTGAAAAACGATGTCATGCTTTTTCCAGTCCCAGTGTCATGCTGTCTTGGCGTGGGCCCGAGCCCATTCGAGATTTCTACCGCCTGGCTCACTGCTCCATTGGCAGAATCCAGCCTGCGCCGCCAGCGCCGGACGACTCAACTTTGCGTGACGTGATCCTTCGCGGCGGCGCTCCGCAGTTCACACAAAATTATGAAATTATTGGTTAATTTTTTACCCAATTTCGCGCCGCCGCCAAAGCCCGTTTTTCAGCTGTTCCGCATAAAATTCCGGCCGTGTCCCAAATACCACGCCAACCGGGCCTAAAACATGAAAATAACTCTCATATTTTAAGCTGCGAGACGGTTTTCTTGGCGGCGCTCCAGGCCTATAAGACGCCATCCTGACGACAGCAGAGGAAGGCACTGCGATGAGCACGACCCGTACCGAAACAGATACCTTTGGCCCGATCGAAGTTGCGAGCGACCGCTATTGGGGCGCACAGGCCCAGCGCTCGCTCGGCAACTTCAAAATCGGCTGGGAAAAGCAGCCGCTGTCGATCGTCCGCGCACTCGGCATCGTCAAGCAGGCGGCCGCGCGCGTCAATGTCGAACTCGGCCAGCTCGACCCTGAGATCGGCAAGGCGATTTCAGTGGCGGCGCAGGAGGTCATCGACGGCAAGCTCAACGACCACTTCCCGCTCGTCGTCTGGCAGACGGGCTCCGGCACGCAGTCGAACATGAATGCCAACGAAGTGATCTCCAACCGCGCCATCGAAATGCTGGGCGGCGTTATGGGCTCGAAGAAGCCTGTTCATCCGAACGATCACGTCAATATGAGTCAGTCGTCGAACGACACCTATCCGACAGCGATGCATATCGCCTGCGCCGAACAGCTCGCTCATCACCTGCTGCCCGCCCTCAAGCACCTGCACGCCGCGCTCGACATGAAGGTGGTCGAGTTCAATCACATCATCAAGATCGGCCGTACGCATACGCAGGACGCCACGCCGCTGACGCTGGGACAGGAGTTTTCGGGCTATGCTGCACAGGTGGGTTCGGCGATCAAGCGGATCGAGATGACGCTTCCCGGCCTCTGCGAACTCGCACAAGGCGGCACGGCCGTCGGCACCGGCCTGAATGCGCCGGTCGGCTTTGCCGAAGCGGTTGCCGATGAGATCGCCAAGATCACCGATATGCCATTCGTAACGGCGCCCAACAAGTTCGAGGCGCTGGCATCGCATGACAGCATGGTCTTCAGCCATGGCGCCATCAATGCCGCAGCTGCAGCCCTCTTCAAGATTGCCAACGACATCCGCCTCCTCGGCTCCGGCCCGCGCGCCGGTCTCGGCGAGCTGGCACTGCCGGAAAACGAACCCGGCTCGTCAATCATGCCAGGCAAGGTCAACCCGACCCAGTGCGAAGCGCTCACCCAGGTCTGCGCCCAGGTCTTCGGCAACAATGCCGCCCTCACCTTCGCCGGCAGCCAGGGCCATTTCGAACTCAACGTCTACAATCCGATGATGGCCTATAACTTCCTGCAATCGGTTCAGCTCCTTGGCGATGCCGCGATCTCCTTTACCGACAATTGCGTCGTCGGCATCGAAGCCCGCGAAGACAACATCAAGGCAGGCCTCGAGCGATCACTGATGCTGGTCACCGCCCTTGCCCCGACAATCGGCTACGACAACGCCGCCAAGATCGCCAAGACGGCTCACAAGAACGGCACGACCTTGAAGGAAGAAGCGCTCGCCAGCGGGCTGGTGACGTCGGAACAGTATGATTCGGTGGTCCGGCCGGAGCAGATGATCGGACCGAAGTAAGGCTGATCAAGCAACGCCTGTTGAACAAGAAAGGCTCGCGGAGGTCACTTCGCGAGCCTTTCGCCGTTTTTTCCCGGCATAAACGGGCCTTGGGTTTGCCCGGGGCGAACCTCTAGCGCCGCTCCATGACGGACGTATAAAAACGCCGAGACTTCGGAAAATAAGATTAATATTCGAATATCGAAATGTAATTACAATATATTATAAAATATAAACTCAACATCAGGATTCATTATAATTATGTAATATATTACCTATAGTTCAGTATATTACTGTACGTTGGCGTTTATATATACATACGCGTGACAAATACGCAACATCGATACTTTACCACCCGTTGTGACAAACTTGTAATTTTGACGTTTCGTTCGCCCTGTACCCACCGCCTCGAAGTTGGGGGCATGCCACCTTCTTCTCAAAAACAAGGGCCGGGAAAGGGAATGCTGTTGGCAAAAAATCCCAGCCCAATCGAAACTTTGAATTGGAGGTTATCCATGAACATCAAGAGCCTTCTCCTTGGCTCCGCTGCAGCTCTCGCAGCAGTTTCCGGCGCTCACGCCGCAGACGCCATCGTCGCTGCAGAACCGGAAGCCGTCGAATACGTTCGCGTCTGCGACGCCTACGGCACCGGCTACTTCTACATCCCGGGCACTGAAACCTGCCTGAAGATCAACGGCTACATCCGTTTCGACGTCAACTTCGCGTTTGGCGACGGCACCGACAATCCGGCCACCGGCAAGGGCGGCGAAGACTGGAACGTCCGTACCCGCGGTCAGGTTCAGTTCACTGCCAAGAGCGATACCGAATACGGCCCGCTCACCGGCGTTATCGTTTACCAGGCCAACTATCGTGGCCCGTCAATCAAGGACGGCGCTCTGAGCCCAAGCGGCGCTCAGAACGCAACCGTTCTCGACACCGCCTACATCGACATCGCTGGCCTGCGCGTCGGTAAGTTCGTCAACTGGTGGGATAACGACTTCTCGGGCGAATTCGACATCACCAACTCCGGCACCACGAGCTTCAACACGGCCCGTTACCAGTACGAAGCCAACGGCTTCTACGCTGGCGTCGCGCTCGAAGAACTCGGCGGTAACGGCTTCGCTTGGGAAACCGGCGGCAACGACCTCGGTATCGACGCTGCGATCGGCGGCAAGGCCGGCAGCTTCACATACGAAGTTCTCGCTGGCTACGACGTCGATGCTGACAACTTCGCTGTTCGCGGCAAGATCGGCGCCGACATCGGCCCCGGCACGCTCGGCATCGCAGCGATCTGGGCTGACGGTCCTAGCGCCTACTTCACCAAGGGCGAATGGACTGTTGCAGCCCAGTACGCCATCAAGGCGACCGACAAGTTCACGATCACCCCTGGCTTCCAGTACACCGGCAATGTCGATGTCACCGGCCTGGCTGGCGAGCAGGAATTTGACGGTGGTAGCGAGTGGCGCGCAGGCGTAACGCTCGACTATCAGGTCGTTCAGAACCTGGCAGCGAAGCTGGCAGTCACCTACGTCGATCACGACTCTGACACCTCTACGGTTGGCGCAAGCTACACCGGCGTTACGGGCTTCTTCCGCCTGCAGCGTGCATTCTAATCTGATCTGACTCCTTCGGATCGAGGCCCGTCCGGCTCTGCCGGGCGGGCTTTTTGCCGCGGCGGAACCAAGACCCTTCTCCAGCGCATTGCATTTCGCCGCGCCCGGATTTAGATCGCTTCCAAACTAGCCCATTCGAAAGGTTTCCAATGGCTGACGATCTCTTCCCGCTCGGCAAAGACACGACGCAATACCGCAAGATCAGCAGCGACTACGTCTCGGTCGACAGCTTCAAGGGTCAGGAGATCCTGGCGGTCGAGCCAGAGGGCATCCGGTTGCTGGCCGAGACCGCCTTTGCCGACATCAACCACCTGCTCCGCCCCGGCCATCTGAAGCAGCTCGCCTCGATCCTCGACGATCCCGAGGCCACAGACAACGACCGTTTCGTAGCCTACGATCTGCTGAAGAACGCCAATATTGCCGCCGGCGGCGTTCTGCCAATGTGCCAGGATACCGGCACCGCCATCATCATGGGCAAGAAGGGCCGCCGCGTCTGGACCGAAGGCGGCGATACCGCGGCGCTCTCCAGGGGCGTGCTTGACGCCTATGAAAAGAAGAACCTGCGCTATTCGCAGCTGGCGCCCATCAAGATGTTCGAGGAAAAAAACACCAAGAACAACCTGCCGGCCCAGATCGATATTTATGAAGAAGGCACCGACAGCTACGACTTCTTGTTCGTCGCCAAGGGTGGTGGTTCGGCCAACAAGACCTTTCTTTACCAGGGCACGCCGTCGCTCCTGACGCACGACCGGATGATCGACTTCCTCAAGGAGAAGATCCTGACGCTGGGTACGGCAGCCTGTCCCCCCTACCATCTGGCGATCGTTATCGGCGGCACTTCCGCCGAGATGAACCTGAAGACGGTCAAGCTCGCCTCGACGCGCTATCTCGACGACCTGCCGACCGAGGGCTCGGAAAGCGGTCACGCCTTCCGCGATATCGAGATGGAAAAGGAAATCCACAAGCTGACGCAACAGATGGGCGTCGGCGCCCAGTTCGGCGGCAAGTATTTCTGTCATGACGTGCGCGTCATCCGCCTGCCCCGACACGGCGCTTCGCTGCCGATCGGCCTCGGGGTTTCCTGTTCCGCCGACCGTCAGGCCAAGGGCAAGATCACCCGCGACGGTATCTTCGTCGAACAGCTCGAGACCGACCCCTCGAAATACATGCCGGAGATCGACGAAACGAAGCTGTCGGAATCGATGGTCCGTATCGACCTCAACCAGCCGATGGCCGGCATTCTCGCCGAGCTTTCCAAGCATCCGGTCAAGACCCGCCTGTCGCTGACTGGCACCATTATTGTCGCCCGCGACCTTGCGCATGCGAAAATCCGCGAGCGCCTGGAAAATGGCGAAGGCATGCCTGACTATATGAAGAACCACCCGGTCTATTACGCCGGTCCGGCCAAGACCCCGGCAGGCTATGCCTCCGGCTCCTTCGGTCCGACGACTGCGGGCCGCATGGACAGCTATGTCGACCAGTTCCAGTCCTTCGGCGGTTCGATGGTGATGCTCGCCAAGGGCAACCGCTCGCGCGCCGTGCGCGAAGCCTGCAAGAAGCATCAGGGATTCTATCTCGGCTCGATCGGTGGCCCGGCCGCCCGTCTGGCACAGGACTGCATCAAGAAGGTCGAGGTTCTCGAATATCCCGAACTCGGCATGGAAGCCGTCTGGAAGATCGAGGTCGAAGACTTCCCCGCTTTCATCGTCATCGACGACAAGGGCAACGACTTCTTCCAGGAACTCAATCTCGGCTGATGCCGGGACTACACGCATTAGCTTCCGGAGCGTTCAAAATAGCTTCGGAAGCAATGATCTTGATATCTCTCTGACGGCAGGGCAAAGCCGCGTTCACAAAAGACGGACGCCGTCGCCGTCACCGTCAATGAAATAAGAACACGCTTATGCAAATTTTTTCAGAGATTTTCCGGGAAACTTTCAACCGGCCACAGCCGGAAGACAGCCTCAGGTGTGAGCATCCCTCAGATTCCTGAGTTTTTTCAATGCTATAGTATTTCTGGAATATACAACCAGAATAATCACATGTAATCGTTGGTATATATCGTCTTAATTGTTTCCCAACGAATTTAAGCTAACCAATAGAAGATTGCTTTTCTAATTCCTTGAGGAGTATGCCGGATGAATACGGCTGCAGCGCAGAAAGCGCAGATCCCGGATGTCGCAGGCCAGATCACTTTTGCCATGCGTTCTATGGGCGTCGCGCCAATCCCGCGCAATTACGAACTCTTCTACGAAGCCTATATCGGTTCCAATCCGGCCCTGACGCGCGATCTCGCGGCACTCGGCGGACAGGCGACGCAGGAAGAACTCGACGAGCTCGGCTCGCAATACTTCACCCACTCTCCCGCCCGCGTCTTCGACGATGTCCATTCCCGCATCGCCGCCGAACTTGAGGGATTGCTCAGAGTGCTGCGCCAGGAGCAGACCTCTCTCGAGAGCTACAACAAGCTGCTCGGCGAAACCTACCGCCGTATCAACACCAAGAACACCACCAGTGTCGATCTCCTCGAAAACGCCATCACCCTACTGACCCAGGCAACCGGCGACACCATGGCCCACGGCGAACGTACCGTCGAGAATGTCGCTCAGCGCTCGCAGGAAATGGATGAGGTCCGCAAGGAACTCGACGAGTACAAGCGCATCGCCAACACCGACTCGCTGACCCGCCTGTCCAACCGCCGCGCCTTCGACGACCGGCTCGCCGCTGTCTTCGACAACGTCGCCCTGAAGCCTGTGACCGCTCTGGTGCTGGCCGATATCGACAACTTCAAGAAGATCAACGACACCTACGGCCACCCGGTCGGCGACAAGATCCTGGCCACTGTTGCCTCGGTCATCCGAGCCAATGTCCGCCGCGATATCTTCGTGGCACGCACGGGCGGCGAAGAATTTGCCCTGATCATCGACGGCAACACGCAGGAAGAGGTCATGGGCATGGCCGAGCGGATCCGCCGCACCCTCGAAGCGACACCGTTCAAGAACTCCCGCACCCGGATCAACTATGGCCCGGTCACGGTTTCCATGGGTGTCTGCATGGCATCCCATGCCGACGACGCGGGAGAGCTCTATTACAAGACCGATATCGCCCTCTACGGCGCCAAGCACGCCGGCCGCAACTGCAGCGTCCTCTATGAGGATGGCATGCAGAAGGACTTCACCAAGAGCTGGCTGATCTACAAGGCCTGACCATCACCATCCGGTGACGCGCTACCACATCGTCTTCGCAGCGCGTCCCGCCCATTCGCGATCATAGGTTTCGTAGTCGAAATCGCCTGCTGCCGCCTTCAACATCATGCCCGGTGTCGGCAGGCTTGCCGGATCGGCGAAGGTTTCCGGGTTCCAGATCTGCGAGCGCATCAGCGCCCTGGCGCACTGGAAATAGACTTCATCGACAGTGATCACCACGACCGTGCGCGGATGCCTGCCGTCCATCTCGAAGCTTTCGAGCAGGCTCTCGTCATCGGAGACCACGCCGCGGCCATTGATCCGCATCGTCGTGTTCGATCCGGGCACCAGAAACATCAGCGCCAATCGCGGATCGCGAACGATGTTGGAAAGCGAATCGACGCGATTGTTGCCGCGCCAGTCCGGAAGATGGAGGGTCTTCTCGTCGACGATCCTGACGACGCCGCCGATGTCGCCGCGCGGTGAGCAGTCGAGACCCTCAGGTCCAACCGTCGCCAGCGCCACGAATGGCGAGGCCTCGATCATCTGCCGGTAGAGCGGCGTCAGCACCTTGGTGACCTTGGCAACCGAAGCCTGCGTCAACCCGCCTGCATAGATCTCGCCGAGCTCTTCCACTGTCCTGATGATTTTCATGATCGCCTGCCATCCTGGTTCACGGCTTTCATTAGCCGCCTAAGATGACGCTACAATGACGCGCGCCTCGCCGGAAGCTCGAAAAGAGAAACGATCTCGGCATCGCTCTTGCCGGGCGCGGCATCAACAAACGACTTAATCTCCTGCAGCACCGGTTCGGCGCCGATGATCCGCCGGTGGCCGAAGCCGTTGGCCCAGAAGAGTCTGACATTCTCTCCCGACGCTGCATAACGCCGCGCATGATAGGCGCCTACTTCCTTGTCGTCTTCGGCATGGACGGCAAGAACCGGCACTGCGAGACGGCCAGCCGAAGTGCCGACATCGAAATCGGCGAGCTTGCGCCCGGTTACGCGCTGAACCTTGCGCTCCAAGAGCGCCTGCGCCTGCTTGCCAAGGCCGATCATCCGGCCGAAATCATGAAACAGCCAAGCCATCTCGCTTGGCGATCCGATGGTGACGATCTTTTCCGCTTCCAGTTTGTGGATCTGCGGCAAGATGCCGGTCGCCGATACCATCAAAGCTGCACCGCCGAAGGAGTGACCGATGGCGGCATCGAAGCGGCCAAAACGATCTTGGGCTACAGCAATCGTCTCCACCGCCAACCCCATATGCAGCGAGCGCCCGCCGGAGATACCATGTCCCGGGAAATCGAGCGCGATGACTTCGGCACCGTCCTTGGCCAGCACCGCGATCAGATCGGTCATATAGGCCATGCCCGAGCCCCAGCCGTGGGTTACGAGATAGCGCTTGCGCTGCCCGCGCGCGCCGCCATTGATCCTGTAGGCTCTCGCGCAGCGGCCGTTCGCAAGCCGGATCGCGATGCGCTCCGCATCTTTCAGCCACAAGGATCCAGCGGCGTGTGCGGCCTTGGCCTTTGGTCCCTTCGGGCGAAGCGAGGGCGTACGGCAGAACAGGCGGAAGGCCGCCTCGCCCGACAGATCGGGCGAAAGAGCCTGCAGCGCGCGAAATCCGAAGCGGGTGACCGCAAGCGCAAAGTTTGCCATAGTGGGAATCCAATAATGTTCAACACTGAACAATAAAGTACAACGATGAACAAAAATCAATCCCTTCCCTGGGATCATCCGCGTTTTCGCAGCTGGATCGCCGTTGCCCGCGCCTGCCAGCTGATGCAGCAATCGCTCGGCCGCTCGCTGGCCGAGCTCGATATCAAGACACCGCATCTCGATATCCTGATCAATCTCTACCGCTTCGAAGGCCTGACGCAGCAGGATCTGGCCCGCAAGCTGCTGGTTGGCCGCTCCAACATGAGCATGTTGCTGCCGCAGATGGAAAAGCGCGGCCTGATCGAGCGGCGCGGAGACGAGCGCGACAAGCGGGTGCTGCGGCTCTATTTCACGGAAGACGGCCGCGCGCTGACGGAAAAGGCCATGGTGATCCAGACCGACCTGATCGACCGCATGCTCTCCGACGAGCCGCTGGAGCAATGCATGGCCATGGCCGGCTCAATGGAGCGCATCATCGCATTGCTCCAGCAGGACCTGAAGGACGACGACTGAGCGCTAGTGCAGCGTCGGCGCGGGCGCCGCCGAACCCAGCGACCGGTACTCCCAGACCGCGACGATGACGAGCACCAGTGCTGCCAGTATCCCCATCACGTAGATCTCGACGGCTGGCGAAAGAAACGCGAGCAGGATCAGAAGGATGATGCCTGCCAGATGCGAGAGTGGCGCCCGTCCGCTGACGGCACCCTTGAACCAGAGATTTCCCGCCAGGAACAACCCGGCGCCGCCAAGCACGGCAGCGGCAATGCCGATATCGCCAACCTCGTGCGGATGCGAGAACATGAATTCCACAGCCACGGCATCGACGATGATGCCAGCCAGAATCGGGATATGCGCATAGGTGAACGCCTGGCGTGCCAGACTTCCTGGCGTCTCCTCGTGTTCGATCCGATGCGCCGCCCGCTCATGGCCGAAACGGAAATATAGCCACCACATGGCAACGGTCGATGCAAAGCTGGTGACCAGAACGAGGCCGGTCATCGGCGAGAACGGCATTTCGGAAAAGGTCCGGCCCGAGACGAGAACGGCCTCGCCGAGGCAGATGATGATGAACAGAGCGCAGCGCTCAGCCATATGCGCACCGGAAACATCCCAGTCGGCGGTGGTCGATTTGCCAAGACCCGGCACGAAGAAACCAGACGCAGGACCGGCATATTCGATGGCGAGCGCAATCACCCAGGCGATCAGTCTCGCCTCATGCTCGAGCAGGCCTCCGGCGATCCAGAACACACCTGATACCGCCAGCCAGATGCTGATACGCGTGAAATTCAGATAGTTGGAATGGCTGGAATGCCGCACCGCATAGACGGTGAAAAGCGAGCGCCCCACCTGCATCAGCACATAGGCGCCGGCAAACAACAGCCCCTTGTCGCCGAAGGCTTCGGGGATCGACGAGGATAGAACGAGGCCGAGCAGCATCAGGACGATCAGCATCGCCCGCACCGGCATTTTATCGGGGTCCAGCCAGTTGGTCACCCAAGCCGTGAAGATCCAGACCCACCAGACCGCAAATGTCATCAGCGCCGCTTCGGCGGCACCGAGCGGTGTGTAGTGGGCGGCAAGCGCGTGTGAGAGCTGCGAAATCGAGAAGACGAAGACAAGGTCGAAGAACAATTCCAGAAAGGTGACCTTGCTGCCGCCCGGGCTGCCCTTCGCCCGGAGCCAGTTTCTCATCGCAGTTCCTGCCATCCATGCCCCCTATGGCTGTTGTCAATCAACGCGGCTGTTCCGCCACGTCCCGGCTCATGCCTTTTTCGGCCAGTTCCTTCTCGTAATCTGCAAACAGCTCGACACCCCGTTCGCCGAGTTCCCGCAGATAGGTCCAGGTGAAGATGCCGGTGTCGTGCATATCGTCGAAGCCGATGCGCACGGCGTAGTTCCCGGTCGGCGTCATGGCTATGATCGCCACGTTGCGCTTGCCGGGAACCGTGAGCTTTTGCCCCGGGCCATGCCCCTGCACCTCCGCCGAAGGCGATAGAACACGCAGCATTTCGGCCGAGAGATCGAAGCTCTGACCATCGTTGAACGTCACGGCAAGACGCTGCCGGTCTTTCGAAACCCTGAGTTCGGTGGGCCAGATGTCGCTCATTGCTGCACTCCGTTCGCATTCGTTGAGTAGGCATTGAGGCGTTTTCTGGCAAGCTCAATCTACCGTGTGCCTGTACCGTTTACCTTGACGGCACAGTCACATATGACCACATTAACATGATTGCGGAGGTATTGGTGAACAGCAATGTCGGCACGATAGGAAGCGCTGCACCGCTCGTTGCGGATGCAAGCCCGATGATCGACCCGTTCGGACGGGCCGTCAGCTATCTGCGTGTGTCCGTCACCGACCGCTGTGATTTCCGCTGCACCTATTGCATGGCCGAGAACATGACCTTTCTTCCGAAGAAGGATCTGCTTTCGCTGGAAGAGCTGAACCGGCTCTGTTCCGCCTTCATCGCCAAGGGCGTCCGCAAGATCCGCCTGACGGGCGGCGAGCCGCTTGTGCGCAAGAACATCATGTTTTTGATCCGCGAGATCGGAAAGCAGGTCGGCACCGGCCTCGAGGAGCTGACGCTGACCACCAACGGCTCCCAGCTCGCCCGTCATGCCGAGGAGCTCTATGATTGCGGCGTACGGCGCATCAATGTCTCGCTCGATACGCTCGACCCGGACAAATTCCACAAGATCACCCGCTGGGGCGACCTGGAAAAGGTCATGCAGGGCATCGATGCGGCGCAGAAGGCCGGTTTGAAGATCAAGCTCAACGCCGTCGCGCTCAAGGATTTCAACGAGCATGAGATCCCCGGCATGCTGCGCTTCGCCCATGGCCGCGGCATGGACCTGACGGTGATCGAGACGATGCCGATGGGCGAAATCGATGAGGATCGCACCGACCAGTATTTGCCGCTTTCGGAGCTGCGCGCTTCGCTGGAAAAGCAGTTTACTCTGACCGATATCGGCTACCAGACCGGCGGCCCGGCGCGCTATGTGACCGTCGGCGAAACCGGCGGCCGCCTCGGATTCATCACGCCGATGACCCATAATTTCTGCGAGAGCTGCAACCGCGTACGGCTGACCTGCACCGGCACGCTCTACATGTGCCTCGGGCAAAACGATGCCGCCGACTTGCGCTCCGCGTTACGCGCCACCGAAGATGACGGCCTGCTCTACGCGGCGATCGACGAAGCCATCACCCGCAAGCCCAAGGGCCACGACTTCATCATCGACCGCACGCATAAAAAACCCGCCGTCGCACGCCACATGAGCGTCACCGGCGGGTGACTTCGTGGAATTTGCGTTAGCGCCTGCGCTACGCCGCCCCCGCGGGATCGCCGATCGGCAGCAATGCCGGATTCGGCGGCGTCGGGTCGTTGGGGTTCTTGTTGTCGGCCGGATCCTGAGCCGGCGTCAGCGGCGGCTTCTCCTGAACACGATCCGGTATCCCGGGTGTCGGCGTCGGGCCGCGGGGCGTTTCGGCCGGGTTTGGAATTTCGGTCGGCATGATGATCTCCCTGGATTTTCGAAAGCCGCGGACATGCCGCTTTCACTCATAAGGGAAACGCTACCGCTCCGCTTTTGTTCAAGTGGCCGTCGTCGCGACGGACTGCTGCCTATTGTGCACTGCGCCATCGATTTATGCAGACTGTGACTTGCAATCGATTTCATTCCCGCTTCTTCCCCTCTAAAAGGGCCTCAGCATTATCGGGAATCTCTTAGCATGCCGCGGTCTCGCAATACCCAGGGCGCCATTTTCATGAGCATGGCCATGGCCGGTTTTTCGGCCAGCGACGCCCTCTCGAAATCGGTGATCGGTGACATGAATGCCGGGCAGATCATGTTCATCCGCGGCCTGTTCACCAGCGTCCTGGTCTATCTGATCGCCCGCAAGATGGGCGCCCTGCGCTCCTGGACGATCATTCTGAAGCCGATCATCATTCTGCGCGTCATCTGCGAGATGCTGGCTGCCGTCACCTACATCACGGCGCTCGGAATGATGCCGATCGCCAATGCCTCGGCGATCCTGCAATCGCTGCCGCTGGTGGTCACTTTCGGCGCCGCGCTGTTCTTCAACGAGCCGGTCGGCTGGCGCCGCTGGTCGGCGATCCTCGTCGGCCTGATCGGGGTGATGATCATCATTCGGCCCGGACCGGAAGGCTTTACGCCGGCAGCCCTGCTCTGCGTTGCCAGCGTTTTGACAACAGCTGGACGCGATCTCGCGACACGCTCGATCGATCCGGAAATTCCGTCGCTGATGGTGACTGTCGTCACCGCCATTTCGGTCGCCTTCTTCGGCGCCCTCTTGATGCCGCCGCTTGGCGGCTGGCACCCGACGACATGGACCGCGCTGTCCCATCTGCTACTCGCTTCTGTTCTCGTGCTGATCGGCTACCAGTCGGTGATCACGGCCATGCGGACCGGCGAAGTCTCCTTCGTAGCGCCCTTCCGCTACACGAGCCTGATCTTTTCCGGCCTCCTCGGTTTCCTGTTCTTTTCCGAACTGCCGGATGCCTGGACGCTGACGGGTGCAGCGATCGTCATCGCGTCCGGCCTCTATACGTTCTATCGTGAGGCCAAACGCCGCGTTGCACCGCTTGCGCAGGAATCCGAACCGAGAAGCCCAGTCTGAGATCCACCATGGCCGATTTCCCGCCACAGAAGACCAATATCCCGGGCGTCATCCTCGCCGGTGGACGCTCCTCGCGCATGGGCTCCGACAAGGCCTCGGCCCATCTCGGCGGCCGCACGCTGCTGGACCACGCGATATCGCGGCTCTCGCCGCAGGTCTCGTCGGTTGCCGTCAACGCCGGGAGCGAACCGCAATGCGGCCTTGCCTTCATTCCGGATATCATCCCCGGCAAGGCCGGACCGTTGGCAGGCATCCACGCTGCCATGGCCTATGCGGCGAAGCTCGAAGGCGTCAGCCACGTCGTTACCATCTCGATCGACAGCCCGTTCTTCCCGGCCGAACTGGTAGCAGATTTCATCGGTGCGCTCGATCACCCGGAAAGGATCGCGATCGCCGCATCGGAAGGCCGCAGCCACCCTGTCTTCGGCCTGTGGCCGGTTGCGCTCGCGGCAGACCTGGAATCCTGGATCGCCACCGACGAAAAGCGCCGCGTCCGGGACTTCCTGTTACGTCATGACGTTGCGGAAGTTCAATTTCCGCTCCGTCCGACTCGTGCCGCTATGCTCGATCCCTTTTTCAACATCAACACCCCTGACGATCTCATCGAGGCCGAGCGCTGGCTGCAGGCGCTGCCGTCATGAGCGGCCCGCGGGTCTTCGGCATCGCCGGCTGGAAGAACTCCGGCAAAACCGGACTTGCCGTGCGCCTCGTCGAAGAATTCACCCGCCGCGGCTATCGCATCTCGACGATCAAGCACGCCCATCATGACTTCGATATCGACAAGGTTGGCGCCGACAGCTACCGCCACCGGCAGGCCGGCGCCCATGAGGTGACGATCGTCTCCGGCACGCGCTATGCCATCATGCACGAGCTGCGCGGCGAACCTGAGCCCGCCTTCGAAGAAATACTGGCTCGCCTAGCCCCTTGCGACCTGGTGCTGATCGAAGGCTACAAGCACGAAAAGATCCCGAAGATCGAGGCCCGCCGCCTGCAGGCCGCCAAGCGCGAGCCGCTGGCGCCCACCGATCCCTACATCTGCGCCATCGCCGCCGACCATCCCGTCACGGATACGGCCCTGCCGCGCTTCGACCTCGACGACACGCTGGCGATCGCCGATTTCATCGCCACAACCCTCGACCTTCCCGCCTTTCAGCCATAGAAAAAGCCGCCGGTCGCCCGGCGGCTCTTATTTCGATATCGGCCCGCCTCAGTTGTTGGAGGCGACTGGACGCACCAGCGGCGTGACGCGGCGGATGGTGACGCGGCGGTTTTCCTGGTTCGGACCGGCCGTGTTGACCTTCAGGTAGCGCTCGCCATAGCCCTGCGTCGCCATGTTTTCAGGCGGGATGCCATAGACATCCGACAGCACGTTGGCGACCGATTCCGCACGCTGGTCCGAGAGAACCAGATTGCTCTGGTCGGAGCCGACGGCATCCGTGTGACCTTCGATCAGGAACGTCTCGCTCGGATCCTTCTGCAGCACCTCATTCAGCGCATCCGCGACCTTGCGCAGGCTGCGCGCCTGGCTCATCGGGATTTCGGCACTGCCGGTGGCGAAGGTGATGGTATCAAGGTCGATACGGCGCACCTTGTCGCGGATACGAGCCGAATACTTCACTTCGTTCAGCGAGTAGACGCGCTCGACCGGCTCGACCGGCGGCTCGCGCAGGAAGTCGTAATAGTCACGATCCGGATCGCTGCTCGTATCGATGATGTAGTCGCGAACCGGGATCCGCAGACGCATCGGCGGCAGATCGGCACCCGGATCCTCGAAATAGTCCTGATCCGGATTGTCGTAGAGCTCCGGCGAGTAGTAGAGAACATACTCACGGCCGCGGCTATCGACACGCGAACGCTGGATGATGTCGCCATAGCGGTTGCGGATCGTCACGATGCGATAGCCGTCCGGGCGGTCGATCGTTTCGCGATAGCGGTCACGCGGCAGCTGCTCATACATCGGCCGTTCGCCATCGCGGATGAAGCGGCGGTCGTCGTCGCTGCGCACCACGATATTGTTGTTGATCTGCAGCAGAACGCGGTTGTCGTCGCCGACACGTCCTTCGACCTGCGCGCCGTCAGGACGCTGGAACTGCGGACGGCGGTCGAGCCGGCGGCCTTCCTCGGCGGTAACGGCTTCGATCTTGACCGGCGGACGGGCTTCGCCGCCAGCTGCGCGCTGTGCATCAGCATCCGACTTCGGCACGAAGACCGGCTGCTGCTCGTCCGCACGCTGCTTGTCGCGCTGGCGGCGGCCGTCACGGCCGCCCGAACGGTCGGCATCCTTGTCGCTATCGAGAACGGCCGCACCATTCTCGACCGGCAGAACCACCGTCTCCGTGCTCTTGCTCGGATCGGCAGCGATCTGCTTGCGGCGCTCAAGCTCCTGTGGCGTCACCTTTTCGGGTGCCGGGATTGCCTGTTCGGCCACCGGCTGCTGACCGTTCACGGCGGGCTGTTCGGCAGTATTGGCACCGGGCTGCTGACCGGGAGCCGGCTGCTGCTCACCCTGCTGCGGCTGGCCTTCGGCTGCAGGCTTCTGCGCCTGGCCGGGTTCTGCCGGAACCGGCGGCTTTGCCGGTACCGGCGATTCGGCCGGTACGGGTGCCTGATCGGGGGCTGGCGATTCCGTCGGCACAGGCGTCTTGCCTTCGGCAGGCTGCACGGCCTGCTGGGCATTCTTCTTGCCGGGCTTTGCGGCAGGCTCTTGCTGCTGCTCGCCTTCGGTCGCGGGCTGCTTCTTGTCGCCCTTGCGCGGACGCTGCTGCTCGGGCTGTGCCTCTTCGGTTACTGCAGGCTTCGCTTCACCGGCCTGCGGCTTGGCTTCTTCGGCCTTTGGCTTTGCCTTTTCTACTTCCGGCTTCGCCTGCTCTACCTGAGGCTGGGCTTCATTCTGGACCGGAGCGGCCTCCTGCTGTGCAGGCTGCTGATCGCGCTTGCGGCGCGGCTTCTCGGCTGGCTGTTCGGTAGGTTCTGCCTGCGGAGCTGCCTGCTCCTGCTGTTGAGCTTCGGGAGCCGCCTCGCGCTTCTTGCGGCGTGGCTGTTCCTGGTTTTCAGCGGGCTGTGCCGGCTCGGCCTGAGGGGCAGCCTGTTCCGGCTCGGGGGCTGCTTCCCGCTTCTTGCGGCGCGGCTGCTGCTCTTCCGATGGCTGCGCCTGTTCTGCCTGCGGGGCTGCTTCCTCGGCCTGCGGCGCGGCCTCGCGCTGCTTGCGGCTCGGCGCCTCCTGCTGCTGCTCGGCCTGCGGAGCGGCCTCCTGCTGTTGCTGTTGTTCGGCCTCCGGCTGCTTGTGGCGCTTCTTCAGCAATTCCTCTTCCGAAGGCGCATCCTGGGCAACCTCATACGAGCCGCTGATCGCCTGGGGCGACTGCGCCGCGCCGGTACCGCCGAGCGCTGACGCATGCACCGGCGTGACGGCCAATGTCAGCGAAAGCAGCGGAAAGGCAGCGCTGGCGAACAATCTCGATTTCATTCCCATAGGGTTTCCTCGTTCCTTATTGGCTTTTCAGAGTGCTTGTTGCGCGCACCCCGCATGTTGAGTCGGGACCGAAATTTCCGAGGCCCGGATTTGTTCCATGCGTTTTTTTAGGAACACCTCCATTAACCCGCTATGAACACCTCGGTCCGCCTCCGTTCATCTTCGCCATAGTTTGCGACGCAACAAAGGCGCGCGGATTCCAGTTGCAATTTGCGACAAAAAGGTTTGATTATCGCGCCAAGGCGGTGCTTATGCCCGCCGCATTCTGGCCGCTGGCGGATAAAAAGAAGACGCAGCGGTCGCCAACAGAGAGGATCTCTATGCGTATCTCCAATCTCCTCGCCGCAGCGTCGCTTGCAGCGTTGTCCCTCTTCGCCGGCTCGGCAATGGCCGATGGCGAAAAGCTCGTGATCGGTACCGATTCCACCTACCCGCCTTTCGAATTCGTCGACGCCAGCGGCGAGATCAAGGGCTTCGACATCGACATCGCCAAGGCTCTCTGCGCTGAAATGAAGGCTGAATGCTCCTTCGTCAGCAACGACTGGGACGGCATCATCCCGGCTCTCCAGGCCAAGAAGTTCGACATGATCGTTTCGTCCATGTCGATCACGCCGGAGCGCTCGAAGCTCGTCGACTTCACCAACAAGTACTACAACACCCCGCCGGCAATCGCCGTACCGAAGGATTCGACGATCACCGACGTCGCCGGTCTGAAGGGCAAGACGATCGGCGCCCAGACCTCGACCACCCACGCCAACTATGCTGAAAAGCACCTGGCTGACACTGAGCTGAAGCTCTACCCGACCGCCGACGAGTACAAGCTCGACGTTTCGAACGGCCGTATCGACGCCGTTATCGACGACGTCGTCGTTCTCTCGCAGTGGGTCAAGTCTGACGCCGGCGCTTGCTGCAAAATCCTGACCACGCTTCCCGTCGACAAGGAAATCAACGGCATCGGCGCCGGTATCGCCGTCCGCCAGGGTGACCCGCTGAAGGACAAGCTGAACACGGCGATCGCCGCGATCCGCGCCAACGGCAAGTACAAGGAAATTCAGGACAAGTACTTCGATTTCAACGTTTACGGCGATTGAGAAAAACTGTAACTGACCTGTAAAGATGATGGCGGAAGGCTTGCTCTTCCGCCATTTTTGTCTGACAACATGCTAAAGATCAAAACGGCATAAGCCGTGAGGGGAAAAGTGGATGGGCGGATTGTTTTCCGCGCTGGGCTCGCTCTGGGCCTGGATAGGATATGTTTTCGATCCGCTATGCGGACCTGCCGGTCTTTTCACCTGGTTCGGCCAGTCGACGATCCTCGCCTGCGGCGATACCGGCTGGGGCGATGAAATCGCCGTCGGCCTGAAGACCACCGTCGCTGTCGCGCTGCTGACGCTGCCCGTCGGTCTGGTGATCGGCTTTCTGGTGGCGCTCGGCCAGCAGTCGGAAGAGAAGTCCGTGCGGCTCGCCGCCGGCATTTACACCACGATCTTCCGCGGCCTGCCCGAGCTTCTGACGCTGTTCATCATCTATTACGGCATGCAGATCCTGATCCAGTCGGTGCTCGCCTCTTTCGGCTATGACGAGCGGATCGAGATCAACGCCTTCGTCGCCGGCATGATCGCCCTTTCTGTCGTCTTCTCGGCCTATTGCTCAGAAGTGCTCCTCTCGGCCTTCCGCGCCATTCCTAAGGGACAATATGAAGCAGGCGATGCGCTCGGCTTTCACCGCGGCCGCACGCTGCGGCTGATCGTTCTGCCGCAGCTGATCCGCATTGCCCTTCCCGGCATGACCAATCTCTGGATGATCCTGCTGAAGGATACGTCCTACGTCTCGATCATCGGGCTCGCAGATATCCTGCGCCAGACCGCCGTTGCCGTACGCGTCACCAAGCAGGCCTTCTTCTTCTATCTTCTCGCCTGCATCATCTATCTGGTGCTTGCAGTCATCTCCTCCTACGGCCTCAGCTATATCGAACGCTGGGCCAAGCGCTCGGAGGTTCGCCGGTGAGCATTGCAGAAACCCTCATTCCGCCGCAGCCTGCGCCGAAGCATATCGCCAAGCCGCTCTCGGCAGCGCGCGTTACCGGCACGGTTCTCGTCCTCATCTGGCTGGCGCTCGCAGCAACGCTGATCTACATGGTCATCGCCGGCTGGGATCCGGACAAGTTCACCCGCTACGGGCCGCGCTACCTGCATGGCCTGATGACGACGATCATCCTGGTGGCTATATCTGTGGTTTGCGGCGCCGTCCTGTCGCTGCCGCTGGCCTTCGCCAGAATGTCGAAGAACCGGATCCTTAGCACTTTTGCCTATTGCTACGTCTACGTCTTTCGGGGCACGCCGCTGCTGGCGCAGCTCTTCCTGATCTATTACGGCCTCGGCGGCTTCCGTCCGCAGCTCGAGTCCGTCGGCCTCTGGTGGTTCTTCCGCGATGCCTGGTATTGCGGCCTGTTCTCGATGACCATCAACACGGCCGCCTATCAGGCCGAGATCCTGCGCGGCGCCCTCGAAAGCGTGCCGAAGGGCCAGCATGAGGCAGCGGATTCGCTCGGCGTGTCCAAGGCCGTATCCTTCCGCAAGATCATCCTGCCGCAGGCGCTGATCGTCGCACTCCGCCCCTACGGCAACGAAATCATCCTGCTGATCAAGGGCTCAGCGGTCGTCGCTATCATCACCGTCCTGGACCTGATGGGCGAGACCCGTTACGCCTTCTCGCGCACCTTCGATTACCAGATCTATCTCTGGGCTGCGATCTTCTATCTGACGATGGTGGAAGCGCTGCGCCATTTCTGGAACTGGATCGAGCGCCGCCTGACCCGGCATCTAATCCGCTGACAGCTTTGGCAGCACTCGCGATGCGATGCTGCCAAACTATTGAAATCAAAGAAAAATGAATGGTTCTTTTGCCCGTTTGATGTCAATCTTCGGTTAACCACGCCGTGTTTCCATTTTAACTGCCGCTCATAGGCGGGAGTGGGAACGAAAGCGAGACTGACATGACAAAGGACATGGAAAAACAGCTCCAGGGTTACGGTCTGACGACGGCCCAGATCCTCTATCGGATGCCGGATCATCCGGCGATCCTGCAGACCTATCTCTGGCAGGAATACGACCTCGCCCCGGATTTTCCAGAGATGCGCGGCTTCCTGAAGTTCTGGCAGGAAAAGCTCGACGGCCCGCTGCACTCCGTCCGCTACATCCACCGCAAGCTGATCTCGGCGACCGAATGGCGCGCGCTGCGCGGCGAATTCATCATTCACTGAGCGGCCCGCCGCGTTCCATCACCGTCACGCTTGCCATTGCCAAAGCCGCCTCGCCGCCTTAGAGGCATCCATAAAGCGAAAAGGTGGACCGGCAATGGCAAAGAAGATCGACGAAGACGCACTGGCAGAAGCCTATAACCGCGCGCTCGCCCTCGAAAAGGCAGGCGACGTCGATGCGGCCGTCAAGGCCTACGAAGACGTACTTGCAATCGATCCCGACGACCACGGCGGTGCTGCCGTCCGCATCGCCTCGATGGGCCGCGGCGAAACGCCTGCAAAGGCGCCGGACGCCTATGTCGAGACCCTGTTCGACCAGCATGCCGAAGTCTTCGAAGACGTGCTCGTCGAGCAGCTCGGCTACCACGTGCCGATGATGGTGCGCCAGCGCCTGCAGGAGCTCAAGCTCGGCCCCTTCAAGCGCCTGCTCGACCTCGGCTGCGGCACCGGACTGACCGGCGGCACGCTGCGCGATCTCTGCGAAGACATGACCGGCATCGATCTCTCCGAAAACATGGTCGAGATCGCCCATGAAAAGGATCTCTATGAGACGCTGTTCGTCGCCGAGGCCGAGGATTTCCTCGAAGACAACGACGAAGACGCCTTCGACCTGATCACCGCCACCGACGTTCTGCCCTATCTCGGCGCCCTCGAACCGCTGTTCTTCGGCGCCGCCGAAAACCTCACGCCGCGTGGCCTCTTCATCTTCTCCTCCGAAAGCCTGCCCGCCGTCGACACCCGCCCCTACGCCGTCGGCCCGCACCAGCGCTTCCTCCACGCCGATACTTACATCCGCGAACGCCTCACGGCGACCGGCTTCGAATTGGTCGAGATGACAGAGATCAATGTGCGCATGCAGGAAGGCGAGCCAAGCCCGGGGCATTTGGTGATTGCACGGCTGGCTGGGTGAACGCCAAAGACCAGTCACAACTTAGGCGTTTATGACGTTGGTGGACGGCAGGCTTTAAACGACGGAAGCTCCTCCTGGGATGGGGGAATGTCCATGTTCGAAGACTTGTATGCGGTTTGGGAAAAAGCCGGCGTCCTCGGCCTTTTAGATTCGGTATGGCAATAAATTGCGACGATGAGCTGGGCGGCGCTTCTTCTGGCGCTTTTCGTTCCCGTACTTCTGATCTATTGCCGGAATGAAATACGAGTTCGCCGGCTGCGGCTCATAGCCGATTTCGTGCTCTCCTATCCGACGACGCGTGACAAGCGATCGGCCACATCCTCGGCAGGGCTTGAACCAGCAAGCAATCCGTCGCTTGAGCTGGTCACGGCGAAATACCTGGCCGATCTCGGTGACCCCGACTACAAACTCTCTCGCTCGAACTCCATGGAACTCGTCGAAGAGATCGAGCGGCGCATCCGGTCTTCTCGAATTTTCGGGAACCTCGGTGACTATAGACTGCTCGCCGCCTCGGCAGGCTTTGCTGTCCTCTGCTATTTCGGCTTCCTGAACCTGTTCAGCGTCGTAACCAACGGTTTCGAGATCCTGACGGCTTCCGGTGGCCGCGTATGCAGTATCGCCGCCGGTGCAACCACTTGCTGCCCGGAAGGTAGCGTCAACAGCCAGCTTCAAATAGTCGGATCACTCGCCTTTGCTGGGGCCTTCATTGCAGCATCTCGCCAGTTCGTCCGCAGTCTCGCGGTCTTCGACCTTTCTGCCTACACCTTCCTTTGGCAGACGGTCGAAATCTTCGCCTCGGTCATCATCGTGATCTTCCTCTACGAAGCGTTCGAAGACCCTTCAAAAGCGATTGAAGCGATCGTCGCAGGCGGAGACGCAGCGGCACGTCAGTGTGACGAAGTGCCTTGGATTTGGATGGCGCTGGCGCCGCTTCTTGGATTACTGCCGCAGAGCGCAACAAAATTTCTGTTGTTGAAGATGCAGTCACTCGTGGCTTGGGTCAAAACGGACGATGACCGCTTCAACGCGGTAACGCGCCTGACGCCGCTGGATGTAATTGATGGCATCGATTACTCGACGCGTTTCAGGCTTGAAGAGTGCGGCATCTACGATGTTCAGAACCTCGCGACCTATAATCCGATCATGCTGCATGTCGAGTCACCCTACGGGATCTATCAGACGATCGATTGGGTCGGACAAGCGCAGCTTTGTAACATCCTTGGCCTCGACAAATTCCTGCTGTTGAAACAGATGAACATCCGAACCGTTTTTGACCTTGAGAGGTCGCTGGATTTCTGGAGCATCGACGAGCGTCGATGGCGACCGTTCGAAGGACCGGACGAGTTCGATAAGATTTATGCCGGTGTCCTCTTTGCTGCGACAAACGCAATGCGGAAAATCGGCGAGGTGAGCGGCATTCAGCCACTCGTCAGCAGACAACCCAAAGCCGACTTACCTCCAGTGATCGAAGCCGTAGGCATAGATGCCTACTGCATCTGGGCATGCGAAGTTATCACCGCCGATCCGGCGACCACAAAGCGTTGCATCGAACACTTGATGGGCTGGATTGCCGACGATCTCCATGTCAGACGCTTGCGGCGTATTTGGCAGGAAATGTCGGATGACCTCGGAGAGCGTTCCAAGCGCATGGATACCTCATTCGTTCTTCGCCCTCCCGCGCCGGAGCCCGCTCAATAGTTACCCAATCAGCAAACTATCCCTTGCCACATCCATCCCATCCTGATACTTAGCCAATCAGCAAAGTTTTATCCCAGCTGAAAGGCCGCCTCATGTCGCTCGTGCTTTACGGACATCCGCTCGCCTCCTTCTGCCACAAGGTCCTGATCGCGCTTTACGAGAACGGCACGCCCTTCGAAGACCGGCTAGTCGATCTCTCGGACGAAAGTTCGCGGGCCGACCTCTTCCGCTACTGGCCTGTCGGCAAGATGCCGATCCTCAGGGATGAAGCGCGTGACAGCACCATTCCCGAAACCAGCATCATTATCGAATATCTCGACCGGCACTATCCCGGCGAAGCGCATCTGATCCCGGTTGATCCGGACCGCGCCCTGCAGGTCCGTCTGTGGGATCGTTTCTTCGATCTCTATGTCCAGACGCCGATGCAGAAGATCGTCGCAGACACGATGCGCGCCGCCGATTCGAAGGACCCGCAGGGCGTTGCCGACGCCCGCGGCACGCTTGAGATGGCCTATGACATGATCGAGCGGCAGCTGGCGGGCAATCTCTGGATATCAGGCGATGCCTTCACCATGGCCGATTGCGCTGCCGCCCCTGCGCTCTTCTACAGCGAGACATTGGTGCCCTTCGGTACGGAACGGCCGAAACTTGCCGGCTACTACCGCCGGCTCGTCGAGCGCCCCTCTTTTTCCCGGGTGTTGAAAGAGGCGCTGCCCTATTTCAAATTCTATCCCTACAAGCACCAGCTGCCCGAGACGATCCGCAAGGCGATGCCCGCCGAATGATCATCGAAGCCGCCACACTCGACCGGATGTTCCACGCGCTCTCGGATCGCAGCCGCCGTGGCATGATCGATCGCCTCGGCCGCGGCCCGGCATCGGTCACGGAACTTGCCGAACCCCTGACGATGGCATTGCCAACGGTCCTGAAACATCTGAACGTGCTTGAAGACAGCGGCCTTGTTCAATCTGAAAAGACCGGCCGCGTCCGCACCTACCATCTGCGGCAGGAACGGCTGGCAGAACTCGAGCGCTGGATCGGCGAGCGCAAGGCCGAATGGAACGCTGCCTTCGACCGCCTGGACCAGTTTCTTGCCGAAGAGGAACCGACACCGTGACCCAGCCATCCGCAACGCATACGACCTTCACGATCGAGCGTCAGCTGAAGGCGAAGCCCGAGCGCGCCTTTCGCGCCTGGGCCAATCCGGCCTCGAAGCAGACCTGGTTTGCCTGCCATGACGGCTGGGTGACGATCGAATACCGGCTGGATTTTCGCGCCGGCGGCAGCGAGCGCAATCACACCGCTGATGGCGAAGGGTTGCTGCATGCCTATGACGCCCATTATCTCGACGTCGTCGAGAATGCCCGCATCGTCTACGCCTACGAGATGAAGCTCGGCGAGACCCGCATCTCCGCGTCCCTTGCCACCGTCACTTTCGAGCCGTCAGCGGCGGGCACCCGCATGCTGTTTACCGAGCAGGTGGTGTTCCTCGACGGCTATCCCGATGATGGCCTGCGCCGCCAAGGCACCGAAATCGGCCTCGACAATTTCGAGGCCTTCCTGGATCGCGAGGCAAGCGGCACGCATTGACGCCTTCAGCGGCCGGTGCCCAGAATGGCGCCAAGCAGCTTGCCTTCGAGTTCGGCGAGCTCCGGATTGCCATGACGGCGCGGATGCGGATACGGAACCGCAACATCAAGCGCGATCCGTCCCTCTTCCAGCACGATCACCCGGTCGGCCAGATGCACGGCTTCGCTGACGTCATGGGTCACCAGCACGCTGGTAAAGCCGAGTTCGCGCCAGACGCGGTTGATCAGTTCCTGCATGCTGATGCGGGTCAGCGCATCGAGCGCGCCGAGCGGCTCGTCTAGCGCCAGAACGCCGGGCTTGCTCACCAGCGCGCGCGCCAATGCCACGCGCTGACGCTGCCCGCCGGATAGCCGCGAAGGCCATTCCTTCGCCTTCTCCGCCAGCTGAACTTCGGACAGCACGGCCACGGATTCTGCAAGTGCCCGCCGCTTATCGACGCCGTCGCCAAGGCCAACCGCAACATTCTCGACGACGCTCAGCCATGGCAGAAGCCGCGGCTCCTGGAAGACGATGCGAGCGTTCGGCTGGCTTTCCTCGCCATTGCTGCTTTCGAAGCGGATGCTGCCCGCCGTCGGCTGGTCGAGGCCCAGCAGCACGCGCAGCAGCGTACTCTTGCCGCAACCGCTCTTGCCGATGACCGCGATAAATTGACCGGCCGGGATATGCAGGTTGATGCCGCGCAGCACGCGGTTGCCGTCAAAGCTCTTCTCGAGCCCCGTCAGGGTAATCGCGGCCGCAGTGCCCGGCGCAATCCGGGCGGCATCGACGTCTGTGTCATACTCTGCCTCGACAGGCTCGCGGAAGCGTTCGTGGGTGATCGCGGTCATCGTCTCGCTCCTACTTCTGATAGATCGGGTTCCAGGTGAGCGTGCGCCGCTCCAGAGCCCGCGCCACGACATCGGCGAGCTTGCCGAGCACCGCGTAGATGACAAGCGCCAGCACCACGACGTCCGTCATCATGAATTCGCGGGCATTGTTGGCCATATGGCCAATACCCGAGGAAGCGGCGATCGATTCCGAAACGATTAGCGTTAGCCACATGATGCCCAGCGCATAGCGCAGGCCGACGAAGATCGAAGGCAGCGCGCCCGGAAAGATAACCTTCCGGAACAGCGTCCAGTTGCCCATCCCATAGACCCTGCCCATCTCGATCAGGTCGCGCTCGACATTTCGAACGCCATGATAGGTGTTGAGATAGACGGGGAAGAGAACGCCGAGCGCCGTCAGGAACAGCTTGGATTCCTCGCCGATGCCGAACCACAGGATAACAAGCGGGATCATCGCCAGATGCGGGATGGTACGCAGCATCTGCAGCGTCGTGTCGGTCAGCTGCTCGGAGAGTTTCGACACGCCATTGGCGATGCCAAGCAGGAAGCCGATCGAGCCACCAACCAGCAGGCCGGCAAAGGCGCGCCCGGCGCTGACCAGCACGTCATGCGGCAGCTGGCCCGAGGTCGTGGTCGACCAGAAGGCGACGGCGACATCGGCGGGAGACGGCATGATGCGCGAGGAGATGAGCCCTGCCGACGACGCGATCTGCCAGCAGATCACGATTGTCACCGGCAGAAGATAGGGCAGCAGCGCGGAGCCGTCAGGTAGCCGCGGCAGCGCCCGGCCCTTCCGGCTTGCCTGCCTTGCGGCGACGCGTGCGAGCGGCGTTTCGAATACCGACATGATCATCTCCTCGTTATTATCCGGATCAGGAACCCGAAACGACCTTCAGGTTGCCGCCATGGCTGCCGCCGCCGAAGACCTGCTTCGAGCCGAAATCGTTGCGGAGACCGTGACGCTGTTCGCTCTGTCCAAGACCGAGCTCGGGGAACAGCAGTTCGGCGACACGGTAAGCTTCTTCGAGATGCGGATAACCGGAGCCGATCACCGTCTCGATGCCGAGCTTCTGATATTCGCGAAGCCGCGCGGCAACCGTCTGCGGCGAGCCGACAAGCGCCGTTCCGGCACCAGCGCGCACTAGGCCGACACCGGCCCACAGGTTCGGAGAAACCTCCAGATTGTCCCGGCGACCGTTATGAAGCGCTGCCATGCGAGCCTGGCCGACGGAGTCGGATTCCTTGGCGAAGCGCGCCTGCGCTTCCTCGATCGTCGCATCATCGAGCTTGGAGATCAGCCGGTCGGCAGCGGCCCATGCCTCCTCGTCCGTCTCGCGGACGATGAAATGCAGGCGGATGCCGAAGCTGACTTCGCGGCCCACTTTCGCAGCAGCCGCACGCACGCGCTCGATCTTCTCGCCGACCTGTGCAGGCGGTTCGCCCCAGGTCAGATATTTGTCGACGCGGCCGACGGCAAAATCTATCCCGGCATCGGAGGAGCCGCCGAAATAGAGCGGCGGGCGCGGGTTCTGGTAGGACGGGAAGCCGAGACGCGCATTGGTCGCCTTGATATGCTTGCCATCGATGCTGGCCACACCCTTTTCGAGAAGCTCTTCCCAAACGTCAAAGAACTCGTTGGCATGGTCGTAGCGCTCGTCATGCGGCAGGAAGATGCCGTCACCCGCGAGTTCTGCGGGGCTGCCGCCGACGACGATGTTGAGGAGAACGCGGCCGTTCGAGACGCGGTCGAGCGTCGTCGCCAGACGCGCGTAATAGGCGGGAGACGCCGTCCCGGGACGGATAGCCACCAGGAACTTCAGCTTCTCGGTATGCTGCGAAAGAGCCGCCGCCGTGACGAAAGATTCCTCGCAGGCAACGCCCGTCGGCAGCAGTACACCGGAAAAGCCAAGACGGTCGGCCGCCTGGGCGATCTGCGTCATGTAGCCGATTTCAGGCGCGCGCGTCTGGTCGGACGAACCGAGATAGGCGCCGTCACCTGAGGTCGGGATGAACCAGAGAAAATCGATTGGTTTGGAAGTCATGAAATTTACCTTTCTTCAAAAACGGATCAGCTGGCCTTCGGGCGCCAGACGATGTCATTGGTGGTGAGCTTCTTCGGCACGATGCCCAGCTCGTAGAACTCGTCGGCAAGCGCCTGTTGATAAGCAGCAGCGCCATCGGTGATCGTCGTCACTGCGCCGAGATCGGCGCCGGGACGGCTGAGCGTCACCCGGGTCACCTCGGCAGGCACTCCGGTGATCTCGGAAAGCTCCTTGGCCGTCTCGTCGAGCTTGCCCTGCGCCGACTTGCCGACCTTGGCGAGTTCGTCGATGACATCGACGATCACCTGGCCGTTGTTGTCGGTGAAATCCTGGTTCGCCAGGAAGAAGCTGTAGGAATCGACCAACCCTTCGGCCGTCGTCAGTATCCGCGTATCCGGATCGGCCTCGGCGATCGCCAGATAGGGATCCCAGATCGACCAGGCATCGATGCTGCCGGTCTTGAAGGCGGCTGCGGCATCCGGCGGAGACAGATCCAGCGCCTGCACGTCTTCGACCTTGAGGCCACCCTTGCGCAGCGCCTTGACGGCGACGTTGTGAGCGCTCGATCCGCGCTTGAAGGCCAGCTTCTTGCCCTTCAGATCCTCAAGCGTCTGGATCGGCGAATCCTTGTGCACCAGGATCGCGGAACCGGCCGGGCTGCCGCGATAGGTGCCGACATAATAGAGATGGCCACCGGCTGCCTGGGCAAACAGCGGTGGAACGTCACCGGTGGCGCCGAAATCCAGGGCACCGGCGCCAAGCGCCTCCAGCAACGGCGGTCCGGACGTGAATTCCGACCAGCTGACAGTGATCCCCTTGTCGGCAAGCCGCGCTTCCACCGCCCCGCGGCGCTTGGCGAGCGCCAGCACGCCATTCTTCTGCCAGCCGATGCGAAACTCCGTTGCTGCTGCGGCACGCGCCGGCTTGATGGACGGAAGCACGGCTACAGCGGCGGCCGCACCAAGGAGACCGAAGGTCTGACGGCGTGAGATCATGGCTTTCCCCTTTTCGGCGGCAGTGCAGACGGCGTGCCTGCGCGTTGTGATGGCTGATAATGAGAAACTCTATAAATTAGATCGACATTTATATTTGTGAGTTTTGTCCCAACGGAAACTTTCCTCACCTCAAACCGGCTATCCCGCAGAATTTTATTCCCCGGCAGCCGGCAGCGGGCCGTACCGCGCTTGCTCGTGACGACTTTTCAGCAACGGCGGTTTCCGCTAAGCATGCCCCCACATCACGAAAAGGATCTGGCATATGGCAAAAGTCGCTTTCATCGGTCTCGGCGTCATGGGTTTCCCGATGGCGGGTCATCTGAAAACGAAAGGCGGCCACGACGTTACGGTCTATAACCGCACTGCCGCCAAGGCCGCCGATTGGGTCGCCAAGTTCGGTGGCGCCTCCGCACCAACCCCGGCCGAAGCTGTCGCCGGTGCCGATTTCGTCTTCACCTGCGTCGGCAACGACGACGATCTCCGCTCGGTGACCACGGGCAAGGGCGGCGTTTTCGAAGGCATGAAGAAAGGCGCGATCCTGATCGACAACACGACGGCCAGCGCCGAAGTCGCCCGCGAACTCGATGAAGCCGCCAAGGCCAAGGGTTGCGACTTCATCGACGCCCCGGTTTCCGGCGGCCAGGCCGGCGCCGAAAACGGCGTGCTCACCGTCATGTGCGGCGGCGACGAAGCCGTTTTCGAAAAGGCCAAACCCGTTATCGACGCCTATGCCCGCATGGTTGGCCTGATGGGACCTGCCGGTTCCGGCCAGCTGACGAAGATGATCAACCAGATCTGCATTGCCGGCGTTGTTCAGGGCCTCGCCGAAGGCATCCATTTCGGCAAGCGCGCCGGCCTCGACATCGAGAAGGTTGTCGATGTCATCTCCAAGGGGGCTGCGGGCTCCTGGCAGATGGAAAACCGCCACAAGACGATGAACCAGGGAAAATACGATTTCGGCTTCGCCATCGACTGGATGCGCAAGGATCTCGACATCGTGCTGACCGAAGCCCGCCGCAACGGCGCCAAGCTGCCCGTCACCGCCCTCGTCGACCAGTTCTATGGCGACGTTCAGGCGATGGGCGGCAATCGCTGGGATACGTCCTCGCTGCTCGCCCGCCTGGAAAAATGATCGGGCTTTCGCCCAGCGCAGCGGAGTTGATCACGCTGCTCAGGACCTGCCATGCGCAGGCGCTAAAACTGGCTCGCCGCCCTGCGGATAACTCCGGCAAGACGGCGAGATGTATCAGCAAGGATGCAATGAGCGAGCTGGCGAGCGATGCAATATCGCCTGTCTGAAATAGCTCAGTCCTCGTTGGACTTGGCGCTGTCGAGCAGCATGTAGTCGAGTGGCAGCTGCGTCGAATACTTGATCTGTTCCATCGCGAAGGCTGAGGACACATCGCGGATTTCGATCTTGGCGATCATCCGCTTGTAGAAGGCGTCGTAGGCGGCGATGTCAGGCACCACGACACGCAGCAGATAATCGACATCGCCGCTCATCCGGTAGAACTCGACCACTTCGGGGAATTCCACCACGACTTCGGAGAAGCGCTTGAGCCATTCGATTGAATGCGTTGCCGTGCGGATCGACACGAAAACCGTGACCTTGGTGTTGACCTTCTCGGGATCCAGAATGGCGACACGGCGCTTGATGACGCCATCTTCTTCCATCTTCTGGATACGGCGCCAGCAAGGCGTTGTCGAAAGGCCGACCTTCTTGGCGAGATCAGCGACCGCCAGGGTCGAATCTTCTTGCAGCAGGCGCAGTATCTTACGGTCGAGACGGTCCATATGCGAAAGCCCTTTCGAATTATATTCTCTGTATATCGCGATTCCGGCGCGGGAAAAGAATTTTGTTTCAGTTTATAAGCAGTTTAATTCTACTGCGAAGAACTGGAAGCAACTCTTCCTCGAACCATGGATTGCGCTTCAGCCAGCCGCTGTTGCGCCAGCTCGGATGCGGCAGCGGCAAGACCGCGGGTGACCGGTTCGAAAACAGCGTGTCGCGCCACGCCTTGACCGTATCAGTCATGTTGGCCTGCCGCGCCGTGCCCATATGCCAGGCCTGCGCATACTGGCCGACAGTCAGGATCAGCTCGATCTGCGGCATCAAATCCATCGCTTGCTTTCGCCATTGAGGCGCGCATTCCCGGCGCGGCGGCAGATCGCTTCCTTTCTCGTCATATCCCGGAAAACAGAAGCCCATCGGCACGATCGCAAAACGGTTTGCATCGTAGAAGGTCTCGCGGCCGACCTGCAGCCAGTCGCGCAGGCGATCGCCCGAGGCATCGTTGAACGGAATGCCGCTTTCATGGACGCGAAGGCCAGGCGCCTGCCCCGCAATCAGCACGCGCGCGGTTTGCGACAGGATGACAACAGGACGCGGCTCATGCGGCAAAGGTTTCGACGGATTAAGCGGCGCATCCCGGCAGATGCGGCAGGCAGCAATCTCGCCCTGCAACGTCTCGATCGTCATTCCCATCCGACCGCCTGCCCGATCATCCTGACGATGCCGCCGGAATGCAGCCTCTCGTCATCGCGAAAGTCCCGCGGCCGCTCGAATGTCCCTGCCCAGAGACCCGAGCGTCTGGCGCGGGCCTCGTCCTCCTGCCGCCGGTAATCGCCATAGGAGACCGCCATGCCGGTTCGAACCATCTCGCCATTGATGTCGAGAGTGCCGCTCCGGCAGATCACCAGCAGCCGTTGATATTGGTCGCGCTCGATCCCGCCGCATTGCGTGCCAGCGCCGGCGACCAGCCGCTGCACCGCATCCCGGGCCTCCCGGCCACATGACCACGGCCTACCGTTCCGCTCGCAGCTCTGCACGAGCTCCGGCGCATCGATGCCTTTCAGCCGCATGCGTTCGCCGCCGATCGCCAGACTATCGCCATCCGCCGCATGAAACGCGCCGCTATGCACCGTTTCCGGCTGATCGTTGAGCTTGGCCGCGATCAGCCAGATCAGCGCCAGCATGGCAAAGGCAGTCACGCCGTCGCGTATCGTCCTGAAGCCGCGCGTCACGCTTCCGCCTCCTTCAAAAACAAACCGTTGAGAGAAATGGCAAACACCTTCTTAAGATTTGCCGGTTACGGTGGAAACACCCGCGGATCAAGTATTCAAGTGCAAATGAGTAACGGCGTCAGCACATCGACCGATAAGATTATCGTCGACAAGTCCCGCAGTCACCGCAACAAGCCCGTTTCCAAGGCTGTTCGGCAGACACGCGAGCGCTTGCAGTCCGGCCATTCTTCGACCGCAGCTTTCGACCGCGACGTCCTGCGCATGTATATGACGGCCTTCACGCAGGGTGCCGCCCTGATGCCGCTCTTCGTCATCATCATCGCCGCTCTCGGCATCTATTTTACCGGTGACACGCAGATCTTCTTCTGGGCGGTCGCAACGCTGGTCGCCTATGCCGCCAACGTCTATCTCGTCCGGCGCGCCCGCAAACAGGAAATGACGGCAGAATCCGCCCGCAAATGGCGCCGCGCGCTTCTCGCCGGCCAGTTGCCGATCGGACTTGCCTGGGCCTTTTTCGCCTTCCAGAGCTGCCCTGCCTGCGAGCCCTCCAGCTTCATTCTCTACAAGGGTGCGACGCTGCTGATTGCGTTGTCGGTGACGGCAATGTCGAATTTCATGCTGGCGCCATCGGTGCTCGTCACGTTTACGCCTGCGATCATAGCGCTCGCCGCCAAGGCCGGGATTTCCCGCGACGTCCTCGAACTCAGCCTCACGGCACTCTTCACCACCACCGTTATCTTCTTCAGCTATATCAGCGACCGTCTGTTCAAGCAGAACCTGCGCATCCTCTCCTTCCAGTCGGAAAAAGACGACCTGATTGCCGAGCTCGAAGTTGCCAAGTCGATGTCGGACGAAGCGCGCCGCCGCGCCGAGGAAGCGAACCTTGCCAAGTCCCGCTTCCTCGCCTCGATGTCGCATGAGCTGCGCACGCCGCTGAACGCCATCCTCGGCTTTTCCGAAGTCATGTCGTCGGAGGTGATGGGCCCGCTCAACAACCCAACCTACAAGGAATATACCGGCGACATTCACCGCTCCGGCCAGCATCTGCTGAACCTGATCAACGAGATCCTCGACCTCTCCCGCATCGAAGCCGGAAAATACGAGCTCAGCGAAGAGGCGATCTCGCTGCTCGATATTTCCGAGGATTGCATCGGCATGGTGCAGCTGCGCGCCAGCGGCAAGAACATCGCCATCAGCCAGCAATTCGAGCCAGAGCTTCCCTCCGTCTGGGCCGACGAGAAATCGATGCGTCAGGTCGTGCTCAATCTGCTGTCGAACGCCGTCAAGTTCACGCCCCAGGGCGGCGAGATCCACGTCAAGGTCGGCTGGACCGCCGGCGGCGGGCAGTACATCTCGATCAAGGACAATGGTCCCGGTATTCCGGAAGAAGAAATCCCGATCGTCCTCTCCGCCTTCGGTCAGGGCTCGATCGCAATCAAGAGCGCCGAACAGGGCACGGGCCTCGGCCTGCCGATCGTCCAGGCGATCCTCGCCAAGCACGACGGCCAGTTCGTGCTCAAATCGAAACTCCGCGAAGGCACCGAAGTCATCGCCATCCTGCCTGGCAAACGCGTCCTGCAGAGCCTTCCTGCCGTCGAGGAAGCGCACGCCGTCTCCCGTAAGCGCAAGAGTTTCGCCTAACGTCAGCCTGCGAGAAGCGCACGGAACGCCGGGTCATCACGGAAGTCTCCCAGGTCGTTGTCGATACTATCCAGCCGCGTCAGATTTCTCAGATTCTCCTTGTAGGACGGGTCGAGCAGGATCGCCTGCTTTGCGGCACTCAGCACCGCCTTCTTCGTCTTCGCCAACTCTTCCGGAGCAGCCTCGCTGACGCGCAGTGCGCGGTGCCTCTGCCCGTAGGCCGCAGCCATCAGGAACCAGAACTGGGCTATCTTCGAGGCCGGTGTACTCGCAAGCTTGGTGCCGATCGCGATCGCCTGTTCATAGCCGCCGGGCTGATAAAGCAGGTCGAAAATGATCTCGATCCCCTGATTGACGGACAGACGGTCACTGCTCGTCAGGTAGGACAGAAAGGCGTCTCGATCCTCGACAGGCACGCTATCGACGATCTGCTTTGTCGTCTGCTCGCCGAGCTTCTGCTCACCCGGATCCTTATCCAGCAGGATTTCCACCTGTTGGAACAGCGGCGACAGATAGATCCTCGTGTAGAGGTAGAAGAAGATGAAGCCGGCGATCAGCCCGAAGACAAGCAGGAAAGGCGACGAGACGGTGACAGCATTCAGCAGCGGCGCATTGGCTCCCGCGAAGAGGCCACTGGCCTGCTTGTCGATGAAATCGGCAAACGAATTCAGATGCGAAGGCAGACTCGCCACCTGCGTCAGCCCGACGCCGACCAGCATCGTTGTCAGCCATTCGGAAATTCGCTCCAGATTGGTATTGGACGACAGCAACCTCTCGCGCCGCGGCGATTTCCCGCCGTCCGCGCTGGCTTTGGCATCGGCAGGCGGAACGGCAGGTGCCTCTTTCGTCATGATACGCGGCACGGAAAACAGAAATCCCATGACACCGCCGACGGCAGCGGAGGCAGCAACGATAAGCCCGCCGATGCCGATCGCCGACGAGACGCCGCCCTGTTGCGACAGCCATAAGAAGAGAAAGGTCAGGCCAAGCGCGGCCAGCCCCATATAGCCAAGGTCTCTGGCCTTCTCGCCGCCTTCAACCTGGTGAACCGCATTCGCCTGAAGATGTGCCAATCGTCGCCCCCGTATGCACCTGTCGCGCAAAACGAAAACAACCGAAACGTACAATTATTATTTACACAACCTTAATATTTAAGGGTCGGCCTGAATATCATCCGAAGACGATGGCGATCAGATGCTTGCCGATCGTGAACAGCAGGAAGAGCCCGCAGGCGCTGAGCATACAGAGCACGGCGAAAGACCCGAGGTCCTTGGCATGCTTGCCGACCATCGAGATTTCAGGCGAAATGCGGTCGATGACTTCCTCGATCGCCGTGTTGAGCGCCTCGATGGCAAACAGTGCCAGCAGCAGGATCACCGCGATCACCAGTTCGGACAGCGTCGCGCCGACAGCGATCAGCAGGATCAGCGAAACGGCGCCGAACAGCAGTTCCTGCCGGAAAGCCGATTCCTTGATCAGACGCTGAAATCCCGCCCAGGAATAGCTCGCAGCGGCAAAGAAGTGGCTGACACCGGTCAGCTTTCGAACGGCAGGTTTTTCCAAGGCGTCCTCGTCTTGCGGTCGGGGACGGCGCCCTGCGCCGTCCATCAGTGAAAATGCGAATACCGTTTCCTGGTCCGCGCCGCAAGCGTCCGTCATCAACCTGTCACAAAGCTGAACGCAAGGCGCCCGATCAATGCTTGTTGGTGACACCTGCCTGCGCGAAGGTCGCCATGCCGGAATGGCAGGCGGCAGCCGCCTTGACGATACCGGCCGCCAGAGCAGCACCAGTGCCCTCGCCAAGCCGCATGCCGAGCGCCAGAAGCGGCGTCTTCCCGAGCATCTCGATGGCCCGGAGATGGCCGGGCTCGCCAGAGACATGGCCGATCAGGCAGTGGTCGAGCGCCGACGGATTGGCCGCCTGCAGGATAGCACCGGCAGCTGTCGCCACATAGCCGTCGATCAGGACCGGGATCTTCTCGACACGGGCCGCCAGGATCGCACCGGCCATCGCCGCAATTTCGCGGCCGCCAAGGCGGCGCATGATCTCCAGCGGATCGTCGAGATGATCGCGGTGCAGCTCGACGGCGCGCTCGACGGCCGCCACCTTGCGCTCCAGCATCTCGCCTTCCGAACCCGTACCCGGACCGACCCAGTCGCGTGCCGAACCGCCGTAAAGGGCGTAGTTGATCGCTGCAGCAATCGTCGTGTTGCCGATACCCATCTCGCCGATGCAGAGGAGGTCCGTACCACCGGCAATCGCCTCCATGCCGAAGGCCATTGTGGCGGCGCAGTCGCGCTCGGAAAGTGCGGCTTCCTGGGTGATGTCACCGGTCGGGTAATCGAGTGCCAGGTCGAACACCTTGAGGCCGAGATCGTAAGCGACGCAGATCTGGTTGATCGCAGCACCGCCAGCGGCAAAGTTCTCGACCATCTGCTGCGTGACGGATGGCGGGAACGGCGTGATCCCCTGACGGGCAACGCCGTGGTTACCGGCAAAGATCGCCACCAGCGGCCGGTTGACGGCAGGTGCCCTGCCCGTCCACGCCGCCAGCCAGAAGGCGATTTCTTCCAGGCGGCCGAGAGCGCCCGGCGGCTTTGTCAGCTGCGCGTCGCGTTCACGCGCCGCAACCAGCGCCCGGGCATCCGGTCCCGGCAGCTCGCGCAGCAGCGCACGGAAATCGTCGAACGGCAGGCCTGAAACGCTCATGGATGGGGATTCCTTGTCTTCTTGCTCTTTCCCGGCGATCCGGGGCCAACTTGTCTTTTCGCAGCAAATCGGCTTCTTTCGTCGCGACTCTCTTAAAGCCAGCGGCAGAGGCGAACAACTCCAAAAGCGCCGCAGCTTCCATGCATGAAGTGGGGACATGATCATCAAGGCCTATGCGATCGATACCGCCCGCGCCGTCGCGTTCCTGAGCCGTATTCCCATGCCCTCCTTCGTCTTTGCAGGCGACGACGGCAAGCTCGGCCGGACTGCCCGCGCCTTCCCGCTGGCCGGCCTGTTGATCGGCATCATCCCTGCTGCAATTTTCCTGATGATGCTGGGCCTGCGTGCCGACCGGCTGATGTCGGCGCTGGTGGCGATCGCAGCGCTCACCGTCATCACCGGCGCACTGCACGAGGATGGCCTGGCCGATGCCGCCGACGGCATCGGCGGCGGACGTGACCGCGACCATGCTCTCGTCATCATGAAGGATAGCCGCATCGGCAGCTACGGCGCCATTGCGCTGATCCTCTCGATTGCGCTTCGCGCCGCAGCACTCGCCGCCATCGCCCGCGAAGCATCGGCCTTCGAGGCCGCGCTCGCCATCCCGGCCGCCGCCTGCCTCGGCCGCGCCGCGCTCGTCTGGCACTGGCATCGCCTGCCGCCGGCGAAGACAGACGGTGTTGCCGCCTCCGCTGGCAAGCCCGGCGAAGGTGCGATGCATATGGCGCTGGTCTCGGGATGCCTGCTCGCCGCCCTCATCATCTGGCCGGCACTCGGTCTGCTGCCGCTTGTCTGCAGCCTGCTGGCCTCCGGAATCTCGGTCCTCGCAGTGACCCTCTATATCCGCCGAAAACTCGCCGGCCATACCGGCGACACGCTCGGCGCCGCCGAACAGATTTCCGAGATCGCCGCGCTCTGCGCCCTTGCCATGGCCTTGTGAAACAACGATATATCCTTCATGCAAACACCCTGCATCCATGTATGCGCCATCGATCCTGCAACCGGTTTTTGCACGGGTTGCGGCCGCACGATCGAGGAAATCGGCGCCTGGATGCGCTATTCCGATGCCGAACGCGCCAGCCTGATGGCGATTCTGCCCGCCAGGCTCTTCGAAGGCGCGGCGCACGCGGAGAGTAGCCGGCAAAGCATCGATACGGGGCGGCCTGCATGAGCCGTCTGACGATCTTCCTGCTGATCCTCGGCATCGGCCTCGCCATCCTCGTCTTTAACAACGGCAACGATCGCATCATGGGCATGGAGACCGACGATTTCGGGCGCATGGTCTATCTTCTGCCGATCGCGCTGATGCTCTCGGCCGGCATCTGGGCGAGCCGTCGCAATATCGGCGAAACGATGCGCAACCTGATGATCTGGCTTGTCATCATCCTGGCGCTCGCCACCGTCTATCTCTACCGGCAGGATCTGCTCAGCGTCGGCAACCGGCTATTGGCCGGGCTCGTCCCCGGCCGTGCCGTCGTCGTCACCACCAGCGAAGGCGGCAGCGAGATCATCCTGCACAAGCTGCTGAACGGCCATTTCGAGGCCGACGTCTCGGTCAACGGCCAGACAATTCAGATGCTGGTCGACACAGGCGCCAGCATGGTCGCGCTCTCGCATGCCGACGCCGAACGCATCGGCATCATCCCCGAAAACCTCGACTACTCGATGACCGTCATGACCGCCAACGGCCGCACCCGCGCAGCACCCGTCACGCTCGACCGTGTCGCCATCGGCCCCATCGTCCGCACCGGTGTCGCCGCCAGCGTCGCCGAAGACGGCAAGCTCGACCAGAGCCTGCTCGGCATGAGCTTCCTGGAAACGCTGGGCTCGATGCAGATGCAGACAGACGAACTGCGCCTGCGGGATTGAGAGCGGGTAAGGCACGGCTTTCGTAGCGGCACCCACGATTTGATTAATCTTTTTCGCCGATTATAGCCCGGTTCCTTTGGTGGTCGGCGCATGATGAGTCACGAATTCAAGGCAGACGCCGAATACGGCGCACCCTTTACGGGCGATGAGACCGGGATTGATCGCCCGGCCGAAGACACCAATATCGCGCTCGTCGTGGATCTCGATGGTACGCTGGTGCGTTCGGATCTCTTCCTGGAAAGCATATTCGACTCGATCGCCAGAAATGGATGGCGTGCCCTTCTCCCATCGAACTCTGCGATAGGCTCCAGAGCCGGATTAAAAGCGCATTTCGCCGGGCTATCGCAGATCGACTACGCCAGGCTTCCATTCAGCGAACAGGTGCTGGCATCGATCGTCGCCGCCAAGGATCAGGGGCGCAAGGTCTATCTCGCAACGGCGGCTAACCGGCAGCATGCAGAAGCCGTGGCCGCACAAATGCCGTTTCTTCTCGATGGGATCTTCGCGTCGGATGAAGCGATCAATCTGAAAGGCCAGCGGAAAGCCGATGCGCTGATCGCCGCGTTTGGCCGCAATGGCTTTGATTACATCGGCAATAGCGGCGATGATTTTCATATCTGGCCGCATGCCCGCAAGGCACTCAGCATCGGCTTATCGGCCCGTCAATCGAACCGGCTTGATGCCGCCCATCCCTCGCATGTGAAACTGGCACCCCGCCATGATAGATACCGGGCGCTCTGGGCGGCAATGCGGCCGCATCAATATGCCAAAAACGCCCTGATCTTCGTTCCGGCCCTGACGTCGCACGAATTTACACCTGCGGCCTTATTGGCCGCGGCGCTCGCATTCATTGCTTTCTCGCTGTGTGCCTCGGGCGTCTATCTGCTGAACGACCTGCTCGATCTGCAGGCCGACCGAGCTCACCCAAGCAAGCATCTGCGGCCGTTTGCTGCCGGCAGGGCATCCCTGGCATCAGGGCTGGTGCTCATACCTGCACTGACAATCGCAGCATTCGCCGTCGCGTCGTTGCTGCCGCCGCTATTTCCGCTCCTTCTGGCAGTCTATTTCGCCGGAACGCTGATCTACTCGCTGTCACTCAAGAAGAAAATGATCGTCGATGTGGTAACATTGGCAATCCTCTACACGATCCGGATCTTTGCAGGTGCAGCGGCGATCGACGTTGTCGTATCGGAATGGCTGTTCACGTTCTCGCTTATGATTTTCGCCGCGCTGGCGTTGACGAAGCGGCATATCGAACTCGCCGCGCGCTTCGACAACGGCCTCGCAGATCCGGACAATCGCGACTACCGTCTTACCGATCTTCCGGTGATTGCCGCACTTGCCGCCGCAGCCGGAATGAACTCGATCACCGTTCTCGCTCTTTATGTGTCATCTCCTGAAGTGGCCAGCCTATACAGCCATCCGCATATCCTCTGGGGTCTGTGCCCGCTCTTCCTCTACTGGACCAGCAGGACGCTTATGCTTGCCCATCGCCGCATGTTGCACGACGACCCGATCACTTTCGCGCTGCGTGATCGCAAGAGCTGGCTGGTAGGATTTTCCATCATTGCCGTCATCCTTGCCGCCCGTTGAGACATGCCTGTGGATAGCCAAGTGCTGACCCGATCTCGCAATCCCCTCGCCCGCATCCTGAGGTGGCACCCTTATTCAGTGGTTTTGCTGGCAACTGTGCTCAGCTTTCTACGCACCGGCTATCTGCCGATCGATAACAACAACGTCTATCATTTGCCGATACTGATGAATTCGTTTGCGCTGCCGCAGTTTGCCAGCGATCCCTTCATCCAGTCACTGCAGCACTTTTCGTCCGGTTTCTGGATCGTCTTCATCGGCGCCGGAGAGATCGTCAATCCCAAACTGTTCCTGGCGTTTTGGCTCGCCGTCACGCATTCTTCGCTGCTGGCCGCCGCGCTGCATCTGGCGCGAAGCTTCGGATTCCACGAAAGACGGGTGCTCAATATCTACGTGTTGCTGCTCGCTATGGCTGCCTGCCTGCAAGGCACGACAGTGGGCGGCGCCGGCGTGATGCTCAACTATTTCACCCATTCCGAGCTAGCGAACGCGCCGTTGATCCTCGGCTTTTCCTATGCCGTGCGCGGCAGATATGCGCAGGCCGCCATTGCCACGGCCCTGACATTCTTTCTCAACGCCTTCATGGCGGTGTGGATGATCCTGCCGCTTTGCTTTCTGGCGGCCTATCAACTCCGCATCGGCGCCATCTCTTGGCGTGCGTTGATGGTCCGCGGCCTGCTCGGATCACTGATCGGCGGCGTGCTCCTGGTGCCGCCGCTGCTCAACGTCCTGTCGAACCACCAGATCCTTGAAGCTCCAGCCTTCTCCTACAGGCAGTTTCTGAGAGGGTTCTATCCCGCTCACTTCTTCCTCGACGGCAACAGCTGGCTGGAAGTGGTTGCCTTGGCCGCTGCCGCCCTGTCATGCTTTCTCGCCGCCGCGCAGCTCGGCCGTCAGGCGAACGCCTTGCGACATCTGGCGGGAGGCGCGAGTGCGCTGCTTGTCATCGGCGCAGCAGCGCCGCTCGTCACCGATTCAGCGTTGGTCCTGAACCTGCACCTTATTCGCAGCGCGGTGATGATCATGATGCTTTCGACATTCGCTGTCGCACTGCTCGCTGCCGCATGGATGGCGGCGCCAGACCGAGCAGTTGCTTTTCGCGGACTGACCCTTTCCATCGCGCTCGTCGCCGTCTGGTTCAGCGCCGCCTTCGCTTGCGTGCTGCTTGCTTTCTATCGAGCGGCAAACCGTCGTGGAAAGGACGAGGATCGGCAAGGAAAGCATACCGTTGCGATCGTAGCCCTTTGCACGATTGCCGCGATGACCGTGATCTTCTTGTCTTATCCAACATACCTCTACCAGCGTAAAAACCTCGAAGTGAGCCATGAATGGCAGGCGCTGGGCAGTTGGGCCGATCACCAGCTTCCTCCGGATACAAAGTTCCTGATCTGGCCGAAACGGCTGCCCGAAATCGCGGCGCTCGGTTTCGAGTATACGTCTCGCCGGCAGCAGATATTCGCGACCAAGTTTGGCGCGGCCGTCATGTGGTCGCCTGCCTATTTCGATATATGGAACGGAAGCGAGCAACTGCGCCGCAAGTCTGCGACGTCCCAGGATATATTAGCCTATGCGAGCGCACACGGCGCCGCATATCTGGGTACGGATTGTGATCCGGTCTTCGGAGAAAGCGTTCATCAGGAAGGCGATAGCTGCGTTTATGCAGTGAGCAACCGCTAATCGAGGCATCCTTGCGCTCAGCCCTCAGCTCAACTGGAAGCCGAGAGCCAGAGGAAGCCTGAGCTTCCGTTGGTGTGGCTATCGCTTGTCTTCGAATGGTTGTAGCTGACCGCAAATGCCAGCGAACACATCGCAACCATGAACGCGACGGCGAATAAAATGTGAAGTCTGATCATAATCGGCGTCCGTATTCTAATGGCGGTAGAATATCGAAGCCCACCAGGTGGCGGGCCAGGAACGGAAACGCTAGCGATCCCCTCGCTTCGCAGGGCTTATTAAGCACACTATCGATAAGCTTGTCGCGTGACGAAGGCGTGACATGGGGCGATTTCCACACCTCTATCGCGATTTACGCCACCATAGGTGAAATATTCCCTGCAGATATCAGGTATTGCACAGCCATGCATTGCAAAATGGCTCATGACGAGACAGCAGGGCGGCGACTGAAAATCAGCGGCAGAAGTCCCAGATAAACGGCAGCACCAAGCACCCAGACAAGCCCCGGAAAGACGTCCCGTGAGGCGAAATAGATGGTGCTGATCGCCAGCGGCCCGGCGATCGAGGCGAGGCTGACCATGCTTGCCAAAAGGCCCTGGACCCTGCCCTGCGCCTCCGCATCGACATTCGCCGTGACGAGCGACTGCAACGCCGGCGCGCCGATGCCGCCTAGGCAAAACAACGGCATCAGGAAAAACACCATCCACCCCTCACTCAGAAACGCGATCGTCACATAGGCTATACTGTCGGCAATGACGCCGATCAGCACTGCGCGCCGCTCTCCCCAGCGTTCGCTGACCGGTCCGGCCACGAAAGCTTGTACCACCGCATGGAAAAATCCGAAGGCGGCCAGCGAAATGCCGACCATCATCGCCGACCAAGCGAACTTGTCCTGGCCATAGAGAACCCACACGGTGCCGCCGACTTCGCCGATGAAAGCCAGCAGGAAATAAGCCGCCATCAGCGTCAGCAGCGGCTTGAAGCTGAACAACCATTTGAAATGCGTGAAGGGCGACAGCGGTTGCCCCTCCTCTCCCTCGCTGCGCTTGCGGGTTTCCGGCAGCAGGAAAATCGCCACGGCAAAGTTCAGAGCGTTCAGCACCGCGGCGGCAATAAACGGCAGCCGAACGGAATATTCGCCAAGGATCCCGCCGATAGCAGGCCCGGCAATGAAACCGACGCCGAAGCAGGCACTTAGCTGTGCGAAGCGGCGCGCGCGCTCATGTTCTTCTGTTACATCCGTGACGCAGGCCGCCGCGACGGCATTGCTCGCGCCGGTAAGGCCGGCAATCGCACGGCCGAGAAACAGCATCCAGAGTGCCGGAGCCAAGGCCATAAACACGTAGTCGATCGCAGCGCCCGCAAGCGAGACGAGCAGAACGGGCTTGCGTCCGAACCGGTCGGATAGCGATCCCAACACGGGCGAAAACAGAAATTGCATCAGCGCATAAAGCGCCAGAAAGGCGCCGAACCGCCATCCGAGATCGTCCGTATGGCCGACATCGCGCAGAAGACGCGGAAAAATCGGCAAGGTCAGGCCGATCCCCGCCGCATCGAGAACCACGGTCGCATAGACGACGCTGAGCGCTTTCTTCATATCGTTCACCAAAATTTATCAGTGATAAGTTACTTATCGATGATAAGGTGAAAACGCAACCAGGATTGCCAACGAGATGAAGATCGACCGCCAGCGTATTGTCGATGAGGCGCTTCTGCTTTTGAACGAAGCGGGATTGGACGCGCTCTCCACCCGCGCGCTGGCCGAGCGCCTCGGCATCCGCCAGCCAGCACTTTATTGGCATTTCAAGGGAAAGCGCGCGCTGATCGACGCGATGAATGCCGAGATTCTGAGACGCGGCCATACGCATGCGGCACCAAAACCCGGAGACGTGTGGAGCGCCTATCTGCTCGCCAACTGCCGCAGCTTTCGCAACGCTCTGCTTGCCTATCGTGATGGCGGGCGCGTGCATGCTGGAACGGAGGCCGACCCGCAGGATCTTGCCAAGGTCGAAACTCAGATCGGCCTGCTCGTGGATGCCGGGATGACGCCGGAGACCGCGATGGAGCTTCTCGTCGCCCTCGGGCGCTATACGCTCGGCTGCGTGATCGAAGAGCAGGCGGAGCCGCAGCCCAACACGAAGCAGCTTGACGAGGCAGCCGTCAAATATCCGCTGACGAGCCGCGCCGTTCTGCACTACCGTGACAGCGGCGCCGGGATGTTCTTCGAGGCCGGTGTCACCCTGATGATCGAGGCCGCGGCGATGCGCCTGGCAAAGCGACAGGCTTGATCCGGCGTCAGTTTCTCAGCCGGTAACCCGTCCTGAACATCCAGCCGAGTGTGCCAAGGCAGATCGCCAAGAACAGCGTGATCATTCCGAGGCTGATCAACGGATTGACGTCGGCGATGCCGTAGAAGCTCCAGCGAAAACCGCTGACGAGATAAAGTACCGGATTGAAATGGCTGACCGCCTGCCAGAAGGGCGGCAGCATGTTGATCGAATAGAAGCTGCCGCCGAGGAAGGTCAGCGGCGGGACGACGAGCATCGGGATCAGGTTCAGCTGCTCGAAATTGCCGGCCCAGATACCGATCATGAAGCCGAACAGGCTGAAGGTGATCGCCGTCAGCAGGAAGAACAGCATCATCATGAAGGGATGCTCGATCCTCACTTCCACGAAGGCATTGGCCGTCAGCAGGATGATCAACCCGATCAGCAATCCCTTGGTGGCCGCCGCGCCGACATAACCGAGCAGGATTTCCGTCATCGCAACAGGCGCCGACAGCACTTCGTAGATCGTCCCGGTGAATTTCGGGAAGTAGATGCCGAAGGAACCATTGCTGATGCACTGGCCGAGTAGCGTCAGCATGATCAGGCCGGGCGTGATGAAGGCACCATAGGAAACTCCCTCCACCGTCTGGATGCGCGAACCGACGGCGGCGCCGAAGACGATGAAATAGAGCGAGGTCGAGATGACAGGCGACACGACGCTCTGCAGCAGCGTACGGCGCGTACGGGCCATTTCGAAGAAGTAAATGGACTTGACGGCTTCGATATTCATTTGGCGCCTCCCACGAGTGCCACGAAGATATCCTCGAGCGAGCTTTGCCGCGTCGAGAGATCCTTGAAATGGATGTTGTCTGCCGAAAGCCGGGTCAGAAGCGCCGCAATGCTTTCCTGCTCGTTATGCGCATCGAAATTGTAGACCAGCCGCGTGCCGCCCTGTTCCAGCGACAGGCCGTTTCCGGCAAAATGCTCCGGCAGCTTTTCGAGCGGCTCGGTGAGTTCGAGGATCAGCTGCTTGCGGCCGAGCTTGGCCATCAGCGCCGCCTTGTCTTCGACGAGCAGCAGCTTGCCGCCGTTGATGACGCCGACGCGGTCGGCGATCTCTTCGGCCTCTTCGATATAGTGGGTCGTGAGAATGATCGTCACGCCAGACTCGCGCAGCTGCTCGACGACGCGCCACATGTCCTTGCGCAGCGTCACATCGACACCGGCCGTCGGCTCGTCGAGGAAGAGGATTTCCGGCTCATGGCTCAGCGCCTTGGCGATCAGCACACGCCGCTTCATGCCGCCGGAAAGCTGCCGCAGCGTGTTGTCCTTCTTGTCCCAGAGGGACAGGTCGCGCAGCACCTTCTCGATATGCGCCGGATTCGGCTTCTTGCCGTGCAAGCCGCGTGAGAAGCTCACCGTGTTCCAGACGGTCTCGAACTGGTCGGTCGTCAGCTCCTGCGGCACAAGGCCGATCATCGTCCGCGTCGCGCGAAAATCCTTGACCACGTCGTGGCCGCCGACGAGCACCTCGCCGCCGCTTGGATTGACGATGCCGCAGACGATCGAGATCATCGTCGTCTTGCCTGCGCCATTGGGGCCGAGTAGCGCCAGGATTTCGCCCTTCTCGACATCGAGATCGATGCCCTTCAGCGCTTCAAATCCATTGGCATAATGCTTGGTGAGATTGCGGATCGAAATGATGGGTGTCATGCGGCTTTTGGATGTTTCCTCTTATTGGGCCGCTATATAGCCCCTTTGTGACACTTTGACATCCCGTACCCCGTGAACACACTATTCAGCGGGCCAGCCATAGTGGCGCGAAGAAAAGCGGCCGGCGGAAAATCGTCTTTCCACCGCCTTTGTCATCAACCGGTGATCTTCGCGGAGGATAACCGCCACAGAGGCAAGCAACGGTTTCTGCCCCGCCGCCCATCCCTTTGCGGAACCGTCAACGGGCGCTCGTTACGCTCATATTTCCGCTGCCTCTATTTGTAGAGAAATGCCGCCGTAAGCACGAACACTTTTAGAACCCGGTCGATTTCCCCTGAAGGCCGGTCAGTCTGAGCCGGCGTTTCGCCGGCTTTCTTTTTGAGCGCTCACCACTGTCCGTTGAGGCCGCAGCCGAAGGGCGGCAGCGTCTTGCCTTCGAAACGGCTCTTCAGCATGCCGCAGCCGATCTCGCGGATGGGTCCTGGCATCATCGTGTTGAGGCTGATCCCGACCTCGTCGAAGGGGTCGCTCGCATAGGCGACATACACATACCAGCGCCCGCCGAAAACGGCAGCTGCGGCAATCACCACCACAAGACAAAGCATCACGAAATTCGGGCGCCTGCGGTCTGCCATCTCTGCTCTCCTCTTTCAGGAGTGCCCGTCAGATCAGATTCCCCGGCATGCGCCAAGAAGGCACGCTAGCTGCAATAGACCCGGCCGCTCTTGCGGTCTCTCAGATCGAAGTGGAAATGATTCCAGTGTTCGGGGTTGCTGCCGGGGCCAAGCACCGTGTTGAAATATTTGCAGCTGTCGCTACGCACGGCTTTCAGCAGCCGCCCTTCGCGGAAAGAGAAGAGCCCCTTCTTGCGGATATCGATCTCGTGACCGTTCTTCAGCACGAACTTGCCGACATCGATCGCATTGCCATGCGCATGCTCCGACATCGGATTGTATTTCTGGCGACTGTTGTTCATGCGCCGGCAGGAATAACCGCCGAGCGGCTCGATCGTCTTCATGCCCGACCAGTAGCGAAAGCGTGCCGAGGGCGCGAGCTCGTTCTTCACCCATTTGGCGAAGGCGAGCGTCACCTGGCAGTTCAGCGTCACAGCAGGCCGGACGCCGATATTGCCGGAAAGCCCCTGCAAGGAGATTGGGTAAGGCACCTGGCAGGCGGGACCATTGGAGATCGCCGGCTTGTCGGTGAAGACCACGCCCATGCGCTTCAGTTCGCGGCGGCAGGAAAGCTCCGAGGCCGGCATCACGCTCGGATCGGCGGGCATGGCCGGCGTGCTCATCATTGGATCGTTCGGCCGCAGCATCGCCACTTCCTGGCTCTCGCTCTCTTCGGGAACGCGCTGCGGGGCAACCACTGCGCTGCCATCATTCCAGACGGCGGCCTGGCTCATCTCGGTCTGCGCGGTCGGGCGCGGCATACGCCGCTGGTTGGTCTGAACAGGCGCATCGGTGCCGATGCCGTCGACAACGGGCTCGGCCGTTTCACCTTCGGCGATCTGCTGCTGTTGCTCCTGGGCAAGGCCGACCACCGGTTCGGCGCCGAGTTCGGAATCCATGTTGACGCCGCCCTCGGGAACGGAAAGCTGGCGCGTGCCGCCCCAGTTGCCAGGCTCATTCTGCGAACGCGGCACCTGTTGCTGGGCAAGCGCCTCGTCACTGTCGATCATCGGCAGCTTGCGGCCAGGGGCCGGAGCAGCATCGGTGGCAGAACGTCCCTCGCCTGCAAGGTTCGGCGTATCGAGGTAATCGACCGATCCGCCGGCGCGCGAAACGGGCGCCGAAGCGGGATAGGATTGCGCCGTTTCCATCGGCGCCATGCGCATGGCGGACTGTCTTGGCGGAGAAATGGAGCTGACTTTGGTGCCGCGATCGACATTGGCAGGCGGCACGAGGCCGTCACTGACGGAACAGGTCGTGAGCGCCGTGGAAACCAGCGTGGTCAGCACGATACGCCGCAGAAGAGAGACAGACACAATACCCTCCATCGCCCCGCAGCCCTGCTTGCAACCTGAAGAATTCAAATCAAATTTAAATAAAACTGGTGAAGGAAAGCTTACCCCTGGTGGAAAAGGCGGTTTCCCGCCTTTCCCGGATGTTATCAGGCCGCCCGGTTATAGGCGCGCGGCGCCGTCGCCTGGCTCTGGCCGAGACGGAAATTGGAAAGCAGGGTGCGCAACTGATTGCTCTCGGCGGCCAGCGTCTGGCTGGCTGCGGTCGTCTCCTCGACCATCGCCGCGTTCTGCTGCGTCATCTGATCCATGTGATTGACCGAGGTGTTGATCTCTTGCAGCCCGGTTGCCTGTTCGCGTGCCGCAGTGGCAATCGAATTCACGTGGTCATTGACCTTGTTGACCAGCGCCTCGATCTCGACAAGCGCGTCGCCGGTCGAGCGAACCAGCGACACGCCGTTGCCGACTTCGGCAGCCGAATTGCTGATTAGGGTCTTTATCTCCTTGGCGGCGTTGGCCGAGCGCTGCGCCAGCTCGCGGACTTCCTGCGCGACGACGGCAAAACCGCGGCCGGCCTCGCCCGCACGCGCCGCCTCGACGCCTGCATTGAGCGCCAGAAGGTTGGTCTGGAAGGCGATCTCGTCGATGACGCCGATGATCTGGCCGATACGGTTGGACGAATCCTCGATCCGGCTCATCGCCGCAACGGCATTGCGGACGATCTCGCCCGACTTGCCGGCGCTGGTCTTGGTCTCGGACACCATCTCGCGCGCTTCCGTCGCCCGCTCGGAGGCTGTGCGGACGGTCGCCGTGATCTCGTCGAGCGCCGCTGCCGTCTCTTCCAGAGCGGCCGCTTGCTGCTCGGTGCGCTTCGAAAGATTGTTGGTCGCTTCGCTGATATTGGCGGCGCTGTCGTTGACGATATGGCTCGATTCCGAAATCGCCTGGATGACGCTGCTAAGCGCACCGGCAGCCGCATTGAAATCCGAACGCAGCTTGGCATATTCCTCGCCGAAATCGCCGACCGTGACCGTCAGATCACCGGCGGCAAGACGCTCGAGGCCCTGGCCAAGCGTCATCATCGCGTGGTTCTGGCGTTCGGCCGAATTGCGCATCCGCTGCTCGCTGTTGCGGCGCTCGCCATCGAGTTCGCGCTGACGCGAATCCTCGCGCGATCGCATCTCGCTACGCTCGATCATCGAGTCCCGCAGGACAAGCAGCGCCTTGGCCATGTGGCCGATCTCGTCGCGGCGTTCGCCGTCGACGACTGCCGCAGCGGAGCCGTCGGCAGCAATGGCATGCATCGCAGCACCGATACGCGCAACCGGACCGGTGACGCTGCGGACGATCGCATAGGCAATGAGGAGGGTGACGATGGCGCCCGCACCACAGAGCAGCGCGGCCCAGAGTGCGTTCTGGCGGTAAAGCGCGGCAAGGTCGTCGCCATAGACGCCGGTGCCGACAACCCAGCCCCAGGGCTCGAAGCCGGCGACATGCGAGTATTTCAGAACCGGCTGCTCGGCGCCCGGCTTGGGCCAGTAGTAATCGACGAAGCCCTGGCCATGCGCCTTGACCGTATTGACGAACTCGACGAACAGGAACTTGCCGTTCGGATCCTTGTTCTGCGACAGGTCGGTGCCATTAAGCTCCGGCTTGATCGGATGCATCACCATGTTGGGATGCATGTCATTGATCCAGAAGTAGCCGCTGTCGCCATAGCGCATGGAAGCGATGACGTCCTTGACGGCCGTCTGCGCCTGTTCGCGCGTCAGCGTGCCGTCCTGCTCCATCTTGTAGTATTTCTTCATGATGTTGATGGCCGTCGCATCCATCTGCGCCAGACCGGCTTTCCGCTCAGCCTCGAGCTCCGAGTAGGAATAGTTCAGGAAGAAAGCCATCACGCCGACGAAAATCGCCAGTGTAAGCCCGACAAGCCCGTACAGACGGGTCGAAATCTTTGTATTGCGCACGAAGTCCCCTCGCATTCACGCACTGATGATCGGCGCAAATTCTGCAGGGCATGTCTTACCGGCCAGTGAAGCATTATTAGCTCGACTTCACATAACGTAACGGAAACAACCTTCCTGAACCGCCATGCAAGAGATAAATATATGAATTCTATTATATTTAAGCTCAGCGAATTTTTTGCGGGCTGCCAAGAATAAAAATTGTCCGGTCAGCCATGGAAGACACACGGAGCACTGTTCCAGCCGTGGGATCCCAAGATCTTACGATACCGCGCCTCCCCCATTTTGAGTATTTCGCTCGCCATCCTAACGCGTCTTGGCGGACACGAAGGGATTGGGGCTCGCGTCTGGGGTCGCGAGCCCCTTTTAACCACGAAGGGGAGCTCCTATGACGGAACGCGCAATCGGTTTTCTGGTAGCCGCCGAGCTTTCGGCGCTCTTCTGGGCCGCGCTCTTCTTCACGCTCGGCCGTCTCTGAGAATCCCTCCCTGCATAACCGCCGCATTGCCCTTGCCATCCGGCCGTCAAGCCTGCCATCTTCACTCTCCGTGACATGACAAGGACTTGATGATGAACGACAGCCCGAAGCCGAAAGGTGAACTGACCCTCCGCACGCTCGCCATGCCCGGCGACGCCAATCCGGCGGGGGATATTTTCGGCGGCTGGGTCATGGCGCAGATGGACTTGGCAAGCGGCATCCGCGCCGCCGAACGCGCCCGCGGCCGCGTCGTCACCGCCGCCGTAAAGGAAATGGCCTTCGAACTGCCGGTCAAGATCGGCGATACGCTCTCCGTCTACACCGATATCGACCGCGTCGGACGCACCTCGATCACCCTCTGCGTCGAGGCCTGGGCGCACCGTTCCCGTTACAACAAAATGGAAAAGGTCACCGCCGGCACCTTCATCATGGTGGCCCTCGACGAAAACGGCGCACCGAAGCCTGTCCCTGCGGAGTGACTTGGCTCTCATCAGGCTCGCAGGAACTGCGAGCCCTTGTCAAAACTCAACCCCGGAAAGATCTTCGCCGTCAGGTCTTCGGCAGTAACGTCGAACTGCCGGTAGAGCATCGCCGCGGCGATCTCCCGAACATCGGCCGTCGGCATCAGATCACGGTCGTCGAGCAATTGGGCATCGCCGATCCCCGGCCATTTGCCGAGGATACGGCCGCCATTGATGGCTCCGCCCGCAAGTAGCGCGCAACCGCCCGTCCCATGATCCGTGCCGCCGGAGCCATTCTGGCGAACAGTGCGGCCGAACTCGGTCATCGCAAGGACGACTGTCTTCGACCAGATATCAGCGCCTAGCGTGGTTTTCAGTGTGTTGATCGCTTCCGCCAGATCCTGAACCGGCCGCTTGAACTGCGCGGCTTGCCCGACATGCGTATCCCAGCCGGTGATCGAGAAACTGGCGATCCGGTAGTCGCCCTTCAGCATGTTGCCGGCAAGTGCGGCGACATCGGCAATCTTCTCGCCGCGCTTGCCGTCGGGTTCGGCAATCATCGCAGCGCCATTGGCCCGGGTCGCCTCCTCCATCGCCTTGGCAAAGGCGGGGTCCACGGCATAGAGCCGCATCAGAAACTGCATTTCGTCCTTGGCGGTGCCGAGATTGGAATCCGACGCCCACACATCGACATTGTTCGGACCTGAAAGGATCAGCTCCGTCGATGTGTTGACGTCGATCGCCTTGCGCGCATCCGAGCGCGGGATGACGGCAAGCGCCCTGTTGAGCCAGCCCGTCTTTTCTTCGGCCACATGTTCGCCGCCCGATTCCAGCATATCCTGGCCGTCGAAATGGCTGCGCTGGTCGCGATAGGGCGTCGAGACCGCATGAACGAATGCCAGCTCCTTCGATTTCCACAACGGCAGAAGATCGGCGCCCGCCGGATTGAGGCCGAAATGACCGTCGAGATCGATGAGCCCCTTGTCCGGCATTAGCGCCAGGGTCGGGCGAAGCATCGCAAAACCGGCCTCGCCATAAGGCTGGACCAGATCGAGGCCATCCATGGCGCCGCGCAGCACGATGGTGACGAACCTGTTGTCGCCCGGCATGGCGGCGAAGGTGACGGGCGTGAAAACCGGGGCAGCGGCGAGACAGCAGGCGGAGGCCAGAAAACCGCGGCGGGAAAGCAGAAACTCTGTCATGACCGGTCTCCTTATCGGCGGTTGAATTCGGGTGAGGCAAGAACCAGCGTCAGCCCGCTGACCTTGCTCGGCGCCTGCGAAACAACGCGGATCGTCTCGTCGCGCGCCGCATCGCCGAGCGTTGCCTTGAGGAAGTCGCGAGGATCCTCGTCCCTCCCGAATTGCGCCGAAGCCCGCCGGGCCCAGGCGAGCCGCTCGGCAAGCTGGCTTGCGGTAATCCAGGCACCGAACGTCTCCTCGAAACCTGCGGGGCTCGGCGGCAGCCAGACCGGTTGGCCCATGCGGCGCAACGCACCCTGCCCCAAAGCTCTGGCGGTTTGAGACGCCTTGCGCCGCTTGACCGCCTCTTTACCGGCGGGATCGGCAGGCGCCACGCTCTTCACCGCATCGCCGCCAGCCATCTCCGCAGGCGGTGCGGCCATCGCAGTATCGGCATCGCCGTCATCATCCTGATTGGCTTCCATGAAGCTCCCGGCATTCAGCGCCCGCAGCCCGGCAACCACGAAATCGAAAGGCTGGCGCGCCTTCGAGCCTTCGTCGCGCCAGGCGGCCGGGTGGTCGAGCATCGCGCCATAGACAGCCGTCAGATCGCCGTCTGCGCGCTTCCAGACATCCGCCATCGCCGAGATCATTTCGGACGGCGGCTGATCGGAGATGAAATGGATGCAAAGCTTGCGGCAGATGTGCTCGGCCGTCTTCGGATGCGCCGCGAGGTCATCCAGCATCGCGAGGTAGTCCTTGCGCGTTCGCCGTTCGCCGCCGTAGCCAATGCCAAGCATGCTATGCTGTCCGGGTTCGGACAGACGCGGACGAAAGACGGTATCTACATCGTCACGATCCACGGTAAGTCCAGTCAGCACCATGGCGGCGCCCCGCACGTCGGCCTGCGTATAGCCGCTGCCTGCGCCGAGCGTGTGGAGTTCCAGCAATTCGCGCCCGAGATTTTCGTTGAGGCCTTTCCTCTGCCGTATCCCGCCGGGCGAATCCGGCCCCTGAGACTGTGCCTGATCGAGATAGATCAACATCGCCGGATGCTCGGTCGCCGCCCGCAAGAGATCGCGGAACGAGCCGCCGAGATTCGGGCGGATCGCCTCGGCCTCGTAGAGTGGCACGATCATCCGCATCGGCAGGCTCTTGTTGGCGCTGGTCGAGAAGTGGTCGGTCCAGAACGCCGCCAGCCGCTCGTAGAAGCCGTTGGCCGAAAGCACGGACTGCATCAGCCGCTGATTGGCATCCCGCTGGAACCCACGCTGCACTTGGCGTTGCAGCTCGCGGCGCCGGTTGCGGCGCTCGCCGTCGTCGCCGCCAGCATTGGCATCCTGACGCATCGCTTTCAGCTGATCCTGCAGCGCCGTCAGCCGCTGGCGGCATGCATCAGTGCCGCCGGCCGGAAAAGACGGCGGGCTCTGCGCCCCGGTCTTCAGCTGGCCGAGAAGCGCCTGGATATCCTGCGGCCCAGACTCGCCGGGTCGGAAGCCGTAACCGAAACGGATAGCCGCCATCGTCTGAAATGACACGCTCATGGCCGATCACCTCATCATCACCTGATGGTGACAAGGTCTCAACCAAATGCGACTGCATTCAGGCAGATTGCAGACATGGACTATTTGTAATTATTGGGTTTTCGGCCCGCTGAACCGACAGACGCAACAGCATGCTGCTCCAGCTCCTTAATCGGAATATACACATCCGTCTCGCCTACCTTATGATCGGGATGCGAGACCTTGGCGTCGATATCATCGGGCAGAGCCAGCGCCTGCTCCGTGTTCATGATGCCCATCGGCACCTTGCCTTCGGCGGTGGATACGACGACTTCGACGAGTGGTTTGTTCTTCTGCATTATTGATCTCCGGTTCTGGAAACCAACGCAGAACGCCTCCACCCGTTCCCCGCCGGCCGGTCACTCGATGTTACCGGCCGTCATGAGGCCACCACCTCCCCGTTGAAAAACGCCGCTCGTTTTGATGTCGCGGTTGTGTCCGGCGCGATAGGGGCTGCGCGTTTGAAACGCAGATCCAGCCAGCCGACAGTCGATGCCAGATCCCAATCCTCTCAGCGAATATATGCGCGTCGTGCGCACGCTTAACCTCTACAAGCTCCAGCTTCTTGCAATCGAGTCCAAGCTTCGCAAGGGCGGCACGCCGGCGCGCAAGAGTTTGCTGGAACAACGCCACGGCGACATTTCGGCCGAGATGGAAGTGCTGCGGGCAGAAGGCGATGACTGGCTGGACAAGCTCCGCCGCCGCGTCCGCTGAATCACGCCTCGGCGATCCGCAGTCGCAGGGTGGCAAGCGACCGCTCGGTCTCGCTGATCTCGTTGCGGACGAGCGCTTCCCGTCTGTGGTCCATTCCGCCTCCGGCGAGTGCAGCATCGACAAGCTCCAGGATGCCGGTTGCGTCGACAACCACCCGCGTCGCGATGCGCTGGAGGCCGATCGTCTCGGCCGGCTGGCCATCGTGGCCCGCGGCATCAGGCACTGGACGATCGGCCGCCACGAACCCCGTTTCCTTCAGCAGGCAATTGACGAGCCGCACATCCGGTACCGCCCGCACCAGGGCATTGATTTCGTCGGCAGAAAAGCAGGTCCGGTTGATCAGCCTTGAATGCAAGACGGCATAGGTCATGCCGAGCGCCGCGGCCACCGCCTCGATACCCGGCTTTTTCTCGACGACGAGGACGGTATAGGCGATATCTGCAAACTCGCGGCCGCGCTCTGCCATGGTCCACTCCCTCTATGGGTAAGAGTGTCCATGCAGCGAAAGACAATGGCAAGTGGCAACGTGCTGTTGAAAAGACGGCGCCGATTTGATGGAACTCGCATGCGCGGCCGGCTAGGCAACCGGCGCGCTGCGATCACCACCCCGGTCGCGGCGAAGGCCGCCCGTTCGCTTACGCCGCATCGCGGGCGGCCGCTTGCTCATCCGCGGAAGATGAAGGACGCGCCGAGCGCAATGAGCGCAAAGCCGATCGCGTGGTTCCAGGTCAGGTTCTCGCCGAGCCAGAAGATCGAGAAGCCGGCGAAAACGATCAGCGTGATCACCTCCTGCATCGTCTTCAGCTGCGCCGTCGAATAGACTTCCGAGCCCATCCGGTTGGCGGGAACGGCGAGGCAATATTCGAAGAACGCAATGCCCCAGCTGGCAAGAATGGCCAGGAAAATGGCGCTGCTCTTGTGCTTCAGATGCCCGTACCAGGCAAAGGTCATGAAGATGTTGGAGGCAAAAAGCATGATGACCGGCCAGACGGCGGCGGGGCTCAGCGAAAACGGCATATGAGAATCCTTGGAAGGCGTGACTGCTGGCGCCAGCATGTATCCCGAAATTCACGCTCTTCAAGCCCCGCGGAACCCATTGGGCGCATTTGAAGAAAATCGGAGCGGCCCTGCCGCAGGCGCGGAACTTTTGATCCGGGCCGCCGTTCATGGCGAGCGCCGGAAGCGGCCCGCAAACCGCGGAGCCACCTTCAGGACACCACCGTCCTGAAGGAAGAGCAGAGATGCCATCGCCGCAACAATCCGCCCTCAGCCGCCGCTCGCTGGTCGCGCTGGCGACGCTCAACTTTTTTCTCGCTGACGCCCGCGACGGACTGGGGCCATTCCTCGACGGTTTCCTCGCCACGCATGGCTGGTCACCGATGACGCTCGGCATTGTCGCAACGCTCGGCGGCATCCTCGGGCTGATCGCCACGCCGTTGTTCGGCGCCTTGGTCGATGCCTCGCCACACAAACGGCTGCTGATCATCATCCCTGTCGTCCTGGTCACCGCAGCTGCGCTCTGGACGCTGGCCAGCCCCGGAAACGCGTCCGTCTTCGGCGGCCAGTCGGCAACCGCAATTGTTGGCGCTGTGATCGGCCCGGCGCTGATGGGCCTGACGCTTGGTCTCGTTGGCGAGGCAGCCTTTCCGGATCAGGTGGCGCGCAACGAATTCTGGAACCATGCCGGCAATGTTGTCTCTCTGGCCGGGGTCTATCTCGCCACTCTGCTTTTCGGGCTCAACGGCATTATCTGGCTAATGATCGCGACGGCCATCGCCACGATCGGCGCCACGCTGGCGATCGATCCGCGCAGTATCGACAACGCCGTCGCGCGCGGTCTGGCCCACGACGACGGCACGCCAGGCCCGTCGGGCTATTCGATCATCGCCAGCTCGCGCGGCCTCATCCTGCTTGCTGTAACGCTCCTGATCTTCCATTTCGGCAATGCGCCGATGAGCCGCCTGATCGCCCAGGATTTCTCGATCCAGCTCGGCACACCCTTCCGCACGACGGCAATCGTCACCGGCGTCTCTCAACTGTCGATGATCGCCATGGCGCTGGCCGCACCTTTCCTGATCCGCCGCTTCGGCCTCGCGCTCGTCTTCATCATAGCGCTCTGCGCCCTGCCGCTGCGCGGCGCCATCGCCGGAAGCTTCGGCAATTTCGCAGCCATCTATCCGGTGCAGTTCCTCGACGGCGTCGGCGCCGGACTGATCGGCATCGCCACGCCGCTTGCCGCCGAGCGCATCCTCTCCGGCACCGGGCGCTTCAACGCCGGCCTCGCAGCCGTCATGACGGTCCAGGGTATCGGCGCATCCCTCAGCAATATCGTTGCCGGCTGGTTGACCAAGGAAGGCGGCTATGCGCTCGCCTACTGGGTCCACGGCGCCGCAGCTATCGCAGCCATCGGGGTGTTCTGGTATGGGCGGCGGGCGATCGTGCCAGAGCGCCCGAAGGCCCAGACACCCGCGCCGGCCGCTACCACCGCAGCCCTCTAGATTGCCGCATCTGATTGTACTCAACTCGTTTCAAATGACCCAGCGGCTTCGCAATCGAAAAAGCGCCGGCGTCGTCTCGTACGCCGCATTGGAAACGGTGCAAAAATCGAGATGCCGGCTGGTCTGCAAGAATTCATTGGGAAAGGTAACGGCGAAATTTATCGCCTTCATGATACCGGCCATCGTGTAAACCGGATCATAAAAAGTCGCAGTGGAACGCAATACCTGACCACCGCAGGGGAAGATTAGAAGACGCTGGTTAAGAAAAGACTACAGTCGGCGAAGATCGGCGGCGGACGGCTCGCGTCCGCCGCAGTTACTCAGGCCCGGAATGCGCCTTCTGGCGTCTCGGCCTTCGCCGCGCCAAAGCGCACATCCTTTTTCTCGTACCCGAAGCCCGCAAGCAGCGCGACGACGGCGGCGACAATCGCCGCGACGACGAGCAGCGCTGTGGCATAGTCGCCGTTCCAATGGGCAGCCAGCCCCGCCTGCATCGTCGCATTGCCCGAGGCCAGCAGATTGCCGAGCTGGTAGGCGAAGCCCGGGAATGTGCCGCGCACTTCGTCTGGCGACAGTTCGTTGAGATGCACAGGCACGATGCCCCAGGCGCCCTGCACGAAGAACTGCATCAGGAACGCGCCAATCGCCAGCAGCACTGGCCCGGGCGCGTAGACCCATAGCGGTGCCACGAGGATCGCCAGCAGCGCCGCGATAACGATCGCCTTCTTGCGGCCGATCCGCTGCGACAGCGCACCGAAGAACAATCCGCCGCAGATCGCCCCGATATTGTAGACGATGGCGATCGCCCCGGTCGTGTAGCTGTCATAGCCGCGCTGGGTTTCCATGAAGGTCGGATAGATATCCTGCGTGCCATGGCTGAGGAAATTGAACGCAGTCATCAGCAGCACAGACCAGATGAACAGCGGCACGTTTTCACGCAGGATCGTCAGGAACGGCCTGCGCCCTTCCCGCTGCCTTCGAAGAAAGGCCGGGCTCTCCTCGACGTTACGGCGGATATAGAGCACCAGCAGTGCCGGCAGCGCGCCGACGAAGAACATGCCGCGCCAGCCGATGACCGGAAATAGCAGGAAGAAGACGATCGACGCCAGAAGATAGCCGGAAGGATAGCCTGCCTGCAGGATACCCGAAACGATACCACGGGATTCGTCTGGCACCGTTTCCATGACGAGCGAGGCGCCGACGCCCCATTCCCCGCCCATGGCGATGCCGTACAGCGCCCGAAGGATCAGGAACATCGTCAGCCCGGTCGAAAAGCCGGTCAGGAACTCGAAGATCGAATAGAGCAGCACATCCGCCATCAGGGTGACGCGGCGGCCGAACCGGTCTGCCGCCAGCCCGAAGACCAGAGCACCAACCGCGCGCATCGCCAGCGTCAGGAAGATTGCCGCCGAGACGGCAGGAACGTCGGTGTGAAATTCTTCGGCAATGTGTTTGAGAACGAAGACGAGAATGAAGAAATCGAAGGCATCGAGGGTCCAGCCGAGATAGCTGGCGATCAGCGTATTGCGCTGCTGCGGTGTAAGTGCACGCAGACTTGCCAATTCGGACATCTGTTGTCCTCCATCCGAAAACGGCGGCGAGGCGGGGCAATTCCGGATGCCGTCGGAAAGAGTGCCCTAGAAGCGGGCGGGAGCGCTGTTTGAAGACAGCGGATCACAACGTCAGCGCTGCTGACATTGTTCCCCCAAGCTGACTGCGGCATTTTGGCAGGCCTCGGAAGGCTTTAGCGGCCGGCTGGCCGGGATGCGACGAGCGCCGGACGGCTCGGCTTTGCCGGCGTGGAATCGATTGCCTGAACCGGCGCCGGGCGGCCGAGATGATAGCCCTGCGCATAGTCGATCCTGAGCTGGCGCAACAGCGACAGCTGATCCGCCGTCTCCACGCCTTCAACGAGGATCTTCGGTCCACGGTTGCGGATCAGCCCGACGATGTCTTCGAGCATCGCCTTGCCGCGCGGCGTGGCGCTGCCATGCAGGAACGAGCGGTCGATCTTGACGGTGTCGAAATCGATGAGGCGCAGCCAGGAGAGGCCGGCAAAACCGGTGCCGAAATCGTCGAGCCAGATCTTGATGCCCAGCGTCTTCAGATCGCTGATGCACTTCAGGACGTCGGCATGCATTTCCATTTCCTGGCCTTCGGTGATTTCGAAGGCAAGGCGGTTACCGGCAACGCCGGTCTCATAGAGTACGGCGGCAACGCTGGCAGCAAAGCCCGGCATGCGCAGCTGGATCGGCGAAACGTTCACGCTGGCGATCTGTGCCAGGTTCGGAGCCAAAACCTCGCGGCAAGCCGTCTGGATGACCCAGCGGCCAAGCTCGAGGATCATGCCTGTACGCTCGGCAATCGGGATAAACAGGCTCGGCGGGATGGAGCTGCCATCCAGCGTCTTCAGGCGCATCAGCGCTTCGACCGCATCGCGGCGGCCGGTGCGGATATCCTCGATCGGCTGATAGACCAGCGAAAGCAGATCCTGCGCCACGGCGATCCGCAGCAGGGCCGCGATATTTTCGCTCTCGTCGCTGCTGAACGGATCGTTCGGATCGAACAGGCGGGCGCAGTTGCGACCAGCCGCCTTGGCACTGTAGAGCGCCCGGTCGGCCTCGTGGATGATCTTTTCAAGCTTGCCGCTCTGGTCACGCGTATAGGCCGCGCCGACGCTGACGGTAACGATCGAGGTGCCGTCGCGGCGCTCCTCGTGGATCAACCCCATCTGCTCGACCGTATCGCGAATGCATTCGGCCAGATCGGTCACGCGCGCGACCTCGTCGAACTGCGCCAGCACGATGAATTCCTCGCCGCCGTAACGGCCGATCGACGCGCCATAGGGCTCGATCGCGTCTTTGATTGTACGCGCAACATGAATGAGGCAGCGGTCACCTTCCTGGTGACCATAGCCGTCATTGAATTTCTTGAAGAAATCGACATCGACGAGGATGGCGGTGAAGCCGACGCCCTTGCGCTGCCATTCCTTCCAGTAGTCACGCAGCCGCTGGTCCACGGCCCGGCGGTTTTCGAGACCGGTCAGATAGTCGGTGTTCGACATGCGAAGCAGCGCCTCGCCGCGATCCGTCGCTTCTTTCTGCTGCATCCTGGCTTCAAGCGCATTGAAGAAGACGTGATAGCGCTCATGGTTCAGCTTCCAGTTCACATAGGAGGTGAAGACGAAGCACGACACGTAGAACATGCCGAAGGCCATGGCGTAGACGCTCGTTGGCCAGAAGAACACCAGCGAGATCAGGAAGGTCACCAGCACAGCGCTGGAGGCCAGAACCGAAAGGCCGAACCGGAAATTGAAGAACTGGTTGGCGCCCATCATGAAGATGGCGCCGAAGATCATGTAATAGGAAAGGCTGTCGGCATGGACGGTGCGGACGGCCGGAAAGCACCAGATCGCGAAGCCCAGCACCAGCGCCAGCGCACTGGTGCGGTCGAGCCACTGGATGCTTTTCTTCAGATAGACTTCGGCTTCCAGGAACAGCAGCGCGAAGCTGCCGACGCTGACGCGGGCCAGAATCGTGAAGGTGGCAACATCGGGGATCAGCAGCAGGTCGGTGGCGGAAAACAGGATATAGACAATAACAGCGATCCACAGCCCCTGCCGTGTCGCCATCTTTCGTTCAGCTTCCCCCTCGATGCGATAGAGATCCCGCAGTTCGCCCGGCGTCGGCCGCAGCAACTTCGGTTCAAGATCGATCTCTGCCGCATAGGCAATTTCGTGCTTCATGCACTGTTCCACCGCTCCGTACTACGCTTCGCCAGAGCTCTCCGCTGATACTCTGGGCGGAATTGACTGACGCATTCGTGCGGTTCGCTTAGCCCCTTCTGATGAGGAAGCACGGCAACACCGGCAATCTAATACCACCAAAATACAGGGGCTCGATTAAAGCTTGCTAAATGAGCGGCAGACCGGCGCCGTTAATCATGTTTATGGATTTCAATGGTTAATGAAAAGTTTCTCGCTAATATACAATTCAAGGTAACGCCCAAAACGGTACAGGTGTGACCCGGTAATATAACCCCAATTGATTAGAGGACGTATCGCGTGACCCAGCCCAAGATGGATTTCGACGGCCATAGCCTTATTACGCCCAAAGCCATAGCGACCGAGCTCGAAGCGCCGAAGAGCGACCGATTCGAAGAGCATCTGGCCATCAGCAAGGGTGAAGTCGCCCTGCTGCTCGAACTGGCCCGCCAGCAGTTTGCCAAATCCGAAGACCCAACCAAGATTATCGATCGCGTCACGATTTCCCTGCACGAGATGCGCGCCCGCATTCATCCGCGCGTCTGGCAGGAACTGGTGCCGCTGATCCAGAATCACGCCGTCACCAGCTATTTCCTCGAGGACCCGCTGACCAAGTGGTCCTGGGACAAGCCGCGCGGCTATTCGGGCGATGCCACCCTGCTCGACTTCATCTACCGCCACGAAAGCGTGATGGATAAGGTCGCGGCCGCCTCCGATCTCGGCAAGGCTCTGTTCGAATATACCAGCACCGCGCCCTCCTCGCAGGCCAACTGGGACCGCCGCGACATCCTCGCCCGCCAGGTCGATGAAGTTGCCGCCGAACGCGGCCCGGGCACGGAAGTGCTCAGCGTCGCCGCCGGTCACCTGCGCGAAGCCGCCTATTCCGAAGCGATGAAGCAGAAGGCGCTGAAGCGCTGGGTCGCTCTCGACCAGGATCCGATCAGCATCGGCACCATCGCCCGCGATTTCCAGGGCACGGCGGTCGAGGCGATCGACGGTTCGGTGCGCGAACTGCTGATGCGCCGTTCCAACCCCGGCACCTTCGACATCGTCTATGCCTCCGGCCTCTACGACTATCTGGTCGATCGCGTCGCCATCAAGCTCACCCAGCGTTGCCTGGAGATGGTCAAGCCGGGCGGCACCTTCCTGTTCGCCAATTATTCCTACCCGATCCTCGTCGACGGCTATATCGAGACCTTCATGAACTGGGCGCTGCTGCTCCGTTCGGAAGCCGATATGTGGAAGATCATCCACGAGGCGACGGCGGGCCAGGATTGCGAATCCAAGGTCTTCTTCGGCAAGAATCGCAACATCGTCTACGGCGTCATCAAGAAGCGCGGCTGAGACATTTTTAGAGCATGACAAAGCCGGCCGGGGCACCCCGGCCGGCTTTCCGTTTGGCGCCATTATTCGCCGAATCCGAACGATTCATTCGTTTCCCTTTTGTACCCTTTGCCTCTTCACTTTCGCGCTGACTCTCTCCATATTCCGGCCATGGCAAAACCGACGAAGAAATCCCCCGCCCCGAATGGTTTCGAGGAAGCTCCCCAGTCGTCTTTCGAAGGCGCCCCGCTCGAGGGTTCCGTCGCCGATTGGGTGAAGCAGCTGGAGGCCGATGCGGAGGCATCCTCCGTCGAGACACAGCGCCAGATCGCCTCGAAAGCCGGCAAGCACCGCAAGAAGGTGGAGATCGCCGCGTCGAAATCGGCCCGCGGCACGTCGATGGGCGGATCCACCGACCCGAAGACCCGCGCCGCCGCCGGTCTCAATCCCGTCGCCGGAATGGACACAACGCTGGAAGAGGCCGCCTCGCTGCAGGCAGGCACCGCCGTGACCGCCACCGTCGAGGCGCTGTCGGCGCTGATCGAATCTGGCAACCCGCTGCACAAGAACGGCAAGATCTGGACGCCGCATCGCCCGGCGAGACCCGACAAGTCCGAGGGCGGCATCACCATCCGCATGGACTCCGAATACAGCCCCGCGGGCGACCAGCCGACGGCGATCCGCGACCTCGTCGAGGGCCTGGAGAATGGCGACCGCAGCCAGGTGCTGCTCGGCGTCACCGGTTCGGGCAAGACCTTCACCATGGCCAAGGTGATCGAGGCGACGCAGCGCCCGGCCGTCATCCTGGCGCCGAACAAGACGCTGGCCGCCCAGCTCTATTCCGAATTCAAGAACTTCTTCCCGGATAACGCCGTCGAATATTTCGTCTCCTACTACGACTATTACCAGCCGGAAGCCTACGTCCCGCGCTCCGACACCTATATCGAGAAGGAATCGTCGATCAACGAGCAGATCGACCGCATGCGCCACTCGGCGACACGCTCGCTGCTCGAGCGCGACGACTGCATCATCGTCGCCTCGGTTTCCTGCATCTACGGTATCGGCTCGGTCGAGACCTATACGGCGATGACCTTCCAGATGGCGGTCGGCGACCGCCTGGATCAGCGCCAGCTGCTGGCCGACCTCGTCGCCCAGCAATACAAGCGCCGCGACATGGATTTCACCCGCGGTTCGTTCCGCGTCCGCGGCGACACGATCGAAATCTTCCCGGCCCACCTGGAAGACGCGGCCTGGCGCATCTCGATGTTCGGCGACGAGATCGACGCCATTACCGAGTTCGACCCGCTGACCGGCGCCAAGACCGGCGACTTGAAATCGGTGAAGATCTACGCCAACTCGCACTATGTCACTCCGCGCCCGACGCTGAACGGCGCCATCAAGTCGATCAAGGAGGAGCTGAAGCTCCGCCTCGCCGAGCTCGAAAAGGCCGGCCGCTTGCTGGAGGCCCAGCGCCTGGAGCAGCGCACCCGCTACGATATCGAGATGCTGGAGGCCACCGGCTCCTGCCAGGGCATCGAGAACTATTCGCGCTACCTGACCGGCCGCGACCCCGGCGATCCGCCGCCGACGCTGTTCGAATATATCCCCGACAACGCCATCGTCTTCATCGATGAAAGCCACGTCACCGTGCCGCAAATCGGCGGCATGTACCGGGGCGACTTCCGGCGCAAGGCGACGCTGGCCGAATACGGCTTCCGCCTGCCCTCCTGCATGGACAACCGTCCCTTACGCTTCGAGGAATGGGACGCGATGCGCCCCGACACGATCGCCGTCTCGGCGACCCCCGGCGGCTGGGAAATGGAACAGTCCGGCGGCGTCTTCGCCGAACAGGTCATCCGCCCCACCGGCCTGATCGACCCACCCGTCGAAGTCCGCTCCGCCCGCTCCCAGGTCGACGACGTGCTCGGCGAAATCCGCGAGACCGCCGCCAAGGGCTACCGCACGCTCTGCACCGTGCTGACCAAGCGCATGGCCGAGGACCTGACCGAATATCTGCATGAACAGGGCGTGCGCGTCCGCTACATGCACTCCGACATCGACACGCTCGAACGCATCGAGATCATCCGCGATCTGCGCCTCGGCGCCTTCGACGTCCTCGTCGGCATCAACCTTTTGCGCGAAGGCCTCGACATTCCCGAATGCGGCTTCGTCGCCATCCTCGACGCCGACAAGGAAGGTTTCCTGCGCTCCGAGACTTCGCTGGTGCAGACCATCGGACGTGCCGCGCGTAACGTCGACGGCAAGGTCATCCTCTATGCCGACAACATCACCGGCTCGATGAAGCGGGCGATGGAGGAAACCACCCGCCGCCGCGAAAAGCAGATGGCCTACAATGCGGAACACGGCATCACCCCGGAATCGGTCAAGGCGAAGATCTCCGACATCCTCGACAGCGTCTACGAGCGCGACCACGTCCGCGCCGACATTTCAGGCGTCAACGGCAAGGGCTTCGCCGATGGCGGCAACCTCGTCGGCAACAACCTGCAGGCCCATCTCAACGCGCTGGAAAAAAGCATGCGCGACGCCGCCGCCGACCTCGACTTCGAAAAGGCCGCCCGCCTGCGCGACGAAATCAAACGCCTCAAGGCCGCCGAACTCGCCGTCATGGACGACCCGATGGCCCGCGAGGAAGCCAAGTCGATGGAAGCCGGCAGGAAGGATGCTACGAGGCTGCGGTCGACGGCGTCAAAGCTGGAAAGCGGAGCGAGCGATCGCGCCCAGCCAATCTCCCCACCCGTGGCGGGGTCTGAAGGACGGGACGAGACCCGTGGCTCGTCCCAGCAGGCCGGCAGGCCAGAGGGGGGCGATCTTGCTCCAACCTCCCTCTTCCGCCGCAACGACCTCGACGAAATGACCGTCGGCCGCACCGAAAAACCGGTCAGCGGCAAGCTGCCGGAAAAGCCCGAGGCATCAAAGAGCACCAAACGCTTCTCGCCCCTGCTCGAAGGGCAAGCGGAGCGTGATGACCCGCGACCGTTGGTGCGCGGCAAGACGGGTGTCGGGAGCTATGAGGATCCGGGCGAGCAGAAGCGCAAGAGCCGGACGAAGGGCAAGACTGGGCGGCCGGGGCGGTGATGCTCCGACCATTACGGCCATTAGTATAAATCAATTTTCAGCCAACGCGCGTCCAGCTTTGCTAACGACGTACTTGCCGGATCCCCCCCAAAGCTTGGGCGTCCCGAGCTCGGCCAAGGGTTCTCCTTCATATTGCTAAGTCGTTCTTCAAATCTTGAATCCCGCGATTCTTCCTCCAACCAATTGACGTATTTAACCCGATACTTGAAACTTGCAAAACACTGATAGTCCTGCGCTATCTCCGCCCTCACACCCGAAAATGGCCCACGAGACCGCCACCGTTTTCGATCTCCGTACCAGCGAAAAACCTCACGAAACTTAGGCACTATTTCATCATATGCGATCTTCGCGGTAAATAAAAACGCCATAAAAGCGATTGCCGAGAATATATACTCTCTTATTTCTTCACTCAAGCTTAGAAACGCAAGAACCGCGCCGTAGCCAATCATAGAAATAGACAATAGCAAAATCAGAAAGGCGAATAATTTAAGCTTCCGACGACGGAGCGATAAAAATATATTGTGAAGCGAAAAATTAGATAAGTACCCAAATAGCGCTTTCGAAACAAAAATAGGCGTCGACAGTATCGTACATATACCAATAACATAAAAATGAGATTGAACATATTCTTCAAAGTATATAAATTTCAGTTCATGGTCTGCTGGGATTACACCCAAGCCCGGCAGCAGAGAGACAATCAAGAGACCGTATTTCGAATAGATAATACTATTAACGAGCAAACTATCGATATTTAACATAGACGGAGAAATAATTTCGAACGCCTCCAAATATCTATTTCTAAAAAATTTTAGTCCAAATCCACCACGGCCGAATAAGGGGACGGTCAATAACACCATGAATATATAAGTCGACGAGAACAGAAAAATATTTATAGATCGGCCACCCAAAAGGCAGAAACCAATAAAATATACAAATAATGTCGACAGTACCCCGAATATTATATCAATTCTGATTAAAGAAAACACACCCCTGACCTTAGAAAGAGACTCTGAAGACTCTAATAAAAACATATCTTCGTCAGACCTAAAGACAATTGTTATGATGCTTTTACTTCGCAAATAGATGTAAATTTCACGCTCAATAGATTGAGGTATTTGCGGCAAAAACCTGCAGGAACGGAATGCAGCCTCTTGTATCCAAATACTTTTCACCCGCAACGCCGACAACAACGCCTTCATCATCGACTCAAAATCCAGTAGGCCAACCGCTTCTACGACCACGCGCGACGTCATCAGATCACGCCCGTCAGACAAGATCGAAACGACTTTTTGACCTAGCTCCTCTCGAAAGGCGCCGATTGCGCTGGTGCGAGCTCTGAAGGCTTCGGCTACGAAACGCAAAGCATGAATAGCCCGAAGAAAAGCAATTACCCCATCTGCGCTTGTTTCTGAAAGATTCCTGATTTCCTCCCAGCAAAACTCCGCGATATGCGCAGCCTCCTCGTCGGACGCCACCTCCGCGTAAAGTACTAGAGCATCTCTGTATCTAGAATCAGCAGGAATAGCTTCGAGTGGGGGAGCCGCCTCGCCCGAAAGCCACTTCTTAACAAGGAAAAACTCATTAAATCGCCTATGAACAAAGCTGACATTGCCGGTAAACGCCGCGCGGCGCGCCAACCTCGCAGAGACCATGACGTCGACGTAGATATCGATATCATCGCGCTGAAGTCGCCGCCTCAGATCAGAGGTTGTGATCTCCAAGCCCAAGCTTGTAGAATTGAACATGATCCATGAAATATCCTCCATTATCGCGATAGTCTCATCTTTACTGATTTTTAGGCGCTTAATAGTTTCTCCGGCATCGTCCAAACTATCCGAGATATAATTTTCGTATAGCGCGGCTTGAGTGGGAGGTAACTCTCGGTTCTTGTTCCAGTAAAGCATTATCAGATTTAGCGAAAATGGATTGCGAGCCATTGAACCAAGCTCTGTCCGCTCGGCGAAAAGTGCACGCTGCAGCTCTGCAAACTGCACCGCACTTCCACGCAAAACTTTAGATATTTGGCGCTCGGAAAATGGCCGCACCTCCAACGTTCCATGAGGTTCGTGTCCTAAGTTTGGCTTCCTGTAGTATCTTGAAGCTATTATACCCCGGGATGAAGCGTTCGACTTTATATATCCAGAGATAAGATCCGAAACTTTCCCAAGTAACAGTGACGCTTCATCCGCATCAAGTATTCCTGGGATCTCGTCAAAACTATCAAATATAAAGAACAATTGCCCAGTTTGAAAAAGACGATCAAAATGTTCGTGAAAGAATGACTTGCTGTGATCTGGGAGCCTATCAAGGACATTATTTCGAACAAAATCAGAGAAATCGCTCGACGTTGGAGGGGTATCAGACGACCATGTCCTGTTCGATACCCATTCTTTCAGGTTAATATAAATAGGCAAACGCTGTCGCGGAGACCACGCGTCAAGCAAATCGATGCAGCACTTTCGCAACGCAACGCTTTTTCCAGCGCCGGGCACTCCCAAAACCACAAATATGTTTGCGGACGTGTTTCTCTTTAATGCTTCAAGCAGATCTACTACGCGCCGCGATTTGCGCGACGAATTCATGATATCGACCTCGGCCTTTAGCTCTACAAAATGCCGATGATGCCACCTAAGTTCTTCATCAACGCGTCCAAGATGACTTTTCAGAACAGCTACAAAAGTTTCAAGCCGTTCAAGATAGCTGGGCTCGCGGTAAAACGGATCCACTGGCGGACGACCAAGCACGGCGCTGGAAGGCTTCGATATGAAGTATATTGTTGCTAGAAAAAATATCAGAGCACATGTAATAACAAAATAGCTCGGAATATCACTCGCACTCGCTTGAAGATTTGTTGCGAGCGCTGGATCTATCTTGTTCGCAATCCACAGCAACAACGATTCAGTGTATACATCGAAGAGCGAGAACAAAGAGAGTGTGGCGGAGAATGAGACTATACATAGGCGGATATTACGATGCCTATGCACGTCACTGGAGGTGAGAGTTTTAGACGAAAGCCAAGCAAGGCACAGCATGAAAATCAGCAGCGCTAGGCGCCAAATCAAATCCGAAACGGTGGTGACGATAAAATACGCGCAAACTGCATAAGCAAAGCACAAAGCAATGAATAGAGACCTGTGGTCCAGCTTCTGAAACATATCGACTCACATTCCTACGGTGAGCCCAACGGTAACCTTTGCATGGTATGGTTGCAATACGTGCGGAGTGCAATGATGTCCCACACTACTCCGCAGCCTCACCCCTTCTCACCACCTGCGGCTCGCTCTCCCGCTCCGCCACCATCACCAATGCCTCCAGCTCATAACTATACCCCTCGAGCATCTGATACGCATGCTCGATAGCCTCGATCTGGCCCTGCGCCTTCTGGATGGCGTCGGTGATCGACTGGCTGCGGGCGCGCAGCATGGAGCCGAGGACGTCGGTTTCGGGGCGGCGGCCGAGGCGGTCGATGTGCTGGCGGACGCGGTTGCGGTGGCGCTCCAGTTCCAGGATGTGGAAGCGGTTCTTGACGATGTCGTCTGAGAGTTTGCGGCGGATGGCGGCGACGGGGTCGAAGCTGCCGGGTTCGCGCTCGTCGAGAATGATGTCGTTGACCAGCTTCTCCAGCATCAGCACGCCCTCGAGATCCTTCGGGTCGGCAAGCTGGGGGTCGTAGCCGGTATCGTCATAGACGCGGCGGCGCACCGGGTCCTTCAGGAGATCGTAGGCGGCCTGCAGCTTGCCGAAATGCTCGGCATCGCCGCCGGAATCGGGATGCGCGGTCTTGGCGGCCTTGCGCCAGGCGCTGCGGATCGCAGGCTCTCCGGCATCGCGGTCAATTCCGAGCATAACATAGGGATCGATCAAACCGCCCACCTGTCCTTCCGCATTCCCATTCCTGTCTCCGGCCACCCGTCGAAAGCAGCCCGGCACCGGCCGCCGTAAGGCAGCATTTGCGCCGTCAGCCGCACGCGCGAGAGCGCCGTCTTTGACCTACGCCCTCACCCTGATTGCATCAAGTCCCGGCATCCGGCGCCCACATTATTCCGCCGGTCGGGACGAAATTGTGAACAGCGGGCGATTTTCACAGTCGAAACGACGCCCGGCATCCGGATTTTGCCGCTCGCCATGCCGGGATTTGTTCTGTATAGGACCTCGTCCCCGGCGGTTGCGCATCGTGCGCCGTATTCCCATCTGTGATGGGCCATTTGATGGCGGGACCACAGCGAAACAGGATCGGAACGGCATGACGGCGCAGGGCGGCGGCACATCGGTGACGGAAGGCAAGGCTCATTATTCGAATGGCCCGGTGTTTTCCGTGGCACCCATGATCGACTGGACCGATCGTCATTGCCGCTATTTCCACCGCCAGATCAGCCGCAACGCCTTGCTCTATACCGAGATGGTGGTGGCCGATGCGATCATCCATGGCCCGCGCGAGCGGCTGCTGTCCTTCGACGCGGCGGAACATCCGGTGGCGCTGCAGCTCGGCGGCTCCGATCCGGCCAAGCTCGCCGAAGCCGTCAGGATCGCCGCGCCCTATGGCTACGACGAGATCAATCTGAATGTCGGCTGCCCCTCCGACCGCGTGCAGTCGGGCACCTTCGGCGCGTGCCTGATGCTGACGCCTGAGGTGGTGGCCGAGTGCGTACGTGCCATGAAGGCGGTGTCGGCGGTGCCGGTGACCGTGAAATGCCGCATCGGCGTCGACGAGCAGGAACCCGAGGCCGCCCTGCCCGAGCTGATCACCCGCGTTCTCGATGCCGGAGCCGACGCGATCTGGATCCATGCCCGCAAGGCCTGGCTGAAGGGCCTGAGCCCGAAGGAAAACCGCGAGATCCCGCCGCTCGATTACGAGATGGTCTATCGCATGAAGCAGCGCTGGCCCGATGTCTTCATCGGCATCAACGGCGGCATCCACACGCTGGATGAGGCTGAGGCGCATCTCGGGCATGTCGATGGCGTCATGCTCGGCCGCGCCGCCTATCAGAATGCCGCCATTCTCGCCGAGGTCGACCAGCGCTTCTATGGCGCCGCGGCCCGCGAGATGGATTGGGATCAGCTGCGCGACCGGATGATGGCCTATGCGCAGGCGCATATCGACAATGGCGGTCGTGTCCAGCATATCGCCCGCCACATGGTCGGCCTGTTCACCAGCCTGCCCGGCGCCCGGCGCTACCGGCAGATCCTCTCGACCGATGCCACCAAGCCCGGCGCCGGTCCGGAGGTGATCGCCGCCGCCTTCGCAGCGGTTGATGTCAGCGCGGCGCCGGCCGAAGCGCTCAGCGCCTGAGCGCAGGAATGCACACAAACGAAAAACGGCGCCCGAAGGCGCCGTTTCCCATTTCTGCCGAAGCAGAAATCGAATTAGTTGGCCGAGATGTTGACGGCCTTCGGGCCCTTGCCCATGCGATCCGGCTCGGTGTCGAACGTGACCTGCTGGCCTTCGCGCAGCGACTGGATGCCCGAAGCCTGGAGAGCGGAGATGTGGACGAATACGTCCTTAGCGCCGCCTTCCGGAGTGATGAAACCAAAACCCTTGTCCTGGTTGAAGAATTTTACGGTGCCCTTGGTGGCCATGTGGGATAGTCCTTTTCCCTTAGTCTTGTCTTAGTATCCGCCCCCTCGAGAGGAAGCGGACGGCTTTAGCTTTCGTCCCGCGAACCGGGCGCGAAGGGTCAGTCGGAGAAGTCACGTACGGGGAAAGAACGTCTACGAAGCGGTTTTGCCGCTCTGCCACCCTTGCGGGAGAGCTACCAATCTGTCCAGTCACCGGCATGCTAATGCCCGAGTACTGCATGACGTGACAGCATTCGGAATAAAAAGCAAGCGGCAATATTGTGGCACGCCCTCCGCGAAGCCCGGAAATACCAAAGATTCAGATAGTTGACCAAATGTGACAACCCACAGATTCGGCTGTCCCATTTCGGGACTCCGTGCCGGAACGGGACCGTTATACGACCTGCAGAGATATATCAGGGCGCAATCAACAGCATCACATGGGCGATTACAGTCACCATCGATCCGCGGAAGGCGAGCGTCATGCGACGGTACTTGCCGCGGGCGATCGCAATCGCTTTGTTGCCGGTGTTCGCTGCACGGCACGCGACCGATAATCGCGCCCGCGTCCTTTCATTGCCTGCCGCTTTGCGTCTAAGATCGCCGGACCGCAACAGCAAGAGCATGCCATGTCATCCGCCATGAACACCGTCATTCCTGTTCCGCAGCCCGTTCTCCTGCCGGTCGAAGGCAGTGCCAGTTTCTTTCCGGTGCGCCGCGTCTATTGCGTCGGGCGCAACTATGCGGACCACGCGATCGAGATGGGCCATGACCCGAGCCGCGAGCCGCCTTTCTTCTTCCAGAAGAATCCCGACAATCTTCTGCCCGCCGGCCAGCCCTTCCCCTATCCGCCGCTCTCCGAGGACGTGCATTACGAAGCCGAGTGCGTGATCTTCCTGAAAGAAGGCGGCGAGAACATTCCGGTCGAAAAGGCGCTCGCCTGCGTCTACGGCTACGCCATCGGTATCGATTTCACCCGCCGCGACCTGCAGGCGGTTGCCAAGAAGATGGGCCGTCCGTGGGAGGTGGCCAAGGCCTTCGAATATTCGGCGCCCGTCTCGCCGATCGTCCCCGCCGATGAGCTCGGTCATCCCGAAAGCGGCCGGATCTGGCTCGATCACAACGGCAAGCGCGTGCAGGAAGGCGATCTGAACCAGATGATCTGGAAAGTGCCGGAGATCATCGCCGAACTCTCCAAGCTCTTCATCCTCGCCCCCGGCGACGTCATCATGACCGGCACGCCGGCCGGTGTCGGCGCAGTCAGGAAGGGCGACACGGTCGAGTGCGGCATCGACGGCATCGCCACCCTCACCGTCACCGTCGGCTGAGGCGCGCCATGCCCGTCTATGCACTTGCAGGATTGAGGCCGAGGCTGCCGGCAGACGGCCTCTATTGGATCGCCCCGGATGCCCATGTGATCGGCGATGTCGCGCTCGGCGAAGGCGTTGGCATCTGGTTCGGCGCGGTGCTGCGCGGCGACAATGAGCCGATCACCATCAGCCGCAACACCAATATCCAGGAAGGCGCCATGCTGCATACCGATCCGGGCGCCCCGGTGACGATCGGCGAAGGCTGCACCATCGGACACCACGCCATCGTCCACGGCTGCACCATCGGCGACAACTCATTGATCGGTATGGGCGCGACGGTGCTGAACGGCGCCAAGATCGGCAACAACTGCCTGGTCGGCGCCAATGCGCTGGTCACCGAAGGCAAGGAATTTCCGGACGGTTCTCTGATCGTCGGCTCACCGGCGCGCGCCATCCGCACGCTGGATGAAAAGGCGATCGAGGGACTGACGCGCTCGGCGGAAAAATACGTCGCCAACTGGCAGCGGTTTGCGCGGCATCTGCAGCGGCTGGATTGATCAGAACAGAAGAGTGACGCCGGTGACGTTCTTCACCGCCACTTTGATGAGGCCGAACACCGCGGAGAGGATCTTCTGGGCGGCGTTGTAGAGAAGGAATTCGAACTCCTTCAGAGCGCTGTTGAGATTGATCTCAAGCAGATGAAGCGTCAGGTCGGCGTTCTTGTCGCTAATTTCCCCGGCAACAAGCTGCGCGATGACCTTGCTTGTTTTCTGGGCGATGAATTCAAGCTGGAAGGTCATTTCCTGCTTGATACCGCTCCATTGGTCTTTTGCCTTGAGGATCGCCACCTCGAGGAGACCTTCGAGAAGCTCCTTGGCAGACCCCGGTGCGAAGTTCGCAGTATCGATCGGCATGAACACCCCCTATTATTTCAAGGCGCCTTCCATCGTCTTCGGAATGGCGCAAACGTTTCGAACAACGGAAATATTGTCGGCCTCGTTAGGCGCCTGGCCGTCGGCCTTGAATGCTGCGCGCGAGGCCTCGATCGCCCGGCGGCAATTATCGATATCATCGACAAGAAGCTGTGCGGCATTGGCCGCCGGCCGCCCGCGGAGGTAGGCCGGCCGCTTGCCGGCAATGTCCGCAGCCTCCTTCACACCCGCCAACGCGTCGATATAGTAGGGCTCCACCTTGCCATAGGGCACACGCGAGGGGCTGCTTGCCTCGATAGAGGTTTCGATCTTGGTGAGACTGGCGTGCGCGCCGTCCAGCTTCGTATAGATCGCCTCATTGTAGGTGGGCGCGAAAATGGTACAGCCGCCGAGCAGCAGCGGTAGCGTCAAGCTCATCAGTTTGCGGATAAGACCCATGGGATGCCCTCCATTCACGGACATCCTAGCGCGTGCAAAATCAAATGCAATCTTAAATTACATATAAAATAAAATACACCAAATAGGTGCATTCGATTGCATGACGTCAGGCCGCGCAGCTCTCGCAAACGCCGCGGATCTCGATCGTCGTCTTCTCCGCCTTGAACTTCTTGCTTCGCATCCAGTTCATCAGCTGATGATCGACGGCGTGGTCGTGGAATTCGATGACCTGGCCGCAGCTTTCGCAGATGGCGAAGGCGACGGTGCCGTGGCTATGGCAATTCTCATCCGGATGGGCGCAGACGACGAAGGAGTTGATGCTCTCCAGCCGGTGCACGACGCCATATTCCAAAAGCTTCTCCAGCGCCCGGTACACCTGCAACGGCGCCCGGAACCCGTGATCGCGCAATTTGTCGAGGATCGTATAGGCGCTGAGCGGCCCCTCCGCCTTTTCCAGGACATCGAAGACGAGCGCCTGGTTCTTGGTCAGCTGTGGCGTGTTCATGTGCCTTGTCCTTGCGGTTCCTTGCGCCCCAGCCGCGGCAGCAGGCTGAGGATGAAGAGAATGAGGGCTGCGACGACGATCGACGGGCCTGACGGCGTGTCATAGGTGAGCGAGCCGAAGAGACCGCCGACGACGGCAACGGCGCCGATCAGCGACGCCAGCACCGCCATGATCTCGGGCGTCGGCGAAAAGCGGCGTGCGGCAGCGGCCGGAATGATCAGCAGCGATGTGATCAGCATGATGCCGACGATCTTCATGGCAATGGCGATAACGACCGCCATCAGCAGCATGAAGAACAGCCGCGCCCGCTCGGGCTGCAGGCCTTCGGCTTCGGCAAGCTCCGGATTGACGGTCGAGGCCAACAGCGGCCGCCAGAGCCAGGCGATCGCCGCGACGACGAACAGGCCGCCGCCCCAGATCATCGCGATATCGGTCTTTGATACGGCAAGGATATCGCCGAACAGGAAGGCGATCAGATCGATCCGCACCCAGCTCATGAAGGCGACCATGACAAGGCCGATGGCAAGCGTTGCATGCGAGAGAATGCCGAGCAGCGCATCGGCCGAAAGCGCCTGACGCTTCTGCAAAAAGAGCAGCAGGATCGACACCGTGGCCGCAACGCCGAAGACCGCGAGCGTCAGATTGAGCTGAAAGAGCAGCGACAGCGCCACCCCGAGCAGCGCCGAATGGGCGATCGTATCGCCGAAATAGGCCATTCGCCGCCAGATGATGAAGCAGCCGAGCGGCCCTGTCGTCAACGCCAGGCCGACGCCGGCGAGAACAGCACGGACGAAGAAATCGTCAAGCATGGCGCTCTCCCGCATGGTGATGGTGATCGTGGCCATCATGATCGTGAGCACTATGATCGTGCCCGTCCCCATGATCGTGCTCGTGGTGATGGCCGTCTTCTGGATGGCAGTGATCGGTCACCGAACCGTCCGAATGCAGGACGCGCCCATCCGGCAGATGCGTATGGTCGTGGTGGTGGCTATAGACGGCAAGCGTCTGCGCCGCACGGCTGCCGAACAGCCGCACATATTCGGGGCTCTGGCTGACGGCCTGCGGCGTACCGCGGCAGCAGACATGGCCGTTCAGGCAGATGACAGTATCGGTCTCGGCCATGACCACATGCAGGTCATGGGAAATCAGCAGAATGCCGCAGCCGGTTTCGTTGCGGATCTGCTTGATCAGATCGTAGAGCGCGATCTCCCCGGAAAAATCGACGCCCTGCACAGGCTCGTCGAGAACCAGCAGATCGGGCTTGCGGGCAATGGCGCGCGCCATCAAGGCGCGCTGGAATTCGCCGCCGGAGAGATGCTGAACTTCGGCGTTCAGCATATGCGCCATGCCGGCAGACTCGAGCGCGGCCATCATTTCCTTTTCGGCGAGCGGGCCGGTTAACGTCATCAGCCGGCGCACAGTCAGCGGCAATGTCCAATCGACTGCAAGCTTCTGCGGCACATAGCCGACCTTCAGCCCAGGCAGCCGTTCAACGCTGCCCTCGTCAGGCTTGAGCACGCCGATGGCAGCCTTGGCGCTTGTCGATTTTCCGGAGCCGTTCGGCCCGATCAGCGTCACGATTTCACCGCGTGAAACGGAAAAATCGACGCCGCGCACCAGCCAGCGGCCATTGCGGCGGATACCGGCATTATTGAGGGAAACCAGTGGCTTCGCCCCGGAATTGGCGGGAGATAACATCATTTTTCCTGATGTGCTGTTGCGTCCTGCTATCGCACACGTTATAGCATTACGCAATTGATGTAATAACATAACAAACGCAATTCAAGCGGAGCGTGCACATGAAACTGGCTGCCGGCCTCTCCCTCGCCCTTCCGGCTCTGATGCTGGCAGGAGCCGCCAAGGCTGCGGATGCGCCTGTTGTCGTCACCTCGATCAAGCCCATTCATTCACTGGTCGCCTCGATCATGCAGGGCGTCGGTACGCCAGAGCTGATCGTCGATGGCGCCGCCTCCCCGCATACCTACAATCTGAAACCATCCAACGCGCGGGCGCTGCAGGATGCAAAGGTGATCTTCTGGGTCGGCGCCGGGCTGGAAGCATTTCTCCAGAAGCCTCTGGAGGCGCTGGGCAGTGATGCCAGCATCGCCGAACTCGACAATGCGCCCGGCCTCACCAAGCTGAAATTCCGCGAAGGCGGCGCCTTCGAGCCGCATGATGACGGCGACGAGGCCGAAGGCCACGATCATGACCACGATCACCAGGCTGCGGAGGCCACCGGTCACGATGGCGGGCACGACAATGACCACGATCACGGGCATGGCGAATTCGACACGCATCTCTGGCTCGATCCGATGAACGCCAAGGCAATGGCCGCCGAAATCACCACCACGCTGGTCGCCGCCGACCCGGCGAACGCCCTGACCTACCAGGCCAATGCCAAGACGCTCGATGACAAGCTCGATGCGCTTGACAAAGAAGTGGCCGCGACAGTCGCTCCGGTCAAGGACAAGCCTTTCATAGTCTTCCACGACGCCTACCAGTATTTCGAACATCGCTACGGCATCAAGGTGGCAGGATCGATCACAGTCAGCCCGGAAACCATTCCCGGCGCAGAACGGGTGTCGGAGATCCACCAGAAGGTCGGCGAACTCGGCGCCACCTGCGTCTTCGCCGAACCGCAATTCGAACCACGCCTCGTCGATGTCGTCATCGAAGGCACCAAGGCCAAATCGGGCGTGCTCGATCCGGAAGCTGCAACGCTGAAGGCCGGCCCCGATCTCTATTTCACCCTGATGCGCGGCATCGCCGCCAGCATGAAGGATTGCCTCAGCCGCGATAGCTGAGCGCGTTCGAGCACCGGCCAGAGAAGGCGAGCGCTTCTGCTCGCCTTTTTTAGACCAACACATGTAATGGTATAACATTTACAATGGAGATATCCATGGACAGCAGACTTCCGGTGACGGTTCTCTCGGGCTTTCTCGGCGCGGGCAAGACGACGCTTCTCAATCATGTCCTCTCCAACCGGCAGGGAATGCGCGTGGCGGTAATCGTCAACGATATGAGCGAGGTCAATATCGACGCCACGCTGATCCGCGACGGCGGCGCCAATCTTTCGCGCACCGAGGAGCAGCTGGTCGAAATGACCAATGGGTGCATCTGCTGCACCCTTCGCGACGATCTGCTAAGCGAAGTCCGTAAGCTCGCCGCCCAGGGCCGGTTCGACTATCTGCTAATCGAATCGACCGGAATTGCCGAACCCCTGCCCGTCGCCACCACCTTCGAGTTCCGCGACGAGAAGGGTGAGAGCCTCTCCGATATCGCCCGGTTGGACACGATGGTCACCGTCGTCGATGCCGCAAACCTCCTGACCGACTATGGCTCGACCGATTTCCTGGCCGACCGCGGTGAAACGGCGGGCGATGGCGACAACAGGACGATCGTCGACCTCCTCGTCGAACAGATCGAATTCGCCGACGTCGTCGTGCTGAACAAGAGCGGGACCGCAACGCCAGAACAACGCCACGCGGCCCGCACCATCATCACCGGGCTGAACCCGGACGCGCGGCTGATCGAGACCGATTTCGGCCGTGTGGACCTCCGCGACGTCCTCGATACCGGCCGCTTCGATATCGACAAGGCCGAGACCCATCCCCTCTGGTACAAGGAGCTCCATGGCTTCCGCGATCATGTGCCGGAGACCGAGGAATACGGTATCCGCTCCTTCGTCTATCGCGAGAAGCGTCCCTTTCATCCCACCAGGCTGCAGGCCTTTCTCGATCAGTCATGGCCGGGCGTGGTGCGTGCCAAGGGCTTCTTTTGGCTGGCCACCCGGCCTCACTATGTCGGGGAGATCAGCCAGGCTGGCGCGATCGTGCGGACCGGCAAGATGGGATTGTGGTGGGCAGCCGTGCCGAACGAACAATGGCCCCGCGATCCGGGCTTCACGGCAGCACTCGCGCCCTATCTTGACCCGATCTGGGGCGATCGGCGTCAGGAGATCGTCTTCATCGGCGCCGATCCGATGGACGAGGCGGCGATCCGCGTCAGTCTCGATGCATGTCTTGTCGAAGCCGACGATTTCACACCGGACCAATGGCGCAACCTGCCGGATCCCTTCGCCAGCTGGGCGCTGCGTGCCGCATGACCGCAAGGCCGATCAAGCCGTTCCGGTGCGTCTGCGAGGAATGCGAACCGCTGCCGCCGATCCCGGGCCTCAGCGCTCCGGCAGAAGAGAAGAGCAAGCCAGCAGCGCTCGGAGCGGCACTCCTCACTGCCGCTATCTGGCGCCGTCCATCCGGCACCACGAACAAATGAAAAGGGCGGCATCGCTGCCGCCCTTCTCATCGATCCCGGCTGCTCAGCGGCCGGAAATGATGCTGGAGATGATGCCGCTTGCCACGCCAACCAGCAGGAAGTCGTTATCGACCTTCACCCAATGGTAGCCACGCGGCGGAGCCGACAGGCGGTAGCGGCGGTAGTCGCGAACGTCAGACATGCGGCGGCGTTCAGCAGCACTGACGCGGTGACCCTTGGTCCAGCGGTACTTCTTGACGATGACCTGCTTGTGCACGTCCCGCTCGACGACACCGGGGCGGCGGTAATCGTTAGCGCTGGCTTCCGAAGCAACGATCGGCGACAGCAGGAAGGAGGCGGAGAGCAGAGCGGCGAAGATCTTTTTCATTGGGGTTTCCTCGTGTTGAACACGCCCCGAAATTACGTCTGTAAAGATGAACCGAATCTGAAACTTAAATTAAACTTTCGTAATCAAATCTGCACGATAAAGGGAGAAGTTTATAATTTAGTTTTATCTTGTTAGCGATTATTGCTTGGCATCTCTGGTGGCCAACCTCGTCCTTCGAGGCCCCTCTGGGGCACCTCAGGATGAGGTTGGAGTGGATGTTTTCGCCAGGACCAAGAAATCAAGGATCTGAGCTACCGCAAATCCATCAGCGACCAAACCACTCGAAAAGCCATCAACGCAGACCGCCCGCAAAGCCATCAACAACCAAGGCCGCAAACGACCAGCCCTCATCCTGAGGTGCCCCGCAGGGGCCTCGAAGGACGAGGGCGAGTGGCAGACAGGCCGCCACTCCCTCACAACTCCTCGTAATTGAACCAATCGAAATCAGCCATCTTCGCCCTGCCCGACGTGTCGAAGGCAAACACACCGGCAAAGGCACCGGTAAACGAGCCATGCTCCCCACGCCCGCCCTCGTCGGAAACCACACCGGCATCCAGCTCCGGCCCGATCGGCTGCCAGGCGCCCATCCCTTCCGTCTGCCAGAAAAATTGCAGCCCGTTCTCGCGAATTTCCATAGATAGCTGCACGCGCCCTTCCGGCGGTAATGCGGCACCGCTTCCGGCCGGAAATGTCATGCGCCCATTCGGATAATCGCCATCGCAGGAGAAGATCGTCACGCAACGGCCGAGCTTCTCGTGCAGCGTCACGACGGCAGCGTGGAATTTGTGACGGTTATAGTAGTGCGTCAGCCCAGCCACCTGCTGATAGGTATCCGGCTGAAACTCCACCACCGTCTCGGCGCGAAAACTGTGGTGCTCCTGACGGCGCGCCACCAGAGCCTGCTCGAACCACGAGCCGATGCTCTCACGGCCGATCAGCCTCAGATGGCCAGGCCGGTCCGTGAGATTGAAGATGCGCTGCGGTTCCGGCGTGCGCAGCCATTGGAAATCGGCAGGCAGCTTTCCGCCGTCGAAGCTGTATTCGGTGCGCACCTGCTTCTCGGCGAGTGTCGCGCCATTAAGGCCAGGAACCTCGACATCGGGCACCACGGTGCCGTTCTCGAGATAGAGCCAGCCGTCCTCCTTCCAGACGCATTTCTGCAGCGCCGTTTCGCGCCCCAGCGTGCAGCGCCGCTTCGGCGGCATCGGCCGGCCGCAGAGATGCGTGTGATAGACTTGGCCATCCGGCGTCTCGACATACTGGCCATGCCCTGCCCGCTGCAGCACCGCGCCCGGCTGGTCCTTGGAGGTGATCAGATGCATGCTCGGATGCATCTCGTAGGGACCATCGATGTTGCGCGAGCGCGCCATGGTCACCGCATGGTCGTAGCCGGTGCCGCCCTCGGCAGTCGTCAGATAATAGTAGCCGTTCTTCCTGAAGAGATGCGGTCCCTCGACCAGCCCCAGCGGGCTGCCGGCAAAGATGTTCTTGATCGGACCGACAAGCTCGCGCGTTTTCGGATCCCATTCCTGTAGGAGGATACCGTCGAAAGCCGGCGATTTCGGCGCTCCGCCATAGCTTTCCGTACGGTGGTTCCACTGCATGTTGACGAACCATTTGCGCCCGTCATCGTCATGGAACAGCGACGGATCGAAGCCCGAAGAATTGACATAAATGGGCTCGGACCATTCGCCCTCAATCGTCGGCGACGTGACAATGTAATTATGCGCATCCTTGAAATTGCCGTCGAAACGCTTGACGTCGGTATAGACGAGCCAGAACAACCCGTCCGCATAGGAAAGACACGGCGCCCAGACGCCGCAGCTGTCGGGGTTGCCGCGCATATCCAGCTGCGACTTGCGTTCCAGCGGCCGCTTCACCAGCGTCCAGTTCGCCAGATCGCGCGAATGATGGATCTGCGCGCCCGGATACCATTCGAAGGTCGAGGTCGCGATATAATAGTCCTCACCGACGCGGCAGATCGATGGATCCGGATTGAAACCCGGCAGAATGGGATTACGGATCATGGCGGCTCCTCCAGAATTTGCGGTACGTACGTCAGTATAATAAGAGGTACGGGCGACGTTTCCCCAACTCCTCATTCCTGTGCTCGTCACAGGAATCCAGCCGGCACAAGTCCTTGGGCCGGAAAGAGTCTATTCGTCGCGCAGACGCGCGACGGCTGGATCTCTGTGACATCCCGTGGGCGCAGCCCTAAGGGCACAGAGATGAGGGAGCGGGGATTAGCCCCCAAACTCCCCCAATCGCCCTGCCCTAGTCCAGCTCGGCCGACTTGGCCCACAGATTGATATCCGCTTCCTTGGCATAGACATCGATCTGCTTCAGTTCGTCCGCCGTGAACTCGAGATTGTCCAGCGCCTTGACGCAGTCGACGATCTGCGAGGAGCGGCTGGCGCCGATCAGCGCCGAGGTCACGCGGTCGCCGCGCAGCACCCAGGCGATTGCCATCTGCGCCAGCGTCTGGCCGCGCTTTTCGGCGATCTCGTTGAGCTTCTTGATATTGTCGATGATCGAAGGACGGATGAAATCCTTCTTCAGGAAGTGGTTCTGCGCCGCACGGCTGTCCTGAGGAATGCCGCCGAGATATTTGGTCGTCAGCATGCCCTGTGCCAGCGGCGAGAAGACGATCGAGCCCATGCCGGTTTCGTCGAGCGCGTCGAGCAGCTTGTCGTCCTCGACCCAGCGATTGAGCATCGAATAGCTCGGCTGATGGATCAGGCAGGGCGTGCCGAGTTCCTTGAGGATCTTTGCCGCTTCCCGTGTGCGCTGCGAATTGTAGGACGAGATCCCGACATAGAGCGCACGTCCCGAGCGGACGATGTGATCGAGCGCGCCGCAGGTTTCTTCGAGCGGGGTCTCCGGGTCGAAGCGGTGCGAATAGAAGATATCGACATAGTCGAGGCCCATGCGCTTCAGGCTCTGGTCGCAGGAGGCGATCAGATACTTGCGGCTGCCCCACTCGCCATAAGGACCGGGCCACATGTCGTAACCGGCCTTCGAAGAGATGATCAGTTCGTCGCGCAGGCCGGCGAAATCGGTGCGCAGAATTTCGCCGAATGCGAGCTCGGCGCTGCCGGGAGGCGGGCCGTAATTGTTGGCGAGGTCGAAATGGGTGATGCCGAGATCGAAGGCCGTGCGGCACATATCGACCTTACGGTCATGCGGGGTATCGCCGCCGAAATTGTGCCAGAGGCCGAGAGAGACGGCTGGCAGCTTCAGGCCCGAACGGCCCGTGCGGTTGTACTTCATCTTCGAATAACGGTCGGAAGCCGGTTGCCAGCTCATAATTCTATTCCTTTAAGAAAATCGCGCGGGCAGATTTTGCCCGCGCGGGACAATAGTCGTTTGAAGCCTTACTTCAAGAGCGGCCTTACCGGAGCAGCGCCTGCGCTTCCTCGATGCCGAGGGCGGCCGGCTGGGTGCAGGTCGTCGTCAGTTCGATGAACCGGCCCTCTTCGCCCGACTTCAGGATCGAGGTCATGACATCGACGCCGTGCAGCGTGCGATCGAGCGAGCAGCGCGCGTCACGCCCCTCGATGATCGCCATCGCCATGTCGGCGAGACCAGCCGTGCGGTAGTTGGCGCGCGGTCCCTGCGGGCTCTCCTGGTTGAAGATGCCGAAGGGATGTTCCCAGCCCTCAACCGGCTTGATGTCCTTGTCCTTGCCGCTCGCCTCGACGACGCCGCCGAAGAAGTTCGGGTCCGGCACGTAGATCGAGCCCTCAGTGCCGTAGAGCTCCATGTTGGCATGACGGTGCGACCAGACATCCCAGCTCGCCGTCAGCGTCACGGTGGCGCCGCTGACGAATTCGAGGATCGCCTGGATCGTCGTCGGGGTCTTCACCGGGATGACTTCGCCGTTGCGCGGGGCGCTGGTGATGGTGCGGGTTTCCGATGCCATCGAGGTCATGGCGCCGACGCGCTTCACCGGCCCGATCAGGTTGATCAGGTTGGCGATGTAGTAAGGGCCGAGATCGAGGATCGGGCCGCCGCCCGGCAGGAAGAAGAAGTCCGGGTTCGGATGCCACATCTCCATGCCGGGGCTCATGACGTAGCAGGCGCCCGAGGTGATGCGGCCGACGCCGCCCTCATCGATATATTTGCGGGCGAGCTGATGCGCGCCGCCGAGGAAGGTATCCGGTGCGCAACCGACCGACAGGCTCTTCGCCTTGGCGATGCGGCGAAGCTCTTCGCCCTGCTCAAGCGTCAGAACCAGCGGCTTTTCCGAATAGACATGCTTGCCGGCTTCGAGGATCGACTTCGACACCGGGAAATGCGCGTCGGGGATCGTCAGGTTGACGACGACGTCGATCTCGTCGTTCTGAAGCAGCTCCTCGATCGTCTGTGCCTTGACGCCGTATTCGGCGGCGCGGGCTTCGGCGGCCTGCATGTTGATATCGGCGCAGGCGAGGACCTTCAGGCCCTTGAACAGCGGCGACAGCGAGAAATAGGTGGTGGAGATGTTGCCGCATCCGATGATGCCGACGCCAAGTTCCTTGGTCATGATAAGCCTCAATAGGTCTTGTAGGATGCGATCGAGCGGGTGATCAGGCGGTCGATATCAGCCGGATTGTCATGTTCGACGACGAAATGCTTTGCCTTGGTGCCCTTAAGAGCCGCGATCAGCTTTGCCCAGGGCAGCGTGCCGTGACCGACGTCGGCCCAGCCGTCTTCGTTCTTGTTCTCGCCTGCAGGCGCAATGTCCTTGACGTGAACCGCCGTGATCCGCGAGCCGAGCTTTTCGATCCAGGCGAAGGGATCGGCACCGCCACGGACGACCCAGGCAATATCGGCTTCCCAGGAAATATCCGGCGCGCCTTCGAAGATACGCTCGATCGGCAGCGAGCCGTCGGCGAGCTTGACGAATTCGAAGTCGTGGTTGTGCCAGCCGAACTCGTAACCTGCATCCTTGAAGGGCTTAGCCATCTCATGCAGGCGCTTGCCGAATGCCAGCCAGCCGGCACCATCGCTCGGGCGCTGTTCGGCCGCCAGATGCGGCGCATAGATCGAATCCATGCCCAGCGTCTTTGCGATGTTGAGCGACTTCTTGACTTCGCCGTCGAGGAAATCCGGGCTGAAATGGCCGGTCGCCATCGTCAGACCGTTCTTGTCGAGTTCGGCGCGCAGGCTCTTCAGGCCGGCATCGTCGAGATCGGCATAGATGCCGCCGAAGCCTTCGACTTCCTGATAGCCGGCCTTGCCGAGCTTTTCGAAGATCGCCGAATAGGGCTGGAAGTTGCGCGCGCTGTAAAGCTGGAAGCTGAGTTTCGTCATAGTATCCTCCTCGGGCCTCGTGCCCATCTTTCAAATCATTCTGCCGACTGGCAGGAATGCAGATCATAGAAACGGAAGTCCGGCAGCTTGTCCTTCTCGAGCGGATTTGCCGGGGTGAAGGTGATGCGGCGGGTTTCACCAGCCGCGAGATCGAAGGCGTTGTCGGAATATTTGCCGTCCTCGTCCGTCTCGATCATCACGAAAAGCGCCAGTCCCTTGGCGGTGACATTGAGGCAGACGGAACCGTCCTCATCCAGATATTCGTGGGTCACCTGCAAGCCGGCGGGTTCGAGCTCCAGCGCCTTGTAAGTGCCGTGGACATAATGCCCCTCGCCGGCCATGCCGTTCGACGCCGTGAAGCGCCAGGCAAGCAGCGTCCCGTCGGGAACGTCGGACAGGTCGATCGAGGCAGCCGTGACCGCCGCATCCGGCGTGCAGATCGCCTGCACATCCTTCAGATGCTTGCGTTCGCCCTTCATCGTCAGAATCGAGATCGAAAGATCGACGCTGACTTCATCCAGCGTATCGTTGACCAGCGAGAAACGGATCGCCTTGCCATCGTCATTGGGGATCGCTGCGACCGCCACCGGCTGGAAGAAGCGCTTGACGAGATAGTGCATCGCCTTCCAGCGGCCACCGTAATCAAGGCTCGACCACGAGGCGACCGGCCAGGTGTCGTTGAGCTGCCAGTAGATCGTGCCCATGCAATGTGGCTTCAGCGATCGCCAGTATTCCACCGCCGTCTTGATCGCCAGGCCCTGCTGGATCTGGCTGAGATAGACGAAATTCGGGAAATCCTTCGGGAAGCGGAAATAGCGGAACATCGTCCCGGCAATCCGCTCGTTGCCGCCGGCATTCTTCTGGTGCAGCTCCATCACCGGCGATGCGACATTCATGTCCTTCGCGTCCGCATAGGTCTTGATGACAGGCAGCGACGTGTAGGACTGGAAGCCGAATTCCGAGCAGAAGCGCGGCCGCACCGTGCGGTAATTGTCGAACGACTTGTTCTCGTGCCAGACCGACCAGTAGTGCATATCGCCGGAACCATCGGCATGCCAGGCATCGCCGAAATCGAGATAGCCGGAAGCCGGGCTGGACGGCCACCACAGCGCGCCCGGAAGCGCCTTCTTCACCGATTGCTCAATGGTCCGGTTCAGCCGGTCGTAAGAGACGAGATACCGGTCGCGATCCTTCTTCGATTCATCGAACCAGGTGAGCGCGCCCACCAGCTCGTTGTCGCCGCACCAGAGCGCGATCGACGGATGCGACGACAGCCGCTTGACCTGGTAATCGACCTCGACGGCGACGTTATCGAGAAAGTCTTCGGTCGAGGGATAGAGATTGCAGGCGAACATGAAGTCTTGCCAGACCATCAGGCCTAGCCGGTCGCAGAGATCGTAGAAATAATCCTGCTCGTAGAAACCGCCGCCCCAGACGCGGATCATGTTCATGTTGGCGGCTTTCGCAGATTGCAGCAGATCTTCGGTCTTCTCTGGTGAAGACAGCGAAAACAGCGCATCTGCCGGGATCCAGTTGGCGCCACGGCAGAAGATCTCGTGGCCATTCACCTTGAAGGCAAAGCGGCTACCGGCAGCGTCAGGCGTGGTGATCAGTTCGATGGTGCGAATGCCGATCTGCTTCGTCACCACGTCCGTCGGCAAATCGACGGTCAGCTCATAGAGCGCCTGCTCGCCGCTGCCCGCCGGCCACCAGAGCTTCGGCTTGTCGATCTGGAAGACGTGATTGACGACGGTCTCACCGCCGCTGACGCCGACATCCAATCGCACGCGCTCGCCATCCAGCGTAAAATGAACCTGCACGATGCCCGGGTTCTTGGAATGGAGCGTGGCCGTCACCAGCACCTCGACGCTGCCATCGAGATTGTGCGTCTGGCGCGTCGTCACCTGCTCGATGCGTGCCGTCTCCAGCTTCTGCAGCGTAATGGTGCCATAGAGGCCGAGCGGCGCAATCGCGATGTTCCAGTCCCAACCGAAATGGCACTGCGGCTTGCGCAGCAGGTTGCCGTTGGCGATCGGCGAATTGCCGGGATGGTACGGAATGTAGAAAGGCTGCTTGCCCTGCCTGTCGGCACCTTCGGCGATGCTCGACTTGAAGACGATGCGGATGGTGTTGTCACCAGCCTTCAGCATCGACGAAACATCCGGCCGGTAGCGGCGGAAGCAGTTGTCGGCAGACAGCGCCAGGAAGCCGTTGACGAAGACCGAGGCCACCGTATCGAGATAATCGATATCCAGATACCAGTCGCCCTCCGTCTCCTTCAGCTTGAAGCTGCGCTCGATCGCCCATTCCTGGTGCGCCACCCACTGGATCGTTTCTTCGTTGCGGCCGAAATACGGATCCGGGATGAGCTTGGCGGCATGGAGCGCGGAATGCACATCGCCGGGGATTGCGATCGTGCTCTTGATTTCGCCATCGGCGGAGGCCAGCTGCCAGCTGCCCGCGAGATCGATGGAGGAACCGTTCTTCGGCAAGGACGTCATGATAGTACCCGATCAGGCCGCCTTGGGAGGTGCCGGACGAACCGGACCGCGGCCGAATTTGGACGGCTGGAGGGCCGCTATTGAAGATCAGGCGGAGCCATCGCCCCGCCTGTATTGCGATTTAGATACGGTCTTCGCTGGCTGCGTCAAACAGCGAGGCAAGCGACATATCGAAGCTGAGCTTGACCGGCGTACCCGGGGCAAAGCGGCGCGAACCGGCGATGCGCACGGACATGGTATGCCCGGCATGCTTCAGCCACAGCAGGTTGTCGGCGCCCATCGGCTCTTCGATATCGACCGTCGCCTCGTGCACCTCGGCGCCGATATTCTCGTTCACCTTGATATGCTCGGGTCGGACGCCGAGAACCACCTTGCGGCCAGGCTGCAGCGTCTGCTCGGTCTGATAGCCGTCGAGCGAGAAGGTCACGCCGTTGGAAACGAAGGCCGTCTTGCCACCGGCATTTGTGAGCTCGCCGTGCAGGAAATTCATCGACGGTGAGCCGATGAAGCCTGCAACGAAGAGATTGCGCGGCTTGTTATAGATCGTCGTCGGATCGGCGAGCTGCTGGATGATGCCGCTCTTCATGATGGCGATACGATCGGCGAGTGTCAGCGCCTCGATCTGGTCATGGGTGACGTAGATCATCGTGTTCTTCAGCGACTGGTGCAGACGCTTGATCTCGACGCGCAGTTCCGAGCGCAGTTTCGCATCGAGGTTCGAGAGCGGCTCGTCGAACAGGAAGACATCGACATCGCGCACCAGCGCACGGCCGATCGCCACACGCTGACGCTGGCCGCCGGAAAGCTCCGCCGGCTTGCGCTTCAGAAGCGACTGGATCTGCAGGATTTCGGAAGCGCGGGCGACACGCTTGTCGATCTCGGCCTGCGGGATCTTTGCGACCTTCAGGCCGAAGGACAGGTTCTTCTCGACCGTCATCTGCGGATAGAGCGCGTAGGACTGGAACACCATGCCGATGCCGCGGTCCTTGGGTTCTTCCCAGGTGACGTTCTTGCCCTTGATGTAGATCTGCCCTTCGGACGCGTCGAGCAGTCCGGCAATGCAGTTCAACAGCGTGGACTTGCCGCAGCCGGATGAGCCGAGCAGAACCAGGAACTCGCCGTCGTTGATTTCGAGGTTCAGGTCCTTGAGGACGCTGACGGCACCGAAATTCAGCGACAGATCTTTGATGGAAACGCTTGTGTTCATGATCAACCTTTCACTGCGCCGGCGGCGATACCGCGGACGAAAAGACGCCCGGACACGAAGTAGACGATAAGCGGCACCAGACCCGTCAGGATCGTTGCGGCCATGTTGACGTTGTATTCCTTCACACCCTGGACGGAATTGACGATGTTGTTCAGCTGAACCGTCATCGGATAGGTGTCAGGACGGGTGAAGACGACGCCGAAGAGGAAGTCGTTCCAGATACCGGTGACCTGCAGGATCATCGCCACGACGAAGATCGGCAGCGACATCGGCACCATGATGCGCAGGAAGATCTGCCAGAAGCCCGCGCCATCGACGCGCGCCGCCTTGAAGAGTTCCTGCGGCAGCGACACGAAGTAGTTGCGGAACAAGAGCGTCAGGATCGGCATGCCGAAGATCGAATGGACGATGACGAGGCCCGTCAGGCTGCCATAGAGGCCGATTTCGCGCAGCACGATAACGATCGGATAGATCATCACCTGATAGGGAATGAAGGCGCCGATGATCAGGATCGAGAAGAACAGTTCCGATCCTTTGAAGCGCCAGTTGGCGAGCGCATAGCCATTGACCGAGGCAATGGCGATCGAGATCACCACCGACGGAACGGTGATGCGCACCGAGTTCCAGAAGCCGCGCGAAAGGCCGTCGCAGTTGAGACCCGTGCAGGCCTCAGCCCAAGCCTTCACCCAGGGTTCGAACGTGATTTCCATCGGCGGCGAGAAGATGTTGCCCATGCGGATTTCGGGCATGCCCTTCAGCGAGGTGACGACCATCACATAGAGCGGCAGCAGGTAATAGAGAGCTGCTACCGTCAGCGTGCCGTAGAGCATGATGTTGCGGCCCGACAGCATCGGCTTCGGCCGCGGCCCGCTCGGCCCGGCGCCGAGCTTCGGCCTGACGGCGTCTATGCCGGCAGCAGTGGTGTTGAGGGTTCCTGTATCAGCCACGCTTGCGCCCTCCACCGAATTCCAGATAGGCCCAGGGAACGATGATGATCGCGACAGTGATCAGCATCATCGTCGATGCGGCAAAGCCCTGACCGAGATTCTGCGCCTGGAACATGTAGTCGTAGACGTATTTTGCAGGCACTTCCGACGAGATGCCCGGACCGCCCGAGGTCTGCGCCACCACGAGGTCGTAGACCTTGACGATGCCGGACGCGATGATGACGAGCGTGGTGATGAAAACAGGGCGCATCATTGGGATGACGATGAACAGATAGGTCTTCCACATCGGGATGCCGTCGACGCGCGAGGCCTTCCAGATGTCTTCGTCGATGCCGCGAAGACCCGCCAGCATCAGGCACATGACCAGCCCCGTGCCCTGCCAGAGGGCGGCGATCAGGATGCCGTAGATGACGATCTCAGGCGTATAGAGCGGATTGAAGGTGAAGCTCGTCCATCCCATCGAACGCACCACGGACTGCACGCCGAAATCGGGGTTCAGGACCCATTGCCAGACGAGACCGGTGACGATGAAGGACAGCGCGAAAGGATAGAGGAAAATGGTGCGGAAGGTGTTTTCGAAACGGATCTTCTGATCCATCAGCGCCGCCAGCACGAAGCCGATCACCAGGGAGAAGATCAGCGAGAGAATGCCATAGACGGCAAGATTCTCGATCGCCGTCACCCAGCGCGGCGCGGCCCAGAGCCGCTGATACTGATCGAAGCCGACGAAGCTCATGCGCGGCAGCAGCTTCGAATTGGTGAAGGAATAGAATACGGTCCAGACCGTTCCGCCGAGGAAGATAACCACCGCGGTCAGGATCATGGGAATGGATGCAATCTTCGCATTCAGATTGCGCAGTAATTGGTTTGGCCGGCCTGCTCGCGCTTGACCCGTCATTGTGGCTCCTCCTGAAATCGCAATCGCGTTTCGTGATCCGGAATGGAAGACGGCCCTGCGGGCGAACTTCCAATCGTCTCCATCTCAGCGCCGCCCTCTCAAGGACGCCTGAGACCTAGCCCGCCCGCCGATCCCGAAGATCAGTGCAGATCCGGCCCTGAAAAGCAGGGCCGGACCGCAAGGGCAGATATACGGGATCAGTCAGCGGAGCCGATGATACCGGCGAAGCGCTTCTGAGCGTCTTCGACAGTCATCGCCGTGGAGAAGAACTCGGAGAAGAGGTCTTCCTTCTGCTTCTGGCTGTCTGCCGAAAGCAGCTGGTCGGTCCATTCGACGACATTGCCCTTGGCAAGGATGTCGAGACCCTTCTTCATGCAGTCGTTGGCAGCCCCGAGATCAACGTCACCACGAACCGGCAGCGAACCCTTTTTCAGGTTGAAGGCAACCTGGGTCTTGGGGTCGAGCAGCGTCTTGGCGAGAACGGCCTGCGCCTTGGACTTCTCTTCGTCCTTCAGCAGCGGGAAGTAGAAGGCATCGCCGCCCGTTGCGATCATGTCAGTTACGCCGAGGCCCGGAAGGCAGGTATAGTCCACACCGGCCTTCTGACCGGCAAGCTGGAATTCGCCCTGCGCCCAGTCACCCATGATCTGACCGCCGGCCTTGCCGGTGATGACCATGTTGGTTGCCTGGTTCCAATCCTGGACGTTGGTGCCCTTGGACATCTTGCGGGCGTCGTCTGCAGCCTTGAAGACCTTGGCGATCTCGGGGCCAGCGGCGACTTCCGCATCCTTGTCCTTGTAGACCTTGTAGAATGTATCCTTGCCGGCGAGAGCCAGCAGCAGAACGTCAAACGCGCCTGCGGACTGCCATGCCTGACCGCCGACGGCGAGCGGCACGATGCCTGCCTTTTCGAGAGCCGGTGCAGCAGCGACCAATTCGTCCCAGTTCTTCGGCACTTCGACACCGGCCTTCTTGAAGGCGGCATTCGAGAGCCACAGCCACTGCCAGGAGTGGATGTTTACAGGGGCGCAGTAGATCTTGCCGTCGATGGTGCAGGAATCGAGCAGGTTCGACGGACGGACGATGTCCTTCCAGTGTTCTGCCGTAGCGACATCGGTCAGGTCGCGCATCAGGCCGGCCTGGACGAGTTCTTCAGCCTGACGGCCGTGGTTGAACTGCGTGGCGCCCATCGGATCGCCACCGGTGATGCGGCTGATCATGATCGGACGTGCGGTGCCGCCGGAACCTGCAATGGCACCGTCGACCCACTTGTTGCCGGTGGCATCGAATGCCTTGGCGAGTTCTGCGACAGCCGCAGCTTCGCCGCCCGAGGTCCACCAATGGGTGACTTCGAGATCGGTCGCCTGCGCGGCGCTAAACGGAATGATGACCGAAGCGGCAAGCATGGCCGCGAACGAACGGATATTCATGAGTTCTCCTCCCTCACTGAAACGTTGCCGGAAAAACTTAGTGCAATCGATTTTTTGACGCAACAGCCTGCACGTAAAATTTTCTTTAGCGCCTGCGATTGCTACCCATACCTGTCAAAAAACCAGGAAACGTGCATCTATGGCGCCAACTTGTGCGGTCAATACCGCAGCGCACTTCATGACATAAATAATTGTTATAGCTTATATATTTACAAGTATTCTCAAAAAAATCCAATTGCGACCCTTCGCAGCCGCAAAAAATCTGTGCGATTTCCATCGATTCAACCTATGCGTCTATCCCTGCCCTAAAGGCATCAAAAAGTGCTCGACTTTTCTACTGTATCGTTACAGATTTTGTGACTTAGGGAGGAGCGGCTTTTCGATGCGGATGCGCTTACGGCGCGTTCAAAAAGCATCTATAAGCAGACGCAAATCGCGTGAGGGTAGCTTAGACCTATGGAAAACAAGGGAAATTTCGCAGGGGCGGCGACGGTCCAGCGCGAGCGTCCGACGCTGAAGACGATCGCCTTCATGACCGGTCTTGGCATCACCACCGTCTCGCGCGCCCTGAAGGACGCACCGGATATCGGCGCTGAAACCAAGGAGCGGGTGCGCATGGTGGCGCGTCAGCTCGGATACCAGCCAAACCGCGCCGGCGTCCGCCTTCGCACTGGCAAGACTAACGTTATCGCGCTGGTTCTGTCGATCGACGAGGAGATCATGGGCTTTTCAAGCCAGATGGTCTTCGGCATCTCGGAAGTGCTGACCGGAACGCCCTACCACATCGTCGTCACGCCGCATTCCCACAGCCGCGATCCGATGGCGCCGGTGCGCTATATTCTCGATACCGGCTCGGCGGATGGCGTCATCATCTCGCGCATCGAGCCGGATGATGCGCGCGTGCGCCTGCTGGCCGAGCAGAACATTCCCTTCGCGACCCACGGCCGCACCGATGCCGGCCTCGTTCATCCCTACCACGACTTCGACAACGAGGCCTTCGCGCACGAGGCCGTGAAGCGGCTAGTCGAGCGCGGCCGCAAGCACATCGCGCTGCTGCAACCGCCGAGCAAACTCACCTATTACACCCACACGCGGATCGGCTTCCAGACCGGCCTGCACGACTACGGCGCCGAGGAAGTGCCGCTCAGGGTCAATATCGATGCGCCGCTCGACGAGATCAGGAATGCTGTGGAGACGATGATGCGCTCGCCGGGCGCACCCGACGCGATCGTCTGTTCCGCCGGAAGTGCTGCCATCGCCGTCAATGCCGGGATCGAGGCCGCCGGCAAGCGCCTCGGCAAGGACGTCGACATGGTCTCGAAGGAATCCGCGCCGATCCTCAACTGGATCCGCCCCGAGATCATCACCGCCTATGAAGACGTCCGCCACGCCGGCCGCGAAATGGCCAAGGCCGTCATCGCCCGCATCGACGGCATCGAACCGGAACTGCTGCAAAGCGTCAGCAAACCGGTGTGGCCGGATGGGCGGCGCTAAGAGTTCGGAAGCCGCATCCCCACCTCTTACAAACGAAAAAAGCCCGGTCGAAACCGGGCTTTTCTCACTCCAGATAGACAGACCTCAGAAGGTCGCGGCACCACTGCCCCACGGGCCGTGGTGGAAGTCCTTGCCGTCCAGGCGGTCGAAGCCGTGGGCGCCGAAGAAGTCGCGCTGGGCCTGGATCAGGTTGGCGGTGCCACGGCCCTGGCGGTAGGCGTCGAAGTAGGTCAGCGCCGAGGTCAGCGCCGGAACCGGCAGACCAGCCTGAAGAGCGGCGGTGACGACGCGGCGAAGCGCCGGGATCGATTCCTTGACCATCTCCGAGAAGGCCGGCGTGACGATCAGGTTTGCTGCATCCGGCGCCTTGGTGAAGGCCGAGGTGATCTCGTCGAGGAACTGCGAGCGGATGATGCAGCCGTCGCGCCAGATCTTGGCAATTGTCGGCATCGGCAGCGACCACTTGAATTCGCGGGATGCTTCCGCCATCACGGCGAAGCCCTGTGCGTAAGCGCCGATCTTGGCGGCGAAGAGCGCCAATTCCAGATCCTTGTCGAGTTCCGGACCGTAAGCGATCGGGAACTTGTATTCCGGCTTGCCGAAGATCTTTTCAGCCGCTTCGCGCTCGCCCTTCATCGACGAGATCGAACGCGCAGCAACGGCCGCTTCGATCGCAGTCGCGGGAATACCCATGTTCTGCGCTTCGATCGCCGACCACTTGCCGGTGCCCTTCTGGCCGGCCTTGTCGAGGATCATGTCGACCATCGAGCCCTTGGAGATCGGGTCGGTCGCAGCAAGCACCTTCTCGGAAATCTCGATCAGGTAGGAATTGAGGCGGCCCTTGTTCCACTGGCCGAAGATCTTGCTGATATCGGTCGAGCTCTTGCCGAGGCCGTCGCGGAAAATGCCGTAGATTTCGGCGATCATCTGCATGTCGGCATATTCGATGCCGTTATGGATCGTCTTGACGAAGTGACCGGCGCCGTCATTGCCGAGCCAGGCAACGCAGGGGTCGCCCTTGTACTTGGCAGCAATCGAGGTCAGCACCTTCTCGACACGCTTCCAGCTGTCTTCCGTGCCGCCGACCATGATCGACGGGCCGTGACGCGCACCTTCCTCACCACCGGAGACACCCATGCCGATGAAGGTCAGGTCGGTATCCTTGAGGCGGTCGAAACGGGCGATGGTGTCGCGGAAGTTGGCGTTGCCGGCGTCGATCATGATGTCGCCCTTGGAAAGGTAGGGGCGCAACAGCTCCATCTGCTGGTCGACCGGCTCGCCGGCCTTGATCATGATGATGATTGGGCGCGGCGGGCGGATCGCCTCGACGAATTCCTCGATCGTCTTGCACGGAACGATCTGCTTCTTCAGATCACCGGCGCTCTCGTAGAACTCGTCGGTTTTCTCGGGTGTGCGGTTGAAAACCGCAATCTTGTTGCCCTTTTCGGCAATGTTCAGCGCCAGGTTGGAACCCATGACGGCAAGGCCGATCAGTCCGATTTCTGCCTTTTCCACGACAATCCTCCGATGAGTCAAATTCGACCGGTGTTGTGGCACTCTAAGCCGGAAACGGCAAGTATCGAAGGCGCCAAAATCGGCCCCTCCGGTGGACCCGATCGGCAAGGCGCGATATTGATCGATGGCGATCGCGCGCCATCTCGCATGGGACAGATCAGGCGCAGCCAAGTGCCGGGAGGACTTGATGACAACGATGACCGCAAGGATCGTCCATTGCTCGATCGATCGCGATTGGCAGGATGTCTACGCGTTTGCCGGCGAGCCGGAGAATATGCCGCTCTGGGCATCAGGCCTCGCCTCCGGCCTTGAAAGAGATGGCGACGACTGGATCGCCAAGGGCGTGCTCGGCACCGTCAGGGTCAGCTTCGTGCCGGCCAACAAGTTCGGCATCATCGACCATACGGTGACAATCGAAAGCGGCATGCGCGTCTATAATGCGCTGCGCATCGTTCCCAATGGCGATGGCTGCGAGGTGATGTTCACGCTGCTGAAGCAGCCCGGCATGACGGATGAGCAGTTCGCCGCCGATGGCGCCCATGTCGAGAAGGATCTGCATGCGCTGAAGGCGCTGATGGAGAAATAAATGGCCAGTGATCAGACGGTGCTTCGCATCGACTATATCGAATTCAATGTCGCCGATATCGAGGCATCGAAAGCCTTCTATGGGGCGGCCTTCGGCTGGAGCTTCAAGGATTATGGCCCTGCCTATTGCGAATTCAGCGACGGCAGGCTGACGGGCGGTTTCACGGCGCTGGACAAGCCCCGGCCGGGCGGCCCGCTGGTCATTCTCTATGCCAGCGATCTGGAAGCCGCTTTGGACGCAACCGGCAAAGCCGGCGGTACAATCGTCAAGCCGATCACCGCCTTCCCGGGCGGTCGGCGCTTTCATTTCACCGATCCCGACGGCTACGAACTCGCGGTCTGGAGCAAGGATTGAGCATGGCGGCGCAAACAACCAACCCGAAGGTCGATGCCTACTTCGCCCGCAAGGATACCTGGCGCGAGGAAAGCGCCAGACTGCGAACGATCGTCCTCGATTGCGGCCTGACCGAAGAGCTGAAATGGGGCGAACCCTGCTACACAGTCGGCAAGGCCAACATCGTCCTGATCCACGGTTTCAAGGATTATTGCGCCCTGCTCTTCTTCAAGGGCGCCTTGATGAAGGATGAAGCCGGTATCCTCATCCAGCAGACGGACAACGTCCAGGCTGCCCGCCAGATCCGCTTTACCAGCGCCGAACAGATTTCCGGCATGGAGAACCTGCTGAAGTCCTACGTGCAGCAGGCGATCGAGGTCGAGAAAGCAGGGCTGAAGGTCGACTACAAGAAGACCACCGAGTTCACGGTGCCGGACGAGTTTCAGACAAGGCTTGATGGCGACGCTGCCCTCAAAGCCGCGTTCACCGCCCTCACCCCGGGCCGCCAGCGCGCCTATCTGCTGCATTTCGCACAGCCGAAGCAATCGAAGACCCGCGAGTCCAGGATCGACAAGGCTATCCCGCAGATATTCGAGGGCAAGGGGCCGAACGATTAGCCATCCCCGGCGCGTCGCCACACAGGCAAAGCCCCGATCCTAGACCCTTACCGTTTCAGGCGCTTTGACATTCTCCATCATGATCAGCGCCCCGATCACCCGCCCGCCATTGTCGCGCAGGGGCGACATGCGGCAGCGCATCAGTTTCGCGCCCTCGCCGCTGGTGCGTTCGTAATTGTATTCCACCCGGTCCCCCGCAAAGCAGGCGTCGAAATGTGCCTTGGTTTTCTCGAAGCGCTCGGCGCCGATGAACTCGGCGACGTGCCGGCCGATCATGTCGATCGGCTTGCGGCCGAGATAAGTGCAGTTCGTCGGGTTGGAATAGAGATAGCGATAGTCGCGCGTCAGCACGGCAACACGATCCGGCAGCGTCTCGAGAATAGCCGAGTTCAGGAAATTGCCGTTGTCCATGTTCGGGACATAGCCATCCGGCTTCGGCAACCGTTCCGCCGGTGCCGGGATCTGGCGCGGCTTGCCGGAATTGCCGAAATAGCGGTCCAGCAGATTTGAAAGCGTCGCCGCATAGCCCATCACGCTCGCGCAATCATCGGCATTCTGCTCCAGCAAACAGACGACGAATTGCAGCTGCATGTGAATTTCGACGATATTCGACGCCTGATACGTAACAATAGCGCCGATCAGCGCCTCGAACTCGCTATCAAGAGTTGAAACTTGATGATCGTCGCCCGCGCGGATCGCCGCATCGATTTGTGAGCAACGTGAAGAAAATGCCTGCAGAAGTTCCAGCAATATGCCCCCCAATCCCCTGACACATAGGGGAAACCAGCATATGTCAGTTTTCACGGCAGGTTTCGTCGATTCCCGATCTTCCCCAACCGGCTACTCGCCTTGGTGGCAAGCACTAACATGAACGCCGTTCACATTCAATGTGAACGGCGGTCATATTTTCACATACGAAATTTAGGGGTATAAGCTCTAGTTGAGCACGCTTTCCTTGATTTTCCACCGGTCGTGGTACCAGAGCCATTGCTCTGGATATTCCCGGACCCAGCTTTCGACCTTGTCGTTCAGCATCTGCGCCATTGCCGTCAGGTCGAGATTGCCGGCTGAGTCGCGGGGGATTTCCAGCTGCGGCTCGATCTCCAGCCGATAGCGATTTCCCGGCAGGCGAATGCAGCGCGCCGGGTAGACTTCGCATCCGAACTGGCGCACGAGCTTGGGAACGAGAGGATTGGTCGTCGTATCGATGCCAAAGAAGCGTGTCTTCAGCCCCTTCTTGAACTTCTGATCGACGAGAACACCGACGCCCTGCCCGGCTTCGAGCTGCCGCGCCAGCGTGAAGGACGAACCGGCATGCGATGGCACGAGCTTACCCATGCGCGCACTGCGGAAATCGAAGACCTTCTGCGCCACGTAAGGGTTGTTCGGCGGGCGGAAGAGAACCGTCACATTGAGGCCAAAGGCGGCACCAGCCACCGGCAGCAGCTCGAAATTGCCGCTATGCGCGGTAAAGACGATGAACGGCCGCGGATTGTCGCGAAGATCGAGAAACAGCGGGATGCCTGTCACCTCGATCCGGCCGGGCTCAGATCGTTCCGGATCGAAGTCGAAAAGCCTGTCAAGGAAGACATACTCGGCGGCAAGGCGGCCCATATTGCCCCAGCTGCCAAGCGCGATCGCCTGAATCTCGTCTTCGCTCTTTTCGGGAAAGGCGTTGCGCAGATTGACGAGCATCAGCTTGTGGCGCCGCGTCCGCGGGCCGATCTTGCGGGTCAGCCAGTCGGCAAAGCGGATAGCCCCATCAGCCGGAAAGATCTTCAGGAAGTTCAGGAAGCCGAACATCAGCTGGGCGATCAGCCACTGGCGAAAATGTTCGAGCTTGAGAACGATCCGGGTAATGAAAAGCTTCACAAGGTCAGTCCATCTTCAGGATGATCTTGCCGAAGATCTGACGCGATTCCATACGCTCCAGCGCCCGGTCGATATCGTCGAAGCCGACTTCGGTGTCGATGACCGGATGCACCAGGCCGCGGCCCATCTTCTGCATGGCGTCCGCCATGTTCTCCATGCGGCAACCGAAGGAGCCGAGCAGCTTAAGCTGCTGCTGGAAGAGCATCATCAGGTTCATCTCGGTGGATACGCCCGAGGTCGAGCCGCAGGTGACAAGACGGCCGCCGCGCTTCAGGCAGAACATCGAGGCGGCGAAGGTGTCCTTGCCGACATGTTCGAAGACGACGTCGACGCCCTTCTTCTTGGTGAGCTTGCGCACCACGCCTTCGAAACGGTCGGTGCGGTAGTTGATGACGTGATCGGCACCCAGCGCCTTGGCCTTCTCGATCTTGTCATCGGAGCCGACGGTGGTGATGACGGTGCAGCCGATCTTCTTGGCAAGCTGGATCGCCGCCGTGCCGATGCCGGAGCCACCGGCATGAATCAGGATCGTTTCGCCGGGCTCGAGCTTGGCGTTGTCGAACAGCATATGCTCGACGGTACCGAAGGTCACCGGTGCCAGCGCGGCACCGATCGCATCGACGCCAGGAGGTGCCGGAACGAGAAGGCGCGCCGGAAGGTTGACCTTCTCCTGCGCAAAGCCATCGAGATGGAAGCCATGAACGCCGGAGACGTGTTCGCAGAGATTGTCACGGCCTTCGCGGCACGGACGGCAGAGGCCGCAGGTGCGCGCACCATAGATCGACACGAGCTGGCCAGGCAGCACGTTGGCAACGCCCGGGCCGATCGCCTCGACGACGCCGGAGGCTTCGGCACCGATCACCAGCGGCATCTTGCGCTTGGCAAACGCCATGCCGCGCCAGCCCCAGACGTCGATATGATTGAGCGCCACCGCCTTGACGCGCAGCGTCACTTCACCGGCAGAAGGGGCTTCCGGCTCCGGCAGGTCGGTGATCTCAAGCTTGCGGTCATCGACCAGTTGCAAAGCGCGCATAGCAAAACCTCTCGCCTTTCAGGCGTTCTTATCTCTGAATTTTGTCGGCAACCGCTTAAGCCGGTTCAAGCGCCATGACAAGGCTTGCGTTCTGTCCGCCGAAGCCGAAGGAATTCGACAGCACGGCCGAAACCTGCTGATCGCGCTTCTTGTTCGGCACGACATCGAGAACGATGGCCGGATCAGGATTGTTGTAGTTGATTGTCGGCGGCAGCGTACCCGTCAGCATCGTCTGGAACGAGAAGACAGCTTCGACGGCACCGGCAGCCGTCAGCGTATGGCCGATCATCGACTTGTTTGACGATAGCGGGATGGAGGCCATGCGTTCGCCGAAGACGGCGAGCATCGAGCCATATTCCATCTTGTCGTTCTCCGGCGTCGAAGTGCCGTGGGCATTGATATAGCCGATGCCGCCTTCATCCAGGCCAGCGTCTGCGAGTGCTGCACGGATCGTCGCAATCGCCGGGCCGCCGTCGGGCGAGGAGCGGGTGCGGTGGAAGCTGTCGGCCTTCTCGCCGGCGCCCTTCATGATGCCGAGGATCTTGGCGCCGCGGGCGATCGCCGATTCCAGCGATTCCAGCACCAGCGTTGCAGCGCCTTCGGCGATGACGAAGCCGTCGCGATCCTTGCTGAACGGCTTGGAGGCCTTGGTCGGCGGATCGTTCTGGGTTGAAAGAGCAGACAGAAGCGAAAAGCGGATCAGCGCTTCGGCGCTCAGCGAACCATCGGTCGCAACCGCGAGCGCCCGGTCCGTCCGGCCCTGGCGGATCGCCTCGATGCCGAGCTGAATGGCGGTGGCACCCGAAGCACAGGCCGTCGACAGCGTCACCGGCAGGCCGCGCGTGCCGAAGCGGTCGGAAAGGCGCTCCGAGATCGCACCGAAAAGTGCTGCCTCATGGAAGGCCGCATCCGGCCGCTGACGCATCGCCGTCAAAAACCGGTCATAGGCGTCGCCCGGATGATCGGAAGGCGGCGAACGGTCGGCGAGTTCGAAACGGGCACTCCATTCCGGCTCGATCGGTGGCGCTGCCAGAAACAGTGGACCATTGAAATCGCCTGAGATATCGGCATCGGCAAGCGCTTCGATCGTCGTCTCGCGGGCAAACGCATAGGAGCGCTCGACGGCGTTCGGCACGGGAATGTCGATGAAATCGACGGTACCGGCGATCCGCGTCGACAGGCCATCGGTCGGAAAGCGCGTGATGTCGTGGATACCCGACGTACCCGATGTCAGCGCCGCCCAGTTATCCTTCAGACCCTGGCCGAGCGAGGTGATGATGCCCATGCCGGTCACGGCGACGATCGGGCGGCCGAGATGATCCTTGTAAGCCTTGTCTGTCATTTGATCACTCCTCACGCTTCCGCGGAAAGAACGGCGACGCCCTCGCCGCGCTGGTGGCCGACTGTGGTGACGACGGCGGCATCGGCCGCAGCAATCATTGCTTTCTCATGAGCCGGATCGAAGGCCGGAACCTTGGCTTTCGCATCGACGGCAAGGGCTGCGAAGGCGAGACCCAGCGTAAACTGCGCTTCGAGCGCATGGCCCGAAATACCGCCGAAACCGCGGATGGCAGCGCCCGGCAGCGTGTGCTCCAGCACGGCCTTTTCCCGCTCGGCCAAATCATGCATGCCGGTCGAACCGGAAAAGATTGCCGTGCTCTCGGGCGCCAGCTTCGCAGCGGGTTCCAGCAGGCGCTCAAGGCGCTTTTCGAAATTCCCGGCATTGCGGTTGCCGCGGTCGCCTTCGATGGAGGTGATCGTAGCATAGATATGCGCGCCGCGAGCTTCCGCATGCTGGCGCGATTCCAGCACGAGAAACGCACCGGCGGATCCGGTTATCATTCCGCCGCCGTCCTTGTCCTTGCGCGACCAGAGCGGAGCCCACTCGCCGCGCGTATGCGCGCCGATTGCTTCAGTGAGCAGGATCATGTCCTGGCGTTCGGCAGCGAAAGCGCCGCCGACGAGCGCATGCGAGGATTCACCCGACTTGATGCGGTAGAAGGCAGTCTCGACAGCCGAGATACCGGCCGCCTCTTCGCCCATGAAGGTGCGCGAGGAACCGGTGACCTTGTGAACGATGGAGATATTGCCGGCCAGCAGATTGGACAGCTGCGCCAGAAACAGCGTCGGGCGAAGCTCGGTGGTCAGCTTCTCGTTCAGCAGCACTTCGCGGTCATTGCGCTTCAGGCCTTCATCGACGATCAGCGTATCGACATTGATGTCGCGCTCACCACCACCGGCCGCAACGATCATGTCCATCGTACCGCAGGCTTCGGCATCATCCTTGAAGCCTGCATCGTCGAGCGCCAGACCGGCGGCAAAGACGCCGATGCGCTGCCAGTTCTCCATCTGACGCTGGTCGCCACGCTTGGCGATCTGCTGCGACCAGTCGATCTCGGGTAGCGGATGCACCGGATATGGCTTGAACTTATCGGTCTCGACGATCGCCTTCGGCGCCTCGCCTGCCGTCAGCAGCGCCAGATGCGCGTCCTTGCCGACGCCCTGACAGGTGACGATGCCGATGCCGGAGATAACGACGTCATTCGCAGACTTGCCCATCACTTCACTCCCTGCGCCGCGATCGCGTCCATCAGGCCGACTTCGCTTGCGCGCTTCTTGACGATATCGCCGAGCGGAACTTCGCTGAACGGCATGGTGCGCAGCTTCAGCTGCGCGTCGCAGACCTTCTTGCCGCCACTGGTGATCTTGGCCTTGGTAACCGCGAAGCCCGAACCGTCATGTTCGAGAAAGGCTTCGATGTCGAGCACGGCTTCGGGCTCGACGAAGGTGCGCATCTTGGCGCCATCGACCGACATCAGGAACGGCATGGCGGCGAAATCGGTCGCGGCGAGCACCAGCATGCCCGAGGCCTGCGCCATGGTTTCGATCAGAAGCACGCCCGGAACGAGCGGCATGCCTGGAAAATGCCCCTCGAAGACAGGGCTCTTGGCGGGCACTACGGAACGCGCCTTGAGCACGCCCTTTTCAAGATCGACCGTCTCGATGCGGTCGATCATCTGGAAATATTCCAGTAGCATCGGATCCTCCGGCCCGGCAGATCAGAAGCGCCGGTTACGCCTAGTTAGGAACAAAACCGCCCGGCCGCTACGGTTTGCAGAGGCAGGGCGGATAAAAAAGATGGCGGTGTCGCTCAGGCCTTGGCGGCGCGCAGCTCGTCGATCTTGGCACAGAGGTTCTTGAGCACGAAGTATTCTTCGGTCGTCACCTTGCCTTCGTTGACCTCCTGCGTCCACTTCTCGAGCGGGATCTTGATGCCGAATTCCTTGTCGATCGCGAAGACGATATCCAGGAAGTCGAGGCTGTCGATACCGAGGTCGTCGATCGTATGGCTTTCCGGCGTGATCGTTTCGCGATCGATTTCGCTGGTTTCAGCAATGATGTCGGCAACTTTATCGAATGTAGCGGTCACGCGCTTACCTCTTTGAATAACGGATTTATCCCCCTCATAGGCAAATCCATTTCAAAAGCCAATGCTTTCGAGCGCGCTGCCCTCAAAATTGGGTGGGAACTGTTGCCGAAACAGCAATGCGCAAAAGGCCCGGAAATATGATCTCCGGGCCGTATATGCGATTGGAAAGCCGGTCAGCGGGTGATGACGACCCGGGTATTGGCAAGCCCCACCTGCTTTGCCATCGAGAAGAATTGCGCGGCATTGTTGGGATGAAGGCGCACGCAGCCATGCGACGCAGGCATTCCGAGCCGCTTGAGGTCATATGTGGCGTGAACCGCATAGCCACCGTTGAAGAACACGGCGTAGGGCATCGGCGCATTGTCATATTTGCGCGAGCGGTGATTGAGCGACAGCCACTTGGCGCTCCACGAGCCCGTCGGCGTCACATAGCCGCGCCGTGCAGTCGATACCTTCCAGCGGTATTTGACGAAACCGTTCTCCGTCACCGTCATCGTCTGCGCGTCGAGACTGACCCGGGCGACGAGATTGGCCGCGCTGGCGGCAACCGGAGAAAACTGCAGCAACAGACAAGCGGCAGCCGCCGCCAGAAACGTCTTCATGACTATCCCTCTTCACCGGAACGTTTGTCCGGCATCACGAAGAGCAGTCTACGAATAGACTGATTATTTTGCTTTAAAGCGCTTGGTAATCAGAAAGATAACGGAAGGCGGAAAGATCTTTACTTTGCCGATCGCCAGCAATGCTGTCAAAGCAGGAAAAGGAACGCCACGAAGACGGAAATCGAGAGAATCATGCAGGCTCCGTTGAAGACGAGAACGCCGTCTTCGACATCCTTGACTGTCGCTGTGTCGCGTCCGGCGCCGTTGATCATCGGTTCGCTGACGACGATACCGGAATAAACGCGCGGACCGGCCAGCTGAACGTCGAGCGCGCCCGCCATTGCTGCCTCCGGACGGCCGGAATTCGGCGAACGGTGCAACCCGCCGTCACGGATCGCCACCTGAACCGCCTCGCGGCAGGCGCGCGCGCCACGGCGCAGCCAGGCGCCCGCAGCGATGAGCAGGATCGACAGCCTTGCCGCCGGCCAGTTGGCGATATCGTCAAGACGGGCCGACGCCCAGCCGAAGTCGATATAACGATCCGACTTGTGGCCGATCATCGAGTCGGCGGTATTGAGCATCTTGTAGATGAGGAGGCCCGGGAGACCGAGCACCGCATACCAGAGTGCCGGTGCGACCACGCCATCGGAAAAGTTTTCCGCCAGGCTCTCGATCGCCGCGCGGCAGATTCCGGGCTCGTCGAGAGTTTCGGGATCACGGCCGACGATGCGCGAGACCGCTCTGCGCCCACCGGCAATTCCTTCCGCCCGAAGCGCGTCCGCGACATCGGAAACGTGATCCGCCAGGCTCTTCTGCGCCATGAAGATGGCAACGCAGACGACTTCGAGGACGATGCCGATCATCCCGAACAGCTCGAAGAACCAGTGCAGGAGCAGCCCGGCAACGGCGCTACCGAACAGCATAGCGGCAATAGACGCCGTTCCGTTCAGTCGCCGCTCGGGCCGGGTCAGCGTCTCGCTGTTATAGGTGCGGTCGAAATAGGAGATCGCCTTGCCGAACAAGACGACCGGATGCGGAACGCGCGACCAGAGCCAGTCGGGATCGCCGGCGATCCGGTCGAGAAGCAGGGCCAGCAGAAGAACCAGAAGATGTTCGTCGATCGTCATGCGTCAAAACTCTCAAGCGCAGCTGCAAGTCTTTGGTCAGCCAGACTGTCCGACCCCAGTCCGAAGCGCAACCAACTGGGCGCGTAGTCGAACCTGCGGACCAGAATGTGATGCCGGCAGAGATGCGTATAGAGGGCTGCCGCACGTTTGTCTTCGACCAGCGTGAACAAGGCTGCGTTACCGGCAATCGTCAGACCGGCGCCCTGAAGAACGGCGTTCAGCGCCGCACTGCGCTCGGCGATCGCGGCAGCAATAGGCGCCGGATCGGCGCGCAGCAGCGATGCGGCCAACGAGAGCGCCGGGCCGGAAACCGCCCAAGGGCCAAGCCAATCCTCGAAGCCGGCCCGAATATCGTCGCGCGCGATCACGAAGCCGAGGCGCAGGCCCGCCAGCCCGAAGAATTTTCCGAAGGAACGGAAGATGATGAGGTTCGAAAGCCCGTCCGCCAGCGTCACCAGGCTCGCTTCAGGATCAGCATCGCCGAAGGCCTCATCAACCACGAGATACCCGCCCCTCGCCTTCAGAACACTATGGACGGCGATCAGCCGGTCGCGATCATGCAGCCTGGCGTCCGGATTGTTCGGATTGACGGCGACGACCAGCCGATGCCCCTCGCCGATCTCTGCAAGCCCGGCGATCTGGTCGACCCGGCACCCGGCATTGGCGAAGGCTTTCTCGTATTCGCCGTAGGTCGGAGAAACGATCGCCACGCGGCTCTCGCGCTCGAGCAGCCGCGGCAGGAGCTGGATGACGGATTGGGTGCCCGGAACCGGCAGTGGCGACAGCCCCCGGCTTCGATAATAATCCCGCGCCGCTTCCACGGCCGATTGCACCACATGCCTGTCGGGCAGGCGGTGCCAGACGGCAGGCGGGATCATCGGAAGCGGAACCGGACAAGGGTTGATGCCCGTCGACAGATCCAGCCAGTCCTCCGGCTGCCCGCCGAATTCGGCAGCAGCGGCGGTGATGCCGCCGCCATGCACGATCGGACCGCTCATGCCGGCTCCCCGGCAAGATCGATCATATGCATGTAGGAGCCTGCGACCTGGCCACGGCGAAGCCCGGCCTGGCCAAGATCGGCGCCAAGCGCATCGGTGACATCGAACAGCCGCTCGCCCTCGCCCTCCGAAACCACATTGGAATAGTGAAACTCATGACCCGTCATCGGCTGCTCGAAAAAAGCTTTGTCGACGGGACGGACACGCCGGTAGCCGAGGTGGCGGCTGCGCTGCTCGTAGCTCGTCACCAAGGGCAGCAATCCGAGCATCTCGTGGCGGATGCCGCCGGCAGCGATCAGCCCCTCACCGAGCGTCATGTAGCCCCCGCATTCGCCATATATCCGCGTCCCGCGGCTTGCCGCATCCAGCATCCCGCGCCGGAAGTTCGCGGCTGCGGCGATCTCCCCGGCATGCAGCTCGGGATAACCGCCCGGCAGGTAGATCGCATCGGCATCATCGGCGGGTGCCTCATCGGCGAGCGGCGAAAAAAACGAAATCTCCGCGCCGCGGCGGCGCCAGCCGAGCAGCATGTGTTCGTAGCAAAAGGCAAAGGCGATATCGCGGGCGACGGCGATCTTGCGTCCCAACGGCGGCAGACGGCGAATGTTGGCGGTCGAGGCGACGTTCAGCCCCTGACGGGCGATCCGCAGCAGGAACTCAAAATTGCACTCATCCGAGACCGCTTCGGCCGCATGATCGATAAAGGCTTCCAGACTTGCATGCTCACCGGCCTGCACCAGCCCCAGATGGCGCTCGGGCAATGCCAGCGTCTTGTCGCTGCGAATGACGGCGACCACAGGCATGCGAATGGCATCCAGCGCCTGACGCAACATCATCTCATGCCGCTCGCTGCCGACCTTATTGAGAATGACACCGGCAATGCGGACATCCGCGCGGAAACTCGCAAAACCGCTGACCAGAGGCGCAACCGACTGCGACATGCGCGAGGCATCGACGACGAGAATGACCGACAGTCCAAGCATGGCCGCGAGATCGGCAGCCGTTCCCTTGCCGTCGGCCGCGCCATCGAACAGCCCCATCATCGCTTCGATGACGAGAATACGGTCGCCCTGCCGGTGGATGGCGGCATTGGCCGAGATCAGCTCGCGGCGCATCGCCCAAGGGTCGAAATTGAGACACGGCGCGCCGCTGGCCGCCGCATGAAAGGCCGGATCGATATAATCAGGGCCCGCCTTGCCGGGCGCCACCGCCACGCCGCGATTTCTCAAGGCGCGCAGGAGCCCGAGGGTCACCGTCGTCTTTCCGGAGCCCGAGGAAGGTGCAGCGATCAGCAAGCCGCTCATGCCGTCTCCTTTCCGCCCTGCCTGAAAGGATCGGGCTGCAGGCGGCGTCCAGCCAACGCGCCCAGCCAATCGAGCGAAGACCGCAGCCGCACCACCTCACCGACAACCACGATCGCCGGCGGCTCCAGCCCAGAGGCTTCGACCGCTGCGACAGCTTCACCGAGCGTCGTTTCCAGCACCTGTTGACCGCTGGTGGCTGCATTGCAGACGAAGGCCACAGGCTCATCGGCGCGGCGCCCGGCCGCTATCAGGGACGCGCTGATCTGTGCGATATGCTTCATCGCCATATACATGACAATCACAGGCGAGCCGCGGCCGATCGCATCCCAGTTGATCGCGTCCGGAACGATACCCGAAGAATCATGCCCCGTCAGGAATGTGACCGCGTGATTGATATCCCGATGGGTCACCGGAATGCCGGCATAGGCAAGTCCGCCGATCCCCGCGGTAATGCCGGGTACGATGCGGAACGGGACGTTATGCTCGACCAGCGTCAGCGCCTCTTCGCCGCCGCGTCCGAAGACGAAGGGATCGCCGCCCTTCAGCCGCAGCACCCGTTTGCCGGAGCGCGCCAGTTCGACGAGACGCAGCGAAATGTCTCGCTGCTTAGCTGACGGCTTGCCGCCGCGCTTTCCGGCATATTCGAGAGCGGCATCCGGCCGCGCCAGCCTCAGACATTCCTCATTGACCAGCGCGTCGTGAACGACGACGTCGGCCTCCGAAAGCCCTTTCGCCGCAAGCAGCGTCAGCAGCCCGGGATCGCCGGGACCGGCGCCGACGAGCCAGACGGTTCCCGGCTCCAATACCGGCAAATGGGCGAATGCATTCTCGATCATAAGGGTGGTCTATGCCCGCCGCTTGGCGAGGTCAACGGCGGCGAAACGCCGGCAATTACCGATTGCCGTTTCACCGCCGATTCAATTGACGAACAACCGGACTCACAATCTGAGGAAATGGCCGGATCGAATTGATAGGACTCAGCAAAGTTGAACCGGGCGGGAGCCGCCCGGTCCCAGGCTGCATCAGGCTCGAAGAAGCGTATCCCGGATCAGATCGACGACCTTGTCCGACTGGATGCCGGTGCAGACGATCTGGCTCGGCAGATTGTCCCAGTCGCCCGGCGGGAAGCGGCGTCCGTCCGGCTTGACGATCGTCTGGCCGTCGGCAATGCCGCCGCAAACGACGCGCACCGCACCCGTCACTGTCGTGAACAACTCCGGCGCCACGACATAAACCGCGGCGCAGCTGTCATGCACCATCATGCCGTCTTCGACCGCATGCTTGTAGAAATCGATATAGAACTGCGAGAGGTCGTTCAGCAGCTTCACCGCCGCATCGCCCTTCTCGGCGGCAGCCTTCAGATAGCTGCGGCTCATCGTCGTGATCGCCGTGACGTCGAGCCCGATGACCGCGACCTTCCATGGCGCCGTCATCACCACATCGGCGGCTTCCGGATCGCCATGGATATTGGCTTCGGCGACCGGCGAGACATTGCCCGGCACATAGAAATTGCCGCCCATGATGACCACCTGCTTCACCAGCTTGGCGATCTCAGGATCTTCTTTCAAAGCCAGTGCCAGGTTGGTCATGCGGCCGACGGCAACCAGCGTCACCTCGCCGGGATTGGCCCGCACCGTCTCGATGATGAAGCGATGCGCCGGACGCGGATCGGTGGGAAGGTCGATCACCTCGGGGACGCCGATATTGCCGAGACCATCATCGCCATGCACGAAGGTCGGCCAGCCGATTTCCTTGCGCGATGGATCGAAGGTGACGTTCGCGCCCTTGGCGACGGGTGCCGAGATGTTCCATTCGCGTTTCAGGAACAATGCGTTGCGCGTCGTCGTCTCGATCGAGGCATTGCCGAAGATCGTGGTGATGCCGATCAGATCGATGTCGGGGTGGCGGTGCAGGAAGAGGAGCGCCATGGCATCATCGACGCCCGGGTCCGTGTCATAAATGACCTTGTGCATGAAATATCCTTCTCATTCTCGTCGCAGAAATCCGGGGATCTCCGCGAGGTGGCCGACACCATAGCGCCGGCTATTCTTTCTGCAACAGGATGCGCGCGATGGCGGCCGTCGCATGGGCAGATTTGATTTTCGGCACCAGCAACTCTGCCGCCGCTCCCGCAGCAGCCAGCGCCGCCGACTCGGCAACACCATGGCAGCCGACAAGCCTAAAGACTGCGGCCGAAGGGTTCTTGAGACGCGGCGTCTCCTGCTCCAGGCGCGCGGCAGCAAAGAAGACCGGCGTGATTTGAAATTCCTGCGACAGCGTCAGGATTGCAGGCTCCCCCGAACGGCTGCCGATCGAGGCAATGGCCGCAAGCTCGCCCGGTCCGATCCCGGCAAGCTCCATGGCTCGCTTCGCCAGTGTCCGCACCTCCTCCACCGGCGTTCCCCGCTCGCAGCCAAGGCCGAGCACGTATGATTTCGATTTGTCGGTGGCGAAGGACGGCATTGCATGAACCTGAAAGGGCAGACTGTGTCTCCGCAGCCATTGCAGGCGAGTGCGGGAAATGCAACATGGCGCCGCTTTCTCCCGCCTGCCCACAGAGTCCCGCCGTGTCCGATATTGCCCCTCATCTCCTCGCCCTTCTCTGCCTCGCCGCCTTCTGCGCAGGCTTCGTCGATTCGATCGCCGGTGGCGGTGGACTGATCACCGTGCCCGTCATGCTGATATCAGGCATTCCGCCGCTGCAGACGCTGGGGACCAACAAGGTGCAGTCGATGTTCGGCGCCGCCTCGGCCACGCTTGCCTATTCGCGCAAGGGCCATGTGAACCTGCGCGAGCAGCTGCCGATGGCGATGATGGCCGTGATGGGCGGCGCGCTTGGCGCGGCGCTGGCAACGATCGTGCCCGGCGACGTGCTGCGCGCCCTGATGCCGGTTCTGCTGGTCGCGATCGCCCTCTATTTCGCCTTCAAGCCCAATCTCAACGACCTCGACACCCACCGCCGCATCACGCCCTTCGCCTTCGGCATGAGTTTCGTGCCGCTGATCGGCTTTTACGACGGCGTCTTCGGCCCCGGCACCGGCTCTTTCTTCATGCTCTCCTTCGTCACCCTTGCCGGTTTCGGCATGCTGAAGGCGACGGCGCATACCAAGCTTCTGAACCTCGGCTCGAATATCGGCGCCCTCATCGTCTTCGCCTCCTTCTGCGCGACGCTCTGGACGATCGGGCTGATGATGGGTGTCTGCCAGTTCCTCGGCGCGCAGGTCGGCTCTCGCCTTGCCATGCGCACGGGCGCGAAGCTGATCAAGCCGCTGCTGGTCGTCGTCTGCATCGCCTTCGCAATCAAGCTGATCGCCGACCCCGCCAATCCGCTGCGCGTCTGGCTGGGCGTCTAGCCCGGCGCCTTACCGAACTTGATCGAGTCTATCTTCGTCAGCTTCGTCCTCGCCGAAACACCGGGCGCATTGGCAAAATGCCAGGTGACATATTGCTCGGCATAGGGATCGGTGGACGACATGCCATCCACGGGCAGTACCACGTCCATGCCCTTCAGTGCCGCATAAGCAGCCGTATTCAGTACCGCTCCCTCCGAAGCCGTGCCTGTGACGATGACGGTCTTGATATGCCGGTCGGTGAGGATCTTTTCGAGATCGGTATTGATGAACTTGTTGGCGCCCGACTTCACGATGGGATCGCCATCCTTGGGCGCCAGCACCGTTGCGATATCCTCAGGCGCCGCATTCGAGGTAATGCTATAGACGACCGGCGTCCCGCTATCACGCGCCTCCTTCATCAGCTTCGCCACATGGGGCAGTTCGGCAATGCAGCGCGGCTTGACCTTGGTATTGCACGGCCCCTTGTCCGGATTCTGCGCCCCGTTGAAATCGAGCAGCAGCAGCGCCGTCGTCGAGGGATCGACGGTGACATCACCGAGCTTCGGCGCCGGCGGAGCCTTGATCTTCTTCCACTCGTCGACAACGGTTGCCGCATGCGCGGAAGACCAGCCGAGCGCGGATGCCAGAAGCGCCAGTTGCGCCACCCGTGCCGCATATGCCGAAAGCGATGTCATCAGGCTGTCCTCCATCTTCGAAATCGATCGCCAAGCCTTCCGGCGGATGACGGCACTGTCAAATCACCAAGCCGCGAGCCTGATTACCTCTCGCGTAATTGATGAGCGAACGGCCATTGCCGATGATCGCAATGCCTGGACGAACCGGGCGATCAAAGGAGACATGACATGACCGACGCGAGCAACACCGCCGAACGCTACATCGCCATCTGGAACGAGGAGGATGCAGACCGCCGCCGCGCGCTGATCGCCGAAAGCTGGGCCGAAAACGCCACCTATATCGACCCCCTGATGCGCGGCGAAGGTCACGAGCAGATCAACGCGCTGGTGGAAGCCGTACAGACCCGCTTCCCTGGTTTCCGCTTCAATCTGATCGGTTCCGCCGATGGCCACGGCGACAATCTGCGCTTCTCCTGGGGTCTCGGCCCGGACGGCAGCGAGGCGATTATCAAGGGAACGGACTTCGCCCTGCTTGAAGGCGGACGCCTGAAGGCCGTACACGGTTTCCTCGACCTCGTTCCGGAAGCCTGACGATGATGACCTCAGCCCGCTCCCTCGGTGACCACCTCCGCGACTGGCGCAAGCTTCGCCGCATGAGCCAGCTCGATCTCGCCCTCGAAGCGGAGATTTCGCAGAGGCACCTGAGCTTCATCGAGAGCGGGCGCTCGACACCGAGCCGCGACATGTTGCTGCATCTGGCAGAACGGCTCGGCGTTCCCCTTCGGGAACGCAATCCGATGCTGCTCGCAGCCGGCTACGCCCCGCTCTTTGCCGAGCGCTCATTGGACGATCCGGCCCTGAAACCGGCAAGACTGGCTGTCGATATGGTCCTGAAAGCGCAGGAGCCCTTTCCGGCCCTCGCGATCGACAGGCACTGGACGCTGCTTGCCGCCAATGCGGCAATCGCACCGCTGCTTGCGGATGTCACTGAGAAAAGCCTGCTCGAAGGCCCTGTCAACGTCCTGCGCCTCAGCCTGCATCCCGGAGGATTGGCACCTCATATCGTCAATCTCGCCGAATGGCGCGCGCACCTTCTGGAGCGGCTTCGCCAGCAGATCGACAACTCGGGCGATCCGATCCTCGGCGCACTTCTCAGGGAATTGCAGGAGCTGTCTCCTGGCGGCAACCCGGCGGATGAGACAAAGCACGATCACGCAGGGATCGCCGTGCCACTACGGCTGCGCACTTCTGCAGGCACGCTATCGCTGATCTCGACCACCACGGTGTTCGGCACGCCTGTCGATGTCACGCTCTCCGAGCTGGCAATCGAATCCTTTTTCCCCGCCGACGAGGAAACGGCCGCAATCCTGCGAAAGCTGGCGATCGGCTAGAACAGCGCCAGCAGCAGCGCCCCGCCCGCAATCATCACCACGCCGAGCCAGTTCACCAGCCCGAGCTTTTCGCCGAGGAAGACGACGCCGAAGACGGCGACGAGCACGATCGACAGCTTGTCGATCGGTGCCACGCGCGCCGCATCGCCGAGTTTCAACGCCCGGAAATAGGCGAGCCAGGACGCTCCCGTCGCAGCGCCCGAGAGCGCCAGAAACAGCCACGTCTTGCCGGATATGCTGGAAAGCGGCTGCCACTGGCCGGTGGCGGTGACGATACCGGCCAGAATCGCGATGATGACGACGGTGCGGATCAGCGTCGCCAGATCCGAATTGACGCCAGCCACCCCGATCTTCGCAAAGATCGCCGTCAGCGCCGCAAAGGCTGCCGACAGAAACGCCCAGAATATCCAGCTTTGCGCCATCAGAACTCCACGCCCGGCTGCCCCTTGATGCCGGAGCGGAACGGATGCTTGATCAGCTCCATCTCGGTTACGAGATCGGCTATTTCGATCAGCTCGTCCTTGGCATTGCGGCCGGTCAGCACGACGTGAGTCATATAAGGTTTTTCGGCCTTCAGGAATGCGACAACGTCGTTGATGTCGAGATAATCGTAGCGCAGCGCGATGTTGATCTCGTCGAGCAGCACCATGGAATTGCGCTCGTCGCGGATCAGTTCCTTGGCCTTTTCCCAGGCGGCGGAAGCCGCCGCCACGTCGCGGGCGCGGTCCTGCGTCTCCCAGGTAAAGCCCTCGCCCATCGTGTAGAACTGGCAGATATCGGAAAAATGCTTCTCGATCAGATCACGCTCGCCGGTCCACATGGCGCCCTTGATGAACTGGACGACGGCCGACGGCTTGCCATGGGCGATATGGCGGAAGATCATGCCGAAGGCGGAGGACGACTTGCCCTTGCCCTTGCCGGTGTGAACGATGATCAGGCCCTTCTCGTCCGTCTTGGTGGCCATGATCTTGCCGCGCGCGGCCTTCTTCTTCGCCATCTTTTCGTTGTGGCGCGCATCGTCCTTTTCGGCGGTGTCTACTGGTTCTTCGCTCATTGTCTTTCCTGATGAAATGTCATGCTGTCTGTTTATGGTATGATGGCGCCAGATCGAAGCGCGCCGAATTGCTGCGTGGCGTCCAGAGATGCCGGTCGATCGCCTCCATCAGCCGCTCCTTCATCTCTTCGAGAGCGGCCGGGTTCTTCTCCGCCATGAAATCACGCACCTTGGGATCGGCGACGAAGGCCTGGTAGACGGCTTCGAAATGATGGTTGCCGACGGCTCCCGTCGTTGCCGCAAAGGCAAAGAGATAATCGACCGTGGCGGCGATCTCAAAGGCACCCTTGTATCCATGGCGCATCACGCCATCGATCCATTTCGGATTGACGACGCGCCCGCGCACCACACGGCCGATCTCTTCCTCCAGCGAACGGATCACCGGCTTTTCCGGCCGCGAATGGTCGTTGTGATAGATGGAAGGACGCACACCGCCGACATGCTCCGCTGCCGCCGCCATTCCGCCCTCGAACTGATAGTAATCGTCGCTGTCGAGCAGATCGTGCTCGCGGTTGTCCTGGTTTTGCACCACCGCCTGGATGGAGCGCAGCCGCTCCTCTAAGATGCCGCGCTCGGCCCGGCCTTCCTCGGCCGCGCCATAGGCATAGCTGCCCCAGACGAGATAGGCCTCCGCCAGATCAGCGCGACGTTCCCAGCCCTTCTCGTCGATCAGCGCCTGCAGCCCCGCGCCGTAAGCGCCCGGCTTTGAGCCGAAGATGCGATATCCGGCGCGTTTGGCCGCCGACGCTTCATCCAGGCCGGACGCCGCAAGCCGCGCCGCCTCGCCGCGCATCCGCTCGGCAATCGGATTATCCGCCGCATCCTCATCCAGAGCGCCGACGGCGCGGATCGCCTTGTCGAACAGCGCGATCTGCTCCGGAAAGGCATCGCGGAAGAAGCCCGAAATCCGGAGCGTCACATCGACCCGTGGACGTCTGAGCATTGCAGGCGTAATGATTTCATAGCCGGTGACGCGGCGCGAGGTCATGTCCCAGACCGGCTTGACGCCGATCAGCGCCAGCGCCTGGGCGATATCATCGCCGCCGGTGCGCATGTTGGACGTGCCCCAGGCCGTCAGCCCGAAGGACACCGGCCACTCGCCGTGATCCTGCACATAGCGGCGGACAAGCAGCTCCGCCGATTTCTTGCCGAGTTCATAGGCTGCTGGCGTCGGCACCGCGCGGCTGTCGACGGAATAGAAGTTCCGCCCCGTCGGCAGCACATCAGGCCGCCCGCGCGTCGGAGCGCCGGAGGGGCCGGGAGCGACGAAACGGCCGTCGAGGCCGGTGAGTAGCGCCGAAATCTCGGCGGCTCCGCAGGCGAGGATCGAGGGTTTCAGGCGGGATTCGATCTCTGTGAGGACGGATTTGGTCTGGGGCCAGCCAGCCGGGCATTCGGTTTCGGCGGAGACGAGCTTGGCGGCCAGCAGTTCGATGCGTTCGACGGTGTCACCATTGGTACGCCAGGGGGCGTCGAGGATGTCGGCCAGGATGGCAGGGCGTGAGCCGGTCCACGGCGCGGCCATGTTGCAGTCGAGGGGATCGAATTTGGCGCTTGTATGCGGGGTACCCCCCTCTGCCTTGCCAGGCATCTCCCCCTCAAGGGGGGAGATCGACTCGTGGTTGGCCTCTCGCAAAACAGTTGAGGTGGAAGCGAGCGGTTCCGCCCAGCCCATCTCCCCCCTTGAGGGGGAGATGTCCGGCAGGACAGAGAGGGGTACTGCACCCGCCAACGCTGCATCGAGCGCAATCGCCCGCTGCAAACTCTGATCCCCGCCCTCGCCCAATCCCCGCGGCACCCGCGCCAGCGCCACGGTCAGATCCGTCAGCAACCGCCCCGCGGGCGATCTGCCGAACACATGCAGCCCATCGCGGATCTGCATTTCCTTGAGATCGCAGAGATAGGCGTCAAGCTTCCTCAGCGCCTCGTCCTCGGTCTCGCCCTTGGCAATCCCGGCATCGCTGTCGAGGCCGATATCGGCGACGAGATCGAGGATCTGCTTCGACAGCAGCCGGATACGGCGCGGATCGCTGCCGGATGCCTCGTAATATTCGTCGACCAGCGCTTCCAGATCCTTCAGCGGACCATAGCTTTCGGCGCGCGTCAGCGGCGGCGTCAGGTGATCGATGATGACCGCAGCCGTCCGGCGTTTGGCCTGCGTGCCCTCGCCGGGGTCGTTGACGATGAAGGGATAGAGATGCGGCAGCGGCCCGAGGATCGCCTCCGGATAACACTCCTCCGACAGCGCCAGCGCCTTGCCCGGCAGCCATTCGAGATTGCCGTGCTTACCCATGTGAACAACCGCATCGGCGCCGAATTCCTGGCGCAGGAAAGCATAGAAGGCGACATACCCGTGCGGCGGCACGAGATCGGGCGAATGATAGCTTTCCTTCGGATCGATATTGTAGCCGCGGGCTGGCTGGATACCCGCCAGCACATTGCCGAACCGCGTGAACGGCAGAGCGAAGTGACCATCCACAACGTAGGGATCACCCTCCGGCACGCCCCAGCGCGCCGCCATCTCGTCTTGAATCTTTTTCGGAAGAGACGCGAAGAACGCCTTGTATCGCCTCATGGAAAGCGTTTCGCGGATCACCTTTCCGTCACGCCCGGAATTCGTCGGCCCCTCCGAGAGATGGCGGATCAGCGCATCGCCATCATCAGGGAAATCCGTGACACCATAGCCCGCCCCGCGCATCGCCTTCAGCACCTCGACGGTACCCGCAGGCGTATCGAGGCCGACGCCGTTGCCGAGGCGCCCGTCACGGTTCGGATAGTTGGCGAGCACCAGCGCCACGCGCCGCGCCGCAGCCGGCTTGCGCCGCAGCCGCGCCCAGCCAGCGGCGAGCTTGGCCGTGTAGCGCATCCGCCCTTCATCAGGCTGGCTGGTAACGATATTCGCTTCGACAGCCGCGTCATAACGCGCTGCCGACTTGAACGAGACGGCACGCGCCAGAACCCGTCCATCGACTTCGGGCAGCGCCACGTTCATACCAAGATCGCGCGCCGACAGCCCCTGCGATGACCCGGCCCACGCCTCAAGTGATGAAGCCGACAGGATTGCCTGCAGCACGACGGAGCCGCTTTTTTCCAGCACGGTCGGTTCACGCTGAGCACCCGGCGCGGACACAGCAAAGCCCGTCGTGTTGACCACGACATCGGGAGGCGCCTGATCAAAAATGCTGTCGATGATGCCCTTGGAGACCGGGTCTTTCAGGCTGTAGGCAAAGACCGGCAAGGGCCGGAGACCTTCCGCCGCCAGGGCCTCGATCATCGCCTCGACCGGTGCGGTCTCGCCGCTCTGGACCAGGGCTCGGTAGAAGCTGATGGCGGCGATGGGTTCGGACCCCAGCTCCTCCGTCGCAGCAAGTTCGCCCCCCTCTGTCCTGCCGGACATCTCCCCCGCAGGTGGGGAGATTGGCTGGGCGCGCCCGCTCATTCCAGCCTCAATTGCCTGGGGAAACGCCAACCACGAGTCGATCTCCCCCCCTGAGGGGGAGATGTCCGGCAGGACAGAGGGGGGTGCCACGTTCAGCAGCATCGCCGCAGACAACACTCTCCACTCCTCAACCCCAACGACTCCCCGCCCCGGCCACCAGATCCCGGCCTTCATCAGCGGCGCAGCCGCACCGGGCTTCTCACCACCCGACAGCATCGCCGCCGCATAATCCAGCAGCCGCCGCGAATTCTCGTCGCCGCCCTCGATCAGGTAAGCCCACAGCGCATTGAGATCATCGAGCGCCACATTGGAAAACGGCGTCAGCCCCGCATCCGGCTTGGAATCGCCGGGCAGAACGGCAATCCGCGCGCCATGCAGGGCCGCACAGGCATGCAAAGCCTCCAGCGCATAGTGAAAATAACTGGCACCGCCGAGCGCGCGGACAATGATGAGTTTCGCATGCCGCGCGGTGCGCTCGACATAGGCATCGACCGACATCGGATGCTTGAGGCTCATCAGGCTGGCAAGCCGAAGCGTCAACGGCGAGCCGCCGCCCTGTCCGTGGGCGGCGGCGATGGCCGCAAGCTCCGTATCCGCCGCAGACAGGAACAGGATATCGCCCGGCGACTGGCCAAGATCGATGGCCTCGTCACCGTCGCTAATCGTTCCTTTCTGGGCGAGAAGCAGATGCATGGATCAGACGAGCGCCTCGATGGCCTTGCGCACGGCCGCCTCGTCCATGTCATGCAGGCCGATGACGACGAGACGCGTGCCGCGGGTCTCGCCCGACGCCCAGGCGCGGTCGAAATACTGGTCGATACGGCTGCCGACAGCCTGGATCTGCAGGCGCATCGGCTTGCCCTCAACAGCAGCAAAGCCCTTCAGGCGGAGCACGTCATGCTCTGCAATCACGCCCTTCAGCTTCTCGATGAAACCGGCCGGATCGACGATCGCGCCGAGCTCGACGACGAAGCTGTCGAACTCGTCGTGGTCATGCGGCGTGCCGTCCTCATGCTCCAGCTCGTGATGGGACTTGCGATTGACGATATCTTCCTCGGTGCCGACGCCGAGGCCGAGCAAGACGCTGGCCGGAACTTCGCCGTTCTTCGCCTCGATCAGCGCCGGCTTGCGCGAAATGCGCGACGCCACTTCGTCACGGACGCGGATAATGCCTGCGGCATCGAGCAGATCCGTCTTGTTGAGCACGATCAGATCGGCGCACGTCAGCTGATCCTCGAACAGCTCTTCGATCGGGCTCTCATGATCGAGCGACTCGTCTTCGGCGCGGCGCGCATCGACGGCATCGTGGTCGTCGGCGAAACGTCCGGCGGCAACGGCGGCGCTATCGACGACGGTGATCACGCCATCGACGGTGACTTCGCTACGGATATCGGGCCAGTTGAAGGCGGCGACCAGCGGCTGCGGCAGCGCTAGGCCCGAGGTCTCGATGACGATATGATCGGGGCGCTGCTCGCGCTCGAGCAGCTTGGTCATCGTCGGAATGAAATCGTCGGCAACGGTGCAGCAGATGCAGCCATTCGTCAGTTCGATGATGTCGTCCTCGGTGCAGTTCTCGGCGCCGCAGCCCTTCAACACGTCGCCATCGACGCCGAGGTCGCCGAATTCGTTGATGATCAGCGCGATCTTCTTGCCGCCGGTATTGGAAAGCAGGTTGCGGATCATCGTCGTCTTTCCGGCACCGAGAAAGCCGGTGATCACGGTTGCGGGGATCTTCTGGTTCATAAATTTCAACCCTTCATTTTCAGCGGCAGCCCGGCCGCGATAAAATACACGTCCGCGGCGGAGGCCGCGATCATCTGGTGCAGCCGCCCGGCATGATCACGGAAATCCCGCGCCATCCGGTTCTCGGGCACGATCCCGAGGCCGACTTCATTGGAAACAAACACGAGCCGAGCCCTGGCCTTCGGCAGCCAGGCGGCAAGGGCCGCAGATTCCGCCGCCATATCCCGCTCGCCCATCATCAGATTGGTGACCCAGAGCGTCAGGCAATCCACAAGGATCGCCCGCCCTTCGCCGTCGACGGCCGACAGGCATTCGACAAGCTGCAGCGGCTCCTCATGCGTCGTCCAGGATGGCCCGCGATCGTCCCTGTGAGCGGCAATCCGCGCCCGCATCTCGTCATCCCAGGCCCGCCCGGTAGCGACGTAGTGGCGCTCGAGGCCGCTATCGGCGATCAGCTGTTCGGCGAAACGGGACTTGCCGGAACGGGCACCGCCAAGGATGAAGGTGGTGCTGGAAGGAGAGCCGCTCATGCGCAAAGGCCTGCGGCGAAACGTATGCGCTCTCCCCGCACTCCCTCATTCCTGTGCTCGTCACAGGAATCCAGCCACGGCACGTCGGCGCCGTGAATGAAACCTAACAGCAAGGAAATGAGTCTTCTGTGCCCAAGGACTTGGGCACGCTGGATTCCTGTGACAGGCACAGGAATGAGGGAGCGCCTGGGGGCCGCCCGACGTGACGGCATGCAAATTCGCGTTTCAGCCACGACAACCTCCGTGCTGGCAGCGGACAGGATTGCCCTTGGGTGGGCTCTTCGCCCGGCACGGTTGGCAGGTCTCCTGGCTCGCGGTTTGAGGCCCCGACAGGGATGGCGCAAGGCCATCCCTGATCGTGCCAGCGGATCTTCCTCGCCTTCCCGGCTGCATTCTCGTGAAAAGGCGGACGATTCGTAGAAATGGAGGCGTCCAGCCCCTGCTGATCACGATGCATTCCAGTGGCTTTTCCGGTGTCCTTGAGCCACCGCCCTGCCGCGGAATGCGGCGATCAGGCAATGGTGCCGGTGCACCGGATGGAAGACCCTGACCGCTCTACAGTCGCGGGGTCGGCTGTGATGAAGACGCCCGGTTTGGGTCCGCCCCGTCACATTCCCTTTTCATCCAGGGCGGCAATCACCGCTCCGGAACCATCCGTTATTGATTTCATCGTTAGGCGCGCGGCAGTGCGAAGTCAATCGAGCCCGGCGCGATGAAAAATGCCGCACCTTAACACGACTGAGTCTACCAAACAGATAGTCTATTAAATTCATTAACTTAAGACGCGATTTCGCTTGCCGTCGCCTCGCTTTTGCTGCAATTGCTCGCGAAATCATGCGGCGCACAAAGCGCGCTTCCTTGATCCTGCTCCCCGTCGCCTAGTTCTGTCATCATGCTCACGAAAACCGATATCGGCCGCCTGACGCGGCGCCATCTCAAATTCGATTTGGCGCGGCTGCGCGCGCTGGCGCGCCAGAACGAAATGGGCATGGTTTTCGCCGGTGGCGCGGTCGGCGTCATCTCCGGCTGCGCGGTCACCGGCATGAGCCTGATCTCCCGCGAGATGCACAGCCTGATCTTCGGCATCAGCGATGTCGATCGTCTGAGCTCCTCCGATATCAGCAACAAGCTGCTGCTGCTCTTGGCACCGGTCTGCGGCGGCATGCTTCTCGGCCTGCTGCTCTTCATCCTTAGCAGGACGCGCAAGAAGCCGATGGTCGACCCGATCGAGGCCAATGCACTGCATGGCGGCCGCCTGTCGCTGACCGACAGCATCATCGTCGCCATCCAGAACCTGATCTCCAACGGCTTTGGCGCGTCCGTGGGCCTCGAGGCCGGCTATACACAGCTGGCGGCGGGCCTGGCCTCGAAGCTCGGCCTGAAGCTGCAGCTGCGCCGCGCCGATCTGCGCGTCCTCCTCGGCTGCGGTGCGGCAGGCGCTATCGCCGCAGCCTTCAATGCCCCGCTAACCGGCGCCTTCTACGCGTTCGAGCTGATTATCGGCACCTACACCATCGTCTCGCTGACACCCGTTGTCGTCTCCGCCCTGCTCTCGACGCTGGTGGCGCGGCTGCTCGCAGGCAACGATTTCACCATCGACGTAGGCAGATTCGGCACTGTGGTGCCGGCCGATTATGTGCCGGCCATTCTGCTTGGCGCCTGCTGCGCCGGTGCCGGCATCCTGATCATGCAGGGCGTTTCCTTTGTTGAGGAACTGGCCCGCAAGAGTTCCGTGCCGACACCGGTACGCCCGGCGCTCGGCGGCATCGTTGTCGGCCTGCTGGCCACCATCTCTCCACAGGTGTTGTCGGCTGGGCATGGCGCCTTGCATCTCAACCTGGCGCATCAGGTGGCAATCCCGACGCTCGTCGGCATCCTGCTGTTGAAGTCGCTTGCATCTGCAGTGTCGATCGGCTCCGGCTTCAGGGGCGGCCTGTTCTTTGCATCGCTGTTCATGGGCGCGCTTCTCGGCAAGCTCTTTGCCTATTCCGCGCCGTTCTTTGCGCATGCCTCGCTGACACCCGAGGTCTACGCCGTCGTCGGCATGAGTTCACTCGCCGTCGCCATCATCGGCGGACCGCTGACGATGACCTTTCTGGCGCTCGAAATCACCGGCGACTTCCCGATCACCGTATTGGTGCTCGCCGCGGTCATCACGTCGTCGCTGGTCGTGCGCACCACCTTCGGCTACTCCTTCGCCACCTGGCGTTTTCACCTGCGCGGTGAAAGCATCCGTAGCGCCCACGATGTCGGCTGGATCCGCAATCTGACGGTCGATAAGCTGATGCGCGCCGACGTCAAGACCGCCAATGCCGCAACCACTGTCGAAGAGTTCAAGAAGGCCTTTCCGGCCGGCGCCACGCAACGCGTCATCCTTGTCGATGACACAGGCAAATATGCCGGTCTGGTGCTGGTGCCGGAAATCCACGCCAACCCGATCGCCACCGACGACGAGGGCAAGGGGCTGGAGAGCTTCGTGCGCTACAAGAACGATTTCCTGCAGCCGCAGATGAATGCCAAGCAGGCAGCGGCCATCTTCGACAAGAGCGAAAGCGAAGCGCTCGCCGTGCTCAACAATCTGATCGAGCGCAAGGTCGTCGGCCAGCTCAGCGAAAGCCACACGCTGCGCCGCTACAGCGAAGAGCTCGACCGGCGGCGCCGCGAAATCTCCGGCGAAATCTAGCCAAGCAGCCGGTTCAGCCAGTCGCCGTCGAGATGCGCCTCCAGTTCGTCCGCAACGGCATCCAGCGCCCGGTCGACGCTCTCCGCGTAATTGCGCCTTTCGCCCTGAAGGCCGAAACTCTGCAGCAACCGGCTGCGATAGGGATCGCTGGAAAACAGGCCGTGCAGATAGGTGCCGACGATACGTCCATCCGCAGATACGGCACCATCCGCGGCACCGTCCACCACGGCCGACGGCCGGCTGCAATCCGGCCCCTCGGTCACGCCGAGATGGATCTGATAGCCTGACAGCGGCGTACCATATTCGGCAGAAACAGCATGGCTGTTGCGAACGGTCTTCTCCGGCGCCATGACGGTTTCGACGTCGAGCAGCCCGAGCCCGTCAACCTCCGCCGTTCCGCCCTCGATGCCGAGCGGATCGTGCACCTTGCGGCCGAGCATCTGATAACCGCCGCAAATGCCGATCACCCGGCCGCCGCGCCGGACATGGGCGGCCAGATCACGATCCCATCCCTCGGCGCGAAAATCGGCAAGGTCGCTGATCGTCGATTTGGAGCCCGGCAGCACGACGAGCGCGGCGTCTTCGGGAAGACGCTCCCCGGCACGCACGAACACCAGCTCGACGTCGTCTTCGGGTCTCAGCGGGTCGAGATCGTCGAAATTGGCAATCCGCGGCAGAACGGGGACGGCGATCTTCAATGCGGCCCCGCTTCCCCGCGCCAGCTTTTCAAGAACGACTGAATCCTCCGCAGGCAGCCCGCCTGCCGCCTTCAGCCACGGCACGACGCCGAAGCACGGCCAGCCGGTATAACGGCCGATCGCGGCAATCCCCTCGTCGAAAAGCGAGACGTCGCCGCGGAACTTGTTGATGATATAGCCGGAGATCATCGCCCGATCGGTGTCGTCGAGGATCGCATGTGTCCCGACAAGCGAGGCGATGACGCCGCCGCGATCGATATCGCCGACCAGTACGACCGGCACGCCGGCCCTTGTCGCAAAGCCCATATTGGCGATATCGCCCGGGCGCAGGTTGATCTCCGCCGGCGATCCCGCGCCTTCGACGATCACCAGATCGGCGCCCTCGGAAACCGTGGCGAAGCTCGACAGCACGAATTCCAGTAGTTGCGGCTTCAGACGCTGATAGTCACGCCCCTTCGCCTGCCCCCAGACCTTGCCCTGGACGATGATCTGGCTGCCGTTCTCCGATTGCGGCTTCAAAAGCACCGGGTTCATATGAACAGATGACGGCGTGCGCGCAGCCAGCGACTGCAGCCACTGCGCCCGGCCGATCTCGCCGCCATCGTCGGCAACGGCTGCGTTGTTGGACATGTTCTGCGGCTTGAAGGGCCGCACCGTCAGTCCGCGATTGGCCGCCAGCCGGCAGAGCCCGGCGACGAGCACCGTCTTGCCGACATCCGATCCTGTTCCCTGCAGCATGATGGCTCTGGTCATGTGACGAGGCCTACAACGCGTTGCCTCGCGCGGTCAACGGCAGGGCCAAAAACACGAAAACCGCGCAGGCAGTAAGCCGCGCGGTTTGCCGTAAACTCTGGCGTATTCGCCCATACACGGCGAAACTCGTCTTCTCCGGGACGCAAAACCTGATCCGGAGAACCGGCGGTTTGTCCCCCGCCGTGGCTACACTGATAACGCGACATCCTTACCGGAGAGTTATTGAGGCCTTAAGCAAACATGAATTTTGACCTTTTTTTGAACTTTTGTTGGCAGCGGCGTGTGCGCCGCATCATTGAAGCGCCCAATCACAGGCGGCAGCAGTCGCTAATATTAGCTGTTGTAAATCAATGTTTTAGGCCAAAAAAGTTCAACTGCGGAAAGTTGACCGCAACCTTTTCTGCGCTAGCATCTGTAAATTTAAAAATCCTGAGTGGAAATAAGGATGTGCAGATGAAGACCGCAGGAAAAATGCTGTTATTCGCCGCCCTTGTCTGCGCGTTTGCGACCTCGGCCGCGGCATCCGGCTGCGGAAACGTCTCGATTGCCGAGATGAAGTGGGGCTCGGCCGCCATCGCAGCGAATTTTGACAGGATCATTCTCGAAGCCGGCTATGGCTGTGACGTCAAGATCGTCCCCGGCGACACCATGCCGACCTTCGCCTCGATGAACGGAAAATCGACGCCGGACGTCGCGCCGGAACTCTGGGTCAAGGGTGTTCAGACCGAACTGGACGATGCCATCACCGCCGGCCGCCTTGTCGAAGGCGCGGAGATCCTTTCTGAGGGTGCAGTCGAAGGTCTTTGGATCCCCAAATTCGTCGCCGACGCCAACCCATCCATCAAGACGCTGGAAGACGCCCTCGCCCGCCCGGATCTCTTTCCGGGCGACGGATCGACGGACAAGGCTGCGATATTCAATTGTCCAACCGGCTGGGCCTGCAAGATCTCGACGCAGAACATCTACAATGCCTTCCATGCAGAAGAGAAAGGCTTTGACCTCATAGGAGCTGAAACGCCGCGGGCGCTCGATGCATCGATTGCCGATGCCTTTGCCGACAAACGCGGCTGGCTCGGTTATTACTGGGCGCCGACTGCGGTCGCCGGAAAATACGAGATGGTGCGGCTGGCGATGGGTGTCCCCTTCGACCAGGCAGAGTGGGACAACTGCACCTCCGTCCCCGGATGCGCCAAGCCCGAGCGCAACGCTTATCCGACATCCCAGGCGTTCACCGTCACCACAAGGTTATTCGCAGACCGCGCCGGTCCGGCGATGGATTATCTTCGCAAGCGCAGATGGGACAACGGCACGATCAACGACGTGCTGGCATGGCAGGATGAAAACGGTGAAAGCAGCCGCAACGCCGCCATCTATTTTCTGCAGAATTACCCGGAGCTCTGGACCCTCTGGGTGCCCGAAGAAGTGGCGGCCCGGGTGAAGCGAGCGCTTTAGCAAGCTTCGCGAAGGCCAGCGCCGTCATGATATGCCTTCGACAACGAAAACGCAGCCAGGCTGCGCCCATTGATATTGCAGGTGCTTGAAATGACCCCCGCCGCTTCTTTTCCCGATCGCGACACCGTTGCCAAGAAATTTGCCGGAAGCAGCGATGCCGACAAGTCCTATCTCCAGCTCCTGATGGAGAATGCGGCGCAGGACGACAATCTGGTCGACGGCCTGCACCGCTATCTCGATCAATCGGCCGAGAGCCGGTTTCTCAATTCGCTGAAGCTTGAGACGACGGGGAAATGGATCGGCTCGGCCGCTCCGGACCGCCTTCAAGTCCGCCTGATGGAAGCCGCCAAGTCCAGCCAGCATCCGGCCTATGAGGCTTTCCGCACGGGATTGGTGCGCTCCGGCGGCCTTGAAAGGGCCTATCCGGCAGCCAAGATCTGATTAGCGGCGTGCGGCCCGGTCGACAGAGCGGCCGGCATCCTGCGTCGCATTGACGGCATTGGCCGTATCGCGGCCGACGCCGCGGATCGTGTTACCGCAGGACGAAAGAGCAAGCAGGAGCATGAGGGCAGCGCCGATTTTGGCTGTGGTCGTCATCGTGGAATTCCTTTGAAAATATGACCTCTCCGAAGCGGCGAACGCCGCTCCGGCCGATAAACGCATCAAAGCCAAAAAGGTTCACGCCAGAATGGTTTAGGCAGCCGCGGCCTTCGCTTTTTCAGCAAAGGCAAAGCGGATGCTGTCGGCAACCGCCTGCATCGGCCCAGAGAGCTGCGACGCCGTTAGAAGGCGAATCTCGAAGGAGGCGAGCTCCGGCAGGCCCTCCTGCGCGCCGAGGATCACCATATCGTCGCTGACATAGGAGCGCGGTAGCGGCGCAATCGCCAGATCGGAAACCACAGCCGCCCTCTGCGCCATCGTATGGCCGCTGAGATAGGCCACGCGATAGGGCCGCTTGTTGCGCTCAAGCTGCGATAGCGCTTCCTGGCGCCATATGCAGCCCTCTTCCCAGATCGAGATCGGCAGCGGTTCCTTGCGATGCGCAGTGCCGCACTTGGCGCCGGCCCAGACAAGCTTCTCGCGGTAGACGATCTCGCCGCCGGTCGGGAACGGCCTGGTGGCGAAATTGACGAGCGCCAGATCGAGGCGCTGCTCTTCCATCCGCTTCTTCAGCCCGATGCTCATGTCGATGGTCACATCGACCATGATGCCGGGATAGCTTTCGGCGAAGCTCTTGAGAATGCTCGGCAGCAGCCGTTCGCCGATATCTTCGGGCGCGCCGAGGCGCACCACGCCGCTGAGCTCGGGCATGATGAAGCGCGAAACCGCTTCGTTCGAGAGCGCCAGGATATTGCGCGCATAGGTGAGCAACAGCTCGCCATGCTGCGTCAGCGTCACCGAGCGGGCGTCGCGCAGGAACAATGTCGCGCCGAGCTGTTCTTCGAGCTTCTTGATCTGCATGGAAACAGCCGAAGGCGTTCTGAACACCGCTTCGGCGGCCGTCGAAAAATTGCCGGTTTCCGCGATCGCCACGAAAGTGCGCAGAACATCATTATCGAGAAGCGGGATTGGCCTGCGAAAGGGCATCGTCATCGGCGCATCTTTCAATTTTTCTGATCTTAAGCACCATATCATTTCGTTTGGCTGAAAGTCAATCGAACCTTATATTTCACTCATGGCTGATAGACAAAGAGGAGGCCATGATGACTGACACCGTCCATTCTGCAATCGACGCCTTCTTCGCGTTCCGTTCGCGGCAGATCCAGCGGGCCGCATGGGACAACACCATGCGTCAGATGACGGCCTTGCCGCACCACCTGATCGCCGATGTCGATCCCTACGCTTCCGCATCTGCCGAACGCGAAATGATGCGAAAGACCTTCAACAAAACTGATGGTATCCATAAAATCTATTCGTTTGATTGATGGATACCAAAAGCCCATATCAGGTAACGGGCGCAAGACGCTCAACGATCAAAGGACAAGGAAAATGACCACCATCACCTATCGGGATAGCAAGAGCTCATCCGGCCTGCATTTCGACGTCGGCACCCTTCTGCATAAGGCGTCGCACGCATGGCACCAGTGGCAGGCAGCACGCGAAATCGAATCCATGCCGTTCGACATCCGCAAGGACGTGGGCTATCCGTCGGCAGAAGCAGCGGATGACCGCAAGGATATGTAATGAATGCGACATACCTCCCAGCGTGAGGGCGGCGCCCTGCCAATGGCAGCGCCGCCCTCATCGTTTCCGGACTGGTGAAATTTAATCTTGAATTTCAGACGCATATATTTGAAATCAGTTTCAGCTTGCGACTTTTGACGAAGCCGTCGCGCATTTGGCAGGCCGCTTAGCGTGGCATGTCGCAAAATAGCGCTTATCAGCCGCAGATTTCCATGCGAATGTCGCTTTCAGAACATCTAAGCGACGCATTCCACGCACCAATAGCGCATCGCCCTCCAGCATGGATTTTGCTCATGAACAAGATGCTGACCAAGAAGCGCTCTCTCGTCTTCTTTATGGTTCCCCAGTTCACCATGCTGCCCTTTTCGGCGGCGATCGACACGCTGCGTATTGCCAACCGCATGCTCGGCTATCAGGCCTATACGTGGCGCCTCACCTCGGTTGACGGCAACAAGGTCTATTCGTCCTGTGGCATCGGCGTCGAGGCGAATTCATCGCTCGCCGAAGAGCGCCGTCATCTCGGCGGCGAGAACCGCCCGAGCATGGTGCTGGTCTGTTCCGGCATCGATGTCGAGGATTTCAACAACAAGTCGGTCAATGCCTGGCTTCGCGAAAGCTATAACCGCGGCGTCGCCGTCGGCAGTCTCTGTACCGGCGCGCATGTGCTTGCTCAGGCCGGGCTCCTGAATGGCAAGCGCTGCGCGATCCACTGGGAAAACCTGCCGGGCTTCTCCGAAGCCTTCCCGCAGGCGGAGGTCTATGCCGACCTCTATGAAGTGGACAGCAATCTCTATACCTGCGCCGGCGGCACCGCCTCGCTGGACATGATGCTGAACCTCGTCGGCCAGGATTTCGGCGAGAGCCTCGTCAACCGCATCTGCGAGCAGCACCTGACTGACCGCGTCCGCAGCCCGCACGACCGCCAGCGCCTGCCGCTGCGTGCCCGCCTCGGCGTCCAGAATGCCAAGGTCCTGTCAATCATCGAGCTGATGGAAGGCAATCTGGCCGAGCCGCTGTCGCTGCTGGAGATCGCCGATGGCGCCGGTCTTTCGCGCCGCCAGATCGAGCGCCTGTTCCGTCAGGAAATGGGCCGCTCCCCTGCCCGCTACTATCTCGAGATCCGCCTCGACCGCGCCCGCCATCTCCTGGTGCAGTCGTCGATGCCTGTCGTCGAAGTGGCAGTCGCCTGCGGTTTCGTCTCCGCCTCGCACTTCTCCAAGTGTTATCGCGAACTCTACAACCGCTCGCCCCAGCAGGAGCGCGCCGAGCGCAAGATGACGATGGCGACCGCGCGTCAGGCGCTGGCAGCCTGAATACCGGACGATTGAGATCGAAAATGCGAAGCGGCGTCTATTGCGCCGCTTCTTGCGTCATGCGGGCATCCGAATAGACCATGTTCCGGCCCTTGTGCTTGGCCATGTAGAGAAACTGGTCGGCAGCGTTCAGATAGTTCTCGAAGCTCTCGTAGCCGGCAATCTCGGCAACGCCGATCGAAACCGTCACCGACAGCTCCTCGTCATCAGCCGACACTTTCAGCCGCGACAGATCGGAACGGACTTCGTCGCAGAGCTTCGTGGCCGCATGCGAATCCATCATCGGAAACAGGATCGCGAACTCCTCGCCGCCGAGCCGCGAGAGAAGATTGTCGCTGCCTTCGAAGATCGTTGCCAGGCGCGCGGCGACGGCGATCAGAACCTTGTCGCCGATCTCGTGGCCATAGGTGTCGTTCAGCCGCTTGAAGTGGTCGATGTCGAGAATGGCAACGGAGCTTACCGCCTTCTGGCGCAGACACTGGTTCACGACCTTGGGGCCGGAATCGTAGAAATAGCGGCGATTGTAGAGGCCGGTGAGATAATCGCAGGCCGCCGCCGCCCTCAGCTGCTTCAACTGCGTCAGCGTCTCGACATTGTTGGCGATCCGGCACTGCAGCTCTTCGGCAACGAAGGGCCGGTAGACGAAGTCGCTGGCGCCGGCCTTCAGGAAGCTCGCCGACAGCATCCTGTCATTCGACGACGACACGCCGATCACCCGGATTTTGTCGGAGCCGAACCGGTGACGGATGCGCCGCGTCAGCTCGTAGCCGCTCATATCGGGCATATGATGATCGGTAACCACAAGCTCGATATCGCTGTATGCCTCCAGCGCCGCCAGCGCCTCAAGTCCGGAATTCGCCTCGACCACCATATATTGCTGCGCCGTCAGCAGATCGACCAGGACCTGGCGGGCGGATTGGACGTCATCGACGACGAGAACCCGGGTCTTGCGGTTCAGGATTGCCCTGCGCACGGTGCCGACCAGGTTATCGAGCGCAAACTCGTTGTCCTTAAGCACATAGTCGATGACGTTGCGCTCCATGATCCGGTTGCGCGTCGCAATGTCGAAGGTGGCGGTGAAGACGATGGCCGGGATCTTGTGCTCGATGGCGCAATCGAGTGCCTCGCCATAAGGCGAATCCGGCAGGTTCAGATCGACGACGGCCATCGTATAGCCATGCGGATCCTGGGCCAGCGCTTCCTGAAGCGCCTTGAGCGAAGGGCACGTCTTGACGTTGAGACCGAGCTCGGTCTGGAAGCGGTGGCACAAAACGGCAGAAAACATCCGGGAATCTTCAACCAGAAGTATTTTGTGCCCGCCAAAACGCGGCACAGAGCTATCCCGATTGAAATCCGCCTGAAAAGCCATCCAGTCCCTTACTCCCCGCGGCGCCTGGAGCAGCCGAATCGGCTGTCCCCATAACAGCTTGGACGATAGCGGACACACCCAATTGGGTGAAGAGGCAGAACAGGCTCAAAATAACCTGAAATTGCAGAAATTCGAAGTCTCTTAACAACGGCGACAGGTCCCCGCGTCGATCGGGGACCTTTCGTACTCCGCGGCTCAGGATCACTCGTCTCAGGCAACCGCCCGTTCCCGTTTCATCGTCTTGATTTGCAGCAATGTGTCGAGGTTCTGATTGACGCGGCAATAGAACTCCTCGTCGATGAACGGACGCAGCATGAAATCGTTCCCGCCGGCCTTCAGGAAGCGCGCCGACAACAGCCGGTTCGACGACGACGAGACGCCGATGATGCGCAGTTCGTGGGAGCCGATGCTGGCGCGAATACGGCGCGTCAGTTCAAAGCCGTCGATGTCAGGCATGTTGTAATCGGTGACCATCAGGCCGATATCGCGGTTGGCCTTGAGGATCTCAAGCGCCTTGGCGCCGCTTTCGGCAACGCTGACGCGGAAATTGTAGCGCTTCAGGCGGCTGGAGAGCAGCGCGCGGGCCGTGGCACTGTCATCGACGATCAGCACGTGATGGCGCTTGTTGGTGAGGAAGCGGCAAATGGATTCGGCCAGCAGATCGACGGCGAAAACATTGTCCTTGAGGATGTAGTCGACGATATCCTTGGCCATCAGTTCGTCGCGCAGGCCCTCGTGGAAAGTACCGGTAAAGACGATCGTCGGGATGCTGAGATCCACCAGATATTCGAGCGCTTCACCCTTTTCGGCGCCGGGAAGATTGATGTTCGAGATTGCCAGCGTGATCGGGTCAGAGGACTTGTCATAGGCCAGCTGGAGGTCTTCGAAGTTGCGGCAGACCTCGACATTGATATCGAAAAGCTCCTTGAGCCGGGCGCTGATCATCGACGTGAAGACATTGGAATCTTCTGCGAGAATAATACGCGCACCCGCAAACATTTCGCCGGAATATTGCATTCCCGAAATACCTAAAAACGACATAGCAAAACCTTTGAATGAAAATGTGTCCCTGGATGAGACAGATATATCAATTCATTTGAATAATGATTAATCGAGGCACCCGGAAAACCCGCCCGGAAGTTCTTGCAGAGCGCGCCAAATGCTTTCTTATTCTTATGATTAAGAGATCGTGCGCAAGCATACCGGTCAGGCTGCGAAAAACCGCAGCTCTGCGCGGCCAGGATGTGAGTCACCGGCTACTTGATGACGGCCGAGCCCTTGACGATATCGATCGTCTCTCCGCCATCGAGCCCGATCCGGTCGCCATCAGGTGCGGTCATGAAGCACCCGGACGCACACAGCGTCTCGGAAGCGCCGCTATCGACGACGATCTCGACCTTGTTCCCGCCCTCGGTGATGACAACCACGACGGCGGCGGGATCGGTATTGGTGACGGTTGCCGCCCACGCGTTTGCGGCGGCAAAGAGGGAAAGAAGCAGTCCAACGGCAAGTCTTGCCATTCACAACGGCGCCTGCAGGCGCCCTCCCCAAGGGCTTATCGGCGCTGCTGCCCCCAGCAGCGAAAACCCGATTGCCAGGATCTTATAGCCAGCGGCGCGTGAATGGCCGCTGAATAAGACCCCTTACCCCTTGAGACTGCCATCGGCGGCCTTGCCGCGCAACTGGCGGACGGAGCCACCATCATCCTTCGGCGTTTTATCCTGAAGATTTTCCTCCATCGACGGCTTTGCCGCTGGCGCCGGAGGCAAAGCATTCTCGCGATGATAGGTAATGTCGCTCTGCGGCAGCGGGATCTCTATGCCCTCTTCCCTGAACCGCTTGAGGATGGCGATGCGCAAACCGTTGCGCACCTTCAGGCCGTCGCCCATATCGGCGAGCATGAAGCGCAGTTCGAAATCCAGCGAATAGGTGCCGAAGCGCAGGAACTCGACATGCGGTTCCGGATTGCGCAGCACCTGCGGTACGGCGTTCACCAGTTCCAAGAGGATATCCATCACCTTCTGCGGATCGGCCTCGTAGCTGACGGACACCGGAATTTCCGAACGGCCGACCTTGTTGCGATGCGTCCAGTTGCCAACCGCGGCATTGATCAGCTCCGAATTCGGCACGATGATAGACTGCTTGCGGAAGGTCTCGATCTCTGTGGCGCGCACCGAGATACGCGTGACAATACCCTCGGCCGTGCCTGAGACGACATGGTCGCCGACCTTGAACGGCCGCTCGACCAGCAGGATCAGGCCGGAAACGAAATTCGAGACGATGTTCTGCAGGCCAAAACCGATACCGACCGACAGGGCAGAGGCGACGAGCGCCAGGCTCGAAAGGTCGATGCCAGCAGCCGAGACGCCGACGATCGCCGCAACGCCGACACCAAGATAGCCGATGCCGGTCTTGACCGAGTTGCGCACGCCGATGTCGACATGGCTGCGCGCCATGACATTGCCGTCAAGCCAGCGCTGTACCCAGCGCGTCACAAGATAGCCGCCGGCAAACAGCAGGATGCCTGTGAAGATCCCCACAAGCGAAATGCTGATGCCGCCGAGGCGAACCTCGGTGAATAGCCTGTAGGCGATCTGCTGGAGATCCTGGATATGGAAGCCCCAGAGAAGGAGCACGAGCGGTATGCCGGTCATCAACGCCACGGCATAGATCGCAAGACCTGCCACAAGACCCGCCTGATCGATGGCAACCGCCCCCAGCTTGAAACGCTGGCTGAGGAAGCGGCCGATGAACGTATCGCCGAACGTTTCGGTCTTCGAGATCGCCTTGCCCGACAGCAGGCCGATATAAGTGGTGACGACGATCGCGCCCGTGATGATCAGCTGGGTTGCGACGAAGCGTGCCAGGCCAACATAGCCCGTCAGCGCGGTGACGATCAGGCCGACGCCAAGCACCCGGAGGATGATCGCCATGCCGCGCGGCCAATGGCGGCCCGGCGCATCCGGATCGCCGCCCCGGGCGAGCATCGGCCGTCCGAAAGAAGCGGCAATCAGGATCAAACCGATGATCATCGCGGCGATCAGGCTGCGCACCACGGTCAGCACCAGCGGCGATCCCATCGCCTCGCTGACGCTGCCGAACAGATAATCGAGCGCGTTGACGACAGCCATGGCCAGCAGGCAGGCGCCGATCGACTGCGCGCCGCGATTGGAAAGCCTGACCAGCCGCCAGTGCGGTTCGCGCGGTGCAAACACGGCATTGGTGAAACGCCGGACGAAATAGATGAGCCCGATCGCACCGAACAGCGCGGCAATCACAGGGGCAATATCCGGCCGGAGCACATTGAAACTGTCGAGGAAGAAATAGGACGTGACGAGCAGTGCGACCAGCGACGAGGTGCGGATAACCGTTGCCCAGAAGGCAATCGACAGGCGGCTGATATAGCTCGGATGCTCGATGCCATCGTCGCGCTTCAGGTAGCCGCCGAAGATCCGGTAGCCCCCCGACAACAGGATCAGCGCGGTCGCCAGCGACAGCAAGAGCGCGGTGAACAGCGGCAACCGCTTGAACTTCCAGACGAACACCATCCAGCCGGTCATGGCGTCGTTGAACTTGCCGATCTCGGTGAGGAAGGCGCTGCCGGCATCGTCGAGAACCGACATCGACACATCGGTGCGGCGCAGCAGCGTTGCGGCAAACAGACGGCGGCGGGTTTCGGCAACCTCGTTGATCAGCTTGTTGACCGCCATCGACAGGTTCTCGGCATCACCAGTCACGGCGTTGATCTGCGACCGCTCGGCGGTCAGCGCGTTGCGCTCGTTGGTGACGATCTCCGCTTCCGGCGGCTGCCCGTCCTTCGGCGGCTCGCCGATTTCGGCAAGGCGGTTCTTGATCTGGTCGAAGCGCGGACGCAGGCCGACGGATGTAGCGATCACGGCACGGCCGAGCTCGTCGACCTGACCGGAGAGCGTCACCAGCCCATCGTCATTGTCGGAATTGACTTTGGCGCTCTCCTGATAGGCCGCGAGCTTCTTCTTCGCCGCCTCGATATCCTTCAGCGCCTGATCGAGGCCGCTATTGGCAAGCGGCGCATCTGCGGCCGGGGCCGGAGTTGCGGCGGGTGCAGGCGCGGGTGCCGGCTGCGGTTGGGAAACGGCGGGAGCAGCCGGCTGGGTGACCTGCGCCAGCGGCACACCCACGGACTGCACGAGCGTCGCCAGCGTCAGCGCTACGAGTACGAAGTGTCGAAGCAGGAAGTGATTGAGCCGCAAAATAATCCCCGCAGGATTCGCTTTTATCGATGAGGCCGCTTCTTATAGCAAAGAAAGGCGACAGAAAGGCGGAAGTCGAAATCCGCCGTTAGAAGCCTGCGCCGGGCTTTGCCAGATACGCAAGCTCTGCCGCGCTGGAATCGCGCCCGACAATGGGGTTCCGATGCGGGAAGCGTCCGTAAGCAGCAATCACCTCCCGGTGACGCCGGGCATAATCTGCATATTCCTCATCGCCGAGAGCCGCAAACAGCGCCACCGAGCGCTCCTGCTCTGCCAGCACCTCGGAATGCTCGAACGGCATGTAGACGAAACAGCGATGCGCCGCGTCGATCGCCATGTCGGCGCCCGCATCGACGGCAAGCTTCGCTTCGCGCAGTGCCAGAGGATCAGTGGCAAAAGCGAGCGGCGTCGCTCTGTAGATATTCCGCGGAAACTGGTCGAGCACGATGATTGCCGCCAGCCGCTGCTCCGGGCTCGCCCGCCATGTTTCCACCGCACCTCCGGCCAGAGCCAGATGCGTGTCGCGAAACCGCGCCGTGATTTCCGAGTCCAGTTCCGGGGACGAGCGGAACCATTGATCGCGTCCGCATTCCTCCAGCCAGAAACGCAAAACCTCATCGGGCGTACAGATCGCTGCCAATACGGCCTCCAGCTCAGTTGATCGAAAAGACGAGCGTAGCCCGGGTTCCACGGTGCTGGCGGTCGTAACCGAGCTCGGATTTCAGACTTGCAGCCATCGCCGTCAGGATCTTCGTGCCAAGACCGGTTCCCTTGGCGGGGCTTGCATCGTCGAACCCCGCGCCATCGTCCTCGACGATCACGGAAAGCTGGCCGTCCGTGTGGTCGATGATGACGCGAACCTCGCCTTCGACGCCGTCGCCATAGGCATATTTGAAGGCGTTGGTCACCAGTTCGCTAACGATCAAGCCGAGCGTGATCACCTTGTCGGTGGCGAGATTGACTGCCTGGGCCGTCAGCACCACGCGATGCGGCCGCTTGTCGTCACGCATCGACGCTTCGAGTTCGCTGAGCAGGCTGCCGAGATACTCATCGATCTGGACGGTACCGACCTGCCGGTTGGTATAGAGGCGCCGGTGTACGCTGGCGATCGCGTTGATGCGCATCTGCGTTTCCTGCAGCGCGTCGATCGCCACCTGATCCGTCGTCACCGAAGACTGCATGCGGATCAGCGCGCCAACCAGGCCGAGACTGTTGGCGATGCGGTGGTTGACCTCGGCGAGCAGCATTTCCGCGTGATCGCGCTGCTGGCGGATAACCTCCTGCGCATGCGCCGTGTCGCGGCGGAACCGCGCCCGCTCCAGCCCCTGCTCGAGGGCCGCCGCCAGAAGGTCGAAATAGTCGTGTGAGATTCCCTTCAGCACATAGTCGTCGGCGCCGGCCTTCAGGGCGGCGACGGCAACGCTGGTATCGCCGGAAGCCGTTGCATAGATGACCGGCGGATGATCCGGCAGCTCCATCAGCTTCGGCAAAATGTCGAGCCCGGTCTCAGCCTTCAGGAAATGGTCCAGAATGACGGCATCGATTGCACCTTCGGCAACCCGCTTCAGGCCGGTCGCGCCATCTTCGGCCCATTCGACGGTGAAGCCGCGCCGCGACAGATTCCGGCGCATGAGCATCGCCAGCGCTTCATCGTCGTCGATGTAGAGGATACGGATCGTCTTCTCCGTATCGCCTTTGACCTCACCCATTCCGCCTCCGGACTCTGCCGCGCAGAAACGTGGCAGCCTGTCGGCCGAATCGTCTGCTCCCGATTGTGGTATTGCATCGATCATCGCGCGTAAACAGCGGCAAATCCTCCGCTTCCCGGCAACTGAATCGACTGTCCGATTTCAAACGAACTCATCCGGCAATAAGACCTCAGCCTCCCGGAAAAGCCCGGCAGAGGCGCAATATGTGAAAGGCAAAACTCAGGAAGACACACTCACCCGCGCTGAAAACGCCTACGGGCGGAAATGGTTCCATCACTTTTCCAGTTTTTTCACATAACGCCGGTGGCGCGAAACCTCGGCCCCTGCATTATCGGCAAGCTTGATGAAACGCAGGCAGGCGATCACACCGATGATGCCGATGGTTAGAAACGCCCAGCGGAAATCCGCAAGCTCCGGACGCAGCGCGCCCCGGCTTGCAGCCGAGATGTTGAGGGCGGCAGCAGCGACCGCCACGCCAAGCAGCATCGACACCTGCTGCAGCATGCTCGACAGGGTCGACGCAGAACTGCGCTGCGCTGCATGGATATCGGCGAAAGACAGCGTGTTGAGCGCCGTAAACTCCATCGACCGCGAAAGCCCGGCAATGAAGAGAACCGCGTAGATCAGCAGCGTCGATGTATTCTCGCCGAAAAATCCGCGGGCGATGATCGAGCCCGAGGCGATGAGACCGTTGACGACGAGGACGTTACGGAACCCGAAGATCGCCAGCAACGGCGTCGTCACCGTCTTCATGCCGAGATTGCCAAGGAAATAGACGAGCAGATAGGCGCCAGCCGCAATCGAGCTCATGCCGAAACCCAATTGAAACAGCAGCGGCAGCAGGAACGGCGTCGCATTGATGGCGACCCGGCAGGCAGTACCCGCCGATAGTGTCGAGAGGGCAAACGTCTGCACTTTGAAGGCAGACAGGTCGAGCAGCGGATTGGGCACTTTCAGGAAATGCCGCGTGGCGAGATAGGAAAACAGCACGCCGCCGCCAAACATCGCCGCGACGGGCAGCAGCCCGCCGCTCCATTTCACCGACAACTCAAGTGCCGCCAGCAGCAAAGTCAGCCCTGCAGCACTCAGCACGAAGCCGAGGACATCGAGCCGCCCGGCCTCCTCTTCCCGCTGTTCGGGAACGAAGCGCAGCACCAGCGCGAGACCAATCAGGCCGATCGGAATATTGATGAGAAAATTCCAGTGCCAGCTGGCATAGGTGGTGATGAAGCCGCCAAGCACCGGGCCGACGACCGGTGCCGTCAGCGCCGGCCAGGTGATCAACGCGATCGCCTGGACGAGCTCCGATTTCCGGGCGTTCTTCAGGACGATGATCCGTCCGACAGGCGTCATCAAGGCACTGCCTGCGCCCTGGATCGCCCGAGCAACGATGAATTCGCCCAAGGTGCTCGAAAGACCGCAGAACAGCGACGCCGCAGTGAACACGGCGATCGAGAGCAGGAACACCCGCCGGGCGCCAAAGCGGTCGCCGAGCCAGCCGGACAGCGGAATGAAGGCCGACATGGTCAGCATGTAGACGGTAATGCCGATGCTCATCGAGACAGGCTGCACGCCAAAACTCGCCGCCATCTGCGGCAGCGAGGTCGCGACGATGGTGCCGTCGAGGATCTGCATGAAGAAGGATACGGCGACGACGAGCGCCACGATCTTCGCCTGGCGTGCGCTGGCGGCTTCGTTAGTGTCTGTCATGTCCGCCGGGGTCATCGAGTGGCCAATGCGATTGCAATTCCGTAGCACCGGCATTAAGCAGCCGAAAAGGCCAGCCGGCAGGGCGATGACAGTGCATACGCCGGTTATCGGATACCGGAAAGGCCAAATCTTGCATCATCTGACGGTTCGCTTGGCACAAAACGCCTCGCCGCACGTTCTTCGATCGTAAGGGCAATTCGCCACTTTTTTCGATTGAGGACATTTTCATGACGCCGGAAGACAGACGAACCGTTTTCAGCAACCGTAAGATTGAAGCCGTCGTTGAAGGAATGACCCTGGATGACGGCACAGACAATCCGATCACCGGCAAATCGCTTGGTGATGCCATTCTCTTCGTCGTCGAACAGGCGGCCACCGATGCATCGAGCGTTCATATCATCTATGGCGGCAAGGGCACGCTCAGCTATACGGATTGCCTGAGCATCTATCGCGAATACGGAGCGCAGCTGCGCAGCGAGGCAAGCTGACCGGGTACCGCATGGCAGCTATTCGCGGTTACCCCTGCCCGCGCCTGCTTTTCTTGCGTATGTGAGGGTGCGATCCCTCTCAAACGCGATTCTATATCATGCCCTTTTCTGCCTCGCCGCTCCGCGGCGTTCTCGTCGCGTTTGCGGCTTACGCCGTTTTTGCCTTCAGCGACGCCTCCATCAAGATCCTGCACGGCGCCATCCCCGCCTATCAGATCGCCTTCCTCGGCTGCGCTTTCGGTCTCGTCGTCATGCCGTTCATCAAGTCCAGGGACGACAGCTGGTTCGACATGGTCAAGACGTCGAACCGCACGCTCTGGATGCTGCGTTTCGTCTGCGGTGCCGTCGGCGCCATCGCCTCGATCATCACCTTCACCAAGCTGCCGATGGCCGAGGCCTTCTGCCTGCTCTTCCTGCTTCCGTCCTTCGTCACCATCCTGTCGGTTATCTTCCTCAAGGAAGATGTCCGCTGGCAGCGCTGGACCGCCGTCGTCGTCGGCTTCATCGGCGTGCTGATTGTTCTTCGCCCGGGATTCCGCGAATTGTCGGTCGGTCATCTGGCGGCCGCGATCGGCGGCCTCAGCGCGGCGATCTCCATCGTCATCCTGCGCGCCATGGGACCGGCCGAAAAGCGGCTGTCCCTCTATGGCGCCGGTCTTCTCGGAACATTGACGGTCAGCGGCCTGCTGATGATCTCCAACATCGCCGTACCGACCGCGCAGGAATGGTTCTTCATCGCCAGCTACGGCATTCTCGGCGCCATCGGCAACGTGCTGCTGATGAGCGCCGCCCGCCTGGCGCCAGCGAGCCTTGTCGCGCCGCCGCAATACAGCCAGATGATCTGGGCAATCGCCTTCGGCTACCTGATCTTCGACGACGCCATAGACCTGCCGATGGCAGGCGGCATCGCGCTGATTATCTGCTCCGGACTGCTGACGCTGATCCGCGAACGCAAGCGCGGCACTCCGCTGCCGACGGCCGTGGTATCGACCGACAATCAGGCGCCCGCCGTCACCACGGCAGCAACCGACTGAGCCGATTTGAGGCTTCGTAAGGGGAACAATCCCGTCAGCGGCCTGTTCCCCATAAAACAACGGAGGCTTCATGGCTGACACAAAACCAGACGAGGGCCGGCAACCCTCGCTTTCCCCGGCAGAGGAAGAACAGCGTATCTACGCGGCGGAGCGCCGCAGCTGGCTGATCTGGACCTTCGGGATCGCCGGCGCCATCGTCGCGGTCATCATTGCCGGAACGGTGGCGATTTCGCCGTGGCCGGATCCGGCAACCACAGGCTCGACGCCGAAACCACAGCATATCGAGGCGCCGGCGCCGTGAACGGCTTTCCCGGCGCGGATTTCGTCTGTATGACCGGCTCAGTTGAAGAGGATAGCAGATGGCCGCACGCGACCGTTTTTCGAAGAAGCTCACTTGCCCGCAATGCGGCAACAGCGGTATCGCGGAAGTCTCGGAAGACGATCACCCGACCCGCAAGCACCCGGCTTTCCTGGTCGATGAAATGCCGCGCGGGTTCTTCGAGGAAAAGGCCTCCAACTTCCAGGAGACCTATATCATCCGCTGCGAATGCGCCCGGAAATTCCCCTTCCGGGCATTAACGGAAAAGACTGCCTGACGCCGGAGAAAGCGCTCAGGCAAGCCCGAGCGGCATTTCTGCAACCTTGCGGCCCGGACCGTAGTCGCGCTCATGCGAAGAGCGGTAGCGCCCGTCGCGGCGGGTGCTGACATCGATGCGCTGGCTGTCGAAAAGGCCATCCGCATAGGTACCGGTATCCTCGCTCTGGACTTCCGATTTTGCGGCAAAAATTTTAAAGATCATCGTTTCCTCCAGTTCGCTACCTTAACGGCAAGCAGCTCGCTTCCGTTCCACCCTAACGCCCATATAGTTAAAAAATTAACCATAACCCGGCGAGAAATTTCCGCTCCCCAGGGCTGGCCTGTCGCTGGCCGTGCCCTACCTCATTCCTGGCGATGGAGATCGCTTTTACTCTCACTTCCCCAGCTACCCCCGCTTCGGCGGGGTTTCTTTTTCCTCGAAGAAAAAATAGGACGAGACCACTAACAAAGCATGGATTTTCCCATGCCGGAACAGGTGGTATTCTTGCTGTGGGTTAACAGAGGGAAAATGTCATGCCGCGCTTAGCAGAACTGTACTTCAAGACTGCCGTTATCTTCTTCATCATCGGTATATCGATTGGACTGAAGATGGCGATATCGGAATATCACACCGTCATCGGCGCCCATGCGCACTGTAATCTCTTGGGTTGGGTCAGCATGGCGCTGTTCGGCGGCTACTATGCGCTCAATCCAAAGAAGGCAGAGCGGCGGATCGCGATGATTCAATATTATGTCTATACGCTGGGCGTCGCGATCATGGTCCCGGCGCTCTACATGATGCTCGAAGGCAACATGGCGATGGAGCCGCTGGTGGCGGTCTCCTCCCTGATCGTCTTCGGCGGCGTGCTGCTGTTTGCTTTCGTCATCTTTTCGCCGAAAGACAGCGTCGCCACACCGACGCCACAGCCGCTGCGCTAGCCGCATCCGGCACCAGCATCAGGCGTCGTTCGCCAGCGGACGGCGCTATTTCTTCGCGCCTGCAGACAGCACGCGATGCGTGGCATTGTCCATCGCGTGGCTCGCGTCTTGGCCGTCACGCTTCAGGCCCCAGGCGGTATTTCCGCAGGATGCAAGCAAGAGAGCGGAAAGGCAGACGAAAGCGAGAGAAAATTTCGGCATCGATATCCCCTGTGTCAAAACTGGCAATGGGATGAAGATGTTACCATGCTCGCCGAAATCAATAGCCGCGGCAGGCACGCGCCGCTTTATTCAACGCGGCCGTGAAAAAGCCTGTGTCACGGCCATGTCACGCGAAATCCTCAGTGGCGGATGTTACAAGAATAACGAGGCGCCTGTTTTGCGTTATGCCTCCTGTTCGTAGGCCCGCCTCACCCCAAAAGCGGCGGGCCTCTCCACCTTCGGGATCCGACATGTTCAAGAGATTGGCCAAGTTCCTGAATCCGCCACCGCCGAACAGCTATATCTGGCACGAATGCACGTCACCCTACCCGCCGCGCAGCACCGTCGACGGCGCCTTCACGCGCGACGGCCAGCCGACATGGCGCCGGATCACCGCTGATGGCTGGGAGTACCGCCAGGACGGCGAAACCGCAGCCCTCCACCGCCTCTCCGCCTGAGGCCGCCACCGGCTATTTCTAGCAGCTTGCGCTACAGCGAGACTCACGGCTGACTGCGGCAATCGCAAAGCCGTTTCAGCGAGCCGTCTGCACATGCTGGTCCATGAAGGCGAAAGCCGGACATCGAAGATCGATCTGCTTCTTGCAACCGCCCTCGCCTTCGTCGCTGGTGGCGTCAACAGTGCCGGCTATCTGGCCTTCGGCTATTTCTCGGCGAACATGACCGGCAACGTCTCGATGATCTCCGATCATCTGTCCATCCGTGAACTCAACGCCGCCATCGCCTTCGCGACCATCGTCGTGATGTTCATCCTCGGCGCCTTCTGCGCCTCGTTGTTCATCGAGATTGGCAGGCAACGGCGGCTTTCGAATATCTATGCGCTGACGCTGCTGGCTGAATCCGCCCTCCTGATGTGTGTCGGCGTCTATACAGCTTCATCGGACGCCGGCGGCATCACCATTGCCGGCCTGCTCGGCTTCACCATGGGCATCCAGAACGCGGCCTCGACCCGCATATCAGGCAGCCGGGTGCGAACCACCCATGTCTCCGGCATCGCAACCGATATCGGTGTCGGCCTTGCGCTTCTGATCGGCAGCAGCGCCGCACCCGACCGGGCACAGACCGTCCGCCGCCTGAGCCTGCACAGCACCACGATCCTTTCCTTCCTGCTGGGCGGCATCGCTGGCGTGCTTGGCTACAAGCTGGCAGGCGGGATGGTCTTCTGTGTCTTCGCAGTCATCCTGCTGGCTCTGTGTGCCGGCTATCTGCGCAGCCGCACGGCAGTGGCCTTGCCGGGGACGAAAACATAACCATCTGATTGGGATGAGGCTGCTTCAGAGCGATCAGCGGCCCGAACTGGAGGCTAGAATGAAGATCCTGATTGCCGCGCTTGCCGCAGCTGCCCTGTTGCCATCGGCAGCCCTTGCGCTAGACGCGATCGAGGTCAAGGCGCGCGACCATTCCTGCGAGGAACTGGCAAAGATCATCCGCCAGAACCCGGCGGTCTTCGTCCGGATCGGCATCGGTGGCCGCAGTTTTCGCCACCCGCCGTCGCAGTGCCGTCTGGGCGACAAGTGGGCAACCACGAGCCTCAGAGACGCCACGGGCAAGCAATGCGTGCTCGACTATGCCTGCGTCTACGATCCGGAATCTTTCTACAACAAATTCCCGCACTGACAGCCGCAGACGCATGGCCGAAGAAACGAAAAAGCGGCCTTTCGGCCGCCTGCGTCATCAGCGATATATCTAATCTTTTCAAAGAGAAGATGGTGGGTGATGTAGGGCTCGAACCTACGACCCGCTGATTAAGAGTCAGCTGCTCTACCAACTGAGCTAATCACCCATTCCCTAGCGTTTCCGCCGGTGTCCCGTGCATCTCTGCGCGGTGTGAGGGGGCGTATAAACAGGATATTCGACCTTGTCTAGCGCCCCTGGAAAAATTCTTCGATTAATTCGGAGATTTTTCTGCATGGCTGAAATGCAATGAAATCAAAGGTCGAGCGAACCCGTTGCCAGACGCACTGCCTGGCCGCCGATCCGGGCATTCGAGATCGCCCCGCCCTCCACATCCATGTGCAGATGGATCACCGAGGGCCGCCCCATTTCCACACCCTGCTCGACAGTGATCGGGTGATGACCATCGGGCAGCCGGTCGAAATGATGGATCGCGCCCGACAATGCGGCGACCGCGGAGCCCGTCGCCGGGTCTTCGGTGATCCCCATTCCGCTCGCAAACATCCGGGCATGGAACTTCGCCGAATGGTTCGGCCCGCCGCGGCAATAGATATAGGCCGACGCCAAGGCCCCATCGACGAAGGGCACGGTCTTCTCCCAAAGCTGCGGGTCGAACTCCATGCGCTTGGCCGCGCCGATATCGTGGATGGGCACCAGCAGGAACGGCACGCCGGCGCTCCAGATGCAGGGCACATGATTCTCGAAGCCGATCTCGGTCACCTTCAGCGACAGCGCGTTGGCAATCCCGAGCTTTTCGAGCGGCATGCTGATCTGTTGCGATTTGCGCGGCAGGTCGAACTCGGCGAAGCTCGCCTCGCCCTCGCGCAGCTTCACGGCACAGCGCACCGGGCCAACATTCTCCTCCAGCACGCAGACGAGATCGAGCGCTCCATCCTTGCCATGTGTCCGCTCGGCCAGCGCGATCGCCGTGCCAACGGTCGGGTGACCGGCAAACGGCAGCTCACGCCCCGGCGTGAAGATGCGGATCCTGGCGCTGTAAGCCGGATTCGTCGCCTTCTGGACGAAAACGGTCTCGGAAAGATTGGTCTCACGGGCGATCGATTGCATCGCCTCATCGCTCAAGTCCTCGCCGTCGAAGATGACGGCCAGCGGATTGCCGGCGAGTTTGCGGTCGGTGAACACGTCATAGACGCTGTAGCTGCGCGCCACATCGGCCTCCTTGAATCGGTCATCGAAGGCTCAACCTGCCCGACCGGCGAAACGAGTGCAAGATATTAGGTTTCGATTGGATTACCGAAATACCAATCGATCACGGGGAACATCGCGACGTTATAGGGAAAGGCGGCGTGATCGGCCGAACGGATGGCGACGGCACCGGCGATTTCCTTGTCCTCGGCAACAAGCATATGGGCCGCGATCCTCGCGACGATTTCGTCGGCGGTCAGATCGAAACGGAACATCCGGAAGATCGTCACCGTACGCCTGAAATGGCTGGCATAGTAGCGTTCGCCCGGCGTCGAATCGGCAAGGTCGAGGCCGGTTTCCTCCAATACCTCGCGGCGCATGTTGAATTCGACGTCGCAGACACCGGATACGATATCCTCGGGCTCCAGCGAACCGGCGGCGAAATAGACCTGGCCGGGATTGGCGGTATGCGCCCCCATGCGGATCGCCACCAGCGCGCCGTCGGCGCTTTCAATGACAGGATAGGCGAAGAGATGCGTGCCGCCCATGCGATCCTGCTGGCGGCGCCAGTACATGAAGGTCGAGAAGGGTATGATATATCCCTGCCCCTGTAGCCCCTCCTCCCCAAATGCCAACTGGTGCTGAAACACCATGCGCCCGTCGAACAGAGCCGGATTGGCCTCGACTTCAGCCTTCCAGTTCGCGGCGATCTCGTCTCGCCGCGATTCGCGGTAGGGATGTTCGCCATCGAGCACCCGAAGGTTCAGGGCAGCGACGGGAAATACGGTCTGCTCCGGCGGCCAGCCGGCAAAATCCTCGGAAAATATGGAATTCATTTTAAATCCAATGTCATGACTACGGGGCAATGGTCGGATGCTTTCGGCCGGTCCCAGCCGGTGCGCGGATAACGCTCCACCTCCTGGCCCGGCGGAAACACGGTGCGGAAGGGCTGGCCGTTGCGGATGATCTCGGGCTTGCGCCCGCTATTGGCGGCGGAAAGCGCCGGTGACAGCCAGATATAGTCGAGCTGGCAAAGCCACTGCTCCTGCGGGCCGCGGGCGTGGTAGAGCGTCCAGCGATCGATCGGGTCGCGGCGGCGCATGACATTCTCCGCAAAGCCGTCATGGCTGAAAGCGTCGAGCGCGCTTTCCGTCTCGTCGCGATGCTCGAAACGGTAGCCGGTCCGCCGGCTTCCGATCACGTCGACGCGCTCCTGATAATCATTCATGTCGCCGCAGATGGCGAAATTCTTCGAGGCTGTCGCGCCCGCGCCAAATCGAGCCTCGATGATCCGCCGCACCGCCCTCGCCTCGGCCCGCCTCACCGGCATGGTCGATTGCCGGCCATCGAGGCCATCGCGCGGACTGCCCATCGATTTGAAATGCACGACATAGAGCGTGAAAGGCACCCCGCCGATCAGGAGATCGAGCTCCAGGCAATCACGCTTGAACACCTTGTCGTCGATATGTCCATGCGCCGCAAGTGTGTCGTCGAACAGACCGAGATCGCGATAGGTCACCATCGCGTGGCTCTTGATCTCGCGAAGCTCGATCTTCTGGCCGTCGCGGGTCTCCTCGCGCATCAGCACGGCGACGTCGATGCCACGGCTGTCATTGCCCTCGACCAGATATTTCTGCCGGTAGCCGTTGCCGACCATGCGGAACAGATAGCCGTATTCGAAGGCCTGCAGCGCCGCCATGTTGTCGATTTCCTGCAGGCAGAGGATATCGGCGTCGGCATCGGCAATCGCGAGCGCCGTCATCTGCCGCGTGTCATCGGTGGAGGCAATCACACGCGCCTGCTCCAGCTGCTGGTAGACACCTTCGTTGCGCACTTCGAAGAGTTGGATGACCCGGTCCTGGCGCAGCTGGTTGCGAAAGCCGGTGAAGTCGAAACGCGTCATCAGGTTTTCGACATTGAGCGTGGCAAGGCGAAGCGACATCAGGCATTCCCGGTTGGCATCGCAGCCATTAGTAGAGTCGAAAATCGCGTTCGTGAAGGCCGCAAAAGATTAGAGCCGCCACGCCGACCGCAAGGTCACCGCCAGCCGGTCGCCCGCCGAAACCGGCTGGCGGCTGAAGGCGCGCAGGATTTGCCCATCGGCCAGCGACAGCTTCAGGGCGTAGCGCTCGCCTTCGAAAAGCACGGATTCGACCAACGCAGGGATACCTTCACCGCCAACGCTCACATCTTCGGGGCGAACGAGGATGTCGCAGCCGGCGCCATCGGCAGCAGCGCCGTCAAGCAAGTTCCGCATCGTCTCCCAATCGAGATTTCTGACATCACCGGCAGAAGACTTCAGATGAAGGATAGCGCCGCGGCCGATCAATCCGCCGACCATGCGGCCCTCCGGGCGGGCATAGATTTCGGCGGGTGGTGCGACCTGCAGCAGCCGTCCTTCGGACATCACGGCGACATCAGTCGCCAGGGCCATCGCCTCACTCTGATCATGCGTCACATAGATCATCGTCGCGCCCGAACGCTGGTGAAACTCGCGAAATGTCTCTTCCATCTCCTGCTTCAGGTGGCGGTCGAGATTGGCCAGCGGCTCGTCGAGCAGCACGACATCCGGCGACGTCACCAGGCAGCGCGCGAGCGCCACACGCTGCCGCTGGCCGCCCGACAGGTCCGCGGGACGCCGCTCCGCATAGTCGCCAAGCCTGACGGTCGCCAGCGCCTCCTGCACCTTGCGGCGATAGGCATCGCCGGTGATACCCCTGACCTTGAGCGGATAACCGGCATTGTCGGCAACGCTCATATGCGGCCACAGCGCATAGGACTGGAAGACCATCGCCATATTGCGCTTCTCGGGCGGTAGCGATTGCGATGCATCGGCAAGCAGCCGCTCGCCGAGATGGATCGAACCGTCCGTCGGCGTCTCGAAACCGGCAATCATCCTCAGAACCGTCGTCTTGCCGCAGCCGGAAGGACCGAGCAGCGCCAGGAACCCGCCTTCCCGCACATCGAGCGACAGACCATCGACCGCCGCTCGTCCGGTGCCGAAATCCTTGCTGACGTGATTGAGCGTCAGTTTCGCCACGGCACCACTCCCTTGGGCAGCCGCTTTGCCAGCAATTCCAGAAGCAGCATCATGAAGACGACCATCAGCACGACAAGCACGGACAGCGCCGAAGCGAGGTCCGAGCTGCCGCTGTCGTCGAGATTATAGATCGCTACACCGAGCGTCTGCGTCCCCGCCGACCAGAGCAGCGCCGAAATCGTCAGCTCGTTGCAGGCGATCAGAAAGACGAGAATGACGGAAGCACCGGCCGCAGGCGCAATCAGCGGCACGATGATATCGGCCAGCCTGCGGAAAAAGCCGGCGCCCGCAAGACGCGCCGCCTCTTCCAGAGCCGGATCCAGCTGATGGAAGGCGCTGACGACGGGCTTCAGGCTGACAGCAAAGAAGCTCGACAGATAGGCGAGAAGAATGATCCAGACAGTACCGTAAAGCGTGATGTTGAGCACCGGCAGCGGCGCAGCAAAGACGAGGATGAACGAGACGGCGACGACGATGCCCGGCAGCGAATAGGGAATTTCGATCACGCTCGAGACGGCACGCGCCAGGAGATCGCGGCGCCGGCTAAGCGCATAGGCAGTCAGCACCGTCACCAACAGGAGACATACCGCAGCACCTGCGGCCAGCGACAGCGAATTGACGAATGCCGTCCGCGTCACCGCCTGCCGGAACAGGATCTCGTCAAAGGCATGGAAGGTCATGGTCTTGAATGTCAGCGGCACGCCATAGGCGGGCACCAGCGCACCGGCGACGAGCGCGAAGAACGGTGCTGCCAGCATGAAGAACAGGATAAGCCAGAGAAGCGGCGTCAAGAGAATCTTCCACGATCCGAGCTCGAAGGCAGCCGTCGCCCCCGACAGGCCGAGCACCCGGTAATCGCGGCCGCGCAGCGCCCGGTCCTGGATCGCCAGACCGGCGACCGAGATCAGCGCGATGATGGCGGAGAGCAGCGCGACGTCGCCGAATGTCCGGCTGGTGAAGGCCGAGAATTTCGAGAAGATCAGCGTCGGCAGCGTATAGATCGATGCCGGAATGCCGAGAATGGCAGGAATGCCGAAATTGCCGGTGCAGGAAACGAAGGATATCGCCGCACCGGCGATAACGCCGGGCAGTGACAGTGGCAGAATGATATCGCGGAACACGCGAAGGCTCGACGCACCCGATAGCCGCGCCGCCTCGACGCCATCGCGCGGCAGGCTCATCAGACTGGCCCGCAGCGCCAGGTAAACCAGCGGCGCATGCTGCACACCGTAAAGCAGCGCGATGCCGCCGACCGAATAGAGCGGCTGTGGCGTGCCGAGCGGCGGAGCGATATGCAGCGCCTTCAGAAGCGGACTGGAGGGTCCGGACATCTGCACCCAGGCAAGTGCCGTCACCTGCGGCGGGATCATCATCGGCAGCACGAAAAGGAAGCTGACGAGCCCCCTGCCGCGGATATCCGTCAGCGTCAGCACGAATGCGAAGATGCAGCCGATCACCAGCGAAATGACGGTGCCAAGAATGGCGGTCACCAGCGTGTAATAGGTCGCCGACCAGAGCGCCGGATCAGAGAGCACTGCTGCTGCGCCGCCCTCTGCGAATGCCTCAATGCCGGCGACGGCAAGTCGCGCCAGCGGCAGCACGCTGAGAATAAGCACCACCAGAGCGATAAAAGGAAACAGCCAGACTGGCTGGCTGTTTCCCGGACGAACATAACCTTGCATCGGCGATCCGGTTCGATCAATTCGATCCGTAGATGCCCGAGAAGGTCTTCAGATCCTGATCCGTGTTCTTCAGTGCTTCAGCGGCATTGATCGGCAGCACCTTGATGCTGTCGCGTGCCGGAAAGCCTTCCGGAACCTTCATGCCGTTGCGGGCCGGAATATAGCCGAGTTTCAGGAAGCCTTCCTGGCCTTTTTCCGACAGAACGTAGTCGACGAATTTCTTCGCCGCGTCGGCATTCTTGGCGCCGGCGAGAATGCCGACAGGTTCGGTCACGGCCGAAACACCCTCTTCCGGGAACACGAATTCGACAGGCGCGCCCTTGGCCTTTTCGCGGATCGGCATGTAATCGACGACGACGCCGTAAGCTTTTTCGCCCGAAGCCACCGACTTCAGGATCGCGCCGTTACCACCGGCAGCCGTCGCACCATTGCCGGCGAGCGCCTTGTAGTAATCCCAGCCGAGGCCCGGAACGGCCGCCAGCGTCTGCGCATGAATCAGCGCTGCACCGGAGGTCAGCGGGCTCGGCATGGTCACGAGGCCCTTGGCTTCGGGCTTTGCCAGATCCTTCCAACTCGTCGGCTTCATGCCGGCCGAGGTGTTGTACATGATGCCTGTCGTGATCAGCTTGGTGGAATAGTAGTAGCCGTCAGCGTCGTAGAGCGCCGCATCGTAGTTGACGGCTTCCGGCGACTTGTAGGCGAGCAGCTTGCCCGCTTCCTTCAGGCGCTCAAGCGTCACGGTATCGGCGATCAGCAGCACGTCGGCAACCGGATTGCCGGCTTCGATCTCGGCCTGCAGCTTCGCCATGATCTTCGGCGTGCCATCGCGCACCCAATCGACCTTGATATCGGGATTGGCGGCCATGAAGCCATCGACGGTCGCCTGCGCGTCCTCGTTCGGCTGGCTGGTATAGAGAACCAGATTGCCGGCATGGGCCGAAACGGAGGCAAGACCTGCCGCGATCAGCGCGGCCAGTGCGGAGAGCTTCTTGTTCATGGCGATATCCCTGAGCGTGAATGTTAGCCGTTCCATAGACAGGCCGAATAACATGATTGTGACATCCGGCCAAAGATGCCGGAGGCGTGACATCAGCTCTGCGCTTGACCGCAGCGCGCCGGCGCTATTTTCTTGCGGCGGATTGCGTGTTTCCGTTCAAATTTTGGGAGAGAGAATTATGGAATACCGTCTGCTTGGCCGTTCCGGCCTGAAAATCTCGACAGTCACCATGGGCACCATGACCTTCGGCGGCGTCGGCTGGGCCAAGGCAACCGGCAGCCAGGACGTGGCTGAGGCAAGCCGCCTCGTCGACATGTGCCTGGATGCCGGCGTCAACCTGATCGATACCGCCGACGTCTATTCGTCCGGCGCCTCGGAGGAAATCATCGGCGAGGTACTCGGCGGCAAGCGCAAGAGCGGCGTCATGCTCGCCACCAAGGCGCGCTTCCGCATGGGCGACGGACCGAACGACGTCGGCTCCTCGCGCCAGCACCTGATCGAAGCCTGCGAAGCCAGCCTGCGCCGGATGAAGACCGATGTCATCGATCTCTATCAGCTGCATGAATGGGACGGCCAGACGCCGGTCGAGGAAACCATGGAGGCCCTCGATACGCTCGTGCGCCAGGGCAAGGTCCGCTATATCGGCTGCTCGAACTTTTCCGGCTGGCATATCATGAAGGCGCTCGGCGTCTCCAGGGAGCACAACTACCAGCGCTTCGTCAGCCAGCAGATCCACTATACGCTGGAAGCCCGCGATGCCGAATACGAGCTGCTGCCCGTGTCGATCGACCAGGGCCTCGGCGTTCTCGTCTGGAGCCCGCTGGCCGCTGGCCTCCTTTCCGGCAAGCACCGCCGCAACCAGGCAACGCCCGAGGGCACGCGCCAGTTCGCCGGCTGGCCGGAGCCGCCGATCCGCGACGAGAACCGCCTGTGGAATATCGTCGATGTGCTGGTCTCGATCGCCGAAACCCGTGGCGTCTCGGCCGCCCAGGTGGCCCTCGCCTGGCTCATCGGCCGCCGGGCGGTGACTTCAGTCGTCATCGGCGGACGCACGGAAGCGCAGTTCAAGGATAATCTCGCCGCCGCCGAACTGACGTTGACCGCCGAAGAGCGGAAGCGCCTCGACGATGTCAGCGTCCCGCCGCTGCTCTATCCCTACTGGCACCAGCGCAACACCGCGAGCGACAGGCTGAGCGAGGCCGATCTCGAGCTGCTCGCCCCGCATCTCAACCCGTAATCAGAGCATGATCGGCGCCCACGGGCGCCTATTTCCTTTGCGATCAGCGAGGCGTTATCCGCCGAGCCCTTCAAGCGTCTTCGTGAATCTCAAGCCGGTATGTTGATACCCGCAACGTTCATAGAGGCGGTGCGCGTCTTCGCGGCGGGAGCTGGGTTTCACTGTCGCGAGGCGGGCGCCGCTATCATAGAGCCAGCGCTCGCCATGTGCGACTAACAGTCCTGCGATACCTTTGCCTCTGAAGTTCGAGGAAACCACCAGCGCTGTGATGGCGCCATCGAGATCGTCTCGATAGAGAGTAGGAATGACGGACAAGGCGATCATTCCCGCCACTGCACCCTCTTCATCGGCGACAAAGATCGCGTAGTCCTCGCGGTCGCTCAGCCGCTCGATTCGGGCGGCCATGTTGTCCGACGTTGTCGGATACCCCAGCTCAGCCATCAGTTTTGCCAGGTCCTCGACATCCGACGGAGTAGCACTCCTGACCTTGATCCCGCTCATCGTCTTCCCTCAACCTTCGAAATTGGCGGGAAGATGCAGCGCGAGGCGAGTCGATGCAACCAAGCATCCGGCGTGAAAAAGCCAACCTTTGCCGGACCGGCTCCTAGAGCGCACCAACCTCGCTGGCCACCAGCTTGCCGAGGCGGCCGATACCCTCCTCGATCATCGTATCGTTGGCGCAGGAGAAACTGAGGCGGATGGTGTTGGCGCCCGAGCCGTCGGCGAAGAACGCCTTGCCGGGCACGAAGGCCACCCTCGTGGTCTCGATCGACTTGGCCAGCAGCGCCGCGCCGTCCATGCCCTCAGGCAGGGTGATCCAGATGAACATCCCGCCCTCGGGCTTCGTCCAGCTGACGCCGGCAGGCATGTGCCGTGCAAGGGCATCAAGCATCGCATCGCGGCGATGGCTGTAGGCCGCCTTGATCTTCGCCACCTGCGCATCGAAGCCACGCTCGGCAACCTCGGCAATGGCCATCTGGTTGATGGTCGAGGAATGCAGGTCGGCCGCCTGTTTCATCAGCACCAGCTTGCGAATGACCTGGGCATTGGCAACGATGAAGCCGACGCGCAGACCCGGCGCCAGCGTCTTCGAGAAACTGCCACAATAGATCGTGCGGGTAAGGCTGATATGACCCTTCCTGGCGATCTCGAGTGCCAGGATCGGCGGGATCGCCTCGCCGTCGTAGCGCAGGTTCTGATAGGCCGCGTCTTCGATGACCGCGACATCCAGCTCTTCGGCCAGCGCCAGCACCTTTTCGCGCCCCTCGCGATCGACGCTCTCGCCGGTCGGATTGGAGAAATCGGACGAGAGATAGGCGAACTTCACCTTGCCACCATTCTTTTCGGCCGCCGTCCGATAGCTGTCCGGCGTCCGGTTGCCGTTGGGCGTCAGCTGGTCGTAGGACGGCTCATAGGCGTTGAACGCCTGCAGCGCACCGAGATAGGTGGGCCAGGTGACCAGCGCGGTATCCTTCGGCGACAGGAACAGCTTCCCGAGATAATCGAGCCCCTGCTGCGAACCCGAGACGATGAAGACGTTTTCGGTCTCGCAGGCAATACCGAGCCCGGCCATCTGCGTCACCAGCCATTCGCGCAGCGGCTTGTAGCCTTCGCTGACGGAATATTGCAGCGCCGAATTCACCGCCGCGCCGTCGAAGATGCCGGCATAGGCCGCCTTGAATTCCCTGTCCGGAAACAGCGCCGGATCCGGAATGCCGCCGGCAAAGGAAATGATATCGGGCTGGTCGAGCAGCTTCAGCAGCTCGCGGATCTCAGACGCACGCATCCGCGACGAACGCGTCGCAAACATTTCATCCCAGTTCAACATGGGGTTTCCTCGCACTCTTTTTATAATATCAGCAGATCATCACGCTCCGGAATTTATGTCAACAATACTGACCTATTTTCTTGTCGCGGTGACAAGTTCGTACAGATTGGCATCCAGAAGGCCTGCGCATGCGGAAATCGGCCGGAATTCCCGGGACATTCGCCGCATCCCGCCATGATTCCGCTCAGGAAATGCGGAAACTCGGCGAAACAGACCTTTCCAAAACAGGGGCGGCAGCAGTAGTGTGCCGCCCATTATTCAATGGACTACCAAGGTGCCAGCAATGACCGCGACGTCGCCCTCTCCTGAAATCACAATCGAATTCCACAAATCTCCCGTCTCCGACGCAGACCGCACCAAGGCGATCGAAACGCCGGGCTTCGGCAAGGTCTTTACCGATCACATGGTTCTGGCGAAATGGACGGCCGACAAGGGCTGGCACGACGCAAAGGTCACCGCCCGCCGCCCGCTGGAACTCGACCCGGCAAGCGCCGTTTTGCACTACGCCCAGGAAATCTTCGAGGGCATGAAGGCCTACAAGGCTGATGACGGCCGCGTGCTGCTCTTCCGGCCGGAAGAAAATGCCCGCCGTTTCGCCCAGTCTGCCGCCCGCATGGCGATGCCCGCCGTGCCGGAAGAACTGTTCCTGAAGGCCGTCGAGGAGCTCGTCCGTGTCGACAAGAACTGGATCCCCACGGGTGATGCCAGCCTCTACCTTCGCCCCTTCATGTTCGCCAATGAGGCGTTCCTGGGCGTTCGCCCGGCGCAAGAATATATCTTCTGCGTCATCGCCTCGCCGGTCGGCGCCTATTTCAAGGGCGGCGCCAAGGCCGTCTCTCTTTGGGTCGAGACCGAATATACCCGCGCAGCCGCCGGCGGCACCGGTGCAGCGAAGTGCGGCGGCAACTACGCAGCCAGCCTCGTGGCACAGGCAGAAGCCTCAAAGAAGGAATGCGACCAGGTCGTCTTCCTCGATGCAGCCGAACACCGCTGGGTCGAAGAACTCGGCGGCATGAATGTCTTCTTCGTGATGAACGACGGATCGGTCGTCACCCCGCCGCTCGGCGGCACCATCCTGCCCGGCATCACACGCGCTTCGGTCATCGTGCTTGCCGAAGAAAAGGGTCTGCGCGTCGAGCAGCGCCCCTATTCCTTTGCCGAATGGCAGGCCGATGCCAAGAGCGGCAAGCTCGTCGAAGCCTTCGCCTGCGGTACCGCCGCCGTTCTCGCCGGTATCGGTCTCGTCCGCCATGCCGGCGGCGAGTTCCTGGTCGGCGACGGCCAGACCGGCAAGCTGACCACCGATCTACGCCAGCAGCTCGTCGGCCTGCAGAAGGGCACCACCAATGACGAGCGCGGCTGGACCCGCCTCATTCCGGCCTGATCAGCATTTGGCCGAAACACCAAACGTTTTACGGAAACCGGGCCTCTCGCCCGGTTTCTTGCTTTAGGGAGCAGAGCAAGTGTCCAAAGACGAAACCTCAGCCTTCTATGACGGCAACGCCGAGACCTACGCGTCGCGCGAGCGCCGGCTTCCAACCGCAAGGCTCGACGCTTTGCTTGCAACCCTGCCATCGGGCGCGAAAATCCTCGAACTCGGCTGTGGCGGCGGGCAGGACAGCGCCTACATGCTGGAGAAAGGCTTCGACGTCACGCCGACCGACGGCTCGCCCGAACTCGCCAGGCAGGCGGAAAAGCTGATTGGCAGGCCTGTGACGGTCATGCGCTTCCAGGATCTGGAAGCAGTCGAGGCATTCGACGGCGTATGGGCCGAAGCCAGCCTGCTGCATGTTCCGCGCGCCGAACTCCCCGATGTCTTCACCCGCATCCGCGGCGCGCTGAAGCCCGAAGCGCCGATGCATGCGAGCTTCAAGAGCGGCGAGGCCGAAGGCCATGACGGCCTCGGCCGCTATTACAATTACCCCTCTGTCGATTGGCTGACCGAATGCCTGTCTTCAGGCGGCTGGCGCGACATTGCGCTATCGGAAGCCGATGGCGGCGGATACGACGGCAAGCCGACCCGCTGGCTTTTTGTAACCGCCCGCAAATGAGAAAGGCCGGAGCTTGCGCCCCGGCCTCTCGCAAAATCAGTCGCGGAAGCGATCAGTTGACCGACTTGTCGACCAGCTTGTTCTTGCCGATCCACGGCATCATGCCGCGCAGCTTGGCGCCGACTTCTTCGATCTGGTGGCTGTCGTTCATGCGGCGGATGCCCTTGAAGCGCGAGCCGCCTGCGCGGTATTCCTGCATCCAATCCGAGGTGAACTTGCCGGTCTGGATGTCGTGCAGAACGCGCTTCATTTCAGCCTTGGTTTCAGCCGTGATGATGCGCGGGCCGGTGACGTATTCGCCCCATTCTGCAGTGTTCGAGATCGAGTAGTTCATGTTGGCGATACCGCCTTCATAGATCAGGTCGACGATCAGCTTCACTTCGTGCAGGCACTCGAAATAGGCCATTTCAGGAGCATAGCCTGCTTCCGTCAGGGTTTCGAAACCGGCGCGGATCAGCTCGACGAGACCGCCGCAGAGAACGACCTGTTCGCCGAAGAGGTCGGTTTCGCACTCTTCGCGGAAGTTGGTTTCGATGATGCCCGAACGGCCGCCGCCGACGCCACAGGCGTAGGAGAGAGCGAGTTCAAGAGCGTTGCCCGAAGCGTTCTGGTGAACGGCAACGAGGCAGGGAACGCCGCCGCCTTTCTGGTATTCGCCGCGAACCGTGTGGCCCGGGCCCTTCGGCGCGATCATGACGATGTCGACGGATGCCTTCGGCTCGATGAGGCCGAAATGGATGTTGAGGCCGTGGGCGAAAGCGATCGCAGCGCCGTCACGGATGTTGGCAGCGATGTCGGCCTTGTAGATGTCGGCCTGGAGCTCGTCCGGGGTCGCCATCATCATCAGATCGGCCCAGCCGGCAGCTTCGGCAACGGTCATGACCTTGAAGCCGTCGGCTTCGGCCTTCTTGATCGTCGGCGAACCGGCCTTGAGGCCGATGACGACGTTCTGTGCGCCTGAATCCTTCAGGTTCAGCGCATGGGCGCGGCCCTGCGAACCGTAGCCGATAATGGCGACCTTCTTGGACTTGATCAGGTTGAGATCGGCATCACGATCGTAATAGACGCGCATTGTAAAGTTCCTTCCCTTTTGCTTGTCGCATCGTTTGATAGAAGCGGAAAATCAGGCGAGTGCCGGCATTTCCGCGAGAACCTTCTCCGTTCCGTACAGACGCAGGAAGGCGGTGACCGCCCTCTCCGCCTGACGGGCGGTATCCTTGAGGCCCGGTTCGCCGAGCAGCATGCGCACATGCAGATCGGAGACAACAAGGCCGTAAAGCGTGTGATATGCCTCATCGGCATCATGGAAGCGCAGGAGCCCTGCCCGCTTGCCGGCATCGATCAGCGCCATGGCGCGGCGGTCGATCTGGCGGCGGCCGCGTTCGAGCAAAAGCTTTCCGAGCTTGGAGCCGTCGCGATGCGACTGGCCGATCGCCAGCCGGTTCAGCGCCAGCGACACGTCGCCCGCCAGAACCTCCAGCAAATCGCGTGCAAAAATGACGACGTGATCGTGCAGGCTGGCGGATGTCAGGCGTTCGCCGTTGCGCTCGAAAGTGCGCACCTTGCTGGCCTGATAGGCAATCATCGCCGACAGCAGGCCGTCGCGGTCGCCGAACCACTTGTAGAGGCTTTCTTTCGAGCAGTTGGCGGCGCGCGCCACACCCGAGGTCGTCAGCGCTTTTTCTCCGCCATCGACGAGAAGCTGCAACGCCTGCTCCAGAACGGCGTTCTGACGCGGCGAAAATTCGCTGGGCTCCAAGGTTTCGACAGACACGATATGCGCTCCCAAATACGTACCGTACCGTACGGTTCGCGACGTCTTATGCCGGAGCCTATAATCGCCGTCAAGCGAAATTCGTTGCTGCAACGCATCAAAAAACAGCGGCTATTCGGCGGCCATCTGCCCGCGCATGGCGTCGATGTCCTTCAGCGGCGGCAGACCGTAGAGGCGGCCATATTCGCGGCTGAATTGCGACGGGCTCTGGTAGCCGACGCGGTAGCCGGCGGTGGCGACATCCACACGCTCGGTCAAAAGCAGGCGCCGCGCCTCGTGCAGCCGCAGCTGCTTCTGATATTGCATCGGCGTCATCGCCGTCACCGCCTTGAAATGGTGATGCAATGACGAGACGCTCATGCTGACATGATCGGCCAGCGCCTCGATCCGCAACGGTTCAGCAAAATTCGTCCGCAGCCAGGCGACGGCGCGGGCAACCTTGTGGCTCTGGCTTTCCGCCAGCGTCATGTCGAGCAGCCGCGAACCATCAGGTCCCGTCAGCAGCCGGTAGGAGATCTCCTGCTCGATCAGCGGCGCCATGGCGGCGATGTCATCGGGATTGTCGAGAAGCCGCAGCAGCCGGGCAGATGCATCGATCAGCTCCGGCGGCGCCGTCTTCACGACCAGGCCGCGCGAATCCTCCGGCGGCGGCGTGGCGCGCGAAACCTTGGTGCGCGGCAACAGGTCGCTCAGCTTCTCGCTGTCGATGAACAGCGTGAAGCAGAGATAGGGAACATCGGCCGTCGCCTGCGTCACATGCGAGGCGACAGGCAGATCGAGCGACGTCAGCACATATTGACCGGCGCCGTAGACATGCACGTCGGAGCCGACCATCAGCCGCTTGCTGCCCTGGAGAACCAGCGAGAAACTCGGCTTGTAGGCTACGTGCTGCAGCCGTGTCGGACAGCTGCCCTTGAACACATGCAGGTTCTCGATCGCCGTTTCGGAATTCCCGTCCTTCTTGGCATAACGGGCAATGATCGATGTCATCTCATCGAAGGGGCCAATATGTAACGTCATAACATTACCGTTTATTTTCTTGATATTACGCCTGCGGCGCTTGCCCAAATGATGGGATGGATCGTGCTCTTGCGCAAGGAGATTTGCAGGATCGTACAAAAAGCTTGCAGGATCGCTATACCGCTTTTGATGCGACCCGGGGCATAGTCCGCCATCCCTTCCACCCTCCTGAAAAGAAGGAAACTACCCATGCCCATCGCTAAAGGCTATGCCGCAACCGATGCCTCCAAGCCGCTGACACCGTTCACCTTCGAACGGCGCGAGCCCAATGCCGACGACGTCGTCATCGACATCAAGTTTGCCGGCATTTGCCATTCGGACATTCACACTGTCCGCAACGAGTGGAAGAACGCCGTCTACCCGATCGTTCCGGGCCACGAAATCGCCGGCGTCGTCACGGCCGTCGGATCCGCCGTCACCAAGTTCAAGATCGGCGACCACGTCGGCGTCGGCTGCTTCGTCGACAGCTGCGTTGGCTGCGCCAGCCGCGATGTCGACAACGAGCAGTACATGCCCGGCCTCGTCGGCACCTACAACAGCGTCGAAGCCGACGGCAAGACGGCGACCCAGGGCGGCTATTCCGACTCGATCGTCGTCAAGGAAGGCTACGTCCTGTCGATCCCGGAAAACCTGCCGCTCGACGCTTCCGCGCCGCTGCTCTGCGCCGGTATCACCCTCTACTCGCCACTCAAGCACTGGAATGCCGGCCCCGGCAAGAAGGTTGCGATCGTCGGTATGGGCGGTCTCGGCCATATGGGCGTGAAGATCGGCGCCGCCATGGGCGCTGACATCACCGTGCTCTCGCAGTCGCTGTCGAAGAAGGAAGACGGCCTGAAGCTCGGAGCCAAGGAATATTACGCGACGAACGATGCCGAGACCTTCACGAAGCTCGCCGGTACCTTCGACCTGATCATCTGCACGGTCAGCGCCGAAATCGACTGGAATGCCTATCTCGGCCTGCTCAAGGTCAACGGCTCGATGGTCGTGGTCGGCGCCCCTGAAAACCCGATCCCGGTTCACGCCTTCTCGCTGATCCCGGGCCGCAAGAGTATTTCGGGCTCGATGATCGGTTCGATCAAGGAAACCCAGGAAATGCTGGATTTCTGCGGCGAGCACAACATCGTCTCGGAGATCGAGAAGATCAACATCCAGCAGGTCAACGAAGCCTACGAACGCGTTCTGAAGAGCGACGTCCGCTACCGCTTCGTCATCGACATCGCCTCGCTGGCGGCCTGATTCCTTTAGGAGGTGGCGCCAAGCGCGCCACCTCTCATCCTTTGCCTGTCACAGAAATCCGGCCCGAGCGCGCCAAACTTCTCCTAATTCTCCTCCCGCATCGTCTCCTTCTGCGTGATCAGCCGCGCGCTGTGCTGGCCGCTGAGATAGATCCACAGCCAGCTCCAGGCGACGGCGAAGCGCGAGCGTGTGCCGATCAGGAAGTAGATGTGGGCAAGGCCCCAGACCCACCAGGCCAGCCACCCTTTCAGCTTGATCCTGCCGAAATCCATGATCGCCGCGCTCTGGCCGATGGTCGCGAGGCTGCCCTGATGCCGGTAGCGGAAGTCGCCGGGCGGCTGCCGGCTCGCAATCCGGGCGCGAATGACTTTCGCGGCATAGGCGCCCTGCTGCTTGGCGGCCGGCGCAATGCCCGGCACTGGCTTGCCGCCCTCCTGGATCACCGACGCCGTGTCGCCGATGACGAAGACATCGGGTAGTCCCGGCGCCGTCAGGTTCTTCTCGACCACGGCACGCCCTGCCCGGTCGGCCTCCACACCCAGCCATTTCGCCGCCGCCGACGCCTGGACGCCTGCAGCCCAGACGATCGTCCGGCTCGGAATGAACTTCTCGCCGATCGATACGCCCTCGACGCTGCAATTGGTGACGGGTTCGCGAAGATGCACCTCGACGCCGAGCTTTTCGAGCTCGCGCTGCGCGTAGGCCGACAGCTCCCCGGCAAAGGCAGGCAGCACGCGCGGCCCGGCCTCGACCAGCACCACCCGCGTCTTGCGGGTATCGATGTTGCGGAACTCGCCGGGCAAGGTCTTGTGCGCCAGCTCGGCGATGATGCCGGCCAGTTCCACGCCTGTCGGACCCGCGCCGACGATGGTGAAGGTCAGGAGCGCCTCGCGGGCAACAGGATCGGTTTCGACCTCGGCACGTTCGAAGGCGATCAGCAGGCGGCGGCGGATGGTCGTCGCGTCCTCCAGCGTTTTCAGCCCGGGCGCCACCGGCTCCCACTCGTCGCGGCCGAAATAGGCATGTGTCGCACCGGTCGCGAGCACCAGCGTGTCGTAAGGTAACGATATCCCGTTACGCAAGGTCACGATCTTTGCCGCGGTATCGACACCGGCGACCTCCCCAAGCAATGTCGTTACGTCAGGACGGTTGCCATAGAGATGGCGGATCGGCCAGGCGATCTCGGAGGTGGAAAGGATGGTCGTTGCGACCTGATAGAGCAGAGGCTGGAAAAGATGATGATTGCGCCGGTCGACGAGCGTGATTGCCGCCCCCGCGCCCTTCAGATCGTTGACGAGCTGTAGCCCGCCGAAACCGCCGCCGACAACGACGACGCGATGTTCGCTCATGACAACCCCCTTGTGCGCCATTCAGCCAACGCCAATGTCGTCAATTCCGCGGGGCTTTCAATGGATGTTTGCGAATAGCTCCCTTGCACTTACCCGGCATAACTAACGGGAATGGTGGTGCCGCTCTTCAATATCTCCATCGAGATCGATGCCGAGACGTCGAAGAGCTCTATCTTGCGGACGATCTGCTTGTAGATCACGTCGTAATGCTCGACGCGCGGCAGAACGATCTTCAGGATATAGTCGTAATTGCCGGTCAGCCTGTGCGCCTCGACGATCTCAGGAACGCTGCTGATCGCTCTGCGGAAGCTCTCGATCCATTCATCCGAATGATGCGCCGTCTTGATCAGTGCAAAGACCGTGGTCGGCACGCCCATCTTTTCGCGGTCGAGGACGACGATCCGCCGGGCGATATAGCCGCTTTCCTCCAGCCGCTGGATGCGACGCGAGCAGGCCGAGACCGACAGCGAAACACGCTCGGAGAGATCGCTGACGGAAACGCCTGCGTCCGCCTGTAGCAGGTCGAGAATCTTCCGATCGCGATCATCCAGCATTGCCAAACCTTAAATTCACGCCGATTTTTTGCACATTACTGGAAAATGGCGCAAACTCAAAGCCGCTTGCTGCAATATCGCCCGAACAATGCAAACATTCGGCGCCACGCCTGCGGCATGATCTGCCTATCGAAATCAACAAACGGGAACACGGAAATGCGGACAATCGGCCTGATCGGCGGCATGAGCTTCGAAAGCTCCGCGGTCTACTATCGCCTGGTCAACGAGATGGTGCGCGAGCGCCTCGGCGGCCTCGCCTCGGCCGAAGTGCTGATGCATTCCGTGAATTTCGAAGAGATCGTTTCAATGCAGAAGGCCGGCGATTGGGATGGCGCGGCGCGCCGTCTCGGCGACGTTGCGCTGAAGCTCCAGGTCGGCGGCGCCGACTGCGTGCTGATCTGCACCAACACCATGCACCTGATCGCCGAACAGGTCGCCGCGCGCATTTCCGTGCCGTTGATCCATATCATCGACGAAACGGCTTCGGCGCTGAAGGCTGCCGGGCGCAAGCGCCCCTTGCTGCTCGCCACCCGCTACACGATGGAACACGGATTCTATGCCGACCGCATGAAGAGCCTCGGCGTCGAGATCGCCGTGCCGGAAGTCGAAGACCGCACAGTCGTTCATGACATCATCTTCAACGAACTTTGCGCCGGTAAGGTGCTGGATTCGTCGCGCGAAAAGCTGATGCGGATCATCGAACGCGAGATGGCCAAGGGTGCAGACAGCATCATTCTCGGCTGCACAGAGATCTGCCTGATCCTCGACCCGAACAATCTGCCACTGCCGGGATTCGACACCACGACGATCCATGCGAAGGCCGCGATTGAATTTTCGCTAGGTGCCGACCGCAAGCGGGAAGCCGCCTGATAAATATTTGACTCAGTCAACTAAATATTGGACAAGGTCTCCAATAGGAGATCTTGTCCATGACCGATTCAGCGCTCATCGAAGCCGCCCGCGATTTCAACCGCTTCTATACGAACCTGCTCGGCGTGCTGAACAAGGCCTATCTCGATACGCCCTTCGCGCTGACGGATGCACGGGTGCTGTTCGAAATCGGCTCGCATGACGGCATCGGCGCCGCCGCACTTGCCGCCGATCTTCATCTCGACCCTGCCTATCTCAGCCGCATCCTCAAACGCTTCAAAGCCGAAGGGCTGGTCGAGACTGAGGCCGATCAAGGTGACCGGCGCAGCCAGACCATCCGCGTCACCAGCAAGGGACAGGCGCAATTCCAGGATTTCGGCCGCCGCTCCAATGCCCAACTGGCCGAACGCTTCGACCGGCTGGCGGATGGCGAGCCGCAGAACATCGTGTCCGCAATGCAGACGATCCGCTCGCTTCTCGATCCCAAGACGCAGCCGCCCGCCCCGGTCATCCGCGCCCACCGCCCCGGCGACATGGGCTGGATCGTCCAGAGCCAGGGCAAGGCCTATGTCGAGGAATATGGCTGGAACATGCGCTTCGAAGGCCTCGTCGCCGAGGTCGCCGGCAAGTTCCTGGCGAATTTCGATCCCGCGATGGAATATTGCTGGATCGCCGAGCGCAACGGCATCAACATCGGCTCAGTGCTGATCACCAATGGCGGCGACGGCATTGCCAAGCTCCGCTTGCTCTATATCGACAAGGCGGCGCGCGGCCTCGGCCTTGGCAGGACGCTGGTCAACGAATGCATTCGCTTTGCCCGCGCGAAGAATTACCGGCAGATCTCGCTCTGGACCAACGATGTCCTGCATTCGGCGCGCGCGATCTACGTCAAGGCGGGATTCCAACTTGTCTCCGAAGAGAGACACAGCATGTTCGGCACCGAAGAGAACGGCCAGACCTGGGTGCTGGATCTCTGAAATCAGCTGTCACGAATATTTCGCTTGATTTGGAAACGATCATTTCCTAATTGAGTGAACCATGAGCACGCTTGCCCCCGAAGATATAAGCCGCAGCCGCGGCCGCCCGCGCGAATTCGACATGGACGCCGCCCTCGACAAGGCGCTCGCCGTCTTTTCCGAACGCGGCTACCACGCCACCTCAATCAGCGAACTGACCGAGGCGATGGGGCTAACCTCCGGCAGCGTCTACAAGGCCTTCAAGGACAAGCGCGGCGTCTTTCTCGCCGCCTTCGACCGCTATCGCAAGATCCGCCGCGGCAAGATTACCGAGAGCATGGCGGGTGCAGAGACCGGACGGCAGAAACTGCGCGCCCTGCTCGGCCTCTACGCCGTCTCGTCGCACGGCGAATCCGGCCGCCGCGGCTGCCTCGTCGTCGGCAGCGCCAATGAGATCGCCACCTTCGATCCGGAAGCCGCCAAGCGCATCGAGGATGCCTTCACCTCGAACGAGGAATTCATCCTCGACCTCATCCTGATCGGACAGGCCGACGGGTCCGTTGCGCCGTCGATCGATGCCGCATCGGCGGCGATCAGCCTGCTCTGCGTGATGAACGGCATGCGCGTCGTCGGCAAGACCGGCAGTACCGCGGCCGAAATGAATGCCGTCGCCGACACCGCCATGAAATTACTGACCTGACGCCGCCGCCAAAGCGGCTGACCTGAACCGACTTTTATACCGATCCTCCCCCAGATCCGCATACTGGAGTTCCCATGAGCATTTCTTCAGCAACGGATGAGACGGCCGCCGCCCCGGCCATCTCGTCCCTGATGACATTTCTGTTTGCAGCCACCTGCGGCCTCGTCGCCGCCAATCTCTATTACGGCCAGCCGCTGGCAGGCCTCATCAGCGCCGATCTCGGCTTCACGCCCGCCGCAACCGGTCTCATCGTCACCTTGACCCAGATCGGCTACGGCCTTGGCCTGCTGCTGATCGTGCCGCTCGGCGATCTTCTCGAAAACCGCCGCCTGATCTTGCTCCTGATCGGCGTCTCCGCCGTCGCCCTCATTGGTGCATCCTTCGCCTCGACCCCGGCGCTCTTCCTGCTGGCCTCGCTCTGTATTGGCCTGTCCTCCGTCGCCGTTCAGGTGGTCGTGCCCTTCGCCGCCCATATGGCGCCGGATGAAAGCCGCGGCCGTGTGGTCGGCAATGTGATGAGCGGCCTGCTCTGCGGCATCATGCTGGCCCGTCCCTTCGCCAGCTTCGTCGCCGAAGCCTCCTCCTGGCACATGGTCTATTACGTCACCGCCGTCTTCATGGTGCTGCTGGTCCTGCTGCTCCGCGCCACGCTGCCGGTGCGCACACCGCATACGAAGCTGAGCTATGGTGCGCTCCTCGCCTCCATGGGCCATCTCGCCATGACCTCCCGGGTCCTGCAGCGCCGCGCGCTCTACCAGGCCGGTATGTTCGGGGCCTTCAGCCTGTTCTGGACGACGACGCCGTTGCTGCTCTCCAGCCCGGCTTTCGGCTTCAGCCAGAACGGCATTGCGCTCTTCGCCCTTGCAGGCGCTGCCGGCGCCATCGCTTCCCCGATCGCCGGACGCCTCGCCGACCGCGGCCTGACGAAGGTGGCATCGACGCTTGCCATGGTGCTTGCGATGGTATCGTTCCTCGTCAGCCATTTCGCCACCGACGGATCGACGCTGGCAATCGGCCTCCTGACGGCTTCCGCCATCCTGCTCGACTTCGGTGTCACCACCAATCTCGTCTGCAGCCAGCGCACGATCTTCTCGATCAGCGCCGAACATCGCAGCCGCCTCAACGGCCTGTTCATGGCGACATTCTTCATGGGTGGTGCTGCGGGCTCGGCGATCGGCGGCTGGGCCTATGCCACCGGCGGCTGGACGATGACGGCCTGGATCGGCTTCTGCTTCCCGGCCTTCGCCTTCCTGCTCTTCCTCACCGAGGGACGCGGCAAGTAAGCCGCGTCTCAGCCTTCCTAGAGCGTTTCCTGGTTATATTGAAGCATTCTGTTGGCTCAAACGGAGTCGGATGATCGACCGGCTGGCGCGCGGCGTAGCCAGATCTACGGCCAAGCCAGCCGGTCGATCAGGCGGCCCGTTTCAGCCAACCCTTCGGGCCGGGCATCTTTCCGCCAGGATCAAAGGCGATCGGCTCGACCGTACCTTTGGGTATGCCCTTCGCCAATCGCCTTTGCCCTGTCGAAAACCTGCGCCGGCAGAATGCTTCAATATAACCAGGAAACGCTCTAGGCATCGAAACGAATTCGGGCGGCGCGAACAGCTTCATGGTTCGCTTCCGCCCAATTCAGCAAAAGCGCCAGCGTTGCGTAGAGCGAGACGCCAAGCTCGGTGATCCGGTACTCGACGCTCGGCGGCTTCGTCGCAAACACCTCGCGCTCGATATAGCCTTCGCGCTGCAGGTCCCGCAGCGTCTGCGTCAGCATGCGCTGTGAGATATCGGGGATCTTGCGTCTCAGTTCACCAAAGCGGTACGGCCGCGCTGCAAGCGCTTCCAGCATCAGCGTCGACCATTTTCCGCCGATCTGCTGCATCATGTCCCTGACCGGGCAATTGCCGAAATCGAGCTGCTCGAAATCGATCTCGCGGCGAACGCCGGAGGCAGGCTTGCTCTTCAGGCTGACGACAGTGCCACTCATAACGGGTGGTTCCCTTTTGGTAACGTAGAGCTAAAAAACTGCCTCCTTTACAGAAGGACGTCAATTCCTATTTTAGTGCTAGTCTCTTTTAGAGACCATAAAAAGGATAGATCCATGAGCGATACAATTCTCGTCACCGGCGCCGCCGGTCAGCTTGGCCAGCGCGTTCTCCACCACCTGCTTGAGACCTACAAGGTACCCGCTTCACGGATCATCGCCGCAACGCGCGATCCGTCGAAGCTTGCCGATCTGGCCGCCAAGGGCGTTGCCACCCGCAAGGCGGATTTCGACGATGCCGCAGGCCTCGTCTCGGCCTTTGAAGGCGCAGGCACGGTCCTGATCATCAGCACCGACGCGCTTGCCGTCCCAGGTCAGCGCCTGAAGCAGCATACGGCTGCCGTCGATGCCGCCAAAAAAGCCGGCGTCAAGCAGCTCGCCTACACCTCGATGCCCTCGCCCGACAAATCGCTCGTCACCTTCGCGCCCGACCATCTCGGCACCGAGAATGCCATCAAGGCCAGCGGCCTCTCCTACACGATCCTGCGCGACGCCTGGTATTTCGACAATTTCATGCATTCGCTGCCGCATAATCTGGAAGGCGGCAAGTGGTACACCGCCACCAAGGGCGGCAAGGTGCCTTACATCTCGCGCGAAGACTGCGCGCTGGCGATTGCCGCCGCGCTCGCTTCCGGCAAGGCTGAAAACAAGACCTGCACGCTGACCGGCTCGACCTCCTATTCGATCGCCGATGTCGCCTCCGCCGTCAGCGCCATCACCGGCCGCCCGCTGGATGTCGTCGAGGTCAGCGACGAACAGCTCTCCGCCGGCATGACCGGCGCCGGCCTGCCCTCTTTCGTGGTCGAGATGCTGGTGTCTGCCGATGCCAATATCCGCGCCGGCAATTTCGATAGCCTGAGCGGCGACTTCACGGCGCTGACAGGCAGGGAGCCGCAGACGCTGCGCAGCTTCATCGAAGAGAACAAGGCAGCGCTTACCGCCTGAGCGAAGCCTGACAGCCCGCCGTGCACCACCGCGGCGGGCTCTTTTCAGATCAGATCTTCTGGCCGCAGGCGCGGCAGAAGCGGCGCACGGTTTCGGCCATCCCGTATTCCAGCGCATCCGCCGTCAGCCCATGGCCGATCGAAACTTCCGCGAGAGCCGGAATCCGCTTCACCAGCGGCGGCAGATTGGCAACCGTCAGATCGTGACCGGCATTGACGCCGAGGCTGATCGCCAGCGCCGCATCCGCGGTCTTGCCAAGCGCTTCGAGAATGGGGCCGACCCGCTCCGGCGCGTCGTAACAGCCGCCATAGGGGCCGGTATAGAGCTCGATCCGGTCGGCGCCGACAGCCTTGGCGATCTTCACCGCTTCCACATCGCCGTCACCATCGGCAAACAGCGACACCCGGGTTCCCATCGCCTTCAGCTTGGCGATCACATCGGTCAGGAAACGCTCGTCCTTGCGGAAATTCCAGCCGTGATCCGATGTCGCCTGGGTCGGATCGTCGGGCACCAGCGTCACCTGTTCAGGCGCAGCGCTGCGGCAAAGGTCGAGAAATTCCCCGGTCGGATATCCCTCGATGTTGAACTCGGCTTCGGGGAATTCGTCGTCGATCAGGTTGCGGATCACCGGCAGGTCGGAGAAGCGGATATGCCGCTGGTCGGGCCGCGGATGCACCGTCAGCCCGCTTGCCCCCGATTTCAGCGCGATGCGGCCAAGGCTTTCGACGCTCGGCCACGGCAGATCGCGGCGATTGCGCAGCATGGCGACGGCGTTGAGGTTCACGGAAAGCGTGGTCGGCATGACGATGATCCATTCGATGGCAGATGCGTGCTCCGCTTTTATGCCAATGGCGCCGCCAAGGCCAACGAGATTCGCAGATGGCAGCATGCAAATTCGTGATGCTTCACGCTGCGTGACGCGATCCGTACCGCAAGGAGTATTTCCCGTTCCGCTGGAAGAAACGCTGACGCTCGCGCAAACGGCATCCGGCTATCTTTTCGCGGCGTTTCAAGCTTTTCCGCCCGCATTGCTATCCTATTTAAAAACGATTATTTTTAGCACTTACAAAAAAGACCGTTCACGCATAACGTGAAGAATATGTATCGAGTTTAGTACGCCGCGTACTGCTTCCTTCCCCAACGACAAGAACGCCTCGAGGAAAACCCCACTCCGCAGCGCCGTCGAAAGCAACTGGCAACCGCATGAGGTGCAACAGTATGCCCTAGGAGGGTTCATGCCAGACGGTTCCAAACGCATGTTTGCTGCCGCCGGCAACGCTTCGGAGGCCCGGTCGAAATACCGGTTCCTGCCTTCTGCCGCGCTGCCGCCGGATCTCCCTGATGGACCGGTGCCAATCGCCGACATGGCGAATGCATTCGGTGTCACCCACAGGACATTACATTTCTACGAGGAGAAGGGCCTGCTTTCGGCCAATCGCATCGGCCTGATGCGAGTCTACGGTCAGGACGACGTGATGCGCATGGCCGTCATCAACGTCTGCCGCGAGACCGGCATGCCGATCGCCGTCATCCAGGATCTGATGGATGAGCTGCGCCATGCGCGATCGCAGGAGGAAGCAGAGATCATGTTTCGCGAGGCGCTCGGGGTGCGCAAGCGCGAACTGACGGCCGAAATGTCGACGCTGCACCGCCAACTGCAGCAGGTCGGCGACCTGCTCGATCTCGATGCCCACGGCGAAATGCCGCCGCTCAACGACAACGAGGATCCCGATGGGCTCTCGGAGAAGGAACGGCGCTGCCTGTCGCTGATGGCCGAGGGCTATTCGACACAGCGGATCGCCAGGGCGCTCAGCCTTTCCCATGACGAGGCAAAAGCGCTGGAATCGGCAATCATCCTGAAGTTCCGGGCCAATAACCGCTTCCAGGCAATCGCCAAGGCTGTTCTGCTCGGCATCGTCCAGGTCTGAAGACTTTTCACTCCCACGGGAACGGCGTCCGCCACGCCTGCCCGCTGATCGCACGATCGTCCCGGCCTATCGAACGATGGTCAAAGTCTCGGCTGCACGGGTGATTGCCGTGTAGAGCCAGCGCTCGCGCGTATCGCGGAAAGCCCAGCTTTCATCGAACAGCACGACATTGTTCCACTGCGAGCCCTGCGCCTTGTGAACCGTCAGCGCATAGCCGTAATCGAACTCGTCGTAGCGCTTGCGGGTATTCCAGGGGATCTCGCCCTCGACATCCTCGAAGGCCTGCTTCAGCAATTTGATTTTCGCAGCACCACGATCCATGTCGTCGTCTTCCGGACGGATCAACAGGTTGATACCGGGTTTCGTCGTTTCCTTGGAAGACGTCATCACCTGCCACAGCGAGCCGTTGAGCAGTCCCTTGGCCGGATCGTTGCGCAGGCAGACCAGCTTGTCGCCGGTCTGGGGATATTCGGCATTGAAGCCCTTCAACTCGCGCAGCCGCTGGTTATAGCGCCGTCGCGTCCGGTTGGTGCCGACGAGCACCTGATCGGCCTTCATCACCAGGTCCTGATTGACCTCGTTTTTCGAGATCACCTGCGCGGCGCCATAATCGCCATACATGATCTCATTGCCTTCGCGCACCTGCATCGCAAGCTTGATGATCGGATTGTCGCGCGCCTGGCGGTGAATATCCGTCAGCAGGTAATCCGGATCCTGATTGGTGAAATAACCCCCGCCCGAAACCGGAGGCAGCTGGCCGGGATCGCCGAGCACCAGGATGGGCGTGCCGAAGCTCATCAGGTCCCTGCCGAGCGCCTCGTCCACCATCGAGCATTCGTCGACGATGATCAGCGCCGCCTTGGCGACCGGGCTCTGGCGGTTGATGGTGAACATCGGCGCGATCGAGGTCTTGCCGGTTTCTTCGTCCTCGACCGCCTCCTCGCCGCGCGGGCGATAGATCAGCGAATGAATCGTCTTGGCGTTGGAGGCTCCGCGCGAGCGCAAAACCTGTGCCGCCTTGCCGGTGAAGGCCGCAAACAACACGTCACCGTCGACATTCTCGGCGAAATGGCGCGCAAGCGTCGTCTTGCCGGTTCCGGCATAGCCGAAAAGACGGAAGAGCGGCGACCGTCCCTCCTTCAGCCATTTCGAAACGGCCTTCAGGGCTTCATCCTGTTGCGGGGCAAATTGCATGATGCGCGACTTGGCAGGATTCGTGCGCCGGACGCAAGGCGAAAACGCCTCTCAGTTGCGCGATCGCCAGATTGAAAGCCGGAGCGCGCGCCTCTAGTCTCGCAGCAGTCCGGCGAAAGGGATTCGTGTGAAGAAAGCGGCCGCGTTGTTTCTCCTGACGGTATCAGCATCGATGCCGGTTGCCGCCCATGCCGACTGGCAACCTGTCGAACAGATCAAGACCTATGCGATCTCGGGCACGACAGGCGCCGGTCTTTACCAATCGATCGGCGAACGCGGCCCGGCGGCCGGCAACGGTCAGGTCATCGCCCACACGACGTTCAAACTGACATGGACGCGTAAATACGAGGTCCAGCCGGACAAGTCCTGCAAGATCACCGTCGCGCGCCCGAAGCTGATCATCATCTACACATTGCCGAAACCGTCCTCGCCGCTTTCGCCCGCCGTGCAGGCAAGCTGGGAGAGCTTCATCTCCGGCGTCGAGACCCATGAGCGCTGGCATGGCGGCACGATCAAGGAAATGGTCAAGCAGATCGAGGGCTACAGCCTCGGCCTCAGCGCCGCCGATGATCCGCAATGCAGGAAGATCAGGGTCACGCTGCAGCAGCGGCTGGGCGAACTTTCGGGTTACCAGCGCCAGCAGGGTCGCGACTTCGACAAGGTCGAGATGGGTGACGGCGGCCATATCCAGGGCCTTATCCTGAAGCTGGTCAACGGCCCTTAACCCTCGAAAGCAAGGAGCTGATGTGACGATACCTGACGCAACGCTCCTGACCCGAAGCACCTATTCGGACCGCGCCTGCGCGCCGGAGGAAACGCTCGCCCGCATTGCCCCGCTGCTGTCCCATTTCGGCATCACCCGGCTCGCCCGCGTCACCGGCCTCGATTGCATCGGCATTCCGGTCTGGAACGCCATCGTTCCCAATGCCCGGTCGATCGTCGTCAATCAGGGCAAGGGCCTGACCGATATCGACGCCAAGGTCTCCGCCGCCATGGAAGCGCTGGAGCGGACCATTGCAGGCAATCCGGTGCTGACCACGCGGCTTTGCAGCGGACAGGACCTCACCGCCGACGGCCACGCCTGGCATCCGCTGAACGAACTGATCGCCGCCGGCGCTGCCTATATCGAGCCGGACGAGACAATCGGCTGGGTCGCCGGCACAAGCCTCGAGGACGGCAGAACCATTTTTGTCCCGAAGGACGCCATCCTGCTCGACCGGACTATCGGCCATTGCCGCTTCTGGCAATCGTCCGACGGCCTCGCCTCCGGTAACACCATCGACGAGGCACGCCTTCACGCCCTTCTCGAACGGATCGAGCGCGACGCCTTCGCGCTCTGGCAGATGACGCCGCCGAAGCGTATCGAGGCGATTGCCCCGGAAAGCTTCGCCGATCCGGCCATCGGCGCGCTCTACACGAAGATTGCCGCTGCCGGTCTCGCCCTTCGGCTCTTCGACGTGACCAGTGATATCGAGATTCCCTGCATCGCCGCCCTGCTCGGCCCCGGCGATGTCACCGCCGCCAGACATACCCGCTATGTCGACGTCACCCACGGATGCGGCGCCCATCCCAATCCGGTCCGCGCCGCGATCCGCGCCGTCACCGAAGCCGCGCAGTCGCGCCTGACATTCATCAGCGGCGCCCGCGACGATATCTTGCCGGAGGTTTTCGAACGCCCGCTTCCTCCCGGGACGCGCGCACTCTTCGCCGCCCCCGTTAGGGAGGTGGTGATGGAGAGGCCTGATCTGCCAGATGGCGCCGCTGCGCTGCTGGCGGGCGTGGTGGGCAAGCTCAGCCATATCGGCCTCGGCCCCGCCATCGCCATCGAGCTGCATGAACCCGGCCTCGCGATCGCCGTCTCCAAGGTCTTCGTCCCCGCGCTGGAAAACCCCGAAGGTGACCGCAAACACCGTTTCGGCCCGCGCGCCCTCTCGCGGTCGATGGAGCTCCTATGAAGATCATCTTCGTTGGCCCCACCCTGCCCGATGCCGCAGCGCTGACCGGCGGCCGCCTCGATATCCGGCCACCGGCTGCCCAGGGCGATATCCTGACAGCCGTCAGACAGGGCGCAACGGCAATCGGCCTGATCGACGGTTATTTCGAATATGCCGCGCCCGTCTGGCACAAGGAAATCCTCTTTGCGCTCTCCAACGGAATACCGGTCTTCGGCGCCGCCAGCATGGGCGCGCTGCGCGCCGGCGAATGCGCCGCCTTCGGCATGACCGGCATCGGCAGGATCTATGCGATGTATGCGAGCGGCGCGCTGGAGGATGACGATGCCGTCGCCCAGCTGCATGCGCCGGGCGAACTCGGCTACAAGGCGCTCAGCGAACCGCTGGTCAATGTCATGTCGACGCTCGGAGAGATGCTGGTACGCGGCGTCATCGATGCGGCCGAGCAGCAGGCGCTGCTGGCCGCATCCCGCGCCATCTTCTTCAAGAAACGAACCTGGCGATCGATCCTCGACGGCGCGGCACTTCCCGCCGCACGCCGCACCGATCTGCTGCAATGGGTTGGCGGCAACGCGATCAATCAGAAGCGCCGCGACGCCGAGGAGCTGATCGCAGTGCTTTCGGCTTACAAGCCCGGAACCGCACCCCTCTCCGGCGATTGGACCTTCGCCCGGACCTCGCTCTGGAATGCACTCGAAAACGGCATGGAATAAAACGGCAGCCTCGCGTGTCTCATATCCGGCAAAGCAACAAAGCCTGCCGAACGTGAGGAGAGACCGCATGAAAATCGTATCATTCGCAACCGCATTTGCCGTTGCCGCCATGGCTGCGACCGCCGCCTTTGCAGCCGCCCCCGTCCAGACCGTCGATTCCGCCAAGGGCAAGGTTCTTGCCGGCGAAAACGGCATGACGCTCTACACCTTCAAGAAGGACGCGATGGGCACCTCCAATTGCAACGGCGATTGCGCCAAGAACTGGCCGCCGCTCGCCGCCGCTGGCGACGCCAAGGCAGATGGGGCATACTCAGTCATCGATCGCAAGGACGGGACGAAGCAGTGGGCCAAGGACGGCATGCCGCTCTATTTCTGGGTCAAGGACAAGAAGCAGGGCGATGTCACCGGCGATGGCGTCGGCGGCAACTGGGACCTTGCCAAGCCCTGAGTATCCGCGCGTGAAAACACCCGCACCCGAAACCTTCGAGGGCCAGATCCTGGCCCTCCTGCCCTCGCTGAGGCGCTATTCGCGGAGCCTGACCCGCTCCGATAACGAAGGCGAGGATCTGCTCCAGGACTGCGTCGAAAAGGTCCTGGCTCGCCGTTCGCAATGGCGCGGGCTGAACCTGCGCGGCTGGGCGCTGACGATCATGACCAATCTTTACCGCAACGCCCGGCGCAACGGCCCGCGCAATATGACCGTGGAGCTCGACGCGGCCGAGAGCCTTCCGTCGCCCGCTGTGCCCTCCGATCCGCTGGAGCGCGCCAGGCTGGAGGATGCGCTGAACGGGCTTTCGGAAGAAAACCGCGCCGTGCTGATGCTTGTGGTCGTCGAGGGCTACACCTACAGCGAGGTCGCGACCGCACTCGATATCCCCATCGGCACCGTGATGTCGCGCCTGTCGCGCGCGCGCCAGCGGGTCGCCGAGAGAATGAAAGCCGATAATGTGATTACGCTTCGGAGACCGAAATGACCGAACCCAACCCGACCGTGACCGAAGCGGATCTGCATGCCTATGCCGACGGCCAGCTGCCCGAAGCCGAGCACGCCCGCATCGAGGCATGGCTGAAGGACAATCCCGAGGAAGCGGCAACCGTCGCCGAATGGAAATCGCAGAGTGCCGCCATTCAGAAAATGTTCGGCCCCTATGCTGTTGCCAAGCCCGACGACGCCCTGCTCGTCACACTGCGTAGCGCTCGCCCGTCATGGCCGCGCCGCGCCGCAATCGCCGCCTCCATCGCAGCCGTATTCGCGGCAGGCGCGGTCAGCGGCCACTATGGCCCCGCGCTGTTCGAAAAGCCGCAACTGCAGCTGACCGCCTCCGAGACATTGCCGCAGCAGGCGCAGAACGCCTTTCTCGTCTATGCCAGCGAAGTCCGCCATCCCGTCGAAGTCTTTGCCAACGAGGAGGCGCATCTCGCCACCTGGCTCGGCAAGCGGCTGGCGATTCAGAACCTGAAGGTGCCCGACCTGCAGACGCTGGGGTTCCACCTCGTCGGCGGCCGTCTGCTGCCCGTCGATGGCAAGCCGGGCGCGATGTTCATGTATGAGGATCAGGGCGGCGAACGCCTGACCGTGCTGGTCGGCCGCAATGCCGGCAACCACACCACCAGCTTCCGCTTCGCCTCGGCGGATAATCTTGAGACCTTCTACTGGATCGACGGCGAGCTCGGCTACGCGGTGACGGGCGAGATATCGCGTGACCAGCTGCGGCAAGTGGCCGAGGAATGCTACCGGCAATTCCCGTCCTAAACTTCAGCGCAGCGGATCGTTGGCAAGCTCGATCGGCCTGCCATGCGGCGTTGCTTCCGCCGCCCGTTGCCAGCTCTGCTGCAGCGACAGGATCGTCTCACCGTCGGTGACGCCCTTGCTGGCGAGGATCTGCGAGAGTGCCGCCACCCAGCAGTCGAAATAATCGCTGCCATCGATGGCGCGGCCGGGCTGGTGCAACTCGGCAGAGAGCGTCTGCGCCCATTCGCTCCAGGTGAACAACCCGCGCTGGTGCAGATGCACGGTCATCGCGAAGGCTTCGGCTGCCCACGGTTCGGGAAAGACCGGCTCGCCCTCGGCCGATTTCGGCAGCTGCGGCGAGTCCCGCAGCGGTGACACTTGATCACACTGGCTCAAGATAGCTCTCCCAGGCGTCGATCGACACCGTCAGCGACGGGTCTGCGCCCTCGCCCCAGATCTCGCCGCCATCGAAGACAACGGTGTAGATCCATTGCGGATTCTCGCCTTTTCCATGCGCATGATCGTCGGGAAAGACGAAAGAGCCCTGCACCGCCTCGACGACGCCGGTCTTTGCCCGCGCGTAGCGCGGCAGCCGCGTATGGGTCTCGGGATTGAAGTTCCGCGTCCGCACCCGTTGCCCGGCAGCGAATTTCGCGGGCGCATCGACCGGCCGGTCGCAAGGCGCGCCCTTGGCCAGCACACCGGCCACCATGTCGGCCTTCAGCACCCGCTTCGGCACGGCGCCGTCGTCATGCTTATGGCCTTTGGCGATCTCATCCTGTGCCACGAAGCCGTGGCGTTCCAGGAGCACTTCGAGCGCCCGGGTCCAGATTTCGTAATAGCTGGCCGACAGGTAATCGGCTGGCGGGATGCGCTCGCGCGCATGGCGGCTTTCGTCGATCGTCCAGGCGCCGAAGGCACCGCAGGAAAGCACCACGCCAAGCGCCCGCTTCTCCCACTCCGCATGGAAATACGGCTCGTTCGGCTCAGGCGCCACCGGCCCGAAGCCCATCTGTCCGCCGAGATCGTGCGGCCCGTTCATGCGCCGGCTCCCGGACCGGCCGCAATACCCGTGCCGATCATCGCGTCGCGGCTGACGAGGTCGGCCAGCGCCTCCTCGTCGAAACCATCCGTGCCATCGGGGCGTTCGGGAATGACGAGGTAGCGCAGCTCCGCCGTCGAATCCCAGACGCGTATCTTCTTGTCTTCAGGCAGTGACACGCCGAATTCGGCCAGCACGCCGCGCGGATCGATGACGGCGCGCGAACGGTAGGCCGGCGCCTTGTACCAGACGGGCGGCAGGCCGAGGACCGACCACGGATAGCAGGAGCAAAGCGTGCAGACGACGAGGTTATGCGTCTCCGGCGTATTGAAAACAGCGCGCATATGCTCGCCCTGGCGGCCCGTGTAACCGAGGCTGGCGATCGCCGCCGTCGCATCGCGCTTCAGCCATTCGGAAAATTCTGGATCGCCCCAGGCCTTGGCCACGACCCGCGCCCCATTGCGGGGACCGATCTTCGTCTCGTAGGTCTCGACGATGGCGTCGATCGCTGCCGGGTCGATCAGCCCCTTCTCGGTCAGCACCGTCTCCAGCGCCCGGACCCGCGCCTGCATGTCGGTGTAGCGGTTGTCGTGATGGTGGTCGTGCCCATGATTGTGGTCATGGTGATGGTGATGGTCGTGATCATGATCGTGCAAGACGATGCCCTCCGCGATGTCGAACCCTGTTTAGGCCTTTGCGATCCAGCCGCCAAGTCACATCAGGCAAAACTCATTTCAGCATCGGCCAGAGGCTGAGCACCAGAAGCAAGGCCATGGTGATGTTGAACCATTTGAGCCTGACGGGATCAGACAGCCAGTCGCGCAGCGCCGAGCCGAAGCCGGCCCAGGTGGAAACGCTGGGCACATTGACCAGCGCGAAAGCCAGGCCGACGATCAGGACGCTGACGACATAGAGATCCGGGTTCGTGTAGGTCGCCATCGCCGTGACGGCCATGACCCAGGCCTTCGGATTGATCCACTGGAAAGCCGCGGCCGATAGGAAGGACATCGGCGCGGCACTTGTCTTGCCCTCGCTCAGCGAACGCGACGAACCGATCTTCCAGGCGATCCACAGCAGATAGGCGCCACCGGCAAACTTCAGCGCCGTGTAGAGCGCCGGAACCGTATGGAGGACAGCACCGAGCCCCAGCCCGACGGCCAGCAGCAGCGACAGGAAGCCGGCGCCGATGCCGAGCATATGCGGGATCGTCCGGCGGAAGCCGAAATTCACCCCCGAGGTGAACAGCATCATGTTGTTCGGCCCCGGCGTGATCGACGTCGTGAAGGCAAACAGCACCAGCGCTGCGAACGTATCCAATGGCATCGACGTCCTCCCGGAAGGACCGACTTTTTCGCGGCCCCTTATTTAGGTCAGTGTAACTGTCCTAATTTTCCTGTTCCACCAGATCATTGTCACCGTGACAGGATTGCTTGAAAGATGGACTATCAGCGCAATCTCCTCAACTGCATCAGGAAAGGCAGAGCCATGCAGGAAGACATCATCCCGGCCATCGCGTTCCCGGATGGCACCGAAGTCCCGGCCCTTGGCCAGGGCACCTGGAACATGGGCGAGCGCGCTTCCGAGGCCGACCGCGAGATAGCAAGTCTGAAGGCCGGAATCGAGCTTGGCATGACATTGATCGACACCGCCGAAATGTATGGCGAAGGCGGTGCCGAGCGCATCGTCGGCCGCGCCATCAAGGGGCAGCGCGACAAGGTGTTCATCACCAGCAAGGTCTATCCGCACAATGCCAGCCGCACCGGCACGATCGAGGCCTGCAACCGCAGCCTCTCGCGCCTCGGCATCGACCGCATCGACCTCTATCTGCTGCACTGGCGCGGCGAGTATGCACTCACGGAGACGGTGGAAGCCTTCGAAGAACTGATGGACGCCGGAAAGATCGGCGCCTGGGGCGTTTCGAACTTCGACACGGATGATATGGAGGAGCTCTTCTCGGTCCCGGGCGGCCGCAGATGCGCTGCCAATCAGGTGCTCTTCAATCTGGCGCGCCGCGGCATCGAATACGACCTGCTGCCCTGGTGCCAGAAGCACGGCGTCCCCGTCATGGCCTATTCGCCGATTGAGCAGGGCCGCATCCTGCACAATCCGGAGCTGATCCGTATCGCCAAGGCCAATCAGGCGACACCGGCGCAGATCGCGCTTGCCTTCGTGCTGGAACGCGACGGCGTCATCGCCATCCCCAAGACATCGAGCGCCGAGCGCGCCGCCGAGAACCGCGACAGCGTCACGTTCGATCTCAGCGATGAGGATTGGTCAGCACTCGACAAGGTCTTCCCGCCACCCGGCCGCAAGTCGTCGCTGGAGATGCTCTGACCGGCCGTGGCAAAATGAAAACGCCCGGGCCAAAGACCCGGGCGCTCTCGAATTTTGCCGATCAGCGTCAGGCTTACATGCCCTGCGCCCCACGGTTCATCGCCGCAATGCCGGTGCGGCAGACCTCGATGAGGCCGAGCGGCTTCATCACCGAGACGAACTGGTCGATCTTCGAGGACTTGCCGGTGATCTCGAGAATGAAGTGATCGACTGTGGCGTCGACCACCTTGGCATGGAAAGCATCGGCAAGGCGCAGCGTCTCGGCACGTGCATCGCCGGAGCCGACGACCTTGATCAGCGCCACTTCACGCTCGATCGGCCGGTCCTGGCCGAGTTCGCGGGCCCGGACCGTCAGATCGACGACGCGGTGAACGGGAACGATGCGTTCCAGCTGCGCCTTGATCTGCTCCAGCACCTGCGGCGTGCCACGGGTGACGACGGTGATGCGCGACAGATGCGCCTGATGCTCGGTTTCGGAGACCGTCAGGCTCTCGATGTTGTAGCCGCGGCCGGAAAAGAGACCGATGACCCGGGCTAGGACGCCGGGCTCGTTGTCGACGAGGACCGAGAGCGTGTGGCTCTCGGCTGCGGCGGTTTCCGGCGAAATGAAGTAGGCGGAACCGGTCGGCTGTAGGTGTGCGTTCATTGTCTTCTTCCTCTACTTCAGATCAAACGAGCGCACGGCCCTTGGCATCGATGGCATTGGCGACCGCTTCGTCTGTCGCTTCGTCCGGCAGCAGCATCTCGTTGTGAGCCTTGCCCGACGGGATCATCGGGAAGCAGTTGGCGAGATTGGCAACGCGGCAATCGAAGATGACAGGCTTCTTGACGTCGATCATTTCCTGGATCGTCGCATCGAGCTCGCTAGGCTTTTCGCAACGCAGGCCAACGGCGCCGTAGGCTTCCGCCAGCTTAACGAAATCAGGCATCGCTTCGGTATAGGAGTTGGACAGGCGGTTGCCATGCAGCAGCTGCTGCCACTGGCGGACCATGCCCATATACTGGTTGTTCATGATGAAGATCTTGATCGGCGCCTCATACTGGATCGCCGCCGACATTTCCTGAATGCACATCTGGATAGAGGCATCGCCGGCAATGTCGATGACCAGGCTTTCCGGATGGGCGATCTGGACGCCGAGCGCTGCCGGCAGGCCGTAGCCCATCGTGCCCAGGCCGCCCGAGGTCATCCAGCGGTTCGGCTTTTCGAAACCGTAGAACTGCGCTGCCCACATCTGGTGCTGACCGACTTCGGTGGTGATGTAGGTGTCGCGATCCTTGGTCAGCTCGTAGAGCCGCTCGAGCGCATATTGCGGCATGATCACGTCGTTGCTCTTGGTGTAAGCGAACGAGTTGCGCGCGCGCCAGCGGTTGATGTCGGCCCACCAATCGGCGGTCTGGCTCTTCGCCGGCTTGTTCGGCAGCGCCCGCCACAGGCGGACCATATCCTCGAGGATGCTGCCGACGTCGCCACGAACAGGGATATCGGCACGGACATTCTTGTTGATCGATGACGGATCGATGTCGATATGGATTTTCTTCGAGTTCGGCGAGAAGGCGTTGAGGCGGCCGGTGATGCGGTCGTCGAAACGCGCGCCGATGCAGACCATGACGTCGCAATCATGCATCGCCATGTTGGCTTCGTAGGAGCCATGCATGCCGAGCATCTTCAGCCAGTTCTTGCCCGATGCCGGATAGGCGCCGAGGCCCATCAGCGTCGAGGTGATCGGGAAATCGGCGAGCTCGACCAATTCGCGCAGCAGCTTCGATGCTTCCGGACCGGAATTGATGACGCCACCACCGCTATAGATGATCGGACGGCGCGCCGTCGCCATCAGCTCGATAGCGGCGTGGATCTGGTTCAGATCGCCTTCGAGCTTGGGCTGATAGCTCTTCTGAATGATATGCGCGGATGGCGGCGTGTAGGTGCCGGTCGCAAACTGGATGTCTTTCGGAATATCGACCAGAACCGGACCTGGACGGCCCGACTGCGCGATGCGGAACGCCTCGTGGATGATCGCCGCCAGCTGGTTGACGTCCTTGACCAGCCAGTTGTGCTTGGTGCACGGCCGGGTGATGCCGACGGTATCGGCTTCCTGGAAGGCGTCGGAGCCGATCAGCGAGGTCGGAACCTGACCGCTGAGGCAAACGAGCGGAACCGAATCCATCAGCGCGTCCTGCAGCGGCGTAACGGCGTTCGTCGCACCCGGACCCGAAGTGACCAGCATGACGCCGACCTTGCCGGTGGAGCGCGCATAGCCTTCGGCCGCATGGCCGGCGCCCTGCTCGTGGCGCACCAGGATGTGCTTGATCTCGTCCTGCTGGAAGATCTCGTCATAGATCGGAAGCACGGCGCCACCCGGATACCCGAAGATATGCTCGACGCCGTTGTCCTTCAGCGCCCGGAGTACGATCTCCGCCCCCGTCATCCGATTGCTGTCTGCCGTCTGATTGTCCGTGCCCGTCATTTTTCTGTTCCGTTTTGACTGCTGGGATTGAAGTTTGTGGTCGGCAAGCCTGAATTTCAGGCATAAAAAAAGGCCCCTGAGGGAGCCTGTCATCTAGCGCATGGGTGGCTACCGCCGGATGGTTACACCATCCTGCCCATGCGCTTTCCCACCACAATAAGAATTGCTGCTATTTTCATGGGCGCAATTGATAGACAGAAAATTTCGTAGCGTCAACGCCAGCCGAAATAAAAAACCGCCCTGGTGGGAAAGCCTCTCCTACAGGTTCTCACCCTCCAGAATTAAGGGCCGGAACCATTTGTTAAAAGATAAATCATATCTTTGTCCGCTAACGCAGGGAGTAGGCCGTTGCGCAACAACGACTTGCAGACGTCAGGTAAAGCCGGCGAGCATGACCGCCGCGATATGGGGAAACGGGGAAACCGCTTTCTCGGCCGTGTCGTCGCGTGCAGCGGATCCCGCACAACGATCGCCGCCATTGCCGAGGCCGGTGGCACTGATCTCACCGAACTCTGGTCTGTCGGACGGTTGATTTCGATCAGCGTCGGACGCAATCGCGTCGTCGCCCTCGTCTACCAGATGAATACCGGCTCCCACATGTGGGGTGAAGGCGAGGATAACGGCTTCAGCATCGAGGCCGAACTGCTGGGCGAAGTGCGCGTCGAAGAAGACGGACGCGAGGAGTTTTCCACCGGCATCTCGCGCTACCCCTATCTTGGCGCCGTGGCCCACCGCATCCGTTCGGCCGACCTGATGCGGATCTACGATGCAGGCGTAGGTACCACCGCTGTCATCGGCAATCTGACCCAGGACGAAAGCATCGACGCGGCGATCCACGTGCCCTCGATGCTGTCGAAGCATTTCGCCGTCGTCGGCTCGACAGGCGTCGGCAAGTCGACCGCCGTTTCGCTGCTGCTCAATAAGGCGATCGAAGCCGATCCGAAGCTGCGCGTGCTGATCCTCGACCCGCATAACGAGTTCGCAGCCGCCTTCCCCAAACATTCCGTGGTCATCGACACCGATACGCTCGACCTGCCCTTCTGGCTGATGCGGCTGGAGGAATTCGCCGAAGTGGTCTTCCGCGGCCGTCCGCCGGTTCCCGAAGAGCTGGACATGCTGCGCGACATCATGCCGGACGCCAAGCGCGCCTTCCGCGGCAGCGACAGCTCGCTGGTGCGCCGCACGACGGAAAAGAGCTCGATCACCGCCGATACGCCGGTTCCCTATCGCATGGCCGATCTGCTGGCGCTGATCGACGAACGCATCGGCCGCCTGGAAGGCCGCGCCGAAAAGCCGTTCCTGCGATCCCTGAAGATGCGCATCATCGCGGCGATCAACGACCCGCGCTATCACTTCATGTTCTCCAACAACACGATCTCCGACACGATCACGGAGACCGTGGCACAGATCTTTCGCATTCCGGGCGAAGGCCGCCCGATCTGCACCTTCCAGCTTTCCGGCATTCCCTCCGAGGTCGTAAACTCGGTCGCCTCGGTACTCTGCCGCATGGCCTTCGAAGTCGGCCTTTGGAGCGAAGGCGCGATCCACATGCTCGTCGTCTGCGAAGAGGCGCACCGCTACATTCCGGCAGACCCGACGCTGGGCTTCGTTCCGACAAGACAGGCCATTGCCCGTATCGCCAAGGAAGGCCGCAAATACGGCGTTTCGCTCGGGATCATCACCCAGCGCCCCGGCGAACTCGACCAGACGATCCTGTCGCAGTGCTCGACGCTGTTTGCCATGCGTCTTGCCAACGACCGCGACCAGGAGATCATCCGCTCGGCGATCCCGAACTCGTCGATCTCGACCACCAGCTTCATCTCCTCGATCGGCAACGGCGAAGCGATCGCCTTCGGCGAGGCGATCAGCGTTCCGATGCGCATGCGCTTCTCGCGCGTGCCGGAACACCTGCTGCCGAAAGCCAATGGCGCCACGGCCAAACATTCGGACGATGATCCGGATACCGTCGATCTGCGCAAGATCGTCAGCCGCATGCGCGCCGTCAGCGGCGCTGCAGGGCCTGACATCTCGTCGTTTCAGAATAGCTTCAGCGCCGCGATGCAGAGCGACATGCTATTCGACGACGAGGAGCCGCCGGAAGGGCAGCCCTATCCGCAGCCAGTCGCAGCCCCCCCGATGTTGCCGTCCGATCCGTACCGGCCGGATATGCTGCCCCGAGCTTACGCATCTCAGGATCAGCAGCCCACAGCCGCCGGATCGATCGACAGCCGCCTTGAAGCGCTGCGGCGCGAGATACGCCGGGAAGAGGCCAGCCAGCCCCGCGTATTCGGCAACCAGGAACCGGCCCCGTCGATCCGCCGGGAGCCAGGAACATCGCCACTGCGCGAAAGCATTCTCAAGAAGCCGCTGAGCAGCCTCTACAAGAAGGACTGATTGCTTACGCGGTCTGCGAAAGCCGCGTCCAGCTCTCGTCCATCTGGTTGCGAAACCACGTCATCTGCCGCTTCGCATATTGGCGCGTCGCAGCCGAGCCCTTTTCGATCACCTCTGCCCGGGTCATCTGGCCTTCGAACATCGCGGCGATCTGGGAAACGCCGATCGCCTTCATGACGGGCATGTCGGCCGGAAGCCTCAACGCCAGCAGCGCCCTCACCTCGTCTTCGGCACCCTGCTCCAGCATCTTTTCGAAACGGCCGTTGATGCGCTGATGCAGCACCGCACGATCCGGCAGCACGACGATCTTCTCTGCGGCATCAGGATCGACGATGACAGGTCCGGCCTTCCCCTGGAACTCAGCGATCGACCGTCCCGTCGCCTCAAGCACTTCGAGCGCCCGGACAATCCTCTGGCCATCGACCGGATTGAGGCTCTCGGCCATCGGCGGATCCCTGGATTGCAAGGCCGCGTAGAGTGCTGCTGGCCCCTCCTCGGTCAATTGCTGCCTGAGCCGCGCCCGGATCGCATCCGGAATTTCGGGCATGTCGGACAGACCGCCGGTCAGCGCCTTGAAATACAGCCCCGTGCCTCCTACGAAGACTGGCAATTGCCCCCTGCTCTGCAGCTCGGGAAGCAGCGCCGTGACGTCGCGCAGCCAGGCACCGGTCGAATATGCCGCGCCCGCCGGCACATGCCCGTAGAGATGATGTGGTACGCCTTCCATATCCTCGCCGGACGGACGGGCGGTCAGCACTCTCAGCGTGTCATAGACCTGCATGCTGTCGGCATTGATCACGACGCCGCCATGCTGCTTTGCCAGGTTCACGGCAAGCGCGGACTTGCCGCTGGCGGTCGGCCCGGTTATCAGGATCGCACTCGTTGTGCTCAGAAGGTTTTCCATATGGCTCTCGTTGCCACGCTTGTTGCCAATCCGTCAAACCCCGTTCTGTCGCCGGCGCTTGCCGAGAAGGCACATGACAGCGTCAACGCCGCCGGTCTCTACTGGCTGGCAGACGGAATTGCCTGCGATATCGCCCTTCGCGACGGCTCGAATGCAGCAGAGGCGGAAGCCGCGATCCGCGCCGTCATTGGCAATGAGCCTGTGGATGTCGTGGTGCAGGAGGCCGAGACGCGCCGCAAGAAGCTGCTGATCGCCGATATGGATTCGACGATGATCGGCCAGGAATGCATCGACGAACTCGCCGCCGAAGTCGGCCTCAAGGACAAGGTTGCAGCCATCACCGCCCGCGCCATGAACGGCGAGATCGCCTTCGAACCGGCACTGCGCGAACGCGTGGCGCTGTTGAAGGGCCTGCCGATCTCCGTCGTCGATGATGTCATCGCCAAGCGCATCACGCTGACGCCGGGCGGCCCGGAACTGATCGCCACGATGAAGGCCAAGGGCTTCTACACCGCTCTCGTCTCCGGCGGCTTTACCGTCTTCACCAGCCGTATCGCCGCCACCCTCGGCTTCGACGAGAACCGCGCCAACCTGCTGCTCGAAGAGAACGGCACCCTGTCAGGCTTCGTCGCCGAGCCGATCCTCGGCAAGCAGGCGAAGGTGGATGCGCTGAACGACATCGCCGAAAAGCTCGGCATTTCACCCGAAGAGTCGATGGCGGTCGGAGACGGCGCCAACGATCTCGGCATGATCCATCTCGCAGGCTCGGGCGTTGCCTTGCACGCCAAGCCGGCCGTCGCCGCCGAGGCGAAGATGCGCATCAACCACAGTGACCTCACCGCCCTGCTCTACATACAGGGATACCGCAAGACGGATTTCGTCACGCCATGACCGAGACCATCCTCACGACAGAGCGCCTGATCATCCGCAACTGGCGTGAGCAGGATCGCGACCTCTTCCACGAGATCAATTCCGATCCTGATGTCATGGAATTTTTTCCGAAGCGGCGCAACCGCGCGGAATCGGACGAATTTTTCGACTATGCTCAAAGAACGATCGCCGAAACCGGCCTCGGCTTTTACGCTCTGGAACTGACGGCCACAGGCGAAACGCTCGGTTTCTGCGGCATCGTGCGGACCTCGCATGAGCCAGCGATCCCTAACGGTACCGTCGAAATCGGCTGGCGGCTGGCAAAGCGCCATTGGGGTTTCGGCTATGTAAGCGAAGCCGCAACGGCGCTGCTCAAACACGGATTCGAGGACCACGGCCTCACCGAGATCGTCGCCTTCACCGTCCCGCAAAACCGCCGCTCCCGCGCTGTCATGCAGCGCATCGGCATGACTCACCGCCCCGAGCGCGACTTCGATCACCCGAAGGTGCCGGACACGGCGCCGCAATTCGTGCGCCATGTCCTCTACGCCATCAGCGCGCCCGAGCGCGGCTGAGCCTACTCCATCGGCACAGCGATGAAGCGCAGGTCGCCGTTGGCGGCGGCGATCATCATCTGGGCGTTGCGGCGGCCTTCCTGCTTCAGGGACTGAACCTTGGCGGCCACCGCATCCGGTGACTTCATGAATTCCTGGGCGACCTCGACGATCACGTCGCCGGGCTTCAAGCCCTTTTCGGCAGCAGCCGAGCCGGGCGTCACTTCGGTCACAACGACCCCCTCGACACTCTCGGCGATGTTGAAGGTCTTGCGGATATCCGGGTTAAGCAGCGACAGCGACAGGCCGAGCACGTTCTTCGGCAATGCCGCATCGGGCGCCACCTGGCCCTGCTGATCGGTCTGGCCCTGATTGCCCTTGGCATCCGGTGCCTTGTTCTCCGTGCCCTTGTTGTCGGGCGACGGTTGAGCCTGACCGCTATCCGGCTCGTCCATATCGTCGTTTTCGCCAGGATCGGGGTTGATCACGCCGCCATCCGAAGAGCCGCCGCTATCGCCGCTCGCCGCGGCAGCCTGATCGCTATCTTCGAGACGCCCGAGCGTCACCTTGACGGTCTGCTCCTTGCCGTCGCGGAGCACGAGGACATCGACTTCCTTGCCGACAGGGCTTTCGGCAACGACACGCGGCAGATCGCGCATCTCGTTGACCGCCTTGCCGTCGAACTTGAGGATCACATCCCCGGCCTTGATCGAGCCGTTATCGACAGGTCCGCCCTTGATGACGCCTGCGACAAGCGCGCCCTTCGCGGCATCTAGGCCGAGGCTGTCGGCGACGTCGTCGGTCACAGGCTGGATGCGAACGCCGAGCCAGCCGCGCCGCGTCTCGCCATATTCGCGCAGCTGCGCCACAACACCCGAAGCGAGCTCCGACGGCACCGAGAAGCCGATGCCAATCGAGCCGCCGCTTGGCGAAATGATCGCCGTGTTGATGCCGATGACTTCGCCCTTCATGTTGAACAGCGGACCACCGGAATTGCCCTTGTTGATCGCCGCATCCGTCTGGATGAAGTTGTCATAAGGACCGGCATTGATGTTGCGGCCACGGCCGGAAATGATACCGACCGTCACCGAGCCGCCGAAGCCGAACGGGTTGCCGATCGCCATCACCCAGTCGCCGATGCGCATGCCGCTGGAATCGCCGAACTTGACGAATTTGAGTGGCGCCTTCGGCTCGACCTTCAAGACGGAAAGGTCGGTCTTGGTATCCGTACCGATCAGCTTGGCCTTCAGCTTCGTGCCGTTGGCGAAGTTGATTTCGATGTCGTCGGCGCCTTCGATGACGTGATTGTTGGTGACGATATAGCCGGCCGGATCGATGACGAAGCCGGAGCCGAGCGAGCTGACATTGTGGTTGCCGCCGCCCTTGCCGCCCTGCTGCTTGTTGAAGAAGTCGTTGAAGAATTCCTGAAACGGCGAGCCATCGGGCGCACGCGGCGCTGGGCCCGCCCCTTCGTCGTCCTTCACGTTCTGCGATGTCGAGATGTTCACGACAGCGTCGAGAAGGCCTTCAGCAAGATCGGCGACGGAAGCCGGGCCATTTACCGGCGGCGTTCCCTGGGCTGTAGCGGAGCCGGCAAGACCGATATTGGCAAGAAGGGCAGCGCCGGCCAGGAGAGCGAGCGATCGTCTGAAGGTCGGGCGTGTCGTGGGGGCCATCAAGCTTCCTCATGTCGGGTCAAAGCGGCAGTCTGACCACCAACATAGGGCGGAATGATGGAGCGTGAAATCACCTTTTCGCGAAATCCCGCGCAATCTCAACTTAGCGTCTCAGAAGCCAGACCAAGGCCACGCCAAGGCCAACAGCGGCCAGTCCGAAGGCACGAATCTGCTGCTCGGGGATCGACGGCAGAAGCTTCGACATGCGCACAAGAAAACGAGGGGCCAGTGCATAGACCAGCCCCTCGATGATGAGAAAGAATGCAAGTCCCGTCAGGAAATCCTGCATTCTTCTATTGTCAGTTTGCCGGTGCGGCAGGTGTTGCCGGAGCCGGAGCAGCCGGCGGTACCGACGGCACGCCGGTCGAGCTGTCGAAGTAGCGGAAGAACTCCGAATTCGGCGACAGAACCAGCGTCGTGTCCTGCGACGAGAGCGCCGAGGAATAGGCCGACATCGAGCGGTAGAACTCGAAGAACGACGGATCCTTGCCGAAGGAGTCGGCGAAGATCCGGTTGCGTTCCGCATCGCCCTGACCGCGCAGGATTTCGGAATCACGCTGCGCTTCCGCGGTGATCTCGACAACCTGACGGTCGGCGACGGCGCGGCGGCGCTGGCCTTCCTCGTTACCCGAAGCGCGGATACGCTCGGCTTCGGCCAGACGCTCGGAGCGCATGGCGTTGTAGGTGTTCGGCGCAACCTCTGGCGAAAGATCGGTACGGCGGATGCGGACGTCGTCGATGTTGAGGCCGAGGTTTTCTGCATCGATCCGGAGATCGTCACGGATCTCCAGCATCATCGCAACGCGCTCTTCGGAAAGAGCGGCATTGTAGTCACGCAGACCGTAGACGCGGCGCAGCGACGAATCGAGCTGGGCGCGAAGGCGTGCTTCGGCAGCCTCGCGGTCACCCGAAACCGTTTCGCGGAAGCGGCGGACATCGGCGATGTTGTAGATCACGAAGGCATCGACATCGAAGGTCTGGCCATCCTGCACCTGCACGCGGATGTTATCGAGATCGAGGCGAAGCGCCTGCTTCTCGACATACTGGACGCGGTCCGCATCCATGAAGGCGAACGGCAGCTTGAAATACAGGCCCGGCTCGGTCTTGACCGACTGGATCTGACCGAAGCGGACGACGATCGCCTGCTCGCGTGCATTGACCACGAAGACCGACGAATAGACAATGAAGAGGATGACCGCGAGCGCGATCAGCACCGCGGGAAGTTTATTGGATGTCATGGCTCAACCTCCCTGCTGTGCCGGTTTGCCGATTTCGTTGAGCGGCAGGTAGGGAACGACCCCCTGCTTCTCGTCGATGATGACCTTCTTCGAATTCTTCAGCACCTGTTCCATGGTTTCCAGGAACAGACGCTTGCGCGTCACGTCAGGGGCCTTCGCATATTCGTCGTTGATCGAAGTAAAGCGCTGCGCTTCACCTTCGGCTTCCTTGACGACACGGTCCTTGTAGGCGGCGGCGTCTTCGCGGATCTGAGCCGCCTCGCCCCGCGCCTGGCCGAGCCGCTGGTTGGTGTAGCGGTTTGCCTCTTCGATCGTGCTGTCGCGGTCGCGGCCTGCACGCTGCACTTCTTCGAAGGCATCGGAGACTTCACGCGGCGGAGCAACGTTCTGGATCGTCACGCCGGTGACGGTGATACCCGCCTTGTAGCGGTCCATCGTTCCCTGCACGATATTGAGAACATCGGTCTCGATCGGCTGACGGTTGCTGCGGAATGCGTCCTGCGCCGGACGGCGTCCGACGATTTCGCGCATCGCACTGTCGGAAACCTGCTGCAGCGTCTCTGCCGGGTTCTCGACGTTGAAGAGATAGGCCTTCGGATCGCTGACCGTGAAGAACACGGCGAACTGCACGTTGATGACACTGCGGTCACCCGAGAGCATCAGGCCGCTCGAGGATGCAGAGGACGTGGCACCGATATTCTGCTGCTGCACGGTGACCTTGACCGTTTCGACCGTTTCAAGCGGCCAGAAATGGAAGTGAAGGCCCGGCATCGAAACTTCCTGCTTCGGCTGGCCGAAACGCAGTTCCACGCCACGCTCGTCCGGCTGGACGATGTAGATGCACTGGAAAATCCAGAACGCCACAAGGATCGCAACAACGATCAGTGCCACGCCGCCGTTAAAGCCGCCAGGTACGATCTTGCCGAGCTGATCCTGCCCGCGGCGGATGATGTCTTCGAGATCGGGCGGACCGCCCTTGCCCCCACCACCGCCTTTTGGACGGTTCGGGCCCTGCCCCCATGGTCCCTGATTATTGTTGTTACCGCCGCCGCCGCCCCATGGGCCGCCGCCGCCATTCTGATTGCTCCAGGGCATCAAAACCTCTTTGTTCGTTGAACTCCCGATCGCATAATGCCCGCGGGGGCGGCAGACGGTAAGCGATTGTGACCGTTATAGGTATCGCCGCCCCTGCTTTCAACGCGACATGCAGGACTTGGTGTTCTTTCTTGGAAAATAATTCGTTATCAGCCGTTACGGCGCTCATAGACGACGTAACGCGTCGGATAGTTGTCCTTTTCGCCGGCGGGCACGTCGAGTGTCTCGACCGGCTTCCACAATGACGCATCGATCGCAGGAAAGGACGTGTCGCCCTCGACCTCGGTCTCGACATGCGTGATGCACAGGCGATCGGCAATCGCCATCGACTGCGCATAGATCTCGCCACCGCCGGCGATGATGATCTCGCTGCCGCCGCTGGCCCGTGCCAAGTCTTCGGCAATAGTCACAGCCTCGGCAAGCGAATGCGCCATCGTCACGTCAGGGTGGTCGATCTGCGCCTGCCTGGAGATCACCACATGCGGACGCCCCGGCAGCGGCTTGCCGCCAATCGACTCATAGGTCTTGCGGCCCATGACCAGCGGCTTTCCCGAGGTCAGCGCCTTGAAGCGTTTCAGATCGGTTGACAGCCGCCATGGCATATCGCCGTCCCGGCCGATGATACCGTTTTCGGAAACCGCAACAACGATTGTCTTCACGATGCCAGACATAGCCGCCCCTCTGCACTGATTGCCGAGCGCGACACCTAACCGCTTCTCAAAAGGAAAGCTAGCCGACCGCCCGCGCGGCTATCGCCTGCTGCGGATGCGGATTGCCGAGCCAGATGACGGCGACGCGATCGCCCGTCTGCTTGGCGAGGTACATGTAATTGTCTGCCCGCTTGACGAAGGAAGCCGGCGTATCCGACGGCTCGAGCAGCGCGACACCGACGGCCGCGCCGACTTCGGTAATGGCGCCGTCGATGGCGATCGGCTTGAAGATACGCTCCGCGGCGTCGTTGACCGTATGGCGCACATCATGAATGAGCACCGGATCGACCTCGATCAGCACCACGAACTCGTCGCCGCCGATGCGGGCGATGAAGTCGTTGGCCCTGAAACTATCGCGGAAGCGGCTGGCGAGCGTGCGGATCACCTCGTCTCCGGCGCCATGCCCGAGCCGGTCGTTGACCGCCTTGAAACCGTTGAGATCGATGAAAGCGAGCGCCATCGCCTTGTCGGCAGCACGCGCTGCTGCGATCTGCTCGGCAAGCGTCTCGTCGAAACAGGCCCGGTTCGGGAGCCCTGAAAGCGCATCGGTGCGCGCCGACGCCCGGAGCGCCAGTTCGATCTCGCGCTGATGGCGCACGCGGGCCGAGACATCCATGATCACTTCGACATCGAAGGAGACGCCGTCGACGATCGTTCTCTGCGCGGAAATCAACGTCGGGATGATCGTTCCGTCGGCATGGCGGATATCGACCTCTTCGAGAACATAGGCGCCCTCTTCGGCCAGCATGCGGTGGCGCCGGTCGCGTGCCGGGTTGTCGATCGCAGCCCCATCCGAGGTCAGCTTCTTGCCGCTGATCTCTTCCCACTTCAGCCCGGTCAACTTCAGATAGGCATCATTGACCTTCGCGTAGCTCGACGTCCTCGTGTCGCTGGTGGTGATTGCCATGGCAATCGGCGCAAACTCGAACATGCGCATCAGCATCGACGAAAGAACGTCTGGAGGAAGGAGGTCAGTATCGTCCATAAAAGCCCCGGGAGCTTCACCTAAGCGGGCGAAAATAACCGAGATCTATTAAGATCTTACTGATGGAATGCCGCCGATTTTCAGACATTGCAGCAAAGTGACGTTTTCCGTCGCAGATGCGGCCTGTTCTTGCCTGAAATTGCCGACGCCTCAAACGGCGATCGGCGCCTTGATGTTGGCATCGGCGTCATAGCCGACGAGTTCAAAGTCCTCGAACCTGAAGTCGAAGATATCCTTCACATCGCGCTTGATCAGCATCCGCGGCAGCGGCTTCGGATCCCGCGTCAGCTGCAGCTTCGCCTGCTCGAAATGGTTGTGATAAATGTGTGTGTCACCGAGCGTGTGAACGAACTCGCCGTATTTCAGCCCCGTCACCTGCGCCACCATCATTGTCAGCAACGCGTAGGAGGCAATGTTGAAGGGCACGCCGAGAAAGACGTCCGCGGAGCGTTGATAGAGCTGGCAGGAAAGCTTGCCGTCGGCGACGTAAAACTGGAACAGGCAGTGGCACGGCGGCAGCGCCATGTTGTCGACCTCGGCCGGGTTCCAGGCCGAGACGATATGGCGGCGCGAATTCGGGTTCTTGATGATGCCGTTCACCAGATTGACGATCTGATCGATATGACCGCCGTCGGGCGCCGGCCAGGAGCGCCACTGGGCGCCGTAGACAGGCCCGAGGTCACCGTTCTCATCGGCCCATTCGTCCCAGATCGAGACGCCGTTTTCCTTGAGGTATCGGATATTCGTTTCGCCCTTCAGGAACCACAGAAGCTCATGGATGATCGAGCGCAGATGCAGTTTCTTGGTGGTCAGGACAGGAAAGCCGTCGTCGAGATCGAAGCGCATCTGATATCCGAAGACGGAGCGCGTGCCGGTACCGGTCCGGTCGCCCCTGTCGGTGCCCTTGTCCATCACATGGGTCAAAAGATCGAGATATTGCTTCATGGCCGCCAGCGACTCCGTTTGTGCCAATATTTAAGCCCTTCCGGGCGTGAAACCAACCGCCGCCGCTCAATTATCCAGCCATTTCCGCACCGTCTGCGATGGTTCTGTGACGAAGCCTCTTCCCATGCTGTCAGGAAAACACTATATCAACCCTTGCCGGTCTTCGGACCGGATATGGCGATAAATGAGCGGTGTAATAAACCTATTGGACCCGGGGGCGGTACCCGGCGCCTCCACCAAAAACAGCCGGTTGGCGACTGCTTTTGATGGGGGCGAAATAGGATCGACAAGGGTGTAAAGATCGTCTTTTTGCTCGGCATGATACCGCCGTTATCGGGTCACAAGTGTAGTTGCAAACGACAACAACGCTAAGGAATACGCTCTCGCTGCCTAACGGCGGTGCGGGAATTCCGCTCCAAGTCCTCTAGGTTAGCCCCTTGAGGCGGGGTCCGAAGGCACCTGGCAACAGAAGCCTTCACCTTCTCCCTGCTATTGAAATCATGTATGCTTCTCATCAAGCATGACTCGGAGCGAGACTTTCGCAGGGCGGCCAGACATGGCATATATCCCTGAGAAAAGACTCCCGAACCAACGAAAGACAGGAAAAGCATGGGGCAGGACCACATCCGCTACGACATTCTGGCACAGGACGCGCTTCGTGGCGTCATCCGTAAGGTTCTGTCTGAAGTCGGAACGACGGGCCGCCTCCCCGGCGACCATCACTTTTTCATCACCTTCCTGACCGGCGCTCCCGGCGTGCGCATCTCGCAGCACTTGAAGAGCAAATATCCGGAACAGATGACCATCGTCATCCAGCACCAGTTCTGGGACCTGAAGATCACCGAATCGCTGTTCGAGATCGGCCTGTCCTTCTCCGACGTTCCGGAAAAGCTGGTCATTCCGTTCAACGCCATCCGCGGCTTCTACGATCCCTCGGTGAATTTCGAGCTGGAATTCGACGTGCCGCTGGCCGATGGCGAAGAACTGCCGGAAGCCGAGATCACCGCCTATCCGGTTGCGGCCGAAAAGAGCGAGGAAACCCCGGCGGCCGCCCCTGCCGAAGGCGGCGAGGAAAAGAAGCCCGGTTCCGTCGTCTCGCTCGACGCATTCCGCAAGAAGCAGTAATCCGAAGGGAAGCAATCGCTTCCCTTTTTTCATTCCGGCCCATTTCTTTTGCAGATGGAGGCACGCCGTGAGCGCCGAAATCGTCAATCTCCGCCAGTTCAAGAAAACGCAGGCCCGTTCCGAAAAGGACAGGCAGGCCGAGCAGAACCGCATCAGCTTCGGCCGAACCAAGGCCGAGAAGCAGCTGACGAAGGCGCTGAACGACAAGGCCGAAAAGACGCACATCGATGGCCGGATCGAAAAGGACGGCGGCGAAGAGCGCTGAAAAGCCGTCTCACGCCAGCCATTTATCCCGGTCTCCTGAATCAATCTCTCAAGCAAGCACCGAAACCGGACGATGATCCGCAAGCATTCCGCAACGCTTCATGGCCACCGCACCAGCTTCTCGCTGGAAGACGAATTCTGGTCTGAACTGAAAACGATCGCCGCAGCCCGCTCGATACCGCTTGCCACCCTGATCTCCGAAATTGACGACGGCCGCGATTCCGAGAGCAACCTCTCCTCGGCATTGCGGCTACATGTCCTGGCCTGGCTGAAGACGCGATAGATTTGGCGAGGTCGTTGCCGCACCCGTGGGCGCCCGGCAACGACCCCTTGATGGCTAGGTTAGCGGTAACCATCCAAGTTCATCTTATGCAATCTGCAGGCACATAAAACTTGGCCGTTTGTGCAAGCGGCACATCCTTCCAGCCAGCAGCATCGCTGAAAAGGAGCAGCTACTCCCGCCAATGCTTCTTCACCCACGGCGTAGGGCGTATGAAGTGCCGGAGGTGGGAAAACACGCTCTCGCCTCCGCGAGACGTTCTGTTGACGATCCGTGAAAGATGCTCGCGCGCATTGTCGGCAGCGCCGTCCCGATATTGGCCGGCTATCGCGTGTTCAGGCCGCAGCCCGCGCGGAAAGATCACCACTTTGGCTCCGGATGGCAACCGGGGACCGAAGAAGTAATTGAGCGGTGTCGGCCACCGGCAGTCCTGCCGGAAATGCAGCACCCAGCTCCGCGGGAAGAACTTCGGGCCCCCCGGCACGTTCTTGGTAACGAACCGCTGCTCGAAACGATACTCGTCGGCGATCTTTTGCGGATTGGCAAAAAACTTGTCCTGCAGAGAAACCAGCTTGCCGACCGGAAACCGGAAAAGCGACGTTTGGCCAAGTCTCTCGAACGGGGTCGTCTGATTTCGGGTCATGACCACGTCATCTGGGCCGCCAACTTCGAAGAAGGCATCGAGCGAGCCGACAATCACCAGATCGAGATCCAGGAAGAGGACGCTGCCTTTCAAGTTCCCGAGCGTCGGTCCCCAGAGGCGCGACTTGTTCCAGATCCCGGGCGTATTGACCGGCAGGCTCGGGATGTTGAGCGGCGGCAGGTCCTCGCAAAGGATCTCGGGATGCAGTCCCTCGCGGCTATCCGTGAAGCAGGTGAAGGTAAAGGGCGGCGTGATGTTGCGCGCAACCATCGCATAGAGACGGTTGATATAGGCCGGGCCGAACATCGTGCCCCAACTGATGCAGATGACCTGCTTCACGCCATTGCTGCCATCCAAGACGCCTGTCATTCCTGCTCCATAAGTCATCGCGCGAGTTTTCCCGGTGCGTATCAACCTATCAGCATCCTGTGAAGACCGGCGCGCGCGAATTTAGGAATCCGCGGAGAACGGTAATCCCGATCCGCTCTGATTATTGCTGCACCGGCACGCCCGGCAGCGTGTCGAAATTCAGCTTGTTGCCGCTCACGGGCGGTGCCGGATCGACCAGTTGCCCTTCGGCACGGCGCTGCGCTTCCGCGGCAGCGGCCGCCTTGGCGTCTGCAGCGGCTTTCGCATCCGCCTCGGCCTTTGCCTTTGCATCAGCTTCTGCCTTGGCTCTCGCATCGGCTTCCGCCTTCTGCCGGGCAGCCTCTTCCGCAAGCGCTCTCAGGCGGTCTTCCTCGGCCTTGCGCTCAGCCTCGATCGCCGCTGCCCTGGCGCGCTCGGCGTCATTGAACTTGTAGAGGGCCACTTCGCGGCGCAGCCGCTGCTTTTCCAGTACGTTGGCCTGCAGCCGCTCGACACGGCGGCGTTCGCGCTCGAAGGCGCGCAGCGACAGGTAACCGGTGATGTCGGTGACATCCATCGTCCGGCCGGGCGATGCCAGAAGGCCGGAGAAATCGAGCCGCAATGCCGGGTCGGCACCGGACAGCACCTCGTTGCCGGGATTGAGGCCGATATCGAGCGAAGCGTTCACCCGCTCCTGCGGCAGATCGATCTGCGCATTGCCGGTGACCTTGGCAAGGTCGTTGGCGACGGTGACGTTCTGCACGCGCAGCACGCCGTCGGTAATGTTGAAGGGAATACCCAGCGGCGGCAGCTTCGCCTCGCCGTTGTTCAGCAGCGTCTCGACGATCGGATGCACCTTGCCGGCGTTCAGCTGGTCCTTCATCGGATCGGTGGCCGACAGCAGCGGCGCAAGGATCGCAAGATTCAGGCCGCGCACACTGGTGTCGCCCAGCCGAAGTTCGCCCGAGCCGGTCAGCGAACTCGCAAGCTCCGTCATCGTCTTGCCCGAGGCTTCCGAGCTCATCGATAGGCCGAACTTGCCGCTGGCAACCGGCGTTCCGTCACGCGCCCAGATCACACCGCCGAGATCGGCATCGGCGAGCGCCAGCTTGGTCTGGAAGAACCCGGTTCCGTCGGCATTGGTGAAGAGCATATTGCCGGAAAGCTTGCCGCCGTCCCAGTTGCCCTGCATGCCGTTCAGCTGCAACTCGTCGCCCTTGTAGGCAATGGTGCTCGAAAAATCGTTGATCGCGCCGGACCAGCCCGGCCAGAACTGTTTCGCCGAAAACTTCAGATTGACGTCGGTGTCCTTGAACACCGGCTGTCCGAGCCCCTGTGTCGTCAGATTGCCGGTCGCGGCATCGGTCATCGGTCCATAGACGGTCTCACCGAGCCAGATCGCATCGGCACGGTCGAGCGACAGGTCGCCTGTCGCAGTGGTCTTGTCAGCTTTGCGGTCAACGGTCAGCCCGCCGGAAAACTTGTTGTCGGCGGCGTGGCCCTTCAGATCAGCAAAGACGATCTTTCCGCCATCGATGGTCGCCGTCGTCTGCAGCCCGAACGGCAGGCCGGTTCCGAGCTGCGGCAACGCAATACCGTTCATAATCAGGTACGGGTCGAGATCGGCGCTCTCAAGCGATATGCCGATCTGGCCGTTCATGAAGTTTTCCGGGCGGACATCGACCTTGCCACTGGCAGTGAACGACGTCCGGTCGGTCGCAAAGGCCAGCGATGCATCGGCGGGATCCGAGTCGGTAACTTGAACCTTGAGCGACAGCCTGCCATTGGCATCGGCCTCGACAGGCAGCGGGTCGAGCCCGGCCTGGCCGAAGAGCACGGCCGTGGTCGCATTCTCAAGCGTCCCCTCCAGGCTGGTCGTTCCCTTGCCTGTCAGCGCCAGAAGATCGGACATCCGGTAATCGAGATTGACCCGGCTGCCGTTCGAAACGCCGGCGAGCGTCAGCGTCAGCCCGTCGCCCTGATCGCCACCAAGCGTCAGCGCTCCGCGAAGCGCCGTGTTGGTGTACCAGGCGGCATTGCGCACCAGCCGGTCCATTACGGGATGACCAGGCAGATGCTCCTTCAGCATGGTGAAGAACGGGCCGGGGTCGGCCGACTTGAAGGTGATCTCGCCGGAGCCCTTGTAGTCGAGCAGCGAGCCTTCGGCGCGGCCGGTGGCAGTCAATTCCGCACCGGCAAAATTCTTCACCGCCAGCTTTTCGATCGCCAGCGCGCCGTCTGCAATCGTAAAACTGGTCTCGACATTGGCCGCCTCGACGCCGAAAGCGGTAAACTTGTCGGCCTTAAGCTGCGCGGTGATCTTGTGATCGAGCACGTTGTCGCCGGCGTCCTGGCCGGTGAACAGCCCAGTCAGCGCCCGCAGCGCATCGAGATCGAGCGCGTCGCCGCCGAGCGCCACGTTCAGCGACGGCGTCTGGTCCTTCGGTGCCAGCCGCTCCAGCCTGCCCTTCAGCGTTGCCGGACCAACGGCGATCTCCAGATTGTCGAAAGCCTGCCTATGGTGGGTCAGGCTGACATCCGCCGAGAAGCCAGCCTGCCGCAGCTGGCGGATCGACGGATCGACGGAACCGGCGAGCCATGATGCAAGCCCGCTCGGCTGGTTGGATGCCACTGTCACATGCCCGTTGAAGGACGGCTGACCGCGCAGCGCGAGGCGCCCCGTGCCTTCCACCTGCGTGCGGCCGGGCAGCGTTCCGACAGCATCGTCGATCGTCCAGCCGTCGCCGGCCGGTTGCAGATCGAGCTGCACGTCGCGGATCGTCGTATCGCCGGCAACGATCGCCGGTAGCCGGACGCTCGCCTTGCCGGGCACCTGCGGGATCGGGACCTGGGCAACGATATTGATAAGCGAATTGAGACGCTGGCGGGCCGACAGGCCAGGATCGCGCGCCGTCTTGCCGCCGGCGCCCTGATTGCCGATCCTGTTGACGTCGATCTGCTGGCCATTGGCGATCAGCAGGAACTCCGGCGCACTGCCGGTATCGAGCGTCGCTTCGCCTGTTATCACATAGGGATCGTCGGTCGAGCCGATTTCCAGCCGGTAATCAGGCACGCGGATGCGCTCGTTGGTCAGTTCGAAGCGACCCTTGACGCGAGGGGGCGGTGCAGTCTTGTCGCTCTTCGCCTGCCCGCGGTTCTCGATCGCCGCCGACATCGTGCCTTGATAATTCGGCTTGCGATCGACGAGCTTCAGCTCGCCATCAAGATCGACGCTGACGGGATGCTGATCCGGAACCAGCCGGGTGCGGACCTTCAGCGCACCGTTTTCATCCGGCTGACCACTGGCGATCACGAAACTGCCATGCTCACCATCGAGCGTCGCATCACCGTCGATCCGCCAGGGACCGGCAAGCGATTTCGCCGACATCTCGGCATTGAGGCCGGTAATATGGCGCGAGCGGCCGGACTGATCGTCGATGAACTGCACATCGCCGCCACTGACATGCACATTTTCGAGTACGACTGTCTTGGCCGGGATCTCAGACTGGCTGCCGCGCGTCCAGTCCAGCGTCCCGTCTTTCTGTAGCCGCAGGCGAACCTTCGGATTGACGACCCGCATGTCGAAAATCAGCGCTTCGCCCGACAGGAAAGGCGCCAGCTCGGCATCCATCGAAAACTGCTCGACCTGCACGATCGGCTGCCCATCGGGCTCCTGGCCGACGCGCACGTCATGCAGCGTCACTGATGGAAACGGCAGAAGCCGCGCATCGACGGTGCCGTGCACGGTGACTTTCTTGCCGATGATGCGGCTTGCCTGATCCTCGAAATTCTTGCGGAAATCGGTCCAGTCTATGAATAGCGGTGCGAATAGCGCCACAACGAGCACTACGACGATCACTCCCCCCAGAAAGACGAGGAACCGGCCTATCAAATCAAGGATTCTCCATTCGGAATTCTGTTGCCGACACTACTGTTATTCATGCCGGTAGCAAGACCGAAGATCATGAGATTGTTCCGTTTTCAGCCGAGATGGAAAATCTTGCCGGGGTTGAAGATATTGTCCGGATCGAGCGAGCGCTTGACCTGCCGCATCAGATCGACGGTGCCGCCGAGTTCCTGTTCCAGAAATGACATCTTCCCCTGCCCGATCCCATGTTCGCCGGTGCATGTTCCATCCATCTCGAGCGCCCGGGCATTCAATCGCGCCACGAAATTCTCGACGGCCGAAATGCCCTCGCTGGTCTTGTCGTCGAAAAGCACAAGCACATGAAAATTCCCGTCGCCGGCATGCCCGACGATCATCGCCAGCAATCCGTTCGCTTCGATATCTGCCTGCGTCTCGGTGATGCAATCCGCCAGCCGTGAGATAGGAACACAGACATCCGTCGAAAGTGCGGCAAGCTCGGGCGCCAGCGCCCGCGAAGCCCAGTAGGCGTTATGGCGGGCCTTCCAGAGCTTGGCGCGCTCTTCGGCATTGACGGTCCACAGGAATTCGCCGCCGCCGCATTCGGTAGCGATCTCGGCAAACTGCTGCGATTGCAGCGCGACGGTCTCGTCGGTACCGTGGAATTCCAGAAACAGCGTCGGCGTTTCCTCATAGTCGAGGTTCGAATAGGCGTTGCAGCACCTGATCTGCAGCGCATCGAGAAGCTCGATGCGGGCGACCGGAATGCCCATCTGGATGGTCATGATGACAGCGTCACAGGCTGCCTTGATCGTCGGGAAGGCGCAGACGCCGCCTCCGATCTTCTGCGGAATGCCCTGCAGCCGGAGCGTCACCGAGGTCAGGATGCCGAGCGTGCCCTCGGAACCGACAAAGAGCCGCGTCATGTCGTATCCCGCCGAAGACTTGCGCGCCCGCCGCGCGGTGTGGACTTCCTCGCCACTCGCGGTGACTACAGTCACCGACAGCACGTTGTCCTTCATCGTTCCGTAGCGCACGGCGTTGGTGCCTGAGGCGCGCGTCGAGGCCATGCCGCCGATCGAGGCATTGGCGCCGGGATCGATCGGGAAGAACAGACCGGTATCGCGCAGATAGACGTTGAGTTCTTCGCGGGTGATACCGGGCTCGACGGTGCAGTCCAAATCCTCGGCATTGACTTCGAGAACACGGTTCATCCGGCTGAAATCGATCGAGATGCCGCCATTCGGCGCGTTCACCTGCCCCTCCAGCGACGAGCCGGTGCCGAAGCCGATCAGAGGTACTTTGTGCTCCGCGCAAACCCTGACGGCGGCTTTCACATCATCGGCGGTCTCGGCAAAGAGAACGCCATCAGGTAGCTGCGCCGGAATATAGGTGGTCGTGTGGGCGTGCTGGGCGCGAAAGGATTCGCCGGTCTGGAAGCGCTCGCCGAAGCTCTGTTTGAGGATGCCGAGAACGGCGGCGATCCCCGCCTCGTTGCGCGATCCGGATTTCGCGTCCTTGAGAGCCATCCCGTTGATCTCCAATACATTCCACCATCGACAGGCAGGCTGGTATGAGACAACTGGGAAGACATGTCCAGTCAAGATTGACCGTAATCAGGATGATGACGGGGCGGCCTTTTGCATGAGGCCGCCCCTGCTATCAGCGGTCAGACGATCGGCGGATTGAGCCGGGCAAAGCCTTCCTGCCGGCGGTAGGGAAAGTAGGGATAAGGCGCCGTCTGCGTGCTGACTCTGTCCAGCCTGCCGATCTGCTCCTTGGTCAATGACCAGCCGACGGCTTCGAGGTTCTGGCGAAGCTGGGCTTCGTTGCGGGCGCCGATGATGACGCTTGAGACGGTCGGACGGCTGGTCAGCCAGTTGATGGCGATCTGCGGCACCGTGCGGCCGGTTTCCGCTGCGATCGCTTCGAGCACATCGACAATGTCGTAGAGCTTCTCGTCGTCAACCGGCGGGCCGAATTCCGCCGTCTGATGCAGGCGGCTGCCTTCGGGCAGCGGCTGGCCGCGGCGGATCTTGCCGGTCAGACGGCCCCAGGCAAGCGGGCTCCAGACCAGCGCGCCGACGCCCTGGTCGGCACCGAGCGGCATCAGTTCCCATTCATAGTCGCGGCCTGCCAGCGAGTAATAGACCTGGTGCGCGACATAGCGCGGATGGCCGTTGGCGTCAGCGGCGGCGAGCGATTTCATCAGCTCCCAGCCGGCAAAGTTCGAGACACCGGTGTAACGCAGCTTTCCGGCCGCGACGAGACCATCGAGCGCTGCCAGAACTTCCTCGACCGGCGTCGAAGCATCGAAGGCGTGCAGTTGCAGCAGATCGATATAGTCAGTGCCAAGACGGCGGAGCGCGTCGTCGACAGAGCGGATCAGACGCGACCGCGAAGTCCCCCAGTCTGCCGGTCCGTCGCCGGTGGGCAGCCCGGTCTTGGTTGAGATCAGCACCTGATCGCGCTTGCCGCGGATCGCCTGCCCCAGCACCTCTTCCGAAGCGCCAGCCGAATAGACATCGGCGGTGTCGAACAGATTGACGCCGGCCTCGAGGCAGATATCCACCAGCCGCCTTGCCTCAGTGGCGTCGGTATTGCCCCAGGCGCCAAACAGCGGCCCGGATCCACCAAAGGTGCCGGCACCGAAGCTGAGCACCGGAACGCGCAGGCCAGATCTGCCGAGATTTCTGTATTCCATGGTCTTTCTCCTGTTGCTCCAGCAGAGATAGACACTGCGAATACCGCGATATAGATTGCTGCAAGGAAACTCATCTATGACTTGAATTCATCATGAGCAGACAGGACATCAACCGCTCGGGCGAAATGGAAGTCTTCGTCCGGGCCGTCGAACTCGGCGGATTCTCGGCGGCCGCCGCGGCCTGTCGCATGACGCCGTCCGCCGTCAGCAAACTGATGACCCGCCTCGAAGCGCGGCTCGGCACACGCCTGATCAACCGCTCGACCCGCAAGCTGCAACTGACGCCCGAGGGAACCGCCTTCTACCAGCGCAGCGTCACCATCCTCGCCGATATCGCCGAGGCCGAACGCTATGCCTCGGCTGGCGAGCAGGCGACCGGCCCTATCCGCATCAATACCAGCGGCTCGTTCGGCAATCATATCCTCGCACCGCTGGTGCCGCAGTTCATGGCGCTGCATCCCGGCATCACCCTCGACATCACCCAGACAGACCGGATCGTCGATCTGATGGAAGAGCGAGCCGACGTCGCGATCCGCGCCGGTCCGATGAAGAGCTCCAGCCTCGTCGCCCGCAAGCTTGGCAGCACTCGCAATTTTATTGTCGCCTCGCCGGACTATCTCGCCCGGCATGGCGAGCCCAAATCCATCGCCGATCTCGAAAAGCACTGCCGCGTTGGCTTTTCCTATTCGCGCGCCATTCAGGGCTGGCCGCTCATCAGCGATGGCCAGACGGTCAACGTACCGGTAACGCCCGGCGTGCAGGTCAGCGATGGCGAAGCGATGCGCCATATGGCGCTCGCCGGCGCAGGCATGGCCCGGCTCGCGGCCTTCACGCTACGGCAGGACATTGCCGCTGGGAGACTTACCGTCGTCATGGAAGCGTTCAATCCCGGCGATATCGAGGATTTCTATGCCGTCTATATCGGCCAGGGTGGCCCGCTTCCCGCCCGCGTTCGCGCCCTCCTCGATTTTCTGGCTACCCACGCCAAGCTATGATCCCCCACACAGCTAGCTCTAAAAGGCGAATTGGCAGAGGACGCAAAGCATAGTTGTGTTCTTTCCGGCAACGGAGGGACACCGAGATGCAAGCCAAGGCCAACCCGAAAATGAGAGGAATGACCGTTCTGTCGTCGGCAGGAGCGGTCCTTGCGATGCTGACATCCCCGGCGAGCGCAGAGACCAAGACGGTGACGACAAAGCCGACGGCGGCGACGATGACGCCGGGAGAGCCGGTGCTGTTCGACGACAAGACCTGCCCCGCCGGGATGATCGCAAAGTTCACCAAAGCGAAAAGAAACAACAACATCAGCAAGAAATGCGTTCATAAGTGAACGGACACGCCGCTCGACTCACACGCATCGCGTGCCACCGGTGATGGTGGCGCGCAATGCCAGATTTGCAGTTGACCCTGACGCGCGCTGACAAATATACCGGCACTGCGCCCCGGCATCCCCCACCGGTCTGAGAAGTCATGCCGATCCCTGCCTTCGACCGCCCCGCGCGGTAAACTCGATCGGCCAAAAAGATCGCATCAATGCCGTTCAAAGCCCTTGCCAGCGTCCTGCCTTCGAGAGCGAGCCTGCCCCGCTGGGCGATCCTGCTCGCGTTTTCGACGCTTCTGGTTCTCGGGCTGGAAATGCTCGGCCTGCCGGCATCGCTGCTGATCGGACCGATGGTCGCCGCGATCGTTCTCGCGTTGACCGCCTCGAAATCGCAGCTCCGCGTCCCGCGCTGGCCGCTGCTCTTCGGCCAGGCACTCGTGGGCTTCCTGATGGCCCGCGCCATCACCGTCGACATCGTCCAGACAATGGCCGACGACGCCCTGCTCTTCCTGTCGATGATCTTCTCGATCATCGCTGCCGCGGGCTTGCTCGGCTATGTCCTGACCAGATGGCAGGTCCTGCCAGGCACGACCGCCGTTTGGGGCTCGTCGCCCGGTGCCGCCTCGGCGATGACCATCATGTCGGAAGCCTACGGGGCCGATGCCCGCCTCGTCGCCTTCATGCAATATCTGCGTGTCGTCTTCGTTGCCGTCGCCGCCTCTGTGGTCTCGACACTCTGGGCAAGTGCGGAAGGCACTGAGCCGCCGCCGCTGATTTTCTTCCCGCCGATCGACTGGCCGGCTTTTGCCGCAACGATGGCGCTGACCTGCCTCTGCACCTATTCCGCCGCCCGCTTCCGCATTCAGGGCGGCACGATCATCCTGCCGCTGATCGCCGGGTCGACGCTGCAGGGCCTCGGCCTGCTCACCATCGAGCTGCCGCTCTGGCTGCTCGCCATCAGCTACGCCCTGATCGGCTGGAGCATCGGCCTGCGCTTCACGCCTTCGATCATCGCCCATGCCGCCCGCGCCCTGCCGCGCGTGGCCGCCTCGATCCTGACGCTGATGTCGATCTGCGGATTGATGGCCTTCGCGCTTCACAAGCTCGCCGGCGTCGATCCCCTCACGGCCTATCTGGCGACCAGTCCCGGAGGCGCGGATTCCGTCGCCATCATCGCTGCATCGAGCGATGTCGACGTGCCGTTCGTCATGGCGATGCAGGTCGGGCGTTTCCTGGTGATCCTGTTGACCGGCCCGATGCTCGCCCGCTTCATTGCGCGAAAGAGCGGACTGGCGATGAGCCGCGTCTGAGAGAAGCCCACTGCCCCGGCGTCATCCCATAGGCCTTCTTGAAATGCCGGTTGAGATGGCTCTGGTCGGCGAAACCGGTCGCAAAGGCGACCTCCGGCAGCTTCTCGCCTGCAATGATCAACGCCTTTGCCTGCTGCAGCCGCCGCATCAGCAGATAGCGGTGCGGACTGGTGGCGAAGGCGGCGCGGAAATGCCGGGACAGCGTGAACCGGTCGAGGCCGGTCACCGTCTCCAGTTCGCTGGAATGAACGGCGCGCGTCGCATGGGCCTCGAGATAGTCCCGTGCCCGCCGCGCCTGCCGCCAGGCGATCTTGCCGATCGGGCGGACCGATGCACCAGCGTGCCGCACCAGGCCTCCCGCCACGTCGGTCAGAAAATCGTCGACGAACAATCCGTCCAGCTCACCATCGAGATCCGCAAGCGCGCCGAGCAGCACGCCAGCCAGCGCCGTATCGCCGAAAACGGGTTCATCGACAAATGGCAGCCCCACCTTCTCCATCTCCAGACAGTCGGCGACCAGCGCCGGCTCTATGTAGAGCATGCGGTATTGCAGCCCATCCTCGGTCCCCGCACCGCCGTCATGTTCCTCGTCCGGATGCAGCACGATCACCTGCCCCGGCATGCTGAAACGCCTCTCGCCACGATAGCTGAAGGTCTGCACGCCCTTCAGCGTCACGCCGATCGCATAGGTGTCGTGGCGGTGCGGCTCGAAGGCATTGCCTGAAAACTGCGCCTCGATGCGCTCGATCCCCGGAAATGCCGGCGCGGTCAGGATCCCGTCGCCCGCAAGAGGGGCGCACAAATGTTCAAGACCCGCAAAGACCGTTGAATTTACATCCTCGCTCAAGGCTACCTCGAAACGCATCTGAAAGACTTGAACATGTTTGATACCAAAATTGCGATCGTCCTGCGAAACAATCTTGCATCCTGGCAGACGCTGAACGTCACAGCCTTCCTGATGAGCGGCATCGCCGGACGGCACCCGGAGATCCTCGGCGAAGCCTACAGGGATCGCGCCGGAAATCTCTACAACCCGCTTTCCATACAGCCAATCATCGTGCTGTCGGCCGACGACGCGACGATATCAGCCGTTCACCGGCGATCTCTTGAGCGCGGCGTCGCGACGTCGATTTTCATCGAGGAAATGTTTGCCACCGGCCACGATGCCGCCAACCGCGCCGTCTTTGCAGAATTCGCGCCCGATGACGCCAAGGTCGTCGGCATCGCGCTGCGCGCCGACAAGAAGATCGTCGACAAGATCACCAAGGGCGCATCCATGCATGCCTGAACGAAAACGGCCGGGCGATGACCCGGCCGTCTGCAATCGAGAAAGACGAATCAGCCCTGGGTAACCGGAGCGATCTGGATTTCGACGCGGCGGTTCTGCGCACGGCCCGCTTCCGTCGCGTTCGATGCGACAGGCTGCGACGGACCGAAGCCCACGGCCGAAACGCGCCGCTGATCGATGCCCTGGCCGCCGAGATAATCGGCAACCGACAGGGCGCGGCGCTGCGACAGATCCTGGTTATGCTGCAGGCTGCCGGTCGAATCCGTGTGGCCGTTGACGTCGATGAGCGTGCGGTTGAACTTGCGCAGCACGATCGCGACCGAATTCAGCGTCTGATAGAAGCCCGGCTTCACCGCGTCCTGATCGACGTCGAAGGTGATGTTCGATGGCATGTTGAGAATGATGCTGTCGCCGTTGCGGGTCACCGAGATGCCCGTGCCTTCGAGCTGCTGGCGAAGCTCCGCTTCCTGTTGGTCCATGTAGTTGCCGATCGCGCCACCGGCAAGCGCACCGACGCCGGCCCCGATCAGTGCCGCGTTGCGCGCACCATGGCCGCGTCCGCCGAGCGCTGCCCCTGCCAACGCGCCGCCAACGGCACCCAGCATCGCACCACCCGCGGTGTTCGACATCTTCTGCTCGCCCGTATAGGGGTCGGTCGTGGTGCAGGCGCTCAGATAGCTGGCGGCAAGCGCCAGAAGAAGGAATTTCTTGATCATGGGCAGAAGGCTCTCCGTTCGAAGCTGACCCGAGCAAATATTAAGGAATGCGGCAACAAGATGAATGCGATCATCCGATAGCCCAAAATTCTGGAAATGCACACGCAGGACTGCCAACTGTGCCCGGATATCACCAGCTTTACGAAGCGGCCGAACGCAAACAGCCCGGGGATGGCCCGGGCGATTCGATTTCAGCGTATAGAACTCAGATGCCCTGGAAGAGCTGGGTGATCGTGTTGTAGCTGGCATTGGCGATCTGCAAAGCCTGCAGACCGAGCTGCTTCTGCGTCTGCAGGGCCGCCAGCCGGCCGCTCTCCTCTTCCATATTGGCGTCCACGAGGCGTCCGATGCCGGACGTGTAGGAATCGGTCAGCGACTTGGCGAAATCGTTCTGCAGATCGATGCGTTTTTCCAGCGCCCCGAATGACGAGCCAACGGTCGTCATCTGCTTCAGCGCCGCATCGGTCACGCCGATCATATCCTTGATGTCGTCAGCCGAGCTATTGGCGTCGAGTCCGACCTCGACCTGACCGGCCGTATTTCCCTCTTTGCTGAACATCATCACGTAATTCTTCGCGGCACCAAGCTCGGTCGCAAAATGATCCGTGGTCAGCGCCCCATATTCACCGGTGCCGCCGGCGCGGTCGTCGACCATGTATCGGGCGTCCTGAGAGGTCGTCACACCAGTGGACGGCATATCGATGTGATAGGTGAGCGTCGAGACCTTGACCGAGCCATCATCGCCCCGAATGAACGCCGCCGGGATCTCCTTCGGCTTCGTCGGATCGTCTTCGTCGGTCAGAACCACCCAGTTGTCGCCGTTGAAGCTCGCTGCTTCAGACACCGAGCGCAGCTGCGCCTTCAGCTGGGTGATCTCATCGTTGATCTTGGCCTTGTCGACACCGTTCTCGGTGGCCGCAACCAGCTTCGATTTGATCGTGGAGACGATCTCGATGGCGCTGGAAACCGCGGTATAGGCGACCCCCATGGTGGCCGCCGCCATGCCCAGCGCGTCCTGGATCGCTCCGTTCGCCTTGTTGTCGGTGCGGACGGTCGTGGCAATCGCCCAATAGGCACCGTTGTCCTTCGCCTTTTCGACGCGAAGGCCCGAGGAAACATGATTTTGTGTCGTGGTCAAATTGCGGTTGGTATCGCGCAGGATATGAAGCGCCGCATCAACCGATGTGCGTTGAAAGATACTCACAGAACTAGAACTCCGAACACAACTATACGCAACTAACTGACATGACCGGGTCCGCGAAACGTCATGTTCGGGCGCTGAAAATCAGCGGAAAATGCACCTCCAAAAACGCTGGAGGCATTGATCGGTCACGAGGCGATCATTGCCGCTTATACTTAAAAAACGGCTAACATTCGCAATTGATTCACGCTGTTTTGCAATTGCTCGTTGACTATAAAAAGGTGCCGCGGACGAGCCGCGGCACCTTCTCGAAATAGAGTTGCAATGCGTTACTCGGCGGCCTGGAGCTGCTGTGGATCCGGCACCGGTTTCGGGCGCGCCGCATCCGACATTTCCTCGTGCAGCCGGGCCTCTTCATGCGCATGCGGCTTGGCGAAACGGGCGATCAGAAGGTAAGCGACGGGGGTGATGAACAGCGTCACCAGCGTTGCGAAACCCAGCCCACCGACGATCACCCAGCCAAGCGCGACGCGGGCTTCGGCACCGGCACCATGCGCAAAGACCAGCGGAACGCCCCCAAGAATGGTCGCGATCATCGTCATCATCACGGGGCGTAGACGAAGCTCGCAGGCCCGCTCGATCGCCTCGCGCACCGCTACGCCATGATCGCGCAGCTGGTTGGCGAACTCGACGATCAGAATGCCGTTCTTCGCCATGACGCCGACAAGCAGCACCAGGCCAATCTGGCTGTAGATGTTGAGGCTCGATCCGGTGATGATCAACGCAAAGACCGCGCAGGCAAGACCGAGCGGCACCGTCGACATGATGATCAGCGACGACAGCACGCTTTCGAACTGCGCCGCCAGCACCAGGAAGATGATGACGATCGCGAAGCCGAAGGTCAGCGCCATGCCGCTGGAATTTTCCTCCAGCGTCGCCGCTTCCGCCAGCGGCAGCAGCCGGGCGCCCGGCGGCAGCAGCGGCGTTGCGATCTCGGTGACCTGCTTGACGGCATCGCCGAGCGACATGCCATCCTTCAGACCCGCGGTGATCGCCACCGAGGCCAGCTGCGATTCGCGGTTCAGCTGCGGCGCCACCGAGCCTTCCTTCAGCGAGGCGATGACCGACATAGGCACGATCTTGCCGTCTCCGGTTTTCAGGAAGACGTTTTCGAGATCGGTCGGATCATCGATCGGCCGTGTCGTCGAGGTCAGAAGCACCGGATAGGACTCACCATCAACGAACACATCGACCACCGAACGCCCCTCCAGCAGCGACTGGATCGCCGTCGAAAGACCGGTGATATCGATACCGAGATCGGATGCCCGCTCGCGGTCGATCGCCACGGAAACCTGCGCCTGTGATGGCTCGTTGGTCAGGCGCGGCGTGTCGTACTGACCGGTGGCATCGAGTGCCTGAACGAGCTTCAGCGCTGACGCCGTGAGATCGTCGTAATTGTTGCCGATCAGCGCCAGCTGCAACCCGTTGCCGGCGCCGCGAATGCGCAAGCTGTTCGAGGAGATCGCGTTGCCGCGCAGCGCCGGAACGCGCGATGCCGCCTGGTTGATATCCTGGACGATCTCCGCCTGCGTCCGCTCGCGCTCGCCCCAGGGCGCAAGGGTCAGCACCATGAAGCCGCTATTGGCCTGGCCGCCCTGTCCCGAAATCGAGAAAACGTTGCGGATATCACCACTATCGACCAGCGGCTGCAGATATTCCTCGACGCGCTGCATCTTGTCGCGCGTATATTCGAGGCTGGAGCCCTGCGGCGCCGTCAGCCGCATCATTACCATGGCGCGGTCTTCGTTCGGCGTCAGCTCGCTCTTGACCGTCGAAAAGGCGATCAGCGCCGCGCAGCCGAACAGCAGCGAAGCGACGATGACCACGAAAGGCGCATTCAGGCAGCGCTGCAGACCCCATTTATAGGTGTCGGCAAACAGCGTTCCGAAGCGGCCGAGCAGGCCATGATCTTCCTTCATCGGCTTGGTCAGCATCCGCGACGCCAGCATCGGGCAGAGCGTCAGCGCCACCAGCGATGAAAGCCCGACCGAGAAGGCGAGCACGAAGCCGAATTCGCGGAACAGACCGCCCACCTGCCCCGGCAGGAATGACAGCGGAATGAACACGGCCGCCAACGTTGCGGTTGTCGCGATAACCGCGAAGAACACTTCGCGGGTGCCGAGAACGGCCGCAGCACGCGGCCCCATCCCCTCGGAGCGCCGCCTGACGATGTTTTCGAGCACGACGATCGCATCGTCCACGACGAGGCCCGTCGCCAGCACGATCGCCAGCAGCGTCAGGATATTGATCGAGAAGCCGACCATATAGATCGCCGCCAGCGTGCCGATCAGCGCCACCGGCATGCTGACCGCCGGGATCAGCGTTGCCCGCCAGTCGCGCAGGAAGAGATAGATGACGGCGGTGACGATGACGGCAGCCAGAATCAGCGCCAGCTCGACCTCATGGATCGCGCCGTCGATGAACACCGCATCGTCGCTAGTAATGGCGATCTTGGTGCCCTCCGGCAGCGTCTTCGACAGCTGCTCGACGGCGGCATGAATGCCGGTCGAGATATTCAGCGTATTCGACTGCGCCTGGCGGATGATGCCGAGGCCGATGCCCGGATTGCCGTTGGAGCGCAGCGCGGTTTCGCCATCGCGCGGTCCGAGCGTGACGGTGGCGACGTCGCCAAGCCGGACGCGATCCTGCAGGATGACGTTTTGGAAATCCTCCGGCGTCTGCAGATTGGCCGTGGCTCGCACGACGATATCCTGGGTCGTGCTTTTCAGCGAGCCGGCGGGCACGTCGAGCGCCGAGTTGGCGAGCGCCTGCGTCAGATCGCCGACCGTCAGGCCGCGGCTTGCCAGTGCGCTTTGATCGACATCGACGCGGAACACCTTCTCCTGGTCGCCATATTCCTCGACATCGGCAACGCCATCGACGGAAGCGAGCCGGTCGACGATCTCGTTTTCGACGAGCAGCGTCAGGTCGTCCATGTTGAGCGTGCTTGATGTCACGGCGAGGCGCATGATCGCCTGCGAATCCGAATCCGCCTTGACGATCTGCGGCGCATCCGCGTCATCGGGCAGGTTCTGGGTGATGCGGCCGATCGCATCGCGCACGTCGTTGGCGGCAACTGCCAGATCGATGGAATCGGAAAACTCCAGGGTCACCCGGCTCTGGCCGAACTGCGACTGCGAGGAGATCGACTTGAGGCCGCTGACGCGAGCAACCGCGCCCTCGATCACCTTCGTCAGCTCCTGATCGATGGTCTGCGGCGAGGCGCCGTCGAATGTCGTGCGCACGGTGACGACCGGACGATCGACATCAGGCAGTTCGCGCACCTCGACGCCGACATAGGCGGCAAGGCCTGCGACGACCATCAGCGTATTGAAGACCAGCGCCAGGATCGGCCGGCGCACGAAGAGCGCAGTAAAACTCTGCTTGCCAGAGGCGCGCTCGGGAATCTCGGTCACGCTCATTGGGTCGCCACTCCGTTGCTGGAGGCAACCTCATTGCTGACGCGCACCGCTCCGCCCTCACGCACACGCTGCAGGCCCTGGGTGACGATCGCGTCGCCATCCTTGATATCGGCCTTGACGAGAACGAAGTCCGGATTGCGCTGGACGATGCTGACGCGCACCTTGTGCGACTTGCCATCGGTGACCTGCCAGACGAAGGAACCCTGCGAATCCCACTGGACCGACAGCGGATCGACCGCCGGATATTTGTCGCCCGCAAACTTCATGCCGACATTGAAGGACATGCCGGCGCGAAGCTCGTCAGATGTATTGTCGATACGCGCCCGGATCCGCAGCGTCCGGCTGGCGGCATCGATACGGTTGTCGACCGCCTCGACCGAGCCAGAGAACACTTGGCCCGCCCGCGCAACCGACGTCGCATCGACCGGCTGGCCGACGGACACCGTGTTGGCGAACCGCTCCGGCACCCAGAAATCGACGAGAATCTCGCTGCGGTCGTCGAGCGTCACGATCGGCGTGCTCGTCGTGACGTTGTCGCCGATATTGACCGGCACGATGCCGACGATGCCATCGATCGGTGCGACGATATTGCGGCGCGTCAGGTTGAGATCGGCAGCCTGCAGCTGCAGGCGCGCGCCCTGCTCGGCGATCTCCGCGTCGAACACATCCATGCGCGACACGCTGGATTTGATGTTGTGGTAGAGATTGGACTTCTCGAGCGCCGCCTTCAGCGCAACTTCGGCCTGGCCCTTGGCGATTACCTGCTCTTCGCTATCGAGCGTCGCCAGAACCTGACCGGCCTTCACCTTGTCGCCGGACTTGATGTGGATTTCGCGTAACGTGCCCGTCGCCTGCGGTGTCACGGCGACGGAGCGGATCGCATCGCCGGTGCCGATGGCGCTCAGCTGATCGTTGACGACACCCTGCACCACGGCTTGCGTCACCACCAGCACGGCGCCGTTTCGTCCGCCGCCATTGCGCCGGTTGCCGCCCTCACCGCGGCTCTGGCCTTCGCCGGCCGCTGGCGCTGTTGCCTCGGCGGTTTTCTCTGAAGAGGAAATCTTTGAAACGAGACTTTCGGGAACCCCGGCATTTCTCAAACTGTCAGCCGAACCCGGCACAAAAAATATCCATCCGGCAAAACCGGCAGCAATCACGATAATAGAAAGAATAAACTGCTTCCAGAAAGCCATTCACGTCTCCAGAGGGACTCGAGGTTGGACCAGGGTCGGTCGAAAGAGGCGTATGGGGCAAGATTCCCGCCTGTCTGCGGCAATATCACCCCTTTACAAACCGGCTTCAAGCGTATCCGTCCGTCATTACAGAATTGTAATCTGGACGCGCCCCGGAAAGAGGCGATGCAAGTCACTTTTGCTTGAGAATGAGCGATTATCCGGGGAATTTTACCGTTTACTTCTTTAGCGGCACCAGAAAAGCGCAATAAAACCGGCGACACTCCTCCACAGAATAAGGCAGAACCATGCGCCGCGCCCTTCCCTTCCTGTTGAGTTTCACCGGCGGCTATGTCGATACCGCGGGCTTCCTGGCGCTCGGCGGATTGTTTACCGCTCACGTTACCGGCAACTTCGTGACGCTTGGCGCGGCCCTCACATTTGGCACTTCAGGCATCATCGCCAAGCTTCTGGCGCTGCCGGTCTTCTGTCTGACGATCTTTCTGCTGCGCTATGTGACGCGCCTGACGGCCACGGTTGAAGACCGCAGCCTGCGCCTGATGCTGATCCTGAAGCTCCTGTTCCTGATCGCCGCCGCTGTCATGGCGATCCGCCTTGGTCCGTTCGCCAATCCGGATGGCCTGCCGTTGGTGACAACAGGCATGTTGCTGGTGGTCGCCATGGCCATTCAGAATGCCGTGCACCGCATCCATCTAGCCAGCGCGCCGCCCACAACGCTGATGACCGGCACGACGACGCAGATGATGATCGATCTCGCCGACCTGGCACAGGGAACGCCCATTGACGCTGCTGCGCCGGTGAAAACCCGGCTGTCGAAGATGGCGCTCGCCGTCGCCTCCTTCGCGCTTGGCTGCGGACTGGCGGCACTGGCTTATGTCCTCGTGGGCATCTGGTGTTTCGCCCTTCCGCCGCTCCTGGCGCTGGTTTCGGTGACGCTGGCCTTCCAGTCACAGCAAACCCCATAAAAGCCTGGGGGTACGGAAGCAGAACATCTTTTCTGGTCTTTCGATACCGAATCACTACATTACGCGGCATGAGCAATAGTTTCGACGATATTCCCTTCTTCGACGAAGAGCCGCAGGCACCGCGCAAAGCGGTCCCCGCCGCGCAAGGCGGCGGCCTCGCGGCTCGCGCCATGGCGGCGCGAAATGGCGCAAACCAGAAGCCGGACTATCTCTCGGGCCTCAACCCGGAACAAACAGAAGCCGTCGAAACGCTTCAAGGCCCCGTCCTCGTGCTCGCCGGCGCCGGCACCGGCAAGACACGAGTGCTGACCACCCGCATCGCTCACATCTTGAACACCAACAGCGCCTTCCCCTCGCAGATCCTCGCCGTCACCTTCACCAACAAGGCAGCCCGCGAGATGAAGGAGCGTATCGCCCATCTGGTCGGCGGCGCCGTAGAGGGCATGCCCTGGCTCGGCACCTTCCACTCGATCGGTGTCAAGCTGCTGCGCCGCCATGCCGAGCTCGTCGGCCTGCGCTCCGATTTCACCATTCTCGATACCGACGACGTCGTGCGCCTCATCAAGCAGCTGATCCAGGCCGAAGGCTTGGACGACAAGCGCTGGCCGGCCAAGCAGTTCGCCGGGATGATCGACACCTGGAAGAACAAGGGCCTCAGCCCCGCCGATATTCCGGAAGGCGATGCCCGCGCCTTTGCCAATGGCCGCGGCCGCGAACTCTATTTCGCCTACCAGAACCGCCTTTCGACGCTGAACGCCTGCGATTTCGGCGACCTGCTGATGCATCCGATCCATATCTTCCGCAAGAACCCGGATCTGCTGAAGGAATATCACGGCCGCTTCCGCTACATCCTCGTCGACGAGTATCAGGATACCAACACCGCCCAATATATGTGGCTGCGGCTGCTGGCACAGCGTCCCAAGGGCGAGCCGCAGAATGTCTGCTGCGTCGGTGACGACGACCAGTCGATCTACGGCTGGCGCGGCGCCGAAGTGGACAATATCCTGCGCTTCGAGAAGGATTTCCCGGGCGCCAAGGTCATCAAGCTGGAGCGCAACTACCGCTCGACCGCCCATATTCTGGGCGCTGCCGCCCACCTGATTACCCATAACGAGGGCCGCCTCGGCAAGACGCTGTTCACCGATCGCTCCGACCCTGACGACGTCAAGGTGCAGGTGCATGCCTCCTGGGACTCGGAAGAGGAAGCCCGCGCCATCGGCGAAGAGATCGAGCAGCTCCAGCGCGACAAGCACAATCTGAACGACATGGCGATCCTTGTGCGCGCCTCCTTCCAGATGCGCGAGTTCGAAGACCGCTTCGTGACGCTCGGTCTAAACTACCGCGTCATCGGCGGCCCGCGCTTCTACGAGCGCCTCGAAATCCGCGATGCGATGGCCTATTTCCGCCTCGTCGCGCAGCCTTCCGACGACCTGGCTTTCGAGCGCATCATCAACACGCCGAAGCGCGGCCTCGGCGACACCACGGTGCGCGCCCTTCACGACTATGCCCGCGCCCGCGACATCCCGATGCTGGCGGCAGCCGCCGATATCATCGAGACCGATGAGCTGAAACCCAAGGCCCGCAAGGCACTGTTCGACGTGATTCAATCGTTCCGCCGATGGCAGGACATGCTTGAAAGAACTCCACATACCGATCTCGCCGAGCAGATCCTCGAAGAGTCGGGCTATACCGACATGTGGAAGAACGACAAGAGCGCCGAGGCGCCCGGACGCCTCGACAACCTGAAGGAACTGATCCGCTCGATGGACAGTTTCGAATCGATGCGCGGCTTTCTCGAGCATGTCTCGCTGGTCATGGATGTCGAGCAGAACGAGAACCTCGACGCCGTCTCGATCATGACCCTGCACTCCGCCAAGGGCCTGGAATTCGAGACCGTCTTCCTGCCGGGCTGGGAGGAAGGCCTCTTCCCGCATCAGCGGTCGCTCGACGAAAGCGGCCGCGCCGGCCTCGAGGAGGAACGCCGCCTCGCCTATGTCGGCATCACCCGCGCCAAGCGCCGCTGCCACATCTGGTTCGTCTCCAACCGCCGCATCCACGGCCTCTGGCAATCGACGATCCCCTCGCGGTTCCTCGATGAACTGCCGGAAAGCCATGTCGAAGTCGCCGAAGTCGAGCAGAGCTACGGCGGTTATGGCCGCGGCGGCTACGGCCAGTCGCGCTTCGACAAGTCGGACCCCTTCTCCAATTCCTATTCGACCCCCGGCTGGAAGCGCGCCCAGCAGAACAAGACCGAAGCCACCCGCGACAACTGGGGCAGCCGCTCCGGCCACGCCGTCGAGCGCATCGGCTATGGCGAAAGCGGCCCCAAGGGCCGCACCATCGAAGGCGAACTCGTCGCCAAATCGACCTCCGCCGAACCCTCTAAGTTCCAGACCGGCGACCGCGTCTTCCACATCAAGTTCGGCAACGGCAATATCACCGGCATCGAGGGCAACAAGCTGACGATCGACTTCGACCGGGCGGGGCAGAAGCGTGTACTGGATGGGTTTGTGGAGCGGGTTTGAACCTTTTAAGTTGAGATCGCCGCCCGAGGCATCTCATCCCAAGTTTTGCCTTGATATTCCCGTCCAGCCTTCTTCTTATTCACACCTCCCCATTGCTTGAAGAAGAATGCCGTTTCGGAGTAATCGCAGGCTGCCTTGATTTCATCAATCCAGTCTACATCCATAGGGCGTGCACCAGGCCCAGACTCACCGCCGACAATAGCCCAATCAATATCATCTAATTTAACTGGACCCACGCTCTTCAAAAGTGGCTCGAATGAAACGAACCGGACGGCCGCCGGCGTCGCTCGAAGCTCATCGATTCTGAACGTGAAGTCGCTACCTTCTACGGAAGTTCCAAGCCATACATTTTCGAGAATGGGAAATTCGCCGGACGATAATATCCTTGCCATGTTGTCCGGTCTCTTCGTCAAGATCTGGAAGACATGCCAATGTGCATCGCTCATAGTCTCCCATACGCGACGGATGAAATCGACCGGAACCTTGTCCTGAAAAAGATCAGACATGGAATTAACAAATATCATGCGCGGCTTGCGCCAGGAAATTGGAGCCTCGACAACACGATCGTTCAACACGACTTTGCCTGTCCAAACCTGCCGCTTGCCACTCTTTCTTGTTGTCTCGCGGTAGCCGGCATGCCCCATAGCATCTAGTCGCGCCGCCATCCGCATTGCGTAGCAGTTAGTGCATCCGGGTGAGATTATGGTGCATCCCGAAACCGGATTCCATGTGGCATCAGTCCATTCGATATCAGATAGGCCCGCCATTACTTCCTCGTCATTATTTCGCGCGCAACCTTTTGAGCTAGTTCCTTCGCACGCTTGCCTGGATTAGAGCACGCGAAAAGCAGCGAATAGTGTGGCTGACCTCCTCTACCGAGCGGAAGCCAACTTTTAGCAACGCCGCCGCCAAAAATGCTCGCCATACATTCAATCATGAAGCGCGTCATTCCGTCAGCGCTGGCAATTTTCTCTAGTTCAACCGGCGCGTCTGCGAAGAAATCACCTTGAGAGGAAGTAGTTTTTGCTATCGCATGACTACGCCAATCGAACGGTCCGAACATGCTATCAATGGATCGCTCAGCTTCCTTTACGACTTGGCCGTTATTTTTAACCTGACGCGCGATCCCCAACCATGCCGGAAAAAGATACCACAGATCGACTTTTTCCGTTGCCGCGATAATCTCTAGTGTCTCCCATCGAACTTGGTTTCCAAATGGGTCCAAGAATATTAGCGCCCTATCACCTTTACCCAAACTCGAGCAAAAATCTCTGACGACATCGTTAGCATCACGTCCAACGATCTCAATGTGATCTTTAAGGTGCGAATAGTCGGCCGCTAGGGTCTGCAGTTCTTTGGTATTTTTGCGGCGGAGATCAGAAAACACGTAACGAGAAAATGGCATATCAACGCTAAGTGCGCGTCGCACAGAGCCAACAATTACTTCCTCAGCATCAATTATGCCCTCCAGCGTCGGCAAGCTGACTCCCAGTGGAATTTCGCCGGTCCCTGCGAACGCATCAAGATAATGCAACCTAAACGGTCTCTCCGGAGAGGGTTTGTTTCGCAAGACTTTTGTGTAGAAATTTGCGTAATTAAATACCGTATCGAGCTTCACCTTTGTATGCGTGCTACCAAAGGATCTTTGCACCACGTCTGCCCCTCCGTGAACAATAAAGGAACAAACTACACAGGATTAGCAATAACACAACCCTGAATTTAATAAAGATTCAAGCAGAGGTCTACGAAACCTAACCTCACCCCAACATCTGCATCGACCCCAGCCCAAGAATATCATTCAGCAGCGCAATCCCCATGCCCAGCGCCACGATCACCAAGCCGATCAGAAACAGCCGGCGTGAGCGGTCGTATTTGGCGGCGATCAGCGAGTCGCGGGCGAGAAGGTCGGCGAAGACCTTAACCTGGATGGCGATGCCGATGGTCAGGAAGACCATTGGCACGATGTCGATGCGGCTCCAGTCGTTGGGGTTCGAGACCCAGCGGCCGATGAAGTTCAGCGAGAAGCCGAGGATGATCCCGGCCGCGGTCAACGAACCGTTGCGGAACGTCGAATCGATCTTCTCCTCAGGGTCCTGCTCGGCCATCGCTCTCCTCCCGATGACGGTCATCGAAAGAAAGGCAGAAATGGGCGGGATCGGCAAGAGCCCGTCTGCAGGTGCCGCGCGCGACGAAGCTTCGGTGGCCCGGGCATCGGCGATGTCACCCATTCGTGACTTCGTCCACAGCACCTCTTCCCGCATACTGCGCGCGGGCTGGCAAAGGAGGATGCAGATGAAACGCTACTCGCTGCCGATGATCGCCCTCGCGCTCCTGGTCGCCGTGCTCGGCAATCCGGGCATCGCCATGGCTTGCAACAAGATCATCGGAACTTGAGCCCTCGATGAGAACGAAGCGGAGGCGCGGGCCGGGGTTCGCGCCTTCATTGTTTTCGGCGAACGGAAACGAGCGCGCTGATTCTTCCGCCGCGCGAAAAGCGCAAAATCGCCCGACAATTTGCCGCAGCAGCACAAGCAGCGTCAAACAGCGCATTGCACCCGCTGGCTGCCGAGACGGCTGGCCATGCGCAACCGGCGGACGCCAACAGCACATAGATTCCGCCGCGGCAGACAAAAATTCAATAACGATTTCAATGAAATAAATACGGTAAACGAAAGATTAAACTGCGTCGCAGCCATCCGTCAATCGCAGTTATCCCCTGTCAAAACGTCGCTTTGACCACCTCCGCAAATCGGCTTAGCCCGGCTCCTGTCCGGCCATGAAGACCGGGCTTCACGAAGAACTCGCAAAGGAGGTTCCAGTGACCAGCGTTTCATCCTTGGGCAGCGCCCTCACCCAGTATCAGTCCCCGATTTCGAGCCTCGACAAGAACGGCGACGGCATTATTTCCGCCGACGAGCTTGCAGCGGCAAACATTTCCACCGGTGCTTCGACGACCGCCAGCAGTACTGCGAAGGCGTCCTCCACCAGCAGTGACGACGACAGCGGTTCCACCACAGACGTCGTGCAGCGCATCACCGCCGATATCCTCAACATGATGCTGCAGATGCAGCAGCAGTCCGATAGCGGCGCCAGCGATGACGGCAGTGACACCGGCAGCGATGCAAGCGGCACGCAGGGCATTCTCGCCTCGCTCGACGCCAATGGCGACGGCAAGCTGACGACAGACGAAATCCTCTCCGGCGATACGCAGGCCCTTTCAGGCGATGCCTCCGGCGGCGAAGACGATCAGTTCCTGACCAATATGCTGACCGATATCCAGAAATCGCAGCAGGCTTACCAGAGTACCTACGGTTCTTCGCCGGCCGCCGCGGATGCGGCAGACCATCAGGGCGAAATCCAGGCTATCTGACCCGTGCCGGGCTCCGCCGGGGGAGCCTTGCCGGTGAAGACCATTGTTTGAAGAAGGCCGCAGCATTTCGCGGCGCCGTCAGATTGGCGGAACTGCTTAAAGTACCGCACCATCAATCGAAATACCCGAAAAATAGGGCTTGCATGCTGAGCGCCAGCCCCCCACTAATCGGTGGATACTCACGATCCCGATTGCGGACGGCACGCTTCGACGGAGTCCTTGCATGAGAGCTCTTCTGCTCGTCGATATCCAGAATGGCTTTTGTCCCGGCGGCAATCTTCCTGTTCCCGAAGGCGACAAGGTGGTGGCGGTCGCAAACCGCCTGATCGACAGCGGAAAATACCAGTTCATCGTTGCCTCGCAGGACTGGCATCCACCGGGTCACGGCAGCTTCGCCTCCTCGCATCCGGGAAAGCAGCCTTTCGAAATGGGCGAGCTTGCAGGCAAGCCTCAGATGATGTGGCCCGATCATTGTGTCCAGTACACACTCGATTCCGAGCTGCATCCCGAACTGAAGGCCGAAGAGATCGACCTCATCCAGCAGAAGGGCGAAGATCCGCGCGTCGACAGCTACTCCGCTTTCCGCGACAACGATCACGACGCCTCGACAGGCCTTTCCGATTTCCTTGAGGACCAGGGCGTCACCGATCTCGACGTCTGCGGCTTGGCGACCGACTACTGCGTCAAGTTCTCGGCCATCGATGCGCTGGACATGATCCCCGGCGTCCGGGTGCGCTTCATCGAGGATGCCAGCCGTGGCATCACGCCCGAGGGTGTCGCGACCGCAATCGCCGAGATGAAATTCCGCGGCATTGCCATCATCGACAGCCGCGACGTGCTCGAAGGCTGAGCCTCAACCGGTCGCTGCCCGTTCCAGGCCGTAGATATCGTCGGCCAGATCCTCGGCGCGCTTGGTGAAAGCCGCATGCGCATCCTGCAGCCCCTTCTTGTAGTAGGCCGCCCCGACCTCCTTGGCGAAGAAATCCATCACCAGCTCCGCCTTGATGATACCTATGGATTGATCGAGTTCGGCATCGAAGAAATGCTGGATACTCGCCATCAGCTGCGCCTTCTCATCCTTTGAAAACTCGATCGCGACCATCTGCTGTCTCCGTGGTTTGCAGCCCACCGTTCAGCGAAATCGATCGTTCAATCAAGGAAATTCGATTGCGGCAGCGGCCTTTGCCTCCTAGAGGAAGCCTATTCGAGAAAAAGGAAGCATGCATGCCGATGAGTCGGTCGGAATTCGTTGACGGCTTGCGGGGCGGCTCTGCCGTGGCCCTCGCCTCCGCCCCCTTCGGCGCACTGTTCGGGGCGCTTGCCGCCGATCACGGCATGTCGCTGGCCGAGCTCACCTTCATGAGCGCCACGGTCTATGCCGGCGCCAGCCAGATGGTCGGCATCGAGCTTTTCGGCGGCAACGTCCCTGCCTGGGTGATCATCGCCTCGATCCTCGCCGTCAATTTCCGGCACGTTCTCTATTCGGCGGCGATCGCCAAGCACATCCGCCATTTCACGGCGCTGCAGAAATTCTTCACCTTCTTCCTGCTGGTCGATCCGCAATTTGCCGAAACGGTCAAGCGCAGCGAATCCGGGAGGCAGGTCACCTTTGCATGGTACTTCGGCTTCGGCATCATCATCTACGTTCCCTGGGTGCTGATCAGCCTGCTCGGCGGCGTGCTCGGCAGCTTCATCGGCGATCCCAAGACGCTCGGCCTTGATATCCTGCTACCAGCCTATTTCCTCGGCATCGTTCTCGGCTTCCGCAGCCGCGATAACTTCCTGCCGGTCGCAGCGGTCAGCGCCGTCGCCTCTGTCATCGCCTACCACCTGGTCGGCTCGCCCTGGCATGTCAGCCTCGGTGCGGCCGCAGGCATCGTGCTCGCCGCCGTCCTGCCGCTTCCCGCCGTCCACCAGCCGGAACCGGCCAACGAACCGCACGAGGTCTGATCATGGAATTTGATCTTCACATGGTCCTGGTCATCATCGCGGCCGCCATCGCCACCTATGCGACGCGTATTGGCGGCTACGTGCTGATCACCACGATGAAGCGCATCCCGCCGCGCATGGAAGCCGCACTCAATGCTGTCCCGGCAGCGGTCCTGACCACGCTCGTCGCCCCCGCCTTCTTCGACGGCGGCTGGGATTCGAAGCTGGCACTCGCCGCAGCGCTGGTCATCGGCCTGCGCTATTCGCATATGTGGATGCTGGGTGTTGCCTGGGTCATCGTCATGGCCTGGCGCCATACGATCGGCATGTAATGAAAAAGGGCGGTCAAACCGCCCTTTTCTTTATCCGCTCGTTGAGCCGCTCAATATTCCAGCGGCAGCGTCGCATTCTCCAGCCACGCCTGGATATCCTTGTCATGGATCATCGGCATCAGCGCCTCGCGGGTGCGGGCGTGATAGTCATTGAACCAGTGCAGCTCGTCATGGGTCAGCAGCTCAGGGATAACGATCGAGCGATCGATCGGGCAGAAGGTCAGCGTCTCGAAGCTGCGCATCGGCGTATCGCCGCCCTCGACCTCCTCGGCCTCGCGCACATAGATCAGGTTCTCGATGCGGATGCCGAAACTGCCCGGCCGGTAGTAGCCGGGTTCGTTGGAGAGAATCATGCCGGGCAGCAGCTCCTGCGTCGAAAGCTTGGAGATGCGCTGCGGCCCCTCATGCACCGAAAGATAGGAACCGACGCCATGGCCGGTGCCATGGCCGAAATCGGCCCCTGCCCGCCAGAGCGCGATACGTGCCAGTGGATCGAGGTCGCAGCCGCGCGTCCCCTTCGGGAAGCGCGCCGTGCTGATCTGGATCATCCCCTTCAGCACCAGCGTGAAGAAGCGCTTGTGCTCCTCGGTGACGGCACCGATCCCGACAGTGCGGGTAATATCAGTCGTGCCGTTGATATATTGCGCCCCTGAGTCAATCAGGAACAGCTCGCCCGCCTGGATCGGCCGGTCGGTATCGACGGTAACGCGGTAATGCATGATCGCCGCGTGCTCACCGGCACCGGAGATCGTATCGAAGGACACATCCTTCAGAGGGTTCTGCATGCTCTGGCCAACGCTGGCGCGCACCACCTCGAGCTTTTCGGCCGCCTGGATCTCGGTAATACCGCCGGGCTTCTGCGTCGAAAGCCAGTAGAGGAACTCGACCATGGCAGCACCATCCTGCAGATGGGCGGCAGCCGAGCCATTGATCTCGACATCGTTCTTGATGGCCCGCGGCAGCTTTGCCGGATCGGCACCCTCCACCACTTCACCGCCCGTCTTGCGAATGATGTCGGCCAGCGCATAGGAGGCGATCTCGGGATCGATCATCACCCGGCCACCGTCCCTGGACACAGCCGCCAGCCGCTCGTCGAGCGAAGACGGCGGCAGCTGGGTGGAGATCTGCGCCAGATAGGCTTCCTGCTCGATACCGGTCTTGCGCTTGTCGAGGAAAAGCTCGGCTTTGCCGTCGGCATGGATGATGGCGCGCGCCAGCGGATGCGGCGTATGCGGCACGTCGGCGCCGCGGATATTGAAGATCCAAGCGATCGAAGATGGATCGGCGATCAGCACCGCCGCCACCTTCTTCTTCGCCAGGTCGGCGGCAACGGTGGCGATCTTGTCGCGCGCCAGCACGCCTGCCTGGGCAATATTCTGGATCGCCACGGCACCGAGCGGTTCGGCGGGGCGGTCGCTCCAGAGCTTGTCGAGCGGATTGTGCGGCAGGAACACCAGACTTCCGCCGATCTCCGACAGCGCCTGCTGCAGCTTACGCACTTCCGAACCGGAATGCAGCCACGGATCGATGCCAAGGCGCATGCCTTCCTTGCCGTGCTTCGGCAGCCACAGATGCGGCGGCTCGTTGACCAGATCACCGCCGGTGAAGACCGAACCGTCCACCTGCTCGGCAAGCTGCGTCACGTAACGGCCATCGACGAAGACCACGGCCTGGGTGCGGGCGATCAGTGCGATACCGGCCGAACCGGTGAAGCCGGTCAGCCATGACAGCCGCTCGGCGCATTTCGGCACATATTCGCCGTTGAACTCGTCGCCGCGCGGCACGAGGAAGCCATCAATCCCGAGCGCATCGAAACTCTCACGCAAGGCGCTGACGCGATCGCGGCCGAATTGCGGCGTGGAGGTCACTTCGAAAGACTGAAACATGCTGAAAACCCAATGCTGAAGGCCGAATCCGCTTAGAGCGGTTGGCGCTATGTTACCGGAATTCCTAGGGAAGTGGAGAAAAACAAGATCACCTCCCCTTAAGGCAAGCCGCCCATTATTTTGGCAGAAATGTGACAACAAAACCGAAACTGGCACGCTTTATGCATTCCGTGCATGGCTCCCATGACGCAAACCCTCTGCCAGAGTTTTTTCGGATGGTTATATAGGGCGCATCAAACGGGTTCGAGATGAACCTCAAACGAAAAAGGAATTATGAAATGACTGCCTCTCTGTCGCGCTTCGCTTACAGCAGCCCGGTGCAGGCTGGCGAGCGCCAGACTGTCCGTCACGTCATCGGCGCGCGCCGCCCGCTCAACGAGGATAGCCTCAAGATGCTCGGCACCAGCCACAAGTCTACGCGCCACAAGGGCGCACCCAGCTACGCGTTCTGAGCTATTTGCCGCTTCGTCTCTCCTCCTCCCTCGACGGACCGGCAATCAGAACTGTAGAGCCCACTCGAGCGCTCCTCCTCCTTTAGCTCGTGGGCACGACCGTTTGACGGTCAAAAGGCGGTGCCACTGGCACCGCCTTTTCTTTTTCCCGGTATTGCTCTTCCCTGACCTTACGGACGATCGAGATGGATCGTCACCCAGCCGTTGCGCCAGATGGTGCGCACATGGCGAAGCTTCTGGCCGTTATAGGCCGACAGCACCTTCCAGCGCTGCGATGCCAGAATGCCAGACAGGATCACCGTTCCGCCGGCCGCCAGATTGTCGGTCAGCTTCGGCGCCATGCGGATCAGCGGCCGTGCCAGAATATTGGCGATGATCAGGTCGAAAGGTCCGTATTCGGAGAAAGCCGTCGAATGAAAACCCGGCGCCGTCTTGGTGACGATGCCGTTGGCAATGCCGTTGGTGCGCACGTTCTCCGCGGCAACGCGCGTGGCGATCGGATCGATATCGGTCGCAAGAACCGGAATGTTCTTCAGCTTCCGCACAGCAATCGCCAGCACACCGCTGCCGGTACCGAGATCGAGGGCGTTCCGGATGGTGCGCGAGCGCATCACGCTGTCGATGACTTCGAGGCAGCCCGCCGTCGTCCCGTGATGGCCGGTCCCGAACGCCTGGCCGGCATCGATCTCGATGCCGATATCGCCGGAGCGTACCTTGTCCCGGTCATGCGAGCCATGCACCAGGAAACGCCCTGCCCGGACAGGCTTCAGACCTTCCAGCGACTTCGCCACCCAATCGACATCCGGGATCACTTCGCGCTCGATGGAAAGTTCGGGATAGGCGGCCGTCAGCGCCTCATCGACGCGCTGCCGCACCTCGTCCTCGTCCTCGCGCATCATGTAGACGGACGCTTCCCAGATGTCCTTCTTCTCGTCGATCTCTGTCGTCGCAATGGCGAAATCCTCTTCGCCGAAAACTTCGCTCAGGAGGTCGAGAACCTGCTCGGCCTGCTTCTCGGTGGTCGAGACGTAGAGGCGGATTTCACTCACGAATTCGTCTTTCTTTATTTGGCGCCGTCGATCCAGGGCGGAGGCGGCGTATCGTAACCTGCAATGCCGCGCAGAAGGCGGTCTGCAACGAATGGGATGCGGACGGCGATCGGCATCAGCGCGTTTCGCAGTCCTGTCACCACCGGATTACGCATCGTCACCAGCGACGTCAAACCATAGGTTTGCTTCAGCACGGTTTCCACCGCGGGAAGGCGCAGCCCGGAATACTCCTGTTCGCGTCCTTCGGAGATCAAATAGGCGAGCCAGCAGGCATCCTCGATGCCGAGATTCATACCGCGCGCACCGGCCGGCGAATGAATATGCGCCGCATCACCCGCGAGAAAGATGTTGCCCGATGACATGCGCTCGACATGGCGGAAATGGATGCGGAAATTCGAAACCCAGACGGCCTGGCCTCCCGCAACCGGATGCCGAATCCGCTTTTCGAAATCCGAAAGCGTCGAGAGATAGCGCACCGTATCCGAAGATACCGGCAGACGACCGATCATGCCCGGATTGAACAGATCGATTTCGACATAATGCGGATCGATCGGCGCAGGATAGCGGAAGTCGGCAATGTAGAAGCTCTCTTCCAGCGCCTGCCCGGGAAACCCGAGACCAGCCCCCTTGCGCACCGCCGAATGCGCTCCGTCAGCGCCGATCAATATATCCGGGGTCAGTTCTTCCGCCGAACCATCGGGACGCCGAAGCACGACATGCGGCTTGCCGCCGGCGTTTTCGACGCGCTCCAGAACCGTCTGCCATTCCGGCACCACTTCATAGTCGGAGAGCTTGCTGAGCAGCAGCCGCTCGGTCTGTCCCTGCGCCAGCATCTGGATGGCAGGGAATTGTCCGGTGACCCGGCCGGGATCGAGTTCGAAAAGCAGCTTTCCGCCGGAACGGGCCCGAAACCGGTCGATGCGGTACGCATCCTGCAGTACGACATCGCTCACCCGGGAGGGCGAAAGCAGCGTCAGCGTCCGGGCATTGATACCGAGCGCCCGGCTTTCCACCATCGGCACCGGCCCCTCATCGCTGTCGATGATGCGCGGCCGGTGACCCCGCCGCACAAGTTCCAATGCTGCCGTAAGCCCGGTGGCGCCTGCCCCGGCAATCAGAATGTCACGATGTCCCCCCGGCATGTGTCACCCCTTGGTAACCAGGTTCTCCAGCTTCTTTACAGCCGTATCGGGATTTTCGCCATAGGCGATGGTTCCGGCAAAGCGGCCCTGCCCGTCGAGCAGGAAGACCGATGCCGTATGGTCCATCGTGTAGTCACCGTTCGGATTGTTCTCGTCGACCGGCACCTTCTTGGCGTAAACGCGGAAGCCCTTGACGACATCGGCTATCTTGTCCGGCGGGCCGGAGATGCCGGTGATGCGCTTCGAGACATTCGAGACATACTGGTTCATGATCTCCGGCGTATCACGCTCCGGATCGACGGTAACGAAATAGGCATTGAGCTTGTTGCCCGCCGGATCAACCTTCTCCATCCAGCCATTGAGCTCGAACAGCGTCGTCGGGCAGACCTCCGGGCAATGGGTAAAGCCGAAGAACAGTGCGCTCGGCTTGCCGCGCAGCGCCTGCTCGGTGATCGGCTTGCCGTCCTGGGCGACAAGCGTGAACGGAACGCCGTAGGGACCCTCAGCCGCCAGCGGCAGGTCCTTGGTCTTGGTAATATTGAGCGTCAACCAGCCCAACACACCGGCAACGAGCAGCACGGCAATCCAGACGGCAATACGAAAATTCTTCATCATCCAACCCCTAGCGGCGCCAAAGCGCCCATCGACAGCGGGATATAACCTCCCGCCCGTCCACGCAATTCAACAACCCGTTTTCTTACCCGTGATTAATTGCCTCACCTTGCAAGATCCGAAATGTTGAAAACCGGGAAGGCAGGTTTCTTAAATTGCATATCCTGCAAGCATTTAGATGGTATTTCTGTATCACTTCCAAGAAATACATCGTTATCGAACGCTTAATTTCTGAAAGCTATATTTGACACTGCGTCCGGCGCTATTGGTGCCGTACTGACATGATGTCTGCGCGGGCGGAAAGCTCCAGCGATCGCATAGTGAAAACCGTATTTTATCCGGCGTTTTCAGGCGGGGGACATCATTTCATGAGCAGCAATACAATACGTAAGACTTTTTCCGTCAGCCAAAGGCTGTGGACACTCGCCGGCGCGGCACTCATCGGCTTCGGATCGATGGTCGCCGTTGGCTGGTATGAAAATATCCGGATCGACCGCGCCCTCAATCGTGCGAACGACATTCAGCTGAGTGTCGATCGCATCAACGAGATGCGCATGGCCAACCTGACATTGGTCCTTGCCGCCATGGACACGATTGTTGACCGCGGCGACAAGAAGGTCGATCCGGCCCGCCTCACTTCAATGTCGAAATCGATCGAACAGCTGAAGAACGGATCGAAGGAAATGGCGCTCCTCGCTGACGAGCTCAAAGCCGGCAGCCTGGTCGCCAGCTATGACGCTGACGTCGCAGCACTGCAGAAGGCGATCCTCGTCGATCTCAAGGCGGCCGTTGAAGCGAGTGCAGCAGACGATGCCTTCGACAAGCTGGACGATGCGATTGATGGCGGCGGCGAGAAGCTGACGGCGACGCTCGACAAGCTTGCGCAGGATGGCAGCGCCGTCGCACAGCAGCGGATCGACCAGGCCAACGAGATATCGGCCGGCGCGCTCTGGATCCAGATCGGCCTCGGCGCCTTCGCCATTCTGTCCATGTCCCTTCTCCAATACGTTCACGGCGGTTCCATCCGCAACGGCATCGAAGCCGTTCGCTCAAGCATGGCGCGCATCATGCAGGGCGATCTCTCCAGCGAAGTTCCTGCGACGGAGCGCGGTGACGAGATCGGCGAAATGGCCCGTGCGGCCGAGAGCTTCCGTCAGTCGGCGATCGACAAGCGCAATCTCGAAAGCCAGACGGAGACCGAGCGCCGCAAGAGCGATACGGAACGCCGCGAACGCGAAGCCCTGAAGCTTGCCGACACCGAGGCGCTGAACAGCGCGGTCAACGCTCTCGGCCAGGGGCTGAACCGCCTTGCCGGCGGCGACGTGACGACGACGATCGATCAGCCGTTCAAGGCGGAGCTCGAACGCCTGCGCAGCGACTTCAACCAGACGACCATCAACCTGCGCCGGGCGATGTCCGATATCACCTCCAACAGCAGCTCCATCCAGGCAAACAGCCGCCAGATGAGCTCTGCCGCCGACGACCTTGCAAAGCGCACCGAGCAGCAGGCAGCCTCGCTGGAGCAGACATCAGCAGCGCTCGACGAAATCACGGCAACCGTGCGCAGCGCCACCAGCCGCGCCGAAGAGGTCGGCCACATGGTCGCGCATACGCGCCAGAACACCGAAAAGTCGGATCTGGTCGTCACCCAGGCCATGGCCGCCATGGAACGCATCGAAGGCGCCTCGCGCGAAATCGGCCAGATCATCAACGTCATCGACGAGATCGCCTTCCAGACCAACCTTCTGGCGCTGAATGCCGGTGTCGAGGCGGCTCGTGCCGGTGAAGCGGGCAAGGGCTTTGCGGTCGTAGCCCAGGAAGTCCGCGAACTCGCCGGACGAGCGGCAGGTGCCGCCAAGGACATCAAGGCGCTGATCACCAAGTCAGGCGCCGAAGTGAAGACCGGCGGCGAGCTGGTGACGGCCGCAGGCGAGGCTTTGCGGCAGATCGGCGAAGATGTTTTGCGGATCGATGAACATGTTAAATCAATCGTAACCTCTGCACGCGAACAATCCACCGGACTGCACGAGATCAATACAGCCATCAGCCAGATGGACCAGATGACGCAGAAGAATGCGGCAATGGTCGAGGAAACGAACGCTGCGAGCCATACGCTCGCCTCGGACGCCGACAATCTGATCAGGCTGGTTGGACAGTTCCAGATCGGCGAAGGCATGAATGCCCGTTCCACGCCGCGAGAAGCATCCGCCGCCTCGCATCCTAAACCTTCACCCGCACGGAGCTTGATCGGCAAGGTCGCGGGCGCATTCAGTGGCGGCGCCGCCGCCAGAGCCATGGCCGCTCCGGCCGGAGACAATTGGGAAGAATTTTGATGACCAACGCCATTATCACACAGGCCGGTTCCCACCTGGAAATCGTCTCGTTCCATCTCGGTGAGCAGGAATTCTGCATCGACATCATGGCGATTCGCGAAATCCGCGGCTGGGCGCCGGTAACCCCGATGCCGCATACGCCGCCTTACGTTCTCGGCCTCATCAACCTTCGCGGTGCGGTGATCCCGGTCATCGACATGGCCTGCCGCCTCGGCATGAAGATGACCGAGCCGTCCGAGCGCTCGGCGATCATCGTCACCGACATCGCCGGCAAGCTGGTCGGCCTTCTGGTCGAGCAGGTTTCCGACATGATGACCATCAAGAGCGAAGACCTGCAGCCGGCGCCGGAAATCATCCCGGAGCAGCAGCGCGCGTTCTGCCGCGGCATCGTCGCACTGGAAAAGACCATGGTCTGCTTCCTCAATCTCGACACGGTCATCGCCGACGAGCTGGCACGCGAAGCCGCCTGACCGGCAACATATCTCAGATACAGAAAGGCCCGGTCATCGCCGGGCCTTTCTGCTTATTGCGGCTTGCCGTTCTTCCAGACCGGGTTCTGTCCATAGAGCGGCACGGTCGAGATCGACATCTTCGCCGAACCATCTGTCAGCTCGCGCGAATGGGCGAGATAGATCAGCGTGTCGTTGGTCTTGTCGTAGATGCGGTTGACGACCAGTTTCTTCCAGATCAGCGACATGCCCGCCTTGAACACCTCGTCGCCATCCTTCGACAGGTTGATGTCGCCGATCTCGATCGGCCCCGTCTGGCGGCAGGAAATCGAGTTGTTGGACGGGTCCTCGAACCAGTTGCCGTTCTTCACCCGGTCGATCAGGCTGCGGTCGAAATAGGTGACATGGCAGGTGACGCCCTTCACCTCGGGATCGGGAATGGCATCGACGATGATATCGTTGCCGATCCAGTCGACCCCGACCTTGCCGACCACTTCGGCAGAAGCCGCACCCGCACAAAGCGTGGCAGCTGAGGCAGCGGCAAGAACGATCTTTCGAAACATGGATGGAAGCTCCCTGGTTGGCCCGCTTTGTAGATAAGCAGCACGAGGGACAATGCAAGAAACCGCTGATAAATCAGGCGCGCTTGCAGGTGCAGGGTTCGTAGCCGGTGGCGAGCAGCCGCCCGGGCTTCATGCCGATCGCAGCCGGGATCGCATGCACCGCCGCCGCCTTCACCGCCTTGGCCATCTCGATCGCCGCCTGGGCGCAGACCACGGCATCCTCGGCCGCATTATGATGCACGAACCGCAGGCCGAGATGCTCGGCGATGATGTTCAGCCGGTGCGACAGGAACTGCGGCCAGATGCGCTGCGCCATCTTCAGGCTGCAGAGATAGGTGAGTTCGGGATAGGTCTGCCGGTAGAGATCAAGCGAGGCCCGCCAGACGCTGAAATCGAAGGCCGCATTATGGGCGATCATCGTCGCGCCCCTGAAGTCATCATGAAACTCGTCCATGACCTCAGGAAACTCCGGCGCATCCTCGACATGCTCAGGGCGAATACCGTGGATCGCGATGTTCATGCCCGAAAAGCGCATATCCTTCGGACGGATCAACCGCTCCTCGACGCGCGTCACCCTGCCGTCCTCGATCCAGGCAAGCCCGACCGAGCAGGCGCTGCCGCGCTGTTCGTTGGCCGTTTCGAAATCGATGGCAATGGTCTTCAAGGTCGGTCCGTGATTCGCGGGTGATGAAACAGGCTTAGCGGTGCGAGCAGGCGCAGGCAAACGCACCAGTTGACTTCGCACCTGTGATCAACGACTTTTCCCGTCATGATCGTATCGAACGCGCATCTTGCCACCATGCATCTCACCACGGCCCCTGCAGGGCTCGGGGAGGCGTTGGCGCGTTAAGCGTGCGATCTGTCCCGAAGACCCTGCCGAGGTGAGCAGGGTTTTCGAAGCCGGCTCTCCTCCATCATTTCAAAGGAGAGCATTTTGAAAATCCCCGAAGACAATCCACCCAAGCGATCGGCCGCCGCAGGTCTCACCATCCGCGCCATGCGCGTCAGCGATGCCGAGGCCGTCACCACCCTCGTCAATCTGCCTGCCTTTCGCTACGGCACGCTTCGCATTCCCTTCCAGACGCTGGAGGAAACGCGAAAGCGCATCGAGACCATGCCGCAGGGCAATATCAGCATCGTCGCCGAACTCAACGGCACGCTGGTCGGCGACGCCCACCTGATGCGCAACCAGGGCCGCCGCGCCCACGCCGCCAGCATCGGCATGGGTGTTCACGACGACCATGCCGGCAGGGGCATCGGCAGCGCGCTGATGGCGGCCCTTGTCGATACCGCCGACAACTGGCTCGATATCAGGCGGCTGGAATTGACCGTCTACACCGACAACCCGGCAGCCCTTGCCCTCTACCGGAAGTTCGGCTTCGAACAGGAAGGCCTGCTGAAAGCCTTCGGCTTCCGCGCCGGGGACTATGTCGACGCCTATACGATGGCGCGGGTCAGGGTTTAGGCGACTTCGAGCTTATACGGCTTGATGAGACATTCCGCAGGCAGGCCCCAGGCCTCGCCAAGCTTAAAGATCATATCCACCGTAAGCCCGCGCTTGCGGTGGAGAATTTCAGAGGCACGCGACCGCGATGACAGGAGATCGCCGAGATCCGTCTGGGTGCGGCCCGTCATATCCATAAAAGCTTGGAGAAACTCGACGGGATCGAGTTCACCAGCCGGAAAGTGCCTAGCATCGTACGCCTCGATAAGGTCTGAAAGGACATCGAAGCGATCGGCTTCGGCCGTGCCCTTTTCTGGCGGGCTCGCGAAATACGGGGCCACTTCACCAATCGCCCAGGCGAGATCGCTGTCGTTCCTGATCGGCTTGATATCCATCACACGGTCTCCGGGTCGATCCGGTCATAATCCGAATGCGTGCCGACGAATTTGATCAGCACGCGGCGATACGCATAGGCAACATGGACGATCAGCCGATACTTGTTACCGCCGATGTCGAAAATGATGCGGTTGTCTCCGACAAAATCGACATTCGCACCGAACATGCGTTTAACGTCCGAAGGGCCTGCCCAATCAGCTTTGCTGACAGCGGCATACCAGACGTTCAGCGGCACCCTCGCCTGCGGATGCGACTCCCAAAACGCGCGCAACGGCGATCTGGCGATCACCTGCATTGATCAATAATATTCCCAATACGGGAACAACGCAAGATCACCCACCGATCAACGCCAGCCACTCGTCTTCGTCCATCGTCTGGACGCCGAGTTCTTTGGCCTTGTCGAGCTTGGAGCCGGCGCCCGGGCCGGCAACGAGGATGTCGGTCTTCTTGGAGACCGATCCGGCAACCTTGGCGCCGAGGCTTTCGGCGCGGGCCTTGGCTTCGTCGCGGGTGAATTTCTCCAGCGAGCCGGTGAAGACTACGGTCTTCCCGGCGACCGGACTTCCCGATGTTACCGGCTGCTCGGCCTTCTCGGGCACGACCTCTTCCAGCAAGCGGCCGATGACCTCGACATTGCGCGGCTCCTTGTAGAACTCGACGATGGCGCGGGCGACGATCTCGCCGATGCCGTCGATGGCGTTCAACTCGTTCCAGCCATCACCGGACAAGGGCGCCGCATCCTGCATGGCGGCGCCGAAGGCCTCATAGGTGCCGTAGGAGCGGGCGAGCAGCTTGGCGGTGGTCTCACCGACATGACGGATGCCGAGCGCATAGATGAAGCGGTGCAGCGCGATGCTGCGTCGTTCGTTGATCGCTGCGTAAAGCTTGCCGACGCTGACCTTGCCGAAGCCGTCGATATTCTCGAGCTTCGTCAGCGTCGAGGCCTGCTGGCGCTTCTCCAGCGTGAAGATATCGGGCGCCGTCCGGATCTGCAGCGATGCGTCGTCGCTCTCGAAGAAGAAATCGACCTGCTTGGTGCCGAAGCCCTCGATATCGAAGGCGTTGCGCGAGACGAAATGCTTCAGATGCTCGGTTGCCTGGGCGCGGCAGATGAAGCCGCCGGTGCAGCGCGTCACGGCATCGACCTTGCCGGTCTTCTCGTTGACTTCGCGAACGGCATGCGAGCCGCAGACCGGACATGTCTTCGGGAATGTATAGGCCGCAGCCCCCTCCGGCCGCTTTTCCATCACCACGTCGAGCACCTGCGGGATGACATCGCCTGCCCGCTGGACGATCACGGTGTCGCCGATGCGGATATCGTGTTCTTCCTCGCGGATGCGCTCGCCGGAATTGCCGATGCCCTTGATATAATCCGCGTTATGCAGCGTCGCATTGGTGACGACGACGCCGCCGACGGTGACGGGGGTCAGACGCGCCACCGGCGTGAGCGCGCCGGTGCGGCCGACCTGGATGTCGATATTCTCGACAACGGTGAACGCCTGCTCGGCCGGGAACTTGTGTGCCGTCGCCCAGCGCGGGCTGCGCGAGCGGAAGCCGAGGCGCTGCTGCAGTTCGAGGCTGTCGACCTTGTAGACGACACCGTCGATGTCGTAGTCGAGATCAGGGCGCTTGAGACCGATATCGTCGTAATGCGCCAGGATATCGGCCACCGAGTTCAGCCTCTTCATCAGCGGATTGACCGGGAAACCCCATTCCTTGAAGGTCTGCACCATGTCGAACTGGGTCTTCGGCAGATCGTTGGGCTCGGAGATTTCGCCCCAGGCATAGGCGAAGAACTTCAGCTTGCGGCTCTCCGTCACCTTGGCATCGAGCTGGCGCAGCGATCCCGCCGCCGTGTTGCGCGGGTTGACATAGGTCTGCTTTCCCTCGGCCTCCATCTGCTTGTTCAGCGCCAGGAAGTCGCTCTTGGCCATATAGACCTCGCCGCGTACCTCGACGATCTCAGGAACGCCCTTCGGCAGTACCTGCGGGATTTCCTTGATGGTGCGGATATTGGCCGTGACATTCTCGCCGGTCGTACCGTCGCCGCGCGTTGCGGCACTGACGAGCTTGCCGTTCTGGTAGCGGATCGACATCGACAGGCCGTCGATCTTCGGCTCGGCGGTAAACGCGATCGACTGATCCGGCAGGCGCCCCAGGAAGCGGTAGACGCTACCGACGAAATCCTGCACGTCGTCCTGCGAAAAAGTATTGTCGAGCGAGAGCATCGGCCGGGCATGGGTGATCTGCGCAAAGGTGACGGACGGCTCGGCACCCACGCGCCGCGACGGGCTGTCCTCGCGAACGAGCTCGGGAAACCGCGCCTCGATCGCATCGTTCCGCCGCTTCAGCGCGTCGTAGTCGGCATCGGAAATTTCTGGCTGGTCCTTGCCGTGGTAGAGCGCGTCGTGATGGGCGATCTCTTTCGCCAGACGCTCCAGCTCAGCTGCGGCCTCTTCGATCGTCAGGGTTTCAACTTCGCTCGACATGCATGATCACTCCGGAGAATCTGTGATCGTTTTTAGCGCAAATTGTCCGGATGGGAAGTGGCGGGGTGGTGGCCACCCTCGTCCGTCGAGGCTCCCTGCGGCCACACCTCAGGATGAGGGTGGAGGGAGCGTGCTCGGAGTGGTCGGCCTTGATGATTGCTAGTCGCAGCCCCCCCGGGAGCCCTCATGGTTCGAAGCTAAGCAAGGTGGCCACCCTCGTCCTTCGAGGCTCCCTTCGGTCGCACCTCAGGATGAGGGTGGAGGGAGCGCGCTTGGAATGGTCAGCCTTGATGACTGCCAATCGCAGCCGTCTTTAGAGCCCTCATCCTGAGGTGCGAAGCCGAAGGCGTAGCCTCGAAGGACGAGGGCGGCGCCCTCAACAGTCCCCTACCCGTTTCCCGACAGCAGCTTGGCGGCCGCGGCACGCGCCTCGTCGGTGACCGAAGCACCGGCCAGCATCCGGGCAATCTCCTCGGTGCGGTCCTTGGGCGCCATGGCGGCCACCCGGGTGGCGATCTTTTCGGATCCGGCATCGACCGGTCCCTTGGAGATAAGCAGATGCGTCGCCGCCCTCGCCGCCACCTGCGGCGCGTGGGTGACGGAGAGAACCTGCACCTTGTCCGACAGCCGCTTCAGCCGCTGGCCGATGGCATCAGCCACCGCCCCGCCGACACCGGTATCGATCTCGTCAAAAACAAGCGTCGGCGCCGAACCGCGATCGGCAAGCGCCACTTTCAGTGCCAGAAGGAAGCGCGAGAGTTCGCCACCCGAGGCGACTTTCATGATCGAGCCCGGACGCGTGCCCGGATTGGTCTGCACATGGAATTCGACGACGTCGGTGCCTTCTGCGGCTGCCTGCTCCGCATCCGTGGTGATTTCCACCATGAAACGGGCGCGCTCCAGCTTCAGCGCCGGAAGCTCGGTCATCACGGCCTCCGCCAACGCATTGCCGGCATGGTGACGCTTTTCGGACAGCGAACGGGCAGCTTCGCCATAGGCCGCCTTCGCGCGGCCAACCTCGGCGTCGAGCTTGACGAGCTTCTCCTCGCCCGCATCGACATCGGCGAGATCGGCGATCATCCTGACGGCAAGGGCCGGAAGCTCGACGACGGGCACCGAATATTTGCGGGACGCGGCGCGCAGCGCAAACAGCCGCTCCTCGACGCGCTCCAGCTCCTTCGGATCGTATTCGGTCTTGCGCAGCGCCGCCTCGACTTCCATTTGCGCGTTGGAAAGCTGGTCCAGCGCGGCGTCCAGAAGCGCAACCGTGTCTTCCAGCAATCCGGGCGCCTCGTGGCTCTTGCGCTCCAGGCGGCGCACCAGCGAGGCGATATGAGGCACCGGAGAGGCATTGCCGTTCAGGAACTCGGATGCCTCCGCAATATCGCCGGCGATCCGCTCCGCCTTCATCATCTTCTGGCGGCGGTCGGCAAGCTCCTCCTCCTCGCCGTCACGCGGCGACAGCTTTTCTAGCTCTTCGACGGAGGCGCGCAGATAATCGGCCTCGCGGGCAGCGTTCTCCACCTTCTCGCGGTGCTTCTTCAGCGTCCTCTCGGCATCGCGCCAGATCCTGTAGAGCTCGGACACGCCTGAGACATCCTCGGTGATACCGGCAAAGGCGTCGAGCAGGATGCGGTGGGCATTGGTATCGACAAGCGCCCGGTCGTCGTGCTGGCCGTGGATTTCGACCAACGCCTGGCCCGCCTGGCGCATCAACTGCACACTGACGGGCTGGTCGTTGACATAGGCCTTGGTGCGGCCGTCGGCGGATTGCTGGCGGCGGAAGATCAGGTCGCCATCGTCGTCGATGCCGTTTTCGCGCAAAAGCTTGCGGGCGCCGTGATCCATCGGCACGTCGAAAGCGGCCGTCACCTGCCCCTTGTCTTCGCCGTGGCGCACAAGCCCGCCATCGCCGCGCCCACCGAGCGCCAGCGAAAGACTGTCGAGAAGGATGGATTTGCCTGCACCCGTCTCCCCGGTCAGAACCGAGAGCCCGGCCTCGAACGAGAGATCCAGCCGCTCGATCAGAACGATATCGCGGATCGAAAGCTGGATCAGCATTGCGTTACTGGCCTCACGAGCCGAGGAGCAGCTTCTTGCCCGCTTCGGAGAGCCAGGAACCCTTGTTCTCCCGAGGCTCTGCGCCGCCGCTCTTCAGCAGCTTGTAGGAATCGGCGTACCACTGGCTATCCGGATAGTTGTGGCCGAGAACGGCAGCGGCGGTCTGTGCCTCTTCGACGATACCCATCGCGTAATAGGCTTCGACCAGACGCGAGAGCGCTTCCTCGACCTGATTCGTATTCGGGTACTTTTCAACCACGATACGGAAACGGGAGATAGCCGCAAGATACTCCTTGCGCTCGAGATAGTAGCGGCCGATCTGCATTTCCTTGCCGGCGAGCTGGTCGCGGGCGAAGCGGATCTTGGCCTGCGCGTCGTCGACATATTCGGAGTCCGGATACTTGTCGATGACGGCCTGCATTGCATCGATGGTCTTCGATGAGGCGCGCTGGTCCTGCGTCACGTCGGAAATCTGCTTCGAATAGCTGAGACCGACCAGATACTGGACATAGGCCGCGTCCTTGGACTGCGGATACTGCGCCATGTAGCGGTTGCCCGATGCCAGCGCTTCGTCGATCTTGCCTTGGCGGTACTTGACGAAGGTGCTCATGACCAGCGCCTTGCGGGCCCATTCCGAGAACGGGTTCTCACGGTCGATGGCGTCGAACTTGCGCGCCGCCTCGGCCATGTTGCCTGCCTTCATGTTGGCAAGCGCCTGATTGTAGAGAACGTCAGGCGGGTCGTTGTCGAGGCCGAGTTTGGTGATGTCGATGTCCGGATCCGACTGGCAACCGGAAATCAAGGCGCCTGCGCTCAGCACCACGAGCGATGCGAGCAAAGCGCGCGCTGTCTTCATCATACCTTCAGACCTTGCATAACCCATAGATTAATCCCGACTCCCGCTACCCACTCTTAACGGCAGCCACACCTCGCTGGCGTTTCTAGCCACAAATGCGAGGCGAGAGCAACGCAATGATGACGCATTAACGCATTTTTGTGGCATAGGCCCAGAGAATATCCGGGTTTTCATCTTTGATTTCCCGTGTTGCAGCTAAGCATCTGCGCCGAAAACACTATCGGCCGGAAAATCCGCATAAAAAAACCGCCTCCCGAAAGAGGCGGTCCTGGTCTAGGAAATCGTTCTGGAGGTCACGCCGACCAGGGGGCGAATCCGGGAGCATTCACGGCAATGAAATCACGCGCAGCAACGCGCGGACGGGCGGCAGAGGTCTCAACGACCTCATAGGCGCTGGGATCGCTGAGCAGTGCCTTGAGCGCATTGGCATTCATCTTGTGACCGCCGCGATAGGAACGGTAGCACCCGATGAACGGTGCGCCCGCCAGCGATAGGTCGCCGACGGCATCGAGCGTCTTGTGACGCACGAACTCGTCCTTGGCGTAACGCAGACCTTCGACATTGATCACGGTGTTGTCGTCGGAGATGACGACAGAGTTCTCGAGCGAGGAACCGAGAGCGTGGCCGGACGCCCAGAGACGCTCGACGTCGCGCATGAAGCCGAAGGTGCGGGCCCGCGACAGCTCGGTCTTGAAGGTCTGGGCTGTCAGGTCGCCTTCCCACTTCTGGCGGCCGATCAGCGGGCAGTCGAAATCGATCTCAACTTCGAAGCGCGTGCCGTCATAGGGGCGGAATTCGCTCCACGAACCGCCATGCTCGATACGAACAGGCTTGGTGATGCGGATGTAGCGGCGCTTGACGCCAAGAGAAACCAGACCGACCTGCTCGATCGCATCGATGAACGGAGCAGAGCTGCCATCCATGATCGGCATTTCGGCGCCGTGAACTTCGATCAGCACGTTGTCGAGGCCAAGCGCGTAAACGGCGGCCATCACATGCTCGATCGTCGCGACCGAATGTGCAGGAGAGAAACCGAGAACGGTGCAGAGATCCGTATTGCCTACCTGCGAGGAAACCGCGCGCAGCTCGGTGACAGAACCGTTGTCATGCATGCGATGGAAAACAACGCCCGTATCGGTCTCGGCCGGATTGAAGGTGATCGAGACTTCCGCGCCAGAATGGACGCCGGTACCCGAAAGCGTTACCGGGCGAGAAACCGTCGTCTGGAAGCCAAGCATGCCAATAACCATAAAATCTGCCTTCATTGCCCTTCAAGGTTCGTAGCGCTCAAGGCACAGGAATCAAACCACGAAGTTCTTTTGTCCACACCGCTGAATTGTCGCCAAAATGCGTCAAAGTGCGGTCATTTGACCTCATACATACGTGTGCCCGCTCTGCATTCCAAATCACTGTTCGTTTCGGATTGTTACGAAACCATGCAATTGAAATGACTTGTTAATTTAGCCTTCACGCAAGGCTTTGAAACAGAAGCGCCCGGGACTGTGATCCCGGGCGCGGAGCGTGGCGATTCTGTGTCGCGTCAGTTCGACTGGCGGCGCAGGAATGCGGGGATTTCGAGCTGGTCGTCTTCCTGCATCATGCGGGCCTGCGGAACGGCGCGGCCCTGGTCGTCGAGATTGCCGCGGCGCGGAGCGTAGAGGCTGGCTTCCGGCGACAGCGGACGGCGCTGCTGCGAAGCGGCTGCCGGAGCAGACGTCATCTCAGGAGCAACTTCCTCTTCGCGGCGGTTCAGCGAGTTCGTGATCCGCTTGAGCAGGCCCATCGGGCCGCGCTCTTCGTGAGCCTGTGCTGCGACGGGCTGCGAGCGGTGATCGATCTCGGCCTGAACGACCGGCGGGAAGTCCTCGACCTTCGGCATGCGCGTCGGCTGCTGCATGGCAGGTTCCTGGCGGACCGGCTGTGGCGCCACCGGTGCTGGCTGCTGCATCATGACAGGCTGCGGAGCCGGCTGGCTCATGACCGGAGCCGGAGCGGGCTGCATCTGCATCGGGGCCGGACGGGCAACAGGAGCTTCCGGTGCTGCTGCGAAGATGCGGCTCTGCGGACGGAAGGTTTCCTGTGCGACAGGCTGCTGGACCGGAGCCGGAGCGCGCGGGGCAACGATGTCGAGTTCACGTTCCATCTGGGCTTCTGCCATGCGGATCGTCTGCGCAACGGTATCAACCGGCTTCGGTGCCTGCATGACCGGAGCAGGCTGAACTGCGGCCGGAGCCGGAGCAACGGCCGCCGAAGGACGGATGATCGGCTTTGCAGCCGGCTGGAAGGTCTTGGTGGAGGCTTCGGCGGCAGCGCGATCGATACCGGTCGCAACGACCGATACGCGGATGATGCCTTCGAGCGATTCGTCGAACGTGGCGCCGAGGATGATGTTGGCGTCCGGATCGACTTCTTCGCGGATGCGGGTTGCGGCTTCGTCGACTTCGAAGAGCGTCAGGTCACGGCCACCGGTGATCGAGATCAGCAGGCCCTGCGCACCGCGCATCGAGGTTTCGTCGAGCAGCGGGTTGGCGATTGCGGCTTCAGCAGCCTGCATTGCACGGCCCTGGCCCGAAGCTTCGCCGGTACCCATCATTGCGCGGCCCATTTCGCGCATGACCGAACGGACGTCGGCGAAGTCGAGGTTGATGAGACCTTCCTTCACCATCAGGTCGGTGATGCAGGCAACGCCCGAGTAGAGAACCTGGTCGGCCATCGCGAAAGCGTCGGCAAAGGTCGTCTTGTCGTTGGCGATCCGGAAGAGGTTCTGGTTCGGAATGACGATCAGCGTATCGACCGACTTCTGCAGCTCTTCGATACCGGCTTCGGCCAGACGCATGCGGCGGCCGCCTTCGAACTGGAACGGCTTGGTGACGACGCCGACGGTCAGGATGCCCTTGTTGCGGGCGGCCTGCGCGACGACAGGAGCAGCACCGGTACCGGTACCGCCGCCCATGCCGGCGGTGACGAAGCACATATGCGTGCCGTTCAGGTGATCGATGATCTCATCGATGCACTCTTCGGCAGCCGCACGGCCGACTTCCGGCTGCGAACCTGCACCGAGGCCTTCGGTGACGTTGGCGCCGAGCTGGATGATCCGCTCCGCCTTGGTCATCGTCAGAGCCTGCGCATCCGTGTTGGCAACGACGAAGTCGACGCCCTGGAGGCCAGCGGAGATCATGTTGTTGACAGCATTGCCGCCGCCGCCGCCGACACCGAATACGGTGATACGCGGCTTCAGCTCTGTGATGTCAGGCTTTTGCAGCTTGATAGTCATGGTACCCGTTCCTTCTCTTTATGGCCGCATCGCCACGCCGGCCAATTCACTCAATGTTCAGAAGCTTTCCTTCAGCCACTGGCCCATCCGGGCTATGCGGCTGTTATTTCCCCCAAGCGACAAGAGCAGCCCGCTCTGTGACGCATGTGTTTCCATGTCTGCGACCTGCGGATAGATCATCAGGCCGACCGCCGTCGAAAAGGCCGGGCCCTTGGCCGCCGTCGGCAGACCCGAGACGCCCATCGGGCGGCCGATACGAACGTTGCGGGCCAGAATCTTGCGGGCAACGTCTGCAAGGCCGGTGAGCTGGCTTGCGCCACCCGTCAGCACGACGCGCTTGCCGACGATCGGGCTGAAGCCCGAGCGCTGGATCCGGTCGCGGATCAGTTCCATCGTTTCCTCGATACGGGCGCCGACGATGCGCGACACCAGCGCACGCGGCACCTGCGTCGGCAGATCGCGCTCGTCTTCGCCGATCGGCGGGATCGAGATCAGTTCGCGTTCGTCGGACGAGTTCGCCATCGCCGAAGCGTGAACCACCTTCAGACGCTCGGCATCCTCGATGCGGGTCGAAAGACCGCGTGCGAGGTCCGTTGTGACGTGGTGCCCGCCAAGGCCGACGGCGTCGGTATGGACAAGCTTGCCCTCGGCAAAGACCGAGATCGTCGTCGTGCCGCCGCCCATGTCGATCGCTGCGCAGCCAAGCTCGACTTCGTCATCGACGAGAGCCGCAAGACCGGAAGCGTAAGGCGTCGCGACGATGCCTTCGACGGAGAGATGCGCACGGTTGACGCTGAGTTCGAGATTCTTGAGCGCAGCGCGCTCGGCGGTAACGACATGCATATCGACGCCGAGCATGTCACCGTACATCGACAAGGGGTCGCGAATGCCGCGCTCGCCGTCAAGCGAGAAGCCCGTTGCCAGCGAATGGAGTACGGCGCGGTCCTGGCGCAGCGACTGCTGGCAGGCTGCCGAAAGAACCTTCTTCAGGTCGTTGAGTTCGACTTCCTGACCGCCGAGATCGATCGTCGCCGTATAGACATCGCTACCGAGACGGCCGGCCGTCAGGTTGACGATCAGGCTTTCGACGGTGAGGCCAGCCATGCGCTCGGCGGCATCGACCGCGAGACGAATGACGCTTTCCAGCGCATCGAGATCGGCAATGACGCCGGTCTTGATACCGCGGGAACGCTGATGGCCAATGCCGATGATCTCGATGTCATGCGTGCGGCCCGGGAGAATCTCGCTCTCCTCGCGCGGCGTCAGCCGGCCGATCATGCAGACGACCTTGGTCGATCCGATGTCGAGCACCGAAACGATATGCGACCGCTTCGACGAAAGCGGCTTCAGGCGCGGCAATCCGAAATGGGATGAACCGAACAAGCTCATATATTTTGCCCCGCCTTTTTCAAATCCTTCGTCCGCTGGTCGAGCACCACCTGCCGCCGGGCCATGGCCTCGGGGGTGAGCTGGATTGCGGTCCGGTCTGCCAATCTGAGATCGACGGCTGCGATGTCGCGCGCCAGAAGATCCTGTTCCTTGTTGAGCTTCGACAGCGTCGCCAGCGCCTGATCGACATCGTCGGCCGGCAGCTTCACGACGACACCGTTGTCGAGATGCAGATCCCAACGGCGGCTGGAAACCCAGACATAGGCCTTCACCCGCGCCTTGATGTCGGGCCAGTTGGCGAATTCGCCTTCAAGCGCAACAGCAGCCGTCTCGGCATCGCGGCCGACGACGAGCGGAAGGTTGGAAAACTTGTTGTCGCGCAGCGGCGCGATGACGCTGCCATTGCGCTCGATCAGCGAAAGCTCCTGGCCGTGCTGCCAGATCGCATAGGCCTGACGCTCCTTGAGCTTCACTTCGATCGTCTTCGGATAGATCTTGCGAACTTCGGCGCTTTCGACCCAGGGAAGTTTGGCGATCTTCTGGCGCGCCGTATCGACGTCCAGAGCGACCAGCGAGGTCGTGCCGTCGAGACCGAGGAGATCGAGGATCTCGATTTCCGAGGTCGCCAAATTGCCAGACACTTTCACGTCTTCGATCGCAAAGCCTGCAGCCGTGGTCGTCGCCTGAGCGACCGCTTCCGTGTGACCGCCGAGCGACATGCCGTAGAGGCCGGTCGCAGCCAGAAACGCCAGAGCCGAAACAGTGCCGGTATGCGCAGGGATATAGATGCGGCCAGTGCCGAGGCTGACAAGAAAGCGGACGGCGCGGCGCAGCGGACGCGGCAGCACCATGCGGCTATCGCCTTCCGGGAAGGCAATATCGTCGCGATGGCTCGGGCGCCCCATCCTTTTGACCGTCAACGAGAACAAGAAGCGTCCTCCACCATCCAGCGCAGAAACTCACCAAAGGAATAACCGGCATAACCGGCCATTTCGGGCACCAGAGAGGTTGGAGTCATTCCCGGCTGAGTGTTGACCTCGAGCCAGATGATTTCGCCATCTTCGGAGAAGCGATCGTCGTAGCGAAAGTCAGACCGGCTGACGCCACGGCAACCAATTGCTTGATGCGCCCTTAGTGCCAATGATTGTATTTTTTGGTAAATTTTCGGTGAAATTTTCGCCGGAATGACGTGTTTTGAACCGCCAGCCGCATACTTGGCGTCATAGTCATAAAAGTTGTGGCCCTGCGGCACCACTTCCGTGACACCCAGCGCCGTATCGCCCATCACGCCGCATGTCAGCTCTCGGCCATGGATATAGCGCTCGACGAGAACCTCTTCCCCATAGCGCCACTCCGAAGAACTGATCACCTGCGGCGGATGCGACTGATCCTCTTGCACGATCAACACACCGAAGCTCGACCCCTCGCGAACCGGCTTCACCACATAAGGCGGCTTCATCGGATGCTCGGCCGGAAAGGCGAAACGGTTGATGACTTCGGATTGCGCCACCGGAATACCGGCAGCAGCGGCAACACCCTTCGCCTTGCTCTTGTCCATAGCGAGAGCCGAGGCAAGAACGCCGGAATGCGTATAGGGAATTTCGAGATATTCGAGAATGCCCTGGATCGTACCGTCCTCGCCGAACGGGCCATGCAGAGCATTGAACGCGACATCCGGGCGGGCAGCAACGAGCTTGGCCGACACATCACGGTCGACATCGATACGGGTGACCTGAAAGCCTTCGGCTTCCAGCGCGTCAGCACATGCCTTCCCCGAAGACAGGCTTACCGGCCTCTCCGAGGAAAATCCGCCCATTAGGACAGCGACATGCTTGCGACTCATACGTACCCCCAAAATAACTTACGGCATGAATTCCGACGCTTGCGCGAGGCTTTCGCCCACCGAATCTTGCCCACTCAGGCTTGATGGCAGTTTGACAACAATATGGTTAACGAAGCGTTTACTTTTGTTAACCTGCCGCCTCCAGGCTGCCGAACAGCGCGGCAAACCTGTGCCGTTTCGACTCTAAATCAGTGGCTTGCACCAGCATCCGGAAGTTCGTTCGGAGGATGAAAAAACCCGCACAGACGAGCTGTGCGGGTTGGCATGCGCAGCGTGATTACGACGGCGCTTAGTCGTCTTTCTCAAGCAGTTTCCAGACCGTCCCGCCGAGCGCGCCGCCCACGATCGGCGCCAGCCAGAAGAGCCAAAGCTGCTGCAGAGCCCAGCCGCCGGCAAAGAGCGCCTGCCCTGTCGAACGCGCCGGATTGACCGATGTGTTGGTAACCGGGATCGAGATCAGATGGATCAGCGTCAGCGCCAGGCCGATCGCCAGCGGCGCGAACCCGGCAGGCACGCGCCCATGCGTGGAGCCCAGGATGACGATCAGGAAGAACATCGTCAGCAGGACCTCGATGATTAGCGCCGACGTCAGCGAATAACCGCCCGGCGAATGCTCGCCATAACCGTTCGAGGCAAAGCCGCCCAGTTCGAAACCGGCTTTTCCGCTGGCAACCAGATAGAGAAGTGCCGCTGCCGCGACGGCACCGATGACCTGCACGATGATGTAGGGAATGGCGCGGCCCGCCGGAAACCGCCCGGCAACCGCGAGACCCACGGACACCGCCGGATTGAAATGTCCGCCGGAAATGCCGCCGACCGCATAGGCCATCGTCAGCACCGTCAGTCCGAATGCCAGGGCGACACCGGCAAAGCCAATTCCGAGCGCCGGAAATGCTGCCGCCAGCACAGCACTGCCGCAACCGCCGAAAACGAGCCAGAACGTACCCAAAAACTCTGCAATAAGATTTCTTTGCATGATTTACCCTCCGAGGCTCTCAACCAGAGCGAGAACAGCAAGCCGCCTCAAATCGAGTCCCGTCAATCTGGTAATTTTGCTAGAAACGCGGATTGGCCGGTCCGAAAACACCCTCAGCATCGGCCAGGGATTTCATCAGTTTATTGCTCATTTAGCGTTTGCTGAGACCGAAAATTGCGCTATGAGCCGGTTGCCTCCCAAGGCAAACAGCAATCCTGATTGGAATGACAATGTCTGACGCGATATCTCCGGTATCGCCGACGCCCTCCTCATCGAACAATGCGCAAGTCAATTCGCCGGCGCGTGTTCTGATCGCGAGCCTCGTCGGCACCACTATCGAATTCTTCGACTTCTACGTCTACGCCACGGCCGCCGTGCTGGTCTTCCCGCACCTCTTCTTCCCGGCCAGCGATCCGGCGTCTGCACAGCTGCAGTCCTTCGCCACCTTCTCGATCGCCTTCTTCGCCCGCCCGCTTGGCGGCATCCTTTTCGGCCACTTCGGTGACCGTATCGGCCGCAAGGCGACACTCGTCGCAGCGCTGATGACCATGGGCCTGTCGACCGTGGCGATCGGCATGCTCCCGGGCTATGATTCGATCGGCATCGTCGCGCCTCTGCTTCTCGCACTGTGCCGTTTCGGCCAAGGCCTCGGCCTCGGCGGAGAATGGGGCGGCGCCGTGCTGCTCGCAACCGAAAACGCCCCTCCTGGCAAGCGCAGCTGGTACGCCATGTTCCCGCAGCTTGGCGCGCCGATCGGCTTCATCCTCTCTTCCGGCTTCTTCCTGATCCTGACCGAGACGATGACTAACGAGGACTTCCTGGCCTTCGGCTGGCGCATTCCCTTCGTGGCCAGCCTGGCACTCGTCGCCGTCGGCCTCTATGTCCGCCTGAAGATCGCCGAAACGCCGGAGTTCCAGAAGGCCGTCGAGAAGCACGAGCGCGTTGCCGTTCCGGTTGCCGTCGTCTTCCGCAAGCATTTCCGCAGCCTGGTTCTCGGCACCTTCATCGCCGTCGCCACCTTCGTGCTATTCTACCTGATGACGGTCTTCACGCTGTCTTGGGGCACCTCGAAGCTCGGCTATTCGCGTGAGCAGTTCCTGGTCATTCAGCTCGTCGGCGTCGTGTTCTTCGGCCTGACGATCCCGATCTCCGGCCTGCTTTCGGACCGCTATTCGCGCCGCCTGATCCTGATCCTGGTGACAATCGGCATCGCGATCTTCGGCTTCTTCTACGCCTCGCTGCTGACCGCAGGCCTGATGGGCGCCTTCCTGTGCTCGATCATCGGCCTGGCGCTGATGGGCTTCACCTACGGTCCGATCGGTGCAGCACTTGCCGCCCCCTTCCCGACCACGGTGCGCTATACCGGCGCCTCGATGACCTTCAACCTCGGCGGCATCTTCGGCGCCTCACTGGCGCCGAACATCGCCAGCTGGCTGGCAACGACCTACGACCTCTCCTATGTCGGCTATTATCTTTCCGGCGCAGCAGTGATCTCCCTGGTCTGCATCCTGCTGTCAGGCCGCGAAGAAGTCTGAGGACTTCGGGTTCAATGGATCCAAGGCCGCGGCGGAGACGCCGCGGCCTTTTTTGATTCTTGTCTGTTAACGGCTTGCTCCTACTCTTCCATTTAAGAAATACGGGAGACGACAATGCTGACAAGACGATCGCTGCTGACACAGGGCCTCGGCGCCGGAATGGCCCTTTCACTGCCGTCGCTGTCGCGCGCCGCCGTCCCTGATGTCAACGTCACCTTCCTCGTCATCAACGACGTCCATGCCTGCCGCATCGGCGATGGGCTCAGCCCCAATTGCCAGCAGGAAGGCAAGACCGACGCCAATCTGCTGCGCCATATCCTGGCGCTCAACAACATCCACCACCAGACATGGCCCGAACAGATTGCTGGCAAGTCGAGCGGCCTCAGCGTTGCCGGCCAGACGATTGCCCGGCCTCAAGGCATCATCGTCTGCGGCGACGTCACCGACGATGGCGGCGGCCAGATGGCGGAGTTTGCGGAAGGGTCGCAGCTCCTGCAGTTCTCGCACCGCTACCAGGAGGGCCGCGGCCCTGACCATGTGCATTTCCCTGTCTATGTCGGCCTCGGCAATCACGACCTCGATCAGGACGGCCGTCCGCCGCAGGTCGACTGGTATCGCGACGAGCTGCGCGACTACGTGCAGATGAACCACAAGCCGAGCGTCTTCTTCAAACCGGTCGTGCCTGTCGACAATTACGACGAAGCCTCCGACAACTACTCCTGGAACTGGGGCGGGTTGCATCTGATCCAGGCGCAGCGCTATGGCGGCGACAACAGCAAGGGCACGGCCAACAGCCTCGACTGGATGAAACAGGACCTGAAGACCTATGCATCCGACGGCAGGCCCGTGGTGATCTTCCAGCACTATGGCTGGGATCGTTTCTCCACCGAGCGCTGGGATCCGGCCAGGAGCACCTTCGATGACACGGGCACCGGAACGCCGCATTGGTGGGATGAATCAGAACGTCAGGATCTGCTCGCAACCCTCAGCGGCTACAATGTAATCGGCATCTTCCACGGCCACGAGCACGACACCGCGATGGCCTACAAGATCAACGGCATCGACGTCTTCAAGGCCAAGGCCGCCTTCATGGGCGGCTTCACGCTGGTGCGCGTTGCCAACGGCCGCATGGACGTGGCGATCGGCGAGGCCGCAGACGACAAAGGCGGCGTCATCTTCGACACCGCCTTCAGCAAAGCTCTTCGATAGAAAGCAATCAGTCGCTGGTCACGCCCTGGAACGGGCGGACTTCGCGGCCTGGCATGAACACGCCGAGACGCTTGATCTCCCATTCCAGCTTGACGCCGGAATTTTCGAACACTTCGCGGCGAACCTGTTCGCCGAGATATTCGAGATCGTAGCCGGTCGCCTGGCCCATGTTGATCATGAAGTTGCAATGCAGCGACGACATCTGCGCCCCGCCGATGACCAGACCGCGGCAGCCCGCTTCGTCGATCAGCTTCCAGGCCGAATGTCCCTCGGGATTCTTGAAGGTCGAGCCGCCGGTCTTCTCGCGGATCGGCTGCACCGTCTCGCGATGGTTGCGCACCGCATCCATATCGGCGCGGATCTTGGCGCGGTCTTCGGCATAGCCTTCGAACAGCACCGAGGTGAAGATCAGATCCGATGCGGCCGAGGAATGACGGTAGGAATAACCCATCTCGGCATTCGAAAGCACGACCTTGTTGCCCTTGCGGTCGATCGCCGTCAGTTCGACGAGCCGCTCGCGGGTCTCGCCGCCATTGGCGCCGGCATTCATGCGCGCCGCGCCGCCGATGCTGCCGGGAATGCCGTAGTAGAAATGGAAGCCGCCGATGCCATTGTCCATCGCCATGGCCGCAACGTGCTTGTCCGGGCAGATCGCACCGGCGCGGATGCGGTTTTCACCGGCAATCTCCAGCCCGCCGAAACCCTTGGCCGACAGGCGCAGAACCACACCCGGAATGCCGCCGTCGCGCACCAGAAGATTCGATCCGACACCGACAACGGTGACAGGCACGTCCTCAGGCAGAAGCTTCATGAAAGCGATGAGATCGTCTTCGTCATGCGGCTGGAACATCAGCTCGGCGAGGCCGCCGGCACGGAACCAGGTCACGCGGTCCATGGGGGCATCCGGCGTGATACGGCCGCGGATGTCCTTGACGCCTTCTCCGAGAGTTTCGAGAAGCTTTTCCCCATTTACCTGTTTCATGCCGACTTTCCCGAAAGGCCTTCCAGTTGCTTTGGCAGGGCCGCTGCCCAGTAGGTGATACTTCCAGCCCCCAAGAGAACCACAAAGTCGCCCGGCTTTGCAATCTCTCCAACCATCTCCGGTAGTACGTCTTGCGACGGAAGATAGCGTGCGTCGCGATGGCCGCCAGCCTTGATGCGCGAGACCAGCGTCTCGGAATCGGCGCCCTCGATCGGGTCCTCACCGGCCGCATAGACAGGCGCCAGGAAGATGCTGTCGGCATCGTTGAAGCAGTTGGCGAACTCTTCGAAGAGGCTCGAAAGGCGCGAATAACGGTGCGGCTGATGAACGGCGATGACGCGGCCCTTGCAGGCCTCGCGCGCAGCCCTGAGCACCGCCTTGATCTCGACCGGGTGGTGACCGTAATCGTCGAACACCTGCACGCCGTTCCATTCGCCGGTCAGCGTGAAACGCCGCTTGACGCCGCCGAAGGAGGCAAGCCCTTTGGCAATGTCCTCGTTGGAAATGCCGAGGCGGTTGGCAACGGCAATCGCAGCTGTCGCATTGGAAATGTTGTGACGGCCAGGCATCGGCATGACGAGATTGTCGAGCTTGAAGACCTTGCCCGTGCGGCGGCGGCGGATCTCGACGTCGAAGATCGAGCGCGGCCCGTCGATACGCACATTGGTGAAGCGCACGTCGGCTTGCGGATTTTCGCCGTAAGTCACGACCTTGCGGTCCTCGATACGGCCGACCAGCGCCTGCACTTCGGGATGATCGAGGCACATCACGCCGAAGCCGTAGAACGGCACATTCTCGACGAACTGCCGGAAAGCGGCGCGCACGGCGTCGAAATTGCCGTAATGGTCGAGATGTTCGGGGTCGATATTGGTGACGACGGCAACGTCGGCCGGCAGCTTCAGGAAGGTGCCGTCGGACTCGTCGGCCTCGACCACCATCCACTCGCCCTCGCCCATGCGCGCGTTGGTGCCGTAGGCGTTGATGATGCCGCCATTGATGACGGTCGGATCGAGCCCGCCGGCTTCGAGTAGAGTCGCCACCAGCGAAGTGGTGGTCGTCTTGCCATGCGTGCCGCCGATGGCGATCGCATTGCGGAAGCGCATGAGCTCGGCCAGCATTTCGGCGCGGCGAACGACGGGCAGCAGCTTTTCGCGCGCCGCGATCAGTTCCGGATTGCTCTTCTTGATCGCCGTGGAAACGACGACGACTTCGGCATCGCCGAGGTTCTCGGCCTTGTGGCCGACGAAGACCTCAATGCCTTTTTCGCGCAGACGCTGAACGTTCGCACTGTCGGACTGATCTGATCCCTGGACCTTGTGGCCGAGATTGTGCAGCACTTCGGCAATGCCGCTCATGCCGATGCCGCCGATGCCGATGAAATGGACGAGGCCTATAGCCTTCGGCAGTTTCATGACTGTGCCCCCTTGAACTCTGCAATTGTACGTCCGGCGGCAATAGCCTCTACCATGCCGGCAAGCAAGTTCGCAGCATCCGGTTTCCCGGTCTGCTTTGCCGCCGCCGCCATGCGCGCCAGCTTTTCCGGGTCGTTCATCGCATGCGTCAGGATCGCAGCGATCTTCTCGGAGGAAAGCTCGGCCTGGACGATGACCTTGGCGCCACCGGTCGCGGCAAGTGCTGCGGCATTGGCAGCCTGGTCATGATCCAGCGCATGCGGATAAGGCACGAGAACGGCCGGACGGCCGATTACCGAGATTTCCGAAACCGTCGAAGCGCCCGAACGGCAGATGATCAGATGCGCTTTTGCGAGACGTTCGGCCATGTCGGTGAAGAACGGCGCGATATCCGCCCCCGTCTTCAGCTGCGCGACGCAGCCGCCGACCATCTCCATATCCTCGGGCCGCACCTGCTGGGTGATCCGCAGCCGCGCCCGGAGATCGTCGTCAAGCAGGCTGATCGCCGTCGGCATCGCCTTGGAGAAATACTGCGCGCCCTGGCTGCCGCCGAAGACCACGAGATTGAAGGGTTCGCCGGGATGCGACGGCGCATAGGGAACCTTGGCGGCCTCGATGATCGCCGGGCGAACCGGATTGCCGGTTGTGACAGTCTTTTCGGGATAGACGCCGCCATTTTCCGGCAGGAATCCACCGGCAATCGCCTGGACACGCGCCGCCAGCGCCTTGTTGGCGCGGCCCATCACTGCATTCTGCTCGTGGATCATGGCGGGCACGCCAAGGCGCGTTGCGGCCAGCAGCGGCGGCACGGTCGGATAGCCACCGAAACCGACGACGACGGCAGGCTTCAGCTTCTGGATCAGCTTCTTCGCCGCCCGCATGCCGCTCCACAGCGTCCAAAGCGAACGGGCGACCGCGATCGGGTTCTTCGAACCGATCGTCGCAGACGGTACGACATGGATCTGCTCGGCCGGGAACTTGCCGGCATAGCGCTCGGCCCGGCTGTCGGTGACCAGATGAACGGAATAACCGCGGGCCTTCAGCTCATAGGCCAAGGCTTCCGCGGGAAAGACGTGGCCGCCGGTTCCCCCGGCGGCAAGAAGGACGATGCCTTTACTCATAGTTCTTTTACTCCGCCGGCATTCCGTGCGGCACGCGGAAGAGGCTCCGCTCCTGCGCACGTTTTTCCGGCCGATGGCGCGTCAGCGCGAGAATGAAACCGGCGGTGACGCAGATCGCCACCATCGACGAACCGCCGTAGGAGATCAGCGGCAGCGTCATGCCCTTTGCCGGCAGCAGTTCGAGATTGACGCCGATATTGATGATCGACTGGATGCCCATCTGCAGCACGAGGCCGGCGACGGCAAACCGGTTGAAATCGTTCTTCTCCTTATATGCGTGCGACAGCCCCCTCAAGACAAGGGCCGTGAACAGCGCAACAAGGGCGATGCAGAAGATGATGCCGAACTCTTCGGCCGCGACCGAGAAGATGAAGTCGGTATGGGCGTCGGGGATGATGCGCTTGACGATACCCTCGCCCGGCCCCTGACCGAACCAGTCGCCGCGGATGATCGCCTCGCGGGCGGTATCGATCTGGAACGTGTCGCCCTCGCCGGTCATGAACTTGTCTATTCGCCCCGCGACGTGCGGGAAGACATAATAGGCCGAGACGAGGCCGCCCGCCCCGCCGACGCCGAGCACGATGATCCACAGCCACGGCATGCCCGCCATGAAGAACATGCCGCCCCAGACGGCGGTGGTGAGAATCGTCTGACCAAGGTCGGGCTGGGCCACGAGCAGCGAGGCGACCATGCCGAACAGAATGATGGCGAAAAGATTGCCCGGGATTTCAGGCTGGCGCGCATGCTCGGCAAACAGCCAGGCGCAGACCACCACAAAGGCCGGCTTCATGAACTCGGAAGGCTGGATCGAGATACCGGCCAGCGTTACCCAGCGGCGGGAACCCTTGACCTCGACGCCGAAGAACAGCGCCAGCAGCATCATCGCTATCGCGACGATCAAAAGCAGGATCGCCGTGCGCCTCACCTGGCGCGGCGTCAGGAACGACAACCCGATCATCACCATCAGCGATGGGATCATGAAGGCCGCGTGGCGCTTGACGAAATGGAAGGGCTCAAGCCCGATGCGCTCCGCCACCGCGGGCGATGCGGCGAAGGACAGCATGAAGCCGATGCCCATCAGGAAGACGAACATCGCCAAGAAAAAGCGGTCGATGGTCCAAAACCAATCGGCCAAAGGCCCACGTTCCGCACGGCTTACCATGTCACTTATCTCCTGTTGCCGAACCGATCAGCATGGTGATTCCGTCGAGCGCTGCCACATGGCTGACAAATGCATCGCCCCTGACTTCAAAGTTCTTATATTGGTCGAAGCTTGCGCAAGCCGGGGATAACATCACCGCGACAGGGCCAGTTTCATCTTCTTCCGCATCGGCAGCCGCATGCGCGACGGCGCGCTCCAACGTGCCCGAGATCTCGTAGGGGACGGCCTCGCCGAGGGTGGCCGCAAACTCCGCTGCCGCCTCGCCGATCAGATAGGCCTTGGCGATGCGCGGGAAGAACGGCGCCAGCGTCGTGATGCCACCGGATTTCGGCAGGCCGCCGGCGATCCAGTAGATGCGGTCGTAGCTCGACAGTGCCGGTGCCGCCGCATCCGCATTGGTCGCCTTCGAATCGTTGACGAAGACCGCATTGCCGCGCTTGCCGACCGGCTGCATGCGGTGCTTGAGGCCGGGGAACGAGGCAAGCCCCACACGAATCTCATCGGCAGAGACGCCGACAGCAAGGCAGGCCGCGACGGCAGCCGCGGCGTTCTGCGCGTTGTGGCTGCCGCGCAGCGTCTGGATGCCGTCGAGATCGGCCAGCGGAAGCGCCGCGCCATTGGTTGCGTGAATGAGTTTCGTGCCCTCGGCATAGATGCCATCGGCCAGCGGATGGCGGCGCGAAATGCGCACCACCTTGGTGCCGGCGCGCTCGACGCGGTCGGCAATCATTTCGCAATGGCTGTCATCGACACCGACGATCGCCGTATCGCTGCCCGCCACCAGCCGCTCCTTGACGTCGGCATAGTGCTGCATCGTTCCATGGCGATCGAGATGGTCGGGCGTCAGGTTGAGCAGGATACCGGCTGACGGGTTCAGCGTCGGTGCCAGATCGATCTGATAGGACGAGCATTCGACGACATAGAAGCGCTGGGCCTTCGGCGGATCGAGGGTCAGCACCGCCGTACCGATATTGCCGCCGAGCTGCGTGTCGCGGCCGCTGGTCTTCAGGATATGGGCGATCAGCGCCGTGGTGGTCGATTTGCCGTTGGTGCCGGTGATGGCGATGAACGGGCAATCCGGCGCATGCGCCCGGCGCTCGCGGACGAAGAGCTCGACGTCTCCGACGATGTCGACACCGGCGCCACGCGCCAGATCGACGGTCCAGTGCGGCTTCGGATGGGTCAGCGGCACGCCGGGAGAGAGCACGAAAAGCGATTGCGACGCCCAGTCGATGCTACGCAGGTCCGCGGTGGCAATCCCCTCGGCGCCGGCTTTTGCAACGCTGTCAGGATTGTCGTCCCAGGCAATGACATCAGCCCCGCCCGCGACCAGCGCCCGCGCCGTCGCAAGGCCGGACCCGCCGAGCCCGAAGAGCGCGACCTTTTTGCCAGCAAGTGTGGTGACCGGGATCATCGTCCGCTTACCGCAGCTTGAGGGTCGAGAGGCCGAGCATCGCAAGGCCGACCGCGACGATCCAGAAACGGATGACGACCTGGCTTTCCGTCCAGCCCTTCTTCTCGAAATGGTGGTGGATCGGCGCCATCAGGAAGACGCGCCGTCCGGTCATCTTGAAAAAGCCGACCTGGATGATGACAGACAGCGTTTCCATGACGAACAGACCGCCGATGATCGCCATGACGATCTCGTGCTTGGTGGCAACGGCAACCGTGCCGATCGTGCCGCCGAGCGCCAGCGAACCGGTGTCGCCCATGAAGATTGCGGCGGGCGGCGCATTGAACCAAAGGAAGCCGAGACCGGCGCCGATGACGGCACCGAGAACGACCGCAAGCTCACCCGTGCCGGGCACGAAATTGATCTGCAGATAGCCCGCGAACACCGCGTTACCGGCAAGATACGAGATGATGCCGAAGGACGCGGCTGCGATCATGACAGGCACGATCGCCAGACCATCCAGACCATCCGTCAGGTTCACGGCATTGCCGGCGGCAACGATGACGAAGCCGCCGAACACCACGAACATGATGCCGAGATTGATCAGGAAATCCTTGAAGAAGGGGAATGCGACCGACGAACCGAAGGTCGAGCCTGCAGGGCCTGACGCCAGCGACGTGCGCATCATGAAATAGACGGCAATGCCGGCGATGATGAATTCGATGCCGAGGCGAGCCTTGCCGGAAAAGCCCTTGTCGCTCTGCTTCGTCACCTTGAGATAGTCGTCATAAAAGCCGATGGCGCCGAAACCGAGCGTCACCAGCAGTGTCGCCACGACATAGACGTTCGAAAGGTCTGCCCAGAGCAGCGATGCCCCGACGATGCCCGCCAGGATCATCAGGCCGCCCATCGTCGGCGTCCCGGCCTTCTTGAAATGCGTCTGCGGCCCGTCTGCACGGATCGGCTGACCCTTGCCCTGGCGGATGCGCAGCGAACGGATGATCACCGGCCCGAACAGGAAGACGATCAGCGCGGAGGTAAAGAGGGAGGCCCCTGTGCGGAAGGTAATGTATCTGAACAGGTTCAGAAATTTAAAATGTTCCGACAGTTCGACTAGCCAAATCAGCATTCAGGGCCCCTTGTTTACCCGGTCAAATCTCGCGCTGCGTGTCCGCAAATGGCGCAAACTTGTCAAGGAGCGCGGCAACGATCTTGCCGAAACCTATCCCCAATGACGATTTGACCATCAAGACATCGCCCGGCTCGACCGAGTTCAGTACATAATCTTTGAGTTCTGCCGTCGTCTCGCGATACTCGACGGCGACACTGTCAGGAAGCGATTCCCTCAGCGCCTGCATATCCTTGCCTGCCAGCCAAACATGTTCGATACCGGCCGCCAGAAGCGGACCGGCCAGATCGGCATGCACCCGTTCGGCAAATTCCCCCATCTCCAGCATGTCGCCGAGAACGGCGATCCGGCGTCCGTAGCCCGAGGGTACGGCAGCCGCGAGCAGCGCGATCGCCGCGCGCATCGAGGCCGGATTCGCATTGTAGCTTTCGTCGATCAGCGTCAGGCTGCCTACGCCGAGCCGCAGCTTGTGGCGCTGCCCCCTGCCCTTTTCGGGTTGCAGGGTCGCCAGCGCATCGATCGCCTTGTCAAGATCGGCACCGACGAGCGTCACGACGCCGAGGGCGGCAAGCGCGTTTTCGGCAATGTGGCGGCCAGGCGCCCCGATCGCCACTTCCAGCGTGTCGCCATCGATCGTCAGCCACAGCGCCGAGCTCTCGTCCGAGCCGTTGAACTCGGCGAGACGATACTCGGCCTTGGCGTGCTGGCCGAAGGAATGGATGTTGCCGATCCCAAGCGCCTGTGCCGTGCGCTCCAGGAAATTATACTGGTCGTTGTCGCGGTTGAGAACGACATGACCACCGGGCACCAGACCTTCGAATATCTCGGCCTTGGCGGTGGCGATTTCCTTGATGCTCTTGAAGTTGCCGAGATGCGCCGGTGCGATCGTGGTGATGACGGCGACATGCGGGCGGATCATCTGCACCAGCGGACGGATTTCGCCCGGGTGGTTCATGCCGACTTCGAACACGCCGAAATGCGTATCGAGCGGCATGCGCGCCAAAGTCAGCGGCACGCCCCAGTGATTGTTGAAGGATGCGACGGACGCATGCACCTTGCCGGATGGCGACAGCACATGGCGCAGCATTTCCTTGGTCGTCGTCTTGCCGACCGAACCGGTGACGGCAATGATCTGCGCCCGCGACCGCTGGCGCGATGCGACGGCGAGACGCTCGAGCGCCGCCAGCACATCCTCGACGACGATCATCGGCACCGTCAGACGGCCAAGACCCGCAAGCCGCGCCTCACTGACGACAAGCAGCGACGCACCGTTGGCCATCGCCATCGAGGCATAGTCGTGACCATCGACGCGATCGCCCTTGATGGCGAAGAAAGCTTCGCCTGAAGCAATCGAGCGGCTGTCGATGGAAATGCCTGTTATGCCCTGGGGAAGCGTCCCGAAAGGACGCCCCGCCATGGCGGCAATCATGTCTTCCGTGTTCCAAAGCCAGTTCAAGGTTTCGCCTCCTCCAAGGCTTCACGCACTTCGGCGTGGTCGGAGAAAGGCAGCGTCACACTCCCGATGGTCTGCCCCTCTTCATGTCCCTTGCCCGCAACGATCAGCGTGTCGCCAGCCTTCAGCATCGCCACCGCCTTGCTGATCGCCAGTGAGCGGTCGGCGATTTCGGTGGCGCAGGTCGCGGCCGCCATGATCTCGGCGCGGATCGTCGCCGCGTCTTCCGAGCGCGGATTGTCGTCGGTGACGATCACCACATCGGCCAGACGGCAGGCGATCTCGCCCATGATCGGCCGCTTGCCCTTGTCACGGTCGCCGCCGCAGCCGAACACCACGACGACACGGCCGGTTGTGAACGGGCGGACGGAATTCAGAACGTTTTCAAGCGCATCCGGCTTGTGGGCGTAATCGACATAGGCGAGCGCGCCATCATGGGTATGGCCGACAAGCTCCAGACGCCCTGAGGCGCCCTGCAGCTTTTCGAGAGCCCCCATCGCCACCTTGGCCGGCACGCCCGTCGACATCGCAAGACCCGCGGCAACCAGTGCATTGGCGATCTGGAAGTCGCCCGCCAGCGGAATATCGACCTCGAAGATCTCTCCACCGACATGCACTTCGGCCACCTGCTTGTGACGGAAATGCTCGACACGCTTCAGGGTGAGGTAATCGCCCTTGCGGCCGACAGTGCGGACGTCGTGACCGGCATCGGTCGCTGCCTTGATCGCCTGCGCCGACCAGGCATCGTCGGCGAAAATGATCGCCGGCGCGCCCTTCGGCAGCAGCGTGTCGAACAGCCGCATCTTGGCCGCCATATAGTCTTCGATCGTCGGATGGTAATCCATGTGATCGCGGCCGAGATTGGTAAAGGCGGCGGCGGCAAGCTTCACGCCGTCGAGACGGCTCTGGTCCAGGCCGTGGCTCGAGGCTTCCATCGAGGCATGTGTGACGCCTTCATCGGCGAGTTCCGCCAGCAGCTTGTGCAGCGAAACCGGATCCGGCGTGGTCAGCGAACCGTAATCGTTGCGCGTGGGCGAGACGACACCCGTCGTGCCGATCATCGCTGCCGGGTGGCCGGCATGCGCCCAGATCTGGCGCGTGAAGGAGGCCACCGAGGTCTTCCCTGCGGTACCCGTCACGGCAACCATGGTGGCAGGCTGCTTGCCATAGAAATTGGCGGCAGCCAGCGATAGGAAGCGGCGCGGTTCCTTGACGGCGAGAACGGGAATGGAGGCTTCGACCGGCTGCGAGGTGATGGCGACGGCGGCACCGTTCTTCGCCGCATCGGCGATGAAACTTGCGCCATCGGCCTTGGTGCCAGCGACGGCGACGAAGGCCGCGCCGTGCCCGGCCTTGCGGCTGTCAGCCGTGAGACCCGATATCTCCAGCGTGCCTACCGGTCCGTCGAGTTGATCCTTGATTTCCGGAAATGCGCTTCCGGCAATGTCCCGCAGTTTCATCGAACGTCTTTTCTCTCTGGCGCCGTTCACCCCACGCGAATCGGCGCCGTATTCATTCAGACTCAATAAGACACCAACAAGGCCGATCCGTCTTCGCCGAATTGCGGCTCGACGCCGAGAATGGGGGCAGCGCGGCGGATAATGTTCTTGACCATCGGCGCGGCGGTGTAGGCCGCGATGTTCTGGCCCTTCTCGCCGTTATGCGGCTCGTCGCAGAAGGTCAGCACCACATAACGTGGATTGTCGATCGGGAAGGCCGCCAGGAAGGCGTTGAAATTGAGGTTATGGGCGTATCGGCCATTGACGACCTTGTCGGCCGTCCCCGTCTTGCCGCCGACATTGAAGCCCGCCACATCGGCGTTACGGCCCGAGCCCTTCAGACCGTTCAGCTTGAAGAGATAGCGGATCGCGTCGCTGGTGCTCTTCTTGACGACGACTTCGGCGGTCTCGTCAGCCTGCTCGCGGGTACGCGGCAGGAAGGTCGGCTCGATCAGCTTGCCGCCGTTGACGAGCGCCGCACCGGCAACCGCCGTCTGCATCGGCGTCGTCGAGACGCCGTGGCCGAAGGAGATCGTGATCGAGTTGATCTTCTTCCAGACCTTCGGCTGGCTCGGCATCTTGACTTCGGGAAGCTCGGTCTTCATCCGCGTCAGCAGGCCGAAGCGCGTCAGGTAGTCCTTCTGCATCTCCATGCCGACGATATCGATCATCTTCGCCGTACCGATGTTCGACGAATATTCGAAGATCTCAGGCACGGTCAGCCAACGGCGCTGGCCGTGGAAGTCGTTGATGGTGAACCCACCGATGCGGATCGGGCGGCTGGCATCGAAGCTGTCGTTGATGCTGACCTTGCCGCTATCGAGTGCCATGGCCGTCGAGAAGGTCTTGAAGGTCGAGCCCATTTCGAACGTGCCGTTCGACATGCGGTTCAGCCAGCCTTCCTTGGCGCCCTCCTCCGGATTGTTCGGATCGAAATCCGGCGCGGAGGCCATACCGAGCACTTCGCCGGTATGGATGTCGAGCACGACGGCACCGGCACCCTTAGCTTCATAATTGGTGACGGCGCTGGTGACGACGTCGCGAACAATATTTTGGACACGGATATCGATCGACAGCTTCACCGGCTCGAGCGGCTGGTCGCTGGTCATGCCTACGGAGGCGAGATCGGCAAGCCCCTGGTCGTCGATATATTTCTCCATGCCGGAGACGCCGCGGTTGTCGATATTGACGTAACCGAGAATGTGCGAAGCAGTCGGGCCACCCGGATAGAAGCGGCGCTTCTCCGGACGGAAGCCGATGCCGGGAATGCCGAGCGCCAGGATCTGGCTCTGCTGCTTCGGCGTCAACTGGCGGCGCAGCCAGGCGAAGTGCGAGGTCTTTACCGACAGTTTCTTGTAGGTACCCTTGGCGTCGAGATCCGGCAGCACGGTCGCCAGCTTCTCGATCGCCTCGTCAACGTCGACAATCTTGTTCGGCTCGGCAAACAGCGAGACGGTGCGAATGTCGGTGGCCAACACCTCGCCGTTGCGGTCGAGAATATCGGGGCGCGATGCCATGAGACGATCGGGCGGCAGGATAGAGGAAACGATCTCCTGATCCTTCATCGCGTACTCGACCAGACGGCCACCGATGACGCCGTAAAGCGCAGTAAAGCCGAGGATCAGCAGACCGACCCGGCTTTTCGCCTGCCCGGCCTTTTTCTTGCGCGAGCCCTCGAGCGGAATGCTGCCCGACGGGCCGCCGAAGCGGTTATAGACGCCGGAGGAGAAATGCGCCTGGCTCTTCAACACCATGATGCGGGAGAGAAACGACATGGCCTACTCCACCGATCCGGTTGCGATCTGATCCGTATCGTCCTCAGGCTCTTCGACCCGCGGCACCGGCTTCGGAGTTACCTTTGCGGCAACCTTGGCACTGGCGGCAGGCTTTGCGGCGGACGCCACAGCACCCGTCGCATGCTTCTGGTCTGCCTTGGCCTCTGTCACATCCGGAACAGGAACCTGCGCCTTCAGCATCGGCAATTCGCGGGCATGGACGAGAGCGGTGGAATCGGTCGGCTGCAGCTTGAGTTCGTCATTATAGGTGTTGACGAGGCGCTCCAGCCGGTTCGGCTGCGATTGCAGCGCCCAATCGGCCTTCAGCAGCTCGATCGTATCCTTCTCGAGCTTGATCTCGGATTCGAGGCGGTGAACCTCCTCGAGCTTCAGCTCGGCGCGATGCTTGATCGTATAGGTCACGGCCGCCGCGGCCGTCATCACACCGATCAAGACGAAGTCGAACGTTCTCAGCACATCAACCCCCAAGTTTTCCGAGACTGGCCAGGCTAGGCAGACCGAAGATGGACATGTCCGCCGCTTCGGCCGGAGCCGATGTGCGCTCCCCAGCGCGCAGCTTGGCGGAACGTGCCCGTGGATTCACTTCGGCTTCCGCCTGACTGGCAGCAACCATAGACTTCCCGACTGCAGTAAAGGTCGCGGCGCGCTCATGCGCCACCGGCAGGTGACGCGAGCCCGAGGCCTTGCCTGCGCGGTCGGAGAAGAATTTCTTGACGATCCGGTCTTCCAGCGAGTGGAAGGTGACGACGACGAGCCGCCCGCCGGGCTTCAGCGCCCGCTCGGCGGCAAACAGCGCCTGCGCCAGCTCGCCAAGCTCGTCATTGACGAAGATGCGCAGCGCCTGGAACACCTGCGTTGCCGGATGGATCTTGTCCTTCATCTTGCGCGGCGTCACCAGCTCGATGAGACCAGCAAGATCGCGGGTCGTTTCGAACAGCTTTTCGGCGCGGCGCTTTTCGATCGCGTGCGCGATGCGCGGCGCCTGATCTTCTTCGCCGAGGAAATGAAAGATACGGATCAGTTCGGCCACCTTGGCGCGATTGACGACATCGGCGGCAGAAACACCGGCAGCCGACATGCGCATGTCGAGCGGGCCGTTCTTCGAGAACGAAAAGCCACGCTCGGCCTCGTCGATCTGCATCGAGGAGACGCCGATATCGAGCACGACACCGTCGAGGCCCGCATCAGGCGCATGATCGGCAAGATGCGAAAATTGCGAATGAATGAGCCGCAGATGACCGGCATGTTCCGCGACCAGCGCCTGACCGGCAGCGATTGCCGTCGGGTCGCGATCGAGCGCGATCACATCGGCGCCAGCCGCAAGGATCGCCGACGTATAGCCGCCAGCCCCGAACGTGCCGTCGAGAACGCTCTTGCCGGACGCAGGCGCCAGTGCATCAAGGACTTCGCGCAGAAGAACCGGAATGTGACGAACCGGTCCGCCACTGGCATCAGAAGAATCTCCGCCAGGATTCGTCACCATTCCGCGCCCTCGCTTGTTCAGGAGCGCTTGCCCGCCAGCGCGCGCTCCCCTCGTGCCTGAAGCTGTGCCGCCTGAAATGCCTGCGGCTGCCACAGCTGAAAATGATCTGCCCGACCAACGAAAGTCACTTCGTCCGAGATCCCCGTGAAATCCCGCATGAAATCCGTGACCATCAAACGCCCCTCGGCGTCGAGCTTCATGAAGACCCCGCCCCCATGAATGAGAAGCGACATCTCGTTCGCAACCGGCGAAAACGGATCCTCCGCAGCAATCTGCCGCTCGAACCTTTCGAGAAGATCCGGACCGCCGACGCTGATCGCCGGAAACACAAAATCCTGGAAGCAATACAGCTCCTGGATATTGCGCTGCGCCAGCACGGAACGAAACGCCGCCGGCACGGAAACCCTGCCCTTGGAATCGATCCTGTTGGTCGCATTTGAGAGGAAGCGGCTCATGACACGAAACATCCGTTCCCGAAAGAGCCCGGACAGAAACAACGCGCCCAAAACTCCCAAAATCAGACACAGCTTCGCTAGCCGGATGAATGGAATTCCATCCGGCGCTTCCGGAGCGGAAGGCGCCTTGGCTTTGCGATTGATGGGCAGATGATTGCCCTTGTGCAGTGCTCTTATGGGATACCATGGGACCATATGGGCGTCAATGGGAAACGCCCCTCTCGCGATGAGCGCAGTATCGAAAATTTATAAGCTGTTAAGTTTAACAAAGGGTTAGGATCGGCATTTTCCGGCACCCGGAAAAGCATCCGTAAGAAAATGGAAATATAGACTGGAGGCCCGATTTCGCTCCGCGAAAATCACGCGATAACAACACCTTCGGCTTTTACGCCGAATGTGCTGAGAGACAGAAAGTGTAATCGCCAGTTGGCCTGTAAGCCGGGTTCTGTATGGCTCCGGTTTGACCCGGAACGTGGCAGCCATTCCTCTGGGACGGCGTTTGCACGCCGCCTCTCGCAACCCACCCGGATGACTGGCCTGGAAACCGGCCGGAAGGCTTGCGCCAACCACGTCATCCCTATTCGGTCTTGCTCCCGGTGGGGTTTACCTTGCCATCGCCGTTGCCGGAGACGCGGTGGGCTCTTACCCCACCCTTTCACCCTTACCTGCGCAAGCGCAGGCGGTTTGCTTTCTGTGGCACTTTCCCTAAGGTCGCCCTCGCCGGACGTTATCCGGCACCGTATTTCCGTGGAGCCCGGACTTTCCTCACCTTACCACCTTTCGGCATTGTAAAGCGCGGCTGCCCGGCCAACTGGCAGCGCTCCCTTAGCGGAGCCGTCAGGGAATTGCCACAGCAAATATCGCCGCCGCTTAACGGAAAGACGGTTTGAAATCCGTCCGATAGCCCTGAGGAGCAATCTGGCCGGTCAGCAACAGCTCCGCCCCGAGCCGACCGATCTCGTCCGAGCTCTTCGCCGAGGTCCCGGCGCAACCGGTCAGAACGGCGATATTGGGCGACGAGGTGAAGCCGATCATCGGGTGCTTGCTGGATGTCTTCGACACCACGCAGGAGGCCGTGGAGACCGAAAGTGGCTTCAGTTCGGGAATCAGACGTCTGGTAATCAGCATCAGGCGATCGCGCGCCCGCGGCCTGCCGTCGGTGCGAAACCACGCCCGCAGTTCTGCATCGGTCTTCAGCTGATAATCATCAGGGTCGCCACCGATCTTCAGGTAGAGCTTGCCATCAGGGTAGCGGATCGGCGGCAGCAAGTAGATGTCGATACCAGGCGCATCCAGAATGAGCGACGGCATGCCGGCAAAAGCTGCTGCCTGCTCCTCGCTGACTTCGAACAGCGTCACCGTCCGCCCGTAAACCGACATGTCAACGGTTTCGGCCAAGAGATTCTCGCTGATAGAAAAACCGCCTGCGGCGAGCAGGACTTTTTCGGCCGTGATGGTCTCGCCTGATGCGGTGATTACGGCGACCGTATCGCCCCGCTCCCGGATCGCCGTGATATAGTCACGGATCACGGTGGCACCACGTTTTTCAGCGATGATCGACTGCGCCTTCACCAGCCGCCGCGGGCTGATATAGCCAGCGTCCTTCGCCTGGAAGACACCGTCGCAGCCCTGCGGCAGCGAGAAATACGGAAAGGTCTGCGCGAGTGCTGCAGCATCCAGCGTCTGGACATCGACTTTGAGCGAATCCGCCGCCGCCCTGGTCTCGCTGACATAGTCGCCACCCGCGGGGGCGACCACAACACAGCCTGCTTCGGTATAGAAATCCACACCGCTTTCGGAAGCGATCTCCGCGTAACGCGCGATCGAACGATTGGCGAGAAGCGCCCAGTCCCGATCCGGATCGACCGTGCGGGTGATGCGGCCCTCGTCATAATGGCTGGCAAAGACGCCTTGATGCGCCTTGCGATTCTCCGGTTCGTCGGGGCCGATGACAGCCACACCATCCGCCTGCATCGCAAGATGCTTGGCCGCAGCCGCACCCATCATGCCCCGGCCGACGACGATGTATTTGAAATCTGCTGCCATCGCTGCCTTCCCTGTCTGCCGGAACACGATTCCGGAAAATTCGGGGATAGGGATAGCCGCCTGCGAAGTGAGCGGCAAGGCGGCCGAACCGTCTTCAACCCGGCCATGCCTTACCTCGCTTCGCGATGTCAGACACTCAGGCCGGCAAGTTGAATCATTTTCTGAAGTGCAGGCGGAAAGGGATTCCGCATCAACAGGTTACGGGCGCCCTTAGAGAAGCGCCAGAACCTTGCCGCAATAGGCCTTGGAGACCGGGTTCATACGCTTGGCGGCATGACCCGCATTGTATTTCAGGATCGTGCCGCAGGTTTCGCCGCCGCCGAGTTCATGCGCCATGGAGAGATACTTCATACCGTATTTGATGTTGGTCTCGGGATCGAAGAGACCTTTCTTCGTACCGGCATAGCCCATCATCCGTGCGGTTGCCGGCTTGATCTGCATCAGGCCGACCTCGCCTGCGCTGCCGCGGGCATTCGGATTGAAGTTGCTTTCAACCCGCACCACGGCGGACGCCAGCGCTACGGGGACATCGTATTGCTTTGCGTATTTTGCGATCAGCACCGAATATTTGTTGGTCGCAAAGTCTGGCATGGCGTAGCCGCTGCCACGATCGACGGTCTTGAATTTAACGGTTTCAGTCTTATCAGTTTTATTATCTGCTTCGCCTGCGAAGGCACAGTTATACCCTGCCAGCAGCACGCCAACGCATGCCGCAGCACCAATAATCGCATTTCTCATGTAGTCTTGACACTCCGACCCAAAGAATTGCCGGACTGCGCGCCTCGCCGTCTCACGGTAACACGCAGCCAAGGAATGACTGCATGCCGCAGCAATTCTTATCGTTTCAGTTGGCGCCCTTCCGCTACACTATACCCAAGGCGGCGGACGCTGTTCAGCGGCAGGGGTTAGACCATCGCAATGAGGAGATAATAGGGAAATGATGTGGCACTGCACAATTCAAGTGTGAATCGGCAAATTCGCCGGTGAAGGCACCGGCACGCCGCTTAGGAATAGCGGGGCAGCGCGGCAAGCAGGCGATGCAGCGTATCGATCGTCGAGAAATCGGCTATCCCATCCACCCGCTCAGGGCGGAAATGGCGCTGAAAAGCCTCCAGTTCGCCGGCCATCTTGTCGGAGAATTCACCCGTGATTTCCGTGCCGTAACCATAAAGCGACAGCATCGATTGCAGCGCCTCGATCGGCTGCCCCCGGTCGCCTCGCTGAAAGAACCGCCCGCCGGTGATCGGCGCCGGTTCGACCCAGTGCCCGACCCCTGCTTTATGCAGCTCTCCCCAGGGGAATCTCTCGCCCGGATCGACCTTGCGAACCGGTGCCACATCGGAATGCCCAAGCACCCTTTCAGGCACGATGGACCAACGTTCGCCACAATCCCGACACAGTTCGATCACTGCCGCAATCTGCTCTTTCGGGAATTCGGGCAGCCCGCCGGGATGGCCGGCATTGGCGATCTCGATGCCGATCGACGCCGAATTGACGTCGTCCTGTCCATGCCAGCTGCTCTTGCCCGCATGCCAGGCACGGCGCGTTTCCGGCACCATCTGCACGACCTCGCCATTCTCATGCACGAAGTAGTGCGACGAGACCTGGCTTTCCTCGCGACAGAGCCAGTCGAGCGCCGAGTCTGGCGTCGACATGCCCGTATAATGGAGAAGAATGATATCCGGCTGGCGTCCATCCGCACGCTCGCCATGGTTCGGCGACGGCTTGACGGTGGCCTTGCGGTAATCGGCCTCGAAGGAGGTCATGCTGCCCGGCGTTCCTTTTCGATCGCCGCATAGGCGTCGTTGAGGGCTGCCATCCGCTCGTTGGCGATGGCATGAAACTCCTCCGGCACACCGCGCGAGACCAGCCGGTCAGGATGATTTTCGCTGACCAGCGCCAGGTAGCGGCGGCGGATCGTCGGGAAATCGTCAGCCGAGGAAACGCCGAGAACCTTGTAGGGGTCACGGCCGATCGACACATGACGGGCGGCGATCTGCTCGAAGCGCTGCTCGCTCATCTGGAAGATTTCGGCGATGTGGCGAAGGAAGTTCATTTCCTTCTCATGGATCAGCCCGTCAGCCTTGGCGATGTGGAACAGACCATCGAGCACATCTTCCAGCACCGGGCAGTTGGCCGCGCAGGTGACGCAGAGCGAAGACAGCTTCTCGGCATAGGCCTCGTAACCGGCCACGTCCTGACGCGCCAGATTATAGAGACGGGCGACATTCTTCGCCTGATCCTGCGGAAATTCGAAGATGTCGCGGAAAGCCTGGACTTCCTTCTCGCTGACGATGCCGTCTGCTTTCGCCATCTTGGCGGAAAGCGCGATCACCGCCACAGAGAAAGCCACCTTCCGGCGCGTCTCCGGGTCGCCTTCGAAAACCGTCCGCACAGCCTCGACAACCGCGGAGAGCACGTTGCCCGCGGTATTGCCAATGGCGTTCAGCAGTTTTTCCCAGAAGGACATCGAAGTTTCTCGCATCGCAATATCTGACAACACCATGACCAAATAATCGTTGCTAATGCAAGGCAGCGATTAGTCGTAGGGTTGAAAACACTTTTCACAATTCGGTAATTGTGCGCCGATCTGGTGCCGCAATTTGCGTCTCGTCTGAGACAGTTTCCACAGATCTCGGCGATACAGTTTCGCCGCCTGAACCGATTATATCGCCGCTTCCACAGACCCTTCGCCTGGAGCACTGATTTTTCGTCAATTCTTTACTTTACAGGCCTCTTTCCCTGCCGCATGCATGCATTAGCTAAGCGCGTGCAATCGCACATCGAAGCCGTCTAGGAGGGATTATGGCCAAACAGAAAGTCGCAATGCTGACCGCCGGAGGCCTTGCCCCCTGTCTGTCATCAGCCGTCGGCGGCCTCATCGAACGCTATAGCGATGTCGCTCCCGATATCGAGCTGATCGCCTACAAATCCGGCTATCAGGGCGTACTCCTCGGCGACAGCATCAAGATCACAAAGGACATGCGCGACAAGGCGCCGCTGCTCCACCGCTACGGCGGCTCGCCGATCGGCAACAGCCGCGTCAAGCTCACCAACGCGGCCGATTGCGTCAAGCGCGGCCTGGTCAAGGAAGGCGAAAACCCGCTGCGCGTCGCGGCCGAACGGCTCGCGGCTGACGGCATCACCATCCTGCACACGATCGGTGGCGATGACACCAACACCACGGCAGCCGATCTCGCGGCCTATCTCGCAGCCAACAACTATAACCTGACCGTCGTCGGCCTGCCGAAAACTGTCGATAACGACGTCGTGCCGATCCGCCAGTCGCTCGGCGCCTGGACGGCAGCCGAAGTCGGCGCGCATTTCTTCGACAATGTCAGCAACGAGCAGAGTGCTGCCCCGCGCACCCTCGTCATCCACGAGGTCATGGGCCGCCATTGCGGCTGGCTGACGGCTGCGACCGCCGATGCCTATCTGCGCCGCACGAAGCACAATGAATATGTCGACGGCATGCTGATGAATGCCGGCATGAAGAGCATCGACGCCGTCTATCTGCCCGAGATGGCCTTCGACCTGCAGGCCGAAGCCGCCCGTCTTAAGGAAGTGATGGACCGCACCGGCCACGCCACCGTCTTCGTGTCGGAAGGCGCCTGCCTCGATGCCATCGTCGCCGAGCGCGAAGCTGCCGGCGAGACCATCAAGCGCGACGCTTTCGGCCATGTGAAGATCGATACGATCAATGTCGGCGGCTGGTTCCAGAAGCAGTTCGCGAGCCTGCTCAATGCCGAACGCTCGCTTGTTCAGAAGTCCGGCTATTTCGCCCGCTCGGCCCCTGCCAACGGCGACGACCTGCGCCTGATTCAGAGCATGACCGATCTTGCGGTCGAAAGCGCACTGAACAGGATCTCCGGCGTCACCGGCCACGACGAGGACCAGAACGGCAAGCTGCGCACCATCGAATTCCCGCGCATCAAGGGCGGCAAGGCCTTCGACACCTCGACCAAGTGGTTTGCCGAACTGATGAATAAGATCGGCCAAAAATACCGCGCCGCATGATTGACGCAGGGTTGATATGGTGTCTTTGCTTGTTTCCTGGGGAATAGGAGGAGATTCCATGTCGCTCGAAGCCTGGCTCGCTTTTGCCGCTGCTTCCGCCATTATGCTGGCCATTCCGGGTCCGACGATCCTGCTCGTCGTATCCTATGCGCTCGGCCATGGCCGCAAGACGGCACTGGCGACCGTATCGGGCGTGGCGCTCGGCGATTTCACCGCCATGACCGCCTCTCTCTTCGGTCTCGGCGCCCTGCTCGCGGCGTCCGCGACTCTCTTTACCGTTTTGAAATGGGTGGGCGGCGCCTATCTGATCTGGCTCGGCATCAAGCTCTGGCGCGCCCCGATCATCCCCGGCCCTGTCGCCGACAACGACAATCTGCCGGAAGAAAAGTCGCTGAAGATCTTTCTTCACGCCTATGTGGTGACTGCTCTCAATCCGAAGAGCATCGTCTTCTTCGTCGCCTTCGTCCCGCAGTTCCTGAACCCCGCTGCTCCCTTCTTCGAGCAGATGCTGATCATGGAACTCACCTTCCTGGTGCTGGCCACGATCAACGCTTCCAGCTATGCCCTGCTTGCCCATGCCGCCCGCGGCCTGATCCGCAAGGCAAGCGTCCAGCGCGCCGTCAACCGCACAGGCGGAACGTTGCTGATTGCCGCCGGCGCCGTCACCGCCGGCTACCGCCGCATCGCGGCCTGAACGCAATCGCAATTTTCAGCGGGTTGCGACGCCCAGTCGAATAGGTTAATGGGAAAAATCAGTGCTTAGCTTCTCAGTAACTTTTTAAACGCTGCCTGGGCGGCGCGATTCCCGAAAGTGACAGAATGGTAGCGAACGGATTTTCCGGCCTGAAACGCAGTCTGGTCGTTTCGACGATGCTCTGCGGGATCATGACCGGATGCTCGACCGTCGAGTACACCTCACAGGCTGAGTTGAGCGCGGTGCAGACCGTCGTTCCGACGCCGAAGCCGGGTGAAGACGCGATGATGATGGCCGCCGTTCCGGCTGCCGACGGCTCCGCTCCGCAGACCCCGATGGCATTCGCCTCCGCCAATCCACAGGCAACGCCTGCCCTTTCGGCGCAGGCAGCCGTCCTGCCGATGGCCGTTTCCCCTGCCGATGCAGCGTTCCAGCCCGTGGCCGGCGCCAGCGTTGCGACCGAAATTCCGCTGACGCCAGAGATGACCGCGATGCAGTCGGTGATCCCGACGCCGCGTCCGGCAACCCCGGCCTCGCCGTCGACGCAGCTTGCCTTCGCGGCAACGACGCCGCAGAACGGCGCGCTTGCAGCGCTCGCCGTTCAGGCCAGCGCGCCGCGCTCGATGTCGGACTTCTCCTTCGACGAATCGGCCCCGATGGATCCGCCGACGGCACCGCCAATGTTCAGCGACAACGATGCCGACGATGCGCCGACCGCAGAAAAGGGCTTCGTCAGCAAGCTGATCGCCAAATACGCCAAGCTCTACGAGATGCCGGAATCGCTGCTGCATCGCGTCGTTCACCGCGAAAGCCGCTATAATCCGCGCGCCTATAACAAGCGCGGCTATTTCGGCCTGATGCAGATCAAGTACAACACCGCGAAGTCTATGGGCTACGACGGCCAGCCGTCCGGTCTGCTCGATGCCGAGACCAACATCAAATATGCCGCGAAATATCTGCGCGGCGCCTGGCTCGTGTCCGACAACAAGGAAGACGATGCCGTTCGCCTCTATGCCCGCGGCTATTATTACGATGCCAAGCGCAAGGGCATGGACGACGTTGCCCAGGGCAACTACTGAGCCTCACCATCCGTGAACCGAATGGTCAGGGCGCCGACAGCGCCCCGACGATCTGCTTGACCAGCACCTGCGGCCTGTAACCGAGCCGGCTCGGCGTCAGCCCCATGCGGACAACGATGAGACCGGCGGATGGCACGATCGCCACGCTCTGCCCGTCATGCCCCTCCAGCCAGAACGTATCGCCCGGAAGCCCCGCAGCCGCGCTCAGATCGCCGCCTGGGGCCGCAAGCCAGGCCTGCGCCTGCGTATATTTCCCGCCCGACGACTGCGTCGGCGTCCGCATTGTCGCCACGAACCCTTCCGGCAACAGCCGCTGGCCGTTCCAGACGCCATCCTGGATCAAGAACTGCCCGAAGCGCGCCCAGTCGCGCGCCGTCGCGTAGAGATAGGAGCTTCCGGCGAAGGTGCCGCGCGCATCGACCTCCAGCACGGCGCTGGACATGCCGAGCGGCCCGAACAGCGCATCGCGCGGATAATCGAAAGCACTCTGCGGATCACCGAGCCTGTCCATCCAGATGCGGGACAGAAGCACCGCCGTGCCGCTCGAATAACGGAAGCGCTGGCCGGGCTTGTCTTGCAGCGCCGCATTTACCGGCAGGGTCACCATATCGGGGTCGAGATAGAGCATGCGCGTCACATCGGCGACGGCGCCGTAATCCTCGTTGAACGCCAGGCCGCTTTCCATGCCGAGCAGATCGGCAAGGGTAATCGCCGCCCGCCCATCGCCATGCCAGGCGGCAAACAGCTTGGCGTCGTCGAAATTGAGCTTGCCCGACAGCATCACCCGGCCGACTAGCGCCGCATTGACGGTCTTGGTCATCGACCAGCCGAGCAGCGGTGTGCGCGCATCAAATCCGTCGCCATAGCGCTCGGCGACGATCCGGCCATTGTGGACGACGACGATCGCTCGCATCTCCGGACCGGCCAGCGCCTCGTCGGCAAGCAGCGGCGCAAGCTTGCCGTTATTGGCGGCAGCGACCCGCTCGCCCTCGGGCCACAGATCGTCGCTCGGTGGCGGCGCAGCGAGATCCTCTTCGGGCGCGGCATTCATCGCAGCGCCGAAGTCGCCATCGGGAACGCTGGTGCAGCCAAAGGCGCCGCGATAGAGCGCATGGCCCGGCGCAAACAGGCCGAGGATGCGGGCCGATACTTTCCCCTCCTCGCGGTTGACGGAAACGCGGATCAACCGCAGCAGCGGATTTCCGGGCGCCTGAACGTCCTCGGCAAGAACGGTATCCGGATCACGCCCGGCCATGAATACATTCGAGCAGACGATCTTTGCCGCATAGCCATCGCCGACGCGCAGCAGTTCCGGCGGACGAACATAGAGCCACAGCGCCCCGCCGATGACCGCGACGATCACCAGCGCCAGAAGCGCCTTCAGGATACGCAGAACTACTCGCATGTTTCTTCCTCCACAGGTGGAGAGAAGCAGCAAACGCCACCATAGAAAAGGGCACAAAAGCGAGAGCGCCGTTTCATCCACGCTATTGCCCGCAAAACGCCGCCCACAGCCCGCGTCATCAAACTGTAGCAGCGCCGCGTTAAACGCCCTGAACGCTAAAAACGGTGATGGAATCAGATGACCGAATTTGCACCGGATGCCGGCTTCCGCAAGAACCGGAAACTCAAGGACGCACTTCTCCGCCATAAGGCATTCTCCAAGGAAGGCTTCTCGGAGCGGCTTTTTGGCTTGCTTTTCTCCGGCCTCGTCTATCCGCAGATCTGGGAAGATCCCGATCTCGACATGCAGGCGATGGAGCTGCAGCCGCATCACCGCATTGTCACGATCGGCTCCGGCGGCTGCAACATGCTGGCCTACCTTTCCAAGGGTCCGGCCTCGATCGACGTCGTCGATCTGAACCCGCATCACATCGCGCTCAACCGCCTGAAGCTCGCCGCCTTCAAGCATCTGCCCGGTCATGCCGATCTCGTCCGCTTCCTCGCCATGCCGAACGAAGCATCGAACAGCCACGCCTTCGACCGTTACCTCTCTCCGGTTCTGGATGATGCGACGCGCAGCTACTGGAACGGCCGCAAGTTCGGCCGCCGCCGCGTCACCGTCTTCGACCGCAACATCTATGAGACGGGCCTGCTCGGCCGCTTCATCGGCGCCGCCCATCTGCTGGCCCGCCTGCATGGCGTCGATCTGAAGCAGATCACCAAGACGCAGTCGCTGGAAGAGCAGCGCGCCTTCTTCGACCAGCAGGTCGCTCCTCTCTTCGAAAAGCCCGTCGTGCGCTGGATCACCGGCCGCAAGAGCTCGCTGTTCGGCCTCGGCATCCCGCCGCAGCAATATGACGAGCTGGCAAGCCTCGCCGCCGACCATTCGATCGCCCCGGTTCTGCGCCACCGTCTTGAGAAGCTCGCCTGCCACTTCCCGATGCGCGACAACTATTTCGCCTGGCAAGCCTTCGCGCGCCGCTACGCCGCTGGCGACGAAGGTCCGCTGCCGACCTATCTGAAGCCGGAGCACCATGAGGTGATCCGCGCCAATGTCGATCGCGTCACGGTTCACCATGCGAACTTCACCGAGCTGCTCGCCGGTGAGCCCGCCGCATCGCGCGACCGCTATATCCTGCTCGATGCGCAAGATTGGATGACCGACGAGCAGCTGAACGGCCTCTGGGCCGAGATCAGCCGCACCGCCCGCCCCGGCGCCCGCGTCATCTTCCGCACGGCTGCGGAGAAGAGCATCATCGAGGGACGTCTGTCGCCGGCGATCCGCGATCAGTGGGACTACTTCGAAGACAAGTCGCGCGACATGACGGCGCTCGATCGCTCGGCGATTTACGGCGGCTTCCACATCTACGGGAAGAAGGCGTGACAGAGATCCGCACGCTTCCGGACGATCGCTCCGAGGCACATGCCGGCCTGATGGACGGCATGTACCGCTACCAGCGTCATATCTACGATCTGACGCGCAAATATTACCTGCTTGGCCGCGACAAGACAATCCGCGGCCTCGACGTGCCCAAGGGTGGCACGCTGCTGGAAGTCGGCTGCGGCACCGGTCGCAATCTGGCGCTCGCCCACAAGCGCTTTCCGGATGCCCGGCTCTATGGCCTCGACATCTCGCAGGAGATGCTGATCTCCGCCCGCAAAACCTTTGCGACGAAGGCCATCCTGCCCGACTTCCGCGTTGCCGACGCGACCGCCTTTACCCCGCGCGAATTCGGCGCCGCCGGTTTCGATCGCATCCTGATCTCCTACGCCCTGTCGATGATACCCGATTGGGAACGCGCCATCGACGCAGCGATCGCCGCACTCAACCCCGGCGGCCAGCTGCATATCGTCGATTTCGGCCAGCAGGAGGGTCTTCCCGGCTGGTTCAGAGCCCTGCTGCAGGGATGGCTGACAAAATTCCACGTCACGCCGCGCGCCAATCTGCGTGAGGTTCTGGAAGCCCAAGCCCATGAAAACGGTGCAGGATTGGCCTTTGAGACGATCGGCGGCGGCTATGCCTGGCAGGCCGTCATATCCGCCAGGCGCGCATAATTCGCTTGAAACTAACCGATTTTTTACGTTGATATGGTGAAAAGAGGATTATTCCTCGGCTGCATTCGTCTTCGAAGGTCATGCTGTGGGGCAAGTAGATCATTCGTTACATGACGGGATAACCATGCGCAGGCTGTTGTTTTGCGTTTTGCCGCTGGCTCTTATGCTCGCCGGTTGCAGCTCCACGGGCTATGACTATCTCGAAACCGCCTCGATAAAGAAGAGCCGTTTCCAGGACACCGATCCGCAGGATTTCGGCGCAAAGACCCCGCATCAGAACGATATCCACGGCATCGACATCTCCAAGTGGCAGGGCGATATCGACTGGCAGACGGTGAAATCCTCCGGCGTGTCCTTCGCCTTCATCAAGGCGACCGAAGGCAAGGATCGCGTCGATCCGCGCTTCAGCGAATATTGGCAGCGCGCCCGCGCCGTCGGCATTCCGCATGCGCCCTATCACTTCTACTATTTCTGTTCCTCCGCAGACGAACAGGCCGACTGGTTCATCCAGAACGTGCCGAAGGAGGCGATGCGCCTGCCGCCGGTCCTCGATGTCGAATGGAACGGCGAATCCAAGACCTGCCGCCTTCGCCCCGATCCGGCCACCGTGCGCTCCGAGATGAAGCGCTTCATGGACCGCCTGGAAGGCTATTACGGCAAGCGGCCGATCATCTACACCTCCGTCGATTTCCACCGCGAAAATCTGCAGGGCTATTTCCAGGACTACCATTTCTGGGTCCGTTCCACCGCCAAGCATCCCGAAGTCACCTATGCGGACCGCCGCTGGGCCTTCTGGCAATACACCTCGACGGGCGTCATTCCGGGCATCCAGGGGCCGACGGACATCAATGTCTTCGCAGGCAACCAGAAGAACTGGAACAATTGGGTCGCTGCGGTTTCCAAGGATAGAAATTCTTAGTAACGTCCACCGAACTTTCTTGCTTCCGTCACATTCATCTGTGAAAGCGGCGGACATATTTCGGATATAAGGACGAACCCATGCACCGCTCGCTCGCAAGCCGCTCTGCACTTGCTCTTCTGTTTGCCGTCACATCAGCAACCACGGTATTTGCGCAGCAGGCGGCAGCCCCTGCCCCGGCGGCTCCGGCCGCGCCGCAGGCGCCGGCTGTTGCCTGCGACGGTGACCTCTCGCAGTTCCTGGCAGGTGTCAAAGCCGATGCGATTGCCGCCGGTGCCACCGCCGAGGCTGCCGATCAGGCGCTTGCAGGCGCCGAGATCGACCCCAAGGTTCTGAGCCGCGACCGCGCACAGGGCGTCTTCAAGCAGACCTTCCTCGAATTCTCGCAGCGCACCGTCAGTCAGGCGCGTCTCGATATCGGCCGCCAGAAGATGAAGCAATATGCCGACGTGTTCGCCAAGGCCGAGCAGGATTACGGCGTACCGGCCGGCGTCATCACCGCCTTCTGGGCGATGGAAACCGACTTCGGCGCCGTACAGGGCGATTTCAACACCCGCAACGCGCTGGTGACGCTCGCCCATGATTGCCGCCGCCCCGAGCTCTTCCGTCCGCAGCTGATCGCACTGATCGAGATGGTCCAGCACGGCGACCTCGACCCGGCCACCAATACCGGCGCATGGGCCGGTGAAATCGGCCAGGTTCAGATGCTGCCGCGCGACATCATCGCCTACGGCATGGACGGCGATGGCGATGGCCATGTCCGCCTGAAGCAGAGCGGCCCCGACGCCATCCTGACGGCCGCCAAGTTCATCCAGCATCTCGGCTTCGAGCGCGGCCAGCCCTGGCTGCAGGAAGTCACCCTTCCCGACAATCTCCCTTGGGAAAAGTCCGGCCTCGGCGGCACGATGAAGGCTGGCGACTGGTTTGCGCTCGGCGTCAAGCCGCGCGATGGCAACACGAATTTCGGCGAGCTCGAAGGCGATCTCGTTCTGCCGCAGGGCCGCCTCGGACCGGCATTCATCGCCTATCCGAACTTCAAGATCTATCTCGAGTGGAACAAGTCCTTCATCTACACGACGTCGGCCGCCTATTTCGGTACCCGCCTCTCCGGCGCTCAGCCCTACCAGAAGGGTACGCCGGAACAGGGCCTTGCCAACGACGAGATGAAGCAGCTGCAGACCAAGCTGCAGTCGCTCGGCCACGATGTCGGCGAGATCGACGGTATCCTGGGATCCGGCACCCGCGTTGCCATCCAGAAGGAACAGCAGCGCCTCGGCATGCCGGCCGACGGCTGGGCGACCCCGAGCCTTCTCGGCGCGCTCTGAGTCGCCATAACCGGCCATTCACAAGCAATCCCATCGCGTCCGTCCGTCAGGCCGGGCGCGATTTTCGTTTTAGCTCAGGATTTCAGCAGCTTCCGGCAAAGCCTTGATATCGGCGCAGGCCTTAACGCCCAATCGCCGACTTTAACGCGCCGTTAAAATGTGTGAATAAAATTTCACCGCGCTTTTTCGAATGATTTCAATGCCGTGGTTACGTTGTATAGCAGTTATCCACTGGCTGTTGCTGCAATGCAACATTGATTTCGCTTTTCAGCCGACACATTTCGGACATAGTATCGGCTCGTTAACGCAAGGAGGCAGACATGGGTATCACACGATCCTTGAATGTCCTGTTGGTCAGTGCAGCGTTCGCGTTCGTCTTGTCTATGCTCTTCATCTGAGCAGCAAACGGACCCTATGACTGGAATACCGGACTCCTGAGTAACTAACAGTTCAGCCAATTAAAAAAGCGCATGTCCCGCCTGACATGCGCTTTTTTATTGCGTTCGAAGAGCTGCCTGATCAGGCAGCAGCACCCGCTGCCGTAGCCTTCGTCTCGCCGCGGCGCAGGCCGAGATTGGTGAGCACGGCCGAGACCAGCGGCGAACGGTTCATCGTATAGAGATGGAATTCGTGGAGCCCGCGGGCCACCAGATCCTCGATCTGTTCGGCCGCAACATCCGCCGCCACCTTGGCGCGCTCTTCCGGCTTGTCGTCGAGACCAGCGAAGCGCTCGTCGAGGAAAGCGGGGATGACGGTACCGCAGGCGCCGGCAAAGCGCTTCAGCTGCGTCAGATTGAGGATCGGCATGATGCCGGGCACAATCGGCATCGTGACGCCCGCCGCCCGCACCTTCTCGAGGTACCGCTCGAAATTGTCGTTGTCGAAGAAGAACTGCGTCAGCGCACGGTTGGCGCCGTTATCGGCCTTGCGCTTCAGCATGTCGATATCGGCGGTGACATCCTTGCTCTCCGGGTGCTTCTCCGGATAGGCCGACACGGAAATCTCGAAATCGCCGATTTCGCGCAGCCCCGCCACCAGCTCGGAGGCATTGGCATAGCCGCCCGGATGCGGCTGATAGGGCGCCCCGGCACCGCCAGACGCGTCACCGCGCAGCGCCACGAAATGCTTCACGCCCGCCTTGCGGAAATTGTCGATCACCTGATGCGTCTCTTCCTTCGTCGCGCCGACGCAGGTGAGATGCGAGGCGGTGGCAAGCGGCGTCTCGTTCAGAAACCGCGTGACGGCTGTCAGCGTCGGTGCCTTGGTCGTGCCGCCGGCGCCATAGGTGACGGAGACGAAATCCGGATTCCAGTCCTGCAGCTCGCTGACGGCCTTCCAGAGCTGGCCTTCCATCTCTTCCGACTTGGGTGGGAAGAATTCGAAGGAAATGCCGATATCGCGGCGGCCACTAGTGTTCAAAGTCATAAATCAAACCTCCGCTGCCAATATTGTTCCGGCGCCTTCGGATGCCATCAGGCGCCGCGGGTCGCGGGCGAGCCAGATGGTGACCGTGAGGCCCTGCTCGCCGGCCTGACCCGGATGAAGATCGACGGCTTGCTCGACATCGAGCCCCGCCTTGCGCAGCCAGTCGGACATCGACTGGTGCGAGAAACCGAGACGGACATGAGCATGCTCGTCCCTGAGATATTCGAGCCCGTGCGGGGCCAGATCGATGACCAGCAGCCGCCCGCCGGGCGCCAGCATGCGCGCCGCCTCATTGATAGCGATCTCGGGCTGATCGAAGAAATGCAGCACCTGATGGATGGTCACCAGGTCGAAGTCCTGCCCATCGAACGGCAGGTTCAGGATATCGGCATGGCGCACCGACGCCTTGTTGATCCCTGACTTGTCGAGATTGGAGCGCGCCACGCTCAGCATGTCGCGGCTGGCATCGACGCCGATCGCCCGGCGGTAGAGCCCTGACAACAGCTGCAGGATACGGCCGGTCCCGGTGCCGAGATCGAGAAGCGAATATACCGGCTGGCTGCCGAGAAGCTTGATGACCGCCGCATCGACCTCTTCGTCGGCGGCATGCAGGCGGCGCAACTCGTCCCACTCGGCCGCATTGCGGCTGAAATAGGCCTGTGCCCGCTCGGCGCGCTGGCGCTTGACCGAAGACAGGCGCTCGCCGTCACGCTGGACGACCGGATCGTTCTCCGAGGAATGCTGCAGGAGCACGCGCACCAGCGCCGCCGCCTTGCCCTCCTGCTTCAGCCGGAAATAGGCCCAGGCGCCTTCCTGGTAGCGATCGATGAGATCGGCCTCGCCGAGCAGCTTCAGGTGACGGGAAATGCGGGGTTGGGACTGACCGAGAATTTCGGTAAGGTCGGTGACGGTCAGATCGCCTGCCGCCAGGAGCGCCAGCAATCGCAGACGGGTCGGCTCGCCAGCCGCCTTCAAGACGTCCACGATCGCATCCAATCCAAGCTTTACCGGTTCAGCCATATTCCGCCCAATCAAGATATAAAGATATCTTTATGTGATTTTCGTAGCGGTAGCAAGCTTCAATTCAGATAATCGCGAAATTCATTGGCCAGATCACGACGCCGCAGACATGCAAAAGCCCCGGCCATGACCGGGGCTTCCAAAGGCGCAGAGGCAGATATCAGCGCGTCAGGCGCTTGTAGGCCTGGCTGCCCGGATTGAGGGCGTCGGGGCCGAGGCGGCGGACCTTGTCCTGCTCGTAGTCTTCGAAGTTGCCTTCGAACCATTCGACATGGCCGTCGCCTTCGAAGGCGAGGATATGCGTCGCCAGACGGTCGAGGAACATGCGATCGTGGCTGATGATGATGGCGCAGCCGGCGAAGTTTTCGAGCGCCGTTTCCAGCGCGCCTAGCGTTTCCGTATCGAGGTCGTTGGTCGGTTCGTCGAGCAGCAGCACGTTGCCGCCGGCCTTCAGCATCTTGGCAAGGTGAACGCGGTTACGCTGACCACCCGAGAGATTGCCGACCTTCTGCTGCTGATCGCCACCCTTGAAGTTGAAGGCGCCGCAATAGGCTCTGGAGTTCATATCGAACTTGCCGAGCTTGATGACTTCGGCGCCGCCGGAGATCTCTTCCCAGACCGTCTTGTTGCCATCCAGCGCATCGCGGCTCTGGTCGACATAGCCGAGATGTACGGTGTCGCCGATGCGCACCGAACCGGCATCTGGTGTTTCCTGGCCGGTGATCATCTTGAACAGCGTCGTCTTGCCGGCGCCGTTCGGGCCGATGATACCGACAATGCCGCCCGGCGGCAGCTTGATCGACAGGTCGTTGATCAGCGTGCGGCCTTCGAAGCCCTTGGTGATGCCTTCCATCTCGATGACGACATTGCCGAGACGCTCGGAGACCGGGATGATGATCTGCGCGTCGCCGGGACGGATGCCTTCGGCGGCATCGACCAGCTGTTCGTAGGCCTTGATACGGGCCTTCGACTTCGCCTGGCGCGCCTTCGGGCTGGAGGCGATCCATTCCTGTTCGCGCGACAGCGCCTTCTGGCGGCCGGCTTCTTCGCGGTTTTCCTGCAGCATGCGCTTGGCCTTGGCCGTCAGGTAGGCAGAGTAGTTGCCTTCGTACGGAATGCCGCGGCCGCGGTCGAGCTCAAGGATCCAGCCCGTGACGTTGTCGAGGAAGTAGCGGTCGTGGGTGATCATCATCACGGCGCCCGGATAATCGCGCAGGTGCTTTTCGAGCCAGGCGATGGTTTCGGCGTCGAGATGGTTGGTCGGTTCGTCGAGCAGCAGCAGGTCCGGCTGCGACAGGAGCAGGCGGCAGAGTGCGATACGGCGGCGTTCACCGCCCGAGAGAATGGTGACGTCGGAGTCCTTCGGCGGGCAGCGCAGCGCTTCCATCGCCATCTCGACCTGCTGTTCCAGATCCCAGAGGTTCTGGCTGTCGATGATGTCCTGCAGCTTGGCGCCCTCGTCCGCCGTCTCGTCGGAATAGTTCATCATCAGCTCGTTGTAGCGGTCGATGATCGCCGTCTTGTCGGCAACACCCATCATGACGTTCTCGAAGGCGGTCTTTGTCGGATCGAGATGCGGCTCCTGCTCAAGGTAGCCAACGGTCGCGCCGTCGGCGAGCCAGGCTTCGCCGGTATATTCCTTGTCCTGACCGGCGATGATGCGCAGCACCGTCGACTTACCGGCGCCGTTCGGGCCGAGAATACCGATCTTGGCATCCGGGTAGAACGACAGGTTGACGTTCTCGAGAATTTTCTTGGCGCCGTAAGACTTGTTGAGTCCCGACATGTGATAAATGAACTGACGTGCCATCTTTAAACTGCTCCGCGCGCAAACGTGTAAATCCGTGGCCGCTATGTAGGCGAAACCCGGCTCCCGGGCAACGCCGAAACCGGCCTCTCTTGCGCTTTGCAGCAGTCTTTGCGTCAGAAACCGGCCGCGTCGACCACACCCTGGTCGCATCCGAAGGAGGTTCGTCCCGCCCCCTGGATCAGCGTTCCGAGATTATCGGCAGAGCCTGGCGCCACCGCATCCTCAGACAAGCCGATCGTCAGCTCGCTGATAACCCGCACACCGCCTGCCCGGCGGCAGCTCATCTTCACCCGGTCGGAAGCGCCAGCGCCAAAACTATTGTCGAAGGCCGCCTTGATCTGATCGGCGCTGACAGACTTGCCGACATTGGCGGCAAACAGCTCGCGCACCGCCGATGCATTGAGATCGCCGATCAGCCGCACGGCCGTGCCGAAATAGGCGTCGGCCGAGAGTTTCGTGCAGGTGCCGTGCTTGGTCCACTCGTGACGCTCGAGCGCCGATTGCGTCCCGGGCATCGCTTTTGCCAGCGCCGCCGCATTCTCCGACGTCAGCTTGACCTCAGGCAGCGACCGCCAGTCGCCATCCTTGTCCGCCGCCTGCTCCTCCTTCGAGACGCCGCAATAATTCTGCCGCATCGGCCAGAGACCATGGAGGGTAAAATTGGTCGCGTCGAAGCGATCCCGCGTCTGGCTGGCGCATTCCGGCTTCTTCTGGTTCGTCTGGCAAAAGGCCGGTTGCCAGCTTGCAGCGAGAATGAAACGCGTGCGCCCCTGCCCTTCCTGTGCGAAAGCCGAAGCCGCCAACAGGCCTGACAAAGCCACGATTGCCGCATTCAGAAAGAACCTGCTCATCTCCATCCCCTAGACAGAACAATACAAGAACAAGTAAGCATGAAGCGCAACGTTCCGCAACCCTGAATCGCAGCATTTTCCCCTGCAAATCGCCGCAGCCCCGCTTGCATTTGACGGCCGATCTGATCTTCTGCGCGCCGGGAGGATCGGATGTTTTCGCAAACACAATGGCTTAACGTGACAGGCGCCTCGCTCGCCTTTCACAGCGAGATGGCCGCGGGCGCGCCACGCGGTATCCTCGTCGTCTGCCACGGCCTTGCCGAGCATTCGAAACGCTATCAGCGCTTTGCGGAAGCCATGGCCGCGCGCGGCTATCATGTCTTTGTGCACGATCATCGCGGCCACGGCGAGACCAAGGCGCCGGATGCGCCGATCGGGCAGTTCGCGAGGCGCGACGGTGTATCCCGCGTGATCGATGACGTTGCCGCCATGCGCGATCATGCAGCGAGCCTGCACCCCGCGCTCCCCGTTATCCTCTTCGGTCATTCGATGGGCGGGCTGATCGCGCTCAACGCCGCGGAGACCTATCCGGAGAAATTCGATGCGGTCGCCATCTGGAACTCGAACTTTGCCGTTGGCCTTTCCGGCCGCGCCGCACAGGCGATCCTTCGCGCCGAAAAGGCGCTGAAGGGCTCGGATGTGCCAAGCGGCATGCTGCCGCGATTGACCTTCGCCGCCTGGGGCAAGTCCATTCCCGGCCACACGACGGAATTCGACTGGCTGTCGCGCGATCCGGCGGAGGTCGCGAAATATATCGCCGATCCTCTCTGCGGCTTCGATGCCTCTGTATCGATGTGGCTCGACGTTTTCGAGCTCACCTTCCGGGCAACTGAAAAGGAGCAACTCGACCGTCTTCCGAAGGATCGTCCGATCCATCTCGTTGGCGGCGGGCAGGATCCGGCAACGGAGCGCGGAAAAGCCGTTTTCTGGCTCTCAAACCATTTGAAACGCCAGGGCTTCTCCCGTATCACCACTGAAATATATCAGGACTTCAGGCACGAGACCTTGAACGAGACCGGCGCAGCAGACACCATCTCGGCCTTCGCCGATTGGTGCGACGGCGCGGTCATGCGGTCCTGACGGGAACATTCCACATGGCAGGCGCGGCAATGAAGACGAACACCTCCTCCGAAGTCACCATGGGCCTGGCGCTCATGCTTCTGTCGGTGCTGTTTTCACCGCTGATCGACATCTTCGCCAAGCTGGCGATCGCCACCGTCCCGTCGGCCGAGATCACCGCCGCGCGTTTCGCCGTCCAGGCGATCTGCATGCTGCCTGTCGTCATCTGGCGCAAGAACCTCGCCGACCTGTCGTGGAAGCAGACCTTCTATCACGCGATCCGCGGGATCATCATGACCATCTCGATGATCTCCTTCGTCGCCACGCTGAAATACATGTCGGTCGCCGATGCCATCGCCATCTTCTTTGTCGAGCCGATCATCCTGACGATCCTCAGCAGCATTTTCCTCGGCGAAGCCATCGGCTGGCGACGCTACACAGCCTGCGGCGTCGGCTTCTTCGGCGCCATCCTGATCATCCAGCCGAGCTTCCAGGAAGTCGGCTTCGTCGCGCTGCTGCCCGTCGTCAGCGCCGTCTGCATCGCCATTTCGGCGATGATGAACCGTGCGCTGGCGCAGCGTGAAGACCCCTGGGTAATGCAGTTCCAGATGGGCCTCTGGGGCCTGCTGTTCTGCGCCATCATCCTCTATATCGGCGAAGGCAGCGGCTCCGATGTCTTCGATCCGGTCATGCCCTCCACTATCGCCTTCGCCTATCTTGCAGGCGTCGGCGTCATGGCGGCGATCGCCGGCATTCTCGGCGTCTATGCCTATCGCGCCGCCCCGGCATCGACGCTGGCGCCACTCCAATATTTCGAAATCGTCTCGGCGACGATCTTCGCCTGGCTGGTCTTTGGCGACTTCCCGGATGCGATCAAATGGCTCGGCATCCTGATCATCATCGCTTCGGGCCTCTACATCATCTGGCGCGAGCGGCGCTTTGCATCCAAGCCCGTATCCGATACATCTGAGGCAACACGGGCGCCGTAATCCGCCCGCGGGAGGAACATGACGGTCAGCAGCAAAAAGCCGCCGCTTGCAGGCATCAGGGTCATCGAACTGGCCCGCGTGCTTGCCGGTCCCTGGGCCGGGCAGATGCTGGCCGATCTCGGCGCCGATGTCATCAAGGTCGAAAACCCCGATGGTGGCGACGATACAAGGCAATGGGGGCCGCCCTTCGTCGAGGGCGCCGACGGCGAAAATCTTTCCGCCGCCTACTACCATTCCACCAACCGCAACAAGCGCTCGATCACCGCCGACCTCAAGACAGAGGAAGGCCAGGTGCTGGTCCGCCGCCTGGCTGCAACAGCCGATGTGCTGATCGAGAACTTCAAGCTCGGCGGCCTCGTCAAATACGGTCTCGATTACGAGAGCCTGCGCCAGATCAATCCCAAACTCGTCTATTGCTCGATCACCGGTTTCGGCCAGACCGGCCCCTATGCCAATCTCGCCGGCTACGATTACATCGTCCAGGGCATGTCGGGTTTCATGTCCGTTACCGGCGAACCAGACGGGCAGCCGATGAAGGCCGGCGTCGCCATCGCCGATATCTTCACCGGCATCTATGCGGTCTCGGCCATCGAAGCGGCGCTGATCCACGCGCTGAAGACCGGCGAAGGCCAGCTGGTCGATATGGCACTGCTCGATGTGCAGTCCGCCATTCTTGCCAACCAGAACATGAACTATCTGGTCTCGGGCAAGGCGCCGGTGCGGCTCGGCAACGCGCATCCGAACATCTCGCCTTACGAAGTCATCCCGGCCGCGGATGGCTATCTCATTCTCGCCGTCGGCAATGACGGACAGTTCCGCCGCCTCTGCACCATCCTCGGCCTCGACGGCATCGGCGAGGACGAGCGTTTCGCCACCAACAAGGCGCGCGTCGCCAACCGCGACGAGGTTCGCCGCCTGGTTTCCGGCAAGACATTGAACTGGCAGAAGGCCGATCTCCTGAAGGCCTGCGAGGATAATGCCGTGCCGGCCGGCGCCATCAATACGATCGAGGAGATGTTCGCCGATCCGCAGGTCATTGCCCGCGGCCTGCGGCTCGATCTCACCGATGCCGCCGGAACACTGATCCCGACGGTTCGAACCCCTGTGGTTCTCTCGGAAACACCGCTACGCTACGAAAGACCGAGCCCGCGCCTCGGCGAGCACCAGGAGGAGGTGCTGGCCGAACTCGAAGCGCTGGAACGGAAAGCACAAGGGAGGGAACAGGCATCATGAGAAAGACCGGCGGAGAATTGATCGTCGAAGCGTTAAAGGCGAATGGCGTCAGCCGCCTTTCCTGCGTTCCCGGCGAAAGCTTCCTCGCGGTCCTCGATGCCCTTCACGACAGCGATATCGAAGTCGTCGTCTGCCGCCAGGAAGGCGGTGCGGCGATGATGGCAGATTGCTGGGGCCGGCTGACCGGCGAGCCCGGCATCTGCATGGTCACCCGCGGCCCCGGCGCCACCAACGCCTCGGCCGGTCTCCACATCGCCCGCCAGGATTCGATCCCGATGATCCTGTTCATCGGCCAGGTCCAGCGCGATGCCCGCGAGCGCGAAGCCTTCCAGGAAGTCGAGTTCCGCCGCGCGCTGACGGAATATGCCAAATGGGTCGGCGAGATCGATGATGCCGCACGCATCCCGGAATTCGTCACCCGCGCTTTTTCCATCGCCACATCCGGCCGCCCCGGCCCCGTCGTCCTGTCACTACCCGAAGACATGCTGCGCGACGAGGTCGAGGCACCCCGCGCCAAGCCCTATGTCCGCGTGGCCGCCTATCCCGGCCGCCGTCAGGTCGATGATTTCTACATGCGCCTGCTGAAGGCCGAACGTCCTCTGGTAATCCTCGGTGGCACCCGCTGGGATGCCGATGCGGTCGCCGATGTCCGCGCCTTCGCCGAGCGCTTCCAGCTGCCGGTCGGCTGCTCGTTCCGCCGCCAGATGCTGTTCGATCATCTGCATCCGAGCTATGCCGGCGATGTCGGCATCGGCATCAACCCGGCTCTGGCGAGAGAGATCAAGGAAAGCGACCTGCTGATCCTGCTCGGCAGCCGCATGTCGGAAATGCCGTCGTCGGGCTATACGCTGATCGATATCCCCTATCCCCAGCAGCAGCTCGTCCATATCTATCCCGATGCATCCGAGCTCGGCCGCATTTATCGCCCGGATCTCGCCATCTGCGCCTCGCCGCAGGATTTCGTCGATGCGCTTGCCGATCTCGAAGCGCCGGGCGAACCACGCTGGGCGGAGCGTACCGAGCGCATGCACCAGGCCTATCTCACATGGTCGAAGCCGCCCCAAACCGGCCCCGGCGCGGTGCAGATGGGGCCGATCATGGACTGGATCGAAGGCAATACCAGAGCCGATGCGATCTTCACCAATGGCGCCGGAAACTACGCCACCTGGCTGCACCGCTTCCATCGCTTCCGGCAGTTCAATACGCAAGCAGCCCCGACCTCAGGCTCAATGGGCTACGGCCTGCCGGCCGCCGTTGCCGCCAAACAGCTGTTTCCGGAGCGCGAAGTGATCTGCTTTGCCGGAGACGGCTGCTTCATGATGCATGGCCAGGAATTCGCCACCGCTGTGCGCTATAACCTGCCGATCATTGTGCTTGTCATCAACAACGGCATCTACGGCACGATCCGCATGCATCAGGAACGGGAATATCCGGGCCGCGTCAGCGGCACCGATCTCACCAACCCTGACTTCGCCGCGCTTGCCCGCGCCTATGGCGGCCATGGCGAAACGGTCGAGACGACGGCGGAATTCGTGCCCGCCTTCGAGCGCGCCCGTGCCAGCCGCAAGCCGGCGATCATCGAGATCAAGCTCGATCCTGAGGCCATTACCCCGGCACGCACGCTGACGCAGATCAGGACGAAGAGCTGAGGGCTCCAAACAAAAAAGCCGGTGAGCGAACCCACCGGCTTCCTGTTTCGGTAGCTCCGGAAAATCAGTCGATCGCCGCCGTGACGATGAACTCGACCTTGTATTTCGGTGCGGCAAGCTTGGCTTCGCTGGTGGCGCGGGCCGGGGTGTTGGCCGGATCGACCCAGGCTTCCCAGGCAGCGTTCATTTCGGCGAAGTCGGAAATGTCGGAGAGATAGATCAGTGTCTGCAGGATCTTCGACTTGCTGGAGCCGGCAGCCGCCAGCAGGCGGTCGACTTCGGCAAGAGCAGCCTTGCACTGATCCGTAACGCTCTCGCCTTCGGCAACCTGGCCGGCGAGGTAAACGGTGTTGCCGTGGACGACGGCGCCGCTCATGCGGGGACCGGGGCCGATGCGCTTGATGCTCATGGTTTTCTCCTGAGTTTCTTATGGAATGAAGGGCGCGGACAAAACCGCGCCGCAGGGTCAGCCGCGAATATGATGGGTCTTCTGATAGATCGCGGTGGAACGGGCGCCGGAGCGGCAATAGCCGAGCATCGGGCGCGGGAATTCGTCAAGCGCGTCGACCATGCCGGTCACGGCTTCTTCGGTCACACCCATCGTGCCGACAGGCACATGCGCGATCTCCAGGCCAAGCTCCTTGGCGCGCGCCGCGATCACGGAAAACGGCGTCTGGTCGGGGCTTTCCTGGTCCGGGCGATGGCAGACGATCGACTTGAAACCCAGAGCCTTGATCTGGTCGAGATCCTCGACCGCAATCTGGCCGGACACCGAATAGTCGTCGTCGATCTGGCGGATGTCCATCACGCGTACCTCCTGAAAATGAACGGCAGAAGCTCTACGATGCGCGACCGCGAGCGTCAACAATTGTTAGCTCATACAAAGGCGAAGGTCAGCGCATAGCTGCGGCTTTCGCCGGGCTTCAGCATGTTGAATTCGCCCGCCGCCTCCAGCTCGCTGCGCAGCACCCAGCGATGCGAGACCGGCTCGATGCCGAGAATATGGGCCGGTGCATTCTGGTTGCGCCAGACCTGCAGGTGCGGCAGCGTATCGGAGCGCGTGCGCACCCTCAGGGTCTTGCCATGCACGGCCTTCATCGGCCCGAGGCGGACTTCGGCAAAGCCGCCCTCTGTCGCCGGTGCCTCGACGCAGAACAACCCGCCGAGTTCGTCGCCGAAGGTCCAGGGGAAGCCGCCGTCTTCCAGCATCTTGCCTTCGAGCCGGGTGCCCTCGTCGAACCATTTGCCGCCGACATTCATATGGTACATCAGGAAGGTCGGGAGAGTCTGGTCACTGGTATTGATGACCTTGTCCTCGAGCGAGACCTCGCCTGTTTGGCCATTGATCTTCCAGAGGCGCTCGATGCGCTGCGGCAGTCCTTCGACAGTGATGAGGTCGATATCGGCGCGGCATTCGGCATTGCCGTTTTCGAACTTGGTCCACAGCACCTTCGCCTTGTGGCCGGAAACCGAGCCATGCAGCGGATAGATCGCGCCGTCGGTACGGCCCGGGATCGGCTCGCGGTGACGGATATGGTCGGGGCCGCAGGTGAACAGGAAGCCTTCGAGCGAATGGTCGATGCGGGGATCGCCGTCATCCGGAATGGCACGCTTGGGCGAAATGTCGACGCCATCGACGACGCAGGCGCCGATATCCATCACAGACGTCTCGTCCAGCATCAGGCGCGGCCCCTTGGCGGCTGCAAACTCGATCATTTCAATCCCTCCCCCTGTCTCAAAACTGCCGTAGCGTTAGGGGCAGCGCAAGGTTTCGTCAATCACGTCGCGCATGATTGCCCGCAACCGGCGATCCGCTGAGGAACCACCGTGGCAAACCAAACGTTTAGCTTCACGCAAGTGATCACGGATATTTTCATAATTTGTTCAGTACGAATTCATAAATTCCACACTAGCGTCAAAATTCGCGGGTGTGTGTCGGCCCAGTCCCTGTTTGAGGTGCAAGACGTGAATCGCATTCTGAAATACGGCCTTTCGCTCGCCGCTGTCGTTCTGGCCGTCACATCCGTCGCGCCGGTAGCGGACGCGCAGCAATATGGCCGCCGCCAGCGCGACGTCGTCATGGTCACGCCAGATGGCCAGATCGTTGACTATATCCCGCCGGGCGCCGACGTTTATTATTCGCGCGACCGCAACGGCAATCGCGTTCTCGTCGACAGCTACGGCAATGTCGTCGCCACCGAAATGCGCTCCAAGGGCTATTATCCCGCAGCTCCATCGCGCGATCCCTATAACAACGACCCCTATAATGCGGAGAGCGGCGATCAGACCCGCTATGGCAGCACCCGCTACATGGAGCGCGGCGCAGTCACCGGCGCGATCCCACGTGACGGAAGCATCGAGCGTCAGCCGCTCGATCAGCCCTATCCTGATAACGGCGACTATGCCGCGATCGATCCCGATCAGCAGGCACCTCAGGCACAGCAGCCAAGGGCACCCGAAGAGCCGGCGATCACCCTGAAGGGCAAGTCGAAGCCGGAGATCGTCGCGCTGCAGGTGTTCCTCGACCGCTCCGGCATCTCGCCAGGTGTCATCGACGGCCACATGGGCTCGAACGTCACTAAGGCGATCTATGCCTACAACCAGATGACCGGCGAAAATCTCGATCCGAACAATACCGACGCGATCCTTGAACAGCTGCGCCTGTCGGGCGGCCTGCCTGTTATCAGCTATACGATCACCCCTGCAGACGCGGCTGGCCCCTATGTCGCCGAGATTCCGGAAGACTACGCACACAAGGCGCTTCTGCCGTCGCTCGCCTATACGTCCACGACCGAGATGCTGGCCGAGCGTTTCCATATGGACGAGGCCTTCCTGAAGGAAATGAACCCCGGCGCCGACTTCACCGTCCCCGGCACCATCATCAAGGTTGTCAATCCGGGCGACCCGAAGACCGGTACGGTCGCCAAGATCCTGGCGGACAAGGCCAAGAAGCAGGTCTTCGCCTATGACGACGCGGGCAATCTGATCGCTGCTTACCCGGCCTCGATCGGTTCCAACGACACGCCCTCGCCGTCAGGAACGGTGCAGGTCGATCGTGTCGCGCTGAACCCGGGCTACACCTACAATCCTAAGATCAACTTCCAGCAGGGCGCCAACGACAAGGTCCTGAATATTCCGCCAGGCCCGAACGGCCCGGTCGGCACAGTCTGGATCGCGCTGTCCAAACCGACCTACGGCATTCACGGTACCCCCGAACCCTCGAAGATCGGCCGCACACAGAGCCATGGCTGTATCCGCCTGACCAACTGGGACGCGACGGAACTGGCCAAGATGGTCAAGCCCGGCGTCACAGTCGAATTCGTCGATTGATCGCCATGCATTGAAACAAAAAAGCCGCCGGTCTCCCGGCGGCTTTTTTGTTTTCGGCTTGTGAGATCAGGCTGCGTCACGCATCAGCAGGCCGGAGAGACGTGCTGCGACCGGAAGCTTGACCGGCAGCTTGCGCATCATTTCCTCGGCGAAACAGAGAGCATTTTCGCGGGCCTTTTCGAGGTTCGAGACCCGGGTCGCATCCATGGTGGCAAGCGTGCCGCCGCAATCGAAGATGTCGCGAAAAGCCGAGCGTTCGATGATCGCCGTGTCGAGAACAGGAACGTGACGCTCGTTCAGCAGAGCCTTGACCAGCTGCAGCGCGCGCGTCGTCACCATCGAGTTGACGCGGGTCAGCACGACCGAATGACCGATCTTGATCCCTGCCTTCTCGTCGAGATACTGCAGCAGTTCCAGAACCTGCGCGCCGCCGCGGGCATCCATGGCACAGCCCTGGATCGGGATCAGCACGTGGTCGGAAAGACCGACAGCAGTGGCAAGCAGCGGATTGCGCGCGCCCGGCAGATCGATGATGAAATAGTCGGTATTGGCCTTGTTCTCGCTGATATGCAGCGGCAGCGATGCCGAGGTGACGAAGTCGATGACAGAGACGTTCTTCACGTTGCCGGAAATCTCATGCCAGCGGGAAATCCAATGCTGGGGATCGGCGTCCAGAATGGTGACGCGATACCCCTTGCGCGCAAGCTCGGTCGCCAGCAGCAGCACGGCCGTGGTCTTGCCGGCGCCGCCCTTGGTATTTGCAAAAGTAATGACTGGCATATCAGGTCCTCGAAGGGAAAAGTGGCGAGCCGGTTATCGCTCTCATACGCACTTTTCGATTCATCGTGCGGTTAATGCATCCTTTCCAATCGTGGTTAACAAAATCTAAACGGACGACCCGAAATTGCAGCCCGGATTTCTTACATCCCAAGAATTTGGGATGTTTGCAGACAAAAAAAGCCCGGAAAGCCTGTGCTTTCCGGGCCAGCTGGTTGGTCCGCCTTGGTTAACTCAGAAGCAATCCTTGAACAAAGCCTTGGTGTTTTCGAGCGTCATCGTGACAGGATTGCCACCGGCGCTCGGGTCTTCGATCGCCATCGCTGACAATTCGTCGATCCTGTCAGGCGCGATTCCCATCGCCGAGAGGCTTTCGGGAACGCCGAGTTCGGAGCGCAGCTTCAGCACGTAATCATAGAAGCCGTCGAAACCTCCGGCGATGCCGAGATAAGCCGCCGCACGGGCGATCTTCTCTTCGATCACAGCGCGATTGAAACGCAGCACGGCCGGCATCACGACGGCATTGGTCATGCCGTGATGGGTGTTGTAGACGGCGCCGATCGGGTGCGACAACGCATGGATAGCGCCGAGGCCTTTCTGGAACGCGACGGCGCCCATGGCGGCAGCAGCCATCATGTTGGCGCGGGCTTCGAGGTCCGTGCCCTCCTTGTAGGCGCGCGGCAGGAATTCCTTGACGAGGCGCATGCCTTCAAGCGCGATGCCGGCCGACATCGGATGGTAGAAGGGCGAGGAATAGGCTTCCAGGCAATGCGCGAAAGCATCCATGCCGGTGCCGGCGGTGATGATCTTCGGCATCCCGACGGTCAGTTCCGGATCGGAGATCACGACGCCGGGCAGGAACTTCGGATGGAAGATGATCTTCTTCACATGCGTCGCCGAATTGGTGATGACGCTGGCGCGGCCGACTTCCGAGCCGGTTCCCGCCGTCGTCGGCACGGCAACGATCGGTGCAATGCCTTCGACGCTGGCGCGCGTCCACCAGTCGCCGATATCTTCGAAATCCCAGACCGGACGCGTCTGCCCGGCCATAAAGGCCACGCACTTGCCGAGATCGAGACCGGAGCCGCCGCCGAAAGCAACGACGCCGTCGTGACCGCCATCCTTGAAGGCCTTCACACCGGCCTCGAGGTTCTTCTCGTTCGGGTTCGGATCGACATCGGCGAAGATGGCGCGGCCGAGGCCAGCGTCTTCGAGAATGTCGAGCGCGTTCTTGGTGATTGCCATCGAGGCCAGGCCACGGTCGGTGACCAGCAACGGCTTCTTCATGCCGAGGCTCTTGCAGGCGTCGGCGAGCTCCTTGATGCGGCCGCGGCCGAGCTTGACCGCTGTCGGATAGCTCCAGTTGGCTGTGATATTGCTGCTCATGCTGTGACTTTCTTCAGATGGTAGGATTTCGGACGCGTCAGGTTCTGGAAGCCGATGATCGACAGCGAGCCACCGCGGCCGGTTTCCTTGACGCCGGTCCAGCAAAGCGCCGGATCCAGATAGTCGGCGCGGTTCATGAACACCGTTCCGGTTTCGATTTCGCGGCCAAGCCGCCCTGCCCGCTCGGCATCCTTGGTCCAGAGCGAGGCCGTCAGGCCGTACTGGCTGTCATTCATCAGCGCCAGCGCTTCGTCATCGCTCTTGACCTTCATGATACCGACAGCCGGACCGAAGGTTTCTTCGCGCATGAAGGCCATCGAGTGGTCGACATTGACGAGAACCTGCGGCGCGAGATAGGCGCCGCCATCATCCTGCGGGAAGAGCTTCGGATCGACGAGCGTCTTGGCACCCTTGGCAACAGCATCGGCGATCTGCTCGCGCACCACCTTGGCGAAGCGCTTGTGCGCCATCGGGCCGAGCGAGGTTTCAGGATCGAGCGGATTGCCGAGCTTGTAGTTCGAGACCCAGGCGACCGACTTCTCGACGAAGCTGTCGTACAGTGACTCGTGCACATAGATACGCTCGATGCCGCAGCAGCACTGACCGGAATTGTAGGTCGCGCCATCCATCAGCGTATCGACGGCAGCGTCGAGATCGGCGTCTTCCATGACATAGCCCGGATCCTTGCCGCCGAGCTCGAGGCCGAGACCGGTGAAGGTACCAGCCGCCGCCCGCTCCATGGAGCGACCACCTTCGACCGAGCCGGTGAAGTTGACGAAATTGAAGCTGCCGGCAGCGATCAGCGCCGAGGTCGTCTGGTGATCGAGGAAGACATTCTGGAAGACATCTTCAGGGACACCGGCCTCGACGAAAGCCTGTACGAGGCGCTCGCCGACCAGCAGCGTCTGCGATGCATGCTTCAGCACAACGGTATTACCCGCCATCAGCGCCGGAGCGATCGTGTTGATCGCCGTCATATAGGGATAGTTCCAGGGGGCCACGACGAAAACGACGCCATGGGCTTCGCGCTCGATGCGGCGCTCGAACTTGTCGCTCTCTTCAACGACGAGCGGCGCCAGTGCCTCGGCTGCGATCGAGGCCACGTAATTGGAGCGCTCGTTGAAGCCCTTGTACTCGCCGTCATAACGGATCGGACGGCCCATCTGCCAGGCGATCTCGGGTACCACCACGTCGGACATCTCATTAAGACGCGCAACACCCTTCAACACCAGCTGAACGCGCTCTTCGAGCGGGCGCTTCGCCCAGCTCTTCTGCGCCTTGCGCGCCCGCGCCACGGCTTCCGCCGCCGCCTCAAGCGAGAGCGCCGGGCGCTCCGCGTAAACCGATCCGTCGACCGGCGATATGCATTGGATTGCAGTCATTTCAAACGTGCTCCATTTCTAACAAGCCATGACCTTCACATGGCCAGCCGCGCCGTACGCGAGGATAGCTCGATCGCGAGTGACAATCGTCAAGTCGTGCTCGCGAGCGGTGGCGATAAGTATCCGGTCAATAGGATCTTTGTGTTGCAACTGGGGTAGAAACGATGATGCGACGAAGATTTCAGCAGTCACATCACGCTCGGCAACACGCGATTCCAGGAGGAAATCCTGATACCATTTCAGTGCTGTTTTGGTTTCCGAAATGCGGCCTCTTGCCACCAGCATTCCCATTTCCCAAGCGGTTACAGGAGAAACAAAAACTGGTGTGCCGTCACGCCACGCCAATCGCAAAGCGAACCTGGCCTCCTCCGCAAAAGGCGCCTTTTGCGTAAGCCAGATCGCTGCGCAAGTGTCGATCAGAAAACCGTCACTCATTGTAGAGTTTTTCGCTCCATTCGAAATCCATCGGCTCGGTCAAATCGACACCCGGCATAACTGTAAGCGTCCCAACCATGCATCCAAAGATTGGATGATCGGGAAGCTCTGTTACGGGGATATCGCCGTCGGACGCCGTTGATGCAGACTCCACTCGCCGAAAGACCAGACGCTCCGAGGCGATATCGACAGACTCTGTCTCGTAACCTGCATCTAGCCATTGCTTCGTCATAACGTTGTTGTTGGCATTGTTGCTCCACCAAGCGCGATGAAGCTTCGAAGCAGGAAGCTCCTTGCCGAGTATCCGCTCGATGTCCATAAACGTCATAGGTATATGGGCCCGCCTCTGATGCCGGAGGTACTCCCCTAACGGCTCGTACTTGCTCATTTCAGGCCTCCTTTTTGCTCAAACGGCATCCTGAAAATACGCAACAACCATCAAGATTTCAATATAAGTGTTTGTGTGTGTTTATGCCCGCTCGAACCCTCTCGCCACCTCCCAGTCCGTGATCCGGCGATCATATTCTTCCTGCTCCCACTCCGCAGCGCGGGTGTAGTGGTCGATGACGTCGTCGCCGAAGGCGCTGCGCAGCATCTTCGACTTGGTCATGGCAACCGTCGCGGACCGGAGCGTCCGCGGGATCTCGCGCACCTTGCGGGCGCCGTAGGCATCTCCCACGAAGGGTGCTTCGAGTTCAAGCTTGTTCTCGATGCCGTCAATGCCTGCGGCAATCAGCGCAGCGAAGGCGAGATAGGGATTGAGGTCGGAGCCGCCGACACGGCATTCGATGCGGATCGCCTTGGTGCCGTCGCCGCAGAGGCGGTAGCCGGCGGTGCGGTTGTCCTTGCTCCAGATCGCCTTGGTCGGCGCGAATGTGCCGGCCATGAAGCGCTTGTAGGAGTTGATGTAAGGCGCCAGGAAATAGGTGATCTCGCTTGCATGGGCGAGAAGACCGGCGACGTAGTTTTCCATCAGCGGCGACATGCCGTATCTGCCCTTCTCGTCGAAGAACAGCGCCTTCTTGCCATCGAGGCTCCAGAGCGACTGGTGGATATGCGACGAGCTGCCGGCGGCATTGTAATGCCACTTGGCAAGGAAGGTGATGGCCTTGCCCTTCGACCAGGCGATTTCCTTGCAGCCGTTCTTGATGATCGTATGGCGGTCGGCCATCGTCAAAGCTTCGGCATAGCGAACGTTGATCTCTTCCTGTCCGGCAGAGGCTTCGCCCTTCGAATTCTCGACAGGGATTTCGGCGCCCTGCAGTCCGGTACGGATCGCCCGCATGACCTCTTCTTCCTTGGTCGTCTGGAAGATGTGGTAGTCCTCGTTATAGGCGCTCGCGAGCTTCAGGTTGCGATAGCCCGAGGCATGGGCGGATTCATAGGTCTGGTCGAACAGGAAGAATTCCAGTTCCGACGCCATGAACGGCTTCATGCCCATCGCCTCCAGGCGCTTGACCTGCTTCTTCAGGATGGCGCGCGGCGAATGCGCCACTTCCTCATGCGTATGATGATCGAGCAGATCGCAGAGCACCAGAGCCGTACCTTCGAGCCACGGAATACGCCGCAGCGTCGAGAGGTCAGGCTTCATCGTATAGTCGCCGTAACCCTTTTCCCAACTCGTCGCCTTGTAGCCCGAGACGGTTTCCATCTCCATGTCGGTGGCGACGAGATAGTTGCAGCTGTGGGTTTCCTTCCAGGCGCTGTCGAGGAAATACTCGGCCTGGAAGCGCTTGCCCATCAAGCGGCCCTGCATGTCGATCTGGCACGCCAGAACGGTATCGATGCGGCCCTCGGCCACGTCCTTCTTGAGATCGTCGAGAGTGTAGCTGGTGGTCATGATTTACCCGCCTGAATTTTTGATTTTGCGATTTCGGAACAACGAAAGGGCATGCAGCGGCGGGCGAACCCGCCTGATGCTTTTTCATTGAACCGGGGATGGGGCCGCGTGCGCCGCGGCCCCGCCATTCGAGAGGGAAGCCTCTGGCCTTAGTGTTCGCCCACGGCCTTTTCGGCAGCAGCGATTTCTGCCTGACGGCGTGCCACTTCGTCGCCGATCGGCGGACCCTTGAAGCGGCGCTGCTCGAAGCCGAACCAGACGATACCGGCCAGGACAAGGAAGCCGACCGTAACGTAGAGAGCCGGACCGTTCGGCGGCTGAACACCGAGAACGAAGATCAGGATCATCGCCAGGACCGTCAGCACTGCGAACAGCTTGAAGGCGCCCTCACCGATGTTCCACGGGCCCATCTTGTCCCACTTCGACGTACCCCAGGCGAAGAGGCCGAGCGTGATCGGGATCGCGAAGGAGAAGAACAGGAAGATGACCGTGCACGAGACGACGATCGTATAGACCGGCGTATCGCCGATCGAGACGAGCGAAGAGCCCCAGACAAAGAGGACGGAGAGGATCGAACCCGTCCAGATCGCAGCAACCGGCGTGCGGTATTTCGGGCTGACCTTGGCAAGCGCCTTGGAAGCAGGCAGGCCGCCGTCACGCGAGAAGGCGAAGATCATGCGCGACACCGAGGTGACCGTTGCAAGACCGCACAGCCACTGGCTGACCAGAATTGCGAAGTACAGGATGTCCTTGACGAGAGGATTCACCTGCGCGTCCATCGCCCAGAAGAATACGTTCCAGCCCTGCTTTGCGGCATCGTCCATGTTCGGCAGCATGAGGACGAACGAGCACAGCATGATGTAACCGAACAGCGCCGACCACAGCACCGAGGAAACCATGCCGCGCGGCACGGAATGTGCCGCCTTGACGGTTTCTTCGGACGTATGCGCCGAAGCGTCATAGCCGGTGATCGTGTAGATCGGCAGCAGCAGACCGAGCAGGAACACCCAGGTGCCCGATGTCGCCGGCCAGACATTGCCGCCAGCTTCGCCGGAATAGTTGGCGAAGGTGAAGAGGCGGCCGATTTCGTAGGACGGGGCCGCAAAGAGGCAGACGGCCGAAAGCACGATGGCCGTTGCGAAGATCAGGTAGCCCGAGAAGTCCGTGAGCTTGGCGGTCAGGCCGATACCCATGTGATTCACGAGAGCCTGGGCGCCGGTGATGATGACCAGGAAGACGATACGCACGACAGTCGTATCCGTCAGGCCGAAATAGCTGGTGCCGAAGGAACCCATGAAGAAATAATAGGTACCGACATTGATGGCGCCGAGAACGGTGACCAGACCGAGCAGGTTGAACCAGGCGGTCAGCCAGCCGGTGAAGCGGTTGCCGAGGATCGAACCCCAGTGATAGAGGCCGCCGGCCGTCGGATAGGCAGAGCTGATCTGCGCCATCGCCACGGCGAAGACGAGCGAGACGAAGCAACCGATCGGCCAGCCGATGCCGATTGCCGCGCCGCCGGCACCTGCCGTTGCCTGAGCCAGCGAATTGATGCCGCCGGAGAGAATGCAAATGATCGAAAACGAGACTGCGAAGTTCGAGAACGAGCTCATGCGCCGTTCAAGTTCCTGGGCATAGCCCATGGAATGCAGGACACTCATGTCCTGCTTCTTATCCAGATCGGTATAGTCAGACATGACTTCCCCCTGTTCCCGATCGGCCGCGGGATTGCGGTCGATCTTGTGCCAAATTGCCCGTGGCATTTGCCATCGGGCGGTCCGCAGCTAAGCTGCTCCCTGGGGTCTTTTTCTTTTTAGTGTGAGCCTTCCAGACATTGCTGGAGAAGCCCTGAGAGATAGTCGGCCATGACCCCTTGGCCGGCATCGTCCTTGATGAGGTCGTTTCGGACCTCGATCATTACATTGCGGAACCCATTGGAAACCCCGTGCAGGATCAGCGTATGCGTCACGCCGTCTTGAGGGCCGTAGGGCTCGTTGCGTTCTGTCTTGTAGAGCGGCGCATCGGCCGCAGCCGTCAGCATCTTGTCCGCGAGGCGGCTGTCGGCATCGTGCAGGATACCGAGCTCGACTGCACGCGGCTTGCCGTTGAAAACAGGCGTAAAGCTGTGGATTGTGACGACGACAGTCTCCTGTCCCCTCGCCTTTCGCTCCGCGATCAGCCCGCGCACGGCATCGTGAAAAGGAATGTACAGCGCTTCTGTCCGCGCCCTGCGCTCGTCAGCGCCGAGATTCTGGTTGCCCGGAATGGGGTAGATCTCGCTCTTCTCCGGCATCGCGCCCGGCGCTTCCGGCGGGCGGTTGCAATCGTAGATCAGGCGGGAAAAGCGCTGCGAGACGAGCGTTGCGTCAAGTGCGGCGGAAATACCGCGGGCAACTGCCAAAGCGCCCGGATCCCAGGCGATGTGGCTCTCCCGCGCATCCTTCGAAAGGCCAAGATCACCGTAGCGTTCAGGCAGGGTGCGCGAAGCGTGCTCGCAGATGACCAGCAGCGCACTCTTGCCGTCGCGCCGCTCGATGCTGACGCAACTTCCTTCTGCTTCGCTTAGCACCTTCAGTTCAGTGAGCACGGGGGCAACGCCTCGCCAGATGGCTTTATAAAAAATTAATAAGAAAAGAATTCTTCAGGTTCTCCACACTGTCAAGCGCATCCTGAAAATTTCTTTTCATGACAGTAGTTGACATGGATTGTGACAGCGTTGTTAACTTTGAGTGGGAAAGTGGCACCTGACGCAAAGGGAAAGCGTCGGGATCAAAACAAGCCATTCCCGGGGAGCATGATCGAGTGAACGCCGCGTCGAAGACGGTCTCGGACGTCATCCACTCGCATTTCGACGCGCTGACGCGCGCCGAGAAGCAATTGGCTGAAAGTCTGCTGGACAACTACCCAGTCTCCGGGCTGGGCAGCATCACCACCATTGCGGAAAATGCCGGCGTCTCGACGCCGACGGTGGTGCGCATGGTGCAGAAGCTCGGCTTCAAGGGCTATCCGGATTTCCAGGCGCATTTGCATCAGGAGGTCGAAGCGACGATCTCCAACCCGATCGCCAAACACGACCGCTGGGCCTCGAATGCCCCGGGCACACATATTCTCAACCGCTTCGCCGATGCTATCATCGGCAACCTGCGCCAAACGCTGACTGATCTCGACACAGCAACCTTCGAGAACGTCGCGTCGCTGCTGTCTGACCGCAAGCGCGGCCTCTATTTCGTCGGCGGCCGCATCACCGGCGCGCTGGCCGAGTACTTTTTCACTCACATGCAGGTCATCCGGCCAAACACCGCCCTGCTCTCCTCGAATTCGTCGAGTTGGCCGCAATATGTTCTCAACATGAATGCCGGCGACCTGCTGATCATCTTCGATATCCGCCGCTACGAGCAGGAGATGGTGAGCCTGGCGCAGGCAGCCCGCAAGCGCGGCGCTGAAATCATCGTCTTCACCGACCAATGGGGTTCGCCCGCCGCCAAGCTCGCAAGGCACGCGTTCCGCGTCCAGATCGAGGCACCGTCGGCCTGGGATTCCTCGGTCGTCACGCTTTTCATCGTCGAAGCCCTGATCGAAGCCGTCCAGAGCTCGACATGGGACGAAACGAAGGAGCGCATGAAAACGCTGGAGGGCCTGTTCGAGCAGACGCGGCTCTTCCGCAGGCTGAGTTGAGAGGGAAAGGGGCAAGACTAAACGAAATCAATGAGGGCGTAGATAAAATAGAATAGCGCGTCGCAAACAAGACAGCGGCCGCAAGCACCTGCAATCATAAGAAAAATTAACGTCACGCGGCTGTCATACAAGCTTCATGCAACGTCAGTAACAGCTTCGCCAGACCACTGAAAACCGAAGGAGAACAACAGTGATCTCTAACATTTCTCGACTGCTTTCGCTTTCTACTGCGATCGTCGTAGCTTCGACTGCGATTGCCGCAGCTGAACCGAGCGCCGACCTCATCGCTGCCGCCAAGAAGGAAGGCACGCTGACGACCATCGCGCTGCCACACGACTGGTGCGGTTACGGCGACGTCATCGCAGGCTTCAAGGCCAAGTACGGCCTCGAAGTCAACGAACTGAACCCGGACGCTGGTTCGGGCGACGAAATCGAAGCCATCAAGGCCAACAAGGGCAACACCGGCCCGCAGGCTCCTGACGTCATCGACGTCGGTCTCTCCTTCGGCCCGTCTGCCAAGGCCGATGGCCTGATCCAGCCCTACAAGGTCTCCACCTGGGATTCCATTCCGGACACCGCCAAGGATGCCGACGGCTACTGGTACGGCGACTACTACGGCGTTCTCTCGTTCCTCGTGAACAAGGATCTCGTGAAGCAGTCCCCCGCAGACTGGTCTGATCTGCTCAAGAGCGACTACGCTAACTCGGTTGCGCTCGCAGGCGATCCGCGTACCGCAAACCAGGCTGTTCAGGGCGTTTACGCTGCAGGTCTCTCCGCTTCTGGCGGCGACGCTGCCAAGGCTGGCGACGAAGGTCTGAAGTTCTTCGCCGAGCTCAACAAGGCTGGAAACTTTGTGCCGGTAACCGGCAAAGCTGCTCCGTTCGCGCAGGGCTCCACGCCGATCATCGTCGCATGGGACTATAACGCTCTGTCGTGGGGCGAGAGCCTCAAGGGCAACCCGCCATACGAAGTCGTCGTTCCGAAGTCGGGCGTTGTCGCTGGCGTTTACGTTCAGGCGATCTCGGCATTCGCACCGCACCCGAACGCTGCCAAGCTCTGGATGGAATACCTCTATTCGGACGAAGGTCAGCTCGGCTGGCTGAAGGGTTATTGCCACCCGATCCGCTTCAACGATCTTGCCAAGAACAACAAGATCCCGAAGGACCTGCTCGACAAGCTGCCTCCGGCAGCAGCCTACGAAAAGGCTGTTTTCCCGACGCTTGAAGAACAGGCTGCTGGCAAGGAAGCCATCACCAAGAACTGGGATTCCGTCGTCGGCGCCGCCGTCAAGTAATCGACAGGACCGGAACCGGCCTTCCCGCTCACGCGGGGAGGCCTTTTGCCCCTCGGATACGACTGGAAGCCTGCTATGAGTACAATATCTGCCCCCATCGCAGGCACGTCCTCGATGATCAACAAGGAACGGGTGATCGACTGGCTCGGCATTGCGCCATTCGTCATCTTCTCTCTGTTGTTCCTGATTATCCCGACCGTCTACCTCGTCGCCGGTGCGTTTCTCACGCCTGACGGCAGCTTCACTTTCAAGAATATCGGTGACCTGTTCACCCCCTCGATTATGAGTGCCTACTGGATCAGTATCCGCGTTTCCGTTGCTTCTGCTCTGGGCGGCGCGTTGATCGGCTTCTTCCTTGCCTGGGCCGTGGTGCTCGGCGGTCTGCCAGCCTCGGTCCGCTCGACCCTCATGACGTTTTCCGGCGTCGCATCCAACTTCGCCGGCGTTCCGCTCGCCTTCGCATTTCTGGCAACGCTCGGTCGCACCGGCCTTGTCACCATGTTCATGCGCGACTGGTTCGGCTTCAATCTCTACGGCACCGGCTTCAACCTGCTGTCGTTCCTCGGCCTGACCATCACCTACATGTACTTCCAGATCCCGTTGATGGTGCTAATCCTGACGCCGGCGCTCGACGGCATGAAGAAAGAATGGCGCGAAGCCTCCGAGATCCTCGGCGCCACCAACCGCCAGTACTGGACGATGGTTGCCTTCCCAATCCTGTGGCCAAGCCTGCTCGGAACCACGCTGCTGCTCTTCGCAAACGCCTTCGGCGCCATCGCGACCGCCTACGCGCTGACCGGCTCGTCGCTGAACATCGTTCCTATCCTGCTCTATGCACAGATCCGCGGCGACGTGCTTCACAATGCGAACCTCGGCTATGCGATCGCCCTCGGCATGATCGTCATAACAGGCGTATCCAATATCCTCTATCTCATGCTGCGCATGCGCGCTGAACGGTGGCAGAAATGAAGGCTCAACGTCTCGGCGCCTGGATCGCCGTCATCATCGGCGCAAGCTATTTCGTCATTCCTCTTATTGGCACAATCGAGTTCTCGCTGCGCATGCGCCGCGGCACTTACAGCCTGGATGCCTATGCGTCGGTATTTTCCGACGAGCAGTTCCGCGCCACGTTTGGCTATTCGATGCTGATGGCGTTGCTCACGATCGTGTTCGGCATGCTGCTTGTCGTGCCGACCGCCTACTGGGTCCGCCTGCGCCTGCCGCAGATGCGCCCGGTCGTCGAATTCGTCACGCTGCTGCCGCTGGTTATCCCGGCGATCGTCATCGTCTTCGGCTATCTCAGAATGTACAATTCGTCTTCGATCCTGCCGCTGACGGGTTATACGACGGGTACCAACATCCTGCTCGTCTGTTCATACATCACGCTGTCGCTCCCCTACATGTACCGTGCCGTCGATACCGCGATGCGCGCCATCGACGTCCGCACGCTGACGGAGGCTGCCGAAAGCCTTGGTGCCAAGTGGACGACGATCATGTTCCGCTGCATCTTCCCGAACGTCATGAGCGGCGTGCTTTCGGGTGCCTTCATCACGCTCGCGATCGTCATGGGCGAGTTCACCATGGCCGCCCTGCTGAACCGTCCGGCCTTCGGTCCGTATCTGCAGCTCGTCGGCGCCAACAAGGCCTATGAGCCTTCGGCACTCGCGGTCATCGCCTTCTCGATCACGTGGCTCTCCATGGGCCTCCTCAATCTCATCTCCCGCTTCGGCAAAGCCGCCCCCGCGAAGGCTTAAGGTATCTGTCCATGTCATTTCTAACACTGACCAATCTTCAGAAGTCCTTCGGCCAGGTTCAGGTCGTTCATAACTTCAACATGAATATCGAAAAGGGCGAGTTCATCTCCTTCCTGGGCCCATCGGGCTGCGGCAAGACGACGGTCCTGCGCATGATCGCCGGTTTCGAGACGCCGACCGGCGGCACGCTGCATATCAACGGCAAGGACCAGAGCCCGTTGAAGCCGAACCAGCGCAATATCGGTATGGTCTTCCAGGCCTACGCATTGTTCCCGAACATGAGCGTGCACGACAATGTCGCCTTCGGCCTGAAAGTTGCAGGTGCCCCGAAGGCCGAGATCGATGCCCGCGTGAAAGAGATGCTCGGGCTCATCCGTCTCGATCATCTGGCCGACCGCTACCCCTATCAGATGTCAGGCGGCCAGCAGCAGCGCGTCGCGCTCGCCCGCGCTCTCGCGGTCAAGCCGCAGGTTTTGCTTCTCGACGAGCCGCTCTCGGCTCTCGACGCCAAGATCCGCGTGTCGCTGCGCGAAGAAATCCGTGCCATCCAGCAGAAGCTGGGCATCACCACCGTCTTCGTGACCCACGATCAGGAAGAAGCGCTGTCGATCTCCGACCGTATCGTCGTCATGAACGCCGGCAGAGCCGACCAGATCGGAACCCCGTTCGAAATTTACAACACGCCGGCAACCCGCTTCGTCGCCTCCTTCGTCGGTACGCTGAACCTGATTGAAGCAAAGGTCGTCGATCCGGCGGCCAACCGCATCCAGATCGGCGACCAGGGCATCACGCTGAAGCAATCGGTCGCTGACTCAAAGGCAGGCGATACCGTTTCGCTGGCACTGCGTCCGGAAGCAGGCTCGCTTGCGGAAGGCGTCAAGAGCGATACCGCCCTCACCGGCCAGGTCGTGTCCGCCCACTTCCTGGGCTCGGTCATCCGCACCCGCATGAATGTCGGCGGCAACGTCATCTCCTTCGACATGTTCAACAGCCCGGGCGTCACCCCGCCTCAGTCAGGCGAAACAGTGACGCTGCGCTTCATGGCTGCGGATCTCCTCGTCATCCGCGACTGATCGGACAAGTATAACCTCCTGCCAGGCGCCGCTTTCCGCGGCGCCTTTTTTGTGCGATTCCTTGCAATTGCGAGCACCCCTCGGCCGGCGCAAAAAGGGCGGCATTGCCAAGCAACACCGCCCTTTATTTTTAAATGCTTCGGCCCGGAGAAGGCGGCAAGCGCCCTCACCCCGTCAAACCCTACCGGATCGCCTGATCGTTCCCATCAAACCGGTGCATATGCCCCCGGTCCGGCGTCGCATAGACGATCTCGTCAGGAGCATACTGATGCTCGCCGAAAAGCCGCGCCGTCAGCAGCCCGCATTGGTCGGATTCCAGATAGACGATCGTGTCAGCGCCGAGATGCTCGACATGGACGATCTTCGCCTTCCAGGTGCCGCTGTCGCGCGACAGCGTCAGATGCTCGGGACGCACGCCGATGGTCTTGGCTTCCGCGTCGCCGAGCTTGTCGGCGGCGATGAAGTTCATCATCGGCGAGCCGATGAAGCCGGCGACGAAGACATTGGCCGGGCGGTTATAGAGCTCCATCGGCGAACCGACCTGCTCGATCGCGCCGGCATTCAGGACGACGATCTTGTCGGCCAGCGTCATCGCCTCGACCTGGTCGTGGGTGACGTAGATCATCGTCGCCTTCAACTGGCGGTGCAGCTTGGCGATCTCCAGACGCGTCTGGACGCGCAAGGCGGCATCGAGGTTCGACAGCGGTTCGTCGAACAGGAAGAGTTCAGGTTCGCGCACGATGGCGCGCCCGATGGCGACACGCTGACGCTGGCCGCCGGAGAGCTCCGCCGGGCGGCGGGCGAGATAGGGCGCCAGCGACAGCATGCCGGAGGCATCCGCCACCCGCTTCTCGATCTCGTCCTTCGGCTTGCCCGCCTGCTTCAGGCCGAGGCCCATATTGTCCTTGACGGTCAGGTGCGGATAGAGCGCGTAAGACTGGAAGACCATGGCGATGCCGCGCTTGGCAGGCGGCGTCAGCGTCTCGTCGCGGCCATTGATCAGAACGGTACCCGAGGTGACGTCCTCCAGGCCGGCGATACTGCGCAGCAGGGTCGATTTCCCGCAACCGGAGGGGCCGACGAAAATGACGAACTCGCCGTCCTTGACCTCGAGGTCGATACCCTTCAGCACCTCATGCGTGCCGTAGGTCTTGCGGATGGATTTCAGTTGAAGCGATCCCAAGGGTCGAATTCCTTACAGTTTGACCGGCTGGCCGGTGCGTACGCTCTCGTCGGCGGCAAGGCAGATGCGCAGCGAAGCCACTGCATCGCCCATATGCCTGTTAAGGTCGATATCCTCGCGGATGGCCTTCAGCATGAAAGCCTGCTCGAAATCGCAGAGTTCCTGATGGCCGGGCTCACCTGCCATCGTCATGTCCTGATCCGGCGTGATGAACTTGCCGTCAGGACCGGTCTCGGCGTTGTGCAGGCGGATGACGGATGTCTTCGTATGCGTGTCGATATCGTCGGACTTGGCGTTCGGATCCATGACGATCGAGACCGCGCCGTTCGGCGACATCACGTCCTTCACGAAGAAGGCCGTCTCGGAAATCATCGGCCCCCAGCCGGCTTCGTACCAGCCGACTGAACCGTCTTCGAACAGCACCTGCAGCTGCCCATAATTATACATATCAGGCGCGATCTCGTTGGAGAGGCGCAGGCCCATGCCGCGCACTTCGACCGGCTTGGCGTCGGTGATCTGGCACATGACGTCGACATAATGCACGCCGCAATCGACGATCGGCGATGTCGTCTGCATCAGCGACTTGTGGGTTTCCCAGGTCGGGCCGCTGGATTGCTGATTGAGGTTCATGCGGAACACGTAGGGGCCGCCGAGCTTGCGCGCTTCCTCGATCAGCTTGATCCAGGACGGGTGATGGCGAAGGATGTAGCCGATGACAAGCTTGCGCCCTGCCTTCTTCGCAGCTGCAACGACGCGCTCGGCATCGGCAACCGTGGTCGCCAGCGGCTTTTCGACGAAGACGTCGCAGCCCGCCTCGAATGCCGCAACGGCGTAGTCGGCATGGCTGTCGGAATAGGTGCAGACGGCGCAGAGATCGGGCTTCAGTTCGGCAAGGGCCGCATAGAAATCCGGATGGATCTTGTAGCCTGAAAGAGCCGGATCGAGCTTCGGCGCCGAGCGGTTGACGAGGCCGACGATCTCATAGCCGGGGTTGTTGTGATAGGCGAGCGCATGGCTGCGGCCCATATTGCCGAGACCGGCAACGAGGACGCGGACTGGCTTCTGTGAACTGGTCATTTCACTGCTCCGGAAGTAATGCCGCGGATCAGCTGCCGCGAGAAGATGACGTAGAGAACGAGGATCGGCAGGATCGCCAGCGACAGCGCCGCCAGAACAGCATTCCAGTTGGTGACGAACTGGCCGATGAAGATCTGCGAACCGAGCGTCACGGTCTTCGTGGCTTCGGCCGGGGCCAGGATCAGCGGGAACCACAGGTCGTTCCAGATCGGGATCATCGTGAAGACGGCGACCGTCGCCATGGCCGGGCGCACCAGCGGCAGCACCAGACGGAAGAAGATCGCATATTCGGAGAGACCATCGATACGCCCGGCATTCTTCAGATCGTCAGAGACGGTGCGCATGAATTCCGAGAGAATGAAGATCGCGAGCGGAATGCCCTGCGCCGTATAGACGAGAACAAGCGCCGTTAGCGTGTTGACCAGACCGGCAGCGACCATGCCCTGCAGGATGGCGACCGTGCCGAGGCGGATCGGGATCATGATGCCAATCGCCATGTAGAGGCCGACGAGCGTATTGCCCCTGAAGCGGTATTCCGACAGCGCGAAAGCGGCCATGGCGCCGAACAGCAGCACCAGGAAGATCGCCACCACGGTGACAATAAAGCTGTTCTGGAAATAGAGCGCGAAATCGCCCTGCCCCAGCACCGTCTGATAGCCGACAAGGCTGAAGGTCGATGGCGTCGGGATCTGCAGCGGCGAGCGGAAGATCGCGTTGCGGTCCTTGAACGAGTTGATGATCGTCAGGAACACCGGGAAGATGGCGATCAGCGTGTAGCCGAGGAGCGCCAGGTGAACGAGCCCGGTGCGCAGAGGAGACGTGCGTGCTTTGTTGGACATGTCGCGCCCCTCAGAACTGGTACCGGCGCATGCGCCGCTGGATGGCAAAGAGATAGAAGGAGACGCCGGCAAGAATGATGACGAACATCACGGTGGCGATCGTCGCCCCCATCGAGCGGTCGCCGAGCTGCAACTGGAAACCGAAGAAGGTGCGATAGAGCAGCGTGCCGAGAATATCGGTCGACATGTCAGGACCGGCAAGAGCGCCCTGCACGGTGTAGACAAGGTCAAAGGCGTTGAAATTGCCGACGAAGGTCAGGATCGAGATGATGCCGATGGCAGGCAGGATCAGCGGCAGCTTGATCTTCCAGAACTGCGCCCAGCCGGTGATGCCGTCGCATTCGGCAGCTTCGATCACCTCTTCGGGGATCGACAGCAGCGCCGCGTAGATCAGCATCATCGGTATGCCGATATACTGCCAGTTGGAAATCAGCGACACGGCGATCAGCGCCGGACCGGACTGGCCGAGCCAAGGCGCAAACAGCCCCTTCAGCCCGACAAGGCTCATCAGCCAGGGCGCCACACCCCAGATCGGCGAGAGGATCAGCTTCCAGATGAAGCCGACGATGACGAAGGAAAGCAGCGTCGGCAGGAACATGGCGGTGCGGTAGAAGGCCACGAACCGCAGCCGCGGCGTCGACAGCAGGGCCGCCAGCGCAATGCCGATCGGGTTCTGCACGCACATGTGAATGACGAAGAAGATCAGGTTGTTGACCAGCGCGTTCCAGAAATCCCGAGCCCAGCGCGCATCACCGAACAGCACCTTGTAATTCGCCAGCCCAACGAAGGCCGGCTGACCGTCAACGAGATTGTAGAACGAAAGCCTGAGCGTTTCGATCAGCGGCAGGATCATGATCGCCGAATAGACGACGAATGCCGGAAAGAGAAAGACGCCGATATGCCAGCGTATGGGGCGCTTGATCGGTATCACGTCAAGACTGTTTGCGGCTTCGCTCATTGGCCCTCGCCTTATTGCTATTGGCTGACGTCAAAGCGCAGCGCAGATGAATCTTGGGGACGGTCAGGTGCCCTCTTGTGCGTCATGCCTGCGGCATGACGAAAGACCCCTTCTGGCCTGCCGGCCATCTTCCCCACAAGGGGGAAGAAGACTCGCGGCATGCTCCCCTCCCTGCCAATTGCCGCAGACTGGCTGCGGCAAAAGCCCCTCCCCCTTGTGGGGAGGGGTTGGGGAGGGGTTTTCGCGTTACTTGCCCGGCTTGTACCAGCTGTCGAGGCCCTTCTGGAGCTTCTCGCCGGCAACGGCAGGCGTGTCGGTGCCGTTGATGACGTTGGCCGATTCAACCCAGGTCTCGTTTTCGAGGTTCGGGGTGCCGCGCGACAGGATCTGGTAGGTCGAGCGGACGGTCGACTTGTACGGGCCGCGCCAGGAAACGAATTCCTGAGCCAGCGGATCGCTCATCTTCACCGGGTTGGAGTTCAGGCTGAAGAAGCCCGGCAGCGAGTTCGCGTAGATGTCGGCGAATTCGCTCGAAGCAACCCATGACAGGAACTTCTTGGCTTCTTCGGCATGCGCGCTCTTCGCGTTCAGGGCAACGCCGATATCCGGATGATCCGAGATGTAGCCCTGGTCGCCAGCCTTCGGAACCGGGGGCGGGAATGCGCCCATCTTGAACTGTGCCTGCGTGTTGAACAGCGCGATTTCCCACGAACCGGCAGGATAGATCGCTGCGCGGCCGAGCGTGAAGAGGTTCTGGCTGTCCGAGTAGGTCTGCGCTTCGAAGCCGTCCCCGAGGTAAGGCTTCCACTTGGCAAGCTCTTCGTAAGGCTTGACCCAGTCGGCATCCGTCAGCTTCTGCTTGCCGGAAATCAGAGCGGCGCGGCCGTCTTCACCCTTCCAGTAGTTCGGACCGATGTTCTGGTAGCCCATGGTTGCGGCTTCCCAGAGATCCTTCGTGCCCATGGCGAGCGGGATATAGGTGCCGTCAGCCTTGATCTTGTCGAGGGCCGCGAAGAACTCGTCTTCCGTCTTCGGGATCGAGATGCCGAGCTTGTCGAACGCATCCTTGTTGTAGATGAAGCCGTGGATGACCGAGGCCATCGGCACGCAGAAGGTGGACTTGCCGTCGTCGGTCGACCAGGCGGCCTTGGCGACCGGCGTGAAGTTCTCCATGCCCGGCAGGCTCGTCAGGTCGGCCAGCTGCTTCTTGTTGAAGAGCTCAAGCGAGGCGTCGAACGGACGGCAGGTGATGATGTCGCCTGCGGAACCGGCATCGAGCTTGGCGTTCAGCGAAGCGTTGTATTCAGTCGGAGCGGTCGGCGAGAAGACGATCTTGATGCCCGGATTCTTGGCTTCGAAAGCCGGGATGATCTTCTCCTGCCAGATCTGCAGGTCGTCGTTACGCCAGCTTTCAACCGTCAGCGTCACGTCGGCGCCATAGGCAAAACCGGCCGACGTCAGCAGGCTCGACGCCAGCAGGAAGCTTTTCAGAGCAGTGTTTTTCATTTCCCTCTCCTGTTTTTAAGCGCCATCAGGCGCGTCTTTGGTTCTGAAACAAGCAATCGGAGTGTCTGAGGAAACACCCAACGCCCCTTTGAAGGATCGCCAGGGCTGGCGGTCCCTTAAGCTTGAACCGGCATGAAGGCTTCAAGCCTCCGGGCCGGACTGCACGCTCCCATACACAAGCGGGGCGCGGTGTTTTCATGAGGAAAAAGCTGATGATGACGGGCCAGCGGATTGCCTGAACGGGCAGTTTCGCGTCAAACCCAATCACCTTCAGGAGCGTCCCGGCATTTGATTTTGGCGCCGGTGTAAATTTGCCCCTGTTTGCTGTTCCCTTTTTCAGAATTAAGGCCAAAAAAATACCAATTGTCCAGCCGAATTTAACTTTTGACGGTCCGAATTTTCATAAAAAATTTTTATCATTAAATATCAACATGATAGAAATATGAAATTTCAAAGCCAATTTTGCTTGGTAAATGGTATTTTTTTGGTATGGTAATAAAAACGACGGGAACAGCGTTATCCGGGGGTCCGATGACGGAACTGGCAATCGGCATTGATGGCGGCGGGTCAAGCTGCCGCGCCGCGGTCGCAGACCGGAGCGGCAAGATTTTGGGCCGCGGCACCGCGGGGCCCGCCAATATCCTGTCCAATCTTCAGGGATCCCTGGAAAACATCATTCTCGCCGCAAAAGAAGCATTGCGCGATGCCGCATTGCCGCCTGAAACCGTTTCCAGCGTCTCCGCCGTCGTCGGCGTGGCCGGCGCCAATGTCGGCGACTACGGCAGCCGTATCGAAAAGGCCCTTCCCTTTGCCGATGGCAAGGTTGTGACCGATGCCTTGATCGCGCTGCAGGGCGCACTCGGCGATTCCGACGGTGTCATCGGCGCCTTCGGCACCGGCTCCGTCTACAATGCGCGGCGCAACGGCACGATCAGCGGCATCGGCGGCTGGGGCTTCATCGTCGGCGACCAGGCAAGCGGCGCCCGCCTCGGCCGCAACCTGCTGGAAGGGTCACTCCTCGCTTATGACAAGGTGCGGCCCCGCTCTGCCTTGACCGAGAGGATCATGGCCGAGTTCGGAAACGATCCGGAAAAGCTCGTCGAATTCGCCCATGTCTCCAAGCCCAAGGATTTCGCGCGCTACGCGCCTGTGATCTTCGACCATGCGAACAACAATGACGAAGTCGCAGCAGCCATCGTCAGCGAAGCCGCATCCGCGATCGGCGAAAATCTCGATGCGCTGATCTGGCCGGAATGCCCGGCGATCTGCCTGCTGGGTGGCCTGGCAAATGCCTATCGCCCCTGGCTCGCGGAGCGCCATGTGGCGCTGCTGACCGAGCCGAAAGGCGACGTGCTGCAGGGGGCTGTCGAACTGGCCGTCAAACGCCTTCACATCGAGACGAGGGGGGCGGCATGACCGAAGATCTTTCCGCCATCCTCTCACCCGAACGCGTCCAGGCCGGCGGCACCGGCCCGCTCTACGTCAAGCTTCGCCGTACGCTGGAAGAGGCCGTTCGCACCGGCACGCTGGGACACGGCGATGCCCTGCCCCCGGAACGTGACATCGCCGAACTCGCCGCCGTCAGCCGCGTCACCGTCCGCAAGGCGATCGACGATCTCGTCGCCGATGGCCTGCTGGTGCGCCGTCACGGCTCGGGCACCTTCGTCACCAAACCGGTTTCCAAGGTCGAACAGCGCCTGTCGCAGCTGACCTCGTTTACCGAAGACATGGCGCGGCGCGGCATGACCTCGCGCTCCGAATGGCTGCACAAGGGCATCCACACGCCCTCGCCCGACGAAATGATGATCCTCGGCCTCGGCACCGACGTCAAAGTCTCGCGCCTGTCGCGCCTGCGCATCGCCGACGATCAGCCACTGGCGATCGAGAATGCCAGTGTTTCCGGCGAGTTCCTGCCTGATCCCTCTGTCGTCACCGCCTCGCTCTATGCCGAACTCGAACGCCGCCAGGTCCGCCCGACCCGCGCCGTCCAGCGCATCTCGGCCACCAACATGAAGGAAGCCGACGCCCACCTCCTCGGCGTTGCGGTCGGCGCCGCGGGCCTGTCGATAGAGCGTATCTCCTATCTGGCCTCCGGCCGCGCCGTGGAATTCACCCGCTCGCTCTACCGCGGCGACGCCTATGATTTCGTCGCCGAATTGACGATCGCCTCGTAGTCATGCAGATCGCATTGAAGAGCCGCTCGCCTGGCGCTATTCCTTGAGATCATGATCACAGAACCCAGAATTTCCGTCCTCGACGCCGTTTCCGACCCGGGCAATCCGGCAAAGGCAAACGAAGACCGCTTCGGTCACAACGAAGCCTGCGCCTTCGTCATCGACGGTGCAACGGGTCTCGGCGATCGCCAATATATCGATGCTGATGGCAGTGATGCCGCCTGGATCGCCGCACGTTTCGCGGATGGTTTTCAGCGCGGCATTACCCGCAAGACGGCAATCTCGGATATCGCCCGCGCTGTATCCGAGAAGGCCCGCAAGGACTTCACCGGGAGCCATCCCGGCGTCCCCCGCTATGCCTGGCCGCTCTCGGCCTTCGCCATGATTCATGCGACGGATGAGGCCTTCGACTTCTATGGTCTCGGCGACTCCTGCGTATTCCTGCTTCAAGACGACGGCTCGGCAAGCCTCCACACGGCGATACCGGGTGCCTATACCCGCGAGCAGGAGCACGCGCGCAGCCACATCGCCCGCACCGGCGGCATCAACAAGGGCGGCGGCGCGCTCGGTGACACCGAGACGCTTGCCGCACTTCGGCGGCACCGCGAAAGCCAGAACACCCCAGGCGGCATCTGGACGCTCGGCCTCGTTCCCGAGGCAGCCGACCATCTTGTCCATGAGCGGCTACCGGTCAAAACCCGGGCGCACGCCGTCATCTGCAGCGATGGCCTGGCCGACCTCGTCGTGCTCTACGCCCGCTACGACGCGGCAAGCCTGGTCCGGACGGCGCTCGACAAGGGACTGCGCCCGATGATCGAAGAGCTCCGCCAATTAGAACGGGAAATCGACCCCGAAGGCCTGCGCTATCCGCGCTTCAAGCAGAGCGACGATACGACGGCGATCTTGGCGGAGCTCAGCGCCTAGACCAAAAACAGCATCATTTCATAATGATAAGGGCGGAAAGTGAATCACTTTCCGCCCTTCCTGATTCAATCTCTGAACTTGCCGCCCTGAGATCAGGCCGCGTCTTCGATCTCGTCGCTGACCTTGGCAGGCACATAGTTCAGCACCGGGCCGAGCCAGCGTTCGACCTCGGTGACCTCCATGCCCTTGCGGGCCGCGTAGTCTTCCACCTGATCCCGCTCCACCTTGGCGACGCCGAAATAGTAGGAATCGGGGTGGCCGATATAGATGCCTGATACCGAAGAGCCCGGCCACATCGCGTAGCTTTCCGTCAGCGCCACGCCGGCGGTCTTCTCAGCGTCGAGCAGTTCGAACAGCGTCTTCTTCTCGGTATGATCGGGCTGCGCCGGATAGCCGGGCGCCGGGCGGATACCGGCGTACTGCTCGGTGATCAGCTCGTCGTTTGAGAGCGTCTCGTCTTTGGTGTAGCCCCAGTACTCGCGGCGAACCTGCTCGTGCATGCGCTCGGCAAAGGCTTCCGCGAAGCGGTCTGCCAGCGCCTTGACGAGGATCGACGAGTAATCGTCGTTCGCCCGCTCGAAGCGCTCGGCAATCGCCACTTCCTCAATACCGGCGGTAACGACGAAGCCGCCGACATATTCCTCGATACCGGTTGCTTCGGGCGCGACGAAATCCGACAGCGCCACATTCGGACGGCCGTCCCGCTTCGACAGCTGCTGACGCAGCGTGTAGAAGGTCGCGAGCTCTTGCTTACGGTCCTCGCCGGTGAAGAGACGGATATCGTCGCCGACGGCGTTCGCCGGCCAGAAGCCGATCACCGCGCGCGGCCGGAACCATTTCTCGTCGATGATCTTCTTCAGCATCGCCTGCGCATCGTTCCACAGCGCCCGTGCCGCCTCACCCTGCTTCTCGTCTTCGAGAATGGCCGGATAGCGGCCGCGCAGTTCCCAGGTCTGGAAGAACGGCGTCCAGTCGATATAGCGGGCGATATCGGCCAGATCGTAATCTTCGAAAACCTTGGTTCCCAGGAAGCTCGGCTTGGTTGGCTTGTAACCGGTCCAGTCGACCTTGTGAGCATTTTCACGGGCACGCGACAGCGGCAGGCGCACCTTCTCGGCTTCGCTGCGCGCATGCGCGGCCGCGACCTTGGCATATTCGGTGCGGATATCGGCGACATAGCCGTCCCGGTTGTCAGGTGACAGCAGCGACGACACCACGCCGACTGCGCGGCTGGCATCCGTCACGTAGATCGCCTGGCCCTTGTTGTAGCCCGGATGGATCTTCACCGCGGTATGCACACGGCTCGTCGTCGCGCCGCCGATCAGCAGCGGGATCTCGAAGCCTTGGCGCTCCATTTCGGCCGCCACATGCACCATCTCGTCGAGCGACGGCGTGATCAGGCCGGAGAGGCCGATGACATCGACCTTCTCGGCAACCGCCGTCTCCAGGATCTTCGTTGCCGGCACCATGACGCCGAGATCGATGATCTCGTAATTGTTGCAGGCGAGCACGACGCCGACGATGTTCTTGCCGATATCGTGCACGTCGCCCTTGACGGTCGCCATCAGGATCTTGCCGGCCGATTTCTGCTCGCTGCCGCCATTCAGCCGCTTCTCTTCCTCCATGAAGGGAAGCAGAACGGCAACGGCCTGCTTCATGACGCGGGCGGATTTCACCACCTGCGGCAGGAACATCTTGCCCGAGCCGAAGAGATCGCCGACGACATTCATCCCGGCCATCAGCGGGCCTTCGATGACATGCAGCGGACGCGCAGCCTTTAGTCGCGCCTCTTCCGTATCAGCCTCGATATATTCGGTGATGCCGTTGACCAGCGAATGCTCGAGACGCTTCTCGACCGGCCATTCACGCCAGGAGAGATCCTGCACACGGCCTTCGCGCGCAGCCCCGCCCCGGAACTTCTCGGCCACCTCAAGCAGGCGCTCGGTGCTGTCAGACCGGCGGTTCAGCACCACGTCTTCGCAGGCTTCGCGCAGCTCGGCATCGATGTTGTCATAGACGGCCAGCTGACCGGCATTGACGATGCCCATGTCCATGCCCGCCTGGATGGCGTGGTAGAGGAACACGGCGTGCATGGCCTCGCGCACCGGCTCGTTGCCGCGGAACGAGAAGGACAGGTTGGAGACGCCGCCGGAAATATGCACCAGCGGCATTTCCTTGCGGATCGTCCGCGTCGCCTCGATGAAATCGACGCCGTAGTTGTTGTGCTCTTCGATGCCAGTGGCGACAGCGAAGATATTCGGATCGAAGATAATGTCTTCAGGGGAGAGACCCGCCTCTTCCGTCAACAGCTTGTAGGCGCGGCGGCAGATCTCGACCTTGCGGTCGTAGCTATCCGCCTGCCCGGTTTCGTCGAACGCCATGACGACGACAGCAGCACCGTAGCGATGCAGCAGCTTCGCCTGCGCCAGGAAATTCTCCTCGCCTTCCTTCAGCGAGATCGAATTGACGATCGGCTTGCCCTGAACGCATTTCAGGCCCGACTCGATGATCTGGAACTTCGAACTATCGATCATCACAGGGACGCGGGCGATATCCGGCTCCGCGGCGATCAGGTTCAGGAACTCGACCATCGCCTTCTCGGAATCGATCAGGCCTTCGTCCATGTTGATGTCGATAACCTGCGCGCCGTTCTCGACCTGGTCGCGGGCCACGTCGAGCGCTGCGGTGTAATCGGCATTGGTGATCAGCTTGCGGAACTTGGCAGAACCCGTGACGTTGGTGCGCTCGCCGACATTGACGAACGGAATGTCCTTGGTCAGCTCGAAGGGCTCAAGGCCCGACAGCGACATGAAGGGGCGATGTTCCGGGATCGGCCGCGGCTTGTACTTGGCAACCGTCTCGGCGATGACGCGGATATGCTCCGGCGTCGAGCCGCAGCAGCCGCCGACGATATTGACCAAGCCTTCGCGGGCAAAGCCCTCGATCTGCGCCGCCATCAGCTCGGGCGTCTCGTCATACTGGCCGAATTCGTTCGGCAGGCCGGCATTCGGATAGGCGCAGATGAAGGTATCGGCAACGCCCGACAGCTCCTGCAGATGCGGGCGCATCGCATTGGCGCCGAGCGCGCAGTTGAGACCGATGGTGAATGGATTGGCGTGACGCACCGAGTTCCAGAAGGCCGAAGGCGTCTGTCCCGACAGCGTACGGCCGGAAAGGTCGGTGATCGTACCGGAGATCATCACCGGCAGACGCACGCCCTTGGCCTCGAAGCGCTCCTCGCAGGCAAAGATCGCCGCCTTGGCATTCAGCGTATCGAAGATCGTCTCGATCAGGATGATGTCGGCGCCGCCGTCGATCAATCCGTCGATCTGTTCGCCATAGGCGATGCGCAGATCGTCGAAGGAAACGGCGCGGTAGCCCGGATTGTTGACGTCGGGCGAAATCGAGGCGGTGCGGTTGGTCGGGCCTATAGCACCCGCCACGAAACGGCGGCGGCCATCTTCGCGTTCCGCGCGGATGGCCGCGCGACGCACGATCTCGGCACCTTCCTTGTTCAGCGCGTAAACCTCGCCTTCCATCTCGTAATCGGCCTGCGCGATGCGGGTCGAGGAGAAGGTGTTGGTTTCGAGAATATCGGCGCCGGCCTTGGCATATTTATAATGGATCTCTTCGATCGCATCCGGCTGGCTGAGGATCAGAAGGTCGTTATTGCCCTTCTGATGGCAGGCGCAACCGATGAACCGGTCACCGCGAAACTGGTCCTCGTCATAGCCGAGCCCTTGGATCTGCGTGCCCATGGCGCCGTCGAGAACGAGGATGCGTTCGCTGGCAGCTTTCTTCAGCGCTGCGAACACTTCACTGCCGTCGCGTTTTACCCCATCGGGGCCAAAAAGATTGTCGAACACGGGCGGACTCCTTGACGTCGCTAAGAACAGGGCGATCAAATCACATAAAGATATCTTTATGTCAATATATGCAGCGCGATTCCGCCATTTGCAAGCCCCGGCGGATGACAGACTCGGCGGACCCCTATATAGGCGTTCCGCAAAGCTTTGTGCACGAATTCGGAGGAGTAGCATGGCACTCGCAACTGGCGGCACCGCCCTCGGCAATTGGACGAACCGGGCCTATCACCGGAACTGGCTTCTCGCCCAGGCAAACGGCCTCTTCGACTTCTTCCAGCACAATTCCATCAGCCCGAAGGGCGGCTTCTACGATCTCGATGATCAGGGCAAGCCGCTGGATGCCGAAGGACAGGTGCGCAGCATCCACATCGCCGCCCGCTCCGTGCATTGCTTTACCCTCGGCGCGCTGTTAGGCCGCCCTGGCGCATCCGATGCCGTCGACCACGGCATGGATTATCTCTGGAACCACCACCGCGACCGCAAGAACGGCGGCTATTTCTGGTCTTTGGACAACAACGGCCCTGTCGATTCCAACAAGCAGGGCTATGGCCACGCCTTCGTGCTGCTCGCCGCCTCCTCTGCCAAGACCATCGGCCATCCGCTCGCCGACGGCATGATCGCCGATATCACCGAAGTGCTGAACACCCGCTTCTGGGAAGCCAAGCACGGCGCCATCGCCGAAGAGTTCACCGCCGACTGGCAGCCGCTCGATGGCGGCAACTACCGCGGCCAGAATTCCAACATGCATCTGACCGAGGCGCTGATGGCCGCCTTCGAGGCAACTGGCGACCGCGAATACCTGACCAAGGCCGAAAGCATCGCCGATCTCGTCATCCGCCGTGCCGCCGGTTCCGTCGGCTGGCGCGTTGCCGAGCATTTCGGCGCCGATTGGCAGCTCGACAAGAATTACTACCACCCGAACGAGATGTTCCGCCCTGCCGGCACCACGCCCGGCCATTCGCTGGAATGGTGCCGCCTCATCCTGCAGCTCTGGGTGCTCGGCGGCAAGAAGCAGGACTGGATGCCGGAAGCCGCACGCGGCCTCTTCTCACAGTCGATCGCGCTCGGCTGGGACAATGACAAGGGCGGCTTCTTCTATACGCTCGACTGGGACGACAAGCCCGCCAAGCGCAATAAGCTCTGGTGGCCGGTCTGCGAAGCGGCCGCTGCGGCGCACTTCCTCAACGAGCATCAGCCGAGCGATTTCCACGAGGAAAGCTACCGCAAGGTTTGGAACCTCATCGAGCGCCACTTCATCGACCACAAGAACGGCGGCTGGCACGAGGAACTGACGGAAGACCTTGTGCCCTCGCACAGCCTCTTCCCGGGCAAGGGCGATATCTACCACGCCCTGCAGGCCTGCCTGATCCCGCTCTTCCCGGCAACCGGCAGCATCACCAAGGGCATCATCGAGGCCGACGGCAAGATTTGAACGGCATTTGCCATTCCCGCTCCGGTGGGAATGGCTTTCCGGCCTCAGGCAAGCCGCAGCGAATCCAGGTCCTTGGCGAGCATCAGCGCCAGCGCCTCGACCGCGAGATTATGGTCGTCGCGCTGCGGCAGGCCGGAAACGGTCACCGCGCCGATGCAGCCCGTGCCCTTCACATTGATCGGGAAACTGCCGCCATGCGCGGCGTAATCGGCGCTCGAAAGCCCGTTGGTCTCAATCGTCTTGCCGTCCGATTTCAGCTTCAGGCCAGAGGCATAGCTGCTCTTCGAATAACGGAAGACCATATTGCGTTTGCGCCTCACCCACTGCACGTTGTCAGGAGTGACGCCTGGCAGCGCCGCATAGAACACCGGCATGGAATGCAGCGACACATCGATCGCCACGCCGAGGCCGCGCTCTGTCGCCAGCTCCTGCAGGAGCTTGCCGAGCTGCCAGGCGGTCGTCAGGTCGAAACTGTCGAAGGCCAGCACCTTTTCCTGCTCGGCAATGCGAACCAGATCGTCCTCGATGGTCATGACAAGCAATCCTCTTCCGATACAAACAATCGGAAGAGAACATCCGCAGGCTGCGGAAAAAAGTAAAGCGAAATCGTAGTGATAGCTGTTGGTGCGGCATCGGCGATAGTGGCTGGCGCGGCATCACGCCGGTGCCGCGTACGAGCTCCTCGTCAATGCGGCATCGTTGCAAGCGCCCCGATGATCTCTTCCGGCCGCATCGGCTCGCCGGCGCGCAGCTTAACCTTGCCGTCGCGGTCGATCAGGATCAGCCCGAACTCGCCCGGCTGCGGACCATGAAGATCTTCGCGCAATTCGTCGGCATCGAGATCATGCGGATCGTCGAACAGCGGAAACACCCCGCCGCCGGCGACATTGAAAACCTCGATGTCTTCCTCGATGAAGCGCATATGCGCCTTGCGCAGCAGATCGTCCTGCCTGCTGGCGCGGTCGTCCTCGGCATCGGCAAACACCAGGAGAACGCGTTTCTTGCCGGCGAACTGCCTGAGGCATCGCGGCGCCGGCAGTTTATGCGGCGCCGTTCCCATAATTTCCCGTACGAATGATTTCAGCATGATGCCCGTCCTTCCTATCACCATCAACGGCTGGAAGCGTGAGCGGTTCCCGTTTCAGGGATGGGATCGCCGCGTGGCAGCGATCCCGAGCCTTGTGAGGCTATTCGCAGGATTCGCGCGCTGCGCGTCCCTCGATGGCGACGACATCGGTCACGCCATTGGCGAGAAGCCGTTTGCGGACGAGAACGCGCATGACGCGCGCCGCCGTCGAAAACGTCATCTGATCGAGCGGCCCCTCGCCTTCCCAAGGCTTGGTGAGCCGTTCGGTGACGGCGCCGACGATATTCCGCGGCACGATGTCATCGCATTCGCGCATGGCTTCGAATACCATGCTGATCGGCAGAACCTTCCCTTCGAAGGTCACGATCGGTTCCGTGAGTTCCGTATCCCATTCTTCGAAGGCATAGAGCGCCTCGCGAAAGAGTTCCTGAAGGGTGAACGGGGCGTGTCCGTTGTGAAGTGGCGGCAAGGCATTCGTCATGTCTGTCTCCTCTTGGCAGGGATGAAGCCATTTCCTCCTCATCGGCCGGGTACAATGCGGAAAACAGAACTCGGGTTCCCTCGCGCGGCCGAATAACACGATCGATTTTATAGTGTAACAGTCGCGTGATAAAGCGATTTATGCCCGGGGCTCTCTGCAAGCGCCTGCCGGAAACAGACAAGCCGTTGATATCGCTCAGGATACCAACGGCCATTTTTTGACACCGGAAAGCGATGTTAGCGCTTACTGCTCAAGCGCGAAGGTGACGTTGACGGTTACATTATAGGTATTTTCGCCGCCCTGAACCGGCACGGAGGAATCGGCTGCCTCCTTCATCATCGCGGCGCGATAGACCGGCTGCGGCATCGGCCGAACGCTGTTTTCGCTGATTTCGATGATCCGGCCGAGCTTGACGCCGGCCGCCTGCGTCAGCGTCTTCGCCTTCTTCAGCGCCGAAGCGACAGCATCCTTGCGCGCCTCATCGATCACGCCCTCGGGCTTGTCGTTGGTGAAGGAGATATCGCCGCCCTGATTGATGCCGAGCGTCACCGACTGGTCGATGATGGCACCGAGTTTCGAAAGATCGCGAACCCGCACCGTGATGCCGTTCGACACCTGGTAGCCGATCAACTCAGGCTGCTTCGGCTGGCCGTCGCTGCTCTGCGGATAGTTATATTGCGGCTGCACCGAAAAGCCCGATGTCTGCAGGTCCTTCTCGGCGATCCCGCCCTTCTTCAAGGCGGTAAGCACGTCCGTCATCGCCTTGTTGTTCTCGTCGAGCGCCTCACGCGCCGTCTTCGCCTGTTTGACGACCGAGAGATTGATAACCGCCATATCGGGCGCCACCGAAGACTGCCCATCCCCCGACACGGTGATAACAGCCTCGCGCGGCTTTGAATCATCGGCCAGAGCCGCCGCCGTCACCGGCAAAACGGCCGCCGCCGTCATCAAAAGGCCGAGCACAAGCTTTGTGGAATTCCGCAGCGCCATGATTCACTCCTTGGTTGTCGCTACCCCTTTTCCTTCTTTGGCGTTTGATTGTGAAGCTATTGCGGCAACGTCTTGTCGCTGCATCCGAATTACGCTAGAGCGAAACCGCTGCGGGGAACCATTGCCCCGAAGCCAGCGCAGACACCTGCGCCAGGGCCTGTAGCTCAATGGTTAGAGCCGGCGGCTCATAACCGCTTGGTTGGGGGTTCGAGTCCCTCCGGGCCCACCATTTGGTCTTTTTCCGATAAGCTTTTCGATGGGTTATGCGGCGATTGGGCTACTGCCGAATGTCGGTTAGCCAACTTATGCGCATGGCCTTAAACAACGTGTGGAAGAATTCGAGGTGGCGGTCGCAACCGCGCTTGAAAAGAAGTAGAAATCGTAGCAAGCCATTTGAAATTGATTTCATCGGGGATGCCATGCCAATAGTCGAAGATTACGAGCGCGACCTGGCGAAGCTGAGCGCTGACGGCTACGCACTTTACTACGGTCTTTTTCAAGAACATGGCACGGAACAAGACCGAAAGAAAATCCCTAAGGATCAGAAGCTTGCATCCTTCAGCCTCAATTATCAAAAATGGTACACCGAATGTCTGGCTCTGTTGTTGCAAATCGTTCCGGAGCGCGTGGACGATTTTCGGGCTCTTTATGCGCCCAAGAATGTCCGGAAGGAAATCGACTATTCCAATTATACGATCAGTGATGCACTTAAGGGTCTAATTGGACGGCGATATGGCGACATATTGTATGAGCCGGTATCAGCCGCAACTGCAATGTTACAACAGGCTGCAATGATTGGAGGGCTTAAAAGCCGCTTCAAGTCCACGCTATACGATATAAAGACCCTCGTTCATGCTGATCTGCTTGACGACGAATTGCACGCTGCCGAAGTTTTAAACAAAAACGGTTTCCAGCGCGGTGCAGGTGCTGTCGCGGGCGTGGTATTGGAAGGGCATCTCGGCGCGGTTTGCGACCGGCATCAGGTAAAGCTCAAGCCCAAGCCGACAATTTCCACATTAAACGATGCCCTGAAGGATGCTTCCGTGATGGACATCTCTCAATGGCGGTTCGTCCAGCACCTTGGCGATATACGAAACAAATGCGACCACAAGCTGGTGGCAGAGCCCACTCGCGAGGAAGTGCAGGAATTGATTGAAGGCGTGCGCAAGATGACAAAGACTGTGATCTGATGGCGGGCCTACACCAAGAAGACGACATATATCGGATGGCCAAAGCTCGTAAAGAGTGGACCGCCCGAAGTGACGAGCTTTTCATTCACGACATATGCGACAGACCGGCAACTAAGAAGATTGGACGCCGGAGGCCCTCACGTAGAATGGGGATCTCATTCGATGGGAAGAACCTGTTTGCCACCGACATGGAAGCCTTCGACGAGTTTCTGGCGAAGATCGCCCGCGACGGAATAGCCTCGCTTCTAGACGAAGACACTCGTCGGTGCGTTGAAGGCATAGCACCTTTCTTCTCGTCGCACAGACCTGCCGCCTTGCACCGTCGGCAGGATGGTATAAAGGCTCAAGGCAGAACGCGACTGCCATTGACTTTAGAATGGGGTCGGGCGGCCGATTGACGTCACGCTGCTGCCACGAGATCACGTGGCCGTTCCTCAGCCCTTCAATAGCCCGCCAGCAGGTTCTGTCCGAAATCCGGTTCGACGCCGAGGAGCGGTGCCGTCCGCGCGATGATGTCATGCACCATCGGGGCGGCCGTTTCGGCGGCGAGGTTCAGGTTGTGCACCCCTGTCAGCGGCTGATCGATGAAGGACAGAACCACATATTTCGGGTTGCTCATCGGGAAGGCGGCGAGGAACGAGTTGAAGCTCAGCTTGTGGGAATAGACGCCGTTGATGACCTTGTTGGCCGTCCCCGTCTTGCCGCCCACATGAAAGCCCGGAACATCGGCGGCGCGGCCGGTACCCTGCTCGCCATTCAGGCGAAACAGGTAGCGGATCGTATCGCTGGTACTCTTCTTGACCACCTGCGTTTCGGTCTTTTCCGCCTCCTCCTGCGTGCGCGGGAAGAAGGTCGGCTCGATCAGCTTGCCGTCGTCGATCAGCGCTGCACCCGCGACCGCCGTCTGCATCGGCGTCGTCGCAACGCCGTGGCCGAAGGCGATGGTGATCGAATTGATCTTCTTCCAGACCTTCGGCTGGCTCGGCGCCTTCACTTCAGGCAGTTCCGTCTGCATCCGTGACAAGAGGCCGAAGCGCGTCAGGTAGTCTTTCTGGATATCCATGCCGACCTTGTCCATCATCCGGGCGGTGCCGATGTTGGACGAGTAGCGGAAGATTTCCGGGATCGACAGCACGCGGCGCGGCACGTCGCGGTCGTCATGGATGGTGAAGCCGCCATAATGCAGCGGCGCGCTGGCATCGAAACTGTCGCTGAGCTTCACCGTTCCGGTGTCGATCGCCATTGCGATCGAGAAGGTCTTGAACACCGAGCCCATCTCGTCGGTGCCGTTGCTCATGCGGTTCAGCCAGCCCTCGCCGCCGGTCGCCTTCGGATCGTTCGGATCGAAATCCGGCGCCGAGGCCATGGCGATCACCTCACCCGTATGGATATCGAGGATGACGGCGCCGGCCGCCTTGCTCTGATAGGTGGTCAGCGCGTCGGAAACGACGTCATGGACGATATTCTGGGCGCGGATATCGATCGACAGCTTCACCGGCTCCAGACTGTTGTCGCTGGCAAGCCCGGTCGAGGCAAGGTCCGACATTCCCTGGTTATCGAGATACTTCTCCATGCCGGCAACGCCGTGGTTGTCGATATCGACATAGCCCAGAATATGCGCGGCCGTGCGCCCCGCCGGGTAGAAGCGCTTCACTTCCGGCCGGAAGCCGATCGCAGGCAGACCGAGCGCCAGAACCTCGCTCTGCTGCTTCGGCGTCAGTTGGCGACGCAGCCAGGTGAAGTGCGATTTGCGGTCGGAGAGCTTCTGGTAGAGCGATTTGCGGTCGAGATCAGGGAAGACCTGCGTCAGCTTTTCCACCGCCTCGTCGGCATCGACGACATGAATCGGCTCGGCAAACATCGAGACGGTGCGCACATCCGTCGCCAGCACCTGTCCGTTGCGATCGACGATATCGGGGCGCGAAGCAACGATGGCGTTCGGCGGAATGCTCGACGTCTCGTCGTCGGTCAGCATCGCGTAATAGACGAGCTTTCCCGACATTGTCGAAAAGACGAGCAACAGGGCACCCGCGAGCGTGAAGATACGCGATCGCGTCTGCTTGTCCCGGCGATGGCTGGCCCCGCGGCTGTTGGCGCGGGATCCGGAGCCGAACGTCAGTCTGACGACCCGGCCACTTCTGGAGGTAACGGCATGAATAATAGACATGGGCTATGCACATTGCGGAGGATGAAGCCGGCGCGCCTCTTTCCGCACATGAGACCAGCTAGCGCCGGTAAGGCTAACAGACCCTTAATCCGGATTATGGATTGTCATATTTCGGCCGCGAACTGCCGCCGCAGGTGGCAAGCGCGCGGCAAGATCACGAGAACGTGATCGCAATGCGGCCCTAGAACAGCTTGCCGCGCGGGCTTGCATGGTGCTCGGCGACGACAGCGTCGCTGCCGTCGATCTCCTGCAAAAGAACGTCGTAGCCCCAGAGATCGGCGAGGTGCTGGAGGACGAGCTTGGTGTCGTTTTCCTGCAGCATCCAATCGTTGGTGACCTTGTGCTGGACCAGCAGGCGCCGGTCGCCGGCCAGATCGACATCGACGATCTCGATGCCCGGATCCGTCCAGCCGATATCATATTCGCGGGAGAGCTGGCGGCGGATGCGGCGGTAACCGCGTTCGTCGTGGATCGCCGAGACCAGGATCCCCTCCTCCTGCTCCGGATCGTCATAGAGGTGGAAGAGCCTGAGCTGGCGGATGAGATTGGGGCTGAGGAACTGGCTGACGAAGCTCTCGTCGCGGTAATCGGCCCAGATGCCGCGCAGCACGCCCATGACATCACCGCGCCCGGCAATATCGGGGAACCAGGCGCGATCCTCCTCTGTCGGGTTGGTGACGATCCGCTCGATGTCCTGCATCATCGCAAAGCCGAGTGCATAGGGGTTGAAGCCCGAGAAGCGGCGGTCGTCATAGGTCGGCTGGAACACCACGTTGGCGTGGGATTTCAGGAACTCGAGATAATTTCCGTCCGACAGCTGCCCCTTCTCGTGCAGCCGGTTCATGATCCGGTAGTGCACATAGGTGGCAGTTCCCTCGTTCATCACCTTGGTCTGGCGCTGCGGATGGAAATATTGCGCCACGTGGCGGACGATGCGCAGGATCTCGCGCTGCCAGGGTTTTAGCCGAGGGGCTGATTTTTCGAGGAAATAGAGGAGATTGTCCTGCGGCAGGCCAAGCGCTGCCCGCCGGCGCTCCAAATCGACATTGGCAGCCGTTGCCGTCTTGCCTGCAGGTACCGTGCGCCAGAGATCGTTGAAGATCTGCTCTTCGTGGCGCCGGCGCTCTTCCTCGCGCTTTTGCTCCTCGCGCAGGTTGAGCTTCACCTTGCCGGCATGGCGGTGGACACCGTGCGACATCAGCGCATGCGCCGCATCCAGCGTCCGCTCGACGGCGATCTCGCCATAGCGCTCCTCGCAGCGGGCGATATAGCCCTTGGCAAAATCGAGATAGTCGAGAATGCCCTCCGCATCGGTCCAGAGCTTGAAGAGATAGTTGTTCTTGAAGAAGTGGTTATGGCCGAAGGCAGCATGGGCGATGACCAGCGTCTGCATCGTCGCCGTGTTCTCCTCCATCAGGTAGGAGATGCAAGGCGACGAGTTGATGACGATCTCATAGGCGAGATCGCGCATGCCGCGCCGGTAGAAGGCCTCGTGATGGGCAAAATGCTTGCCGAACGACCAGTGGCGGTAGAAGAGCGGCATGCCGGTCGAGGAATAGGCGTCCAGCATCTGTTCCGAGGTGATCACCTCGATCTGGTTGGGATAGACGTCGAGGCCGAGCTCCTTGAGCGCGATCTCCTCGCAGGCATCGTGAATGCGTTGCAGCGTCGGGAAGTCCCAGTCCGATCCGTCGAAAAGCAGCCTTTCCTTCACCGCAGCCGTCATGGCGCCACCCTTTCGCCCTCGCGTTTCTGGAAGAGATCGTGGAAGACGGGGAAGATCTCGTTCTTCCGGCAGACCTTGCGCATCGACAGCGGCAGCGCCTCGGCGCGGATACTGTCGTAAAGCTGCCAGAGAGGCGAACGCGACACCGAGGAGTCACCGCTTTCCTCATCGACCTCGATATAGGCGAAGTACTGGCAGAGCGGCAGAATCTCGTGGCGCAGCAGCTGCCCAGTGGTCGAACCATCCGAATAGGAGTTGTCGCCGTCGGACGCCTGGGCGGCATAGATGTTCCACTCGGCCGGATCGAAGCGGGCGGTAATGATCTGGCGCATGCAGGCCAGCGCGCTCGAAACCAGCGTGCCGCCGGTCGCCGGACCGTAGAAGAAGGTCTGCTCGTCCACCTCCTCGGCACGATCCGTGTGGCGGATGAAGACGATCTCCACCTTCTTGTAGCGCTGCGACAAGAACAGATAGAGCAGCAGATAGAAGCGCTTGGCGAGATCCTTCATATGCTCCGACATCGACCCCGAGACGTCCATCAGGCAGAACATCACGGCTTTCGCGACCGGCTTCGGCTCGTCCTCGAAGCGGCGGTAGCGCACGTCGAGCGGATCGATATAGGGAATGCGCTTGCTCTTTTCGGTGAGCGACTTCAGCTCGGCCGTCAGCGCGATCTTCTTCTCCTCGTCGTCGGTCTCCTCGATCTCCCGCTTCAGCGCCTCGATCTCATCGGTGCGCGGACGCTTCAGCGCGATGCGGCGCATCATGGCAAGCCGCGTGGTGCGGCCAACGGCGATGTTGGAGGGGGAGCCGGAGACAGAGAACCCCGCCCGCGCCGGGCTGTATTCCTCGGTTTCGCTGAGGCGGCGCTTGGCGAGGTCCGGGAGTTCGAGATCGTCCAGGAAGACGTCGAGGAATTCCTCGCGGGTCAGCACGAAACGGAAACTGTCTTCCGCTTCGCCCTCGCCTGCTTCCTTCGGCTTTCCGCCGCCGCGGCCGGGAGGCCGCGGAATGATGTCGCCTTCGACGAAGGCTCTGTTGCCGGGCAGCACCTGATCGCTGATGCCGCCCTCGCCGCGCCGGAAGCTCGGCTCGGTCATCCCGTCGATGGGCAGGCTGATCTCGCCGCCATCGAGCACATCACGGATGCTCCGGTTCTGCAGCGAGCGCTTTACCGCTTGCTGCACGGCGCTCTTGGCACGCCGCAGGAACCGTTGACGATTTTCCAGACTTTTACCGCGCGGATTCAGCCGGCGGTCGACGATGTGCATGTTGGCTCCAGTTTTACATTAACCCGCCTGTTTGACGCGCATGTACCACTCCACCAGGCGGCGCACCTGCCGCTCGGTATATCCGCGCTCCGTCATCCGGGACACGAATTCGCTGTGCTTCTTCTCGCTATCGCCATCCTTCTTCGAGCCGAAGGAGATGACTGGCAGCAGATCCTCGACTTGCGAGAACATCCGTTTCTCGATCACTTCCCGGATTTTCTCGTAGCTCGTCCAGGAGGGGTTCTTGCCTGTGTTGTTCGCCCGCGACCGCAAGCAGAACTTGACGATCTCGTTGCGGAAGTCCTTCGGATTGGCGATGCCGGCGGGCTTCTCGATCTTTGTCAGCTCCTGGTTCAGGAGCTCGCGGTCGAGCAGCTGGCCGGTGTCGGGATCCTTGAAATCGACATCCTCGATCCAGGCATCGGCATAGTCGACATAGCGGTCGAAAAGGTTCTGGCCGTAGTCGGAATAGGATTCCAGATAGGCTTTCTGGATCTCGTTGCCGATGAACTCCGCATAGCGCGGCGCAAGATCGGCCTTGATGAACTCCATATAGCGTTTCTCGGTATCGTCAGCGAACTGCTCCCTGCGGATCGCCTGTTCCAGCACATACATCAGATGCACGGGATCGGCGCCGACCTCGCTCGTATGATGGTTGAAGGTCGAGGCGAGAATCTTGAAGGCGAAGCGGGTCGAGACCCCATCCATGCCCTCATCGACACCGGCCGCATCCTTGTATTCCTGGACGCTTCTGGCGCGCGGATCGGTTTCCTTCAGGCTCTCGCCGTCATAGGCCCGCATCTTCGAGAAGTAGGTCGAGTTTTCATGCTTGCGCAGGCGTGAGAGCACCGAGAAGCGGGCCAGCATTTCGAGCGTGCCGGGTGCGCAGGGCGCATCGGCCAGTTCGGATCCCTCGATGAGCTTGTCGTAGATCTTCTCTTCCTCGGTCACCCGCAAACAATAGGGAACCTTGATGACGCAAATGCGGTCGATGAAGGCCTCATTGTTCTTGTTCGCCTTGAAGGTCTGCCATTCCGCTTCGTTGGAATGGGCGAGAATGACGCCGGAGAACGGCACCGCACCAATATTCTCGGTGCCGATATAGTTGCCCTCCTGCGTCGCCGTCAGCAGCGGATGCAGCATCTTGATCGGCGCCTTGAACATCTCGACGAATTCGAGAATGCCCTGGTTGGCCCGGTTGAGGCCGCCGGAATAGGCGTAGGCATCGGGGTCGTTCTGCGAATAGTGCTCGAGTTTGCGGATATCGACCTTGCCGACCAGCGAGGAGATGTCCTGGTTGTTCTCGTCGCCCGGCTCCGTCTTGGCGATGCCGATCTGGCGAAGCCGCGACGGCTGCATCCGGACCACCCGGAACTTGGAGATATCGCCGCCGAATTCATCGAGCCGCTTCAGGCACCACGGGCTCATCAGCCCGGTCAGCCGCCGTGTCGGGATGTTGTACTGCTCCAGCAGCATCGGGCCCATGATCGCGGGATCGAAGAGGTTGAGCGGGCTTTCGAAAACCGGGCTGACATCGTCGCCGGCTTTCAGCACATAGATCGGATGCACTTCCATCAGTTGCTTCAGCCGCTCTGCGAGCGACGACTTGCCGCCACCGACAGGGCCGAGCAGATAGAGGATCTGCTTGCGTTCCTCGAGACCTTGGGCGGCATGCCGGAAGAAGGACACAATCCTCTCGATCGTCTCTTCCATGCCGTAGAAACCGGTGAAGGCGGGATAGGTACGGATGGTCCGGTTCATAAAGATCCGCCCGAGGCGGGCATCCTTCGAACTGTCGACCATCTCAGGCTCGCCGATCGCCGCGAGCAGCCGCTCGGTGGCGTTGGCATAGGCCATCGGATCTTTCTTGCAGAGGGTCAGATAGTCGGCGATCGACATATCCGTTTCGCGTCGCGCTTCGTAACTCCTCGCAAACGCATCGAACAACGATTCATTCAGCATGGGGCCTCCATTGCGGGTTGTGCCACAGCCTCCGGAGTGCCCGATCACGTCACACGTGATCTTGCATCCCATTGGGAATCAATATGTTTCGTGAATTGATAGGACACCTGACGGTCAACCATTTCAATGCACGTTTACGTGCATTCACCGAAGTCGAGGGTCGTACCAAACTATCTGCTATATTAGCGAATTACGCCGTCGAGCGGTATCGGAAAATTTGGGGACATGACATATCCGTCAAAAAGGTGTGTTATTTCGCCACTGATTCTTTTGGCGTATTACCGACTCTGCCGCGCAGGTTTTTCGCAATGCACTCGGTTATTTTTGCGCCGCACAATCACCAGAAGACTTAGGCCGCTACGTTTATGTGGATATGTGCCTCGTTTGCCGCATCGATGAATGCGCGCCGCGCGGTGGTGGGCTGCTTCTTTCCACGAATCGACAGCAGGCACATTCTGATTGCCCGGTCATAGGCCTCGCCGTGATCGACTGGCCACTCCTCCATCAGATAGGCCGCCGCGTCATAGGTATTCTCGACCGTGCGAAGGCCGAGATGCGGAAGGCGAAGAGCGACCGGATTTTCCCAATAGTTCTTGTCCATCGTGAACACCTCCTGCATGGTTAACGGCGCAGGCGCGCATTTGGTTTTCACCGGTTGGCATGTGTGGTTTACGCTTCGTTTGCCGATCGCCTCTATGGTGTCGCGCCATGGCACACCGGAAAATCGCCGGAGGTTCGCGCTGAGCGGGAACTTTACGCTTCCGCATGTGTTTTTGCTTGAACGGGGAATAGTCAGATGTTGCTAAAGTCGCCGGTGTTCCGCATATCCGTTTTGGCCATCATCATGGCGGGGCTGGTCGTGCTCAACCCCTTCGGCCGCAACCTCGGGGACCCGGTGACCACGGGAAGCATTCCCGCGGCGTCCCCGGTGCATTGAACCTCAGAGCGTTCTGACAAGGTTGCAGACATGCGCGCCGACGATCGATCGGGCGATTTCGCCGGCTTTTTCGATCACCGACGTGCTTGGTGCCGTCCCTTCGAGAAAGATCGTGCCGGCCTCTTCGACGACTTCGATATGGGCATCTTCCATACCAACGCCATAGGCGATTGCAGAAGAGACACTCTCGGCCGCTCCGGCGAGCGTGGCGCCGACAAGCCGGCCTGATTGAATGAATGAGCTGAACATCGTCGTGTTCCTCCTGTGATGGTGAAACGCACAACGGCGCATTCCGTTCATCTAGCATTCATCTTTGTGCAGAAGATGGCAGCCGGGAACAAAGCCGAACCCGCACCGTTAGCCGGAAAGGAACACCCGGATGCCACGCATGGCGCGCGGGACCGGGTAACCGGAGGAGAACGGCAATGGCAAATCTCTACAATGACAATGCCCCGGCTGGCACGCTGGGTTCCGCCTACAACACGCTGACGGCCTTTTTCGACAGCCGCGCCGATGCAGACCGCGCCGTCGCGCGGCTGAAGGATGCAGGCGTCGCCGATGAAAGCATCCGCTTTATGCCTGGCTACGAAGCAGACCCGGAAGCCGCCGCCAGAGCCGGCGAACGCTCGGGCTTCTGGGCAGCGCTCGAAGACTGGTTCTTCCCGGATGACGATCGCGAAACCTATGCCGAGGGCCTGCGCCGCGGCGGCTTCCTGATTTCCGTTAGTGTCGTCGATGCGCTCTATGACACCGCCCACGACATTCTCGATGACGAAGGCAGCATCGACATGGACGAACGTGCAGACATGTGGCGCAGCGACGGCTGGGAGGCCCGCAACAGCAGCTTTGCCGGCAGCGCCAATAGCGGCCGAGCTGCCGAAGATCTTTCCACGTCAGAGCAGGCCATGCCGGAGGAAAGCCCGGTCGGCAGCCGCGATCCCGATCACAGCTCGCCGCGGGTGCGCGCCTACCACTTCGACCAGATGGCACCGGGCTATCGCCGCGACCACTGACCTGAAGACAAGGGAGGCCGCCGAATGCCGGCCTCCCCTGCTTGGCAGTCAGACGAGACGCGCTATCTCACCCGCATTGGAAAACGGGAGTTTCGGCATGAGCGACAAGAAGAAATCCGACGAGGAACAGAAGACCGACAAGGAACAGGACGACTATCTGGAAGAAGCCCTGGAAGAAACCTTCCCGGCCAGCGATCCGATTGCACCCGGCCATACCGGCAAGAAGCCGTCGGACAGGAAATAGCCTGCTACGTGCCGGCGATAGAAAGAGAAAAACTATTGAGCGCTGACGCGATCAGCGGCGGCGTCAGCGTCTTCCGCCGGAACATGGCCGCTATTGGTGACCTCGCCGGCAATCGCCGACAGATCGATGTTACCCCAGATCGACTTTTCCTTGCTGCGATCGACGCGGCGGGACGATTTGACTTCTACGATGAACGGCTTCGATTGAGCGCGCATAAATGTCCTGTCGAAATATGTTGATGCGAATCTTTCAACGCTCTCAGCCTACGAAGCGTTCCATCACCGTGCAAGACGGCCCTCACCGCTTATCCAGCCCCACGCATGCCTCGTCCTCAGGAACCGGCAGCACCGCCAAGCGTTGATCCCTGTGCATGGCAGCTGCCCCGAAAAAATCAATATTAAACGCTTGAAGGAAAAACCGATGTCGATTACCTACCACGTCGGCGAACATGACGAGGCCTGGGCTTACCGCTTGGGCGATGTCTGGTCAGAAGCCTTTCCAACTCACGAACTCGCATTGGCCGCGGCAAAGCAAGCCGCAGAGCGGCAACAGCTTGGCGGTCAGGATGCGGAGATTACCTTTCAGCGTGCGGATGGCACGTGGGCAACAGAGCGTGTGAGCGGTGGTGACCGCCCGCAGGCTGATGTCGTCGACGATGCGCCGGACACATAATGCAGATCAATAAAAGGCTTCGGCCGAAAAAGACGACGGAATGACCCTGAAAGAACGTTTCTTGAAATCGCAGCACGCGTGGATGATCGGCGCCTGCTACTCCTCGAAGCACCCGGACTTCTCGCGTTATGGCGGCATCGACGTGGCTGTGGCGCCGCGTTGGCGTGAATCCCCGGATGCCTTCATCAACGACATGATGGACAGCCTCCCCCGGCGTCTGGCAGAGCGCCAGTTGGCGCTACGCAACCCGCGCCGCCCTTTCGAGCCGGGCAACGTGGAATGGGTGTTTACCAGCAAGCACCGCGGCCTTCGTGCGCCTGACGGCGCCAGACCGGGTACCGGCTCCTCTCTCAGCCGCCAGCGGCGGATGTGACAATCAAAAGCTCGCGGCGATGAAAATTTCCGCGAGCTTTTCGATTCCGGCCTGATCTTCGGAATCGAAGCGCGACGGCATCGGGCTGTCGAGATCGATGACGCCAAGCACGCGTCCCTCATGAATCACAGGCACGACCAGCTCCGAACGCGACGCGGCATCGCAGGCGATATGCCCCGGAAACGCATGCACGTCCTCGACGACCACTGAAGCCTTGCGCTCGACGGCTGCGCCGCAGACACCCTTGCCGACCGGGATGCGCACGCAGGCAGGCTTGCCCTGGAAGGGACCAAGCACCAGTTCGTTTTCCTGCTTCAGAAGATAGAAGCCTGCCCAGTTCAGCTCCGGCATCATCTGGTACATCAGCGCCGATGTGTTGGCGGCATTGGCGATCATGTCGCTCTCTCCCGACAGCAGCGCCTCAAGCTGCTGTGCAAGCTCGCGGTAGAATTCCACCTTGCTGGTTGTGTCGATCGTCGCTGCCTGGAACATGGGAAACCCGCCTTTTCGTTGCCGCAGATATAGTCCCGGCCACCGCCCGGCTTCAAGGGCAAGGAAGCAAAGGTTCGGCATCGCGGAGATATTCCAACAGATATAACGCTATGCCATAGTGCGGCTCCGATCCAACGAGCCAGCCCTTCCCATGAAGCTTTTTACCGCCCTTCTCGTCGCTGCCTTCAGTCTTCTTTCCGCAGGCGCCGAGGCCCGCGTCATCACCGATGCGGCGGGCCGCAAGGTCGAGATCCCGGACAAGGTGAGCCGCGTGCTGGCCGCCGGCCCTCCGGCATCGGTTCTGATCTACGTCCTGGCGCCGGATAAGCTGACGGGCTGGGTGCGCCAGCCGAGTGATGCTGAAAAGGCCTTCCTGCTGCCGTCGGTCCGCGATCTGCCCGTTTTCGGCCAGCTGACCGGCAAGGGCGGAACCGCCAATATGGAATCGGTGCTCGCCGCCAAGCCCGATATCATCATCGATGTCGGCACCGTCAATCCGACCTATTCGTCGCTCGCCGACAAGGTGCAGGCCCAGACCGGCATCCCCTATGTGCTCATCGATGGCAGCTTTGCCCGAAGCGCCGAAACGCTGCGCCAGACCGGCGAGATCCTCGGCGTCACCGAACGCGCCGCCAAGCTTGCCAACTACGCATCGACGGCAATCGGCGGACTGAACGCCAGGCTGGCCGCCATTCCACAGAGCGACCGGCCGCGCGTCTATTACGGCCGTGGCCCCGAAGGTCTGGAAACCGGCCTGGCTGGCTCGATCAATCTGGAGATCCTTGAAGCTGCCGGCGCGGCCAATGTCGCGGCGGCTGCCGGCAAGGGCGGGCTGACGCAGGTTTCGCTCGAACAGATCCTCTCCTGGAAGCCGGACACCATTCTCGCCGCCTCCGGAAAATTCGCGGCCAGCGTCAAGACCGATCCGCTCTGGGCCGGCCTCGATGCCGTCAAGAACGGCCGCGTCTTCGTCACGCCCAGCCTGCCCTTCGGCTGGTTCGATTCCCCGCCCGGCATCAACCGGCTGATCGGCATCGCCTGGCTGGAGCGCCTCTTCTACCCGAAAGTCTTCACCGGCGATCTGAAAGCCGAGGTCCGTGATTTCTTCAAGCTCTTCTATCAGGTCGACCTGACCGAGGATCAGCTCGCAACGCTGCTGAAGGGCTCCGGCGTTTCGCCGCAATGATGGCCGCGCGGGATGAGAGCGAGGGAGCCGCGCAACCCGGCAATCGATGGCTCTGGCCCGGACTTGCCGGTCTGCTGCTGCTCGCCTTGCTGTCGATGATGACCGGCAAATATGGCAGCGGGCCACGGCCGCTGATCGAGGCGTTGACGACGCTGGCCGGTGGCAAGGCCGGTGATCCTCTGCTTGCAACCGTCCTCTGGAACGTCCGCCTGCCCCGCGTTGCCGCCGCAATCGTCGTCGGCGCGGCGCTGGCAGCGGCCGGCGCCACCTACCAGGGCATCTTCCGCAATCCGCTTGTCTCACCCGATATTTTGGGTGTCTCCGTCGGCGCCAGTCTTGGCGCGGTGCTCGGCATCTTTCTGTCGCTGCCGGTGTTCGCCATCCAGGCGCTCGCCTTTGCCGGCGGCCTGCTCGCCGTCGCCGCCGTCTATGCGGTCGGCGCGGCCGTGCGCCACCGCGATCCGGCGCTGACGCTGGTTCTGGCAGGCATCGCCATCCAGGCGCTGGTGGGTGCCGGCATCTCGCTGATCAAGATCCTCGCCGACCCCTATGATCAGCTCCCCGCCATCACCTATTGGCTGCTCGGCAGCATGACCGCCGTCACCCGCTTCGACGTGCTCTCCATTCTGCCTGCCGTGCTGATCGGCCTCGTTCCGCTCATCCTCCTGCGCTGGCGGATGAACGTGATGACGCTCGGCGACGAGGAAGCGCAGACACTCGGCATCGACACCAAGAAAACCCGGCTGGCGCTGGTCTGCGGCGCCACGCTGATCACCGCCGCCACCGTCTCGGTCACCGGTATCGTCGGCTGGATCGGCCTGATCATCCCGCATATCGCCCGCATGCTTGCCGGGCCCGACTTCCGCAGGCTCCTCCCCGCATCAATGATCCTCGGCGCCGCCTATCTGCTGATCGTCGACATGCTGGCCCGCAGCATCGCCACCATCGAGGTGCCGCTCGGCATCCTGACGGCCGTGGTCGGCGCCCCCTTCTTCCTCTGGCTGCTGACATCGGGAAAGCGGGGCTGGCAATGAGCTTCGAGCTGAAAACGCTGACCTTCGGCTATGGCGACAGGGTGATCGGCAGCAACATCGACCTCGCGCTGAGATCGGGCGAGGTGCTCGCCCTGCTCGGCCCGAACGGCGCCGGAAAGACAACGCTCTTCAAGACCATGCTTGGATTGCTCCCGGTCAAGGCGGGTAAAATCCTGCTGGATGGCCGCGCGCTCTCCGGCTGGTCTCGCCGGGAACGCGCTGCCCGCATCGCTTATGTGCCGCAAGCCCATGCCGCGCTCTTTCCCTTTGCTGTGCTGGATGTCGTGCTGATGGGCCGTGCGGCCCGCATCGCTCCCTTCGCCATGCCTTCGCGGCAGGATCGCATCATCGCCCAGGATGCGCTGGAGAGCGTCGGCATGGCGCCGCTTGCGGCCAAGCCCTATACCGAAATCAGCGGCGGCGAGCGGCAGCTGGTGCTGATCGCCCGCGCCCTGGCGCAACAACCGCAGATCCTGATCATGGACGAGCCCTCCGCCAGCCTGGACTACGGCAACCAGATGCGCCTTCTCGCCCATATCCGCCGGCTTGCCCGCCAGAACCTTTCGATCATCCTGTCGACCCACAATCCGGATCACGCCTTCCTCGCCGCCGATCGCGTCGCGCTTTTGAACGGCGGTTCGCTGACGGCGCTCGGAACACCGGCTGACGTCCTGACGCCCGAGACGCTGAAAGAGCTTTACGATATCGACGTCGTCGTCGGCGCCCTTGACGGCAGCGCCCGCATCTGCGCTCCGCGCCTCGATCAATTTCCCGCCTAGAAAGGAAGAACCATGGTCCGCGAAAACGAATTACGGGAAAACGAGGTGGCGATCGAACCGCCAGAGGCAAGCGATGCCGGGCTGGTCTTCATCGGCCGCGTCCACACGCCCTGGACGTCGCGCATGGAAACTCCGCGCCAGGGCAGGCACGACGGGCCGCTCTGCCGGATCGAGATCTTCGAGCCATGGATCGCCGCGCTGAAAGGCGTTGATGCCTTCGAACGGCTGGAAGTCCTCTACTGGCTCGACCGCTCGCGCCGCGATCTGGTGTTGCAGAGCCCGGCCAGCAACGGCAAGGTCCATGGCACGTTTTCACTGCGCTCCCCCGTCCGCCCCAATCCGATCGGTACCTCGATCGTCAAGCTGGAGCGGGTCGAAGACGGCATGCTCTTCGTGCGCGGCATGGATTGCCTCGACGGCACGCCGCTGCTCGACCTCAAGCCCGACCGGACGCTGTTCAAGCCGATCGCCCCTCCGCAGAAGGGCGACTACGAGACCGGCGATACCGGCACCGCAACCCACTGCCAGAAGGCGTGACCGGACGAATGTCAGTCGACGGCGACCATGACGTCCGAAGCCTTGACCACGGCATAGGCCTCGGCGCCGGGCTTCAGCCCGAGCTCATCGACGGCCTCGTTGGTAATCGACGCGGTGACGATGGCACCATTGCCGATATCGATACGGACATGCGCCGTCGTCGCGCCCTTGGTGACTTCGACAACCTTGCCCTTCAGACGGTTGCGCGCGCTGATTTTCATCCAATGTCCTCCTTGATTTGGCGAGACCTTAGACGGCCCGCACCATTCATGTCAAAAGCCGTGCGAATAGCCAGTGGATCGCTCGTGGCATCATTGAGGGGAAGGTAGTCGTGAAGGTGATACGGATCGCAGCAGCGCTGATTGCCCGCGAAAATGGCGACGTGCTGCTGGTGCGCAAACGGGGCAGCGCGGTTTTCATGCAGCCGGGCGGCAAGATCGATGCCGGGGAAACGGCGATTTCCGCGCTGGTGCGTGAGCTCGATGAAGAGATCGGCCTGCAAACGCATGAAGAGCGACTTGAACCGCTCGGCACGTTCGAAGCGCTTGCGGCGAACGAACCGGATCACCGCGTTATCGCCGATCTCTTCCTGCTGGCCAAGCTCGCCGGAACGGTCGCGCCGCGCGCCGAGATCGAAGAGATCCATTGGATCGATCCGCACCACCCGGGAGACCTTCCGATGGCGGCACTCACAGCGGACCATATCCTGCCTTTCTGGCGCCAGCGGCTGGCAGGCACCTGAAGAGCGCGCAAAGAAAAGCCCGGCGCTGAGGCCGGGCCTTTGACTATTCGCTGATATTTACTGCGCCGAAGGTGCGGCCGGAGCCGGTGCTGCGGGTGCCGGAGTTGCTGGCGCTGGTGCGGCAGGAGCCGGAGCAGCGGCCGGTGGCGTTGCCGGAGCAGCCGGTTCGCTCGTTGCTGCCGGCGGAGTGGCCGGAGCAGCAGGAGCCGCCGGTGTCGTCGTGGTGCTGGTTTCGCCTGCAGGCGCCGTTGCCGGAGCCGGGCCAGAACGCGGCCAGTAGGATGCGGCCAATGCAATAATTACAATGACGGCCGCAATACCGATCCACATCGTCCAGGGCGAACGGCGATCGGCCACGGGCGGCGTGGTACGCAAATCAGGGTTTGGTCTGTTGAAATCATTTGTCATGGGTGTCCTCCTGTACGCGCTAAACGGAGAACTGCGGCAAAAGGTTCCACTTTACCGCTAGGAGACGGCAGCAATGCCCTGCCTCCCGTGCCCCGCCCGCTCGCGTCCGCCTGCGGCACGCGCAGCGCAGAGCGCCCCTGCCCGGATTGCATCACCGGCATCGATCGCCTCGGTGATCGCCCGCAGCTCGGCAAGCCGCTCGCCGCGCTTGCCACCAGTCTTGCTGGACAGCCGCCCCAGCATGATGACGCGTCCATTCAGCTGCCGGAAGAAGCCGGCTGCGACCTTGTTTCCGCATCCAGCCGCCAACAGCGAAAAGAACTCACTCTCCTTCATCAGCGCATCGCGCTCGTCTGCGGCAGCTTCCAGAGCGGCGAGAATGGCGTGAAGTTCGAGGACCTGCGCCTTCGTGGCATTGCGGGTAAAGCCCTCGCCGATCAGCCGTTCGAGTGCCTCGCGGGTTTCCTCTATTTCCCGCGCCTGCTGCATCTCGATCGCAATCACCGAGCGCCCGCGCCGCGCATTGATCAGCAACCCCTCGGCATCGAGATGCTGCAGTGCCTCGCGCAACACGGTGCGGCTGATGCCCATCTCTTCGCAGATCTGCCGCTCGATCAGTTTCTGACCGGGCTTCAGCGTGCCGAAAAGGATCGAGTTGCGCAGCGCATCCGTCACCTGTTCGCGAAGCGAGATGCTTCGCGGCAGGCTGAGCCCGAGATTGCTCATGCCGGCACTCTCCCGCTTTGCGGCCCGGTTGCGGTCAGGTCGCCGAGGGCAGCGATGAAGCTCGCAAGGCTGGCCGAGCGCAGCGGCATGAACGGCTTGCCGCTGTCCCGGCAGTGCCGCTTGACGATCCCGGCGGCGGTATGGCTAACGCAATCGACCGGAAACAGCGTCACCGACGTCTGCGCGATCAGCCCGGGAAGCAGCGACGTGCTTTCCTCGACGCCGCCGTCGTGAAACAGCAGCTCGATGCCCGCCTGCCCGGCAAGCAGCCGCAACCGCTCGAAAAGGTTCCGCCGCCCGCCGACATAGAGAAGCGTGATGCCGGATTGCGCAGCAGCAGACGGCGCGTCTGCATCCCCGTCATCGAGCAGCGCTCGCTCGAGACCGGTGTTCTCACGCAGCAGCGCCAGATTTTCCCGGACCAGCGCCGCCGCGCGTTTGCCGGCCGCCACCCCCTGCGCTTTGCTCTCGTCAAGCCGCCGCTCTAATGCCTCGGCCCGCTCGCGCGCCGCCTGCAGCTTCTCGATCAGCGCGGCATTGACACCATCACCATGCTCCGCCGCCACATTCACGGCCTTGGCGCGAAGCACGATCTCCTCAAGCGCGTCGACCCGGCGCTGCAAGGCATTCCGTTCCTCAGAAGACCGGTGCAGCTGCGCTTCCTGCCGGGCAATCTTCTCGTCCTTCAAGGCAAGCTCGGTCTGCAGCGCGCGTAGCCGGGTGATATCCAGGCGGCTTGAACTGCCAACGAGATGCGAGAGCATATGCACCTCGCCGAAGACATCCTGCAGCAAGCCGTGATCGGCCGCCGGATGGCTGATCACCGCCCAATAGGCGCCGGAAATTTCTCCCTCCTCCATGCAGGTATTCCAGAGTGTTCGAAGTTCCGCTGCGGTGCCGAGCCGCGCGAAGCGCTTCAGAACAGCCTCATGGCGCCGGTCGAGCGCCTTGTTCAAAAGCTTGCCGGCCAGATCGCGCTGGCCGGCAGCGCGGACGCCGCGGCTGTGCAGCGCATGATCGCTCGCCGTCTTCGCATCGATATCGCCGAGCTTGGCGATGACCTGCCGCAATTCGCCGGCCGTCAGGCATGTGCCGATGATCGAGCAATGGAAGGTTGGCGAAATCTCCCAGGTCTTCCGCCTCTGCATCTTTACGGAAACACCCACCAAGCGATCGCCTCCCGAAAGGAGAGTCAGTTCGCTGGAGAAGCTCTTCTGCGGTCGGTTGTAATGGGCCAGAGGCGGCATCGTGAACTCGAAGCGTTATATTCAGAGAAATATGACGCTATCACCAACGGCATGGAACGGACAAGCGCTTCGGGCAGCTCCTTCACATCGCGAAGGCCGAAATTGTTCGTCCTCTCCACCATAAATTTCCGTAACAGCCTGTCCCGCAAGGTGACGGTGCCGCGCAGATGCGGCCGGAACCTCTGGCTGCACCCGCCGTTCCCTCTGCATCGCTAAACGGAGGTATTCGATAATGCGAAAGATGATTTGTGCTACGATGGCTGCAGTGGCAGCATTGAGTTTCAGCGTTCCTGCCATGGCCGAGACGGTCGTGGTCAAGAAGCGCGTCTATACCGAAGACCGCGGCGAAGTCCGCCCGGATATCAGGATCAGCGACCGCGGTGTCGCGATTGGCGCCTACCGCGAGCGGGATCGCGATCGCTGCGTGACCAAGAGCATCACCCGCGATGACGGCGAGCGCACCGTCACCAAGACGATCAGGCACTGCCGCTAAAAATCACCAAGGAGGCCCGGCCGAAGCGGAGCCCGGGTCTCCCGACAACCAGAACATCTCCGCATCGCCCCACGGGAGGGAACCATGTCTGACCAGCTGCCGATGTTCATCCTGCAATCGATCGCAGTCTTCGGGCTCGTGGGAGCCCTGTTCATCCGGGCGTGAAGCCCTGAATTCCGGCGGCTATCAGCATTCTTGATACCAGCATCAGAATCAATGAAGCAAAAGCGTACCGGAATAGACAAAAGTGTCCTTTGCAACCGTACCGCGGAGTACTAGATAACTCCCCGTCGCCTCTTCTTTTCCCCGAGGCGGCCTAGAACTCAGCCTCGCTCGTGCGAGGCTTTTTTCGTTTTGGGCAATAAAAAACCGCCCTTGCCGCGATCCGGGGAGACTTTGGCAAAGGGCGGTTCTGTGGCGCCGCATCGGGGAGACCGGCGCCTGCTACTGTTAGCGACGGATCAGCGGGCAACCACGAACGTTCGCAAAGGTCATTCTATCAAGGCCACGGCGGTCACGGCCGGTAACGACGACGCGGCGCGGCGTAACGGCAGTGATACGCACATCGCGCAGGCCGCTCCAGCGCGCCTTGCGCACAGCTTCCATCGGCGAGCAACCGCGCATCGGCGGACGATACTGCACATCGACGACAGCGGCGCGGTCAGCACCGGCTGCGGAAGCCGCCGTGGTGCCGAACGGAATAGAAGCGATGGCAAGCAATGCTGCAAAGGAAGCCTTGGCAATAAAGGTGGTCATGGGGTTTTCCTCGTTTCATGTGGCGGTCGAAGCTCCCTTGCGGGGATGATTCGACAATAGAGAGCTAATTCTGAATGGTGTTCGAATTGCGCATTCAGTTTCGGTTCAGCCACTGAAATGAAACAGGATTTCGCGATGATGGGGCCGGTCGCGGTGTTCGAAAAGATAGATCCCCTGCCATGTCCCGAGCCCCAGCCGGCCATTGATCACGGGGATGCCGATCGACACCTGCGTCAGTGCCGACTTGATATGGGCGGGCATATCGTCGCGCCCTTCCATCGTGTGAACGACCCAGCGCATCGACGGATCCGATGTCGGCGGCACGAGGCGGGCGAAGAAGGCCTTCAGGTCGGTGCGCACATCGGGATCGGCATTTTCCTGGATCAGCAGCGAGCAGGACGTGTGCCGAACGAAGACGGTCAGCAGCCCCTCTTCCGCGTCCTGCGCCCGCACGAAGGCCTCGGCCTCGCCGGTGAATTCATAGAGGCCCTGGCCGCGGGTTGCGACCGTGATCGACGTGACTGGCATGCGAAAGGCTCCGGTTATCAGCTCCGGGTCACCTGTCGCTCCGCATGCCCGATGTCAATGGCGTCTAGAGGCGCAGCAGTTCCTTGAAGCCGCCATAGATCATCCGCTTGCCGTCGAATGGCATCTGCCACTTGTCGCCTTCCAGCCGGGGATCGGCCATCACCTTCTTGTTGATCTCGTCGCGCACCTCGCGGGATGGATAGAGGATCCAGGAAAACACGGCGATCTCGTCTTCCTTGAGATGCACCGCCCGCGGGAAGGACGTCACCTCGCCATAGGGCACGTCGTCGCCGACGCATTCGACATATTCCAGCGCCCCGAATTCCTTCCAGATCGCTCCGGCATAGGCGGAGAACTCCTTGTAGGCCTCGAGCTTGTCCTTCGGCACGGGAACGATGAAACCATCCACATAAGCCATTTCTCTTCCTCCTTTTCGTCTGTCGATGGACATAGGACGATTGACGTCCTGTCAAACCGACAGCCCGGAAAAAGAAAATCGCGGACCGTCTATCCCTGTAGCGTCTTCACCTTGGCAAGGTCAGGGAAGAGCCGCGTCCAGAGCAGCACGACCACGATCGTGCCGACGCCGCCGATGATCCCTGCGGCGACCGGCCCCATGAAGCCCGCCAGCATGCCGGATTCGAATTCGCCGAGCTGGTTCGATGTGCCGATGAACAGCGAGTTGACGGCGTTGACGCGCCCGCGCATCTCGTCCGGCGTCAGCAACTGCACCAGCGAACTGCGCACCACGACGCTGACCGTATCGGACGCACCGACGACCAGCAGGGCCACCACCGACAGCGCGATATTGGTCGAGACGGCAAAGACGATCGTCGCCAGCCCGAAGACGGCGACGGCGGCGAACATCTTCTTGCCGACATTGCTGCTCAGCGGACGCCGCGCCAGCACGATCGACATGGCAAGCGCGCCGATGGCGGGGGCTGCACGCAAGAGGCCAAGCCCCCAGGGACCGGCATGCAGGATATCGCGGGCAAACATCGGCAACAGCGCCGTGGCGCCGCCGAGCAGAACCGCAAACAGATCAAGCGAGATCGTCCCCAGCATCACCGGCCGGCTCTTGATGAAGGACACCCCGGCAAACACCGAGGTGAGCGTTACCGGCTCACGCTTCGAAGGCGTCCAGCTCATGCGGATCGATATGACGTTGATACTGGCGGCCGTAAACATCACCGCCGAAACCGCAAACGGCGCCACCGGATGCGCGCCATAGAGCAGACCGCCGAGCGACGGGCCGATGATCAGCGCCGTCTGCATCATCGACGTCGAGGTGGCCACCGCCCGCTGCAACATCGAAGATGGCACGATATTCGGCAGCAGCGCCGCCATCGTCGGCCGCTCGAAGGCGACCGTCGCGCCCATGATCGTCACCGCGACGAGAATCCCCGCCGGCGTCAGCCAGTCCTGCCATGTGGCGATCGCCAGCACCGCGGCGGTGACCGCCTCGATCAGCTGGCAGATCAGCCCGATCCGCCGCCGGTCGAACCGGTCTGCGACATGGCCGACGACGAAGGTCAGCACCACCATCGGCAGGAACTGGCAAAGCCCGACAAGCGCCAGCGCAAAGGCGCTATGCGTCTTGTCGTAAATCATCCAGCCCATCGCGATTGCGGCACACTGGAACGAAAGCGACGAGAAGACGCGCGAGGCGGCGAAATTGAGATAGCCGGGGTGCTTGAGAACGCTGTCCCGGGGAGCGTGAACTGTGTCCATCTGGAAACTTCCGGCCGGCGGAACCCACGGGCCATTGATAGGAATTTTATAAGCCCCTGTTCTGCCTCTATGAACCCGATGTCAACTGCGGCGAAAGTGCACTACCGATTTGGGGATTCGGGACGATTGTCCCGATCGCGACAAAGCATTTAAGCAATCGTTGAAAGAAAGCGCCATTGCGCCATATTCTGACGCAATCGGAATGGCGCTTGCACGCCCTGTGCAGGCTCAATGTGCTTGCTGGCAGACGCGGTGCTGCCAGCGCCCGGGTTCACGTTGCACCGCGACCAGAGGGAACAAAAAAATGAAAGCACTTTTGGCTTCTACCGTCCTTGCTGCCGGCCTGTTGGCTATGGGCGGCGCAGCATCCGCTGCTGAATGCGGCAATGTCACGATCGCAAGCATGAACTGGCAGTCTGCCGAAGTTGCTGCAAATCTCGACAAGGTCATTCTCGAAACCGGCTACGGCTGCACCGCCGAAATCGTCACCGGCGATACCGTTCCGACACTGACCTCGATGGCTGAAAAGGGCGAGCCCGATATCGCGCCGGAAGCCTGGGTCAGCCTACAGCCGGAACTCGTCAAGCGCGGCCTCGAAGGCGGCAAGGTCGTCGCCGCGGCCAAGATTCTCTCCGACGGCGCCATCCAGGGCTGGTGGATCCCCAAGTATGTCGCCGACGCCCACCCTGACATCAAGACCATCCCCGATCTCTTCAAGCACCCGGAACTGTTCCCGGCCCCTGAAGACAAGAGCAAGGGCGCCGTCTTCAACGGCCCGCAGGGCTGGGGCGGCACTGTTGTCACCACGCAGCTCTTCAAGGCGAACGGCGGCGACAAGGCAAACTTCACGCTCGTCGACACCGGCTCGGCCGCCGGCCTCGACGGCTCGATCGCCAAAGCCTACGAAGGCAAGCAGCCGTGGGTTGGCTATTACTGGGCGCCGACTTCGCTGCTCGGCAAGTATGAGATGGTGAAGCTCGGCTTCGGCGTCGATTATGACGCGGCCGAATGGAAGCGCTGCACCTCGATCGCCGACTGCGCCGATCCGAAGCCGAACGCCTGGCCGTCGGATGACGTTCAGACCCTCGTCAGCAAGAGCTTCGCCGACCGCGCCGGTCCTGCCATGGACTACCTGAACAAGCGCGCCTGGACCAACGACACGGTCAACAAGCTGATCGCCTGGATGAGCGACAACCAGGCAACCGGTGAAGACGGTGCGAAGCACTTCCTCAAGGAAAACGGTGATCTCTGGACCAAGTGGGTCTCCCCCGAAGTCGCAGAGAAGATCAAGGCTTCTCTCTGATCCCCGATATTTCGCAAGCGGGCGGCGTCTTGACACCAGGACGCCGCCCGCCCGATGTTTTCAAGCGACGCCCGTAAGAAGAATGGGCCGCCGCTGCTTTTGCCATGGGGACCGACATGGATTGGCTTTGGAAATTTCCAACGATGAACGACGATATGCTGCGCGACCTGAAAAGGGCCGTGGATGAAGGCTTTCGCGGCTTCACCCGCGCCTATGGCGACAGCATCGAAGGGCTCTTCAGCCCGCTGCAAAGTTTCCTGATCTGGGCCGAAAGGCTTCTCACCGGCGCACCGTGGCCGGTGGTCATCCTTGCCGTTGCCGCCATTGCCTGGGTGGCGAGCCGTAGCTGGAAGATCGTCGCCGGCTGTGTGGTGACACTGCTTCTGATCGGCTGGTTCGACATGTGGCAGGACACGATGAAGACGGTATCGATGATCTTCGTCTGTACGGTTCTGTCGATCGTCATCGGCATTCCGATCGGCATCGGCATGTCGCGCTCGAACCGTATGCAGAACATCGTCAATCCGGTGCTCGACGTCATGCAGACCATGCCGAGCTTCGTCTACCTGATCCCCGTCGTCATGCTGCTCGGCATCGGCCGTGTGCCCGGCGTCATCGCGGTCGTCATCTACGCCCTCCCCCCGATGATCCGCCTGACCAATCTCGGCATCCGCATGGTCGACAAGGATGTGCTGGAAGCCGCCGACGCCTTCGGCTCTTCCAGCTGGCAGAAGCTGCGCAACGTCCAGCTGCCGCTCGCGCTGCCGACCATCATGGCCGGCATCAACCAGACCATCATGATGGCGCTCGCCATGGTCGTCATCGCCTCGATGATCGGCGTCCAGGGCCTCGGCCAGCCGGTGCTGAAGGCGATTGCCAACCAGTATTTCACCCTCGGCGTCTTCAACGGTCTCGCCATCGTCGGCATCGCCATCATCTTCGACCGCATCAGCCAGGCTTACGGTCTGCGCCTGCAGAAGCACCGGGAAATCGTGCATGGCTAGTCAATCGATCGAAATCCGCAATCTCTACAAGATCTTCGGTCCCCGCGGCCGCGACTTCGTGGAAGCCGTCACCAAGGGGATGTCGAAAACCGAGCTCAACAAGGAGCACGGTCACGTTCTCGGTCTGAAGGACATCAATATCCATATCCCCGGCGGAAGCATCACCGTCATCATGGGGCTTTCAGGCTCCGGCAAATCGACGCTGATCCGCCATATCAACCGGCTGATCGACCCGACTTCGGGCGAAGTGCTCTATGGTGGCACCGACGTCTGCCAGATGAACGAGGAAGAACTTCGCGAATTCCGCCGCCACAAGACAGCGATGGTCTTCCAGAAATTCGGCCTCCTGCCGCACCGCACGGTGCTGCAAAACACCGTCTACGGCCTGGAAATCCAGGGCGTGGCGAAATCCGAGCGCGAGGCCCGTGCCGATATCTGGATCAAGCGGGTCGGGCTGGAGGGCTTCTCCAACCACTACCCGAACCAGCTGTCGGGCGGCATGCAGCAGCGCGTCGGCCTCGCCCGGGCGCTGACCAACGATGCAGATATCCTGTTGATGGACGAAGCCTATTCGGCCCTCGATCCGCTGATCCGCGTCGACATGCAGACCGTGCTTCTCGAGCTGCAGCGAGAACTGAAGAAGACCGTCGTCTTCATCACGCACGATCTCGACGAGGCGCTGCGCCTCGGCGACAAGATCGCCATCCTGCGCGACGGCGAGGTCATCCAGCAGGGCACGGCGGCCGATATCGTGCTGAGCCCCGCCGACGACTACATCAAGGCCTTCGTCAAGGAAGTGAACCGCGGCCGGGTCATCCGCATCGACGCGCTGATGGAGCCGCTCAGCAACCCCGCAGGCGACTCGTCGGTCCGGATTCCCGGCAGCTACAATGTCGAGGAAGCCATGCGCATGATGACGGAAAACAACGCCACGCAGGCGACCGTCATCGGCGAGAGCGGCACACCCGCCGGCCGCGTCTCGCTGGAAGGCCTGGTGCGCTGTCTCGTCCGGACGAACTGAACGCGATGCGCGGCGCCAAGCCGCGCATCGTCACCCCGCGTCAGAACTGCCCGGCTTCGGGCACCTGCAGCTCCTCGATGGAATCGACGCGATCCGGATAGAAGGCCATATGGTCCTTGATCTCGCTGACCGCAGGGTTCGGCGTCTCATAGGTCCAGATAGCATTCTTCGAGCGATCCCCACCCAGCACGATGCTGTAATAGGAAGCATCGCCCTTATACGGGCAATGGGTCGAATGATCGGTGCGCGCCAGCAGCGACATGTCGATATCCTTGCGGGGAATATACTGCACCGGCGGATAGGACGCCTCGCGCAGCGTCAGCGCATCATGCGTATCGGCAATCACCTTGCCGTCGAGTTTCACAACGATACGGGCCGGATTATGCTCGACGCTGATCGGATGATCGGGTCCGGGAATCTTGACGGGCCTGCCTGACATGGGTGCCTCGAATAGATTGATCCACAGAGAGATAGGGAGGACTTGTGAGATGCCCAAGGGGCGGGAGTGCCGGACACGCCGATTGTGAGCGGAGAGCGCTCCCCAACCTCCCCCTCATTCCTGTGCTTGTCACAGGAATCTAGCCGGCCCAAGTCCTTGGGCCGAAAAGACTCTTCCCACCGCGCAGACGCACGGTGACTGGATTCCTGTGACAAGCACAGGAATGAGGGCACCTAAGAGGCGCCCCCCGCAAAATCAAACTCCGTGGCGGTACCCCATCAACCCCAGCGATCCAACCCCAGCAACTTCCGCCCCAGCGGCGTCAGTTCCGCGGTCGTCGCATTGTTCTTCTCCCATTCGCGCGGGTCGCCCGGGAAGGCGTCGCGCTTCGGGCTGTCGAGCTCGCGCCACAGGCGGATGCGCTCGTCGCGTTCCTCGGCATTGTCGTATTCCGCCGGATGCATGGAGATATACTGCGCCATGCGGACGCGGTTGTCGGAATGGTTCGGGCGCACACCATGGGCCAACAGCGAATTGAAGATCATCAGGTCGCCGGGCTCCATCGAGATATTCTCGGTCGACAGACCGGTCATGTCAGGATGCATCGGATCGCGGTCTGCAGGCTGCGTCTTCACCCATTCCTCGTAATGCTCGAAGAGATAGGGAACGCACTGGAAGCCGCCGACATCGCCGTCCTGCTTCTTCAGGCTGAGAACCGCCTGCACACCGATCGGCAGCGGGTCGATCGAGGTGTCGACGTCCCAATGGATGAAGCCGTTCGGATTGCCCTTGACCTTCTTCGGCGGATTGAGGTTGGCGCGGTCGATTGTCACCCACAGGTCTTCGCGGTCCCAGATATCGACGAACACGTCATAGACGCGCTTCTCCATCCGGTTGTCCCACAGCGCCTGGTGATTGTAGATCTCCAGCATGCCGGTGTTGTTGAGTTCCTTCATCTTGTGCTCGCGGCGCTGCGGCGCGTACCAGGTCGAAGGATCGTTGGGGTCCTTCTCGTCAAAACGCCAGAGCACTTCCACAAGCCGCTCGACATTCTCCGCAGGCACCGCCTGACGGACAATGACGTAGCCCTTCTTCGTCCAGTGCTGCCAGTCGGCCTCCGAGAGCACGCGAAGCGGAAGCTTCTTCTTGATATCCTTGAGCTGCGTGGTGACCGAACCTGCGGTCGGATGCGCGTCGCGCTTCATGGCTGTCTGCTGCATGTCTCTCTCCCATTGCGGTAATCCCTGTCGGTTCAGGCGATGGAGAGAGTGTAGCTGCAGCGTGGCGGCAATGTTGCCTGCCTATGGCCTGTTCTGATACTATTTTGGCGTCGTCAATGTAACCAGCGCCCGATGAGACCCTATCTCGAAGTTCTCCCACGCCAATCCGGTGTCAGCTGGCCGATGCTGAACAGGCGGCTCGACGATGCCATTCCCTTCGTCTGGCACCACCATCCGGAATTTGAGCTGACGCTCACCCTCAATTCCGTCGGCCAGCGCTTCATAGGCGATCACACCGGCGAATATGAGGATGGCGACCTCGTGCTCGTCGGCCCCAACCTGCCGCATACCTGGGCGTCACGCGAAAAGCTTGACCCCGCCGTGCCGCACCGCGCCCTGGTTCTCTGGTTTCACCCGGACTGGATGCGGCAGATGACGGCGGGCGCGGTCGAGCTTCGGCCGATCGAGCAACTGATGGTCCGCGGCCAGAATGGCCTGCAGTTTTCCAAGGAGACCGGAATGGCTGTCCGCCCCCAATTCGAAACCATCTTCGACCGGCCACCGGCCGAGCGCCTGCTCTCGCTGCTCTCGATCCTCACCCAGGTCGCCGCCGACCGCCAGGCAGCGCCGCTTGCCAGCACGCCCGGCCAGCAGCCGGCGCTGCAGGAGAGCCGCGAGCGCATCGACCGGGTACTCACCCATCTTCATCTGAACTATGCGCGGCCGCTCGGGCTCGACGAGCTTGCCGATATTGCCGCCCTCAGCGTCTCGGGCCTGCACCGCATGTTCCGCCGCCATACCGGCACGACGGTCAGCGACTATCTGATCCGCATGCGGATCGGCGATGCCTGCGCCCGCCTCTCCTCGACCAGCCAGCCGGTCGCCCATATCGCCGACGCCGTCGGCTATGCCTCGCTCGCCAATTTCAATCGCCAGTTCCGCGCCGAAAAGGGCATGACGCCGCGCGACTACCGCGCCCATTTCCGCCGTGACGAAGGCTAGGCCGCCCCGCGTCTGCGGCCAGCGAGGGCAAGCCCTGCGACCGCCGCCAGCACGGCACCGATGCCGATGACCTGGTTGAGACTGACGGGTTCGCCGAGCAGCATAAAGGCGAAGATAACGGCCGAGACAGGGGCTACGGCGGTGAACAGCGAGGCTTCCGAGCCGCTGACCCTTTCGGCCCCGGCATACCACAGCATGAACCCCGCCACCGTCGGCACCAGGGCGTAGTAGAGCACGGAAAGCAGCGCCGTTCCTGACGCCGCCGAAATCGCGTGGCTTTCGAACAGCGCCGGGATGGCAGCAGCCACAAGGCCGATCGCCGCCATCAGCGACGATTGCGCCAGAGGCGGAATGGCAGTCGCAAGCCGCTTGTTGAGCAGAATGAACAGCCCCTCGCAGAGAACCGCGCCGGCGATCATGACGTCACCGACAAGAGACCCACGACCGGCGCCGGGCGCAAAGACGATCGACAGCACACCGGCCGCAGCAAGGCCGATCGCCAGCAGCAGAAAGCGATCCGGCCGCTCGCCGAGCAGCAGGATGGAGATGGCAGCCGAGACGACCGGCAGTGTTCCGATGATGACTCCGGCATTGGCGGCCGAAGTGATAGACAGCCCCGAGATCAACAGTGTCGTATAGCCGACGCTGCCCGCTGCCGCCTGGATGACGAGGATACCCCAGTCGTGGCGCGGCAGCCGCGGAAACCGTGTCCCGGTTGCCCGCATCAGAAGCAGGAAGAACGGCAGTGCCGCAGCAAAGCGCAGCGCCGTCGCCGTGAACGGCGGTAAGCCCGCCGCAATCAGTTTGCTGGCGATCACGGTGCTGCCGACCGTCGTCATCGCCAATGTCAGATAGAGATAACCCTGCTGCTGCCGTGTCATGTCCTGCTCCCTGGATCGAAGCCAGATGAGCGGGAAAGCAGGCCGGGGTCTTGAAGGAAATTGCAGGCTATCTGGAAGCGCCGCGGGCATAGATGCCGGGAGAGAGCCCGTAGCGCGCCGTAAAGGCCCGCGTCATATGGCTCTGATCGGCAAAGCCGCTGGCCGCCGCCACCTCGGCAAGCGGCATCTTCCGGCCGATCAACCGCCTCGCCAGATGCACCCGCGCCTGAACCAGATAGGCATGCGGCGTGAGACCGGTGGCGCGGCTGAAGGCCCGCACCAGCTGAAAACGGCTGAGCCCGCTTTCCAGCGCCAATGCGGCAAGCGAGACCGGTGCTGCCGGATCGTCATCGATCAGCGACCGGGCGCGGCCGACAGAGGCAGGAACCGGCGCGGCATCCGCAGTCTGGCGCCCTTCCCGCAGAATATCGGCCGTCAGCGTCACCAGAAGCTCGTCTGAGCGCAGCGGCTCCCCGCTGCCGGTGACGGCCGAAAACAGCGCCAGGAAGCGCTGGGCCATCCGGTTGTCGCGAAGCACGGGATGCGGAATTTCGCAGCGCCGCGATCCACCCTCGGCCGCTTCCATGGCGAGTTCGCCGAAGACGCCAGGATCGAAATAGAGGATACGCCACGCCCTGTCCTCGCCAAGCGGCATGCCGTCGTGAACTTCATTGGGATTGACGGTGATGATATCGCCCGCCTCGGCCTCGACCATGCCGCGGCCGCTCAGCGATTTCTGGGCGCCGCGATGGATCAGCCCGATCCCGAACTGCTCATGCGTATGGCGCGCGAAACTCTGCCGGCTCACCGCCTCGACAGCGTCGATACCTGATACCGCCGAGCGGTACATTCTGAATCCGCCATCCATGCTGCACTCTCCGCAATAGCCAAGAGTGCCAGCCGCCGGATGGCGGCACAAGGCGTCAAGCGATCAATGGACCGTCTGCGGGCCAAATTCCTGGGAAAGGATCTGCAGCGCATCTTCAAGGGCTGCGACAAGGATATCGGTCAGTTCGTCCGACTTGTTTTCGATAAAAGCCAGAGCCACGGCTTCATCCTGGGATTCGAGGAAGTGCTCGACATCGTTCGACATATCATCGTCCTTTCATTCACCGGAACATCGGCGATGACGGGAGAATACGGGGGCTGTCTTGCGCAAAGCTGGCGCTATTCGGGAAAGCGGCGGCTGCGCCATTCGCTGCGCGGCACCGCATTGCCGACATCAAGCGCAAAGGACACGACTTCGGTCGCGGCGTCATTGACCTCGCAACGGAACCGCACGTCATACCAGGTTTCTGCGGTCCGGAAGGCGCCGCGTTTCACATCGAGAACGGTACCCTTCGCTAGCGCGTACATCGGCACGATCACCGGCCGGTAGGCGGGCGATCCGTGAACCAACTGTTCGCGCAGCTCGGTGCTGCAGAGCTGCGCAGCGCGGCGCCCGCGCGGAATACCGTTCATTGCTGTACTCGCCACCTGGTCGCCGTCGTCATCCTGCGAAAACAGCGTCTTTGCCTCGGCAAGGCCGTCCTTCGGCGCATCCGGCTTCTCGGCATCAATGGGCTTTTCGACAGGCTTTGCCTGCTCGATGCTGGTCATCGCCGTGCCCGAAGCATCGATCTCAGGGCCGTTGTTCTCCGAATGCGCGTCGGCAATATCCACCTGCGGCAGATCGATGTCGTCGGGCACCGGCTTGGCAGGTGGCTCCTTGGCGCCATCGGGCTTGTCGCCGGCATCGGCCTTGGGCTTCGGCTCGCCTGCGGCATCCTCATGGGTCGGCGCGCTGGTGGCAGGCTTGGCTTCGCCCTCGGCGCTATTGCCGGTATCGGATTTCTTCGGGCCGCTATCCTTGTCGCCGAACTGGAAGACCGGGCGGAGCACAGGCATGGGCGAACCCTCCCCCTGCTTGCCGTCAGCCTGCTTGTTTGCGGCGTCCTGCTCGGCCTTCGGCGGTTCGGCTTTCGGCTCCTCAGACTTCTTCTCTTCCGGCGGAGGAGGAGGTGGTGGCGGAGGCGGCTCCTGCTTTGCCTGCTCTTCCGGTTTCTTCTCTTCCGGAGGCGGCGGTGGGGGCTCTTCCTTCTTGACCTGCTCCTCGGCCTTCTTTTCCTCAGGCGGAGGGGGCGGCGGCGGTTCCTGCTTCGCCTCCTCCTGCGGCTTCTTCTCTTCCGGTGGCGGCGGAGGTGGCGGTGGCGGCTCTTCCTTCTTCGCCTGCTCTTCCGGCTTTTTCTCCTCGGGCTTCGGCGGCTCGGGTTTCGGTTCTTCCTTCTTTTCCTCCGGCGGCGGCACCATTTCGACCTGCACGGCCTCTTCCTGCTGCGGCTCAGGCTGCGGCGTCGGAAGTTTCACCAGAAGCACGGCAGCGACCAGCACATGCAGCGCAACCGATGCCGCCACACCCCAACTGATCCCTGCCAAATGCTTCTTCGTGAGTTTCTGCATTGCACCTAAAACCGCTTGATGCCGATGTGGCGTCAAAAGCAGGCAGCATCAAGCCGCAAAACAGAAAGATGCATGATTTCCAGTCAATATAAGGCGTCAGTCGGCCGGACCGTCGTCGGCCACGAGATTGTGATCCCGCCAGAGGTTGCGTGGAAGGGGATCGCCGGCGGCAAAGGCAAACGACTTCACCACCCCTGCACTGTCGACCTCGCAGCGGAAGCGGATCGCGTACCACATCCTCCCGCTGCGAAACGCGCCACCTTCGACATCGATGCTGCCGCCCCTGACCTTCTCCGGTGCCATGGCATAGGGCGCGATTGCATCGGGGCTGATACCCGGCCGCGACCGGCGCAGCTGTTCCATCGCCTCGAGCCCGCAAAGCTGCAGATTGCGTTCGTCACCGGAAAGTTGGCGCAGCGCCGCCTTGGCCTTTCTGCTGCGGGGATCGCTGAGCGTCCGGCCGGAGAACAGCTGGCTCGCTTGCACCAGCGCATCGGCAGGCGGATCGATCTTGCTCACAGGCGGCCGTAGCGGCTTGAAGACTGGGAGGGCGGGTGAAGGCTCTGCGGGGGCCGTACCCACTTCGGTTTGCTGCGGAGCAGGATCAGCGCGGCGTTCGGAAGGCATATCCGCGGGCGGCGCCGGGACAATATCGACGCTGACGCTATCCTCGCCGGGGGCATTGAAAATCGCAGGCTTCGGCAGATAGACGAGCAGCAAGGCGATGAACAGCGCGTGCACCAGCAGGGAAGCCGGAGCGCCCCAGTTGATACCCGCCTCTGGCTGTCGCTCGGCCCACGCCACCGGTCATCCTGCCTTTGTCTTTGGATGCGACGTGATCGTCATGCACTGCGGCCCGTTGCTTGCTGGAACTCCGGCCATCCTCTGCCGAATTGTGGCATGACGGCGGCAGGCAAACGCCTTAGTTGCACCCTGCCCAAAAGAAAAGCCCGGCACATGGCCGGGCTTCGTATTTCGTGACGTCGTCCACTCAGCTGTCGAGGAACGAGCGCAGCTTGCGTGAGCGGCTCGGGTGCTTGAGCTTGCGCAGCGCCTTCGCTTCGATCTGGCGGATACGTTCGCGGGTAACCGAGAACTGCTGGCCGACTTCTTCGAGCGTGTGGTCGGTGTTCATGCCGATGCCGAAGCGCATGCGAAGAACACGTTCTTCGCGCGGCGTCAGCGATGCCAGAACGCGGGTCGTCGTTTCGCGCAGGTTCGCCTGAATGGCGGCGTCGATCGGCAGAAGCGCGTTCTTGTCCTCGATGAAATCGCCGAGGTGCGAATCCTCTTCGTCACCCACAGGGGTTTCGAGCGAGATCGGTTCCTTGGCGATCTTCAGGACCTTGCGGACCTTTTCGAGCGGCATGGCAAGCTTTTCGGCCAGTTCTTCCGGCGTCGGCTCACGGCCGATTTCGTGCAGCATCTGGCGCGAGGTACGAACGATCTTGTTGATCGTTTCGATCATGTGCACCGGAATACGGATCGTGCGGGCCTGGTCGGCGATCGAGCGGGTGATCGCCTGACGGATCCACCACGTCGCATAGGTCGAGAACTTGTAACCACGGCGGTATTCGAACTTGTCGACCGCCTTCATCAGGCCGATATTGCCTTCCTGAATGAGGTCGAGGAACTGCAGGCCGCGGTTCGTGTACTTCTTGGCGATGGAGATGACGAGGCGAAGGTTCGCTTCGACCATTTCCTTCTTGGCGATACGCGCTTCGCGCTCGCCCTTCTGCACCATATGCACGATACGGCGGAATTCCGAGATCGAGATACCGGTTTCGGTCGCCAGATTCTGAATTTCCTGGCGGATGTCGCGGATCGTCGTGTTTTCGCCCTTGGCGAATTCCTTCCAGCCGCGGGCGGCCAGATTGGCGATCGACTTCATCCAGTTCGGGTCGAGCTCGGCGCCCTGGTACTGTTCCAGGAAGGAGTCACGCTTGACGCCGTAGGATTCTGCCAGACGCAGCAGGCGGCCTTCGTTCTGAACGAGGCGCTTGTTGATATCGTAGAGCTGCTCGACCAGAGCCTCGATACGGTTCTGGTTCAAGGACAGCGACTTGACCGCCTTGATCAGCTCGTCCTTGAGCTCCTTGTAGCGGCGCTCCTGCGCCGACGACAGCGTACCCGTCGCGGCAAGGCGCTGCTCGACCTGCTGGTCCTGCAGCTTGCGCAGCTTCTTGTAGGTCTCTGCGATCAGGTCGAGGGTTTCCATGACCTGCGGCCGCAGCTCGGCTTCCATCGCGGCCAGCGAAAGGTTGGACTCGTCTTCGTCCTCTTCCTCTTCCTCGATCGGCATGCCTTCGCCGCCGACATCGGTGATGTCGTCGTCGCCGGTACGGGCGCGGCGGGTCTTTTCCTTCTCTTCGGCAGCCTTGCGGTCCGCCTCGATCTTTTCAGGGCTCTGGAACTGCGGCGCAGCCTTGGCTTCCGGACCCGAATAGGTCGTTTCCAGATCGATGATCTCGCGCAGCAGCGTCGTGCCTTCGTTCAGTTCGTCGCGCCAGATGATGATGGCCTGGAAGGTCAGCGGGCTCTCGCAGAGACCGGCGATCATCGTTTCCCGGCCGGCCTCGATGCGCTTGGCGATGGCGATTTCGCCTTCGCGCGACAGCAGCTCGACGGAACCCATTTCGCGCAGATACATGCGCACCGGATCGTCGGTACGATCGGTCGGTTCCTTCTTCTTCGCCGTCGCAAGCGCGGTGCCGCTCGAAGGCGCGAGTTCTCCGCCTTCGTTGTCGTCATCGCTGCCGCTATCGTCGTCGTCGCTGTTGCTGCCGCCCTGGGCTTCTTCAGCTTCTTCGTCTTCGATCACGTTGATGCCCATGTCGGAGAGCATCGACATCGTGTCTTCGATCTGTTCGGACGTCACTTCTTCGGACGGAAGAACGGCATTAAGCTCGTCCATCGTCACATAGCCGCGCTTTTTCGCGGCCTTGATCATCTTCTTGACCGCGTCATCGGAAAGATCGAGAAGAGGGCCGTCGGTTGCGCCGTCGCGTTCGACTTCCGCTTCTTCGTTCTCTTTGACCTTCGTTGCCATTTATGTCGTCGCCTTCCTGACGCTATTCAAACTCGCTGGTGATGGCCGCTACGAGACTGCGTGCAACCGCCGGTCTCGAATCACCAATTACCCACCTAACGGGATGACCTTTAAAGCCTGATTAACCACGATTGCCGGCGCCGGATGACAGAGCTTCAATGCTTCTAAATTTCCGGCCATGGTTTGTGCGATCCGCCTTGACCCAAGTTCACCGCTTTAAGTCGAACGGTGATTCCCACAATTTTTCATCTCGTCAAGCTTTTCCACAAAAAAAGCTGCCGAAAACACGGAAAATGCCTTATCCACAGGCTGACGAACCGCTTAAGCGATTGCCAGCCTTAGATAGGATGTCACCAGTGAAAGACAAGGGCGTAAAGCTCTCGTCCCCTCTTATCCGAGTCAATGGCGGTTTTATAGTGGCATTTGCGGCCCCATGTCTTGACGCCGCAGTATAGGCCGCTACCGCGACGCGCCATCAAAGGGATTGATCTTCAATGCCCCGATATCGACCGCCGGAATGCAGCGCAGGTTGATCGCCGCCATTGCCGTTCCATCCGGTGCCGTCGCCTCGCTATACGGCGCAATACCGCAATCCGCGCAGAAATTGTGCCGGATTGCGTGGCTCTTGAACGTATATGTCGACACCTTCTCGCGCGGCGTCTTCAGCTCGAACTGGGTCATCGGCACGAAACCGAGCAAGCCGCCGCGCTTGCGGCAGAAGCTGCAATTGCAATCCAGTGCCTCGGCGAACTCGCCCTCGACCTCGAAGGCGACGTTGCCGCAGTGACAGCTTCCCTCGTATTTCATGCCGTTTTCCTCCTCGTTTACAGCCAGTCCATGACCACCTTGCCGGAATTGCCGGAGCGCATCGCCTCGAAGCCATCGCGGAATTCACCGATCTTGATGCGGTGGGTGATGACAGGCGCAAGATCCAGTCCGCCCTGGACGAAGGCGATCATCTTGTACCAGGTCTCGAACATCTCGCGGCCGTAGATGCCCTTGAGGTTCAGCATCTTGAAGATCACCTTGTTCCAGTCGATCTCGAAACCGGCCGGCGCAATGCCGAGGATGGCGATCTTGCCGCCATTGTTCATCTTGTCGATCATGTCACGGAACGCGGGTGCGGCACCCGACATTTCAAGCCCGACGTCGAAGCCCTCGGTCATGCCGACCGACTTCATCACATCGGCCAGGTTTTCCTTCGAGGCGTCGACGACGTAATCGATCCCGAGCTTGCGGGCGAGATCGAGGCGGTTCGGGTTGATATCGGTGATAACGACCTTGCGGGCGCCGGAGCGCTTGGCAACCAGTGCGCCCATGATGCCGATCGGCCCCGCACCGGTGACGAGCACGTCTTCGCCGACGAGATCGAAGGACAGAGCGGTGTGAACGGCATTGCCGAACGGATCGAAGATCGCCGCGATCTCATCCGGAATATCATCCGGGATCGGCACGACATTGGCTTCCGGAATGCAGACGAACTCACCGAAGGAGCCCGGGCGGTTGACGCCGACGCCGAGCGTGTTGCGGCAGAGATGCCCGCGGCCGGCACGGCAGTTGCGGCACTTGCCGCAGACAATATGCCCCTCGCCGGAGACACGCTCGCCGACATGGTATTTGGTGACAGCGGAGCCGATCTCGGCGATCTCGCCGCAGAACTCGTGACCGACGACCATCGGCACCGGAATGGTCTTCTGCGCCCACTGGTCCCAGTTCCAGATATGCACGTCGGTGCCGCAGATCGCCGATTTCTTCACGCGGATCAGCACATCGTTCGGGCCGACCTCGGGAACCGGCACGGTCTCCATCCAGAGCCCGACCTCCGCCTTCGACTTCACCAGCGCCTTCATCATGTTCGACATATTTTCTTCCTTCGATTGGCGCCCGGCCTCACCGTCCCTTCTCGCCAGCGGGGAGAAGGTGCCCGAAGGGCGGATGAGGGGGCTGCCCCCGTAAACATCAACTGCTCTTCGCTTGCGCTCCGAGCCTCGCTTCGCTCGCCCCCTCATCTGTCCTGACGGACATCTTCTCCCCGCTGGGGAGAAGGGGGAAACCGCATCTAGATAACCCCAAGCTCCCTGCCCGCTTCGGCAAAGACGGCAATTGCCCGCTCGACATCAGCGGTCGAATGCGCCGCCGACATCTGCGTGCGGATACGGGCCTGGCCCTTCGGCACGACAGGGAAGGAAAAGCCGACCACATAGACGCCCTTCTTCAGCATCAGCGCCGCCATGTCCTGCGCCAGCTTCGCATCGCCGAGCATCACAGGAATGATCGCATGCCCCTCGCCCGCCAGCGTGAAGCCGAGCTTGGTCATTTCGGTGCGGAACAGCGTCGCGTTGGCCGTAAGCTTTTCGCGCAAGCCATCGCCGTTCTCGATCAGGTCGAAGACCTTCAGCGATGCAGCGGCAATGACCGGAGCCAGCGTGTTCGAGAACAGATAGGGGCGCGAGCGCTGGCGCAGCCAGTCGATGACCTCGGCCTTGCCGGACGTGTAGCCGCCCGAAGCGCCGCCCAGCGCCTTGCCGAGCGTCCCGGTGATGATATCGACCCGGCCCTCGACGCCGCAATATTCGGGCGAACCGCGGCCGTTTTTGCCGACAAAGCCGACCGCATGGCTGTCATCGACCATGACCATCGCGCCGTATTTGTCGGCGAGATCGCACACGCCCTTCAGATTGGCGATGATGCCATCCATCGAGAAGACGCCATCGGTGGCTATCATCTTGAAGCGGCTGCCCTCGGCCTTCTTCAGCTCTTCTTCGAGCGCTGCCATGTCGTTATTGGCATAGCGGAAGCGCTTGGCCTTGGAGAGGCGCACGCCGTCGATGATCGAGGCATGGTTCAGCGCGTCCGAAATGATCGCATCCTCTTCGCCGAGCAGCGTCTCGAAGAGACCGCCATTGGCATCGAAGCACGACGAATACAGAATTGTGTCTTCCATGCCGAGGAAGGAGGAGATGCGCGCCTCGAGCTGCTTGTGCTCTTCCTGCGTCCCGCAGATGAAGCGCACTGAGGCCATGCCGTAGCCGTACCGGTCGAGCGCCTGCTTGCCGGCTTCGGCAAGCTCCTCGTTGTCGGCAAGGCCAAGGTAATTGTTGGCACAGAAGTTCAGGACGCGGTCGCCGGAAGCCACGGCGATCTCCCCCGCCTGCTTCGAGGTGATGACACGCTCAGACTTGTAAAGCCCTGCTTCCTTGAGGGACGCGAGCTCGGTGGTGAGGTGTGAAAGAAATGCTTTTGTCATTGTAAATGCCATAATCCCCAAAAATTCCTCCGATGGGCGCTGCAATTAGCACAAAGCAAGTGCAGATGTCGCCGATCCGGTACGAAATATTTTCAAGGACAGGCACTTTTCGCGCGCCATGCCTGGGCGCCGCCCCTTAGTCGTCGTGGCTAAGGATCACGTCCAGGAAGGCGTCGCCGTAGCGCTCGAGCTTCGATTGGCCGACGCCGGAGATATCCAGCAGTTCCTTGCGGCTGCGCGGCCGCTCGGTGGCAAAGGCGATCAGGGTCGTGTCGGGGAAGACGACATAGGGCGGGACCCCGAGCGATTTGGCAATCGAGGTGCGCTCGGCCCGGAGCGCCTCGAACAGCAGCCCGTCGGCACCCGACAATCCGGCATGGCGGTTGGTCCGCTCGGCTTTCCGGCTGCTGCGTCCGGCGACCACCCGGTCCTTGCGGAAAAACACCTGCCTCTCATGCTTGAAGACGGCGCGCGCCTCCGCTTCCAGCTTCATCGCCCCATAGGCGTCGTGATCGATGCGGATCAGGCCCATGGCGAGCAGTTGGCGGAAAATCGATTGCCAGGTCTTGGCAGCGATATCCTTGCCGGCACCAAAGACCGGCATCGTCGTATGGCCGAAGCGTTCGGTCTTCTCGTTGGCATTGCCGAGCAGCACGTCGATGACATGGCCGGTGCCGAAGCGTTCGCCGGTCCGGTAGACGGCGGCCAGCGCCTTGATCGCCGCTTCCGTTCCATCCCAGGTCTCGACCGGCTTGGTGCAGGTATCGCAGCTGCCGCAGCCGCCCGAATGCGCCTCGCCGAAATGCGCCAGAATAGCCTGGCGGCGGCAGGAGGCGGTCTCGCAGATGGCGAGCAGCGCATTCAGCTTGCCGCGCTCGATGCGCTTGATTTCATCGGCCGCGTTGCCCTCGTCGATCATACGCCGCCGCTGGATGACATCGGCCATGCCATAGGCCATCCAGACTTCGGAGGGCAGCCCGTCGCGCCCGGCGCGTCCGGTCTCCTGATAATAGGCCTCGACGGAACCCGGCAGATCGAGATGCGCGACATAGCGCACATTCGGCTTGTCGATCCCCATGCCGAAGGCGACGGTGGCGACAAGGCAGAGTTCGTCTTCCTTGAGAAAGGCATCCTGGTTGGCGTCGCGCATCGCCCGGTCCATGCCGGCATGGTAGGCAAGCGCCCTGATCCCCTGCGTGTTCAGCCACTCGGCCGTGTCCTCGACCTTGGCGCGCGACAGGCAGTAGACGATGCCGCTATTGCCCTTGTGCCCGGACAAGAACCGCAGCAGCTGCTGGCGCGGCTGATCGCGCTCGACGATTTCATAGGCGATGTTCGGCCGGTCGAAACTGGTGGTAAAGACCTCGGCGCCTTCGAGCCTAAGGCGCTCGATGATGTCCTCGCGCGTATGCGGATCGGCAGTGGCCGTCAGCGCAATGCGCGGCACGCCGGGATAGTGCTCTGAAAGCCTGCCAAGCTCGCGATATTCGGGCCGGAAATCATGTCCCCACTGGGAGACACAATGCGCCTCATCGATTGCAAACAGCGCGATCCTGGCATCGCCGATGATCTCGCGGAAGCCGTCCATCAGGATACGCTCGGGCGTCACATAGAGCAGATCCAGCGTGCCCGATGAGATACCCCGGCGGATCTCGACATATTCGTCGCGGCTGATCGAGGAGTTCAGTGCTGCAGCACGGATGCCGAGCTGCTTCATCGCCTCCACCTGATCGCGCATCAGCGCAATCAGCGGAGACACGACGATGCCGATGCCATCGCGGCAGAGCGCCGGGATCTGGAAGCAGAGAGATTTGCCGGCACCAGTCGGAAATAGCACCACGGCATCGCCGCCAGATGCGACATGCTCGACCACCGCCTGCTGCTTGCCGCGAAAAGCCGGAAAGCCATAGACGCGCTTCAATATGTCGAGCGGCGCCCTGCCATTGCCGAACAGCGCACCACCCGCCGAAAATGCCTTGTCACCGCCGTCCATCAATGGCTCGCCGCGCCCTTGACCCGGCCTGAAAGCACGCCGAAGCCGTCGATGATCGCTTCCTGGTTTTCAAGCCGCAAACCTTCGAAATGCACTTCCTGCAAGGCGCGCATCAGCTGATCGATGATCTCGGCATTGCCCTCTTCCGTCGCCTCGGCGATTTCCCGCTCGAGCTCGATCTTCTGCCAGCGCAACGCTTTGGCGCGCTTGTGGAAGGCCAGCGCCTGACGGTAGCCCTCGCGCGCATCCTCCATCGCCGCCTCTTCGGTGGCGGTCCAGAGCCGCGCGTTGCGCACCTGCTGATCGAGCCCCTTGAGAAGACCGGAAAAGTCCTGGCGCTCCAGCTCTTCGAAAAGATACTCGCGCGTCAGATGCGGACTGGCGACCATCGCCGCCGCACCCAGCATTGCCGACCACAGGCGCTGCAGGTCGCGGTTGTCATATTCGATGGCGGCGATTTCGTCGTAGTCGTCCTGCATCAGCGCCGGATGATTGATGACGGTCAGCGCCAGCACGCTTTCGCGCAGCGCCGGAATTTCCTGGTGGCCGCGCACCAGACCGGATCGCGTCAACCGCTCGGAGACCAGATTGACAGTCCGCGCACCACCCGCCTGCGGGCGGCCCTGACCGTCCTTGCCGCGGAAATTGCCGCCACCGCCATTGCCGCGTTCGAAATTGCGGCGGTCGCCGCCTCTATTCTGAAACTGCGGCTGGAAGAACCTGTTCAGGCGGTCGCGGATATCCTGCTGGTAGTGGCGGCGGACGTTCTCGTCGCCGATGACAGCCACCATCTGCTTCAGCCGTGCTTCGAGCTCGGCGCGCGCCTCGGGCGTATCGAAATTGCCGCCACCGACTTCCCGGCCCCAGAGCATTTCCGCCAGCGGCTTCGCCTGGCTCATCACCTTGTCGAAGGGCGCGCGACCTTCGTTGCGCACGAGATCGTCAGGATCCTTGCCATCGGGCAGCAGCGCGAAGCGCACGGTGCGTCCCGGCTTCAGATGCGGCAGGGCCAGATCGGCCGCGCGGTTGGCAGCACGGATACCGGCGCCGTCGCCATCGAAGCAGAGCACCGGCTGCGACGTCATCTTCCAGAGCAGATCGAGCTGGTTTTCGGTGAGCGCGGTACCAAGCGGCGCCACGGCATTTTCGATCCCCGCCTGGTGCAGCGCAATCACGTCCATATAGCCTTCGACGGCAATCACCGTCGGCTCGCCGTCAGCACCCTGCAGCGACCGGCGGGCACGGGCGAAATTGTAGAGAACCTGCCCCTTGTGGAAGAGCTCGGTCTCGTTCGAATTCAGATATTTCGCCGGCGCATCCGGCGACATGGCGCGGCCGCCAAAGGCGATCACCTTTTCCCGCGACGAAAGGATCGGAAACATGATTCGATCACGGAACCGGTCGTAGCTGACCGGAATGTCGGATCCGTGCACAACGAGACCGCAGGCTTCGATCTGCTCCTTGCCCACGCCCTTGCCCGACAGAAATTCCTTAAGCGCGTTGCGGCTGTCTGGCGCGAAGCCGAGTCTAAAGGTCTCGATCGTCCGTCCCGTCAGGCCACGGTCGCGAAGATAGGCGCGCGCGCGGGCGCCATTCGCCTGTTGCAGCTGATCCTGGAAGAATTGCGTCGCGAGCTCCATGACGTCGAGCAGCGACGTCCGCTCCTTCTCGCGCTTCTCCATCGCCGGATCGGCAACCGGCATCGGCACGCCCGCCATATCGGCGATCTGCTGCACGGCTTCGGGAAAGCTCAAGCCCTCGAGCTCGGTCAGGAACCGGAAATGATCGCCCGTGACGCCGCAGCCGAAGCAGTGGTAGCGGCCCTTGCGATCTTCGCAGTGAAAGCTCGGCGATTTCTCGCCATGGAACGGGCAGCAGGCCCAGTAATCTCCGCGCGGCACATTGGTCTTGCGCTTGTCCCAGCTGACACGGCGGCCGATCACGTCCGAAATCTGGACGCGGTCGCGTATGTCATCGAGAAAGGAATTGGAAAAGCGCATCAGGACCTCGTGGCTGAGCGATCATATAAGCAGGTTTCACCCCCGCCGCCACGAACTTCGAGGGAATTGCGCGCTATTCACAGGCTTTCGCGCGCCGCCGGCCTCAGAAAATCAACAATCAATAAAGCGTGACGCCCTGCGGCAGGAGGGTGCGACAATTGTGCACGCAGGGCTGCTGTCACGCCAGTTTTCAAGCATTTCCAAAAACATATGAAAATATTGATGTTTTCATTATTTCAATGACTTGTTTCTATCTGCGGCGGTGAAAACGCCTGATGGGAAGCGTGCTAATGAAAAGCCTTGGCGGGCATTCAGACTATCCACAACCCAATTATTATATTTTTGTAATTTGAATACTCCGCTGCGGCGCAATACCGTCTTCTCATCAAAGCGATCCCCGAGCGAGGCACCATCCCTACCCCCGGCGCCGCCTCGCAAGGGTGCCTTTGCAAATACACCGCCAGTGTGGGCCTAGCCCAGCGTCGCTGTCGGCAGCAAAGAGCAAGAAGGCAGGAGCGCCCCCAGCTCCTGCCTTCTTTAATTTCAGGCACAGCTGTGCCGGATTTTTTGCAATTTAACCTTGCCGGTTAACTCACCTAACCATTTTTGGGACACTCCGTTCAAAACGGACATTGACTCGGGACGCTGAGAAGGCAAATGGAATAGCCGTCGCCTTGCCGAGTTCCCAGATGTCTTCGACCGCCGAAACACTTGCTATAGACGATCGCTTTTTTGGAGCAGTACTGATCTGCGCCAACGAGATGCTGACGATCTATAAGGAAAGCCCGAGAATCGCCTCCATTTTTGCTGCCCAGCAACGGTGGCTGATGGCGCATTCAGGCTTTGCATTGCATTACGGATTGCCTGGCGAGGAGAAAAAAGGCCTGTATTCCGGGCGTTTCGTGGATTTCGTCGTCAGCAACAAGATCGCCAGCCGCAACACCGCCGCCGCCTTCCTCCAGGAAATGCTCGTCTACCGTTTCCTGCGCCCCTCAAGCGGCCAGGCCGACCGGCGCACGCGCCTCGTCGAGCCGACGGAGACTGCCGAGCAGCACTTCTTCAAGTGGCTGCAGACACATCTTTTCATTCTCGACAACCTGGACGGTGGCAAGCGCGCCGAAAAGCTCAGCACCGAGCCGGCACTCATTGCCAAAATTCAACCCCTGATTGCTCAGGCTATCATCGCCACAAAGGCGGTGCGCGATCCCGGCGCCACCTACAATCTCTTCAACTGGGCAAATTCCGGCGGTCTTGTCATGGACTATCTGATGTCCCGCCTGCCGGCATTCGATGGCGCGGCCGAACGGATATCCATTGGCCCGGTATCGCTCAGCGACCTGCGCACCCAGTTCATGATTTCCAACACTCATCTGAAGCGCCTACTCAGCCAGGCGGCGGAGATGGGAAGCGTCGGCTGGGACGAGCCGCCGCGCAAGGGCGACCTGTGGCTTTCGCGCGGCTTCATTCTCGAATACCGCGATTACCAGGCAGCCAAGTTCGCGGTCGTCGATGCGGCGGCCGAGACTGTGCTCGGCCGCGCCATCTGATTTACATCACTGATTTACTTCAAGAGTTCCTTGACGGCGCCCGAAGCCTTGGCGAAATCCATCTGCCCGGCATAGCGCTCCTTGAGAGCCGCCATCACCTTGCCCATGTCCTTCGGGCCTTCGGCGCCGGTCTCCGCGATGATCGCCGAGATATTGGCGCGCACTTCGGCATCCGAAAGCTGCTTCGGCAGGAAATCCTGGATCACGGTGATTTCGGCGCGTTCCTTCGCGGCCAGCTCAGGGCGCGAATTCTCTTCGTAGATCTTCGCCGATTCGTCGCGCTGCTTCACCATCTTGGCAAGGATCTGCAGAATCTCGTCGTCGCTGGCTTCTTCCTTGCCGGCTCCGCGATTGGCGATATCACGATCCTTGGTGGCCGCCTGAATGAGACGGATCGTCGAAAGGCGCTCGGCATTCTTGGCTTTCATCGCCTCTTTGAGGGCGGTGGCGAGTTGATCGCGCAGCATTATTTCACTCCTGTTGAATGGCGCTACATAAACCACGCAAATGGGGAGGATCAAATAAATTGCGATATCAGCACCAGAAAGCGCAGGAAAAGCGTGTCCCGATACGTTAGAAAAGATTGACGGCAGGCGAGAGCGTGGCTATCTACCGCCACCTGCACCAAAATTCGTGATCAGGCCTGAGACGCGCGGCGGCGAGCTGCGCCCACACGCTTGCGAACACAAATGGCAGCCTGACGGCCCAAGACGTCGAGAGCAGCCGGAAACGGGATGATGATGACCGCGACAGCCCCCTGGACCATTGAAAAGCCGACCGCCCTGCTCGTTCTCGCAGATGGCACCGTCATCGAAGGAAAGGGCATCGGCGCGACCGGCAAGGTCCAGGCCGAAGTGGTCTTCAACACAGCACTGACCGGCTACGAGGAAATCCTCACCGACCCTTCCTATCTCGGCCAGATCGTCACCTTCACCTTCCCGCATATCGGCAATATCGGCACCAACGAAGAAGACATCGAGGACCTGACGCCGGCAGCACGCCACGGCGCGGTCGGCGTCATCTTCAAGGCCGACATCACCGAACCCTCCAACTACCGCGCCGCCAAGCATCTCGACGCCTGGCTGAAGGCCCGCGGCATCATCGGCCTCTGCGGCATCGACACGCGCGCCCTCACCGCCTGGATCCGCGAGAACGGCTCGCCGAACGCCGTCATCGCCCATGATCCGAATGGCGTCTTCGACGTCGACACGCTGAAGGCGGAAGCCAAGGCCTGGAGCGGCCTCGAAGGTCTCGACCTCGCCAAGATTGCTTCTTCCGGCCAGTCCTCGCAGTGGACGCAGACGCCCTGGATCTGGAACGAAGGCTATGGCGAACTCGGCGCTGCCGATGCCAAGTACCACGTCGTCTGCCTCGACTACGGCGTGAAGCGCAACATTCTGCGCCTCTTCGCCGGTCTCGACTGCAAGGTCACCGTCATGCCGGCAACGGCGAGCGCCGAAGACGTGCTTGCGGTCAACCCCGACGGTATCTTCCTGTCGAACGGCCCGGGTGACCCGGCTGCCACCGGCGAATACGCCGTTCCAGTTATCCAGACGCTGATCAAGACCGATATTCCGGTTTTCGGCATCTGCCTCGGCCACCAGATGCTGGGCCTCGCGCTCGGCGCCAAGACCGAAAAGATGCACCAGGGCCATCACGGCGCCAACCATCCGGTCAAGGACCACACGACGGGCAAGGTCGAGATCGTTTCGATGAACCACGGCTTCGCGGTTGACACGAAGTCGCTGCCCGAAGGCGTTGAGGAGACTCACGTTTCGCTCTTCGACGGCACCAATTGCGGCCTGCGTGTCTCCGGCAAGCAGATCTTCTCGGTGCAGCACCACCCGGAAGCCTCGCCCGGCCCGCAGGACAGCCACTACCTCTTCCGCCGCTTCATCAACATGGTGCGCGCCAAGAAGGGCGAAGAGGCGCTTGCCGAACGGTAAGAGCAGCCGCTATTTCTTAACAGCACCTTAAGTGCGGCGGTGTTACTCATCAGTCAGTTTATGCGTTGACTGGACAATGAATGAGAGAGCGCCGCCACATTGCAAGCCTTGACGGATTGCGCGGCATCACCGCGCTCGCCGTCGTCATGGCGCATGTCTATCTGGTCTTTCCAGCGCTCGGTCCGCTGCCTCTGCCTGATATCGGCAGCGGCGCCGTGGCGATCTTCTTTGCCGTCAGCGGTTTCCTGATAGCCTATCTCTATGGCGACAGGCCATTCTCCAGAAAGAATGCCGCCGATTTCCTCGTCAGCCGCTTTGCTCGCATCTATCCGGTCTATCTCGCCGCCGTGCTGCTGGTCGTTGTCCTGTCGGCCGTTCCCGGCCTCGGTTACATAGATCCGATAACGGGACCCTTCCAGATCGTCCGTCATATCGTCATGCTCGGCTCGACCGGCGTTCTCTGGACGATCCCGCCGGAGATCCAGTTCTATCTGGTCTTCCCGTTCATCTGGATGTTCCTCGCCAATCCGGTCCGCTACCAGTGGATCGCTGTGCTGATCGGCTGCCTGCTGGCGATCGACGGTCTTCTCGGCTTTCCGGGAAGCGGCATCCTCTTGATATCGAAGCTGCCCTATTTTCTGCTCGGCGTGCTGGCCGGCTACCTACACCCGCGCCTGCAAAGTGCAGCCCGCGGCATAACAGTCGGGGTCATGGCGATCCTCTTGCCGGCCTTTTTGCTCAGCCATCGCGCCCTCTCGATCGAGGTCTCCGACACTCTCTGGGGCATGTCGACCGCGCTTGCCGCTGCTCTCTCCGTTCTGCTCGTCGCTCGCGAGCATCCAATCTCTGCAGCGGTCTTCGCCTCCCGCCCCCTCCGTTTTTTGGGAACGATCAGCTTTTCGCTCTATCTCCTGCATGTGCCGTGCCTGTTCCTGACGGCCAAGCTGCTCGCAGGAATGCCGCTCTGGCTCGTCATCCCCATCGGATGTGCAGTCGCGCTCGCAGTCGCCACCGCAAGCTACCACGTCATCGAGGCGCCATGCCGCATCTTCCTCGTCAATCGCTGGAAGCGCCGCAATCCGCGCAAGGCAGAGCTCTTGACCTCAACCTGACTTGATGAATGACAGCCGTGTCGGCGCACGCATCGGCATTGCCAGCCACGGACTGGTAGCAAACTGATGGTGACGAATGGCCGGGTTCAGGCGCCGGCCATTCTCCCCTCGCGGCGCACGAGAATATAGAAGCGGGCGCAGAGCATCGTCGCCGCTGCCGCAAGCCCGACCAGGAAGCCGAACCAGATGCCGACGCCGCCGAAGCCGAGCGGGAAGGCCAGCAGCCATGCCAGGAAGAAGCCGATCGGCCAATAGGCGATCAGGGCCAGGATCATCGGCACCCGCGCGTCCTTCAGCCCGCGCAGCAGGCCGCTGGCGATCGCCTGGATGCCATCCACCAGCTGGAACAGCCCCGCAACGACGATCAGCGGACCCGCATAGGCGAGTACCGCCGCCGCTTCCGGGTGACTGGTATCGAGGAACCAGCGCGCGAAAAACTCCGGCATGACGGCAAACAGGATACCGCCGAGCGCCGAAACCACACAGGCGATGATCATCACGGTGATCGAGGCACGCACGACGGCCAGATGATCGCCCTGCCCGTGGGCAACACCGATGCGAACCGTTGCCGCCTGGCTGAGGCCGAGTGGGATCATGAAGGCGATCGACGCCCATTGCAGTGCGATGCCGTGGGCGGCCAGCTCGATCGTGCCGATGCGGCCCATCAACAGCGACGCTGCGGTAAACAGGCTGACTTCGGCCAGGATCGTGATGCTGATCGGCAGACCGAGACGCACGACGTCCCAAAGCGCGTGCCAGTCCGGCCGCCAGAAGCGCACCAGGATCTCGTAGCGGCGCGTCTCTTCCTTCATCTGCACATAGGCGAGGATGAACAGGAAGCCCGCCGTCTGCACGGCAACGGAAACGATCGCCGCGCCTTCCAGACCCATCGCCGGAAAGCCGAAATGGCCGAGCACCAGGATGTAGGCAAAGATCGCGTTCAAGACCAGCATGGCAATCGTGACGTTGAGCACCACGGCCGCCTTGCCGATGGCGCTCACCAGCGCCCGCATGACATTGTAGAGCAGGCCCGGCAGTACGGCGAAATGGCCGATCAGGATATAGCCATGCGCGAGCTTGGCTACCTCAGGCTTCTGCCCGGCGGCCAGCAGGATTTCCTCGGCATAGAAGAAGGCTGGCTGCATCACCAGCCAATAGGCGGTAACGACCCAGAGACCCATGCGCATCGAGCGGCGCACCGTGACGATATCGCCACGCCCATAGGCCTGCGCCACCATCGGAATGACGGCGATCGCAAAGCCCGAGCCGAAGATCAGAATGGTGAACAGGAACTGCGCTGACAGCACCATGGCCGCCAGGTTTTCGGCGCCGAGCTGGCCGACGATCATCACATCGGTCGTGTTGATGCCGAGCTGGGCGAGCTGCGCGCCGATGAAGGGTATGCCGAGCGCCAGCGTCGCACCGAAATGCGATCCCCAATGGTTGTCGGTGTGCGGCGCGAGCTTGTTCACGTCAACAGGCGTGTCCATGGCAAAAGTCCAATTGTTTTGAATCGTTTTCGGCCGCGGAATGGCGGCAAGTTATTACCGGGCCTTAGATCAAAGCCCGGCAAAGAGCTACCCTAAAACAGGCAAATGCTGAAATATTCATCACAGCATCACTGAATCTGATGGCTATTCTGCCAGAGCTTCGATCGTCTTTGGCCGCGACGGTCGCACCTTGATGAAGAACACCACCGCCGCCACGAGAATGAAGAAAGCCGCCATCAGATAAGGGGCACCTGCAAAGGTAACCGGCGCATCAGGCTTGGTGAAATAGCCGAACAGCTGCGTGAAGATCACCGGGCCGATGATCGTGGTGATGCTGCTGAGGCTGGTCAGCGCCCCCTGCAGCTCACCCTGCGCCGACGGCGGCACCTTGCCGGCCGCAATGCTGCGCAGCGGCGGATCAGCGACGTTCTCCATGACCGTCATGACGATGATCACATAGACCATCCAGCCCTCCCAGGCGAAGGCATAGCCCGTCAGGCCAACGACCGAAAAGCAGAGACCGATAACCGCCGTCTTCCACTCGCCGAGAACAGGAACGACCTTCGGCAGTACTAGTCCCATGACGATCGCCGCGCCGATGCCGTAGATGCCGAGCGACAGGCCGATCTGACCCTCGCTCCAGCCATAGCGGTAGGTGCCGACGAAGGACCAGACGGCTGGATAAACCGAATGCGCCAGCCAGAACAGGAACATCACGGCGGCAACCCAGCCGATGCCGGGATAGTGGCGCATCTGCTTCAAGGCGCCGAGCGGGTTGGCGCGCTTCCATTCGAAGGGGCGGCGATGCTTGGCATCCAAGGTCTCGGGCAGCAGGAAATAGGCGGCGGCGAAATTCAGGAACGACACCAGCGCCGCCCCGAAAAACGGCACGCGCGGACCAAATTCGCCGAGAAACCCGCCAATGACAGGGCCGATGGTAAAGCCGACGCCGAAGGCAATGCCGATCAGGCCGAAATTCTTCGCCCGATTCTCTTCGGTGCTGATATCGGCGATATAGGCCGAGCAGGTGGCGAAACTGCCGCCGCTGAAGCCCGCCAGCGCCCGGCCGACAAACAGCATCCAGAAGCTGGTGGCGACCGCGCAGATGAAATTGTCGATGGCGAAGGTGAGCACCGAAATCAGCAGGATCGGCCTGCGTCCGAACCGGTCACTGAGATTGCCGAGCAGCGGCGCGAACAGAAACTGCATGATCGCATAGACGACGAGCAGCCAGCCGCCATCCAGCGCCGCGTCGCTGACGCTGCCGCCCGTCAACTCTTCCAGATAGGCGGGAAGAACCGGCATGATGATCGCAATGCCGATGACATCGAGAAACAGGATCATGAAAACCAGGAACAGGCCGCGGCGTACGAATTTGGGATCAAGCATGAGTCATCTCTCAACAGCTGCTGTTTTCTGGAAAGACGATCTCATCGCCGGGAATGTTACATAGCCGAAGCAGAAAAATGAAACAATACGTGAACATTTCAAAGTTTTTGATGGCGAAGACAATGAAATTGATCGCGCCCGCGAACAAAACGGGATTATGAGCCCCTCCGCCCCTCGGCCTTGACGAAATCGACGAATGCGCGAAGTGCGGGCGGCATGTGCTTGCGGCTGGCATAATAGAGGAACGGCCCGGAGAATTCCGTGACCCATTCCTCGAGGATCGGCACCAGTTCGCCCCGTTCAAATCCGGGAAGCAGCACTTCCTCGAAAGTCCTGATGACACCAAGGCCGGAAATCGCAGCGCCGACCTCCATCTCGATCGAGTTGGCAACCAGCGGTCCGGACACCGAGAGTGTCAACGTCCCCTCGCCGCGGTCGAACTCCCAGGCGAAATGCGCGCGGCTGCGAAAGCGATGGCGGATGCAGTCATGCTCCAAGAGGTCGCGCGGATGAGCGGGTGTGCCGCGCCGTTGCAGATAGGCAGGCGATGCAGCCGTGACGTAACGCTGGCGGCGCGGGCCAATCGGCACGGCGATCATGTCGCGCTCCAAGCGCTCATCGTAGCGGATACCCGCATCGAAGCCCGCCTCGACGACATCGACAAAGTCGTCCTCCGCAAGGATCTCCAGCTTGATCTCCGGGTAAAGCGCCAGGAACCGGCTGGCGATCTCAGGCAGGAAGAGCCGCGACACAATGGTCGGCACGTTCAGCCGCAAAGTGCCGGCCGGGCTGTCGCGGAAACTGTCGAGCTGCCCGAGCGCCGAGACAACCTCCCCCAGCGCCGGCGCCAGCCGTTCCAGGAGACGTTCGCCTGCCTCGGTCGGCGTGACGCTGCGGGTCGTGCGGTTGAGCAGCCGCACGCCGAGCCGCTCCTCCAGCCGCCTCAGAGAATCGCTGAGCGACGACGGCGAAACGCCGCGCTTGCGGGCCGCGGCACGGAAGCTCCGCTCCCTTGCAATCGCCGTGAAGGCATCCAGATCACTGAGGGGCAGATCATCCATTGTGCATTTTCCCGTACGGCTCATTCGCCACTATCCGGATTATCGCACACATCCGCAGCCGATAGAAAGAGTGCCGAACGCATCACAAGGAGAAGACAATGCAAACCTATCGCCTGGGAAAGACCGGCCCCGAAGTCTCCGCCATCGGCCTCGGCTGCATGGGCATGTCAGGCATGTATGGACCCGCCGACCGGGCCGAAAGCATTGCAACGATCCACGCCGCATTGGATGCCGGGATCAACCTGCTCGATACCGGCGATTTCTATGGCATGGGCCACAATGAAATGCTGATCGGCGAAGCGCTGAAGAACCGAAAGCGCGAGGACCTCATCCTCAGCGTCAAGACCGGCGCTTTGCGCGATCCGCTCGGCGCCTGGAACGGCTACGATTCTCGCCCGGCAGCGCTGAAGAATTTCATCGCCTATTCGCTGCAGCGGCTCGGCACCGACTATATCGACATCTACCGCCCTGCCCGTCTCGATCCGAACGTGCCGATCGAGGAAACCGTCGGTGCCATCGCCGACATGATCAAGGCCGGCTACGTCCGTCATATCGGCCTCTCCGAAGTCGGCGCCGACACAATCCGTCGTGCCGCCGCCATTCACCCGATCGCCGATCTGCAGATCGAATACTCGCTGATCTCCCGTGGCATCGAGGATCAGATCCTGCCCACCTGCCGCGAACTCGGCATCTCGATCACGGCCTATGGCGTGCTGTCGCGCGGCCTGATCAGCGGCCATTGGCAGAAGGGACAGGATGGCGGCAAGGGCGATTTCCGCGCCGTCAGCCCGCGCTTCCAGGCGGCCAATATCGACCAGAACCTCGCCCTCGTCGAAGAACTGCGCAAGATCGCTGCGGAAAAGCAGGTCAGCGTCGCCCAGATCGCCATCGCCTGGGTCGCCGCACAAGGCAGGGACATCGTTCCGCTCATCGGCGCCCGCCGCCGCGACCGGCTTAGCGAAGCGCTCGGTTCACGCGCCGTCGAACTGACGGCCGGAGACATGGCGGCCATCGAGCGGGCAATCCCGAAAAACTCTGCCGCTGGCGCCCGCTATCCGGACGCGCAGCTGAAGCATATGGATAGTGAACGCTAAAATCGGACGGCTCCACCGGAAAGCGGCGGAGCCTCTCGCTCAGACCGGACCGCTGAACGTATCGCAAGCCGAAACCTTGCCGGTGTCAAAACCCTGCTTGAACCACTTCACGCGCTGCGCCGACGTGCCGTGGTTGAAGCTGTCGGGGACGACATAGCCCTGGCTGCGCTTCTGCAGCGTATCGTCGCCGATCTGCTGGGCGGCATTCAGCGCGTCCGCGATGTCGTCGGGATTGATATAGCCCTTGCGCTGCTCAAACTTGGCGAAGACGCCGGCGAAGCAATCAGCCTGCAGCTCGACGCGCACCGACATCTTGTTGGCATCGACCTCGCTCATCCGCTGGCGGGCCTCGTTGAATTTCGGCAGCACGCCGAGGATGTTCTGGACGTGATGGCCGACTTCGTGGGCGATGACATAAGCCTCGGCAAATTCGCCCTTGGCGCCGAACTGCTGGCTGAGCTGGCGGAAGAAATCGGTGTCGAGATAGACCTTGCGGTCGACAGGGCAATAGAACGGCCCCGTCGCCGCCGATGCCGCACCGCAGCCCGAGCGCGTCGAGCCGGAAAACAGCACCAGCGCCGGCTTCTCATAGGTCTGTCCGGACGCCTGGAAGATGCCGGTCCAGGTATCCTCGGTATCGGCAAGCACCGTGCGCACGAAGGCGGTCATGTCATCATTGGCAGGCGTGCCGCGGCTCTGGGAATCGCTCTGCTCGTAGCCCGAGCCGCCATTCATCGTGCCGTCCATCACCTGCATCAGGTCGATACCCATCGCCTTGAAGATGAAATAGATGACGACGAGGAAGATGATTGTGCCGATCGACAGCCCGCCCCCGCCGCGGCGCATGCCGCCCGAGGGAAAGCTGAACCCGCCTCCGCGGCCAAAACCACTGCTCGAAGGGTCTCCGCGGCGATCCTCGATATTGTCCGATTGACGGCGGCCCTTCCATTCCATCTCAACTCTCCCCGGCAGTGCCAAATGCACCTCTGCAGCCAACAGTTATATATCCGCCGCGACTGTGAATTCCAGCGGCTTCATGCGGCCGGCCGCAGCCGCGAAGAGAGCACGATGGCTGCGGCGGCACAGGTGACCACAAGCCCGGCGGCAAGCGCGACCATGTCGTGCCCGGAAAACACCACTGAGTTCATGATCCGCCCCGGCAGGAAGGTGAACAGCCCGGCAATGACGATGCCGCCGAAATAGATCGAGCGGACGATATGGCGATGCCTGACGACATCGTGGCGCCGTGCCGCGGCAATCGCCTGCCAGGCACCGAACAGCGTGGCGATCGATAGCAGGTGAATGGGGCTGAAACCGTAAAACATGTTGAGCTCGTGAATGAAGAAGGTGGAGAGCGCGGTGATCACCATCAGCCCCATCCAGATCTTGCCGAGCAACCGGTGCCGCGGCGTGCCCTTGGGCCGCGACAGCAGATAGGCGCCGAGCAAGGCAGCGGGCACAACCGTCGCAACATGAATCTGGATTGCAGGCTGCGCATCGAGCAAGGGTTCTAGGGTCATCTACTATCTCCTCGGGAACACCGTGATCTTTCCGCCGGATGCGGCGCCGCGCAAGAGGCGAGTGCCAACTCTTTCGGCTCTTCACGGGGCCTTGCCGTTAAGCCTTGACGCATCAGCCCATTTTTGCGCCTGATGGCGTCGGAGCGAGGAGAAAATCATGAAGGCCCTGCGTCTGGAAGCAACCGGCAGACTTGCCGTGGTGGAAGCCGAAAAGCCGGTTCCCGGCCCGAACGATATCCTGGTCAAGGTGGATGCCTGCGGCATCTGCGGTACCGACCGCCATCTTTTCCACGGCGAATTTCCCTCGACGCCGCCCGTCATCCTCGGACACGAATTCACCGGCATCGTCGAGGCGGTCGGTTCCGGCGTGAAGAATTTCCGGGCTGGGATGCGCGTCACCGGCGATCCGAACATTTCCTGCGGCCTTTGCCCGGAATGCCAGCGCGGCCGGGTCAACCTCTGCCGCAACCTGCGCGCCATCGGCATCCACCGCGACGGCGGCTTCGCCGATTATGTATGCATGCCGGAAACGCAGGCCTACGCCCTGCCCACCGGTCTCGATCCTCTGCACGGCGCCTTCTGCGAACCGCTGGCCTGCTGCATCCACGGCGTCGACATGGCCGGCATCACCACCGGCCAATCGGTCGTCGTGCTGGGCGGCGGCGTCATCGGGCTGCTGGTCGTCCAGCTCGCCCGCCTCGCCGGCGCAACACGCGTGGTGCTGGTGACCCGCAATGCCAAAAAACGCCGCCTCGCCGAAGACCTTGGCGCAACCGCGACAGTCGATCCGTCAGCCGGCGATGTCATTGAGTTGATATCGGGCAAGAACGGCATTCTCCCTGATGGTGCAGATGTAGTCATCGAATGCGCGGGGGTTCCGGAGACCATCGAGCAGGCGCCCCGCCTCGCCCGAAAAGGCGGCACCGCCGTCATCCTCGGCGTCATGCCGCAAGGCGCAAAGGTCTCGATCGAACCCTTCGACCTGCTGTTCCGGGAAATCCGCCTGCTCGGCTCCTTCGTCAACCCCTTCACCCACGCCCGCGCAGCCGATCTGATCGCGTCGGGTGCCATCAAGGTCGAGCCGCTGATTTCCCGCAGGATCGGCTTCGAGGAGGCCCTCAGGACCATCATCAGCCCCGCACCGGCAGGCGAGATCCGGGCCTTGGTGATACCGGGCCTTTGACACCCCTCGGGAGCGTCAGCGGATTCCTGTCGATTCCGCAATTTATGGGGTTCCGTTTCGGTTTCGCTTTGCCTATAAGCCGCTTCTAGCCTGAAAAGACCCTCAATGCGCGACCCGACCCGGTGCCTCCCACCCTGGCCGGTTTTCTGCGCAGCTAGAAACGGATATCGCCCATGCCGAAGCGCCAAGACATCAAATCGATCCTCATCATCGGCGCAGGACCGATCGTCATCGGCCAGGCTTGCGAATTCGACTACTCGGGAACCCAGGCCTGCAAGGCGCTGAAGGAGGAAGGCTACCGCGTCATCCTCGTCAACTCCAACCCGGCAACGATCATGACCGATCCGGGCCTGGCGGACGCGACCTATGTCGAGCCGATCACCCCCGAAGTCGTCGCCAAGATCATCGCCAAGGAGCGACCCGACGCGCTGCTGCCGACCATGGGTGGCCAGACGGCGCTGAACACCGCGCTTTCCCTCAAGAGAATGGGCGTTCTCGACCGCTACAATGTCGAGATGATCGGCGCGAAACCCGCTGCCATCGACATGGCCGAAGACCGCGCCCTCTTCCGCGAAGCCATGGACCGGATCGGCCTGGAAACCCCGCGTTCGATGCTGGCCAACGCCACCGACATCAAGGATCTCGACCGCAAGACGCATGAGGCTGAGCGCAACAAGCTCAAGGAAAGCCTCTCCGGCGCCGATCTCGACAAGGCGCTCGACGCGCTCGAAAACCAGTGGAACCTCGGCGAAACCGACCGCAAGCAGCGCTACATCAGCCATGCCATGGCGATCGCCGCGCAGGCGATCGACGTCGTCGGCCTGCCCGCCATCATCCGCCCGTCCTTCACCATGGGCGGCACCGGCGGCGGCATTGCCTACAATCGCTCGGAATTCTTCGAAATCATCGGCGGCGGCCTCGATGCCTCGCCGACGACGGAAGTGCTGATCGAGGAATCGGTTCTCGGCTGGAAGGAATATGAAATGGAAGTCGTCCGCGACAAGGCGGACAACTGCATCATCATCTGCTCGATCGAAAACATCGACCCGATGGGCGTCCATACCGGCGATTCGATCACCGTCGCGCCTGCCCTGACGCTGACCGACAAAGAATACCAGATGATGCGCAACGCCTCGATCGCGGTTCTGCGCGAGATCGGCGTCGAGACCGGCGGCTCGAACGTCCAGTTCGCCGTCAACCCGAAGGACGGCCGCCTCGTCGTCATCGAAATGAACCCGCGCGTCTCGCGCTCCTCGGCGCTGGCTTCCAAGGCCACCGGCTTCCCGATCGCCAAGGTCGCGGCCAAGCTCGCCGTCGGCTACACGCTCGACGAGCTCGACAACGACATCACCGGCGGCGCGACACCGGCCTCGTTCGAGCCGTCGATCGACTACGTCGTCACCAAGATCCCGCGCTTTGCTTTCGAGAAGTTCCCGGGCGCCTCGCCTGTTCTCACCACCGCCATGAAATCGGTCGGCGAAGTCATGGCGATCGGCCGCACCTTCGCGGAATCGCTGCAGAAGGCGCTGCGCGGCCTCGAAACCGGCCTCACCGGCCTCGACGAGATCGAAATCCCGGGCGTCGAAGAGGGTGAATCCAGCCAGAACGCCATCCGCGCCGCCATCGGCACGCCGACGCCGGATCGTCTGCGCATGGTCGCCCAGGCGCTGCGCCAGGGCATGAGCCCGGAAGAAGTCCACGAAGGCTGCAAGATCGATCCGTGGTTCATCGCCCAGTTCAAGGCGATCGTCGACACCGAAGCCCGCATCCGCGAGCACGGCCTACCGCAGGATGCCGCCAATCTCCGCAGCCTCAAGGCCATGGGCTTTTCCGACGCCCGCCTGGCAACACTGTCGGGCAAGCGCCCGAAGGAAGTGGCGGAACTGCGCAACAGCCTGAACGTCCGCCCGGTCTTCAAGCGCATCGATACCTGCGCTGCCGAATTCGCCTCGCCGACCGCCTACATGTATTCGAGCTACGAAACGCCCTTCGTCGGTGCAGCACGCTCGGAAGCCGAAGTCTCCGACCGCAAGAAGGTTGTCATCCTCGGTGGTGGTCCGAACCGTATCGGCCAGGGCATCGAGTTCGACTATTGCTGCTGCCATGCCGCTTTCGCACTCCGCGATGCCGGCTACGAAGCGATCATGATCAACTGCAACCCGGAAACCGTCTCGACCGACTACGACACTTCCGATCGCCTCTATTTCGAGCCGCTGACGGCCGAAGACGTGATCGAGATCCTGCGCGCAGAGCAGGAAAAGGGCGAAGTCGTCGGCGTCATCGTCCAATTCGGCGGCCAGACCCCGCTGAAGCTTGCCGAGGCGCTCGAGAAGAACGGCATCCCGATCCTCGGCACCGCGCCTGATATGATCGACCTTGCCGAAGACCGCGACCGCTTCCAGAAGCTGCTGGTCAAGCTCGACCTGACGCAGCCGAACAACGGCATCGCCTACTCCGTCGAGCAGGCCCGCCTCGTCGCCACCGAAATCGGCTTCCCGCTGGTCGTGCGCCCGTCCTACGTTCTCGGCGGCCGCGCCATGCAGATCATCCATTCGGAATCGATGCTGCAGACCTACCTGCTGGATACCGTGCCGGAACTGGTGCCTGAAGACATCAAGCAGCGCTATCCGAACGACAAGACCGGCCAGATCAACACCCTGCTCGGCAAGAACCCGCTGCTCTTCGACAGCTATCTCTCGAACGCCATCGAAGTCGACGTCGACTGCCTCTCGGATGGTACCGACGCCTATGTCGCCGGCATCATGGAGCATATCGAGGAAGCCGGCATTCACTCCGGCGACTCGGCCTGCTCGCTGCCGCCGCGCACCCTGTCGACGGAAATGCTCGACGAGCTGGAGCGTCAGGCAAAGGCCATGGCCAAGGCGCTCAACGTCGTCGGCCTGATGAACGTCCAGTTCGCCATCAAGGACGGCACCGTCTACGTGCTCGAAGTCAACCCGCGCGCCTCGCGCACCGTGCCCTTCGTCGCCAAGACCATCGGCGCGCCGATCGCCAAGATCGCCGCACGCGCCATGGCCGGCGAGAAGCTCGATGCGACCTTTGCCGCCTATGGCGAAAAGCCCGATCCGCGCAACCTCAAGCACATCGCCGTCAAGGAAGCCGTCTTCCCCTTCGCCCGCTTCCCGGGCGTCGACACGCTGCTCGGTCCGGAAATGCGCTCGACCGGCGAAGTCATCGGCCTCGACACCGATTTCGCGCTGGCCTTCGCCAAGTCGCAGCTCGGTGCCAGCGTCGAGCTGCCGCGTGACGGAACGGTCTTCGTCTCGGTTCGCGACGAGGACAAGCCGCGCGTTCTGCCGGCGATCCGCCTGCTGGTCGCCGAAGGCTTCAAGGTCCTGGCAACCGGCGGCACCGCCCGCTATCTCGCCGAACAGGGCATCACCGCCACCAAGATCAACAAGGTTCTGGAAGGACGCCCGCATATCGAGGACGCCATCCGCAACCGTCAGGTCCAGCTGGTCATCAACACGACCGACGGCAACAAGGCGATCTCGGACTCCAAGTCGCTGCGCCGCGCCACGCTGATGCAGAAGGTACCCTACTACACGACGATGGCAGGCGCCGAAGCCGCAGCGCAGGCGATCAAGGCGCTGCGCGCCGGCAATCTCGAAGTCCGCCCACTGCAGAGCTATTTCGCGTAAATCGCGAAATTCTTAACCGGCTTTCTGATATTCCTCGCCGCAGGGAACGCTGCGGCGGGGAAGCAAGATGAGAAGCATAGCCATCCGGATCGCCAGGATTCTCGCCGGCATTGCCGGAGCTGTCATCGGCATCGCGCTTCTCTTATTCGCCGGCTTCTACGCCGCCTCAATCTGGCGTGAGAGCCTGCCGCCCGGCCGCGACGGTCAGCCCGGGGAATATCTCCAGGCAGACGGCCTCGACCTGCACTACAAGCAATGGGGACCGGATAGCGGTCAGCCGATCCTGCTCATCCCCGGCGCCATGGCATGGTCGGAAACCTGGGAGCCGATCGCCGGGCGGCTGGGCGCAGCCGGTTTCCGCGTTATCGCCCCCGACCTGCCGCCGTTCGGCTATTCCGAACGCCCATCCTCCGGAGATTATTCGCGCAACGCACAGGCCCGCCGCATCCTCGCCTTTGCAGATGCCCTGGGGCTGAAGAGCTTCGTGCTGCTCGGCCATTCTTTCGGCGGCGGCGCAACCGTCGAGACCGCGCTGACCCGGCCGGATCGTATCGACGGCCTTGTTCTCCTCGATGTCGCACTCGGCCTTGGCCACCCGCCATCAAAGCCGCCGCTGGCGCCGCTTTTCGCAGCGCCGGGCCTGCGTGAGGCGATCATGGCAGCCACCTTCACCAACCCTCTCATGATCGGCAAAGGGCTGCGCGATTTCGTCGACGACGACGATGCCGTCGCCACACCGGAACGGATCGAAGTCTACCGCCGCCCGCTTGACGTCAAGGGCACCAGCCACGCGATCGCCGACTGGTTCGTCACCGGTCTCTTCGGCAACGAGGAAAACTCCCGCGCTTTCAAAGCGGAAAATTACCGTGGCTTCGAAAAGCCAGCGCTCCTCATCTGGGGCAAGGAAGACAGCGTCACGCCGCTGGCGCAGGGCGAAGAGATCGCCAGCCTGCTGCCGAAGGCGCAGCTTTCCGTGCTCGACGGCGTCGATCACATCCCGCAGATCGAAGCACCGGAGAAGACCGCCAGCCTGATCGCCGCGTTCATGACGTCGCTGCCGGTGACGGATACGAATGGCGCCGCTTCGAACCCATAACGGCGGCGCTCAGATGCCATCGTTGATCTCGCCTTAGCCGAGTTCCTCGGCAAGCCCGATCAGCAACCCTTCGGGCCCACGGATGTAGCAAAGCAGATAGGCATCCTCGTACCTGACGACGTCTCCCACCAGCTGCGCACCACATGCACGAAGCCGCTCGAGCGTTTCGTTCAGATCATCGACGGTGAACATGGCGCGGAGATAGCCGAAGGCGTTGACAGGCGCATTCCTGTTATCCGCCACGACCTCGGGCCGGATGAAGCGTGAGAGTTCCAACCGGCTGTGGCCATCCGGCGTACGCATCATGGCAATCTCGACATGCTGATCGCCGAGCCCCGTGACGCGCCCCGCCCACGCGCCTTCGATCGTGGCGCGCCCTTCGAGTTCCAGACCAAGTTCGCCAAAGAACGCGATCGCTCTCGTGAGATCGTCGATGACGATGCCGATGTTGTCCATCCGCTTCAGTGCCATGACTGCAGTCTCCCTTATCGTTACCTCATGCAAAGGATGCTTGAGACGACCCGCAACCGACAGCTCTTGGGCCCTCTTTTTTTGAATCGGATTGTCAGGCAGCGGAATCAGTTTTCGAAAGCGCCGCCATAAGCCTCTGTATTTCCACCATATCCCGCTGGAACAACGCCGTCTGCTCTGCCCTGTCGCGCTCATCGGGGAGCCGCAGCAGATAGGACGGATGCACGGTGGTGAACAGCAGCCGTCCGTTCGCCATCCGCATCGCCTGCCCCCTGATATCGCTCAGCTTGTGCTTCGTTTCCGTCAGCGAAGCGAGCGCCGTCGCGCCCATCGCCACGACGATTTTCGGCTTCACCAGATCGAGCTCCAGTTTCAGCCACCAGCGGCAATGCTGCACCTCGCCCATATTGGGGCGCTGGTGGATGCGCCGCTTGCCGCGCGGCTCGTATTTGAAATGCTTGACGGCATTGGTGACATAGAGTGCCGATCGGTCGATCCCTGCCGCCTGGATCGCCTGATCGAACACCTTGCCGGCCGGCCCGACGAACGGGCGCCCCGCCAGATCCTCCTGATCGCCCGGCTGCTCGCCGACGAAAACGACATCGGCATTCCCGGGGCCCTCGCCGAACACCGTCTGCGTCGCCTTGGCATGCAGCGGACAGCGCGTGCAGACGGCGGCCTGCTCCCGCAGCGCCTCGAGCGTCCCGGCAGGCGCCGGTTCCGGCTGCGGCTGGTTGCGAGCCGCTTCCTGCAGGCGATCGTGAAACGGCTGCGGCGTGCTCGCCTCGCGTTTGGCCATCTCAATCACCCGGCTCTCCGCATTGGCAATCAGCCCGGGAATGAGATCGGCCTCCGGCAGGTTTTTCCAGTATTTCTTCGGCATTTCGGCCTGCATCGCCTTCACCTTCAGCCGCGCCGGGTTGAAGATATTGGCATAGTAGGTGCGCCACAATTCGTCGGCGTCGTCGGTAAGATCAGGCTTTTCGCAGGGCTCATGGCTGGTCGTCAGCTTCACGCCGTCCCACCCGGCCGAACCCTTCGGTGTCAGGATGATCCAGTCCATGTCGTTGAACCGCCGCTGGAAGAACGACGCCTTACGCACGACGATATGATGATCCGGCTCGAACCAGGCGAGAAACTTCCGCCGCCCGTTCATCGAGATACCGCTGCCGACCTCCTTGAAGCGCACGAAGGCGGTCATCTTGTGCGCGTCGCGGCGCACGCTCTTTTCCAGAAGGCGGGCTCGCGCCACATCCTCGTCGGAAACGATATCAAGCAGCTTTTTGTCGGATTGCAGCCGCCAGAGCAGCCGGTACAGCAGCGAGAAGCGCACCGGATCGCAATGGCAGATGACCGCGGATGCCAGATCGATGAAGGCCTGCGGCACCGTCATCGGCTTCCCACCCGCGGGCTGCGGCGGCAGCACGTCTTCTTCCCAGAACAGCTGCTTGTCGCCGCCCCTCTCCCACCACTCGATATCCTCGGGCGGAATGCCTGCCAGCGCCAGCGACCGGGCGGCATCGCGCCACTCGAAAAAGTCACCCTTGCCCTGCAGCGCCACCTTCAGCATCAGAGCAACTGCAGCTGTTCGGGTTTCGGTTCGAACATGGCACGCAAATCCGGCCGCTCGATCAGCCGTCTCGGCGTCCATCCCTCGGCCGTCACGAAGGCCTGCACCTTCTTGATCGACACACCGAGCCGCGCCAGATCCTCGATGCGAAGCCTGCGGAAACGGCGGCCGGAGAGAATGCCCTTCACCGCCTTGGTGCCGAGCCCCGGCACACGCAGCAGCATCTCTTTGACGGCCCTGTTGATATCGACAGGAAACTGCTCGCGGTGGCCAAGCGCCCAGGCAAGCTTAGGATCGAGATCGAGATCCAGCATGCCGCCCTCCTGTGTCGCGGTGATCTCGTCGATCCCGAAACCATAGAAGCGATAAAGCCAATCGGCCTGGTAGAGCCGGTGCTCGCGCATCAGCGGCGGTTTGATCAGCGGCAGATTTCTCGATGAATCCGGGATCGGGCTGAAGGCGGAATAATAGACGCGGCGAAGCCCGTAGCTGCCGTAGAGCCGGGCACTGGTGTCAAGAATGGTGGCATCATTGGCGCCATCGGCTCCGATGATCATCTGCGTGCTCTGCCCGGCCGGCACGAAGCGCTTGCGCCGCTTCGTCTGCAGCGTTGGCTCGCCGGCTTCCTCGATCTTCAGCCGCAGATCCCCCATCGAACGTCGGATGCCAGAGGGTTTCTTTTCCGGCGCCAGACGGGTGATGCCGCTATCGGTCGGCAGCTCGATATTGAGCGATAGGCGGTCAGCATAGAGCCCCGCCTCCTCGATCAGCTTCGCAGACGCCTCCGGAATGGATTTCAGATGGATATAGCCGCGGAAATTATGGGTGACGCGCAGCTCCCGCACGACCCGCACCATCTCCTCCATCGTGTGATCGGATGAGCGAATGATCCCCGACGACAGGAACAGGCCCTCGATATAATTGCGCCGGTAGAATTCCAGCGTCAGCCAGACCACCTCCTCAGGCGTGAAGCGCGCCCGCTCGACATTGCTGGACGAGCGGTTGATGCAGAAGGCGCAGTCATAGATGCAGAAATTGGTGAGCAGGATCTTCAAGAGCGAGATACAGCGTCCGTCAGGCGCATAGGCATGGCAGATACCGGACCCTTCCGTCGAACCCAGGCCGCCGCTCGCTCCCGAATCACGCTTCGTGGTGCCACTGGAAGCGCAGGAGGCGTCATATTTCGCAGCGTCCGAAAGGATCGCCAGTCTTTCTTTCAGCGTCTTCTTCATTGTTTTGTTCACTATATGTTCCATCGCTAAAAGTCAAGCGAACCACGGGCATTTGCCGGAAACGGCTGCGAATACAGCGCTGGGTTGGAGATCCCGATACGAATTTTATGGCAATCGGCATTTGCGATCTGCTATAAGCAAAGCAACTAGGATGGTTTGCACGGTTCCGAAGTTCTCTTCGGGACCTGTTTTCTTTTGTGTCTGTGCCTACCGGAAGACACGAAGATCAAAGGACGGGAAAATGGTAGATAAGGTACCGATGACGCAGGGTGGTTTCGTCAAGCTGCAGGAAGAACTGCGCTGGCGCCAGCAGGAAGAGCGTCCCCGCATCATCGAAGCGATCGCCGAAGCACGTGCTCATGGCGACCTGTCGGAAAATGCCGAATATCACGCCGCCAAGGAAGCCCAGAGCCATAACGAAGGCCGTATCGGCGAGCTCGAGGATCTGACGGCGCGCGCCGAAGTCATCGACCTCTCCAAGATGTCCGGCGACAAGATCAAATTCGGCGCCAAGGTAAAGCTCGTCGACGAGGACACCGAGGAAGAAAAGACCTACCAGATCGTCGGCGATCAGGAAGCCGACGTGAAGGCCGGCCGCATCTCCATCTCCTCGCCCATCGCCCGCGCGCTGATCGGCAAGGAAGTCGGCGATTCCATCGAGGTCAATGCGCCCGGCGGCTCGAAGGCTTACGAAATCCTCCAGGTTTCCTGGGGCTGATCTTCCGTGGCCGCAGATCGCGACCCCGCCATCATCGATATCCGTGACGTCGAGATCATCGCGCCGAACTTCAAGCGGCGCCTGTCCGGCGTCACGTCGACGATCATCCAGTTGATTCCCGTGCAGCGGGCGCTCGGCCAGAAGATCGCCGCCCTCGGCCCCGGCCTGCCCGCAAGCCTGCCGCATATCCGCTTCCGCGACCTCATCCATCTCTGGACGCCGCCAGCAGGCAGGAAACACCGCGTCTGGCACGCGCGGCGCAATGTCGAGATGCTGCCGGCGATCATCATGCGCGATCTGCTGCGCATGAAGCTGAAGATCGTCTTCACCTCGGCCTCCCAGCGCAAGCATACCGGCTGGACCAAATGGCTGATCTCGAAGATGGACGCGGTGATCGCCACCAGCGGCAAGACCTCGGCCTATCTCGAAGTCGCGAACACCGTCATCCTTCACGGCATCGACACTGCCCGCTTCTCTCCGCCTGCTGACAAGGCGGCGGCAAAGGCAGCCGTCGGCCTCGACTCCACGAAGAAAATCGCCGGCTGCTTCGGCCGTGTGCGGCATCAGAAGGGCACCGACCTCTTCGTTGACACGATGATCCGCCTCCTCCCGGATCGCCCGGACTGGATCGCCATCATCGCCGGTCGCGCCACCGCCAAGCATATCGATTTCGAAAATCGCCTGAAAACCCGCGTCACCGCAACAGGCCTTACAGACCGCATCCTTTTCGTCGGCGAGCACACCGATATCAACGAGTGGTACCGCGCCCTCGACCTCTTCATCGCCCCCCAACGCTGGGAGGGCTTCGGCCTGACGCCGCTGGAAGCGATGGCATCGGGCGTGCCTGTCATCGCCACGGATGTTGGGGCGTTTCCGGAGCTGCTGATGAATAGCGGCGATGGCCCGGAGGCCATGATTGCACGCGACAGCCTCGAGGCGATGGCAAGCGCGGCAGCGCTGTACATGGATGATATGCCGCTGCGCGAAACGCTGGCCGAAAAAGGGCTTTCCCACGTTCTTGAAGATTTTCAGATCGACATGGAAGCCAAGCGCATCGCCGCCGTCTACCGCTCCGTTTGACGCAAATTACTGGCCGCGCTTGAAAAACTCGAATCTGCGCGGCAGACCGCCCAGAGCACGGCTTAGCGTCTGAATTCACGAACGATACGCATCATTCACTATGTTCGACGGCCAAATCATCCTTCTGCGCGGAAGCCCAGGCATAGCGTGAATCATACGGCAATCCGCATTCAGACAGTGCGGAAATCGGCGAGAAATTCAGTACTTCAGTCCCTTGAGCGATACAGACGCCGATCCCAAGCACGATGTGGGCGAGAATACGCCGTTTCGCATGCGCTATTCCCGACTTCGCGATGCTACCAATTCTCTCGTAGAAGCGCGGCCCGTTTGCATTGGAAATATCGACGCCAAAGAAACCGATGGTCGCCGGGTTGCAGTAAGCAGCAAACTGAAACGCGCTAATCGCCACCGAACCACCTTGAAAGACACCTTTGGATGGGTCGGATGAAAATCCGGCCTCGTCGGCATGGACCCGTACGAAGTCCAGGTCAGCCAACTGATAATATTCCCGCCGCTTGCCGCCGTAAGGTTTGCGAATGTTGTCGATCAGGATCACGGTCTTGTCAGCAAGCCAGTCGTCATTGATTTCGCATATGGCGCGGATAACCGCCGTCGAAAACAGGCAGGTACTTCCCGCCCCAATCTTTTCGGCCATAAGCTGGAAATGCCTCCAGACAAAGCGCTCATCCTCTATAGCGATAGCGAGGGGCGCATCGATCCCTTCCGTCAACAGGCTGATCGCCCCGTTCAGCAGGATAGCCGTGCGCGGACCAATAAGGGACAAATCGTTCGACCGCAGAGAAGGGCCCGAGCCGATGATGAAAATTTCCTGACTTGCAGAGTTCTTCAAGACAGCGGGGTGCAACAGGGGCGAAATGCTATTGCCGCGATAGACGATCGTTCCTGTCTCAAATGGCTGCTGTGGAATGGTCAAAGAGAGGCCGGGTAGCCAGTCCTGAGTGTGCGCTCCGCTTCTACCCCACAGAACGTACATAAGAATTCTAAAGATGGACCGGCGCCACGGCCGTTCGGATCCCAGCACAATAAGGCCTTCCTTGCCCACCATTTACTTTGCCATTCAAACAGGAAATCGCAAACGCACCGGCAGGCGTCAAGCATGCAAAAGTTGATAGGTATTCTGCGAGAGCGTAAACGCTTTAAAGGCATCGATAGTTCAATAGATGGCGACCTGGGAAGGCACCGAATTGTCAATAAATGCAGTCATTTTGAACGATACGCGCGGCGACAATCATTTCGGCTGTTTCCGTGTGATGCGAACCATCGAAGACAATCTCGTCAGTCGCAGAATCAACATTGCCGCGCGGAGCATTGTCCGCAACAACTGGGAACACGACAAGCCGCTTTTGCGTGCCATCGCTGAATGCGACCTCATCATCATCAATGGCGAGGGTACACTGCATCATGGAGCGCGCGCCGGCGAGCGTTTATTGCGGATCGCCACCCATCCGGCGCGCGGCAAAAAGCCGGTCGCCCTGATCAATGCGCTCTACCAGGAAAACCCGCCGGAGTGGGCTCGATATCTTGAGCGCATAGATTTGATATCGACCCGCGATTCCTGGAGCGCCGAGGCCGCATCCGCTGCCGCTGGCCGAAAGATCGACTTCCTGCCGGACCTCTCGCTTTGCAGCGACCCCATCAGCCCCAATGCCACAGTTGCGCGCGATATGCTTCTTGTTGGAGATTCAGTGTCTCGAGAGGTATCGAAAGCCCTGCTTGATCTGGCTGCATCCCGCCCTGACGCGCGTTTGCTGCCAATCCTCAAGACCATCAAGGCCAGCAAACCACATTTCCCAGCACCGCTGAAAATGTTACGCGAGGCCTACATTCGCCTCCATGCAGAAGCTTTCAGACTGCGGAGGCGCAACGTCTGGTTCAACAAGGACGAAGCCGGTTTCATCAATGCGCTTCAGCATGGCTACCTGCATGTGACAGGCCGTTTTCATGCCGTATGCCTCTGCATTCTGTCAGGCACGCCCTTCCTGGCTCTGAAATCCAACTCCTGGAAGACAAAAGCCCTGCTCAAAGACCTTGGCCTAGATGACAGCCGCCTGACCGAAATCGGACAGCTTCAGGAGCGTTTGAGAAGGCCGGAAGAGTTTGCCTACACATCGGAAGAAGAAAAAGCGATCGCCAGTGCCCTCCACCGGGCCAGCATCGATGCTTCCAAACTTTTCGATCGCATTCGGGCTCTGGCTGACGATCGGCGATGACGAAATTACGCCGCCTGCGCCCTCAATATTCAAGCATTGATATTCAGCGAGAATCGGTGATCGGAAGCCAGAAGCTTCCGGACATAGCTTTCCTCTGTGCCGTAGTCGTGCGGTGTCTCGCGGCTGTTATGCTCGTTGGACAATGAAAGGCTCCGATAGAAATCAAAGCCATAGAGCGACACCGCCAGGCATGGCGAACGTTCGAGCAGATCAACCAGCATCAGTCCTGTCGTCGGCCTATTGCCAACTTTAGCGCAGAGTGCCTTGTGGCTCGCAGGCGGGTAAAGGAAAAAATTCGGCCATTTCAATATCCAGCCCGGTAGCGCGTTGCGTGGCGGCGACATCCACAACAGGTGGCTGGCTCCCTTTTGCGCCATGATCTGGCGATCGAGTTCTATGCTGGTCGCAATCCAGTCTGTTCTCGCCCCGTGAGAACGCTTGTCAGGCATAGGCGCCTGATTGCAGCGAATGACAAGGTCGTGGCTATCGATCGACGCGCCGAAATCACTCTCAGACAGGCTACGCGCATTGCCAACCAAGGCGACGGACTTGAACCGGAGGGCTTCGAACATATCGGCCTCGCTCAACGGCGACACATAGGTCAGGCCAAACAGCCGGCGAAACTTTCCGACCACGCGGCCTCGCCTCTTCTCCAGTTTAGCGCTGAAGCGATTGGTCAGCCGCTGCAAGGTTCCTCTGCTCACAGACGCGCCCCGATCATCTAAGCGCTGATGCATCGGTCACCAGCGCATAGACGAGCCGGGCCAGATACATGTTCTTCGGCCGCAGAAACTTTCTAAAATAAGGGATGTCAGACAGATCCCGCTCATCCATCGCACGCTTTTGACGCTGCGAAAGCTCATGAAACTCGTAGGTCCCCCGGTAAAACGGCAGAAGCGAACGCTTCTTCTTGCCGCCGCGATATGAGACCGGAAACGGTACATGCATCATGATCGGGGTGAAGGGAAACAACCGGACGCATCCCAAACGGCTCAACATTTTCTTGTTGTCGGCTTCGCTGTCGCGAAATTCCCACTTGAGCGAATTCAGCACAGATAGCCGGATGATGCCTACGTCAGCATAGGAGCGGCGCGGGTCGCCTGCAGGAAACGCGTAAGCGCGCTGCGGCTCCAATATTTCATATTCGTATCCCTTCCGCAGGAACCGGGGATCGACCTGCAGAACCATTTTATCGCTGTTGAACAGATCGTAATATTGCTGGCAAATAGCCTCATCCATCGGCCGCACGAACTGCATGTCGTCCTGGATCAGGAAGATATACTCGTAGCCCTGAGCGCCTGCCAGCTCGCACATTCTTTGAATGTTGTTGTATAAGTGGCCGTGGCGGCGCCCTTCTTTGGCACCTTCCGATGTCAGGCAATACCGGAACGAACCGCGATGCCTGTGGATGACCGCCCTCGTCTGTTCGTCCTCGCTCTGATCATCGATGATCGCCAGATCAAAGCCCGGGCACATCTTGAGCGTCGACAAGATACACCGCTCCAAGGTCTGCCCCATATTGTAGGAGAAGATGCAAAGCAGCGTATTTTCGGCAGTGAGCATAGCCTGCCCCTTAAACCTCAACCAGTCCCAACCGCTTGACCTGCCGGATCGTCAGCATCGTGCGCACGGTATCGACATGCTCGTTCGCCGTCAGCACCTCGATCACGAAGTCTTGGAAGCGGGTCAAATTCTCCGCCACGCAATGCAGCAGGAAGTCGCTGTCGCCGGAGACCATCCAGGCCTGGCGGACCAGCGGCCAGTTGGACGTGGCGGCGGCGAAGGCTTTCAGGTTGGCTTCGGACTGGTGCTTCAGGCCGACCATGCAGAAGGCGACGAGGTCGAAGCCGAGCTTCGGGCTGTTCAGCATCGCGTGGTAGCCCTCGATGATACCGGCTTCCTCGAGCTTGCGTACGCGGCGAAGGCAGGGCGGCGCCGAGATGCCGACCCGGTCGGCGAGCTCGACATTGGTCATGCGGCCGTCCGCCTGCAGCTCTCTCAGAATCTTTATGTCGATGACATCGAGTTCGGCACGCACAGAGCCTTAGCCTTTCTTTAATTCGGTCGCGCCAGCTTCTATATAAAGTGCCGTAATAGGCAAGAATGTTTCGCCGTCGCGGTGGATTCTTGCACAGCAGATCGCAATGCCTTGTTGGTAATGCAAGGCTGCCCTTGAATAAAAGCACTGGACGTTCATAAATGAGCGAGGAACGCGAAACGGCCTCATTCGCTCTCTAGCCGCAGCGTCCCCGCCAGTCGAAAGGAAATCAGACATGTCCGCCCGCCACACGAAGGTGCTCATCATCGGCTCCGGCCCTGCCGGCTATACGGCTGCCGTCTATGCGGCGCGTGCGATGCTGAAGCCGGTGCTGATTGCAGGCATGGAGCAAGGCGGCCAGCTGATGATCACGACCGACGTCGAGAATTATCCGGGTTTTGCCGATCCGATCCAGGGCCCGTGGCTGATGGAGCAGATGCTGCAGCAGGCCAAGCACGTCGGCGCCGAAATCGTCAACGACCTCGTCACCGAAGTCGAGATGAACCAGCGCCCCTTCGTCGCCCGCACCGACAGCGGCCAGGTCTGGACCGCCGATACGCTGATCATCGCCACCGGCGCCAAGGCCAAGTGGCTCGGCATCGAGAGCGAGCAGCATTTCCAGGGCTTTGGCGTGTCTGCCTGCGCCACCTGCGATGGTTTCTTCTACCGCAACAAGGACGTCATCGTCGTTGGCGGCGGCAACAGCGCCGTCGAGGAAGCGCTTTATCTCTCGAACATCGCCAAGTCGGTCACGGTCGTGCACCGCCGCGACAGCTTCCGCTCGGAAAAAATCCTGCAGGAGCGCCTGTTCGCCAAGGAAAACGTCAAGATTCTCTGGAATACCGAGATCGCCGAAATCACCGGCACCCCGGCCAAGCCGCCGATGCCGCCGTCGGTTTCGGGCGTCAGGCTGCGCGATACGCGCACCGGCGCAATCTCCGATACCGTCATCGACGGCGTCTTCGTGGCGATCGGCCACGCGCCGGCCACCGAACTCTTCAAGGGCAAGCTGAAGCTCAAGGACAACGGCTATCTCTGGACTGCCCCCGATTCCACCGCAACCAGCATAGAGGGTGTCTATGCTGCCGGCGACGTGACGGATGATACCTTCCGGCAGGCGATCACCGCCGCCGGTCTCGGCTGCATGGCCGCGCTCGAGGCCGAGCGATATCTGACGGGCCACATGCCCGTTGCCGTGGCCGCGGAGTAAGCATGGCTATGAGGGGTGGGGGAATGCCATTGGATTGGGACAAGCTGCGTATTTTTCACGCAGCTGCCGAAGCGGGTTCATTCACGCATGCGGCCGATAAACTGCATCTGTCTCAATCCGCCATCAGCCGCCAGGTCAGCGCGCTGGAGCAGGATGTCGGCACCAAGCTGTTTCACCGCCACGCGCGCGGCCTGATCCTGACGGAACAGGGCGAGCTTCTGTATCGCACCGCGCATGACGTGCTGCTGAAGCTCGAAACCGTGAAGATGCAGCTTACCGAAACGACGGAAACGCCGTCCGGCAAGCTGCGCGTCACGACGACGGTCGGTCTGGGCCAGGGCTGGCTGACGGACAAGATCCAGGAGTTCATGCAGCTCTATCCGGATGTTCAGATCCAGCTGATCCTCGACAACGAGGAAGTCGACGTGAACATGCGCCACGCCGATTGCGCCATTCGCCTACGCCAGCCACAGCAGTCGGACCTCATCCAGCGCAAGCTGTTCACCGTGCATATGCACGTCTATGCGGCCCCCTCCTACATCAACCGTTACGGCGAGCCGCAGACGGTGGAGGATCTCGACAATCACCGCATCATCACCTTCGGTGAGCCGGCGCCGAACTACCTGCTCGACGTCAACTGGCTGGAGATCGCCGGCCGCTCGTCGGACAACAAGCGCATTCCGCATCTGCAGATCAACAGCCAGACCTCGATCAAGCGCGCCTGCCTGCTCGGCATGGGCGTCGCCTGCATGCCGGATTATATCGTCGGCCGCGACCCCGGCCTGATCCAGCTGGCGATCAATGCGGACGTGCCGTCCTTCGATACCTATTTCTGCTATCCCGATGAAATCAAGAACGCCGCGAAGCTCAAGGCCTTCCGCGATTTCATCGTCACCAAGGCCAGAAACTGGAACTTCTAGGCGGCGTTTCCTGGAATAAATTGCCGACTATGCAACTCACGCATGACTGACATGCACAAAAGGGGGTTGCCGTTTGCCCATTTAAACACCATATCGCACATAGCTGATGCACATGGCGGCTTTTCCTCCCAGTTCCGCCGCATTAGCTGTTCCCCTCTGGAGGTTTTTGACCTTCACACCTTAAAAGGGCCCCGAGCTTTCGGTGGCCCTCTTTTTTTGCCCAAAATTCGCTGCACCGCAGCATAATTTGTGCAGCGCATAGCAGGCATGCACAAAAGTGCATTGCAACCTGCCCAATAAACCACCATATCGCACATAGCTGATGCATTTCGTGGTTCTCTCCCAGTGCCACCGCATTAGCTGTTCCCCTCTGGAGGTTTATTGACCTTCACACCTTTAAAGGGCCCCGGCTTTCCGGTGGCCCTCTTTTTTTGCTTAAAATTTAATCAGAAAAATATCTCGCAGGAGCTCACACCGTCGTGACTTGCATATCGTAGACCGTCGATCCATATATCGGGAAATTTCGATTTACGGATCGGCACGGAACGATGGATAAGGACGAAATCCTCAAGGCGCTTTCTCATCCGACACGGATGGAAATCCTCAACTGGCTGAAGAATCCCGAGGCACATTTCAAGTCTCAGGAGCATCCGCTGGAAATGGGTGTCTGCGCCAGCCAGTTCGAACGTTGCGGTCTGTCGCAATCCACCGTCTCCTCGCATCTCGGCACCCTGCACCGCGCCGGCCTAGTGACCACCCGCAGGGTTGGCCAGTGGATCTTCTACAAGCGAAACGAAGAAACGATCGCCGACTTCCTCAAGCAGCTCTCCCGGGATCTTTGATCATGCCCCTCGCCCTCCTCGTCCTTGCCCTGAGCTCCTTTGCGATCGGCACCACGGAATTCGTCATCATGGGCCTGTTGCCGGAGGTCGCTGCCGATCTCTCCGTCAACATTCCCCAGGCAGGCTGGCTCGTCACCGGCTATGCGCTGGCTGTTGCCGTCGGCGCGCCGCTGATGGCCGTCTCGACCGCCAAGCTGAAGCGGCGCACGGCGCTGATCGCGCTGATGGCGATCTTCATCGCCGGCAATATGCTCTGCGCCATCGCCCCGAACTATTGGGTGCTGATGTTCGCGCGCGTCGTCACCGCGCTCTGCCATGGCGCCTTCTTCGGTATCGGCTCTGTCGCCGCCGCCGGCCTCGTCAGCGAAGACCGCAAGGCGCGCGCCGTCGCCCTGATGTTTACCGGCCTGACGCTGGCAAACGTGCTTGGCGTGCCGATCGGCACCGCCATCGGCCAGGCCTATGGCTGGCGCTCCACCTTTGCCGTGGTCACCGTCGTCGGCATCGTCACCATCCTCGGCCTGATCGCCATCCTGCCGAAGGACAAGAACGAAACGCAGGGCAGCCTGCTCGCCGAAATCTCGGCGCTGCGCAACGGCCGCCTGTGGCTGGCGCTGTCGACCACCGTGTTCTTCTCGGCCTCGATGTTCGCGCTCTTCACCTATATCGCGCCGCTTCTGCGCGACGTTACCGGCCTGTCGCCGAAGGGCGTCACCTGGACGCTGTTCCTGATCGGTCTCGGTCTCACCGTCGGCAATCTGCTGGGCGGCAAGCTCGCCGACTGGAAGCTCGGCGTAACGCTTGCCGGCGTCTTCGCCGCAATCGCCGTCACCTCGATCGTCTTCAGCTATACCAGCCGCTTCTTCATCCCGGCCGAAATCACCCTGCTCGTCTGGGCGATCGCCACCTTTGCCGCCGTCCCTGCCCTGCAGGTCGGCGTCGTCAGCTTCGGCAAGGATGCTCCGAACCTCGTCTCGACCATCAATATCGGCGCCTTCAACACCGGCAATGCGCTGGGTGCCTGGGCCGGCGGCATGGTGATCGAGAGTGGCTTCGAGCTGACCCGCGTTCCCCTGGCCGCAGCGCTGATGGCCTTTATCGGCCTCGGCGCCACGGCACTCACCTATCTCTCCGCCAAGGGCAAGACAGCCCCCGCCCCGGCCGAGTGATCTCCCGCCAGAAAAGGAAATACCTTTATGACCAAGCTTTTTGAACCCACACAGGTTGGCGATATCGCCGTCAAGAACCGCATCGTCATGGCGCCGCTGACGCGCAACCGCTCGCCGGGTGCCGTTCCGAACGACCTGAATGTCGAATATTACCGCCAGCGCGCCACCGCCGGCCTGATCATCACCGAAGCAACCCCGATCACCCATCAGGCCCAGGGATATGCCGACGTGCCCGGCCTCTACACCAAGGAAGCGCTCGACGGCTGGAAGCGTGTCACCGATGCTGTTCACGCCGAAGGCGGCAAGATCGTCGTGCAGATGTGGCATGTCGGCCGAATCTCGCACACCACGCTGCAGCCCAATGGCGGCAAGCCTGTTTCCTCCACCAATCGCGCCGCCAAGGGCAAAACCTATCTCGTCAATACCGACGGCACCGGTTCCTTCGCCGAGACGTCCGAGCCCCGCGCGCTCGAAACCTCCGAAATCCCCGGCATCATTGAGGATTACCGCAAGGCCGCACGCGCAGCCATCGATGCTGGTTTCGACGGTGTCGAAATCCATGGTGCCAACGGCTACCTGCTCGACCAGTTCATGCGCGACGGCATCAACGACCGCACCGACCAGTATGGCGGCTCGATCGAAAACCGCACCAAGCTGACCTTCGAAGTGGTCGACGCCGTGACCAAGGAGATCGGTGCCGGCCGCACCGCGATCCGCCTGTCGCCGGTCACACCCTCCAACGACAGCTACGATTCCAACCCGCAGGCGCTGTTCACCCATGTGGTCGAAGGCCTGGCGAAATATGACCTTGCCTATATCCACATCGTCGAGGGCCAGACCGGCGGCGAGCGCGACTACAAGCAGGGCGACAATCCGTCCTTCGACTACAAGGCGCTGTGCCAGGCCTATGAAAAGGCCGGCGGCAAGGCCGACTGGATGGTCAATAACGGCTACGACCGCGCAACGGCCATCGACGCCGTCGAAACCGGCCGTGCCGACCTCGTCGCCTTCGGCAAGCCCTTCATCGCCAATCCCGATCTGGTGAAGCGCCTGGAGAAGAACCTGCCGCTCAACACCCCGGATCAAACCACCTTCTATGGCGGCGGCCAGAAGGGCTATATCGACTACCCGCTGGCCGACAAGGTCGCGTAAGCCTGCAAAAGACAGTTGGAGATCCCGCCTTCGTGGCGGGATTTCTTTTTGGGCCCGCCTCCACGGTTTCCCTCATTCCTGTGCTTGTCACAGGAATCCAGCGCCGCGCGTCTGCGCGGCAGAAGACTTCCCCAACGCTGTCATTCACGCGCAGACGCGCCGTGGCTGGATTTCTGTGACAAGCACAGAAATGAGGGCGTGCGGGAGCCGGAACTCTTCAAACGCAGGTCCCGGCCCACTACCTTCACCCACATGTTCGAACCCTACCTCTCCCGCTGGGCGCTCACCCCGGACGGCTCGCCGATCACCACCCATTGCAGCAATCTCCTGCCCGTCATCTGGCGCGGCAAACCGGCGATGCTGAAAATGTCCGACGACGAGGCCGAGCAAGCTGGCGGGGCGGTGCTCGACTGGTGGGATGGCGACGGCGCGGCCAAAGTCTATGCACATGACGCGCATGCGGTTCTCATGGAGCGCTCGCTCAGCACCCGCTCGCTGCTGACCATGGCGCGACAGGGCAGCGACGACGAGGCAACGCGGATCATGTGCCGCACTGCCAAGAGGCTGCATGCCTCGCGCGGCAAACCATTGCCGAAGCTGATACCGCTGGAACAATGGTTCCGCGACCTTGCACCCGCCGCCGCCCGCCATGGCGGCACGCTCGCCGATTGCGACCGGATCGCCCGCCAGCTTCTGGCGACCCCTCAGGATATCACCGTGCTTCACGGCGACATCCATCACAGCAACATTCTAGACTTCGGCGATGACGGCTGGCTGGCGATCGACCCCAAGGGCCTCCATGGCGAACGCGGCTTCGACTTCGCCAATACCTTCGCCAACGAGGATCTGGAGATCATTGCCACACCCGGCCGGCTGCAGCGCCAGTTGCCCATCGTCGCCGAAGATACAGGCATCGATCCACGCCGCCTGCTGCAATGGATCGCCGCCTATTCCGGTCTTTCCGCTGCCTGGTTCCTGGGCGACGGCTCGACGGAGAGTGCCGAGCTGCAACTCACCATTGCCCGCATTGCCATCGCCGAACTCGGCTAGCGCACCACAGCCGCGCGGCTATCGCTCAGCAATCCCGCCGGCTTCGGCAGGCAGCCGAGCGCCATCAATGAGGCCCGCACAGCGTCGTCGACAGGCGTCTGCGGCTCACGCCCAAGCTCTGCGACAAGCTTCTCGTTCGACATGCGGATCGGCTCCTTCCAGAGGTAGCCCATCTCCTTGACCTCCCGCATGACGGTGACGAAGGGCGCCGCAAGCGGCACGATCCACCACGGAAAGGCGCCGATCTTCGCGCGCCCGCCGGAGACGCGGCGGATCGCCTCGGCCATCTGCCTGCCGTCGCGGTCCCAGAAACCGTCCATGTGATAGACGGCGAAATCAGGCAGCGAGGATGCCCGTTCGATAAGCTCGGCCATCGTTTCGGCGACATCCGGAAGATAGGCCCATTGATGGCCGATGCCTTTGGGCGACGGGTTCTTCAGGGTCTTTACCGGCTTTCCGGGCGCGACGATCTGCGAAAACCAGCTGTTGCCGGTCGCACCCGGCCCGAAGAAATCGCCGGCACGGACGATGATGACGCCGGTCCCCGCATCCGCCGCACGCTTCAGCCGCCTCTCCATCTCGGCACGGATCGCGCCCTTGCGGGTGACGGGGTTTTGCGGGCTATCTTCCCGCAGGATGGGAAAGGCGTCCGGGCCGAAATTATAGACCGTTCCCGGCAGCACGATCCGCGCGCCAACTGCCCGCGCCGCGGCGATCGTATTGCCGAGCATCGGCAGCACCAGCTTTTCCCAATCGCGATAGCCTGGCGGATTGACGCCGTGGACGATGACGCTGGCGCCATCGGCGGCGGCGGCAACATCAGCAGCATTCATCGCATCGCCCTGTACCCACTCGAATGCCGGCTGGCTTCTGGAAGCCTTCGCGGCGTCGCGATTAAGCGCCCGAATATGCCATCCGCGTCCAGCGAGGTTCCGCGCCACCGAGCCACCGATGCCGCCTGTCGCACCAAGCACGAGCGCAATCTTCCGATCTTCAGTCATATCGATCTCCTTTGATGGAGATGATTGTCCCGCAGATGACAAATAAACGAAATTGACGAAATAAATGCATCATCTATACATAAATTTATGATCGAAGAGCCGAGCTGGGATTTCTACCGCACCTTTCTGACCGTGCTCCGCCACGGATCGCTCTCGGCCGCCGCCCGCGAACTCGGCCTGACACAGCCGACCGTCGGCCGCCATATCGACGCGCTGGAGCAGGCTGTCGGCACGCAGCTGTTTACCCGCTCGCAGAGCGGATTGCTGCCGACCGAGGCCGCCCGCGCATTGGCGCCCTTCGCTGAAACCATGGCGTCAAGTTCGTCGGCGCTATTGCGGGCCGCATCAGGTCACCGCGACCGGATCGAGGGAACGGTGCGCATCAGCGCCAGCGAGGTGATTGCCGTCGAAGTGCTCCCGCCGATCCTTGCATCCCTGCAGGACCGCCACCCGGCGCTCGAGATCGAGCTGTCCGCATCGGATGACGTCGAGGACCTGCTGAACCGCGAGGCCGACATTGCTGTGAGGATGATGGAGCCGCAGCAGGATGCCCTTGTCGTCCGGCGCATCGGCGACATCCCGATTGCCTGCTACGCTCACCGCGCCTATCTGGCGCGCCACGGAACACCGGAAACGCTTGAGGATATCGGCAATCACCGGCTGATCGGCTTCGACCGGCAAACGGCCTATGTGCGGACGATGGTGCAGCGCTTTCCGGCCGCCGGCGGCATCGCCTTTGCGTTCCGCACCGATAGCTACCTGGCGCAACTCGCCGCCATCAGAAGCGGCTGCGGCATCGGCATGTGCCAGACCGGTCTCGGTGACGCCGACCCGAACCTCGTGCGCGTCCTTCCTGGCATCATGGACATGCATATCGGCACCTGGGTGGCGATGCACGAGAACCTGAAGACCTCGCCGCGCTGCCGCGCCGCCTTCGATGCCCTGGTCGAAGGGTTGAAGATCTATCTGGACAATTGCGTGAGCACGCGCGCCTGACGGCGCACGATCGAAAGACGGATTTCCGGCGCCTCAGGCGCCGGGAGAGGCTTCCGCCCCGCGGCGGCCGGCAAGAAGGCCATCCACCACTTCGGTTTCCGGACGGTCGCCGCCCTCGGCATATTCCTCGTGCCACTTGCCCTTGTCGTCCTGCCAGCTGATCTCGGCGGAATCGCCGCCGACCTGCTGTTCGGCAGCAACGATACGGGCCGCTTCGAGCGCCTCGGCATGCGACGGAAAGGCCTCGGAATAGACGCCACCGAGCCTGTAGGCCCAGCCTCCGTCATGCGGGACAACCTCATAAACCACCTTGACCATGCACCTCTCCTTTTTCTCGTGGGCGCGACGAAAAACTTCCGGGAGTGATCCGGCCGGTCGCGGTGGCAAAAGAAGACGAGGGCACGCCGCGATTGTGTCCGGCAAACCGATGAGGCAGTATTCCATTAAATTCGCATTAGCGCAAACTGCACCCTCGAAGCGCCATCTTGATTAAAGAAATCATCGGCTTAGATTGATCGCATGAATCAAATCCGGAGCCAGGCGTGACACTGATTTCACGATTGCGGGACGAGAAATTTCTGATTGTCGCGTTCCTTGCCGCCATCGCCGGCTACGGGCTCGAACATAGCGTCATGGCGATGGGCCGCGGTGCCGCGCTGATCGCCGCAGCAGCCCTTGTCGGCACCATAGTTCTCGCCTCGATCCGGGTGGCACACCATGCCGAAATCCTCGCCGTCAAGGTCGGCGACCCCTATGGCACGATGATCCTGACGCTGTCGGCGGTGATGGTCGAAGTCATCATCCTCGCCATCATGATGTCCGGCGAAAGCTCGCCGACGCTGGTGCGCGACACGATCTATTCGGCGCTGATGCTCGACATCAACGGCATCCTCGGCCTCGCTGCCCTGCTCGGCGGTCTGAAGCATGGCGAGCAGCCCTATAACGACAACTCCGGCAAGACCTATGGCGTGATGATCCTGACGGCCATCGGCATCTCGATGATCGTCCCGGAATTCGTGCCGGAAGCCAAATGGCACTATTACTCGGCCTTCACCATCGTCGCGATGATCGCCCTCTACGGCCTCTTCCTGCGCATGCAGGTCGGCCAGCACAGCTATTTCTTCAGCTACAGCTACCCTCGCGTCGAGCGGAAGGCAGGATCCGCAGACAAGGAACATGCTGACGAACCGGCATCCGCCTCGATCATCACCATTTTGGTCGGCGTCGTCATCATTGGCGGTCTTGCCGAATTCATGTCGGCCTTCATGACCGAAGGCCTGCGCGACACCGGCGCTCCGATCGCCCTGACCGCCATCGTCGTCGCCGCCATCTCCGCCGCCCCCGAAATCCTCACTGCCCTTCGTGCGGCGCTGAAAAACCGCATGCAGGCAACCGTCAACATCGCCATGGGCGCCTCGCTCTCGACGGTGATCCTGACCGTCCCGGTGATGGAAGCCATCGCGCTCTACACCGGCCAGCCCTTCGTCATGGCGATGACGCCCGTCCAGACCGTGATGGTCGCCATCACCCTGATCGCCGCCGCCATCAACCTCAACGACGGCGAAACCAACGCCATCGAGGGCATGACGCATTTCATCCTGTTCGCAACGTTCCTGATGCTGACGGCTCTGGGGCTTTAGATCAAGTCACGGCAGGGGCCGGAGCAGAAAGTCTTCAGGCAAGGGATTGTCGAAGTCATCGGCGATAAAGCCAACAGCGTTCTTTATGCCGCGCGATTCCAGATACGCTTGTCCTGCGGCAAGGTTGATACCGCCGCGAGACTTATGCGGCACAAGATCAAAAACCGGACGTCCGTAGCGAGTAACAACGACCGTTTCGCCCTGCTCCACCTCGCGGGCAAGTTCGGTTAGCCGTTTCTTGGCGTCGCTTATCGATACAGTTTTCATGAGCCTACTTTAGCTACAGCGGCTGCATCGTCAAATCAGATCGTTCAGCCTTGCAGTCGGGTCAATGCGAGCCCTCCGCGCCATCAAAAGACCCGGATGGCGTTCTGCTCGATATCAGCCTTCAGCATCGGATGCAGGCTGTCGCGGGTTGTGACATCGACTTCCACGTCGAGCTTGTCCTCAAGAAACTGCTTGATGGCGACCAGATCGAGAAGCGAGAAATGCAAGCCGGCTTCATGGTCGATGAAAATATCGAGATCGCTATCGGGAGTCGGCTCATCGCGGGCCACCGAGCCGAAAAGATAAAGGCCCGTCGCGCCCATGCCGCGAACGGCATCGGAATGCTCCTTCAAGCTTTCGAGCGCTTTTCTTCTATCCATGAGCGAAAAACTAACACATGCGCCGGCCGATCTCCACAGCCGCCTGCCCAAACAAAAAGCCCGCCGTCTCCGGCGGGCTTCTGTCGTTCCGATTATTGACGTCGCTTACTTGCAAGCGCCGCAGAAGCGCTGGATGCGCCGGCAAGCTTCTTCCAGCAGGTCTTCCGAGGTCGCATAGGAGATACGGAAGTTCGGGCCGAGGCCGAAGGCCGAGCCGTGGACGACGGCGACGCCTTCGGATTCCAGCAGTTCGGTGACGAAGTCTTCGTCGTTCTCGATCACCTTGCCCGAGGGCGCAGTCTTGCCGATCAGGCCCTTGCAGGACGGATAAACGTAGAACGCGCCTTCCGGAACCGGGCAGGAAATGCCCTTGGCCTGGTTCAGCATCGAGACGACCAGATCGCGGCGTCCCTCGAAGATCTTCTTGTTGGTCCCGATGAAGTCCTGCGGACCGTTCAGCGCCTCGACGGCTGCCCACTGGGCGATCGAGGTCGTGCCCGAGGTCTGCTGGCCCTGGATCATGTCCATCGCCTTGATCAGCTGCAGCGGTCCGGCTGCATAGCCGATGCGCCAACCGGTCATGGCATAGGCCTTGGAGACGCCGTTCATCGTCAGTGTGCGGTCGTAAAGCTTCGGCTCGACTTCGACAGGGGTCGCGAACTTGAAGTCGCCATAGGTCAAGTGCTCGTACATGTCGTCGGTCAGAACCCAGACATGCGGATGCTTGACGAGGACGTCGGTCAGCGCCTTCAGCTCGTCATGCGTATAGGCGGCGCCCGAGGGGTTGGACGGCGAGTTGAACATGAACCACTTGGTCTTCGGCGTGATCGCCTTTTCGAGGTCGGCTGCCTGGAGCTTGAAGTTGTTCTCCTGGGTCGTTGCGACGAAGACGGGCGTGCCGCCGCAAAGTGCGACGATCTCAGGATAGGAAACCCAGTAAGGCGTCGGGATGACGACCTCGTCGCCGGCATTCAGCGTCGCCATGAAGGCGTTGAACAGAATGTGCTTGCCGCCGGTGCCGACGATCGTCTGCTCCCAGGTGTAGTCGAGATTGTTCTCGCGCTTGAACTTGGCGGCGATCGCCTTGCGCAGTTCCGGGATACCGGAGATCGGCGTGTACTTCGTCTCGCCGCGCTTGATCGCGTCGATCGCTGCGTCCTTGATATTATCAGGCGTATCGAAATCCGGTTCACCGGCGCCGAGCCCGATCACGTCGCGTCCTTTGGCTTTCAGCTCGCGCGCTTTCTGAGCGACGGCGATGGTGGCTGAAGGCTTCACACGGGAAAGAGCATCGGCAAGAAAGGCCATGATATCGGTCCTATACGGTTGAAACGGGCAGAAGACCGGGACCGGAGTTCTGCGCTAAGGTCTATGTCCAATGTGCGCAGGCATTTCAAGCGCAAAGGCGCGATGACGCCGATGATTCTTATTGATCGATTGCCGCACCCTGAGAAATCGTTTGTGACGGATAGTTGAATCAGTTTGCGAGGATCTTGAATCAATCTCTGATGCCATCGGGATTTACCCCTTAAAAACAGAAACTTCCCCGTTTCGGGCCTTTGCCGCAAATAAGCCGCAACAAATACCGCGGCATGCCGCAATTCCGTCGTGAGCCCGCCGGGATCGGAGCCTCAATCTTGCACATCCGAAGTTGGTTATTGAGGGTATGCCAATGTTTCTGGAAGACGAGTTTGCGACGGAGCGGCTCCGCGTCCGCCGTGTGGCCATTTCATTCCTTATTGCGTTCACCGCATTTTTTGCATCGATCATGATGACGGCAGGGCTGGTGTCCGTTGCCCGCGCCGAAGAGGCCGCTGCACCGAAGGCCACGCAGCTGGCCGGTCTCGTTCGCCCGAACGATGTCAACAGCGGCTCGCTGCTCTTCCCATCGAAGGACCCGGGCTTCTTCATCGAGGCGCCGCGGCTGAAGACCGATGTCGAGATGGACGTCTCCGGCCCGGTCGCCCGCGTCAAGGTCACCCAGCGTTTCCAGAATCCCAGCAAGGGATGGGTCGAAGGCACCTATGTCTTCCCGCTGCCGGAAAATTCTGCCGTCGACGAATTGAAGATGCAGATCGGCGATCGCTTCATCGAGGGCCAGATCAAGCCGCGCCAGGAAGCCCACGAAATCTACGAGCAGGCGAAAGCCGAGGGCAAGAAAGCCGCCCTTCTGGAACAGCAGCGCCCGAACATCTTCACCAACCAGGTTGCCAATATCGGCCCCGGCGAAACCATCGTCGTGCAGATCGAGTATCAGCAGGCCGTCCATCAGTCCGGCGGCGAATTCTCGCTCCGCTTCCCGATGGTCGTCGCGCCCCGCTACAATCCGGCTCCCGTCGTCCAGACCGTCGAGTTCAACAATGGCGCTGGCTTCGCCGTGCCGACCGATCCGGTTCCGAACCGCGACAAGATCGAGGCACCGGTGCTCGATCCGCGCGAGAATGCCAAGATCAACCCTGTCGCGCTGACCGTGAACCTGAAAGCCGGCTTCCCGCTCGGCGACGTCAAATCCGCCTTCCACGATGTCGATATCAAGCAGGACGGCGACCAGAACCGCGTCATCAGCCTGAAGGGCGAGTCCGTACCCGCCGACAAGGATTTCGAGCTCACCTGGAAGGCAGCACCGGGCAAGACGCCGAGCGCCGGCCTGTTCCGCGAAGTGCTGGATGGCAAGACCTATCTGCTTGCCTTCGTCACCCCGCCCGCAACGCCGGATGCATCGGCTGCACCTTTGAAGCGCGAAGTCATCTTCGTCATCGACAATTCCGGCTCGATGTCCGGCGAGTCGATCGCCCAGGCGAAGGAAAGCTTGGCGCTGGCGATCTCCAAGCTCGGTGCGGACGACCGCTTCAACGTCATCCGCTTCGACGACACCATGACCGATTATTTCGGCGGCCTCGTCGGCGCCACGCCCGACAATCGCGAAAAGGCGATCGCCTATGTCCGCGGCCTGACGGCCGACGGCGGCACCGAGATGCTGCCGGCGCTCGAAGACGCGCTGCGCAATCAAGGTTCGGTCGCCAATGGCGCTCTCCGCCAGGTCGTCTTCCTCACGGATGGCGCGATCGGCAACGAGCAGCAGCTGTTCATGGAAATCACCAACAACCGCAGCGATGCCCGCGTCTTCACCATCGGCATCGGTTCGGCGCCGAACTCCTATTTCATGACCAAGGCCGCCGAACTTGGCCGCGGCACCTTCACTCATATCGGCTCGACCGATCAGGTCGCCACCCGCATGGGCGAGCTCTTCGCAAAGCTGCAGAACCCGGCGATGACCGATATCGCCGCCACCTTTGAAGACACGCAGGCAAGCGACATCACCCCGAACCCGATGCCCGATCTCTATACCGGCGAGCCGGTTGTCCTGACGGCGGAACTGCCAACAGGTAAACCCGCAGGCAAGCTGCAGATCACCGGCAAGACCGGCGCCCAGCCCTGGCGCGTCGAGATGGACATCGCCAATGCGGCCGATGGCAAGGGCCTATCCAAGCTCTGGGCCCGCCGCAAGATCGACGATCTCGAAGCCCGCGCCTATGAGCGCCAAGATCCGGCCGCACTCGACAAGGATGTAGAGACGATCGCCATGGCGCATCATCTCGTCTCCCGCGTCACCAGCCTCGTTGCCATCGACGTCACGCCATCGCGCCCTGACGGCCAGCCGGCTACCTCGACCAGGCTGCCGCTGAACCTGCCCGATGGCTGGGATTTCGATAAGGTGATGGGCGAACCCGCAGCCCCTGCTCCGGCAGGCAGCGCACCGGATCACGCCATGGCCAAGCCGCAGATGGAGTTCGCGGCCCTCGCCAACCAGATGGCCGCCGCTCCGACCCCGGCCGCCGCCAACCTGATCGCGCAGCGTTCCGCCTCGGTAAAGCTGCCGCAGACGGCAACGCTCGCCGACCAGCAGATCATGCAGGGCCTGACCATGCTGTTGGCAGCGCTCGCCGCAGCCGGTGGCTTTGCCATCTGGCGCCGCCGCCTGCGCGGCCTCGTCATCCCGGGAGGCCGCTGATGGCGAATATGCAGAGAGGCAGCTGGAGCGAGGAAACGGGCGAATTCGCGCCCCTTCCGAGCTATCTGGAAATGATGATGGCGAATGCGGCCGCTACCGCATTTGACGTGGAGCAGCCGCGCAGGAGCTTTTTCTCCCGACTCTCGCCGATGGAAAAGATCGTCGCCGTCGGCATTCTCGGTCTTGGTCTCTATGGTGTCGCACTGGTGAGTAGCGGCTTTTATCTGAAGGGCAAGGCGGAGCTTTCGCAGGTTCTCCTGAAGCGCGCCTTCGCCGCGGAGCTGCGGGGCGAAGATGCCAAGCCGTGGCCCTGGGCCGATTTCACCACCGAAGCCGAAGTCAGCGCCCCGCGTCTCGGCAAGACGGCGATCGTGCTGTCGGGCGCATCCGGCGAAGCGCTGGCCTTCGGCCCGGCCTGGCTCAGCAACACGCCGCAGCCGGGCGACGAAGGCACATCGGTGATCGCCGCCCACAGGGACACCCACTTCCGCTGGCTGAAAGACGTCAAACCCGGCGACGACATCGAAATCAAGCGCCGTGACGGCACCGTGCTGACCTTCAAGACCACCGACGCCCGCGTCGCGCGGTGGGACGAAAGCGGCATCGATGCGGCGGCAAACGGCCGCCATCTGGTGCTGACCACCTGCTGGCCCTTCGGCGCCACCGAGCGCGGCCCGATGCGCTACATCGTCGAGGCCGAGCTGGTCGATACGATCCAGACCGGCACCGTTCAAACCGGCAACACAAAACCGTTATCCGGCACCTAGCGAGGTTGAAGCGATCGCCCCCGCGCGCCACCTAACCGGCTGGATGGTAAAACGGGGAGATCATGAACATGCTCAAGGGATTGCGCATCGCTTTGACGGCAGGTGCCGCATTTGCAATGGCTGGCGCTGCATATGCAGCCGACAGGGTGCAGACCAAGGACGTCGCGGTCAGCGTCGATACGCTGGCAACCGGGCTTGATCATCCCTGGGCTGTCGAGGTCATGCCCGATGGCGCTTATCTCGTGACCGAACGTCCCGGCAATATCCGGATCATTCGCGATGGCAAGGTCTCAGAACCGCTTGCCGGCGTGCCCGAGGTCAGCGCCCGCGGCCAGGGCGGCCTGATGGATGTGGCGCTCTCCCCCGATTTCGCCCAAAGCCGCATTTTCTATTTCACTGCCGCGACTGCCAATGCCGGGGGATCCGGCACCGAAGCCTTTTCCGCAAAGCTCTCGGCCGACGAAAGCAGGCTCGAGGACGTGAAGCCGATCTTCACCATGGCGAAATTCACCGGCGGCAACATCCAGTATGGCTCGCGCATCGCCATCGCTGGTGATGGCAGTCTGTTCATCAGCGTCGGCGACCGCGGCAGCCGCGACCGTTCGCAGGACTTCAAGGATGACGCCGGCTCGATCGTCCATGTGAACGCCGATGGCACCATTCCTGCGGATAATCCGTTCCGCGACGGCGCCAAGGCACGGCCCGAAATCTGGTCGAAGGGTCACCGTAACCCGCAGGGCATCACCTTCGATGCCGCCGACGGCAAGCTCTACACCGTCGAGCACGGCGCCCGCGGCGGCGACGAGATTAATCTCATCGCGCCGGCCAAGAATTACGGTTGGCCCGTCATCACTTATGGCGTCGATTATTCGGGCGCCAAGATCGGTGAAGGAACGGAGAAGGCCGGACTGGAACAGCCCCTCCACTATTGGGATCCATCCATTGCCCCCGGCGCCATCGCCGTCTATCGCGGCAAGATGTTCCCGGAATGGAATGGCGACATGCTGGTCGCCGCGCTGAAATTCCAGCTGCTGTCGCGCATGCAGCGCGATGGCAGCGGCAAGTTCGTTGGCGAGGAGCGCATGTTCGAAGGCCAATACGGCCGCATCCGCGATATCACCGTCGCACCCGATGGAGCATTGCTGATGGTGACGGACGAGCGCGACGGCGCCTTGCTGCGCGTCTCACGCGCCACAAACCAGGATGGCTAACTGCCCCTGAGCTCTCTGCGGACGACGAATTTCAGGCCCGACCATATCTCGTCGATCGCACAGACTTTCACATCGACGAGACCGGTCGGCAGCAGCACCTCACGCAGCACATCTTCAGCAATATCGGTCGGCAGCTTCGATGCCTTCTTCGGCCAGGATATCCAGATCATGCCGTCAGGCTGCACCAGCTGCCGCAACCGCGGAGCCAATGCTTCCAGCGCTGCACGCCGGGTCTCGAAGATATGGATGTAGTCGAAGCGTGCCTCCTCTTCAGGCGCCACTACTTCGACCCGGCTGAAATCCGTGAAACCGTTAAGCGCTGGGACGCTTTGGGGCACGCCGATCAGCAGCGCTGCCTGCCCTGCCTTCAGCCCCAGCTTCTTTTCGAGCGGCGTTCCCGAATAGCCGGCGCTCATCTAGCCGTGCCGGCTGATGGCAAAACGTCCTGCCGTTATGCTGCGTCATCCGATCACCCTTGAGACCATCCTCTCCGTTTATTCCGGCTTGCTGAAACAAAAGGCAACTGCTAACCACGATTTCATCACCCTCCCCGCATCGAGGAATGCCATGACTCGCGTCCAAGCGAACCTGTTGCTGTTGCTTGCGGCCGCCATCTGGGGCGGCGGGTTTGTCGCGCAATCGACGGCGATGGAAGCCATCGGCCCGTTCTGGTTCATCGGCCTGCGTTTCGCAGTTGCCACCGCCGCCGTCCTGCCCTTCGTCTTTCTGGAAAGCCGCAAGGCGAAAGTAAAAACCAGCAAGCGGCAGCTCGGCATCTATCTTGCAATCGGACTGGCGCTCTTCGGCGGCGCCTCGACCCAGCAGATCGGCTTGCAGACCACATCGGTCACCAATTCGAGCTTCATCACCGGCCTCTACGTCGTCTTCGTCCCGGTCATCGCGGTTCTCTTCCTGCGCCGCCCGCCGCACTGGATCATCTGGCCGGCAGCGGCCATGGCGATCGCCGGCATCTTTCTTCTATCGGGCGGCCATCTTTCGGCACTCACGGTCGGAGACGGATTGACGGTGATCTGCGCCGGCTTCTGGGCCATCCAGATCACCCTTGCCGGCATCACCGTCAAGGAGACCGGGCGGCCGCTGGCGCTCTCGGCATCGCAGTTCGCCGTCACCGCGGTCTGCGCCCTCATCGTCGCTGCCATCATCGAGCCGATCAGCCTCGACGCCATCCGCGGCGCAGCACCCGAGATCCTCTATGTTGGTATCTTCTCGTCGGGCGTCGCCTTCGTGCTGCAGGTCATCGGCCAGCGCTACACGACGCCGTCGCAGGCGGCGATCTTCCTGTCTTCGGAAGCTTTGTTCGGTTCGTCGCTGGCCGCCCTCATCCTCGGCGAAACCATTCCGCCTGTCGGCTATATCGGATGCGCGCTGATGTTTACCGCTATGCTTGTGGTCGAGATCGTCCCGGAATTGACCCGCCGCCGCACCCAGCCTGCCTGAAACCGCATCCACTACGCGCACCCTGCCCGATTCGAAATTTTTTTTCGAATGCTCCGATAACCCGCTAGCGTTGTGTTTTTGGGAAAATCTCCTCACAAAATATATTGCAGACGATACAAAACGTTAATCATGCGCGCGCGGGGAGCGATTTTTTGCGTTTTGGCGCAAATAGGATACCCGGCGGGACTGCGCCCCGGACAACACGTTAAAAAACTTTTGCTTGCCAATTCTCAATAATCGCAGCAATCTCGGGGCGTTCGGGCATTTTGCGAGCATGGGAAGTCCTTAAGAAAGTGCGCGCCGGAAACGCTAATATTCCGGTCAGCCAGTCTCAATAAGATGGGGAATAATCCCACCACGAGACAGGCCGAGGTAGAGGGGACCTTTTTCTCGAAATTCAAGAACTGCCTGCCAACGCTCCGGAAGGGGCTTAATTGATGCTGCCCGTGTGGATGGCGGGCAGAGAGAAAAGGACCTGACGCATGGCCGAGACTGGGACTGTGAAATTCTTCAATACTGACAAGGGCTTCGGCTTTATCAAGCCGGACAGGGGTGGCGCGGACATCTTCGTTCACATCTCTGCCGTTCAGGCTTCCGGCTTGGCCGGCCTGACGGAAAATCAGAAGGTAAGCTTCGACACGGAGCCGGACCGCCGCGGCAAGGGACCGAAGGCCGTCAATCTTCAGATTTCCGGCTAAATCCCGAAACAACGCGATCTATTCGAGTGGAAGCCCGGCAGAGATGCCGGGTTTTGTTATTCAGCATCCGTTCAGATAACCGCCACTATCGTCTCATCCTAACGGCGCAGGAACCCGCTGCCGCTTTGAAGAGTTTATAGACAGCACTTCTCGCTGTCTTGGAAAGTAGGACAAGGTCATGAACAACATCGCAAAGACACTTATTCTGACGGCCGCAGCCGCCGCTCTCAGCCTTTCCGCTGTCAGCGAAGCCTCCGCCGACAGCTGGCGCCGTCACCACAACAACGACGCCCTCGTTGGCGGTGCTGTGGGCCTCGCAACCGGCCTGATCGTTGGCTCGGCAATCGCCAACTCGAACCAGCCGCGCTACTATTACGACGAGCCGCGCTATGCCGAACCGGTCTACGAGCCGGAATATGACGCGCCGGTCTATCGTGCGCCGCCGCCGCGCTACTACCAGCCGGTCCGCGCTGGCCTTGAGCCCTGGACGCCGCAGTGGCAGCGTTATTGCTCGTACCGTTACCGCAGCTTCGACCCGGGCACCGGCACCTTCATCGGCAACGATGGCCGCGAGCATTTCTGCACCGCTGGCTGAGTTCGCAAGCTGTAGCGAATAACGAAGCGCCGCTCATCGAGCGGCGCTTTTGTTTTGTCAGATGCTCTGCAGAAATGGATTGCTGCGCCGCTCGTCGCCGATCCGGCTCCCTGGCCCATGACCGCAGATGAAGCCGACGTCATCACCCAGTGGCAGCACCTTCTCGCGAATGGACTGAAGCAGCTGCTCGTGATCGCCGCCCGGAAGATCAGTGCGGCCGATCGAGCCGTTGAACAGCACGTCGCCGAGATGGGCGAAGTTTTGCGCGCGGTTGAAATAGATGACATGCCCGGGCGCATGGCCCGGCGTGTGATAGACCTCAAATTCGTGGCTGCCGAAAGACACCTTGCCGCCATCTTCGAGCCAGCGATCAGGCTCGACATTCTTCAGCCCCGTTATGCCGTATTTCTGCTGCTGCGTTTCGATCCGCTGCAGCAGTGGCAGGTCATCCTTGTGCGGACCGACGATATCGATACCGAGCGCCGCCTTCAGATCCTTCGCTCCTCCGGCATGGTCGAGATGGCCATGCGTCAGCCAGATTTCCTTGATCTTGAAGCCGTTCTCCTTGATCACATCCAGGATCGCCGGAACGTCGCCGCCCGGATCGACGATCACGCCCTCCTTGGTATCGGGGTCGAAAAGAACCGTGCAGTTCTGCTGGAAGGGTGTCACCGGAATGATGCCGGCCTGGAGCATGCCCATGTGTGCCTCTCTTGTTTCAGGCCCTAGCTATAGCCGGAAAGCCGTCCGTTGAAAGCAGCTTTTGCCCAAGCCTCACGCGGCCGCGACAGGTCGTAACAACAGTTTACAGCGCAAGAGCAGGTTAAAAATTCATCGATAATTACATAACATCAATAACTTACAGAAATATCACCCGAAGGTGGAATTAATAGGCTGGCCGGTTTTGGAACCGGAAAGTGAACGGTGCGTTTCCAGCCCAGCAAAAAGGAGAAATGGAAATGACCATGACGAGAAACCTTTTCCTGGCAGGCGCCGTGCTTGCCGCAAGCGCTGGCTTTGCCAATGCGGAAATGGCCGCCACGGCCATCAACGATCTCAACGTCCGCGCCGGCCCCGGCCCTCAATATCCATCTGTGGGCATCGCGACCCGGGGCTCTTCCGCCTATCTCGATGGCTGTATCGAGGGTAGCCGTTGGTGCCGCGTCGATGTGAACGGTGTTCGCGGCTGGGTCTATGCCGATTATCTGCAGGTCGAGCGCGAAGGCACGCCTGTCGTCGTACAGCAGAACCAGACAACGCTTGGCGTGCCCGTCGTAACCTATGAAAGCACATCGAGCGTGGTTGCCACAGATCCGCAGCCTGTCGATCCGCAGCCCGGTGACGAACTGATTGGTCCGGTCGGATCGGTCGAGGAAGTCACGCCTCCGGAGATGGTCCGCACCTATATCGACACCAATCCCGGTCAGACTGTCGAGCTTGGCGGTCAGGTGGTCGTCGGTGCCGAAGTGCCCGATGACGTGACCTTCCAGGAAATTCCGGACTATCAGTACCGCTATACGCGGATCAACGACCGGCCCGTCCTGGTTGATCCCGGCACGCGCCGCATCGTCTACGTCTATCAGTAAGACCGGCCGGACGTTCCGCAATGAAACAGAAAAGGCGGCCGCCTGGCCGCCTTTTTGCATTTCTGTGGACAAGTTACTCCGTAAAGGTTGCCGCAGGCGTGAACAGGAGAGTGCAGCCGCAGTTTATCCTTCGGCGCGCGCATGCCATCCCTTGTTGATTGTTGTCCCGTTTGCGTTTTATCGACTGACGCCGCCGGGAAAATATGCCTTGTATTGGGAAGCGGAGATCGGCCGGCTTCGAAAGAGGCGGGTCGAGGCCGATACTCTGCAAAGTCCGGGGGAACTGTCGGCAGCATAGATTTGCATCGGATAATGCTGAGCCGTTGTCTGCGCGTATTTCCCGGAACGCATTGGATGAGAAAGGAAATGACGTGCCGGCAAGACAGACAAGCCCGAGAGCAGGCAAGCCTGAACCGTTGGCCACGCCGATGGAAAACACCGGCATCATCGACTTCGAGATCATCGAGCTGTTCTTCTTCGCCTACCGCGATTTCGTCTCCGATCCGGACGCGATCCTCGAAACCAGCGGCTTCGGACGGGCGCATCACCGGGTGGTACACTTTGTTAACCGTGAACCCGGCATGACCGTTGCCGATCTTCTGGATACATTGAAGATTACCAAGCAGAGCCTCGCTCGAGTGCTCAAACAGCTGATCGATTCTGGATATATCAGGCAAGTCGCAGGCCCGGAAGACCGGCGCCAGCGCAAACTCTATCCGACAAAGACGGGGCGCGAACTGGCGCTTGCTCTGGCGGAGCCGCAATCGCGCCGCATTGAGAGGGCATTCGACAATGCTTCTCTTGAGACGCGCGAGAGCGTGAAGGCATTTCTGAGGGGCATGCGGGACAGGCAAACATCGAAAGCGGACTGAATGACGGGAAAGACAATCATTTCAGATGATGCGGCGCATTTGCTTGTCGTCGACGACGACACACGCATCCGGGCGCTGCTGAACCGTTACCTGACCGAGAACGGCTTCAGGGTAACCGTGGCGGCAGATGGCGCCGAGGCGCAGCGCAAGCTTGCCGGCCTCGACTTCGACCTGATCATCATGGACGTGATGATGCCGGGAGAGTCGGGCATCGACGTCACCCGCGGATTGCGGGCGATCAAGAACGTTCCGATCATCATGCTGACAGCGCTGGCAGAGTCGGACAATCGCATCGCCGGGCTTGAGGCCGGCGCCGACGATTATCTGTCGAAGCCTTTCGATCCGCGCGAGCTGGTGCTGCGCGTCAACAACATCCTTCGCCGCAACGCATCGGATGCGCCGAAGATCGAGCAGATCATGTTCGGCCCCTACACCTTCTCGCTGACTCGCAAGGAGCTGAAGAAGGCGGCGGAAGTCATCCGCCTGACCGATCGCGAACAGGAAATCATGCTGCTCTTCGCCAAGCGCGCCGGCGACACCATTCCGCGCCACGAGCTGATCGGCGACGATGTCGAGGTTGGAGAACGAACCATCGACGTGCAGATCAACCGTCTGCGCCGCAAGATCGAGGACGATCCGGCGAACCCTGTCTGGCTGCAGACGGTTCGTGGTATAGGATACAGGCTGAGTATCGATTGAAGCTCCGGACGTCAGGATCGCAACTGAGATGGTGACTTTCGAAAGCCTGCGGCGCGAAGAGCGCTTGCCCGCCACCGGCTGGAAGTGGTTCGCGCGCTTTCTGCGCCGCCGCCTCCCCACGGGCATCTACGTCCGCTCGCTGTTGATCATCATCATGCCGATGCTGCTGTTGCAGTCGGTGGTCGCCGCCGTGTTCATGGAACGCCACTGGCAGATGGTGACGCAGCGCCTGTCGATGGCCGTCACCCAGGATATCGCCGCGATCATCCAGATCATCGATACCTATCCGCAGGACGCCGACTATACCGCGATCACGCGGATCGCCCGCGAGCAGATGAAGCTGCAGATTTCGGTCGAGCCTGATGGCGACCTGCCCCCGCCGCGCGAGAAACCGTTCTTCTCGATCCTTGACGGCATCCTGTCCGATGAGCTCACCGACCAGATCAAGCGGCCCTTCTGGCTCGATACGCTCGGCGATTCCAATCTCGTCGAAATCCGCATCAAGCTGGACGGCAAAATCCTGCGGGTTCTGACCAAGCGCAATCAGACATACGCCTCGAACACTCACATCTTCATCGTCTGGATGGTCGGCGCCTCCCTGGTGCTGATCGGCGTCTCCATCCTCTTCCTGCGCGGCCAGATTCGGCCGATCCAGGCGTTGGCCGCCGCCGCGGAAAGCTTCGGCAAGGGCCAGAAGGCCGAGAACTTCTATCCGCGCGGCGCGGACGAGGTCCGCCGCGCCGGCCTTGCCTTCATCCTGATGCGCGAGCGCATAGAGCGGCAGATGGAGCAGCGCACCGCCATGCTGACGGGCGTCAGCCACGACCTGCGCACCATCCTCACCCGCTTCAAGCTGCAGCTGGCGCTCGCTGGCAACAATCCCGACCTGCAGGGCATGGCCGACGACGTCAACGACATGCAGTCGATGCTCGAGGCCTACATGGCTTTCGCCCGCACGGAGGTGGAGGAAGATGTCGGCGAGCTGAAGCTCAGCGAGATCATGGAACGGATCGAGGCCGACTTCTCGCTCCACGAAAAGGCCCTCACCTATTCTATCGAAGGCGACGACGAGATTTCCGTCCGCCCCAACGCCTTCACCCGGTTGGTCATGAACCTCGCCTCGAATGCACGCCGCTACGCCAGCTCCTTGAATATCGAGGCCAAGCACAGCGCCAAGTGGCTGACGCTGACGTTCGACGACGACGGCCCCGGCATTCCCGAGAAGAACCGCGAAGACGTCTTCAAGCCGTTCTTCCGTCTCGACGAAGCCCGCAACCTCGACGATTCAGGCACCGGCCTCGGCCTCGCCATCGCCCGCGACATCGCCCGCAGCCACGGCGGCAACGTGACGCTCGGCGAAAGCCCGTTGGGTGGCCTGCGCGCCATCATCCGCGTTCCCGCGTGAGGTCTTGGCAATGACCGATTTCAACCAGATGACCTGGCTTAACCCGCCTGTTTCAGCAGATGTCCGCGACGGCGCGCTGCAGGTGCGCTCCGGCGAGAAGACAGATTTCTGGCAAGGCACATATTACGGGTTCCACCGCGACGACGGGCATTTCCTGCATCAGCTACGCAATGGCGATTTCACCGCCGAGGTGAGCTTCTCCGGCCGCTACGAGGCGCTCTATGATCAGGCGGGACTGATGATCCGCGCCGATGAGAGGCGCTGGATGAAATGCGGGATCGAATATACCGACGGCGCCATGCATTTCAGCACCGTCGTCACCAACACTCATTCCGACTGGTCCGCCTTCCGCATCGACCACGCTTTCGACGTGATGTCCGTCCGCGTCACCCGCAACGGCGACGCGCTGTTCATCCAGTATCGCACGGATGTCATGACCGAATGGCGCATGGCGCGCCTCGCCTGGTTCGACCCATCGATAGAGGACTTGCAGGTCGGTCCCGCGTTCTGCTCACCGCAACGCGCCGGCTTCGAGGCAACATTCCATTCCTTCGCGCTGACTGACCCGGTCTCGCGCGATATTCATTGATTACATCAACTTCTTGCCGTTTGGCACCGGCTTGTCCGTTGCCGCAAGCACGATGGCGCCTGCCTCATCCTCGAAGCCGAGCGTTAGCACTTCCGAGCGGAACGGGCCGATCTGGCGTGGCGGGAAGTTGACGACGCCGAGGACCTGGCGGCCGACGAGGTTGTCGAGATCGTAGTGTACGGTGATCTGTGCCGAAGACTTCTTGACGCCGATCTCGGGGCCGAAATCGATCAGCAGCTTGATCGCCGGCTTGCGCGCCTCGGGAAATGGCGAGGCTTCGATGACTGTGCCGACACGGATATCGACGCGTTCGAAATCGGCATAGGTGATCTCGTCAGCCATATCGGGTCAGCCTGCCAGTTCCTGCGCGCGCGCGCGCGCCGCCTCGAGAGCTTCGTCGAACAGCGGCTGCATTCCCTCCTCCGCCATCAGCACGGCAAGAGCTGCGGCAGTGGTGCCGCCGGGAGACGTAACATTCTGGCGAAGTTTGGAAGCGTCGTCGGGGGACTGGTGGAGAAGTTCACCAGCCCCCGCGACCGTTTCCCGTGCAAGACGCATGGCCAGGTCCGCCTGCAGGCCAAGTTTACGGCCTGCCTCAGCCATGCACTCGACGAGATAAAACACGTAAGCAGGGCCGCTGCCCGACAAGGCCGTAACGGAATCGATGTCGGACTCGGCCGGAACCCACTCAACTGGACCGGATACGCGAAGAAGAGAATGAACACGGTCGCGCTGATCGGCGCTGACCTTGGAATTGGCAAAAGCGCCGGTGACGCCGCGCCCGACCATAGCAGGCGTATTCGGCATGGCGCGAACCATGGCCGCTTCGCCGAGATGCTTTTCGAGGAAGCCGAGCGTCTTGCCAGCCGCGACCGAAACCACGACCGTGTTCGGCCCGACCGTCTTCTTCACTGGCGGCAGAACCGCTTCCATCACCTGCGGCTTGACCGCGATGAACAGGACGCCGGCCTTCAGACCATCCGGAGCCGCCGTCACATGCGTGGCACCGGCATCGGAGATCGTCTTCATCATCGCCGGCGACGGACCGGGATCGACGACGACCACGGACGAACCGGGCACGCCGTTCTTCAGCCAGCCGGAGAGCATCGCGCCCCCCATATTGCCGGCGCCGATGAGAACGATGGGATCAGAAGACAGGCTGGACATGAGGAATTACGCTTCGCCGACGGTTTCGAACAGAACGGCTTCCATCGCCTTGGCGGCATCGAGGCCGGACCAGATGACGAACTGGAACGCCTGATAATAGACTTCGCAGGTATCGAGCGCGCTGGAAAGCAACACTTCGACCTGACGGTTGGTGGGTTCCGCGCCACCGGCCAGCAGCAGCGACTGACGGAAGATCACGACGTCTTCCTGGCGCCACAGGTCGAAATGGCCCATCAGCACCTGACCGTTGATCGCCGCGAGCAGCTTGGTGACCTCGTTGACCCGATTTTCCGGCACCTTGATGTCGAAGGCGCAGCCGAGATGCAGGGCTTCGAACTCCTCCATCCAGGAAAAGGAGATGTGGTAATCGGCCCACTTCCCCTCGACCGTCATCGCGATCTCGTCCTCGCCTGACCGTTCAAATGCCCAGTCATTATTGGCGGCGACGTACTCGATCATATCGACCGGGTTCGACTGACGCTCGAATTCAATTTCCATCAGGCTCATGCAGCACCTTCTTGACCGGGAATGAATGCGACTGACTTGGGTCTACAAAACACAAGCAAAGCACACGCAAAGACCGGAACACCATTTCGATGACCCTTGAACCGCAACCCAGACTTAACGCAGGAAACCTGCCTGGAGCTTACCGCCGTCCGGTTCGAATCATCATTTAAAATCAGTGTATAATCAGACCGGCGACAAGCCAGCCCCCGACCGGGCTATTTCCCGAAAGGTACTGTGGACAGCTTCTCGAAATCAGATTCAGGAGGGGGAGATAAGCGACTCTGCCCATTGGCTTTTTTGGCAGTGTCCACAGGTGGATAAACCCACCCGATTTTCTGTCTGAGATGCGGCGTGTCGCAAAAGCGCCACACCACATCTTGTAGCAAAACGGGAATTATTTCTTCTTTGCGGCCAGTTGCGCCTCAAGCGCTGCGACTCGTGCCAGCAGCGCATCGTTTTCGTCGCGCGCCTTGATGGCCATCTCGCGCACGGCTTCGAATTCCTCGCGCTTGACAACGTCCATGCTGTTCAGCCAGCGCTCGGCCTGAGCGCTGAAGGCCGTCTCGACCTCCTTGCGCACGCCCTGGGCGGCGCCGGCTGCGTCGGTCATCAACTTTGCGAATTCGTCCATGATGCGGTTTGTTCCAGTCGTCATGGCAGTCTTCTCCTTCGCGCGACAAGTTTCTTCAGGCCCGTGGCCTCTGAAAATGGAGGTAGGGCTTCGCCGTTAAGGATGCAAGCGCTTTGCTCTGGATAAGAGCCCGCCTCGCCCTGCCCTGCCTCACAATCGACTTGACCGCCTCGTATCGCAACGCCATGTTCCGCGCACATCAACGGGTGGGAAAGCCTTGCCGACTGCAGCCAATCTTATGGCAATCATGCCGTTTCCGGATATCGATCCGATCGCCTTCTCGATCGGCCCGCTCGCCATCCACTGGTATGGCCTGGCCTATGTCGTCGGCATCATGCTCGGCTGGTCTTACGCGCGGCGCATCGCCGGCAACGACAGCCTGTGGCCGGGCAATGCTTCGCCGGTCACCAAGACGCAGCTCGACGATTTCGTCGTCTGGGCCGCCCTCGGCATCGTTCTCGGCGGACGCATCGGCTACATCCTCTTTTATGACATGCCTGCGGTGATCGAGAGCCCGATCCGCGCCATCCAGATCTGGAACGGCGGCATGTCCTTCCATGGCGGCATCATCGGCACGACGCTCGCCATGATCCTCTTTGCCCGCAAGAATAGCATCCCGATCTGGAGCCTGTTCGACATCGTCGCCGGTGTCGTTCCGATCGGCCTGTTCTTCGGCCGCATCGCCAATTTCATCAACGGCGAGCTCTGGGGCCGCCTTGCAGACGTTCCCTGGGCCGTCGTCTTCCCCAGCGGTGGTCCCTTTGCCCGCCATCCGAGCCAGCTCTATGAAGCGGGCCTTGAGGGCATCGTTCTTCTCTCCGTTCTGGCGCTTCTGATCTACGGCTTCCGCGCCCTTAAATCGCCGGGCCTCATTTCCGGCGTCTTCGTCTGCGGCTATGCACTGTCGCGTATCCTCGTGGAATTCTTCCGCGAGCCGGATGCGCAGCTTGGCTACCTGCTCGGCACCGGCTGGCTGACCATGGGGATGGTGCTGTCCTTCCCGATGATCCTGCTTGGCCTCTGGGCGATCATGCGCGCCCGCCGCCAGGTCGCGCTGCAGAACTGAACGCAGACCGGACGCGACCACCATGACCACCGCACTCGGTGAAAAGATCAAGGCGATCATCCAGGCGAACGGCCCGATCAGCGTGACCGATTACTTCTCGCTGTGCCTCGCTGACCCGGAACACGGCTACTACCGTGTCCGCGAACCCTTCGGCCGTTCCGGCGATTTCGTCACCGCCCCGGAGGTCAGCCAGCTGTTCGGCGAGATGATCGGCGTGTTCATCGTTCACGCCTGGCAGCAGCATGGCACACCGGCAGGTGTCCGCCTCGTCGAGATCGGCCCCGGCCGCGGCACGATGATGGCCGACATGCTGCGCGTCATCGCCCGTCTCGCCCCGCCGCTCTTCGAAAACATGAGCGTGCATCTGGTCGAGACCAGCGAGCGGCTGCGCGACGTCCAGAGCCAGACGCTCGAGGCTCATGATGGCAAAATCACCTGGCACAATGATTTCGACGAGGTCCCTGATGGATTCACGCTGATTGCTGCCAACGAACTCTTCGACGCCATCCCGATCCGCCAGTTCGTCAAGACACCGACCGGCTTCCGTGAACGCATGGTCGGCCTCGACGCCGAGGGCGAGCTGACATTTGCCGCCGGTGTTGCCGGTATCGATCCGGCGCTGCTGCCGGATGGCGCGCAGACCATGCCTGCAGGCACGCTGTTCGAATTCTCGCCGGCCCGCCAGTCGGTGATGATCGCCATCTGCGAGCGGCTCAAGGCCTTCGGCGGCACAGCGCTCGCCATCGACTACGGCCACCTCGTCAGCGGCTTCGGCGATACGCTGCAGGCGGTGCGGATGCATGAATTCGACCCGCCGCTCGCCAATCCCGGCGAAGCCGATCTGACCAGCCATGTGGATTTCGAACATCTGGCCAGAACCGCCGTTGCGGCTGGACTGCATCTGAACGGTGCGCTGCATCAGGGCGACCTCCTCGTCGGCCTCGGCATTCTCGATCGTGCCAGCGCTCTTGGGCGCGACCGCGAGCCGCGGACCCAGCAAATCATCCAGAGCGCCGTCGACCGGCTGGCAGGTTCGGGTGAAGGCCGCATGGGCGAGCTTTTCAAGGCGATGGCGGTCTCCTATCCGGCCGTCGATCTCATGCCTTTCCGCCCGGTGGATTGACAGAGCGCGCCGCCCTGCGCCAACATCCGGCGCAATCGACAATGCTTCACCGGACGATCCGGTGAACAATGACCCCGTTCTAAACATCCCGGAATCGCTGATGCAAAACGCGGCTTCACCCGCACCGATCGAAAGCGCGCTGCTGAAACAGGCTGCGGACGATGCGATCATTCATGGCTACTTCACCCGGCAGGGCGGCGTCTCCGAAGGTCTCTATCGCGGCCTCAATGTCGGCCTCGGATCGAACGACGACCGCGACCATGTCAACGAGAACCGCCGCCGCGTCGCCGCCTGGTTCGGCCAGCCGCTGGAGAAGCTGGCGACCGTCCATCAGGTCCATTCGCCCGATGCCGTGACCGTCGATGGAAAGTACGATGGCGATCGCCCGCAGGCCGACGCGCTGGTAACGGCGACGCCCGGCATCGTCCTCGGTGTGCTAGCCGCCGATTGCGGCCCGATCCTGTTTGCCGATGCCGAAAACCGCGTTATCGGCGCAGCCCACGCCGGCTGGAAGGGGGCGCTGACCGGCGTGCTCGAAAACACGATCATTGCCATGGAGAAACTGGGAGCCCGGCGCGAGGCGATCGTCGCCTGCCTCGGACCATCGATCAGTCAGGCAAGCTATGAGGTCGGTCCGGAATTCGTCGATCGCTTCGTCACGCAGGATCCTGCTTACGCGCAATATTTCATTCCGTCGGCAAAGCCCGGTCATTCGATGTTCGACCTGCCGGCCTTGACGGTCGGCCGGTTGAAGAAGGCCGGTGTGCGCGCCGAAAGCGTCGGGCTCTGCACCTATCCGGATGCCGAGCGCTTCTTCTCGTACCGCCGCACCACCCATAACAACGAGCCGGATTACGGCCGCCAGATTTCAGCGATCAGCATCAGGGAGATTTGAGACAATGGCACTGCACTTCGAACGGAGCGAATTCGCCAGCCGCCTTGCCCGCGTCACCGAGCAGATGCGCGAGGAAAAGCTCGACGCTCTCCTGATCTTCGCCCAGGAAAGCATGTACTGGCTGACCGGCTATGACACCTTCGGCTACTGCTTCTTCCAGACGCTGGTGGTCAAGGCGGATGGCACGATGGCGCTGATCACCCGCTCGGCAGACCTTCGCCAGGCCAAGCACACCTCGATCCTTGAGGACGTCCATGTCTGGGTCGATCGCGTCAACGCCGATCCGACCGTCGATCTCAAGAACCTGCTGGTCGAAATGGATCTGCTCGGCGCCCGCATCGGCATCGAATACGACACGCACGGCATGACCGGCCGCGTTGCCCGCCTGCTCGACGCGCAGCTTTCGAGCTTCGGCCAGATCAGCGATGCCTCCTATCTCGTCAGCCGCCTGCGCCTGATCAAGAGCGCCGCAGAAGTCGCCTATGTCGAGCGCGCCGCAGCCCTCGCCGACGATGCGCTGGATCAGGCAATCCGGCTCACCAAGGCCGGCGCCGACGAAGCCGACATTCTCGCGGCCATGCAGGGTGCCGTCTTCAGCGGCGGCGGCGACTATCCGGCCAACGAATATATCATCGGCTCCGGCGCCGACGCCCTGCTTTGCCGCTACAAGGCCGGCCGCCGCAAGCTCGATGCCAATGACCAGCTGACGATCGAATGGGCAGGCACTTACGCGCATTACCATGTGGCGATGATGCGCACGATCGTCGTCGGCGAGCCAACCCACCGTCACCGCGAGCTGTTCAGCGCCTGCCTCGAGAACCTGCAGGCGATCGAAACCGTGCTGACGCCCGGCCACACATTCGGCGACGTGTTCGACATGCATGCGAAGATCATGGACGAGCGCGGCCTTGCCCGTCACCGCCTGAACGCCTGCGGTTATTCGCTCGGCGCCCGCTTCTCGCCGTCCTGGATGGAGCACCAGATGTTCCATGTCGGCAATCCGCAGCCGATCGAGCCCAACATGTCGCTCTTCGTGCACATGATCATCGCCGATTCCGACAGCGGAACCGCCATGACGCTCGGCCAGACCTATCTGACGACATCAGGTGCACCGCGGGCGCTTTCCCGCCACGGACTGGATTTCCTCGGCGCCTGAGAGACTTCACCGGCAAGAATCCGGAATTGACACAAGACCATCCCCGCCCGCATAAACTGGGCGGGGCTGATGCGAATGACGGAAGGAAAGCTGGAAGGATGACGCGATCGCTGACTGCGCCAGCACTTCTTGCATGCCTCGCCAGCCTGCTTGCCGCCTGCAATACGACCGATGCGATGACGCCGCTCGTCGATATCGGCGATTCCTCCATGGCGCCGCGCTCCTCGCCGGTGACCCAGCGCGAAGTCGAGCGTATGGCCGGTTCGCAATCCCGCCAGGCCTTCGCCGCCGAGCCGCAGGAAGGCTACCACCCCGCCTATAATCAAGCCTACCGCCCCGGCCCCGGCGCACCGCCGACATCCATGCAGGCCCAGGCCGACGCCCTTTCGGCGCAGGCGCCGCAAAGCTATCGCGCGCCCGAGGCTGTCGAGAGCGAGCCGCTTTCCAACGCCGAAGCCGAAGAGCAGGATATGGGCGACCAGGCGCCGCCGCCGCGCCGGCAGCGTCAGGAGACACAACAGGTGGCCGCCATCGATCCGGTCGAGTCGGGCTCGACCCGCGGCAATACCGTCCGCTTCCTGCCGATCATTGGTGCTCCCGTTCAGGCCGTCACCCCGCTCTCGCGCCAGCTCGGCACTGAGGCCCGTTCGCATGGCCTTGCGATCAAGAGTTCGACCGACAACAGCAGCGATTACATCCTCAAGGGCTATCTTTCGGCCTTCACCGACGCGGGCAATGTCACCGTCACCTATGTCTGGGACGTTCTCGACAGCAGCGGCGGCCGCCTGCACCGCATTCAAGGCGAAGAGAAGGTCCCCTCCGCCGCTCAGGACCCCTGGGCCGGTGTCCCGGCCTCGGTCATGCAGCAGATCGGCACCAAAACCATCGCCGAATTCAACGTCTGGCGCCAATCTCAGGGCGGTTAGCAACAGGGTTTTGATAAATATCAAGGCCTGTGTCGCCTTTGCGCTTGCATTCAGAAGCAAGCTGGCTAAAAAGCGCGGCTATCAGCAGACAATAGGCGGGCCAAAATGAAGGTTTTCGCAGGCAATTCGAACCGGCATCTCGCCGAAGCGATCTGCACCTATCTCAATGTGTCCTTGGGCAAGGCCAGCGTCAGAAGATTTGCCGACCAGGAAATCTTCGTCGAAGTTCAGGAGAATGTGCGCGGCGAGGACGTGTTCCTCGTTCAGTCGACATCGTTCCCGACCAACGACCATCTGATGGAATTGCTGATCATGATCGATGCGATGCGCCGCTCGTCGGCCCGCCGCATCACGGCAGTTCTTCCCTATTTCGGCTATGCCCGCCAGGATCGCCGCGCCTCGGGGCGCACGCCGATCTCGGCCAAGCTGGTCGCCAACCTAATCACCGAAGCCGGTGCCGATCGCGTTCTGACGCTCGACCTGCATGCCGGCCAGATCCAGGGCTTCTTCGATATCCCGACCGACAACCTTTATGCCGTGCCGGTCCTGACGCGCGACATCAAGGCTCATTACGACACCAGCAACATCACCGTGGTTTCGCCTGACGTCGGCGGCGTGGTGCGCGCCCGCGCGCTTGCCAAACGCCTCGACTGTCTGCTGGCGATCGTGGACAAGCGCCGCGACCGCCCGGGTGAATCCGAAGTCATGAACATCATCGGCGAAGTCGAAGGCAAGGACTGCATCCTGATCGACGACATCGTCGATTCCGGCGGCACGCTCTGCAATGCTGCCGATGCGCTGCTCGCCCAGGGCGCAGCCAGCGTCACGGCCTATATCACCCACGGCGTTCTCTCGGGCGGCGCGGTCACCCGCATCACCTCGTCGAAGCTGCGCGAACTTGTGATCACCGACACCATCCAGCCGACCACGGCTGTGCAGTCTGCCCACAACATCCGCGTCATCACGACCGCTAACCTGATCGGCGAAGCCATCAACCGCACCAGCCAGGAAGAGTCCGTCTCCAGTCTCTTCGACTGACGGTTCCATCCTTTCCCCGTTCGGAGCGGCGAAGTTGCATTTGCCGCTTCATCACGTTGACTGTTTCAACTAGGCTTCCTCTGTGATTTGTTTGCACGGGGGAGCAATTGTGACGAACATCCGAAACCATCTGAAAACCGGCAGGCGCCTGGCGCTGGTAGCGCTTATTCCGCTGCTATCGGCCTGCACCGTCGATGTCGATCCCGGCTACTCGCGGCCACCGCCGCGTCCCCGGCCGCCGCAGCCGCAGATGTGCACGATGGAATATGCCCCGGTCTGCGGCGAGCGCGGCGGGCGCACGCAAACATTCAGCAATTCCTGCCAGGCGCGCAGCAGCGGCTTCATGATCGTTGGACGCGGCGAATGCCGCGGCGGACCACCAACCTTCCCGCGCCCGGAACCAGACCGTCCCGGCCGCCCGGACTGGCCGGATGGTCCAGGCAGGCCCGACCGGCCTGAAAGACCGGATAGACCCGACCGCCCGGGCCGCCCCGATGGCATCTGCACCCGCGAATACCGCCCGGTCTGCGGCGAACGCGGCCGTCAGACGCAAACCTTCCCAAATGCCTGCGAAGCCGGCAATGCGGGCTTCCGCATCATCAGCGGTGGAGAGTGCCGCCAGTAGGCCCGCATTTTCCACTATCCAGCCGAACGAAAAAGGCCCGCTTCGAAGCGGGCCTTTCTAAATCAGGGCTTGGTCTCTTCGGAGGGCGTAGCATCATCCGAGGGCGCCGCGTCGTCAGACGGAGCGGTCTCATCCGGAGTAGCCTCGTCTGAAGGAGCGGCCTCATCCGAAGGATCCGTCTCGTCGGAGGGAGCAGCTTCTTCAGTGGCCGGTGCATCCGGACCCTTGATCTGCTGGCCATTGACGCTGACCGAGCCGTCGCTTGCTACAGCCACATCCCAGCGCTGCGCGCCATCAGGATCAGCCTTGGCAAAACCCTTGATCATCATCAGGCCGAAGGATGCCTGGGTCAGGTCCGGGTTGGTCTTTGCAAGTTCCTGGATGGCGGCGATCGTCTTGTCGTAGTCGCGCGCCACGATCGAAGCATTCAGCTTGTAATCTTTCTGCGTATCGACCCGGCCTTCCAGCTCGCCGGAAACCTCGACGTCATAGACGCTGGACTTAGCGCTGACCTTCGGAAAATCGACCCTCAGAATACCGCCTGGGAAAAGCTTCTCGGCAGCCTGCTGCCCGGCCTTCTCGCTGTCGTCGGTGGACTTGGTGAAGTCCATCTTCATGAACTCGTCCGCGAAGGCCGCAAAATCCATGCCGGGAACGCCGAACTGGATATCGAGCGCCTGCGGCAGGAAGGCGGTGTAACCGGCAGGAACGAGCGCGCTGTCGAGTGTCACGTCGGCAGCATCCATCGCGACGCCGATACGCGTTGCATTGCTCGGACCATCGACGGTGAAGTGATAGCCGAAGGACTTGGCGCCGCCGCTGCCAACCGCACTGGTGACGGCGAGGTTGTTGAGCTTGATGGTTTCCTCAAGCGAGCTCAGCAGCGGGAAGGCATTGCCGAGCATGCCCTTCAGCTTCGCCTCGCTCTCCTTGGTCAGCTGCTTCTCATCGGCATGATCGAGCACGAAAAGGACCATCTCCTTGATGTCTTTGGCGGCGATGCCGTTGACCTTGGCATCGAAATCCAGGCTGTCGGCAGAGATCTGGATCGGCGGCATTTCCTTGCCGCTGACCTGCTCGGCAAAGGCGCTGAACTTGCCGTTGGCGGCAAAATCCAGACGCCCGGCCGTGGCGCTGTCTGCCGAGCTCAGCTTGTAGACCATGTCCCCGAAGCTGGCATTGACGGATTCCGTATCGGTCGTGGAGCTGATCTTCAGGTCCTTGGCGCTGAAATCACCCGAGCGCAGATAGCTGATCGCCGGGTCGAAGACCGAGGTGAAATCCATCTGCGCGATCGAGTAGGTGAAGTCCGTGCGCGCCTTGTCCGGTCCGCCGAAATGACCGGTCACATTCAGGTTGTTGTTGCCTTCGAGGTTCCACAGCCCGCTATCCTGCGGTGTCGCGAACATCTTGAACGGCACGAGACCCTTGATCTCGAAATCCTGCTTCTTGACCTTCTCCAGGAGCTTGGCGAAATCATAGGTGATCTCGTAGCGCGAGCCTGCCGGCTTGACGGTGACCGGCTGGCTCTTGGCGATGTCCTTCGGCAGCAGGTGATTGAGATTGTCACGGATGGCGTTCGCGCCGTCCTGACTGATGTCAGCGGCGGACGCTCCCGTGGCCAAAGCCAGAACAATGGCGCTCGTCGCCGTGATAAGCCTGTGACGCATCTCGATAATTCTCCCTTGGGGCATGAAGGCGCGCATGTGAGATTGCCAGAGGCCGGATGTCAAGCCAGCCTCATCCGCGGGTTGATATTTTCTTCTCAGGCGGCTGCCGCGGCCTTGATCTCATCCACAGCCATCACTTCAGGTTGAGGCTTGGCGGGCGCGTTGGTGCCGACGATCGCCTCGATGCCCGACCGCGGCACCGGCTTACCGAACAGGAAGCCCTGCACCTGCAGGCACCCTTCCCGGCGCAGGAAGTCGATGTGATCTTCATTCTCGACGCCTTCGGCCAGAACCGGGATGTCGAGACTTGCGGCCAGGATCAGCGTCGAGCGGACGATTGCCGCCGACTGCTTGTTGGTGACGACGCCATCGACGAAAGCGCGATCGATCTTGATCTTGTCGAAGGGGAAGCTCTGCAGTGTCGAAAGCGACGAGTAGCCGGTCCCATAGTCGTCCATGGCCACTTTGATCCCCAGCGCCTTCAGCCTGCGGATCGCATGCAGCGCGTGCTGGTGGTCGGCGATGATGCCGGATTCGGTGATCTCGATTTCGAGGCGCGAAGCCGGGAGGCCGGTCTGCAGCAGGATTTCGTGGACGATCTGCGGCAGGCGGGGATCGCTCAGCTGCTGTGGGGCGACGTTGACGGCGATGCGCAGCGGGTTCTTCCAGGTCGCAGCCTCCGCGCAGGCGGCTCGCATCACCCATTCGCCGAGTTCCAGAATGAAGCCGTTGCGCTCGGCGATCGGAATGAATTCCATCGGCGCGATATAGCCGCGCACCGGATGCTTCCAGCGCAGCAAGACCTCGAAGCCAACGACCTCGCGCGTCACCGTATCGTTCTGCTGCTGGTAGAACAGTTCGAACTCCCGGCGCCGCAATCCTTCACGCATCTCGATTGCAAGCGCGTTCCGCTCGCGGGAGATCTGGTCCATCGAGGCATCGTAGAAGCAGATGCTGTTGCTAGAGGTCGATTTCGCCCGGTACATGGCAATGTCGGCCTGCGACAGCAGATCGTCGATCGTGGTTGCCTGGCCCGGGAAGGTCGAGATGCCAACGCTGGTGCCGACGCAGAGCGTCTGCTCTTCCCAGGAAACTGGCTTGGCGATCTCGTCGATGATCCGTTGCGCCAGAGCGGTGGCATCCGCGCGGATGAAATACTTATGCATCACGGCCACGAACTCGTCGCCGCCGACGCGGGCCATGAACTGGCTGTCGTTGCTGAGCAGCATCAGCCGCTCGGCAACCGTCCGCAGCACGGCGTCGCCAGCCGCATGGCCGTGGACGTCGTTGATTTCCTTGAAGCGGTCGAGATCGAAGGAGAGCACAGCGATATTCGCCGTCATGTCCTTCGGCCGTTTCGTCAGCGCCGCGAGATGCTCGTTGAAGGCGGCGCGGTTGGGCAGATTGGTCAGCGGATCGTGCAGCGACAGATGGCGATAGCGCTCGACGGCCGCCTGGCTGGACTGAATGTCGATGACATAGGTCGAGGCACCAAGCGCGAGGATAACCACCATGACTGCGACGACAAGGCCAGTCATGATGTTGACGGAGATCAGCTCTCCCGCAACCGGAATGGCGCTGTCGGGAACGATCGTCAGGCCAGCCATGCCGGTAAAATGCGTCAGCACGATCGCAAGGATCAGCGCCAGGCCGGAGCCGTGCTTGCAGAAGCGGGTGACCGGACGCGCAACGCGATTGGTAGCGACGGCGCCGAAGGCAGCGGCCAGCACCAGCGAGGTCAGGACATAGGACTGGCTCCAGACCATGTGGCCTGCAACCTTGTATCCGGCGATCCCGACATAATGCATGCAGGCAATACCAAGGCCGACGATCGCCCCGCCCGCTTCGACCAGCATGGTCTTCGGCGTGCTGGCGGCAACGGTGAAACCAATGATGCTGGCAGCGATGCCGATGAACAGCGACATCAGGGTGAGTTCGGGCTCATAGCCGTTCATCGCCGGCGACTGGTAGCCGAGCATGGCGATGAAATGCGTCGTCCAGATCGTCGATCCGCCGACGAAGCCGGAGAGAAACAGCCAGTTGAATTTCTGCAGGCCCTCTGTGCGCCGTACCCGGGTGAAAAGCCGCATCGTCAGCAGTGAGCCCAGAACGCAGATCACGGTCGCGAAAAGGAGATGCGACAGGCTGTGTTCGACTGTGATGCAGGAGATGATACGCAACATGATTGAGACCGCGATTGAAACCGTGATCACCTATATGTATTCGCATAGTAGGATTCATTAATTGGCGTTTTAATTGCGATTCATTGGTTAAATAAGCGTCAGATTTTACAACCACGCAAAAGAAAGCCACAACCACAGGAGCAAAGGGCGCGCCCGGCCCTGCCGAGCTTGCGTTTCAGCCGGACTTATACTATAGCGCACGCGTCCGCACAGACACCCTTGGAGGCAATGCGGATGAAGCTTCCCAAAAAGGTGCTTCCAGTCAAAGGACGGCATATGCCGGACTTCGACTCTCCATATAACCTCGAAAGGAATAGCCATGAGCCACGAAACTTACGAGCTCAAGGCCGAGGCGCGCGAACGGGTTGGTAAGGGGTCCGCCCGTGAACTTCGCCGCAACGGTTTGATTCCCGCTGTCATCTATGGTGACAAGCAGGCCCCGATTTCCATTACGCTCAACACCAACGAGGTGACGAAGCGTATCCATGCCGGCGGTTTCATGACCACCGTTGCCACGATCGACCTCGGCGGCAAGAAGTACCAGGTTCTCCCGAAGGACTACCAGCTCGACCCGGTTCGTGACTTCACGATGCACGTGGATTTCCTCCGCGTTTCCGGCAACACGCAGGTTACCGTTGAGATCCCGGTTCACTTCATCAACGAAGAGAAGTCGCAGGGTCTCAAGATCGGTGGCGTTCTCAACATCGTTCGTCACGAAGTTGAAGTTCACTGCCCGGCCAATGCCATCCCGGAATTCTTCAATGTCGACCTGAGCGGCAAGAAGATCGGCGACAGCATCCACATCTCGGAAGTGACCCTTCCGAAGGGTGTCACCACGGTTATCGACCGTGACTTCACGATCGCCACCATCGTTGCTCCGGCAGCTGGCGTCGAAGAAGACACGTCTGAAGCCGAAGGCGGCGCTGAAGCCTGATAAGCTTCCTATCAATTTGTAAAGCATAAGGCCCGCTTCCTTCCCGGAAAGCGGGCCTTTTCATTTGCTGGCTACAACCGTTTCAGCAAGCTTTAACACATTCATGGAAGCATTCTCCCCAAAGTTATTGCCATATCGCCGTATATTAGAAGGCGGCCGAAGAAGAAGCGGCCGGGGAGAAAACGGAACAATGAATAATTCCGTTGAAAATAGATTTTTTGCGATTGTCTGCGGTGCGCTACTTGTTTTTGTCGCGCCGCTTTTTGTGCTTTTTCTCTTCCTCTCTTCAGAACGCGCCGACAAGGAAATCCGCGACCACATCTCCGTGCTTCTGGTTGCCAACTCCCAGGCGCTCGCCAAGCCGCTCTGGGATCTCGACGAAGACAGCGTCACGCAGATTTCCGCGACGATCGTTTCCCAGGGTGCCATCGTCAAAGTCGAGGTCCGCGACCAGTCCGGCCAGCTTGATATCACCCAGAGCACCATTCCAAAGTCGTTCAGCGGCGAGCTGGAGCAGGTCTCGCGTGCCATTATCTACAACAATGTCGACGGTCCGAAGAACCTCGGCAGCATCTCCGTCTACTATCCGAAGCTCGGCCTCTTCTCCGGCCTCAAGCATGAGGAAGTGGTCTTCATCTCGATCTTCATCTTCGCCGTTCTCGCCGTTTTCGGCAGCGCGCTGATTGGCAACCGCATCTTCGTCATCCACCCGCTGATGCGCCTGATCGCCGCCATCGAAGCCACCAGCCAGCTTGGGTCGCGCCATCACGTCGACTGGCAGTCCGGTGACGAGATGGGCCGCCTTGCCAGCAGCTTCAACGACATGCAGACCAAGCTGGAGCGCGAGGAAAAGGAGCTGAAGCTCGCCCATCGCCGCGCCACAGACATCTACGACCTGACGCCCGCCATGCTCTTCTCGCTCGACGAAGACGACCGCATCACAGCCGTCAGCGATTACTGGCTGGTCGCCACCGGCTACAGCCGCACCGACGCCGTCGGCCGCAAGTTCGCCGATCTCGTCATGCCGGATACCCGCGACATCTTCCTGTCGCGCAGGAACACTGCCGAGGAGGGCGCACTCGACGTCACGGTCAAGTTCAGATGCGCCGATGGCCGCGTCATCGACGTACTGATCCTGGAATCCAACGCCGCGACCGGCGGCACCGACAAGCTGTCGCTGTCGGTCATGACCGACGTGACCGAGCTCAAGGCCTCCGAAGACCGCAACCACCGCCAGGCAATCACCGATCACCTGACCGGCCTCTTGAACCGCCAGGGCTTCGAAGCCGTGCTCGACCGCAAAATCGCCGAAGCGGACGCAGCGGGCCAGGAGCTTGCGTGCCTGTTCGTCGATCTCGACCGCTTCAAGTGGATCAACGACAATATGGGCCATGCCGAAGGCGACCGGGCGCTGCGTGAGCTCGTTGCCCGCTTCAAGACCCATCTCGCCCCATCCGACGAAGCCGCCCGCCTTGGCGGCGACGAATTCGCCATCCTGCTGCCCGCCGCCGATGCCGAGAAGCGAGCGCGGGCCATGTGCGATCAGATCGCCACGATCTTCGACACGCCTTTCGGCCCCGAACTGCATCTGAGCGCCTCCGTCGGCGTCGCCATCTATCCGCGCCATGCGGCCAATGCAGCAGAACTGCTGCAGAAATCCGACATGGCGATGTATGCCAAGAAGCGCGACGGCAAGAACGGCGCCCGCCTGTTCGACAACGCGATGCTCGATACCGCACGCAGCCGCGCCGAGATCGAAAGCTGCATCGAGGCAGGCCTCGCCGAGGACTGGTTCGAAGCCTACCTGCAGCCAATCGTCGGCCTGACCCACGGCAACATCGCAGGCTTCGAAGCGCTGATGCGCCTCAACCACCCGCAAAAGGGCCTGATGCCACCGGCCGAGATCATCAACGTCGCTGAAGAGACCGCCAAGATCGTCCGCATCGGCAACGTCATCATGGAGAAGGCGATCTCCAACCTCTCCCGCATCTCCCGGATCACCGGCATGCAGGACACCTATCTGGCGATCAATTTCTCGCCGCTGCAGTTCGAGCCCGCCCTGCCCTCGCGTCTGGCCGGTCTGCTCGGCCGCCATGGCATACGTCCCGAACGCATCGTCGTCGAGATCACCGAGGCCGTGCTGATGCACGACAACCCGCAGATCCGCATGATCGTCACCGAGCTGCGCCGCTTCGGCTGCCGCATCGCGCTGGATGATTTCGGCACCGGCTACTCGTCTCTGAGCTATCTCAACCGTTTCCCGGTTGATATCATCAAGATCGATCAGTCCTTTACCCGCGCCATCAACGAAGGCAACGACGATGTCGGCATGAAGAGCCGGATGCTGATCGAGGCGATCACCACGCTGTCGCACAAGATGAACTGCACCGTGATTGCCGAGGGCATCGAGACCGAAGAGGAATGCCGGACGCTGCAGCAGATGGGGCTGGATTATGGACAGGGCTATCTCTTCCACCGGCCGCAGACCGCAGCGCAGCTGATCGAGAAGCTGAGCGGCGTCATCCCCTTCGTGGCGCGTGCGTCATAGACCAACGAACATCAGGAGTTATGCGATGAAAAAGCTGCTGCTTCTCGCCTTCCTCATCCTGCCTGCCGCAGCCTCCGCGCAAACGGTGTCCTTCACGACTGAAGACTACGCACCCTTCAACTACCGCGACGGCAAGGTCATCAAGGGCGCCACCGTCGAGCAGGTCGAGAAGGTGATGGCCGATATCGGCGTCGATTATACGATCGAGATGATGCCTTGGGCCCGCGCCTATACGCTGGCGCAAAGCACGCCGATGACCTGCGTCTTCGCCACAGCCCATAACGGTCTTCGCGATCCCCTGTTCAAATGGGTGGAGCCGCTGCTCATCGACCGCAACATCCTGATCAAGGCCAAGGACTCCGCTGTCACCGCCGACAATCTGGAAGAAGCCAAGAAGTACCTGGTCGGCACCTGGCGCGAGGACTACACCGAGACGACGCTGAAGGAAAAAGGCTTCCCCAAGCTCGATGTCGCCAGCGATTTCAACGCCACGATGCGCAAGCTGCTGGGCGGCCGCATCGATATGATGCCGATCTCGGAGCTCTATTTCGACAAGCTGAAGCAGGATCAACCGCTGGAGATGGTGACGGTGCTCTCCAGCCAGCCGATGGGCATTGCCTGCCAGAAGGACTTTCCGGACGATCTGCTGCGCAAGATGCAGGCCTCGCTCGACAAGCTGATTGCCGATGGCACGCAAAAGCAGATCTTTCTGAAATACGGCCTCAACCTGCTGCAATGACAGGCTGCTCCAGCCTTAGCGCTTGACTTCACGCCCGTTTCGCGGTGGTGAAACGGGCATCGGATTTTCAAGGAATGGATTGGCCCATGCTGATCATCGCGGGTCTCGGCAATCCCGGCAGCAAATATGCCGGCAACCGCCACAATATCGGTTTCATGGCCATCGACGCCATTCACCGCCGCCACCGCTTTTCGCCCTGGTCGAAGAAGTTCAAGGCCGAGATATCGGAAGGCGAACTCGACGGCGAAAAGGTGCTGCTGATCAAGCCGCAGACCTACATGAACCTGTCGGGCGAATCCGTCGGCGAAGCCATGCGTTTCTACAAGCTGCAGCCGTCCGATCTCGTCGCCATCTATGACGAGCTGGATCTGGCGCCCGGCAAGGCGCGGCTGAAGACCGGCGGCGGCCATGGCGGGCACAACGGCATCAAGTCGCTCGACGCCCATTGCGGCCGCGAATACCGCCGCCTGCGCCTCGGCATCGGCCACCCCGGCGTCAAGGAAATGGTTCAGCATCACGTCCTCGGCGATTTCGCCAAGGTAGACCAAAGCTGGCTGGAGCCGCTGCTGGACGCGCTGGCCGACAATGCCGGCATGCTGGTTCGTAACGAGGATTCGCAGCTGATGAACAAGCTGGCGCTTGCCACCGGCGGCAAGGCCGACGAAGAAAAGCCGAAGGCGGAGAAGAAGCCGGTGGCCAAATCCCATATCCATCAGGCCCGCAACCACAACCAGCCTAAGATCCTGCCGGCCAGCGGCCCGATGGCGGAGATGCTGAAGAAGCTGCTCGGCAACAAGGGCGACTGACCGGATGAGCACACCGCTCGCGATCCGCGTAGCCGAGGCCAGCGATCTCCCTGCCCTGCTTGGGCTCTATGCTCAGCTCAATCCAGCCGATCCGCCGATCGAGGCAGCCGTTGCTATCGAGCGCATGACCGCGATCCTGGCACAGCCGGGCATGCGCATCTTCATCGGCTTTGCCGGAAAGGTGGCCGCCGCCACCGTGACGCTGGTCGTCGTCCCCAATCTCACCCGCGCAGGCGCATCCTACGCGCTGATCGAGAATGTCGTCACCAGTGCTGACCATCGCAAGCAGGGCTTTGGCGCGGCACTGATCGCCCATGCGATCGACGCAGCCTGGGTCGCCGGATGCTACAAGGTGATGCTTTTGACGGGCTCGAAGGATCCGGCCACATTGCGCTTCTACGAGGGCTGCGGCTTCGCGCAGGACAAGACCGGCTACCAGATGCGGCGCCCGGCAGGGCGCTGACCTCAGAACAGCCCGGTCTCGTGCAGCCGGTAGAGAAAGAGGTTCCACAGCGCCGAAAGCCCGCTGTCGATCATCCAGGCGACAGCACCGGAGGCACCCGGCGAAAACAGCATGACAAGCAATCCGCCAGCTGTGCTGAGCATCACCGAGATGCGGAAGTTCTTGAGACTGTCTAGCCGGTAATAGCCGTTGTCGTCATATTCGGTGCCGAACAGCAGGTCGGGAAGATTGTAGCCGCTGGAGAGGGGGAGATCGAGCAATGGCCGGTCGGTGATACGGTCCGGCAATACGTTGAACACCGCCCTGCAGACATGGCCGATCGCGCCGAGCAGCGCAAAGATCGCCGCCGCCACGAAATAATGCCAGGTCGCCGCTTCCGCAGGCATCTCGAGCCTCCGCCGTTTCCGCCATGCTACCGGAAAACCTCGGACATTCGATTAAGGAGGCTGGTTAAGAGATCGCCAAGCTATTCCTCGGGCTCGGCCGTCAGCATTAGCGGGAATCCCGCTTCCTTGGCATAGTCCATCGCCTCCTTGACCTTGGTCTCGGCGATGTCCTTGGTGCAGACGACCACGACGCTCGACCCGAGCTTGTGCGCCGTCAGCATGACGCGATAGCCCGCCTCCTCACTCATCCGGAACACGGCCTTCAGCACCATGGTCACGAATTCGCGCGGCGTATAATCGTCGTTGAACAGAATGACCTTGTAGAGCTTCGGCTTGTCGAGCTTCAGCTTCGTCTTAGTTTTCGGTGTCAGGACAACATCATTGTCACTCATCGGAAGTCTGCCATTATCACATGGGAAAGATGCGCCTGATCGCGATCAGCTATGCGCAATCATTTATGTGGCCGTAGAAGTCTGCAGTTCAAGCCCGAAGCAGTGAGAAGTGCCACAGCCTTCTTGTCGAAGCTGACGAAAGTCTCGCCACCGAGACGCCTGCCGTCGAGGGCGATGAGACCATAGGCAAAATCGCCGCCCCGCTCCATCATGTTTAATCCCGCCTCGACGGCAACCCGGTCCATAAGAAGCTTATCCGTTTCAAGAAGACGCCTCACAAACGCCTGCAACGGCTCTCTTCCGACCTTATAGCGGCTTCGCAGAACCCATATTGCTTCGCAGATTGCGACAACAGGTACAACAACCCGGCTGGCGCTGGCCAAGGCATCCTGCGCTTGCTCCGTCTCTCCGGTGTCATCTTCGATCACCAAGCGCAACAGCACGTTCGTGTCGATGACAACCGTCATCGCCTGTTGGCCCACCCGTCAGCAATCGCTTCGTTGATTTCGTCAATGGTAAGATGCACGCCTGCCTCGTTCTTGATCATCCCAAATAGGGATTCGATCGGCAGCTTGCCTGAAATCGCATGGAGTGTTGCCTGACGCTGCGGTTGAAGATTGACGTCGATCTCATCGCCCGGGCTGATGCCCAGGTGATCGAGCACCTCCTTCTTCAGCGTGATCTGTCCCTTGGCGGTCACTTTCAAGCGAACCATCGACTTCTCCTTCTCTTTTAAAGTAAGGCAAATCTGCCTTACCGGCAAGGTTGATGCCTCGCGGATCATTGCAAGTCTTGACCGCGGGGCGCCATTCCCCCATAGGCAAGGCAACGATTTTAGCGAATACGGACATTCAGCCATGGGCTTCAAATGCGGTATCGTCGGTCTGCCGAATGTCGGCAAGTCGACCCTTTTCAACGCGCTCACCAAGACGGCAGCGGCGCAGGCGGCAAACTATCCGTTCTGCACGATTGAGCCGAACACCGGCGAAGTCGCCGTTCCCGACGCGCGCATGCAGAAGCTGGCAGCGATTGCCGGCTCAAAGGAAATCATTCCGACGCGCATCTCCTTCGTCGATATCGCCGGCCTGGTGCGCGGTGCGTCGAAGGGTGAAGGCCTCGGAAACAAGTTCTTGGCCAACATCCGCGAAGTCGATGCCGTGGTCCACGTGCTGCGCTGCTTCGAAGACGACGACATCACCCATGTCGAGGGCCGCATCAATCCGGTCGGCGATGCCGACACGATCGAGACCGAGCTGATGCTCGCCGACCTCGAGAGCCTGGAGCGCCGCGTCGAGCAGACCCGCAAGCGCGCCGCCAGCAAGGACAAGGATTCGCTGGCCCAGCTGCCGGTCATGGAAGCCGTCATCAAGCTGCTGAACGAAGGCAAGCCGGCCCGTCTTCTCCTGAAGACGCTGGCACCGGAAGAGATCGAGATCCTCAAGGGCCTCAACCTCCTCACCTCGCATCCGGTCCTCTACGTCTGCAACGTCGCCGAGGCAGACGCCTCCACCGGAAACGAGCACACCAATGCCGTCGCCGAAATGGCAAAGCAGCAGGGTGCGGAATGCGTCGTCATCTCTGCGGCGATTGAATCCGAAGTCGCACAGCTGCCGGAAGAGGAATCGAAGGAATTCCTCTCCGCGCTCGGCCTGGAAGAAGCCGGTCTCGACCGCCTCATCCGCGCCGGCTACCACCTGCTCGACCTGATCACCTATTTCACCGTCGGCCCGAAGGAAACGCGCGCCTGGACGATCGTGCGCGGCACCAAGGCGCCTGCCGCCGCCGGCGTGATCCACACCGATTTCGAGCGCGGATTCATCCGCGCCTTCACCATCGGTTACGACGACTACATCAACTTCAAAGGTGAAGTCGGCGCCAAGGAAGCTGGCAAGGGCCGCGACGAAGGCAAGGAATACGTCGTCGCCGACGGCGACGTCATCCACTTCCGCTTCAACACCTGATCAAAAAGCGCTGCCGCCCTGGCGGGCAGCTCATGCCGGCGTTATCGCAACGCCGGCAATTTTGCCTGCAGGCCGAGCGGCAGCCTACCGACGATGGCACGGCGCAATGGCAGCCAGCTCATACCGATCAGCAGCACGAAAATTCCGATAGTGACGAGCTCTGCGGACAGCAAGCCGTCCATCCGCATATTGCTGTGCTGCAGAATTGCGCTGAGCGCGACACCCAATGAAAGCAGGCCGGACGTGACGAACGCACGGCGGTCGATGATCAGCCCAACCGCCATCATGACAAGGACGATAGCAACCACGACAGCCGGTCCGGTGTAGTTGTCGACATCATTCGTGGTCACGCCGAGCAGCAGGAAGCACAACAACACCGTTCCATAGAGAAGCGCCGGCGCAGTCGCGAGATGCATCCAGAAAGCAACGTCAGAACTGCGCGTCACCCGCTCGCGATCCCTGAGATCGAACGACATGGCAACGGCGAACATGAAAATCACGCAGACGAAGAAGATGCTGACGGTCTGATATCGTATGGAGCCTGTTGCATCGTGCCACCCGGCCGCAGGCGCCATGAAAGCCAAAACGCCTGCGAGGAACACGAGGAAGAGCGAAATCAAAAGCGCCGCGAGGGCTATTGGTACACGATAGCGCCAATGAAACAGCGCCAGTAGCGGTGGAAAAGGCACGAGCAACAGGAACGCGCCCAAAGACGGGTACGGGTGGATGTATCTCTGCTCCAGTCCGAGAGAGGGGTCCGTGGTCAATAGCATGACTGAAGCTCCTATCCAGAGCACCGTCGCGACGGTAAGCGCGACGGCTGGAAGCGCTAGCCTCTGGCGGCGAACAAATATTTCGGCAAAAATGATGATCGCAGGCAGGGTTGCATAGACGGAACCCACCCCGCCGAAGCCGAGAAGCGCAACGATGATGCCGATCGTGATCAGAATGTCATGAAACCCGCGAACGAACCTGGGCGCCTCGCTATCTTCCAGCGGGTTGGCGTCATCTCCTTGGCGTTTCGCCAGCAGTTGCTCTCCCCCCGCGGTCGGCTCGGCCGCTGCAAGTCTTTGGCCGAGATAGGAAAACAACGTCTGCGCCTGGGTTTCGGTGATGATGCCGTCTTCGGCTGCGCCCTGCAGCGCCGTCTCCAGATTGCTCATGAACATCCCGCATCGTTGAATACAGCCCATGAAGATCACAGGATCATTTCGCAATCAATAGGCGAAAAGCGTGGCGATCCCGTGCCTGACGGTCCCGTCTCCATGTCTGAAAAGACTTGCACTCCCGACACCTCACATGCCATCTGCGAAGGCAGGGATTGACGAGGCCTGCAATGAACAATCAGAAACTGAGCTATGAAGATTTCGCGCCGGGCCGCAGCTTCCCGCTTGGCCCGATCCCTGTCACATCAGAAGAGATCATCGAATTCGCCACCGAATTCGATCCGCAGCCGATGCATACTTCCGAAGCCGGCGGCAAGGCGAGCATCCTCGGCGGCCTGGCCGCTTCCGGTTGGCACACCTCGGCCTTGTTCATGCGGATGATGGCTGAGGGCTATCTCTTGAACTCCCATTCGCAGGGCGCGCCGGGCATCGACATCATGGAATGGAAGAAGCCGGTTCTGGCGGGAGACACGCTCTCCGGCAGCTCGATCGTGCTCGAATCCCGGCTGATGCGCTCGCGCCCCGGCATCGGCATCGTCCGCTTCAAGCACGAGATCGAGAACCAGCGCGGCGAGCTCGTCTGTTATTCGGAAAACTGGATCATGTTCAGCACCCGCGAAGCGGCGGAGGCACGCCGATGAGGATGACCGAGCTATATGCCATCGGCCAGAAGGTCGAGATCGGCAGCTACACCTTCACCGAGGAACGCATCGTCCATTTCGCCACCCGCTTCGATCCCCAGCGCTTCCATGTCGACCGCGAGGCCGCGAGGCACACGCTGTTCGGCGATCTCTGCGCCTCCGGCTGGCACAATTGCGCCGCATGGATGCGCACCTTCCTGGATTACTGGATGGCGCAGAGCGTCCGGCTGGCGAAGGAGGGTCTTGCGGCGCCCAAGCTCGGCCCCTCGCCCGGCTTCGAGAAGCTGCAATGGCTGAAGCCCGTCTTCGTCGACGAGACGGTCACCTATTCGGTGACCTTCCTGTCCAGCCGCCCGCTGGCATCGCGCCCGGGCTGGCATCTGAACAAGATCCTCAACGAAGGCATCAACCAGGACGGCATCCCGGTGATCCGCTTCGAAAGCAGCGTCCTCGAATTCGAATAGGACAAGCCGGGCGTCAGTGCCCGGCAAACTCCACCAGCGTGTGAACGTCGACGCCGAGCTCTTCGAGCTTCTTGCGGCCGCCGAGATCCGGCAGGTCGATGACGAAGCAGGCGCCGACGACTTCGGCGCCGATCTGGCGCAACAGCTTCGTCGCGCCGACCGCCGTCCCCCCGGTCGCGATCAGATCGTCGACGAGGATCACCTTCTCGCCCGGCTGCACCGCATCCCGGTGCATCTCCATTTCATCGACGCCATATTCAAGGCTGTAGGCGATCCGCACCGTCTCATGCGGCAGCTTGCCCTTCTTGCGGATCGGCACGAAACCGGCGGACAGTTGGTGCGCCACGGCGCCGCCGAGAATGAATCCACGCGCTTCCATGCCGGCGATCTTGTCGACCTTCAGACCGGCATAGGGCTGCACCAGCTCGTCGACGGCGCGGCGGAAGGCGCGCGGATTGCCGAGCAGCGTGGTGATGTCGCGAAAGATGATGCCGGGCTTCGGATAATCGGCGATGGAGCGAATGCTGGCGGCAAGCTCCGAGGCAATGTTGTTCATGGAAAGTCCGTCTGTCTGCGAGGGCACAAAGAGGCTGCACCCTATCAATTGCCATTCCCGGAACCAACAAAAAAGGCGGCCCGGAGGCCGCCTTTTGCTTATTCGAACGAGAACCGCTCAGTGGTCCTTGCTGGCATAGACCGAGCGCTTCGTCAGGTAGATGAGGCCCGAGAAGATCAGCAGGAAGATCATCACCATGAAACCGGTGCGCTTGCGCTCTTCGAGATGCGGCTCGGCAGCCCACATCAGGAAGGCCGAAACGTCGCGCGAATACTGATCCACGGTCTGCGGCGAACCATCGTCATAGGTGACCTGGTCGTCGGAGAGCGGCTTCGGCATGGCGAAAGCGGCGGCGGCGTGGAAGTACGGGTTATAGTGTGCACCAGCCGGAACCTGGAAGCCAGCCGGCGGATCCTGGTAGCCCGTCAGCAGCGAGTGGATGTAATCCGGGCCGCTTTCCTGGTACTGCGTGAAGATATCGAAGACGAACTGCGGGAAACCGCGCTCGACTTCGCGTGCCTTGGCGAGCAGCGACATATCCGGCGGGGCAGCACCATTGTTGGAGGCCGCAGCCGCTTCCGGGTTCGGATATGGCGACGGGAAATGATCGGACGGAACAGCCTTGCGGGTGAACATCTCACCGCTGGCGTCAGGGCCGTCCTGCACTTCGTAGTTGGCCGCGAATGCCTTCACCTGCGCATCCGAGTAACCGAGGTTGCTCAGCATGCGGAACGGGACGAGGTTCATCGAGTGGCAGGCGGAACAGACTTCGGTATAGACCTTCAGACCGCGCTGCAGCTGACCCTTGTCATAGTGACCGAAGGGACCAGCGAAGCTCCACTTTTCCTCGGTCGGCTCCTTCAGGGGATAATGAGGCGTCGCTTCCTCGTGATGAGCAGGCGCTGCGCCAGCCGCGGGCGCCGCGTCTTCGGCAAGAGCAGCACCGGCGAAGGTGGCTGCAATTGCGAGCGACAGAATGCTTGTAACAAGCTTTTTCATGTTTTTAATTCCTTCCGCCGCTCGGTTATGCCTTGGCCGCAGACTTGTTCTTCTTCTCGAGCACCGCTTCGGTGATCGAGTTAGGAACGCGCAGCGGTGTCTCGACAAGACCCAGCACCGGCATCGCCACCAGGAAGAAGGCGAAGTAGAGGAGCGTGCAAATCTGCGAGATGGTGGTGAAGAGACCTTCAGCCGGCTGGGAACCAAGCCAGCCGAGGATGATCGCGTTAATCACGAACAGCCAGTAGAACAGCTTGTACCACGGACGGTAGACGGCCGAACGGACCTTCGAGGTATCGAGCCAGGGCAGGAAGAACAGCACGATGATCGCGCCGAACATCACCAGAACGCCGCCGAGCTTCGAGTCGATCGGGCCGACATTGAACGTGATCGAGCGCAGCATCGCGTAGAACGGCAGGAAGTACCATTCCGGAACGATGTGAGCAGGCGTCTTCAACGGGTCAGCCGGGATGTAGTTGTCGGCGTGGCCGAGGAAGTTCGGCAGGTAGAAGACGAAATAGGCGTAAACCAGCAGGAAGATCGAAACGCCGAGCGCATCCTTGAGGGTCGCGTAAGGCGTGAAACGGACGGTATCCGTCTTCGTCTTGACTTCGACGCCTGTCGGGTTCGTCTGGCCGGTCACGTGCAGTGCCCAGATGTGCAGGATAACAACGCCTGCGATCATGAAGGGCAGCAGGTAGTGCAGCGAGAAGAAGCGATTCAGCGTCGGCTGATCAACGGCAAAGCCGCCGAGCAGGAACTGCTGGATCCATTCGCCGACCAGCGGGAAGGCCGAGAAGAAACCGGTGATAACGGTCGCGCCCCAGAAGGACATCTGACCCCAGGGCAGAACGTAGCCCATGAAGCCGGTTGCCATCATCAGAAGGTAGATGACGACGCCGAGGATCCAGAGGATTTCGCGCGGCGCCTTGTACGAACCGTAATAGAGGCCACGGGCGATATGCAGGTAAACTGCAACGAAGAAGAACGATGCGCCGTTGGCGTGCATGTAGCGCAGCAGCCAGCCGTGATTGACGTCACGCATGATCTTTTCAACCGAGTTGAAGGCGATCGACGTGTCGGCGGCGTAGTGCATGGCAAGCACGATGCCGGTCAGGATCTGAACGATCAGCATGACCGAAAGCATGGCACCGAAGGTATAGGCATAGTTCAGGTTACGCGGAACCGGGTATGCGACGAAGCTGTCATAGATCATACGCGGCAGCGGAAGGCGCGCATCGATCCATTTTTCCAAGCCGGTTGATGGCTCGTAGCTGGAATGGCCACTCATGTATCAGTCTCCCCTCAACCGATCTTGATCTTAGTGTCGGACACGAACGAAAAGGTCGGAATAGCCAGGTTCTGCGGCGCAGGGCCTTTACGGATACGGCCGGCCGTATCGTAGACAGAACCATGGCAGGGACAGAACCAACCGTTGTATTCGCCGGCCTGGCCGAGCGGTACGCAACCGAGGTGGGTACAGGTACCAACCATGACGATCCAGTTTTCCTTGTCCTTGCCGGCGGAGCGATCGAGGTCGGTCGCCTGGGCATCGGGAGCAAGGTTGGCATTGCGCGCAACCGGGTCCTTGAGGTCGGCCAGCGGCGTATCCGCAGCAGCCTTGATCTCTTCCGGCGTACGATTGCGGATGAAGATCGGCTTGCCGCGCCACTTGACGGTCAGCGACATGCCGGGCGTCAGACTCGTCACGTCGACTTCGATCGAAGCCAGTGCCAGCGTCGATGCGTCCGGACGCATCTGATCGACGAACGGCCATGCAACCGCAACGGCGCCGACAGCACCCGCCATACCAGTGGTGAGATATAGGAAATCACGGCGAGTGGGCTCTGATGAAGCCCCGCTTGTCGTATCGTGTTCGCTCACGGCTAAACCATCCTCTGCGCAATTTTCGCGGAATTCCGCCCTGCCCCTCTCAGCGACGAATCTGTTGAAGACACAATTCGGCCACAGACTCCCCACCAATCCGGCGCGTTCTATGCTTGATCGCAAATTATGTCTACCCTTGACAAGGGGCTGACGGCACAATGTCGCGGGAAATTTCGGATGAAATTTTCAAGTCAATCCGTAGGCTTCGCGGGATTGGAGGGCGCTGGAGCCTCTGCTCTAGACCACCTTGGCCTCGCGTCCGCCCGTACCCTCGCCAGCGCCGTCATCGGAGGCGAGGAACCCGCCGGACTGCCGGGCCCAGAGTTCGGCGTAAAGCCCGCCCTTGGCAATCAGCGCCTCATGCGTGCCTTCCTCGATGATTCGCCCCTGATCGACGACGATCAGGCGGTCGAGCGCGGCGATGGTCGAGAGCCGGTGAGCGATCGCCAGCACCGTCTTGCCGTCCATGATGCGGTTGAGGTTCGACTGGATCGCCTCCTCGACTTCGGAATCGAGCGCCGAAGTGGCTTCGTCGAGCACCAGGATCGGCGCATCCTTCAGCATGACGCGAGCAATCGCGATACGCTGACGCTGGCCGCCGGAAAGCTTGACGCCGCGCTCGCCGACATGGGCGTCGAAGCCCTTTCGGCCGTTCTGGTCCTGCAGCCTGTCGATGAAACCCATGGCTTCGGCGCGCTTCGCGGCTTCGATCAGCTTGCCCTCGCCTGCATCCGGGCGGCCGAACAGAATGTTGTCGCGCACCGAGCGGTGCAGCAGCGACGTATCCTGGCTGACGACACCGACCTGCATGCGCAGCGTCTCCTGGCGCACGGCGGCAATGTCCTGGCCATCGACGAGAATGCGGCCGCCCTCGACGTCGTACATCCTGAGCAGCAGGTTCACGAGCGTCGATTTTCCGGCACCTGAACGCCCGACGATACCGACCTTTTCGCCGGGTGCGACTGTCAGCGAGAAGTTATCGATCACACCCTTGCTCTTGCCGTAGTGAAACGAAACGTTCTCGAAGCGGATGCTCGGCTCGCGGATGACCAGTTCCCTCGCATCCGGCTGATCGACGAGACCGAGGGGCTGAGAAATCAGCTCCGCGGAGTTCTGGATCGTGCCGAGATTGCGCATGATGCCGTTGAACTGCGTCATCAACCGGCCCAGCAGGAAATTCAGGCGCAGCACCAGCGCCAGCGAAAAGGCGACGGCGCCGGAGCTTATGAGTCCGCGCAGCCACAGATCGACGCTGAGACCTGCCATGGTGACGATCATCAGGCCCGACAGCAACGCCATCGAGGCGCGCACGCCGGTGATGAAGCGTGTGAAGCGCAGCACCGTTTCCTGATAGATATCGAAGCCCTGCCGCATGTAGCGGTCGCTTTCCTCGTCGCGGGCAAACAGCTTCAGCGTCTGGATATTGCTGTAGGAATCGACCATGCGGCCATTCAGCATCGACGCCGCCTCGGCCGTTTCGCGGGAGTGGAAGCGGATGCGCGGCACGAAATAGCGCGCCAGCACGCCAAAGGCGACGATCCAGAAAAACACCACGGCCGCGAGCGAGAAATCGAGCCTCGCAACGAGCACCAGCGTCGCCGCCGCATAGATGCCGACGAACCAGACGCTCTCCATCAGCGACGTCACGAGATCGCCGACCGCCTGCCCCGCCGACCAGACCTTGGAAACGATACGGCCGGAAAAATCACTCTGGAAGAACTGCAGCGACTGGCGCGACACATGCAGATAGGACTGCCAGCGGGCCAGATTGTAGAATCCGGGCGTGATTACCTGCTGATCGACCAGCGCGATCAGGAAGGCGACGACGAAGCGCACGATGCCGATCAGCGCCAGCATGCCGAAGAGCTCTGCGCCGTGATCGCCCAGCAGTTTGCTCCAACCGTCGCCGGGCTTGATGGTGCTCAGGATATCGACGAGCCGGCCGACGAACCAGAAGAGCGCCGCCTCGATCGCCGCCGACATTCCGCCGAGCACGAGCATCGCAATGAAGGGCCATCGTGCCTGGCCGATATAGAACCAGATGAAGCCCAGCGTCGAACGCGGCGGCTGGATATTATCCCGCTGACGGAAGGGGTCGATCCACGTTTCGAACAGGTTGAGAATGGGGCGCAGCAACATGATTGCCGATATAGGCAAAAACCCCGGACCGGCAAAGAGTAACGGCGGCTGACACAACCTTATATTTTGGTAATATTCGATAATATCGGCGTGAGGCGTGTTGAATGCCGCTGACCTCGCCACAATCTCGGAGTACAATCGCCGCTCAACGGAGACATCCAGGCATGGAAACGAAAATGCTGAGAGTGCATATTCCGCTTCCAATTGCGGAAAGGCTGATGGCCGCCGCCGAACATCTCGGGATCGAGCACGACGCGATCGTCAGCGAGGCCGTCGCCGTATGGCTGGAGCGAGAAGAAGAACGCCGCCTGCTCGACCTGCGCACGCTCGCCAGCGCCAACACCATGTTCATCGTCGAGACCCACCGCATCCGCGACTGGGCGGATAGCCTTTAGGCGTCACACTTGAAAAATTCAGGTTTGTGATTTATAAATCACAAACCAATGATCAGACTTTCGCAAACCGATATCTATCGAAAATGGGAGCGAAAGCTGAGGGACGAGCGCGCTCGTGCGGCTATCGCTGCCAGATTGACGCGGTTGAGCTATGGCCTAACGGGCGATGTAGAGCCGGTTGGCGACGGCGTCAGCGAGTTGCGCATTCATTACGGGCCGGGCTACCGGCTCTATATCACCTGGCGCGCGGCAAAGAGCTGATCATTCTTCTCTGTAGAGGAGACAAGAGTTCGCAGAGCCGCGACATAGCGCTTGCCAAGAGGCTTGCGCGCGAACTGGACGAGAACGATGGCTGAGAAATTACACGATTACGATCCGGCGGATGCGCTGACCTCGGACGAGGCGATCGACGAATTCATGAAGGACGCGTTTGAAAGCAGAGACGCGGGCTATATCGCCCATGCGCTCGGCATCGTCGCAAGGTCGCGCGGGATGAGCGAAATCGCCAAGGAGACGGGTTTGGCACGCGAAGCACTCTACCGTTCCTTCGCCGAAGATGGGAACCCGACGCTGAAGACGGTCCTGGCGGTGATGCAATCGCTGGGCTTGGAACTCACCGCAAAACGCCATACCGCCTAAGCAAAAGCCCTCCCGGCTTCCGCCGGAAGGGCTTTCTGATTTTCACTCCGCCGCGGCGTCGGCTTCTTCCTCGTGATCGGCCAGGAAACCGCCGGACTGGCGGGTCCAGAGGTCGGCATAGATGCCGCCCTCGCCGACCAGTTCGCTGTGCGAGCCTGACTCGATGATCTTGCCCTTGTCGAGCACGATCAGCCGGTCCATCTCGGTCAGCGTCGAGAGGCGGTGGGCGATGGCGATGACTGTCTTGCCCTGCATCAGCGCGAAGAGGTTTTCCTGGATCGCCGCTTCCACTTCGGAATCGAGCGCCGAGGTTGCCTCGTCGAGCACCAGGATCGGCGCGTCCTTCAGGAAGACGCGGGCGATCGCGATACGCTGGCGCTGGCCGCCCGACAGTTTCACGCCGCGCTCGCCGACCTGCGCATCCAGCCCCTTGCGGCCATGCATGTCGGAAAGCCCGTCGATGAACTCCCAGGCATTCGCCCGCTTCGCCGCCTCGATCACCTCGGCGTCCGTCGCATCCGGACGGCCGTAGGCGATGTTGTCGCGGATCGAGCGGTGCAGCAGCGACGTGTCCTGCGTCACGACACCGATCAGCGCCCGCAGGCTTTCCTGCGACACGGCGGTGATATCCTGACCGTCGATGGTGATACGCCCTGCTTCCAGGTCGTAGAACCGCAGCAGCAGGTTCATCAGCGTCGTCTTGCCGGCGCCCGAGCGGCCCACCAGACCGACCTTCTCGCCGGCCTTGATGTCGAGCGACAAGTTCTCGATGACGCCCTTGCCCTTGCCGTAGTGGAAGCCGATCCGCTCGTAGTGGATCGCCCCGCGCTTGGCCTGCAGCACCGGCGCACCCGGCAGATCGGTGATGTCGTGGTTCTTCGTCATCATATCCATGCCGTCATAGACGGTACCGATATTCTCGAAGAGCGCCGACACTTCCCACATGATCCACTGCGACATGCCGTTGACACGCATCGCCAGGCCAATGGCGATGGCAATGGCGCCGACCGAAATCTCGCCGTTCAGCCAGAACCAGATCGACAGGCCCGAAATCACGAACAGCGCGATGCAGTTGTTCATGTAGACCGACATGTGGAACAGCGTCACACGGCGCATCTGCGCATGCACCGTCTGCAGGAATTCGTCCATGCCTTCCTTGGCATAGCTCTCCTCCCGCCCGGCATGCGAAAACAGCTTAACGGTCGCGATGTTCGTATAGCTGTCGACCACGCGGCCGGTCATCATCGAGCGCGCATCGGCCTGCTGCTTGGCGATCCGGCGCAGCCGCGGAACGAAATAGGAGACGATGCCGACATAGACGCCGAGCCAGACGAGGATCGGGATCATCAGCCGCCAGTCAGCCGCAGCGATCACCACGATCATCGAGATGAAATAGGTGACGACATAGACGAAGACGTCGAGGATCTTCATCACCGTTTCGCGCACAGCAAGCGACGTCTGCATCACCTTGGTGGCAACGCGTCCGGCGAACTCGTTGGCGAAGAAGGTCATGCTATGACGCAGCAGGAAGCGGTGCATCTGCCAGCGGGCGATCATCGGATAGTTGCCGAGCAGCACCTGATGCATGATCAGCGAGTCGATACCCGCTGCCAGCGGCAGGCCGATCAGGATCAGCGCGCCCATCCAGGCGAGCCTTTGCCACTCGTTCTGCATGAAGGTCGCCTTGTCGGCGTTGCCGAGCCAGTCGACGATATCGCCCAGGAACTGGAAAAGCGCCACTTCGCCGACAGCGATCAGCGCGGTGAGGACCGCCATGATCGCCAGCCAGGGTGCCGCCGGCTTGGTATAGTGCCAGCAAAAGGCGAAAAGCCCCGTGGGAGGCGCCACAGGCTCCTCGCTGGGGAAGGGATTCAACCGCTGTTCGAACCAGCCAAACATGAAAATGCTCCGGAACCGTACCGTTCCGTCTCCCGGCCCGCGCAAATCCGCGCTTGAGCACATATGGGAACCGGACGTTCAAGGGGCGAGGCCACAACAGCCGCGCAATGGATCAATGGGGGATTTTGAGAAAGCTTTTGCGCGTCAGGAACGCGCCATCACCAGCGGTCGGATGACGGCCGGAAGGCGCGTGAGCAGCAAAATATTCATGTCGGCCTCCCTGCTGGCGTTTGAAGATGTGCACCGATAACGCGAAAATCGCCAAATTTCCAGCTGAAAATCGGCAGAAATTGAACATTTCAGGGTCAAAACGCGTCCTGTTGCGTTCAAAACACACATGTTCTAGGGCTGGCACACCCTTCCCGGAGATAACGATGACCGACCTCAGACTGGCGCTCTACCAGCCGGACATTCCCGGCAACACCGGCACGATCCTGAGACTGGCCGCCTGTCTGGGTTTTGCCGTCGATATCATAGAGCCAGCCGGCTTCGACATATCGGACCGCAATCTGAAGCGCTCCGGCATGGACTACATCTCATCGGCCGCCCTCACCCGCCATGTCAATTTCGACCGCTTCGAGGAATGGCGCGCAACCACAAGGCGCCGCCTTATCCTCGCATCGACCAAGGCCTCCAGCCCCTACACCAGCTTCGCCTTCCGGCCTGATGACATCCTGCTCTTCGGCCGCGAAAGCGCCGGCGTGCCCGACCACGTCCATGACAAGGCCGATGGGCGGCTCCTCATCCCGATGGTCGAGGGACAGCGCTCGATCAACGTCGCCGTCTCTGCCGCGATGATAACGGGAGAAGCGATGCGGCAGACGGTTTGGAGCTGAAGCGCCGGGCCGCTTCGGCGAAATATTGGGGCGAGATTGCCATCGCCGAGTAACGGCGAAGGAACCAGTTTCCCGAAAGCCGTAACGTGAGCCACCCATGCTGGAGAATTTTCTGTTGTAGCAAATAGAAAACCTGATTTACTGCGGTTTCGCTGCTTGGCTTTGAGGGGGATCTTGCCGATGGAGTGGACCCGCAGGACTGTTTTGCATGGGGGCATGGCATTACTTGCAGCGGGCGCGGTTCAGCGCCCGGCATTTGCCGCCGCCGCCTCGTATTTTGCCGGAACCGCCGTCGATAACGGCACAACCTATCAAAGCACCAACTTCGCCAAGATCGACAGGCGCTGGCAGCGCCAGGTCGTCAAGTATTTCAGCACCGAGCCGATCGGCACCGTTGTTGTCGATACCCGGCACCATTTCCTCTACCTGATCATGGAAAACAAGACGGCGATCCGCTACGGCGTCGGCGTCGGCCGCGAGGGTTTCAAGTGGTTCGGACGCGCCACGATCGACCGCAAGGCGCTCTGGCCACGCTGGACGCCGCCGCCGGAGATGCGCAAGCGCCATCCGGAACTGCCGGAATTCGTAGCCGGCGGCTCGCCGAAGAACCCGCTCGGGCCACGCGCCATGTATCTGCTGCGTGATGGCGTCGATACCGGTTACCGTTTCCATGGCACGCTGGAGCCCTGGAGCATCGGCAAGGACGCCTCGAGCGGCTGCATACGCATGTTCAACGAGGATGCGATCGACCTCTATCAGCGCTGCCCGATCGGCACCGCGGTGCAGGTCCTGCCGCATATTGCCGATCAGGCAGAGCCTGCAGCCCAGGTCAGCCAGACAACCCCGGTCGAATGAGGAAATCACCAGATGCCTTTCAAGACCGGATTTGCCGGCCGTCTCGCCGCCACAGCCATGCTGATGGCCCTTGCCTCCTGCACCACGAGCAATATTGCGTCGGTGGAGGAACCCGCGCCAACGCCGATGACCGGCAAGACTAATGACCCCGCCCCAGGCTTCGAGACGGTCGCGGCGGGCAGCGAGGAGGACTTCATCCTCAATGTCGGCCGCCGCATCTATTTCGCCCAGGATTCCGCCACGCTCGATTCCGTTGCCATGGCAACGCTGGACAGCCAGGCCGCATGGCTGAGCCGCAATCCGGCATGGCTGATCAAGCTGCAGGGTTTTGCGGATGATTCCGGCTCCGAATCCAAGATGCAGACGCTGTCGCAGAAGCGCGCCGATGCCGCCATGGCTTACCTCGTCTCGAAGGGTGTCGATGCCAAGCGCATGTGGGCCAAGGGCTACGGCAAGGACCGCGAGGTTCGCGACTGCACGGACCGCTCCTGCAAGGTGCAGAACCGCCGCGTCGTGACCAATCTGCGCAAGGAACCGGACGCCGTCTGATCGGATTGGTGGCGCGCTTTCTCCAAGCGCCGCCGCCTCTCCTGATGTCGAGGAAAATCGCGTGGGCTGGTCCAAACCCCTAAGGCTGCATCTCGGCGTCCTCGTCGTCGCATCGTTGCTCTGTACCTCGACGCCAATCATCTGGCTGGCCTTCAGCCATGGCCGCGAGGCGGCTGTCAGCGCCGGCGTGCAGCAGATGCGCGAAATGAGCCTGCGGCTGATCGATGGCTATCGCAACACGCTGCAGGGCGGCACCGAGGCCGTTGCCCTCGCCTCGACCTTGCCACAGCTCGCCTCCCCTCCGCCGCAGGATCTGCAGGCAAAGCAGGAATTTCTGCTCGAAGCCCTGCGCAATATTCCGGATGCTACGAGCATCTATACCGGCTATCCCGATGGATCCTACGTACAAGTCATCAACACCAGCAGGCGCGATGTGCGCCAAACCCTTGCGGCACCCGATGGCACCGCCTTCGCGATCAGAACCATCGCCGGACGGCAAAGCGCCGACGTCATTTCGACGCTCCGTTTTCTCGACAGTCAGGCAAGACCGCTCGGCGAGAAGAACATCGACTACGCTTCCTTCGATCCGCGCCAGCGCCCATGGTATCAATCCGCCGTTCGAGATGGCCAGGCGATCTCGAACGGCCCCTATGTCGCCGGAACGCTCCAGATCCCGACACTGACCGTCGCCGCGCCGATGCGCGACAACGTCAAGGTCGTCGTCGGCATCAATATCCACCTGCAAACCGTCGGCCGCCTGCTCGATGCGCAGGGTATCGCTCCGCGTGCACGCGCCTATATCATCGACGATGCAGACGACCTGGTTGCCCACTCCGACCCTGCCATCATGCAAAGGCTGCTCGATATCTGGTCGAAAAGCACGGGCCCGGCCGATACGACCGCCAACAGCTTCGACAGCAGCCTCGAAACCGTGGCCCGGCTGCGCCACGACCCGGCCTTTGCCAATGGCGGGTTGGCGCGCATCGAGCTCGACGGCGAAAGACACCTGCTGCAGATCGCCCCGGTCAGCGTCTCCGGTCTGTTCAAGGGCGATGTCGTCGCCATCGTCGTGCCGCTGGAGGATTTGGTAGCGCAGGCCAACCGGCTGCTGATCCACAATCTCCTGATCGCCGCGGGGTTCCTGATCGCCGGTGTCGCGGCATCGGTGATCCTGTCGCGCATCGTCAGCCGCTCGCTGAACAGGCTTGCCGACGAGGCCCGGCGGATTGGCGATCTCGATGTCGGCGAGAAGGCGGCCTCGCATTCCTGGATCTCGGAAATCAACACGCTGGCGACGGCGCTGGCTGCAAGCCGCCACGCCATCCGCCAATTCGCGCTCTATGTTCCCCGCGAAGTGGTCCGGCGGATCGTCGGTTCCGAAGACCGCACGATGGTCAAGGCGAGACGGCAGGAAGTCACTGTCCTCTTCACCGATATCCGCGACTTCACCACCATATCCGAGCAGCACTCGCCCGAGGACGTGGTCGATATACTCTCGGCCTATTTCGAGCTCTTGAACACCATCGCCGAGCGCCATGGCGGCACCGTCGTCCAGTATCTCGGCGACTCCATCTTCGTCATGTGGAACGCCCCCGTCGAAGATCTGAGGCACGCCGAAAACGGCTGCCGCTGCGCGCTCGCCATGAAGGCTGCGATCGATGCGATGAACGAAACCAATTCCGGAAACGGCCTGCCGGAACTCTTCACCCGCTTCGGCCTGCACACCGGCCCCGCCGTCGTTGGCAGCTTCGGCGCCATCTCGCGGCAGCAATACACGGCCATGGGCGACACGATCAACGTCGCCTCGCGGCTCGAAGGGCTGAACAAGCAGTTCAACACCTCGATCCTGCTGAGTGCGGCAACACGCGATGCCGTTGCCGGGCAGTTCGAAATGCACCCGCTCGGTCTGGTGCAGGTCAAGGGGCGCGCAGAGAAGGTGGATATATGGGAGCTTGCGGGGGTAGGCAGCGAGGAGAACATCGACGAACGGAAGGTCGCCGGATGATGTAGCAGCCGTTTCGCGCCAGAGCGGCGCCATATTGCATTGCGGAAGAATTGCGATAATACGAATTCACTCACCACGGACCCGGTGAAACTCCGGGTGGCTCTTCTGGCCGCCGATCCGCCAGACCACGCAAAACCTGCATGCCAATCAACCGGCCGCTCGTAAGAGCGCGCTAGTCATGCTTTGCGAGAACTTATCACATGCAATTTTCTTCCGTCCGCAGGGATTGGTCCGCCAATCCCAAGCGCGAAATGCTCGCTGGAGCAGTCGCGACATTCGCTTTGATCCCGGAGGTCATCGCTTTCTCCTTCGTCGCCGGTGTCGATCCTCAGGTCGGCCTGTTCGCGTCCTTTGTCATCGGCATCGTCATTGCCTTCACGGGCGGCCGTCCGGCAATGATATCGGCTGCGGCAGGGTCGGTCGCTCTCGTCGCGGCACCGCTGGTTCATGCGCACGGACTTCATTACCTCTTCGCCGCCGGATTGCTCGCGGGGCTGGTTCAGATCGCCTTCGGGATTCTGCGCCTCGGCGTCCTGATGCGCTATGTCTCGAAATCCGTACGAACGGGCTTCGTCAATGCGCTGGCAATCCTGATCTTCGCCGCTCAGCTGCCGCACATCATCCACGGAGACTGGCTGGCTTACTGCATGTTGGCCGCGGGTCTGGCGGTTATCTACATCGCGCCCAGGGTGACCACCGCCATCCCCTCTCCGCTGATTTGCATTCTGGTGCTGACGGTCGCTGCGATCTCGTTCAACCTTCCGGTGATGAGGATTGCCGATCTCGGCAAACTTCCTGATTCCCTCCCGGTCTTCGGCTGGCCCGCCGTCCCGATCACGCTCGAAACACTGACGATCATCGCCGGACCGGCGCTGGCCATTGCCATGGTCGGGCTGCTGGAATCGATGATGACGGCGAGCGTCGTTGACGATCTGACCGGAACGCCGAGTTCGAAGAACAGGGAATGCACTGGCCTCGGCATCGCCAACATGGCCTCCAGCCTGTTCGGTGGAATCGCCGGATGCGGCATGATCGGCCAGACGGTGAGCAACGTGAAATACGGCGGCCGTGGCCGGCTTTCCACTCTCTTCGCCGGCGCGTTGCTGCTCGTGCTGATGGTGCTGCTGAAGCCTTGGGTCTCTCAGGTTCCGGTCGCCGCACTCGTTGCCATCATGGTCATGGTGTCTATCGATACCTTCGACTGGTCGTCGTTGAAGACGATGGTCGTTCACCCAAAAATGTCGAGCGCCGTCATGCTCGTAACTGTTCTCGTCACGGTGTTCAGCGCCAACCTGGCTCTGGGCGTCACCGTCGGCGTCCTGCTGAGCGGCGTGTTCTTCATGTTCAAGGTGGCCCGCCTCCTGCAGGTGAAAACGGAGATCGACGCCGATGCCGGTCAGGTCAGATATCTGGTGTCGGGGCAGGTATTTTTTGCCTCGGCCGACGTCTTCATCGACGCATTCGACATCGAGCAGTCCAAGGGCATGGACGTGACGATCGACGTTTCAAAGGCCCATTTCTGGGACATCACGGCAGTCGCCGCACTCGATCGGGTCGTAGACCGTTTCAATACCCATGGCATCGCATCCCGTGTCTTGGGATTGAATGATGCCAGTGCCACTCTGATCAAAAGCCTGGATGGCTCAACGAAGCTTGAAGAAATCTGACCACGCCTCGGCAACGGGATCGATGACGGCAGATCGTCGTCATCGATCGTTTGCTCAAGGGAAGCCCTACCCCAACGCGCTCTGCGCCGCGCAGATCCGGTCGATCAGCGCATCGAACTCGCCCTTCGGCGGGCGGTTCTTCGCCAGACGCTGCTTCAGATGCAGGATCGGTTCCGCCAGGATGTCGTCGAGGTTCTCGGCACAGCTGAAATCACCCGCCACGCGCTTGACCTTCGAATTGTCGAAGATGGCGGTCCAGGCCTTGTCGCCGACCAGCGGACCGACCCAGTCCGGATTGTACTTGATCAGCGTGTCGGTCGGGACATGGACGATCTTGGCCTCGACGCCGAGCAGCCGCGCGATCGCTTTCTGAATGTCGTTCCAGATATGGGCGCGGTCGGAAGTGATGTGGAAGATCTCACCGAGCGCCGCCTGCTTGCCGAACAGTCCGGCAAAGGGAACGGCGAAATCGACGGAACGCGTCAGGGTCCAGGGCGTGTGGCCATCGCCGGCGACGATCGTCGGCTCGCCATCCAGCATGCGCCGCGCCATGATATCGCTCTCGCCCATCATGATCGGCAGGCCGGTGCGGACGGTATGGCTGGGCCGGACGATCGTCCAGGCGAGATTGCCGGATTTCTTAAGCAGCTCCTCGCAGGCGATCTTCGCCTGGCTATAGGGCCAATAGGGATTGATGGCAGGCGTGTTCTCGGTGATCACATAATGGCGCGCCGGCTTTTCATAGACCGAGGCCGACGAGATGAAGATGTATTGGCCGCAATGGCCGGAGAATATCTCGATATCGTGGGCGATCTGATCCGGCGTGAAGGCGATGAACTGGCAGACCACGTCGTAATTGGCCTTGGCGAGATCGGCATAGGCTGCCGATCCGAGTTCGCCGGTGATCGAGGTCACGCCGGCAGGCAGCGGATCGCCCCTGAGCCCGCGGTTGAAGACGCTGACATGGTGCCCCTGCGCAACCGCGCGCTCGACGCAGGGATAAGAGATCTGGCCGGTACCGCCGATGAAAAGCACGTTCAAAGCCATGGAAAAGACCTCGGTATGTGATGGGCAGGATCTGTGGTTGCTTTTCATAGCGCGAATGGGCCTGATCGTCTCCCGCAAATCCTAGGGGCGCGCCGCGGCCGGAAAGCGGTGCCAAGATACAAGCCGATGTCGGAACCCTGGCTGTCCGGACGTCTTCAAGAGAGACATGTTCTGGAGGAAACGATGACGATCACCATCACCGCCTTTGAATGCTCGCCCGATCGCGGCCGCGGAATGGCCCGCGACATGCGCGTCCGCTGGGCACTCGAAGAGATCGAGCAACCCTATGAGGTCCGTCTCGTGTCCTTCGAGGCGATGAAGCAGCCCGCCCATCTGGAGCTCCAGCCTTTCGGGCAGATCCCGACATACGAAGACGGCGACCTGGCGATCTTCGAGTCCGGCGCCATCGTGCTCCATATCGCGCAACAATTCCCCGGCCTGCTGCCCGCGGATCAGAACGGCCGCGCTCGCGCCATCGCCTGGCTGTTTGCCGCCGTCAGCACCATAGAGCCGCCGATTGTCGAACGGGAAGCGACAGGCTTTCTGGAGCGCAACGAGACCTGGTACGAACAACGCCTCCCCCTCCTCACCGGCCGCATCCGCAAGCGGCTGGCCGAGCTGTCACGACGCCTCGGCACTGCCGATTGGCTGGACGGCGATTTCAGCGCCGGTGACCTGCAGATGATCTCGGTCCTGCAGCGGCTCAAAAGCTCCATTCTGCTCGATGAATTCCCGAACCTTGCGGCCTATGTCGCCCGCGGCGAGGCGCGGCCAGCCTACAAGCGCGCGTTCGACGCACAGTTGGCAGTTTTTCTCGCCTCCTCGCAGAGGTGACCAAGGCCCTCCGAACCCGAAATCATCTGCGGCATCCGGTAGCATTCGCCGCCGGATGCCATTGATTTCCAGCGGCTCCGCCGTAGATGACGGCACATCCCTGCAATATGTCGCAAACGGCGTTGTGTTGCTGCCAAATCGGCCTATTATTGTTAGCCGGGCAAACAAAAATCCGTCACTGCGCAGCAATTTCAACGAATTGGCAATGACGTGATTCTAATATGCACAGCATTGCAAACGCCAACCAAGAAGAAGACTGCTGATAATGGAATCCACGATCGTCATGATAAACCTGTTCGGTGCCGTAGCCTTGCTGCTATTCGGCCTGGCGCAGGTCAAGGATGGCGTGTCGCGGGCCTTTGGCGCCAAGCTCCGGACAGGGCTTGCGACCGGCACGCGCAGCGGTCTGCGCTCCTTCTTCTCCGGTTTTGTCGCCACCGTCGCATTGCAGAGCTCGACGGCCACCGCGCTGATGGTCGCCTCCTTCGTCGAACGTGAGCTGGTCAAGCCGCGCATGGCGCAGATCGTGCTGCTCGGCGCCAATGTCGGCACCGCCGTCACCGCCTGGATCGTCGCCACCGGCATCGAATGGCTGTCGCCGCTGGTGATCCTTGCCGGCATCGTGCTTTATCGCAGCGGCTCCACCTCCCGCCAGGGCGGCGGCACGGCGCTGATCGGCATCGGCCTGATGCTCCTGTCGCTGCACCTGCTGAGCAGCGCCACAGAACCGATGCGCCAGTCGCCGGCACTCGCGGCCTTCGTCGGCCTGCTCGACAATGCCTGGCCGGTTGCGCTCGCCTTCTCGGCAGGCATTGCCTTCATCTCCTCGTCCAGCCTGGCTGCGGTGGTGCTGATCCTGTCGCTGGCATCAACAGGCATCCTCTCTGCGGATCTGGTGATCATCCTGGTGCTCGGCGCCAATCTCGGCGGGGCCATTCCGCCGGTTGTGGCCTCGCTCTCCGGCCCGGCTTCGGCCAAACGGGTGACATTGGGCAACCTGATCGTGCGCGCCATCGGCTGTCTCATCGCCCTGCCGCTCGCAGGATACGGCGCCGAATTGCTGGAGCTTCTGCCGCTGGCGCCTGCAAAGCTGCCGGTCGACGCCCATCTCGGCTTCAACCTGATGCTTGCCGCCGTCGCCTGGCCCTTCTCACGCCTGCTGTCGAAGCTGATGCTGCGTCTGGTGCCGGAAGAAGCGCAGCCCGATAACGCCCCGAAATATCTGGATCAGGGCGAACTTTCGACCCCGGTCGTGGCACTCGCCAGCGCCACCCGCGAAACGCTGGGTGTCGGCGATCTCATCGAGCGCATGCTGATGCGCGCCTCCGATGCCTTCGAGAAGGACGATCTCGCCAAGCTCAAGGAAATTCCCTCGCTCGAAAAGCGGGTCGATAGCCTGCAGCAGGAGGTGAAGATCTATCTCTCCAAGCTCGGCCGCGAAGGGCTCAGCGAAGAGAACGGCCGCCGCTCGATCGTCATCATCGACTATGCGATCAATCTCGAACATATCGGCGATATCATCGAGAAGGGTCTGCTGCCGCAGGTCACCAAGAAGGCTTCGCTCGGCCTGAAATTCTCCGAGGACGGCTATGAGGAGCTGAAGAAGCTTTTCCACCTGACGATCGACAATCTTCGCATCGCCCAGACGATCTTCGTCACCCGCGATTTCAAACTCGCCAAGCAGATGATGGAAGTGAAGGTCGAGGTCCGCAGGATGGAGAAGCAGTCCTCCGAGCGCCACCTGGAGCGCCTGCGTGACGGCCGCGCCGACAGCCTGCAGACCAGCTCGCTGCATCTCGACATGCTTCGCGACTTGAAGCGCATCAACGCCCATATCGTCTCGGTCGCCCACCCAATCATGGACGAGCATGGCCTGCTGATCGAAAGCCGCCTCAAGGACGCTGCGGAATAGGGATCGAAGTCAATCTGCCGATGGCAGCCGGCGCATCGTGAATTCTATCTGATCATTGTCCAGCTGCCGCCAGCTCTCGACCTCGGTCCAGTAGGCTGCCTTCGGATATTCGGCAAACCATTCGCGGGCCTTGGCCCGCGCATCGAGCAGCGCAAGCCGGTATGTTTCGCGCACGAAGCGGTCCGCGCCCGTTCGGGGCGTCCCCTCGGCACGATGCCGCTCGATCCTTCGTTTCAAGCCGTCGAATGACGGAGGTCCCGGAATTTTATTCATGAAACCTACCTCTGCCGGAAAAAGGTAGTATCGAAGCCGCTAATTTGCGAGTCGAATCTTGGCTGCGGCCTTCCGCCCGCTGGCGACTGGCGTTCCTAGCTGATAGGAGGCGTCGCAATCAGGAATGACGGGTCGCGGCTCCGGCTGCGGCCTATGGGGGTTAGTATGGAAAGACCAGTATTGCCGGCAGGCCTTCCCGCCGACATCGAAGACAAGAAGCTTGCGGCCCAGACGTGGTTCCGGCAGCTGCGCGACACGACCTGTTCCACCTTCGAGGCACTGGAAGACGAACTCGCCGGACCGATGTCCGATCGCGAGCCGGGCCGCTTTATCGGCAAAGACTGGTCGCGTGACAATGGCGCGGGCGGCGGCGGACGCATGTCGATGATGCATGGCCGCGTCTTCGAAAAGGTCGGCGTCCACACCTCGACCGTCTATGGCGAATTCGCACCCGATTTCCGCGCCCAGATCCCCGGCGCCAACGAGGACCCGCGCTTCTGGGCCTCCGGCATCTCGCTGATCGCCCATCCCGTGAATCCGAATGTGCCCGCCGTCCACATGAACACCCGCATGGTCGTCACCTCCACCCGCTGGTTCGGCGGCGGTGCGGACCTGACGCCGGTTCTCGACCGGCGCCGCAGCCAGGAAGACGAGGATACCCAGCTCTTCCACAAATCACTGGAGCTCGCCTGCCGCCAGCACGCGGTTGCCGATTACGATGCCTACAAGGCATGGTGCGACGAATATTTCTTCCTGAAGCACCGCAACGAGCCGCGCGGCACCGGCGGCATCTTCTACGACTGGCTGCATTCGAGCCCTGAGGCCGGCGGCTGGGACGCCGATTTCGCCTTCACGCAGGACGTCGGCCGGGCCTTTGCCGCAGTTTATCCACAGATTGTTCGCGCCAATTTCAACAAACAATGGACGGAACAGGATCGTGAGGAACAATTGATTCGTCGCGGCCGCTATGTGGAGTTTAATCTCCTTTACGATCGCGGTACGATCTTCGGGTTGAAGACGGGTGGCAATATCGAGTCGATTCTCTCGTCCATGCCGCCGACGGTGAAATGGCCGTAGGCGCCGCAGATCAGACTGTACGATAACGTACGGGTAAAAACATGTTGAATGCCCTTCAAGAAGGGTGAACGCGTTCTAAATCAATTTGTATGTGCATAACAATCGGAGGAGGATTGTCCATGACGATACAAAGCGGTTCATCCGCGGATGCGCAGCAATCATCCCGCGTAATCGATGCCCCGGAATTTCTGAGCCGTCTCGCAGAAGACATGCGGGCGAAAAGCGGCTCGGATCTGCCCCTTTCCTGCTTCATCGAGCAGGTCAAGCTTCAGCTCGCCGGCGGAAAGTCGCCCGAAGAGCTGCAGGGACAGGGCCGCGAAAGCGCCAATTCCAACACGCCTTACCAGTCTTCGGACTGCTACCGTTTCTGGGCCATGCCGGAATAACGATATCAATCCGGCCGATCGCCGCGATCGGCCGGAACCTTCTCCTCTCTTTGCACATTCAAGCTACGCGTGAATTTGCGCGATCCTGTCACGTTCCGGATCAAGGAGGATACAATGCGACTATTCGAATGTGGTACGCTCGTTCCAGGCTGCGACTGGCATACCCGTGCCAATGACGACGCCGAAGTCGTCCGCCGCGCGGTCGAGCATATGAAGACCGCCCACGGCGAGACTACCATCCGCGAAAACATGGTCGACAATATCAAGGCCCGCATCCGCAACGAAGCGAACGCGGCCTGATCATTTCGTGAGATCGTTCAGCCGGGCGAGCAGCGCCGCCCGGTCGGCAACGAAATTCTCATCGACCCATTGCTCTTCAAGCGTCTGCAACAACTGGCCGACGCGCGGACCCGACGGTATGCCGAACGCCATGACATCGCCGCCGCTCAGCGGAAATTTCGGCTTCTGCCACCGCTCCGCCTGCTCGAGCAGCTTGCCGAGACGCGCCGCCCGGCTCATCTCCTTCATGTCACCTTCCGCTTTGCTCCGCGCCACCGCAAGCGCCAGCTTCAGCCGTGCGATGATGCCTTCGGGCGCATTGCGGTAAAGCAGCCGGTCAAAGGCGGCAGACGAAATCTCGTCGTTGACAGGAACGGCAAGCGCCCAGGTTTTCAGCCAGGCAGCTTCGGCATTGGCAAGCTTCAGCCGCGCCGACATCGCCACCAGGCGGGGAACATCGGGCGGCACGATCGAGGCCAGCCGGAGCAGCGGATCCGGCGTCCAGCCCAGCGCCTGCTCGGTCGCCACCAGCCCCGGAATGGCGTCGATGCCCCACTTCTCCGTTTCTGGCAGGATCTCGTTCAGCGTCGCGACGGTTCGCATCCAGAGCAGCGCGCGGCCGGGATCCTTGGCCGACAGCAGCTTGCGAAGCTCGGACCAGACACGCTCGGCCGAAAGCGTTGCGAGCTTCGAGCGCGCCGCAGCAGAAGCTTTCAGCCCGGCCGCATCAGGCCTGCCGGAGCCGTAATAGGCGAAGAACCGGAAGAAACGCAGGATCCGCAGATAATCCTCGGATATCCGTGTCGCCGCATCGCCGATGAAGCGGATGTGGCGTGTCTCGATATCCGCAAGCCCGCCGACGAGATCGATCACCTCGCCCGCCGCATTGGCATAGAGCGCATTGATCGTCAGGTCGCGGCGCTCGGCGTCAACCTGCCAGTCGGTGCTGAAGGCGACCTTGGCGTGCCGTCCATCGGTCTCGACGTCGGTGCGCAGCGTCGTCACCTCGAAGGGCTTGCTGTCGAGAACCAGCGTCACCGTGCCATGCGCGATCCCTGTCGGCACCGCCTTGATACCCGCGGCCTTCGCCCGCTCGATCACGGCCTCCGGCGTCAGCGTCGTGGCCATATCGATATCGCTGACATCGAGCCCCATCAGGCTGTTGCGCACCGCGCCGCCGACGACCCTGCCCTCGCCGCCATCGGCATTGAGCAGCGAAAAGACGCGCGTCAGGCGCGGATCCTGAAACCAGGCTTCGTGAGCCACACTGGTCATGCATACATTCTTTCGTAAATCGTGCGGATGATGCCGGCGGTAATGCCCCAGATCATCCATTCCTCATAGGGCATGCGGTAAAACTGGCGCTGCACTCCGTTCCAGGGGCGGCTGTCCAGCGCGTGATTATCAGGGTTCATCAGGAATGACAGCGGCACCTCGAACACGCTTTCCACCTCATCCGGGCTCGGCGTCAGCGTGAAGCCGGGCTTGATTACGGCAAGAACCGGGGTGATGCGGAAGCCGGTCGCCGCCAGATAATCCGGCAGGCGGCTGACCGGTTCGATGAACATGTCGGCGAGGCCGATCTCCTCGCCAGCCTCGCGGATCGCCGCCATCTCCAGCGACTCATCGGTCGGATCCATCGAACCGCCCGGAAATGCGATCTGGCCGGAATGCTTGCGCAGCGTCTCGGTGCGCTTGGTCAGGATCACCCGCGCGTCGTCGCCGTCATCGATGACAGGCACCAGCACCGCCGCATCGCGCAGCTTGATGGTCTCGACATAGGGCAGAAGATCCTGGTTGATCAGGTGATCGCCATGATCGCGCCAGGCGAGATCGATCGGCCCGCCCTTCTGGTTGAGCGCCCGGCGGCGGAATTCGTCCGCCGAATAGAGCGGATAGCGGGAAGCAATCGGTTCGGTCATCGGGACAGCGCATCCAGTTCGTCTGCAGGCATGACGGGAAAGATCCGCCCGCCGGATCGAAGGCAGAACATCTGGCGCCCCTCAACCTCGATCACTTCGCCAAGCTCGACCAGCTCGTACATCACAGGACGCGCAACCAGCGCCTCCAGTCTGCCGCGCACATGCAGATAGGGCTTCAGCTCACTGTTCTCGCCATGGATGACGAAACGCAGCGCATGCTCGTCTCCGGCCTCGACGACATCGCCGGTATTGGTGCGAAACGTCAGCACCTGCGCGTTCCCACGTCCCGTCACACTCATCTCGACGGCGAGAAACGGCGCATCGGCGACGCGGATGCCGACCTTTTCCACAGGAGTCACAAGATAGGTCTTGCCGTCCTCATCCTTGCGCAGGACCGTCGAAAAAAGGCGGACAAGCGGCGCCCGGCCGATCGGCGTGCCCATGTAGAACCATGTGCCGTCGGCGCGGATTTCCATGTCGATATCGCCGCAAAAGGGTGGATTCCACTTGTCCACGGGCGGAAGACCGCGCGTTTTGCCACCGGTTTCGCCGGCGGCACGCGAAATCAGCGCGGCCAGCCCCGCTGCATCTTCGCTCGCCCTGATCTCTTCGCCTGCCATTCTTCTGTCCCGGTTTGCACTTAACGAGGGAAAGTCACGAGATAGTCATTCGAAACGAACTTGTCAGCCCGCAACATCTTCATAACTCTATCGGGTATGAGGCAGAGGTGTAAGTCCGCCGATTCGCGACGAATGATTTAGCCGTTGGAGATGCCTGATGGGTATGATGAAGACCGAAGACAGCCTCGATGAAAAGGCGATCGTTGCTGCCGCCGAAAAGGCGCTTGCCGATATCGCCCTTGTCCGTGAAGAAGTTTCGAAGGTGATCTTCGGTCAGGAAAGCGTCGTCGAGAACACGCTTCTCGCCGTGCTTTCGGGCGGCCATGCGCTGCTGGTCGGTGTTCCCGGCCTTGCCAAGACCAAGCTCGTCACCACCCTCGGCGAAGTGCTCGGCCTCGGCGCCAACCGCATCCAGTTCACCCCGGACCTGATGCCCTCGGATATTCTCGGCTCCGAAGTCATGGACCAGGACGAGAGCGGCCGCCGCTCCTTCCGCTTCGTCAAGGGGCCGGTCTTTGCCCAATTGCTGATGGCCGACGAAATCAACCGCGCTTCGCCGCGCACCCAGTCGGCGCTGCTGCAGGCCATGCAGGAATATCACATCACCGTCGCCGGCCAGCGCTACGACCTGCCGGCGCCGTTTCACGTTCTCGCCACCCAGAACCCGCTGGAGCAGGAAGGCACCTATCCGCTGCCCGAAGCACAGCTCGACCGCTTCCTGATGCAGGTCGACGTCAACTATCCGGAGCTTGCTGCCGAGCGGCAGATCCTGCTCGAAACCACCGGCCTCAGCGAGACCAAGCCGCAGGCGGTGCTCGATGCGGGCCGGCTGACGCAGATCCAGAGCCTGATCCGCCAGATGCCGGTCAGCGACAAGGTGGTCGATGCCATCCTCGCCCTCGTGCGCTCGGCCCGTCCCGGCCAGGGCAATGCGGCGACCGACAAGCATGTCGCCTGGGGCCCCGGCCCGCGCGCCGGCCAGGCGATGATGCTCTGCGCCCGTGCACGCGCACTCTACGAAGGCCGCCTCGCGCCTTCGCTCGATGACGTCTATGCTCTGGCCGAACCCGTGCTCGAGCATCGCATGGCCCTCACCTTCGCCGCCCGCGCCGAAGGAATGTCGGTCCGCGATGTGATTGCCGGCCTCGTCAAGCAGGCCCGGGGATAAGAACAAGGATAGAGAACGCGTGGCGTCTATCGGACAGATCGTCAATCCGACACCGGGCAGCGATGCGCTTGCACGAGCAAGGCAGCGCGCCTCGCTGGTGCCCGATTGTCTGGTCGAAGCCAAGCGCATCGCCAACACGGTGATCGCCGGCTGGCACGGCCGCCGCAAGCGCGGCATCGGCGAGAATTTCTGGCAGTTCCGCCCCTATACCGAAGGCGAAAGCCTGTCGCGCATCGACTGGCGCCGCTCGGCCCGCGACGACCACACCTATATCCGCGAACGCGAATGGGAAGCCGCCCACACGATCTGGCTCTTTGCCGACATGTCGCCGTCAATGATGTACAAGTCGACGCTCGGCAGCGTGTCCAAGGAAAGCCGCGCGCTTGTCATCATGCTGGCGCTCGCCGAAATCCTGGCGCGCTCAGGCGAACGCATCGGCTGCCCCGGCGTCATGGAGCCGGTTTCGGCACGCAATGCCGCCGAGCGTCTGGCAACCGCGCTGATGCATTCGCAGCTCACCGGCGGCCTGCCCGAAGTGGCGATGATCCGCGGCTGGAGCGATCTGGTACTGATCGGCGATTTCCTTGACGATGCCGATGCCGTCATGGCGCGGCTGACGCCGCTTGCCCGCCGCGGCCTGCGCGGCCATGTCGTCGAAGTGGCCGATCCGGCCGAGGAAATCTTCCCCTATAGCGGCCGCACCGAATTCACCGATCCGGAAACCGGCTCCAAGCTCGTCTCCGGCCGCGCCGAAAATATCCGCGATGCCTACACCCGGGCCTATCTCGCCCGGCGCGACAGTCTCGGCCAGTCGCTGCGTCATCTCGGCTGGACCTTCGTCACCCACCGGACCGACCATCTGGCATCCGAAGCGCTGGTGGCGATCCACATGTATCTCTCCGGCATGCCGGCCAAGGCAACGCATGGAGGGCAGCTGTGAACGCCCTTCCCTTCGCTTTTGCCTACCCCGCCATCCTCGGCGCTCTCATCGCCCTCCCCGTCATCTGGTGGCTGCTGCGTCTCACGCCGCCGCGCCCGAAGACCGAAGTCTTTCCGCCGCTGAAAATCCTCGCGACCGTTCTGAAGCGCGAGGAAACACCGGCGCAGAGCCCTTGGTGGCTGACGCTGCTGCGCATGCTGCTCGCCGCCGCGGTGATCCTGGCGATCGCCGACCCCGTCTTCAATCCGCGCACCAATTCGCTGGCCTCCGGCGGCCCGCTCGTGCTCTTCGTCGATAACGGCTGGGCAACCGCACCGGATTGGGAGCGCCGCGTGCAGACGGCCGAAGCGCTGATCGACGACGCGGAATCCGCAGGCAGCCCCGTAGCCATCGCCTTCACCGCCGACCCGACCAACGATGCCGTTCCCGGCACCGCGGCCGTCGCCCGCGACAAGCTGCGCGCCGCCGAACCCAAGCCGCTCGTCCCTGACCGCCAGCGCGCCTTCGAAGCATTGCGCGCCGCCTTGAACGGTACCAAGCCCGGCACGCTCGCCTTCCTGTCCGACGGCGCCGCCTCCAGGGACAACGAAACCGTCGTCCGCGACCTCGCCAACCTGCAGCCGGCAGAACTGCGGCTTGTCGAAGGCGATAGGGCGCAGACGATCGCCATCACCGGTGCTGCCAACGCCGCCGATGCGATGACCGTCACCGCCACCCGCCTCGACACGTCGGCCGCCTCGCAATTGCCGCTGACGGCGCAGGACGCCCAGGGCCGTGCGATCGCCGCCGGTTCCGTCACCTTCCAGCCCGGCCAGTCGGTGGCAACAGGGTCGATCGCCGCGCCCTTCGAGATGCGCAACGATTTCGCCCGCGTCAGCATCGACGCCCACGCGACGGCCGGTTCCGTCCACCTGCTCGACGACGGCTTCAAGCGCCGCCGCGTCGTGCTGCTCTCGGGCGAAGCAGGCGACGAATTCCAGCCGCTGCTCTCGCCGCTCTATTACATCCAGCGCGCGCTGCAGCCCTACGCGGATCTGATCGAACCGAATTCGCCCGATCTCGCCACCTCGATCCCGGATCTTCTTGCGCAGAACCCGTCTGTGATCATCATGGCCGATATCGGTCGCCTGCCGCAGGAAACCTACGAGCCGCTGCAGCGCTGGATCGCCAATGGCGGCACGCTGATCCGCTTCGCCGGTCCGCGCCTTGCCGCAGCCCCGGCTGACGATCCGCTGGTGCCGGTGACGCTGCGCCAGGGCGAGCGCGCGCTCGGCGGCGCGCTCTCCTGGGCCGAACCGCAGCCGCTCGCCGACTTCCCGAATTTCGGCCCCTTCGCCGGCATGGCGAGGCCAACCGACGTGACGATCAAGCGGCAGGTGCTCGCCGAACCGACACCTGACCTTGCCGAACGCACCTGGGCCAGCCTTGCCGACGGCACGCCGCTCGTCACCACCAAGCCGATCAGCGCCGGGCGCATCGTGCTCTTCCATGTCAGCGCCGAGGCCACATGGTCGAACCTGCCGATCTCTGGCAACTTCGTGGAAATGCTCCGCCGCATCGTCCAGCTCTCCCGCTCCGGCGGCGTGACCTCCGAGGCCGGTGCGGCATCCACCGCCGAGGCGCTGCCGCCCTTCCGGCTGCTGGACGCCAAGGGCGTGCTGACCACAGAAACCGGAACCGCCCGTCCGCTGATCCCGAACGCCAAGGCCGCACCGGTCTCGAATTTCGACAATCCACCCGGACTCTATGGTTCAGAAGATGGCTTTACCGCGTTGAATGTATTGCCTGATAATGCCGAACTGAAGCCGCTGGACACCGCAGGCGTCACCGTCATCCGCGCCGGATTGATCGGCGGCGAGACATGGTCGGCCAAGCCTGCGCTCTTCCTGATCGCCTTCCTGCTGCTGCTCGCCGACAGCCTGATCGTGATGTTCATGAGCGGCGCCTTCTCGCGCCTTCGCCCCGCCGCCCGCAGCGCCGCGCTGATTGCCGTGGCGATCGCCGCCGGCCTCTTCCTGCAGCCGCATGATCTCAGGGCCGACGATTCCAAACCCGGCGACGACCTGATCCTGCAACGGCTCGACAACACCCATCTCGCCTACGTCGTGACCGGCGAACAGGACGTCGACAACATCTCCGAGCGCGGCCTCGAAGGGTTGACGGAATTCCTCACCTACCGCACGACCTTGGAGCCCGCACCGCCGGTCGGCCTCGACCTGACCAAGGACGAGCTCTCCTTCTACCCGATCATCTACTGGCCGGTTTCCGCCTCCGCCCCGATGCCCTCGACGGCAGCGATCAACCGCATCGACGCCTATATGCGCTCGGGCGGCACGGTGCTCTTCGATACCCGCGACCAGTTCAGCGCCCTCGACAATTCCGGTGGCGCGCAGAGCGCCAATGGCGAGCGGCTGCAGCAGATCCTTGCCAATCTCGATATTCCGCCGCTCGAACCGGTGCCCTCGGACCACGTGCTGACGAAGTCCTTCTATCTGCTGTCGAGCTTCCCCGGCCGCTATGCCGGCAGCCCGCTGTGGATCGAGGCGCGCCAGGACAATCGCGCCAGCGATCCCAAGTCCGCCGCCTCCGCCGACGGCGTCTCGCCGATCCTGATCACCGGCAACGACTTTGCCGGTGCTTGGGCGGTCGATGAAAACGGAACGCCGCTGCTGCCGACCGTGCCGCCGGACGAGGCGCAGCGCGAATATGCCTATCGCGCCGGCGTCAACATCATGATGTATATGCTGACCGGCAACTACAAGACCGACCAGGTCCACGTCCCCGCCCTCCTCGAACGTCTGGGGCAGTGACATGACGCTCAATTTCGCCCCCTTCATTCCCTGGCCGATCCTTGCCGTCCTCGCCGTGATCGTCGCTGCCGTTGCCGCGCTTGCCATCCTGCGGGGCGTCCGCGGCGCCTGGATCCGCACGGTCGCGGCCATCGCCCTGCTTGCCGCCCTCGCCAACCCCCTGCTGATGCAGGAAGACCGCGAGCCGCTTTCGACGGTAGTCCCTGTCATCGTCGACCGCAGCCAGAGCCAGCAGACGCCTGAGCGGATCAAGATGACCGACGATGCGCTGGCGCAGCTGAAGGACCGCCTGTCGCGCTTCCCCGATATCGAGCCGCGCTATGTCGAGGCGACCGAACCCGAGGATTCCGACGCGCCCTCGACACGGCTGTTCAACGCCCTGTCAGCCGCCATCGCCGACGTTCCGCCCGCCCGCATTGGCGGCGCGATCATGTTGACCGACGGCGAGGTTCATGATGTTCCCGGCGTCAATCAGGCACTCGGTTTCGACGCCCCGATCCACGGGCTGATCACCGGCAAGCCCGACGAATTTGACCGCCGCATCGAGGTCATCAAGGCGCCGCGCTTCGGCATCGTGAATGAGGAGCAGCAGCTTGTCCTGCGGGTCTTCGACGATGGACCGAGCCCGGGCGGCACGGCGACCGTTACCGTCAAGCTGAACGGCGACGAGATCGCCACGCTGCAGGCCACACCCGGTCAGGATACGCCCTTCTCTTTCCGCGTTCCGCGCGGCGGCAGCAACGTGCTGGAATTCGCCGTCGCCGCCCTGCCGGGCGAAGTGACGGAAGCCAACAATCGCGCCGTCCATGTCATCGACGGTATCCGCGAAAACCTGCGCGTGCTCTTGGTGTCAGGCGAGCCGCATGCCGGCGAACGCGCCTGGCGCAATCTGCTGAAGTCGGATGCCTCGGTCGATCTGGTGCATTTCACCATCCTGCGTCCGCCGGAAAAGCAGGACGGCACGCCGATCAACGAGCTGTCGCTGATCGCCTTCCCGACCCGTGAGCTGTTCGTCGACAAGATCAAGGATTTCGATCTCATCATCTTCGACCGCTACCAGCATCGCGGCGTGCTGCCGATCCTCTATTACGATTACATCGCTCAATATGTCGAAAACGGCGGCGCGCTGCTGATCGCCGCCGGCCCCGAACATGCCGGCCAGGATTCGATCGCGCTGACGCCGCTGCAATCGGTTCTGCCTGCGGCACCGACGGGCCAGATGATCGAGAAAGCCTTCTATCCACGCCTCTCGGACGAGGGCCGCAAGCACCCGGTCACCCGCGGCCTCGACGGTTCCGCCGACGAGCCGCCGCATTGGGGCCGCTGGTTCCGCTCCGTCGGTGTCGAGCAGCCGCAGGGCCAGACCGTCATGGTCGGCGCCGACAACAATCCCCTGCTGGTCCTGAACCGCGCCGGTCAGGGCCGTGTCGCCATGCTGCTCTCCGATCAGGGCTGGCTCTGGGCCCGCGGCTTCGAGGGCGGTGGCCCGCACGTCTCGCTCTATCGCCGCATCGCCCACTGGCTGATGAAGGAACCGGCACTCGAGGAAGAGGCGCTGACCGCCCGCGCCCAGGGCCGCATGCTTGAGATCACCCGCCAGACGATCGGCGGCGATCCCGGCGAGGCAACCGTCCGCTACCCATCCGGCAAGACCGAGAACCTGCCGCTCGCCCAATCCGAACCGGGCCTCTACAAGGCCGAGAAGAAGATGGACGAGATCGGCCTCTTCGAGATCCGCAACGGCGACCTGACGACCCTCGTCCATGTCGGCGCCGTCGATGCGCCGGAATTCAAGGCGATGGTATCGACGACCGAGGCGCTGAAGCCGATCACCGACAAGACCCGCGGCCTCGTTGCCCGTGTCTCGGACGCAACTGGCGCCATCGAAGTGCCGCCGGTTCTGCCGGTGCGCGGCCAGATCCGTGTCGCCGACAGCGAGCGGATGCAGATCAAGCTCACCAACGAGACCGTGCTCAAGGGCATCAACACGCTGCCGCTGTTTGCCGGTTTTGCCGGTGTCGGCGTTCTGCTGCTGGCCTTCGGCGCCATGTGGTGGCGCGAAGGGCGCTGAGCGGCTTTGTGCGAAGGCGAGACTCTGATATCGGCAGGGCGATAGCAATCGCCGCCGAAGAGTGCAGCCATGGCCCCGCAGAAGCTGAAGGTCACCAAGGTTCTTTCCAAGAAGGACCGCAAGAAGATCGCCGACCCGCTGATCGCCTACAATCTCGCCCGCTTCGGCGAGAGCGGCCGCGAAAAGCTGGCGATCCGCCTGCGCGGCGATGACGGCGAGATATCCGGCGGGCTCGTCGGCTACACCGCCCGCGACTGGCTCTATATCGAGATGCTCTTCGTTCCCGAGGACCTGCGCGGCAAAGGCATGGCGGGAACGCTGCTGCAGATGGCAGAAGATGAAGCGAAGCGCCGCTGCTGCATCGGCGCCTTTATCGATACGATGAGCCCGGACGCCCTGAAGGTCTACCAGCGCTATGGCTATGAGACGATCGGCGCGCTCGGCGAATTCGCCGGCGGCCACACCTTCACCTGGCTGAAGAAGCGTTTCGAGGCTTAAGCAAGCGAGGCCTGGCGCGTTTCCGCGTCGATCGCCAGCGCCGCCAGAGCTGCAATCACCAGCAATCCGGCAAACAGCCCGATCGCCACGCCAAGCCCCATCGTCACCACGAAGGTCATCACCGAAGGCGCGACGAGACCGCCGAGGCGGGCCATGGCGCCCGCAGCACCCATGCCGGTGGCGCGCGATGCGGTCGGATAGAGTTCGGGCGTATAGGCGTAAAGCGCACCCCAGGTGCCGAGCAGCGCGAAGCTCATGATCAGCAGCGATGCGCCGATCAGGAGATCATCGGGCGACAGGACGAACAGCAGGCACCCGGCAGCTGACAGCAGGCAGAAACCGATGAGCGTCGGGCGCCGTCCCCACGCTTCCACGCCGTAGGCCGCAAGCGCATAGCCCGGGATTTGTGCCAGCGCGACGAAGACCAGGAAGCCGTAGCCGCGCACGAAACCGAAGCCTTCGCCCGCCAGCTTTGCAGGCATCCAGGTGAAGACGCCGTAATAGGAAACCGAGACCAGGAACCAGATAGCCAGGATCATCAGGCTGCGGCGGCGAAGATCGGGCGAAAACAGCCCTTCCGAGACGGCATGCGGCGCGGCGACAATCTCGTCGGCGGCGGCAAGCGGTGGCTTCCCATGGGCCTCGAGCATCCGGTTGACGATCGCTTTGGCATCGGCAGCCCGGCCCGACCGCAGCAGGTAATGCGGCGATTCCGGTACGAAGAAGCGAAGTGCCACGCCGAGGATCGCCGGTACCGCCGTGACGGCAAAGATATAGCGCCAGGCGTCTGCCACGCCCGCCACACTTGCCGCCCAGGCCGCGAGTGCCACGATCAGCGTCCCGATCGCCCAGAAGCCTTCGAGCATCACCAGCCAGCGGCCACGGTTCTTCGACGGCAGGAATTCGGCCATCATCGCGTAGTCGACCGGCAGCGTGCCGCCAACGGCCATACCGGTCAGGAGGCGCAGGATCAGCAGGCTGGTAAAATCAGGCGCAAAGATCGACAGCAGCCCGAAGATCGCATCGCAGGCGACGGTGAGGATCAGTACGTAGCGCCGCCCCAAGCGATCGGCCAGCCGCCCGAAGACGACGGCACCAATCAGCATGCCCAGGAAGAATACCGTCCCGGTCTGCAGTGCCTGCGCCACGGTGATCTCGAAGGTCGCGGCGATCGAGGCGGCGGTAAAGCCGACGGCCAGCACCTGCATCGCATCCGCTGTCCAGACGAGCCCGAAGATCCCCATCAGCCGCCGCTGGAAAGCGCCGGTTCCGGCACGCTCCAGCGCTTCGTCCATCGATAGTCCGCTCATGCCGCCCCCCAGCTGAAACTCGCCTGGTGAGTCCCAAGCAAAATCAGGGGCTTGATAAAGCATAAGCTCTATTTACGCCAGCTAATTGAGCCCCTGAGCCGCTGATGCGCGTCATCGCTGACCGGCACGACAAGAACGCGCGCCGGATCGACCGGCCCCGGGAAGGCCAGCGCGTTAAGGGCGACCCTTTCGAAGCCGAGCTGGCAGTAATAGGGCGGATCGCCGACGAGAATGATCGCCTCCGAACCCTTGCGTTTTGCGGCTTCCACCGCAATCCGCACCAGTTCGCGCCCGATGCCCCGGCTCTTGTGCGACGGGCGCACCGCGAGCGGCCCCAGCAGATGCCCCTTGACGCCGCCGGCCTGCACCGGCGTCATTCGCACCGAGGCGATCGTCTCGCCGTCGTCGGCGCAGATGAAGGAGAGCGACAGATCATGCGGCCCCTGCTCGCGGATACGCGCTGCCGCCCGGGTGTGCCGGCCGGGACCAAATGCTTCTTCGTTGATGAGTTCGATTGCGGCGTCGTGAGACGCATCCTCAGTGAGGTAGACCAGATCGTGCTTGTGCATGATGAGACAGAAACCGGATAGACAGAAAGCTGGGGTTCTCGAGCACGCCCTCAGGCGTTCGGGAGCTTCAGCGTCGTCGCAGGCTTCTGATTGCGTGCATCAAATCGGGTTCCGCAGGAAAATCGTGAAAAGGCCGATAGCAGGAAAAAAATCCGCCGTCCAACGCAAAATGCAGGCCGCGCAAAATGGCCTGTGACGCACTGTTCAATCTTTGCCCGCTGCAAAGACCGGCCGTCTGCGATATCTTTGCCTCAACGAGACCAATTCGAAGGAAACACACAATGGGCATGCTGGTGGAAGGCGTCTGGCATGACGTCTGGTACGATACGAAGGAAACCAAGGGCCATTTCAAACGGGCCGCATCGCAGTTTCGCAACTGGGTGACCGCCGATGGCGCAGCCGGCCCTTCCGGCACCGGCGGTTTCAAGGCCGAGCGCGACCGCTACCATCTCTACGTCTCGCTCGCCTGTCCCTGGGCACACCGCACGCTGATCTTCCGCAAGCTGAAGAAGCTGGAAGACATCATCTCCTTCTCCGTCGTCGATCCGCTGATGGTGGAAAACGGCTGGGAATTCCAGATCAGCGAAGGCGCCACCGGCGACCACCTGTTCGGCGCAAAGGCGCTCTGGGAAATCTACGTGAAGGCCGATCCGAAATATTCGGGCCGCGTCACGGTTCCGGTTCTCTGGGACAAGAAGACCGGCACCATCGTCAACAACGAGTCGGCCGAAATCATCCGGATGTTCAACAGCGCCTTCGACGGCATCACCGGCTCGACGCTCGACCTCTATCCGGCCAATCTCGCCACCGGGATCGATGAGCTGAACGCGCTGATCTACGACACCGTTAACAACGGCGTCTACAAGGCCGGTTTCGCGACCACGCAGGAAGCCTATGGCCAGAGCGTCGTCAAGCTGTTCGAAACGCTGGATGTGCTGGAAGCCCGGCTTGGAAAGGGCCGCTACCTGTTCGGCGATACCCTGACGGAGGCAGACTGGCGGCTGTTTACCACACTGGTGCGCTTCGACCCCGTCTATGTCGGCCATTTCAAGTGCAATATCCGCCGCATCGACGACTACCCGAACCTGCCGGGCTACCTGCGTGATCTCTACCAGACGCCTGGCGTCAAGGAGACGGTGAACATGCGCCACATCAAGGAGCATTATTACCGCAGCCACAAGACGATCAACCCGACCGGGATCGTCCCTGTCGGCCCTGAGCTCGATCTCGACCGGCCGCATGGCCGCGCCAAGCTTGCGGCCGCCTGACCCCTACCAATATTGAGCGGCCGGCTCTGCGCCGCTCAATTCCCTGAGGCGGCGCTTTGTCGCCTCGGTGGTTCCCTCCGGCAGCGCATCGAGCGCGAAGAAACCGCTCTCGACGATTTCCATATCGGGCTGGCGTGGCGCAGTCTGCTCGACATCGGCACGGTAGAAGACGACATGGTCGCGCCGGCTGGCCGACATGTTGAGATAGACCTGAAAGAGCTTCGGCTCGCCGATGATCCGAAGGTTCCCCTCTTCCCGCAATTCCTTGACCAGCGCCTCATGCGACGTTTCCCGCCGCTCGATGCCGCCACCCGGCATATGCCAGCCCGGCACATAGCTGTGGCGGACCAGGAAGACGCGGCCTGACGGATCGAAACACGCGGCCCTGACACCCATCGTCATTCCCCGCGTCGCGGCGAAATAGACGTGGACGACCCGCATCAGGATTTTCGACTGCCAGGACCTGATCTCGTTGCTCGCCATCGTTCCGTTTTCACTATTTCGTTCAAGCAGATGTGTTTGAATTGTAAATATCCTGGTCTATGTGTCGTAGCATGTTCAAGCTCGCGCATATCTCAGACATTCACCTCGGCCCACTTCCCCGTCTTTCATTCCGCGAGCTCTTCTCGAAGCGCATCACCGGCTTTGTGAACTGGCACCGTAACCGGCGCAAGCATCTTTTCGGCGGAACGCTGGATCTGCTGCTGGAGGATATCCGCGCCCACAATGCCGATCATCTGGCGGTCACCGGCGATCTCGTCAATCTGGCGAGCGGGCTGGAAATCCGCTCCGCCGCCGGCTGGCTGCGCGATCTCGGCGATCCCGAGGAGACGTCGATCGTCCCCGGCAATCACGACGCCTATGTGCCGGGTGCCTACGAGAAGTCGATGCGCGCCTGGTACGACTATGTGCGCGGCGACCTGGCGCCTGCCGAATGGCAGGAAGACAAGCACATCTTTCCCTATCTGAGGGTCCGCGGTAAAGTCGCGATCATCGGCTGCTCGACGGCTGTCGCAACGCCCCCCTTTGCCGCCAGCGGTTTCTTCGGCCAGCGCCAGGCCCGAGAGGCGGTCAACATGCTGCGCGCCGCAGGCGAAGCCGGGCTCTTCCGCGTGGTGATGATCCACCATCCGCCGATCCGCGGCGCCACCTCGTTCCACAAGCGGATGATCGGCATCCGCCGCTTCGCCGCCGTCGTCACATCAGGCGGCGCCGAGCTCGTGCTGCACGGCCACACCCATCTCAATACGCTATACTGGCTGAAGGGACAGACAGGCCCGGTCCCCGTCGTCGGCATCGCATCCGCCTCTCAGGGCCCCGGCGGCATGAAGCCGCGCGCCGCCTATAATCTCTTCTCGATCGATGGCTCGCCCGGCGCCTGGGAACTGAAGGGCGAACGCTTCAGCCTCAACGATCAGGGCGATGGCGTTTCGCCCGAAAGCGTCGATATTTTCAAGCTTTAGCAGCAAAAGCGGAATCAGTTTCGCCGCAGCTTGAATCGCTTTGCGAGGATTTTTCCCGCGCGGTAATCCTGCCCTTGGTATTTCCAGATCGAGGCGTACAATCGCGCCATCGACGCCGATCAGGGAGCCTCTCATGCGCATCGCCGCCAGCCGTATCTGCCGCCTCACCCTCGCCTTCGGCCTTGCCGCCGGGCTTGCCGCACCGGCCTTCGCGGTCGGTGACGAGAACGACGAGACGAGCCCGCCGCCGAAAACCGAGACGACAACCAAATGCGCTGACGGCAAGGTGTGGGACAAGGACAAGAAGGAATGCGTCGATGCCAAGAAGCAGAGCTTCAACGACGACGACCTTTACAAGTTCGCGCGTGAATTCGCCTATGCCGGCCAGTATGAGAATGCCATCAACATTCTGAACCTCGCCAAGAACCAGAGCGATCCGCGCATCCTCAACTATCTCGGCTATGCCAACCGCAAGGCCGGCCGCTTCGAACTCGGCATGTCCTACTACCGCAAGGCACTGCAGGCCGATGAGAATTATATCCTCGCCCGGTCATACATGGGCCAGGCTATGGTGGAACAAGGAGACGTGCAGGGCGCCAAGGTTCAGCTCGTCGAAATCCGCGATCGCGGCGGCGAAAACACCTGGGCCTACCGCGCGCTGCTGCAAAGCCTGAACGGTTACAGGACCTATTGAAACACGAGCGTGTGATGAGCGGCGGAAAACCTTTGGGAAATCGCCGCTTAGCCTCTCTTCTTGTTGCGAAGCACGTCAAACTTGTTTCATAAAGGTCACATTCGCGATATAAAATCGTTTACCCGCACCGGCGCTTCGCGCCGGACATGTTCATGAAATGAGACTATGCGTCAGCCCGTAACGACCATCGACATCCGACGCGACCTAGTCGGCTTGCTGCCGCGGTTGCGCCGTTTTGCGATGACGCTGACGGGTGATGTCGCGGCAGCCGATGAACTGGTGCAGAGCGTCTGTCAGCGCGCCGTCGCCAAGAGCCAGCAGTGGAACGGCGAAGGACGGCTGGAAAGCTGGGTCTATACGCTGGCGCGCCACCTCTGGAACGACGAAGGCCGCAAGCGCCGCCCCCGCCCTGCCGCGCCGAAAGGCAACGTCACCGACATCCGCGAGGCCGCCCGCGAGCGCACCACCGTTACCGATACCGATCTCGTCCACCGGATGCTTGCCGAAATGCCCGAGAACCTCGCCAGCATCTTCCTGCTGAACGTGGTCGAAGGTCACAGTTACGAGCAGACGGCCGAGATCATGGGCATTCCGGCAATCGGCGTTTCGGCGCAGCTTGCCGCCGCGAGACTGCATTTCGCCAGCCTCGCCGACGACTTTCACCACAGGTACTGACCTTTGCCGGATTTCAAGAAACTGCCGCTCGATGCACAGCTGACCGCCCTTCTCGACGGCGAAACGACGCCGGAGCAGAAGCATGAGCTGGAAGAGCGCATCGCCACAGACGAAGGCGCCCGCCGGCTTTACGACAAGCTGAGGCACGGCGCCGATTTCGGCCGCCGCAGGCTTGAGGATGTGCTGAAGGAGCCCGTTCCTCTGGCGCTGGTGCGCTCGATCAAGAGCGTGCAGCCGCCGAAGGCGCCTGTCGCGCCGCGGGCCACGCGCCCATCGCTGAAGCTGTCGCCTTCCGGGCCGAAGGCGCTTGCCGCCGCACTCATTCTCTTCGCTGCCGGCTGCGGCATCGGCTATCTCGTCGGCATCGGCCCGGGCGATCCGACGCCGGGCGACGACCAGCACGTCACCGACGACAGCCCGCGTACCAAGGACTGGCTGAACGATGTGGCCGGCTATCAGCGGATGATCATCCGCCAGCCCCGCCATCTGGTGGAAGTGCCTGCCTCGCAGGCGGAAGAGATCTCAAGCTGGCTGACCTCGACCGTCGGCGTCGCCTTCCGCGTACCCGACCTGACCGGCGAAGGCTGGACGTTCCAGGGCGCCCGTGTCGTGCTTGGCGATGGCCGTCCGGCCGGGCAGCTGGTCTATTCGAGCGCCGACGGCGACCTGATCTCGATCTATTTCCGCAAGGATAGCCAGCCTGCCGATACCGAGGACTTCAAGGAAACCATCAAGGACGAAGTCGGCCTGGTGACCTGGCACAATGCCGGTACGTCCTACGCCCTCGTCGGCCCCTCCGCCGAAGCCTCGCTCAGCCAGATCGCCATGGAAGTCGCGGCAGAGATCTAGGCTGATAGCAAAACGGAATCAAAAAGGTGCAGCGGATCGCTCCGCTGCACCTTTTCATTTTCGATATCTCAGTTCTTACCGGCCTTGACGTCGAGCACGCGGTTGGCGGCCGAGACGATCGCTTCCAGCGAGGCGCCGACGATATTGGTGCTGATGCCGGCGCCGAACAGCTTTCCACCCGGATAGGCGGTCTCGACATAGGAGATCGCCGAGGCGTTCGAGCCGTGCTGGAGTGAGTGCTCGGAATAATCCTGCACCGACATCTCGACGCCGAGATAGTCCGAGAGCGCGTTGATGAAGCCGTCGATCGGGCCGTTGCCGCGGCCTTCGATCTTCTTGGTCACGCCGTTGTCGGTGATCTCGGCGGCAACCACACGCACGCCCTTGCGCTCGGGATCGGCGAAGGTGTGGTGATCGACGAACTTGATGCGGCCCTTCGGCTGCGTCACGTAGCGGTCGATGAAGTGCTCGTAGATCCGCTTCGACGGCACTTCCTTGCCTTCTTCATCGGTGATCCGCTGGATTTCCTCGCGGTATTCGACCTGCAGGTTGCGCGGCAGGTTGAGCCCGTAATCCTGCTGCAGGATATAGGCGATGCCGCCCTTGCCCGACTGCGAGTTGATGCGGATGATCGCCTCGTAGGAACGGCCGACATCCTGCGGGTCGATCGGCAGATACGGCACTTCCCAGACCGGATGATTGGCGACCTTGATCGCCTTCATGCCCTTGTTGATCGCATCCTGATGCGAGCCGGAGAAGGCGGTATAGACCAGTTCGCCGACATAGGGGTGGCGCTCCGGAATGACCATCTCGTTGGAATATTCGTAGACGGCCTTGATCCGCTCAATATCGGAGCAATCCAGTTCCGGATCGATCCCCTGCGTGTACATGTTCAGCGCCAGCGTGACGACGTCGACATTGCCGGTGCGCTCGCCATTGCCGAACAGCGTGCCTTCGACACGGTCGGCACCCGCCATCAGACCGAGTTCGGTCGCGGCGATGCCGGTGCCGCGGTCGTTATGCGGATGCAAGGAGATGATGATGTTGTCGCGGTTGTCGATCTGCCGGCACATCCACTCGATCTGGTCGGCATAGATGTTCGGCGTCGCCATCTCGACGGTCGACGGCAGGTTGATGATCAGCTTGTTGTCGGCGGTCGGCTTCACTTCGGCGATAACCGCGTTGCAGATTTCCAGCGCCACTTCCAGCTCGGTGCCGGTAAAGCTCTCCGGCGAATACTGGAAGCGATAGCCACCACCGGCCTTTTCCGCCATGTCGGTGATCATTTTCGCTGCATCGACGGCGATCTGCTTGATGCCGTTGACATCCTTGGCGAACACCACGCGGCGCTGCAGCTCGGAGGTCGAATTGTAGAAATGGATGATCGGCTTGTGGGCACCCTGCAGCGATTCGAAGGTGCGGGTGATCAGTTCGGGACGGCACTGCACCAAGACCTGCAGGGAAACGTCGTCAGGCACACCACCCTCTTCCACGCACCAGCGGGCGAAGTCGAAATCGGTCTGCGAAGCCGAGGGGAAGCCGATCTCGATTTCCTTGAAACCCATGTCGAGCAACAGCTGGAACATCCGGGCCTTGCGGTCGTGGCCCATCGGGTTGACCAGCGACTGGTTGCCGTCGCGCAGATCCACCGAACACCAGATCGGTGCCTTGGTAATGGTCTTCGACGGCCAGGTACGGTCAGGAATGTTGATCGTCGGATAAGCGCGGTATTTCAGCCCGGCTTCGGGCATGCCGGCCTTCGGGGAGGTGCTGGTTTTGGAGGAATTGCTGTTGGCATCCATTGTCGTCGTCTCTTCTCGCTTCACGCATAAGCCGGCGCCCGTTCGGGGATGAGCCGTCTTCGATGCGGACCTGTAGGGGTCTTGTGTGGCCTGGTCTTGAACGTTCGTGAGAGGAGCTCTTATGCCGGCAGGCTTTTCGGCCGCCGGGCGCTCCTCAACGGACCCGGCAACCGCGCGTAAGGCCGAGGAGAAGAAGCGAGGTCAGGGCATGCGCGTTGTCGCGCAGGGCGATACGCCCGCGTGCAATCGTGCCAGAAATCTTTGCGCCTGTGGTCTTCATGCTCGGGCTTATAGCCGTGCGCTAAAAAACTGGCAACCCCCCACCTATGCTTTTGCCTTTTTCACCAGATGCTGCAGCGTCAGCATCAATCCGCCCGCCAGCAATCCCCAGAAAGCACCGGAGATCCCCGCAAAGGAGACGCCAGACGCTGTGACCAGGAACGTGATCGCCGCCGCCTCGCGCGATTCGGACGCCTGGAACGCCGCCATGGCGGAGCTCGAGAAGGCACCGACCAGCGCAAGACCGGCGACCGCCTGGATCAGCACCGGCGGCGCCAGCGCCACCGCAGTCGTCACGGCACCGGCAAGCGGCCCGAGGATCAGGTAGCAGATGCCACAGACCAGCACTGCCCAGTAGCGGCGGGCCGGATCCGGATGCGCATCGGGACCGGCACACATCGCCGCGGTGATCGCCGCCAGATTGACCGCATGGCCGCCGAATGGCGCAGCCAGCAGCGAAAAGACGCCGGAGATAGCAAACAGCGGCCCCGGCTTCGGCTCGTAACCGTTGACCTTCATGACCGCGATGCCGGGAATATTCTGCGAGGCCATGGTGACGATGAACAGCGGCAGGGCGATCGAGATGAAGGCCGGCAGATTGAAGACCGGGGCGACAAACGCGACGGTTGGCAGCAGCGCCCGCCCGACCGCCGCCCCTGCCCCGTCGGGAACATCGACGCCGAAGACCACGACCAATCCGAAGGCCGCAAGCGCTGCCGGAACCGCCCAGAGCCGCTTGAAGGCGCCGACAACCATCCAGGTGAGAACGATCGGCAATCCGAGCAGCGGATTGAACGCCACGGCCTTCACCGGCGCAAAGCAGAGCCCAATCAGCACGCCCGCCAGCATCGCATTGGCAAGCGGCGCGGGAATGGCCGCCACTGCCCGACCCAGCGGCTTGAAGAGACCGGCAATCACGATCAGCAGCGCACAGACGATGAAAGCGCCGACAGCCGCATTGAAACCGCCCTCGACGATCCCGGTACTGGCAAGCAGCGCCGCCCCCGGCGTCGACCATGCCATGCTGACCGGCAGCCGTGTGGTGAAACTCAGCACTATGGCGCAGATCCCGAGCCCCAGAGACAGTGCCATCAGCCCCGAAGCCGCCTGCGCCTCTGTGGCACCAACGGCCTGCAGCCCGTGCAGCACGACGGCAAAGGAACTGGCGAAACCCGCGAAGGCCGCGAGAACGCCCATGAACAGGCTTTGAACGGAAAAGTCTTTGAGCATGGCGGGACTCGGGGGATGACTGAGGTCGTGGCATGGAGCACGAGGCGCGCCCGGCATGCAAGGCCGCCGGCACTTCAAGCCGTACGACAAAACACGTCAGGTCGAACACACAACTGGCAAATGCTTGCTATGCGAGCAAAAAAGCCTAATTTAGTTGCGGTGGAGAACCAAAAATCCAGGTGAATGAATGTCGGACGATCCCGATGACCTCAGCAGAGCAGCGGTTGGCCTTTCTTCGGCGGCAATTCTCGCATCGCTCATCAAAACATTGAACGAAAAGAATCTTCTTTCGGACGACGAGGAAAACGCCGTCTATGACGCGGCGATCGCGCTGCTCGGCGACAATGCGGGCGAAGATGAAGATGGCGTCTTCGAACTGGCGCAGGAGATCATCGAAGAGCGCTGGAAGCCGGCGCCGGGCTGACCGGCAGGCGGAAAGAAAAACGGGGCGCGAACGCCCCGGCTTGTATCAGATCTCGCTCTGCGAGGTGATGACGCGCGACACCAGGCCGTAATCCTTGGCCTCTTCGGCCGAAAGCCAGTAGTCGCGATCCGTGTCCCTGGCGATCTTGTCGACCGGCTGGCCGGTTGCCACCGAGAAGATCTTGTTCAGACGCTCGTTCATCTTGATGATTTCGCGTGCCTGGATTTCGATGTCCGACGCCATGCCGCGCGTGCCGCCGGAGGGCTGGTGCAGCAGGAAGCGGGTGTTCGGCAGGCAGAGACGCTGTTCCTTCGGAACGGCGACATAGATCAGCGCGCCGGCAGAAGCGACCCAGCCGGTACCGATCATCCAGACCTTCGGCTTGATGAACTTGATCATGTCATGGATCGAATCGCCCGACTCGACGTGGCCGCCAGGCGAGCTCACGTAGATGCGGATGTCTTCGTCGCTGGCTGCGGCAAGCGCCACGAGCTGCGAGCAGACCTTCTGGCCGAGCTCCATGGTGATCGGGCCGTAGATGAAGATCGAACGCGATTTGAAGAGGTTAGCCTCTGCGTCCTTCCCCAAAGACAGTTCCTTGGTCTTGTCCTCTTGTTCTTCGTCGTTCATTCGAACCTCTCTCGGCTTCATTCGGGTTTCCCGGACATAGTGTGACTCAATGCGTAAAACAATGCGGGAAAAAGACAAGCCACGGAACGGGTGAAGATATTCTTATGACAAACCCGAGAACTGCCAGCATTATGCTGCTATCCCCAGGCGGGAGGAAAAGATGACATCGCTTTTGCTTCATCGCGCCGTCAGAAACAACGCGCTCTGGTGCGACATCGTCTCAGCCGTGCACGGCCAGCGCGGCGAGTTTACCCGCACACTCTGGCTGCATCGTCAGGGCACCCCGCCCTTCTATCCCGATGCGATCACGCTGACCGGCGCCGGCAGTGCCGCCGAACAGGAAGAAGCAATCGCTGTCCTCACCCGCTCGCGGCCGGGCGGCTGGGGCATCAAGGACAGCTACTGCGCCCTCGATCTCGCGCCGCAGGGTTTTACCGTGCTGTTCGAGGCCGAATGGATCGGTCTCGATGCCGATGATGACCTTGATGACGACGGCTCTGGCCTGACATGGGAGCGTGTCGAAACCGCCGGGAAACTGGCCGCCTGGGAGAAAGCCTGGGCGGGCGGAGAACCGCAGGCCACACCCATTTTCGCCGAACCGCTGCTGCAGAGGCCCGAGATCGCCTTCCTCGCTGCCTATTCCGACAAGGCGCTGCAGGGCGGCGCCATTCTCAATCACCAGGCCGAGGTGATCGGCCATTCGAATGTCTTTGCCATCGGCGGCAATGAGCAGCCGATCCGCACCGGGCTCGTCAGAGAAGCGCGGCGGCTTTTTCCCGGCGAACCTATCGTCGGCTATGAGAGCGGCGACGACCTGGAAAATGCCCTGGCGCTCGGCTTTACCGCGCTCGGCCGGCTGCGGATCTGGGCGCGCGACTGAGCTTACCGAAATGTAAGTTGCCAAGGCTTTGAAAAGCCGGAATCCGTTCCTACGTCATTTGTAGGCGGGCTTATCCCGCACGTAACACAGGAGAGAGCCATGTCACCAGAAGAACGCCAATTGCTGACCGGCCTTTTCGACAGGGTACGCACCGCATCCGCAACGCCGCGCGATCGCGACGCCGAGGCGCTGATCGATCAGGGCGTGCGCGAACAGCCCTACACGACGTATTATCTGGCACAGGCCGTTATCGTGCAGGAAAAGGGGCTGGAAGCAGCCGCCAACCACATCAAGGAGCTCGAAGAGCGCGTCCGCCAGCTGGAAGCCGGCGAGAGCGAGCACCGCCAGGCCGAGCAAGGCGGCGGCTTCCTGAGCTCGATCTTCGGCAGCGGCCAGACACAACAGGCGGCCCAGCCTTCCGGCCCCTGGGGCAATGCCCCGCGCCAGAGCTATCAGGACCGCGGCTATGACGACAATGTACGCCCGATGCAGCCGCGGCAGCAGCAGCCGTCCGGCCCCTGGAACCCGCAGCCGGACGCTCCTTCGGCCGGTGGCAGCTTCCTGCGCGGCGCGCTTGGCACGGCAGCCGGCGTTGCCGGCGGCATGCTGCTCGCCAATTCGCTGAGTGGCGTCTTCGGCAATCACATGTCGTCGCTCGGCTGGGGTTCGCCCTTCGGCTCAAGCCCGTTCGGCAACACGCCTGCACCCACGGAAGAGACCGTCATCAACAACTACTACGGCGGTGACGACAGCAAGCAGGCGGCCGACAATTCGGCCGGCAACGACGACAACAGCAATATCCAGCAGGCAGACTACGATCCGTCCGACGATGACGATAGCTTTGACGATTCACAGGATAGCGGCGACACGTCGGACGTCTGATATGGGTGGCATACGGCGCAGGGCGCCGTATGCCACCTCGATGGTTAGCCGTGCGGCATCATCCGCTTGAGAACGCCGTCTCGCAGCAGATAGTGGTGGCCGAGCGCTGCGAGCGCGTGGCCGGCGGCCAGCACGATGATGATCCAGGCCGCATCGTTGTGCAGCATCTCATAGGTATGAGCGAGCGGCTTGTCCTGCGCAAACAGGCTCGGCACCGAGAACAGCCCGAAAAACTCGAAAGGCTCGCCCTGCGCCCAGCGCAGCAGGAAGCCGAGAACCATCTGCGCAATCAGCAGACAGTAGAGAAGCCAGTGCATGCCCCTGGACAACAGCGCGTTGATGCCGGCCTCGGCGGCCGCGAGCCGCTTGCCGCCAGAGCTGCGCCAGACGAGGCGGACGATGAACACGACGGTGAACAGCAGTCCGAGCGAAATATGAATGGCCTGCAGCTCCTTGCGAAGCGGCGTACCCTTTGGAAGCGAGTTCCAGACATAGGCGGCGGCAAAGAGCGCAATCACGAGGATCGCGGTCAGCCAGTGCAGGGCAATCGTCATTTTGTCGTAGCGGGACGTATCGGCGGCCGCGCGCGGGGCTGCGGCGGCTTGATCAATGGCCATGATTTTATCTCTTGAATGAAGTGTGTGACAGGATGCCCTCCGCACATAGCGGGGAGGAAACTCTGCTGCAATCCAAGCCACTTAACGCAAAAAGGCGGCCGCGAAATCCGCGACCGCCAAAAGATGATTATAAATATCGACTTAACGCCGATGCGGAACGCCGCGGCAGGTTTTGCCCAACGATCACATTTTCGTGCGCGCGCAGGTCAGCCCCGGCCGCGATAGGTCGCGACGCCCTGATCCGGAAGCCAGACATGCTCCGGCGGCTTGCCGGTCTGCCAGAAGACGTCGATCGGGATGCCGCCGCGCGGATACCAGTAGGCGCCGATGCGCAGCCATTTCGGATCGAGCAGCTCAACGATCCGCTTGGCGATATAGACCGAGCAATCCTCGTGGAACGCACCGTGATTGCGGAAGGAATGCAGGAAAAGCTTCAGCGACTTCGATTCCACCAGCCAATCGTTCGGGATGTAATCGATGACGATATGGGCGAAATCCGGCTGACCCGTCATCGGGCAAAGCGAGGTGAACTCAGGCGCCGTGAAGCGCACGACATAGTCGGCGCCCTGGCTGCCGTTCGGCACCTTTTCGAGAACGGCCGCTTCCGGGCTCGTTGGTGATTCAACCTGCGAACCGAGCTGCGAAAGCCCGCTGACATCCGTCATCGCCATTTCCATGTTCCTTCCAAATCGATCGTCCGTCCACGGGCGCCGATCGTCGCGCACCACATGGATTGCTCATGTGGGACCGCAAATAGTCCTTTTGCGCCGATCTTCCAAGCGGACAAAAAGCGGCGGCGTCTGTCAGCCGGCTTGGCCTACCACTTGACGCGAACGCCCAGCGAGCCGCCCTGGGAGAAATTTTCACCGGCGCCAGACAGCGAGGATTTCGCGGCCATCTCGCCATAGACCGAATAGCGTTCGTCGCCCCAGCTATAGGAACCGCCAAGACCAAGCCCCGCAGAAAGGTCATCGCCACGGCTGGCGAAATGGCTGCCGGCCACGTTCACCGAGACACCGTCCAGAAACTCGTAATAGAGATTGGCCGCGCCATAGAGCTTGAGCCGTGTCGCGGTCCCGTCGTCGGCTTGCCAGCTCGCTTCCCGATCGACCGCCATCCCCAACCGGCCGTTCAGGCTGGCGCCGCGATCAAGCGACACCTCGGCGCCGAACTTGTCGTAGAAGCTGCCGAAATCCACGGATGAATAGGTCAGCTGCGCCTGCGGCGTAACCGACCAGGAGCCTGCGATATCAAGACGCTGGCCGGTCTCGATGCTGAGAATGTAGCCGGCGGCGCCACTGCCGCTCTTCAGCGGCGAAGCGACGAGATCGGAGCTCAGGTTGCTGTCGTAGAAATTGAGCTGGCTCTGGGCATCGGCATAGAAGCCCTGATCGCCGTACCACGTCAGGGTGCTGCCAAGTCCGAAGCCCGACGTATCGATATGGCCATTGCTGATGCTGGAACTCAGGTCGCTCGACATCGTGCCAAACTGCGCCGTCAGCCCGCCGATCAGCCTGCCATTACTGCCGTCATAAAGCGCGCCGTCCAACCCGCCCTGCACTCGCCAGATGTCGTAATCATGGCTCGTATCGACGGTGCCATCATTGGCCGTGAGGCGGCCATGCAGACCTTCGGTGCGCATCCACACGCCTTCGATCTCATCCGCGGCTCCGCCTGCAGATCCATCGGAAACTGTCTGGAAATCACTCGACAGCATCCGGTCGCCGATGCGCTGCTGAAGCGTGCCGGCCTGATTGAGCCCAAGCAGCATCAGCAGTGGATAGGCCTGATAGACCGGAATACCGGGCTGCAAACCGGCCGAGCGCAGATACCAGTCGCCATTGCCCGGGGTGGCGATGCCGTTCTGATAGAGCCGGTAGGCATAGGCGCCGCCCACGACGGCCTGCTGTCCGTCCAGCACGTAGTCGCCGATGAGCGAGAACGTCCCCGCCGAGGTGCCACCGGCATCGACGATCTTGATGCCCTCGACCGTCTGCCCGCCTGCACCACCGAGATTGACGACACGGACATTGGTATTGCCCGACGTATTGCCGGTCACCACGAGACGGTCGGTCGATGAGGTATCGTCGCCGAGCACACTCTCGATTTCGAGCACGCCGCCGCTGCCGGCATAGTCGCCTGAAATCGTCAGCGTGCCAATCGAATTGCCGGGCGCGATCGTGCCGGCATTGACCGTATTGCCAACTTGCCCAATGCCCTGCAGCCGCCCGCCGGAGAATATGTCGAGCGTGCCGCCGAGAATGCCGTTGACCGACAACGTTCCAGCCTCGACCGAGGTGGTGCCGGCAAAGGCCGCGTTGTTGCCCGTCAGGAAAGTCGTGCCGCTGCCGATCTGGCGGATCGTACCGCTGCCGGTGACGAGATTGGCGAAGGTGAAACTGTCCGAACGGTCAAAGGCGAGCGTGCCGTTGTTGGTGATATCGCCGGTGACACTGCCGCTGGTGCCGCCATTGCCGATCGCCAATGTGCCCGCCTGGATATCCCAGTCGGTCACCGCGCTCCCGGTGCCGGTCAGGAACCAGATGCCGGTGCCGGTCTTCTGGAAGATATCGAAATTCTGGTACTGCGGGCCAATCGCCGAAACATCGAAACTGTCGCTGCCCGTACCGCCGAGGCGCAGCGTATCGGTGGCAACCCCAGCCCCTGCCACGACATTGCCCTCGATCACCGACCCTGCCTGCAATTCAAGCGTCATGGTACCCGTGGTCGCCGCAACGGTGCGCGTGATCGCGTCGCTCTGTCCTGCACCGGCCCGGATGGTACCGCTATTGGTGATGTCGATATCGCTAGCCCCGGTGTTCGACAGGATAGCCACTCCCCCGGCGCCACCTTCGATCGTTCCGCTGTTTGTGACCGCGCCGCTGCCAGCGCGGACAATCAGACCGACACCGCCCAGGCCACCGGTAAGGCCGCCGTTGCCGCCCCGGATCGTCCCATTGTTGACAAGCGTGCCAGCGGCGCCGATGCCGCCGAAATCGACGGCCGCTCCACCCGCACCGGAGGCGCTGGAACCACCGGCAATCGTGCCGTTATTGACCAGGCTCGAACTGGCAAAAATGCGAGTTCCCACACCGCCCGAGCCACCGGCGCCGCCGCCTGCGCCACCGGTGATCGTCCCATTGTTGGTAAATGCGGTACGTGTCGTCCACACCGCCACCTGCCCCGCAGTCGTATCCGCCGCACCGGCATTGCCACCGGTCAGCGTTCCCGAGAACGTGACGCCGATACCACCAGATCCGCTTTCCTGAATCGTCAGATTGGCGCGTGTACCGACGGTCGAGGCGTCATAGAGCCCGGTCAGCGTGAAGCCCTGCGTATCGATCGAAATCGGACTGGTCGGCTCCGGCAGGATGCCGGCCGATATCGAGAAGCTGTTGGCCATGACGATCGTCGAACTGGGATCGCCGCTGGCATTTGCCGACGTGATCGCATTGCGAAGCTCCGTCTCGTTGGTCACCACATAGTCGGCCGCGCACGCAGGAGTGGGCGATAGGCAGGACAGAACGATGGCTGAAAAGCTGACACTTGAAAGCAAGATTGCGGATATCGGTTGGCGCGCAGAGTCAACGCCGCATGAAATGGCACGCTTGTAAGGTCCGGTCATGGAAATCCTAGATATTGCTAAAACAGAATAATAAGTTTGCAATTCAAAATGTCGGGCCAAGACTTTGACTTCGGCGATCTAGGGATCGATTAGATTGGAATTATTAAACCGATATTGCAGCGCAACAGAGATTATTACTGGACAAAATTGTAGTACTGCGCGGCGCGGCGAAGCAACTTTATGATGCATAGCAAATTGAATTTATATGCAGCTCCCGGAAGCACAGAGCGAACACCGGCTCTATTGCAACCCGAAGATGCCGTCACCATCAGCAACGTTGCACCGCGCCAATGCTGCCGCGCACATGCAGATTTTCACATTACCCACATGCTCAGGAGCGCTCTGAGAGTGTCTCCGTTCGGAGACCTTAACCGGCAGACGACCATATCGGCGCGCCGTCAGGCTTCCTTTATGACTTTGACGCGCAACCCATGGGCTTTTTCGCCTTCCGGCTCGACGTGAATGGCAATGCTGGCGCCCGGATGCACCGCGCGGATGGCATCTTCAAGGCGGTCGCAGATATCATGCGCCTGGCGCACCGACATGGCAGCCGGAACGACCATATGAAAGTCCACGAAGGTCACCGCCCCTGCGCGGCGCGTCTTCAGATCATGGACGCCGAGAGACCCCACCGCATGCGTAGCGATCGCCTGTTTGATCGCCTCCTCTTCTTCCGGTTCCGCCGCATGGTCCATCAGCCCGCCGATCGAGTGGGAGATGACCTTGTAGCCCTGATAGAGAATGTTGATGGCGACCAGGATGGCGAGCACCGGGTCGAAGATCGGATAGCCGGTGGCAAGCGCCAGAAGCAGGCCAACGAGCACGCCAACTGAGGTCACGACATCCGACATGATATGCTGGCCGTCGGCTGTCAGCGCCGCCGAGCGATGCTGCGTTCCAACCCGGATCAGCAGCCTTGCCCAGACGAAGTTGATGACACCGGCCGCAAAGTTGATGGCTAAGCCAAGCACCGGCGCTTCCAGCATCTTGGGATCGCTGAGAAACCCGACGGCTTCCTTGACGATCAGGATGGCGGCGACGACGATCAGCACGCCCTCGGTGACCGCAGAAAGATATTCGGCCTTGTGGTGGCCGAACGGATGGTCGTGGTCGGCAGGCTTCTGCGCATAGCGGATCACGAAGAAGGCGATGAAGGCCGCCACGACATTGACGAAGGATTCGAGGCCGTCGGAGAGCAGCGCCACCGACCCCGTCACCCACCAGGCGGCGAGCTTCAGCCCCATCACGCCGAGCGACATCGGGATGCCCCAGAATGCCAGCCGCCGGACTGTCATATTGCCTTGTTCCGTCATCTCGTATCCCTCTGCGGATGCGAATGAATTGCAGCATTTGGCCCATTCAAACGCAAAACCGCCCACGCGAAAATCGCGCAGGCGGCTAATGCGGCTCATATGGTCGAAGACGGACGATTTGTCAAAGGGCAAGCTCATAAATCCACGTTGACGGATATTACATAACGCGTTATATAACTCGGCATACATAATGGAGCACAGCATGGTCGAAGACATCGTGCGGACATCGGGCCTGTTGACACTCGGCAGCCGCATGCGCCGCATCGGCGAGCGCCTGCAGGCCGACACGCAACAGTTCATCGACGAGGCGGGCCTCGGCATCCAGGCTGGACAATATCCGTTCCTGGCGGCGATCGACGGCGCTGGAGCGCTGACGATCGGCGAGCTTGCCCAGTCGGTCGGTATTACCCAGCCCGGCGCCACGCGCACCGTCGGCCAGCTATTGGAGCTCGGACTGGTCGATATGCAACCGGCGCCGGACGATCAGCGCCGCAGGCTCGTGTCGCTGACGGAAAAGGGTAAGCATCTCGTCGATTTCTCGCGCGCCGACGTCTGGCCGCGCATCGCCGGCGCCGTCGCCGACCTCTGCGGCAGCCTCGACGGCCCGCTTCTCGATCAGCTTGCAACAATCGAAGACGGCCTGACCGCAGCATCGCTCATCCGCCGCGCGCCGCCGAAGGAGAAGACACCATGACACATATCCTCGACCGCCCGATCTGGAACGCGCTGCAGACGGCGCATGCAGGCATCGCCGAAGGCGGCCCGCTGGCCCGGCGCTACCCGCCAGGCATCGTGCCCTTCGCGGCGGCGGCTGACGACACGCCGGAGAGCCTGGAAGCGTTGGCTGCGCTCCCCCGGCCCGATGAGACGATGGCGCTTGTGGAGCCCGGATCGGCGACAGTTCCGGATGGTTTCGACATCGTCGGCGCAGCAACGCTGATCCAGATGATCGCTAGGACGCCGCATGATCCGCTTTCCGATCCCCGTATCACTCCGCTGACAGAGGCCGACGCCGAAGAGATGCTGGCGTTAGCGCAGCTAACCAAACCCGGTCCCTTCACCCTCGGCGCCCAGAAACTCGGCACTTTCTGGGGAATCAAAAACAGCGGCAAGCTGATCGCCATGGGCGGCCAGCGGTTGCGCCAGACCGGCTTCACCGAACTCAGCGGCCTCTGCACCCACCCGGACTTCCAGGGCAAGGGTTTCGGCAAGCTGCTCTTCCGCTATGTCGCAGGCCATATCGCGGCATCCGGCGCAACTGCGTATCTGCATGTCAACGCGCTCAACACCGGGGCGATCGCGCTTTACAAGACGCTGGGCTTCGAACAGCGCTGGGAACTCAATCTGAAAATCGTCAGGCGCCGGGACTGACCGGCGCCTGAATGCTCGTCTCAGCCTGCCGGGCAGGCAGCACCGGTATCGACCCAGGCCTTGATCAGATCGCCGAATTCGGCCTGCGTGCCGGGCGCCGGCTCGCGCCCGTCGCCCGGGTTCCATCCCCAGCCGACCAGACTGTCATGCGCCATGTGCTCAACGATCTTCGACAGATCGCGCCCGCCATTGCGCTTCGGGTCCTTCAGCTGCTGGCAGATCTCGCCGAGCGACTTGCCCACCCACGCCATCTCGATCGGCGCCAGATGCCAGGCGGGATTACCGGGGATGCTCTTCAGCGTCGGCGACTGGCCGACAATCGCCGCATTGTCAGGCCCGTGGCAGGTGTTGCACATCATGCCCGGCACGCCCATGCCGCCATCGCCGCGCGTCACCGGCGGCTGGTGCGGATGCATCGCCATCGTCTGAAGTGGCCTGTCGCCCGCCGGATGGCAGTTCAGACATCGCGGATGCTCGATCACCTTGCCCGCCTCTTCGAAGAGGGCCACCGACCGCGCCTTCTGATCGGCAATCGATGCGAAGGAGGCGACCGGCTTTAGGGTCGTCTTGTCGGTTTCAGGCGCCGTCTCGGCCAATGCCATAAACGACGCGGGCAAGGCCGCAAGGAGCGAGAGACCGCCTGCCATGCAGGCGAGTACCAATTTACTTGTCATCTCCGCCCCCCTCAGCTCGTCGCCACGGCAACGATCGGCAGGCTGCGCACCGGCGCACCAGTGAGCCGCCGCCAGGCATTGGCCGTCGCGGGTCCGACCGGCGGCACGCCCGGCTCTCCCACCCCGGTGGGCGGCTCGCCGGATTTGATGACGGCGACCTCCACATCCGGCATCTCGTTGATGCGGATCGAGCGGTAATCGTGGAAGTTCGACTGCATGATCGCCCCGCCCTCGCCGAGCGTCACCGCATCGAACAGCACCGCACCAAGCCCGTAGCCGATGCCGCCCTCCATCTGGGCCTTGACGACATTCGGATTGATCGCGACACCGCAATCGACGGCGCACCAGACCTTGTGGACCCTGGGCGCCCCGTCGGCACCGGCAGAGACCTCCACCACCTGGCCGACATAGGTGTTGAAGCTCTTGACCACGGCAACGCCACGCTGCCGTCCCTCGGGGATCTTGCCGCCCCAATCGGCCATCTCCGCCGCCTTCTTGAGAACGCCGGCATAGCGCGGGTCCTCCGTCAGCTGCTCGAGCCTTCCCTGCACCGGATCCTTGCCTGCCATCTGGAACAGCTCGTCGAGGAAGGTCTCGACCGCGAAACCGGTATGCGTATGGCCGACCGAACGCCACCAGAGCGGCGGGATCGCCAGCTTCACATTATGTGAGATGACCCTGAGGTTCGGCACATCGTAAGGCAGGTCGGAGGCGCCCTCGACCGAGGTGCTGTCGAGATCGGCCTTGCCCATGATCGACTGCCCGACGATCGCCTGATCCCAGGCGACGATCCGGCCATCGGCATTGATCGCGCCACGCATCTTGTGGAGATACATCGGCCGGTAATAGCCGCCGCGAATATCGTCTTCGCGCGTCCACATATGCTTGACCGGCCGCGACTGGTCGGTCGCGGCGAAGACCGACGCCGCCTCCTGCATATAGGGCGAACCGAACTGCGCCTTTCGCCCGAAACTGCCGCCGGTGATCTGCGTGTTCAGACGCACCTTCGCCGGATCGATGCCGGTGATCTTGGCCGCCGTCGCCTTGTCCATGCCGGGGAACTGCGCCCCGTTATAGACATCGAGGCTGCCGTCCGCCGCCTTGATGAACACCGCGTCGAGCGGCTCCATCGGCGCATGCGCCAGGAACGGGAAGATGATCTGCGCCTCCAGCGTCTTCAGCGAGGTATCGGTGAAGGCCTTCTCGACGTCGCCCTTTTCGGATGCGGTGATGCCCTTCTCCGTCAGCGCCTTCGCATAGTCGGCCGAGAGCTGACCACTCGAACGTGTCTCCGCCTGCGACAGATCCCAATCGACCTTCAGCACAGACCGGCCCTTCAACGCCGCAAACGTGTTGTCGGCATAGACGGCAACGCCCTGCGGCAGCTGCTTGACATCGACGACGCCCTTGACCTTACGCGTCTCGCTATCGTCGAAGGATTTCACCGCCGCGCCGAAATGGTTCGGATGCGCGACGACGGCGACCAGCAGATCGTCAGGAATGATGTCCAGCGTATAGATCGCCTGGCCATTGGTCTTCGACACCGTGTCGAGCTTCGGCAGTTCCTGGCCGATCAGCGTGAACTTGGAGGGATCCTTGAGCTTCACGTCGGCCGGCGGCTTGATACCGGCAGCCTTGGTGGCCAGCGCTCCGAAGCCGCTGTCCTTGCCGGAGGCCGCATGTTTGACCCGACCTTTCTCGACGGTGATCTCACTGGCCGGAACCTTCCACTCATCAGCCGCCGCGGCGACCAGCATGGCGCGCGCCGTTGCCCCCGCCTGACGGAACTGCTCATAGGAATTGGCGATCGACGACGATCCGCCGGTCCCCTGCAGGCCGAAAGCGAGGTTCGCATAGACCTTGTCATCGGCCGGCGAATGCACCGCGCGCATCTGCCCCCAGTCGGCATCGAGCTCTTCGGCGACCAGCGTCGCAAGACCGGTGAACGGCCCCTGCCCGAATTCGATATGCTTGGAAAGGATCGTCACCGTATCGTCAGTGCCGATCCTGACGAAGGTGTTCAGCGTCACCAGCGCGTCCGCGCCGCCCGCCTGCACACCCTTTTCTGCGGCAAAGGCCGAAGTCTTCGGCAGCAGCGCAAAGCCGATCACCAAGCCGCCTGTTGCGGCCAGAAAGCCGCGGCGTGTCGTTGCAATCTCCTGAATGGTCATCGCTCAACCCTCCATCGACGCGGCGGCATTGTGAATGGCCGCGCGGATCCGATGGTAGGTGGCGCATCGACAGATATTCCCGGCCATCGCCCCGTCGATATCCTCGTCGGTCGGCTGCGGGATGTTCTGCAGCAGCACCACGGCCGACATGATCTGGCCGGATTGACAGTACCCGCATTGCGGCACGTCGATCTTGACCCAGGCAGCCTTCACCGCATCGGCTTCCTTGCCTTCGACACCTTCGATTGTGAAAATCTCGGATCCATCGACGGTGGAGATCGGAGTGATGCAGGAGCGGCGGGTGAAGCCGTCCATATGCACGGTGCAGGCGCCGCACTGGGCGACACCGCAGCCATATTTGGTGCCGGTCAGCTTCTCGAAATCGCGGATGACCCACAGCAGCGGCGTATCCGGATCGCCGTCGAACGTTTTCGTCTGTCCATTGAGCGTGAAAGTAACCATGGTCGAGCCTCGGGAAATTTGGCTGGACCCATTGCGGCCCCAGCGAGCATCGCAGCTTTGTTCACGACGAATAAGCTAGGGCGACGATCAACCTCGGCCATGGCAAGAACTGATAAAAGCGCGGCGTTCCAAACGCCTGAGATCAGGCGCCCTCTACGGACGCCTCACCATCATCGGTGCCAAAGACGACAGTCTGCGGCCAGCGCAGCAGCGCCTCGGCGCCCGCAGGCGTCAGGGCATAGACGCCCTTCGCCTGCTTTTCGAACCAGCCATAGACATTGCCGAGCAGGATTTTTCCGGCATCCGGCGCATACGCCTTCATATCCCGCGGCCTGACCAGCCCCTGCTGCAGAGCGGCGGCGCAGATCAGCGCCTGCTGTCGGTAGGCAGTCATCTGCGGCACGCGCGTGCTCCCGCCGAGAACGGGATCGCCACGGCGGCGCTGATGCTCCCTGACCAGCCGCGACCGCCGTTTCGGATTGGTCCGCGGCATCGGCGAGATGGACGAGACGATGACGCTCACGTCGCCGGTATCGGAAACGCCGAGCATGCCGATCCCCAGCCTGCGGCAGAGATCGCGATAGCGCTTGTCTGCCTCGCGCCCGCGCCCCTTGGCCGAAACCCGCGCGGCGATCCAGACTTCGTCGCTCATCGCCGCCCGGTCGACCGCCTGCAGGATAAGCTCGAGATTGAAGCTGAGCTTCAGCTCGCAAACGACGACCACGCTTGGGTCGCCTTCGCTGAGGCCCACGAGATCGCATCCGCCGATCTCGCCTTTGACGGCATAACCCGCCGCCTCCAGAAAGGCTTTGACCGGCAGATAAAGCGAAGTTTCCATCGGGAAGCGTTATGCCGGATTGAGATCGGCGATCTCGCCATGGCGAATGAGCAGCCGCGGCGACGACATATCGCCGGTCTCGTCATCGACCATCACCGCATAGGCGGCTACGCCGATAAACCGAGCGGCCATCGAGGTCGCAATCTTTTCTGCACTCATGGCATTCGATGCTTGCCGCATCTCGCCCGGCACCAGGTTGCCCCGGTTCTTGCGGTACGGGAGGACGATAAACTTCTCAGCATTGGCCACGACGATATCCTTATTCATCGTTCCTGAAATGTTCTGATTTGGAATGGGAAGTCAACCAGTTACTTCCTCTCCTGGGCGAAAGGCCCCGGGAGGGTTGTGAAGCCGGAGCGAAATACGCAGCAGCCACGGCAGCGGCGTCCACAGGCCGGTCGCAATCCCGGCTTCGCGCAAGCCGGCAGCGGTCCACGTATTGCAGCCGACAAGCGCGTTGAAACGGCCCTGCCCCTCGAAGAAGGCGTCGCCCTGACCATAGGAGAAGCCAAGCGGCACAGGCTTTTCATCGCCAACGGTGAAACTCGACGCGATGTAGTCCGACAGCCGCGCGAAACCTGCGGCGGACACGTCGATCGGCGTCACATCAGGATGATCAAGCGGAATATCTCCCGCCAGTTGCACATGCATGACGGCGCTATCGAGCGTCAGGCTCTTGAACACCGGCATCGGCTTCAGGTCGGCCCAGGTCGGCGTTTCGGTATAGAAAGCGCGCCCTCCCCAGCCGAAGATGATGTAGCGCACATCAGGATTGCCGAGATCGAGACCGGCATCGGCGAGAAAGCTGAAACGCTTGAGAATATCGGGCGTGGCAGGGATCGCGAAATCTGTGTGAATGGGATTGCTGAGAACGAGAATGCGGTCGGTCGCACTCGTCGTTTCGGGCGGCGGCGCACGCCAGGGCCTTGGAATCACCGTTCCGGCAACGACGGCCATGGCGGCCAGCACGACAATGATCACCAATCCCTTGAGCAGCTTCACGAGCATGCGATCTTCCGCACGAGAGATGGGAAAATGATCGGCCACCGGATGGCGGCGGCCGATCGGTATCCTTGGCTCAGGCAGCCTTAGTCTTCGCTTTCCGCGCCAGATGCGCCACCACATTCTCGATCATCCGCATCCCGGCATCGCCGCCGAGCGTCATGATCGATTCCGGGTGGAACTGCACCGCCGCGATCGGCTCCTTCGTATGCTCGATGCCCATGATCGTGCCGTCCTCGCTTTCCGCCGTGATCATGAACTCACGCGGCAGGGTCGAGGGATCGGCGAAGATCGAGTGGTAGCGGCCGACGGTGACTTCCTTGCCGAGGCCGGAGAACACCAGGCCGGGCTCCAGAACGCGGATGCGCGACGGCTTGCCGTGCATCGGCAGCGCCAGATGGCGAAGCTCGCCGCCATAGGCCTCGGCGAGCGCCTGCAGACCCAAGCAGACGCCGAAGATGGGCAGGTTGCGGGCGCGCGCCTTCTTGATCGTCGCCTTGCAATCGAAATCCTTCGGATTGCCCGGTCCCGGCGACAGCACGACCAGGTCAGGATCGAGCCGGTCGAAGATTTCGTCCGGCACCGGCGTGCGCACGGTCGAGACCGTCGCGCCCGTCTGGCGGAAATAGTTCGCCAGCGTGTGGACGAAGCTGTCTTCGTGGTCGATCAACAGGATATTGACGCCCTTGCCGACGGCAGCGACGTCGCGGCTGACCTTGCCGGAATTGCCGGCCTTGGCATCGCGAATGGCGGAAAGCATGGCGGAGGCCTTCAGTTCGGTTTCGGCTTCTTCTTCCTCGGGGATGGAATCGTTGAGCAAGGTGGCCCCTGCCCTGACTTCGGCGATCCCGTCCTTGATGCGCACGGTGCGCAGCGTCAGCCCCGTGTTCATGTCGCCATTGAAGCCGACCATGCCGATCGCTCCGCCATACCAGGCGCGCGGGCTCTTTTCATGGCTTTCGATGAAGCGCATCGCCCAGAGTTTTGGCGCACCTGTCACCGTGACCGCCCAGGCATGGCTAAGGAAGCCGTCGAAGGCATCCATGTCGTCGCGCAGGCGGCCCTCGATGTGATCGACCGTGTGGATCAGGCGCGAATACATCTCGATCTGGCGGCGGCCGATGACCTTGACCGATCCCGGCTCGCAAACGCGGCTCTTGTCGTTGCGGTCGACATCCGAGCACATCGTCAGCTCGGACTCGTCCTTCTTGGAGTTCAGCAGCTTCAGGATCTGCTCGCTGTCGGCGATCGGGTCCTCGCCGCGCTTGATGGTACCCGAGATCGGGCAGGTCTCGATGCGGCGGCCGGAAACGCGCACAAACATTTCGGGCGACGCGCCGACCAGATATTCCTGGTTTCCAAGGTTGATGAAGAAGGAGTAAGGCGACGGATTGATCGCCTTCAGCCGCTTGGAAATGTCTGATGGTTTGCTCTCGCAGCGCTCCATGAACTTCTGGCCGGGAACGACCTCGAACAGATCGCCGCGGCGGAAGCTTTCCTTCGCCTTGGTGACCAGCTCGGCATATTCGCCGGGGCGATGATCGCTCTTTGGCGGAATGGCATCGGTGCGCACGAAAGGCTCCGGTGCGATATCGCCGGCCTTGCCCTCGGTCGTCAGGCCGCCCTTGGCGAAGTCGTAGCGATCGACCCAGGCCTTGGCCGAGTAATTATCGACGACGAGGATCTCGTCCGGCAGATAGAGCACCATGTCACGCTGGTCATCGGCACGCTTCAGCTTCAGGTCGATCGCATCGAACTGGAAGGCCAGATCGTAGCCAAAGGCGCCGTAAAGCCCGAGGCTGGCATCGGCCTGCGAATAGAAGAGATCGGTGACGGCGCGCAGCACCGTAAACACCGTCGGCATCTTCGAGCGCTCTTCTTCGGTAAACACCCGGTCGGGCAGCTTCACCTTGAGATCGAGCCGGCGGGCGGTGGCAGCACCAAGCTCCAGCTCGCGCACGGCCTTCAGACGCTCGGTCACGAAGCCGAGCAGCACTTCGCCGCGCTCGTTATAGGCTTCGATCCAGACATCGCGACCGAAGGAGGAAATGCCGAGCGGCGGATCGACGACGGCCGTATCCCAGCGCGTGTAGCGGCCCGGATATTCGTAGTTCGAGGAGAACACCGCGCCGCGGCGCTCATCGAGCTTGTCGACATAGGAAACCACGGCATCCGCATAGGGAATGGGCCGCCGCTGCCGGGTGACGGTGATGCCGCCCTTGGTCTCGTAGATTTCCGCACCATCGTCCCGAAGGATCGTAACCATAGTTCCACTCCGTTATCGGTGCCCGGACGCAAGGCGGCCAGAAAACAAAAAAGCCGCCTCGAAAGTTTCGGGCGGCTCACTCGTCGTCTGAAGACACGATTGGTCGAGGCCGCCTCAGCGAGCCCACCACCAAACTGCAATGTTCTTCGACGTGTTCATGGCGAAATTGTTAGCGTGAGATGAGAGAGAGCGCAAGAGGCGAATATGGAATGAAAAAGGGCGGCCCGAAGGCCGCCCTTGTCGTTGAATCCGTCGATCAGAACTTGGCTTTTGCCGTCAGCATGAACGTACGGCCGCGGCCGGTATCGATCGTGCTGCCTGCGATTGTGCTCGACGCTGGCGTATAAGCCTTGTCGAAGACATTGGTGACGCTGGCGGTGACTTCGAAGCCCTGCTCGAACTTGTAGTTGGCGAACAGGTCGACAAGGCCGTAACCCGGCTTGTAGGGGCTGGCGCCCGCTGCGACGTTGACATCACCGATGTTCGCACGGCTCGCGGCATAGAAGCGCGTACCGACCGTCAGGCGCTGATCTTCGAGGAAGCGTGCGCCAAGCGTCGCCGTGAAGATGTCGTCAGGCAGGTAGGACTGGACGCCAAAACCGTTGATCTGCGATGGCAGGTCGGTGTCCGTGTGGGTGTAGGACAGATCGCCGAAGACGAAACCGGCATCGTAGCCAGCCTGAATTTCGATACCTTGAACCGTCGAAGTACCGGGATTGTTGGTGAAAAATACACCGCCCGTCGGCGTAAACGCGGCCGTTATGTAATTATCGACACGATCATAGAAGTAGTTCGCTTTGAACCGGAAGCTGTCACCGGAATCAAACAGACCATCGACCTTGACGTTTGCCCCGATTTCCCAGCCTTTCGAGACTTCCGGCTCTAGGAACGGATTTGGGAAGAAGGACATCCGGCCGCCAGGATGCGTACCGCCAACAAATGTCTCGTTGATCGTCGGCGAACGCATCGTTTCGGCATAGGTCACATAGGGCTGGAGCCAATCGGTGGCGTTGACTGCCAGCGTCACACTCGGATCAAGCCGGCCATCGGAGCGATCGACCGAGTACGGTCCTGCAGGCAGCCCAGCAGGATTGCCTGCGGTAACGGCCCCGGAGCCGCTGAGATCGAAATGGTTGTAACGCAGACCGAGCGTCAAATCCGTGATGCCGTATGTAAACGTCGTGCTGTTGAAAACACCGAGCGTGCCATTCTTGCCGTCGCCGTTCACTCCGCCCTGCGGCTGCGCCGTGCTGTTCATGACATCATAAGTGTCGTGGAAATATTCGACACCATAGTTCGATGAGACCGAGACATCGCCGAGATCGAATTTCGAGGTGTTCGAGACGTCGAAACCGATACCGGTATCGGTTATCTCGCGTCCGGCCGCAGTTCCTCCGCCAGTCGCGTTTGTATCATACGTCATCTTCAAACGGTTGTAATAGAAACCGGTCTTGAAATCGATGAGATCGTTGTCGCCGGGCTTGTATTCGTAGGTCGCGCTGAAGGTCTTGTTCTTCAAATTCTGATAGTAAGAGTTGGCAAAGAAGTCGTTGTCATAGGTCAATCCGCCGATGCGGATGGTGTTTTCGGCGTTCGGCGTGATTTCAGCCTTGAGCAGGCCCGAGATCAGATCCTCTTCGGTAAACGGAACCTCGACGCCATCGCCGTTGTCGAAATTCTTGGGATCGCTTTTGCTGATGCCGCCGACAACGGCAAACACATCATTGAACCGGTAGGCACCGACTGCGGATTCAGACCAGCCCATGCCGTTATCGCCGGTGGTCGCCGAAACGATGCCGCCATAGCTCTTGTCGCCCTGGATAAGATCGTCGACATTGTAGGTCTGGAAATTGACGGAACCGGCAAGCGCACCGCCGCCAATACCGGTGACCGCCCCGCGCGTGATATCGATGCCAGCCAGGAACGCCGGATCGACATAGGTGAGGCCCTGCGCCTCATGGCCGGTGAAGCGGAAGTTCTGCCGAACGCCGTCGATCATCATGTTGACACGGCCAGAACCTTCAAAGCCGCGGATGTTGACGGCAACGCCAGGATTCTGCGGATTGTTAGCGGTCGACGTGCCTGGAACGCCACGCAGCAGATCGTCCGTTTCCTGCCCAGATTGAAGGTCGATCTGGTCCGCTGTCACCGTGCTAGAAGGACCGGCCTTGTCGTAGGGGTCATTCGCTGCCTTGCGATCGCCCTTGACGATGATGGGAGAAAGGAACGTTTCTCCGTCCTTCGTCTGCTTATCGTCCGACTGCTGCCCGGCCGGGGTCGCGCTCTGCGCAAGGCTGATCGACGAATGAGAAATTAGAGCAAGCGCCGTGCAAGCAAGCAGCAGCGAACGCGAATTGCGGACAACCATAAAACCAACCCTCTATATGATGAAGTACCGGGCTGGCTGGTCGGTTCGCATGGCGCGATCGAGGGGCTGGCTAGGTGTTTTCAGATTGAGGCGGCCCCAAAAACCGCCTTCTTTTTGCCGCAATAAAAAACATGACTATTTGTGTCAATATATCGGTGCCGATTATCTTGATAATAATCATCATGTTTTAACGATCCACACAAACGTTGCGAAATTGCAACGAAAACAGCCCGTTTGCGTTGTCCCTCCTGCCGCTAACAGCAACGTGGGATGGGCATGTGAAAATCGCTTCCGCAATTGCCGCCATGAGCCTCACCGTCTTCATGCTCTCGGGCGCCACCCTGCCCCGCAACGGGCCGGTACCGGAACAGAAGCCTGAAGCAGCCGAACCGGCAGCGCCGCAAGACCAGACTCCGCCGGTGCAGACAGCACCCGTTCCCCAACCCAAACCCGAAGAGGCAAAGCCCGAACAGCCGAAATCCGATGACGGCAAGCCGGCGCCTGCCACGTCAGGCAAACCGGAAGAGACCGCCCCGGAAACGGCCAAACCCGATGCGTCGCAACCCACCGATCAGAAACCGGAGGATGCCAGGCCCGAAACGCCGAAAGCCGAGACGCTGGAAGATCAGCACCTGACGATCGAGCCGGAGAGCGATACCGACCATGCCGATTGCATCAAGGAGCTGCAGAGCCTCGGCGTCGTCTTCAAGGAGATCCCCCGGATCGACGACGGCAACGGCTGCGGCATCGACAAGCCGATCGTGCTGTCGGAAGCGCTCCCCGGCATCAAGGTGAAACCCGAAGCGACGCTGCGCTGCCCGACGGCGCGGGCGCTCGCTCACTGGATGAAGGAAAGCGTCATCCCGGCCGCCGCCGTTGCCGCCAAGGATCAGGGCAAGATCACCACGATCAATCAGGCCTCGGCCTATATCTGCCGCCTGCGCAACAGCGCCGAAACCGGCAAGATCTCCGAACACGCCCGCGGCAACGCCATCGATGTCGCAAGCTTCAGCTTCGAGAAGGGCGAGGATATCGCCGTCAAGCCGCGCCGCGAGGATTCAACGCTGACCGGCGCCTTCCAGCGCACCGTCAGCGCCTCCGGCTGCCTCTATTTCTCGACCGTGCTCGATCCGGAAAGCGACGCGGCGCACGAGACGCATTTCCATCTCGATGTTCTCGAGCGCAAGGGCGGATACCGGTATTGTCACTAGCGAAACCCCAGTAGATCAATGACTTGCGATTCCAGCTTGAATCGAAATATCGGCGCATTAAACTTCCATCACAGGAACGCACAAAAGAGCTCCGATGACGCTACTCAGCTTTCAAGTCGATCAATCCACGATATCCCGCCTCGACCGCCTCGCCGAGCGCCGAAAACTGTCGCCGGAAGAAGTCGCTACTCTCGCTATCGAAGAGTTCGTCGAGCGCGAGGAATGGCAGATCTCCGAGATAGAAGCAGCCGTCAGAGAAGCAGACAAAGGTGACTTCGCAAGCGCCGACGAGGTCGACACCGTCCTTTCCAAATATACGGCGCCGCCCACCGAACGATGAAGCGCGAGCTGCTATGGACCCGCCGGGCGCTCGCCCGCCTCGACCAGATTGGCACCTACATCGCGAAGCATGATCCGGCGGCCGCAGGCCGGGTCGTCCACCGGCTGTCCTCAATGGCAGCAACGCTTCAGACACGCCCTCTTATCGGTCGCGAGGGCCGCGTTTCCGGAACCAGGGAGATGGTGCTGAGCGACATCGCTTATATCATCGCTTACCGGGTGACGGAAACGAAGCTCGAAATCCTCACTATCCTGCATACATCCCAGCGCTGGCCGGACAAGCTCTGACCTCAGAACAACCCCTCGATATACCCCTGGTCGTTCAGGAATATCCGCTCCGCTGAGGGCGACTTGGGCAGGCCCGGCATGGTCATGATCTCACCGGTGATGACGACGACAAAGCCGGCGCCGGCCGAGAGGCGCACTTCGCGCACCGGCACGATATGCCCTTCCGGCGCGCCGCGCAGATTGGGATCGGTCGAGAATGAGTATTGCGTCTTCGCCATGCAGACCGGCAGCTTGCCGTAGCCTTGCTCTTCCCAGGCGATGAGCTGATCGCGCACCGCCTTGTCGGCGGTCACTTCGCCCGCATGATAGATCTTCGAGGCGACGATCTCGATCTTTTCCAGCAGCGGCAGGTCGTCGCCATAGAGCGGCTGGAATTTTGCCTGACCGGAATCGGCAAGTTCGACGACTTTGTGGGCAAGCTCCTCGATCCCGGCGGAACCCTCGGCCCAGTGGCGGCAGAGGATGGCTTCGCCGCCGAGACGCGCCACATACTCCTTCACGGCTGCGATCTCCGCATCGGTATCCGAAACGAAATGATTGATGGCGACGACGACAGGCACGCCGAACTTGCGGACGTTCGAGACATGCCGTCCGAGATTGGCGCAGCCCTTGACGAGGGCGGCGACATTCTCTGCGCCGAGGTCTTCCTTCTTCACGCCGCCATTCATCTTTAGCGCCCGGACGGTAGCGACGATAACCGCAGCATCCGGCTTCAGCCCGGCCTTGCGGCATTTGATATCGAAGAACTTCTCAGCGCCGAGATCGGCACCGAAGCCTGCTTCCGTGACGACGTAGTCGCCAAGCTTCAGCGCTGTCTTCGTCGCCGTCACCGAGTTGCAGCCATGGGCGATATTCGCGAAGGGGCCGCCATGCACGAAGGCCGGATTGTTTTCCAGCGTCTGCACCAGGTTCGGCTGCATTGCGTCCTTCAACAGGACGGCCATCGCGCCGTCCGCCTTCAGGTCACGGGCATAGACGGGCGTCTTGTCGCGCCGGTAGGCGACGATGATGTTACCAAGGCGCTTTTCCAGGTCCTTCAGATCGGAAGCCAGGCAGAGGATCGCCATGACCTCGGAGGCAACGGTGATGTCGAAGCCGCCCTCGCGCGGAAAGCCGTTGGCAACGCCGCCGAGCGAACTCACCATTGAGCGCAGCGCCCGGTCGTTCATATCCATCACCCGCCGCCAGGTGATGCGGCGAATGTCGATATCGAGCTCGTTGCCCCAGTAGATATGATTGTCGATCATCGCCGCCAGCAGATTGTGCGCCGAGGTGATCGCGTGGAAATCGCCGGTGAAGTGCAGATTGATGTCTTCCATCGGCACGACTTGCGCATAGCCGCCACCGGCAGCCCCGCCCTTGACGCCGAAGCAGGGGCCGAGCGAAGCCTCGCGGATGCAGACGATTGTCTTCTTGCCGATGCGGTTCAGCCCGTCGCCGAGGCCGACCGTGGTCGTCGTCTTCCCCTCGCCCGCCGGGGTCGGGTTGATCGCTGTGACGAGGATCAGCTTGCCGTCCTTCTTTTCCGCTTGCGCGGCGATGAAACTGGCGCTGATCTTCGCCTTGTCGTGGCCATAGGGCACCAGATCCTGCTCCGGAATGCCGAGCTTGGCGCCTATCTCGAAGATCGGCTTCTTCTTGGCCGCGCGGGCGATTTCGATGTCGGATTTGATAGCCACGGGGTAGTCCTCGGAGTTTGTGTTATTGTCCGACCATGCCGCCATCGCCTCGTCGGAAACAAGACCCCGCATGCCGCTTTTCACGCCGTTCCACGACAAACCGCGCCATCGGCCGGGATGAAATCCGCCGCCAAGGCTTGCTGCAACTTGCATGGATGGGCTATGCCGCCTCTATCGTTTCAGCGTGCGGGGGCACCTAAAGATGAAATCACTTGAGCTGCTCGTCGAGCGCATCATCCTGTCGAGCCGCTGGCTGCTCGTCGTGTTCTATCTCGGTCTCGTCGCGGCACTTGCCGTCTATGCGATCTCCTTCGGCTACAAATTCCTGAAGGTCGCAAGCGCCGTCTTCACGCTTGGCGAAGACGAGATGATCCTCGCCATGCTCGGCCTCATCGATGCCGCGCTGGTCGCCAGCCTGATCGTCATGGTGATGATCTCGGGCTACGAGAATTTCGTCAGCCGCTTCGACGAGGCGGACGGCGAAAAGGAGCACGAAGTGTCCTTCCTCGGCAAGCTCGATTCCGGCAGCCTGAAGATCAAGGTCGCTTCGTCGATCGTGGCAATCTCGTCGATCCACCTGTTGCAGGTGTTTCTCAATGTCGATCAATATGAAGACGGCAAGATCATGTGGCTGACGCTGATTCACATCGCCTTCGTCGTCTCCGCGCTCATGCTCGGCTTCCTGGAAAAGCTGATGAGCTCGACCAAGAAGAACGATCTCAAGGACAAGGACTAACCGCCGGGAGCAGCCGGTGCCGGCTGTGATTCCGCGGGCGTTCCAGTCGCCGGCGGCGGTTCGCCGTGCTGGTGGCAGCGGGCGCCCGCCGGATCGTCCGCCTGGCAGAGCCGGATGCCCGGGTTCTCGTTCGAGGCAAGCATGTCGGTGATCAGCCCCAGCTTCAAAGCCTCCGATGTCGGCAGAAGCCGCAGCGTCTGCGGCGTCGCACTCATCATCAGTGCGATGATATCCTGGCTGACGCCCATTTCCTTCAGATAGGCGGAAAGTGCAGCCGCGGCCTTCTTCCCAAGCTTGGTCGATTTCGTCTCGCCCTCGCTCCTGCGGCCGATCTCCGTGCGGGAAACCTCGTGTTTCCGCCCGTTCACCATCCGGTATTCGATGCGGTAGGACACCCGGATCCTGTCATAGATCGTGGTGATCTGATGCACGCCGATATAGGCCCACTGCGACGCAACCCGCGACGTCCCGCCGGCAAGTGCGATCGGACAGACCGAAAGACAATAGGCGCCGCCTGAATAAGTGAGGCCAGCAGCCGTGCCGTCCTTGGCGATCGCCGCCTTGCATCGCATGTCGGCGATCGGACAATCCTTGAGCCGCGTGCCGCCGACTGCCGTTTCCAGATCATTCTTGCGGATCATCCGGCCCATCGCATAGGCGGCATCCACCTCCCCGCCTTCCGACCGGAAGACGATCGGCAGCTTGCGCCCGTTCAGCTGCTTCAGAATTTTCTTCAGCCGCAGCGGTGTGTCGCGCGTGATCCGGCCTTCTGCCGATACCCACTCGGCACAATCCGCCAGACAATCGGCGCTGCGGACGAGGATGAAACTCATGGAAGGTGGCTGGCTCCGCTTGGGTTTGGCAGCCCACGCATCGGAACCGGAGACAGGAGGCAATTGGAAGCAGAAAATCAGCGAAAGAATGACGAAATATTTGACGGCGAGAATGGTGGCACAGCGCACGAGCGGTCGTCCCGTTTGGATCGCCTGACGCTAGCAATAGCGACCCGAAGCAGCAAGCGCCACAGCCGCACGTTATGCTAAAGTGAAACCGTATTCATCGCTTCAGAGGCAGCCTTTTAGGAATTTGAGTCTACCGTCGACCAACTTCTGAGGTGATTCTTCTCCTCCCGGCGCGGGAGAAATCCACAGCTTCGTAGTAATGGAAGAAGTAAAATAGCCGCGATCACTACCTGCATAATACATTATACAACCAATGAGTGCGTATGTGTGATTAATTTTTAACACTATAAATTAATCAGCATGGCCGATGCGAATTGTGGCTAGCATCCCGTGGAGTTTTACGTATGTGTTAGCGGTAACATTCGAGTGATCGGGGCGCATAATGTCATACATGACTACCTCTGAACGGCAATCGCTGCTGACAGGAGAGCTGGCTGCTGCCCGCACGCGTGTATTGTTCGTTCACGCACTGCACAGGGTTGCCGGCGCATTCGGCCTGTCGCAGACGACGCTCCTGCACACACCGTCCGCCGAAGACCTGCTGTTGAAGTCGCTGATCATCGAAAGCTCGCTGCCCGCCTCCTATATCCGCGAATTCGACCGGGCGCATATGCTGCGCAGCTGTCCCTTCACGGCAAAGCTTCGTGAATCAGCCGTTCCACAGCACTGGAATCTGGCGGAAACTCTGCAAGGGCTCAACTTCCCGGCCGAGCTGCGTAACCTGATGATGCATTACGCCATGCCGACGGGCATCACCTTTCCGATCAACGCACTCGATGGAAACCGGCTGGTCTTCTGGTTCGGCGGCGAGCGTGCGCCCTTCGCCCAGAACGAGATCAACGAGCTGGCGATGATCATGCTGCATGCGCTCGACGCCTATAACACCGTGCGCCGCAACGAGGACAGCGCCTACAATGCCCTGTCGGCCCGCGAGCTTGAGGTCGTGCGCTGGACGGCGCAGGGCAAGACCTCGGTCGAGATCGGCCAGATCCTGGCGCTCTCCGACCATACCGTGAACGCCTACATGACCAATGCGATCAAAAAACTCGATTGCGTGAACAGAACGCAGTTGGTAGCTAAGGCCATACGCTTGAAGCTGATCAGCTGAGAAATCAGAAGAGAATCAGTGCGCAAACCTCATGGGAGGGAACGTGCCTCTTCGATTTGAACAGCCCGCCAACGGCAAAGAAAAGCAGACGCGCGACCATATCGGCATCTCTGATCTTGAGATCGTCCAGATGGTTGCAGCCTACCGAAATTTCGGATTCTGGCGCATCGAGGTGGAATCGGGACATTTCTTCGCCAGCGAAGATGTCTTCGCGATTTTCCGCATGGCCTTCACCTCTGGCCCCGCCAATCTGGTCGAGCTCCTCTCGCGCATTCATCCCGAGGACCGGGTTCTGATCACCGAAACCTTCGAGCAGGCGAGCCTGCACAAGACGGGTTTCCACTTTTCCTATCGCGTCGATAACGGGCTTGGCGGCTACAAGACGGTCCGCTCCGTCGGAAAATTCCGCAACAACGAGATCGTCGGCATTACCTACGAATTCGTCGAGCAGCTCCGCGTCGTCGGCTTCGAGGATAACGGCGCCTGAGCCGGCCGCATCAGCGGCCGAGCACCGCGCGCATCTCGACGATATTCGAGCGCACCCTCAGCATATAGAAGCCCATCGTCGCCAGGTGGCTCGGCATGATCCAGCCGTCTTCGCGTCCATTGGAAATGATCGCCGGCTGGATGCGCAGCGCCGCCTGAAACTGCTTGGTGGTGCCGCTGAACAGCGCCCCGAGATTGCGCTCGGCCACCACCTGCGAAAAGTCGGATCGGGCTGCCGTCAGGATCGCGTAATAACCATAGAGCTGACCATAGGCGAACCAGAAACGGTCGTCCGCCCGGGTGTCGAACCAGCCGAAATTGTGGTTCTCCGAGCGCTCCGCCAGAATGTCGGACGTGCCGCCGAGATCGTTGGCGATGCGATCGATGAACTGCAGCAGGTTGTCGGCGCGGCCGTCGAACACGGCATTGCAGTTCGCAAGATCGGTGTTGAACTTCCGCAGGCTCTCGATCGCCGAACGATAGTAGCTCGGCGTCGGCGTCTTCGGGCCGAACGGGTTCATGCCGAAATACCAGCTGTACTCGTCATATTGAAGATTGCCGCGGGCGCTCTGCAGGTCGCCGTTGATCCCCGAGGTGCCGCGAACGCGCCCCAGCGTATCGACCAGTTCGGCCGACGTGCGGCGAACCGCCTGGTTGATGCCGCGCTGGAAGGAGGCTTTGTTGTCGAGGAACGGTGTGTGATCCCAGTCGACGCCGAAGAAGCCCATGCGATAGAGCAGCATGGAGGAGATCCAGGCATTCTGGTTGACGTTGGAATCGATCAGATCGGCGGTGACATCGACGATCGCAGAACGCTGGCAGGTCTTGGCAGGCGCCGGCGACGCCGCCGAAGCCGTGCCGGTATCAGCAACCGGAATTTCCTGCCCGGCAGCGACCTTGCGCTCCGAGAAGCGGTACTGATCGACGAAGTTCGGATTGAAGCCCGACCAGACCTGCGTTTGCCAGAAGAAATAGCCGTAGAGCACTGCAAACAGCGCGACGACAGCGATGACAGGTAAACGGATCATCCAGCTGCGCCGCTGATACCAGCCATGTGCGGCCATGAAGGGCCAGAGGATGCCGGCAGCCAGAACGCCGAACCAGCGGCCGATGGCGCTTCCGATAGACCTGAAGAAACCGGTAATCCGGTCGAGCATTGCCATCTCCCCTTGCGCAGAATTTACTCATCCACATAAGTGCTTGCCGAAGCGAGCACAACAAGAGCACGAGATTTTTGCCGCGCGCACCGAAGCGCTACCCTGTGGGCCGCGGCTCCGGCGGCTCGGATTTCTATGAGCAAATCCTCATGGTACAATGCCGCGCTTGGCGCCGTCCGCCGTGGGCCCGCCTGCCGGGAGGTTGTGTGATGAGCGAAGTCGACGTGCTGTTCGCCACCCTGAGGCATGCGGCCGGCCAGCAGACGGCCGACTGCATCGAGAATGCGGTCAGGAACGGCTCGGATCGCGATCTCAACCGCATCAACGCGCTCGCCTTCGCCAAGGCGCATGATCTCGACGAAGAGAAGACGATCGCGGGCTTTCTGCATGCGGCCCGGATCGGCGCCTTCGAAATGACCTGGAATGTGCTCTGCCCCGGCTGCGGCGGCGTCCTCGACAGCGGCACCACGCTGAAGGCTGTTGATCGCGAGAGCTATCATTGCGCGCTCTGCGCCGCCGGTTACGAGCCGACCCTCGACGAGATGGTCGAGGTCACCTTCACCGTCAGTCCACGCGTGCGCAGGATCGCCGCCCACGAGCCCGACCGACTGCCGGCGCTCGAATATTACCGTCAGGTGTTCTTCAGCACCGGCGTCGACCTTCCCGATGATCTCGAAGAGCGGTTCGGCCGCATCCTCCTGGAGATGATTGAGCTGGACCCCGGTGAAAAGGCCTTCGTCTCGGTGCAGCTGCCACCGCAATTCATCATCATCTTCGATGCCGTGACGCATTCGGCGCAGTTCATCGACGTCCAGGGCGAGCCAACCGGCGAGCGCCAGAACCTCTCGATGGTCATCAGCCGCGGCCATACGCCGAACGAGACCGAGACCCTGCGCCCCGGTCTGCTGCGGCTGACGCTCGAAAACCACACCGACCGCCGCGTGCTACCAAATGTCTGCATCGCCGGCGACGACCTGCACGAGATCCTCGGCCGCAGGCGGCCATTCCTGACCGCCAAGCGTCTGCTGACCAACCAGAGTTTCAGGGATATCTACCGGACCGATACGCTCGACGTCGACCAGCGCCTGAGGATCACCAGCCTGACATTCCTGTTCACCGACCTCAGAGGCTCGACGGCACTTTACGAGCGTGTCGGCGATCTGGCCGCCTTCGATCTGGTGCGCGCTCATTTCCGGGTGCTGCACGAAATCGTTGCCACCGAGACAGGAGCGGTCGTTAAGACCATTGGCGATGCCGTGATGGCGACCTTCCCGAGCCCCGACCGCGCCGTCACCGCAGCCCTTCGAATGCGCGAAGCGATGCTCCGCCTGAATACCGAACGCGGCAGCGAAGATCTGCTGCTCAAGATCGGCATCCACGAAGGCCCCTGCCTCGCCGTCAACCTCAACGACCGGCAGGATTACTTCGGCCAGACCGTCAACATCGCCTCTCGCGTCCAGAACCTTGCCGATCCTCACGTGATCCTGACGACTGAAGCGATTGTCGGAAACGAACGGGTCTGCGAAATCCTGCGCGACAGCGGCATCACCTCAGTCTCCCGCATGGAGGAGCTGCACGGCATTTCCAGAGAGGTGAAGATTTTCGCGCTGCCGTGACCGCTATTCCAGGATCGGAACATGCGGCGCGGCGGTCCGCGGCAAGATGCCGGTCACCCGCGGATCGTCGGCGACCTCGATCAATAGGGCATAGGGCGAAAAGCCCGAGCGCCGGTAAAACGAGAGCGCATTCGGATGGTCGAAATGGCAGGTATGGAGCCACAGCCTTTCGATCGGATGCGCCCAGGCGAAAGAAAGCGCATGGTTCATCAGATAACGCCCGGCGCCGGTGCCGATCGTCTCCTTGATGACGCCGAAAAACACCAGTTCGCAGGCGCCCGGCTCCCGGAAATCGAGTTCGATCATCCCGGCAGGCTTGCCGCCCGATGACAGCACGTAGATCTCCACCCTGGGATCGCGGAGGATATCGGCCAGTTCGCCGTCGCTGATCACCAGCCGTGAAACCCACATCCATTCCTCGCCGATCGCCCGGAAAAGCTGCCGGTAGGTATCGAGATCGGGGACGGTCATGCGCGCGAGGGAAAGGTCTGAGCGTTCGGCGGCGGCGATAGCTTCCGGCTTCTCCCGCATTTCCAGGCAGGTGACGGCGTTGGCAAGCTTGCCCTTTGGGACAAGAGAATAGCCTTCCGGCAGGACCGGATTGGAGTTTCCTATCGTTTCAATCGTTTCCATCGTTTGGCCCTACCATGCGTGTCGCGGAATTCCCCGGTCGAGGCATAGCGGCTTGGCCGGTTCTTGCAAAGACCGGAGGTCCGGCGCTGATGCCGGCTAGGAGCGCCCGAACCGCAATCTCAGACGCGGCAGCCGCTTGGTCAGGTCGATCAGCGGCCTGTCGTGCTCCATGCTGATAACAGGCACAAACGCGGAAAACTTCTTCTCGAAGGCGATACTTGCGGCGCTCTTGCGCTGCTCGATATCCTGCGGCACCAGCATGCCTCGCTCGAAAAGCGAGATCGGTGCGGCGATATTCGGAAAGATCGTCTGGCTGATCTTCGCCTTGGCACCCGGCCGGTCGGTATCGACCTGGGCACGGTAGAGCACGAGGCGCTCTTCGGTATCGACCATCAGCTTCCGGGTCAGCACGTTGCAGAGCGCGATCTGGCTATTCAGCGCATCGACGAAACTCTGGAACATGGTGATGAAGCGCTCGCGCCGCTGGCTCTCGTCGCGCATCACCTGCTCTTCGCTGGAAATCCGGTCAGCCTCGCCTTTCAGAGCACGGCGCTCTTCCTCGAGCCGCTCCCACTCCGTTCTGCCGCCATAGACGCCGATGCGCCCCTGCGTCGTCAGCGCCTTGGCGTTCAGCTCCTTCATCCGCATCCGCGCGATATCGATCGCATCGACGAGGCGGCGGCGGTGCTCGATGATATCGACGACACCGCCTTCGGCCGTCTTGTGGCACTCGCCGGCAAAGCCGCGGTGCTGGGTTACAAGGCCTGCAAGCGCATCACTCTTGGCGAAAAGATCAAGCAGCCGCTCGACGACAGGTGCCTCGCTGACGCGCTGGCTGTGCAATCTCCACATCCGCTGGCGCGAGAACCACCCGGTGATCCGTTCGCGGCGCGTCAGTCCGCGGAAGCTGTCGAGATCGGCGGAGACGTCTTCAGACAACCGGTCGAGTTCACCGGCGAGCTCGCCAAGCGCGGCATCCAGCGCCTCGCGCTTCTGGCCTGCGGCCTGGAAACGCTGGTTCTCGTCCAGAAACGTCTCGTCGCTGGACTGCGCCTCGTTGCGGGCAAAGCTGGCGATGAAGGCAGCGCAATCGCCAGCTTCGGCGCGCAGCTCTTCCGCCAGCGCGCTTGCCGTTTCCATGAGAATTTCGAATGATGGAGCCTTGCGCACCCGCTTCTCCTGGGAATCGTTGGCCTCAAGCTAACCGGTCGGAGACGGGATGAAAATCCGCCTTTTTCAGACGGCCTCGGCCACGAAGGGGCCGTTCATTTCGTCGTCCCAGTGCCTGCGGCAGAGCGAAACATATTTCTCGTTGCCGCCGACATCGATCTGCGCGCCCTCGTGCAGCACCTTCCCCTCGCCGTCGAGCCGCACCACCATTGTCGCCTTGCGGCCGCAGTGGCAGATGGTGCGCACTTCGCGCATCTCGTCAGAAATGGCGAGCAGCTCCTCGGAGGCCGGAAACAGCTTGCCCTGGAAATCGGTGCGCAAGCCATAGACCATGATCGGGATACCGAGGCGGTCGACGATGCGGGCGAGCTGCCAGACATGCTCGCGCGTCATGAAATGCGCCTCGTCGACGAAGACGCAGGCGATCGGCTCTCCCTCGCCGGCAAGGCGCGTCACCAGCGCCAGCAGATCGGTCTCCGCCTCGAAGGGGATGGCCTTGGCTTCCAGGCCGATCCGCGAGCCGATGATGCCCTTTCCGGTGCGCTCGTCGAAGGCGGCGATCAGCATCACCGTGCGCATGCCGCGCTCCTGGTAATTGTAGGAGGCCTGCAGCAGCATCGTCGTCTTGCCGGCGTTCATCGTCGAGTAATTGAAGTAGAGTTTCGCCATGTTTTTCTCCGTTCCTCGCTTTTGACGGCTCGAATCGCCGATGAGAAGAGCACAGAGCTGATAACCACAGGAAATCCACGCGCGAATCCCGCCGGAATCCTTGCTTTTCAGGCCATCACGGAAAATTGCGCGACGTCGCAATCGAGTATGCCAAACCGCCGCAAACGCACTGTGGTCGCTTGTAAATGTCAGCTATTGATGGTTGGCTTGGGGACGATAAGACTGGGAGTCTATAAATGAGAACGACAAGCGCATCCAAACTGCTTACCGCAACTGCCGTTGCAGCTCTTTCCATTGCCACGGCCGCATTCGCAGCAGATCCTGAAAGCTGCACCGCCGTGCGTTTTTCCGACGTCGGCTGGACTGACATCACCGCAACCACCGCAACCGCAACCGTCGTGCTGAAGGGCCTCGGCTATGAGCCGAAGACCACCGTGCTTTCGGTACCGGTCACCTACCAGTCGCTGAAGAACAAGGACATCGACGTGTTCCTTGGCAACTGGATGCCGACGCAGGAAAAGGACGTCCGTCCCTTCCTCGACGACAAGTCGGTCGAATCCCACGGTCCGAACCTGGTTGGCGCCAAGTACACGCTGGCGACCAATGCCAAGGGTGCCGAACTCGGCATCAAGGACTTCAAGGACATCGCCGCCCACAAGGATGACCTGGATGGCAAGATCTACGGCATCGAACCGGGCAACGACGGCAACCGCCTCGTCATCGACATGATCGACAAGGACACCTTCGGCATGAAGGGCATGGAAGTCGTCGAGTCCTCCGAACAGGGCATGCTGGCGCAGGTCGCTCGCGCCGAGAAGGCCGGCAAGCCGGTCGTCTTCCTCGGCTGGGAACCGCACCCGATGAACACCAACTTCAAGCTGACTTACCTGACCGGCGGCGACGACGTCTTCGGTCCTGATTTCGGCGGCGCCAAGGTGTTCACCAACGTTCGTGCCGGCTATTTCGGTGAATGCCCGAACACCGGTACCCTGATCAAGAACATGACCTTCTCGCTCGAGATGGAAAACCAGATCATGGGCAAGATCATGAATGACGGCGAAGAGCCGGAAAAGGCTGCTGCGGAATGGCTGAAGGCCAACCCGTCGGCGCTCGATCCGTGGCTCGCAGGCGTCAAGACGCGTGATGGCAGTGCCGATGGCCTGCCCGCCGTCAAGAAGAGCCTTGGCCTCTGACGATGACGTGCGCGGGGCGGCTTTGCCGTCCCGCCTCCATTTCATCCCGAATTTTTGATCTTTTTGGATAGGCACGCCCCTTGGACTGGATCACTGACGCTAAAATTCCGATCGGCTCTTGGGCCAAGTTGTTCGTTGACTGGCTGACGACCAATGCCGACTGGTTCTTCAACCAGCTGGCCTTCATCCTGTCGCATGTCATCGACGGCATGCTGTTCGTGCTGCAGGCGCCGCATCCATTGATCGTCATCGCCGCCATCACCGGCATTGCCTACTGGATACGCCGTTCTGTCGTCGTCGCGGTCTTTACCTGTCTTGGGCTGCTGCTGATCACCAACCAGGGTTACTGGAAAGAGACGACGGAAACGCTGGCGCTCGTGCTCGCCTCCACTTTCGTCTCCATGCTGGTCGGCATCCCGCTCGGCATCGCCGCAGCGCGGCGCGCCTGGGTCTATTCGGTCCTGCGCCCGATCCTCGATCTGATGCAGACGATCCCGACCTTCGTCTATCTGATCCCGGCACTCATCCTCTTCGGCCTCGGCATGGTCCCGGGCCTGATCGCTACGGTGATCTTCGCCATTCCCGCCCCGATCCGCCTGACGCGCCTCGGCATCATCTCGACCCCGCCGTCTCTCGTCGAAGCCGCCGAGTCCTTCGGCGCGACACCGATGCAGGTGCTGCGAAAGGTCGAACTCCCCTTCGCCACGCCGCAGATCATGGCCGGTCTGACCCAGACCATCATGCTCTCGCTGTCGATGGTGGTCATCGCCGCCCTCGTCGGCGCCGATGGTCTCGGCGTGCCGGTTGTCCGCGCGCTGAACACCGTCAATGTCGCCAAGGGCTTTGAAGCCGGTCTCTGCATCGTCATCCTGGCGATCATCCTCGACCGCATGTTCCGCACTGCAGGTGAAGGAGACGGCGTATGACCTCCGTTCGTTTCGACAATGTCAGCATCATCTTCGGCGACAAGCCGGAGACCGCCCTCTCGATGGTCGATCAGGGCAAGACGCGCGACGAGATCGGCGCTTCGACCGGCCTCGTGCTCGGTGTCGCAGATGCCTCTATCACCGTCGAGGAAGGCGAAATCCTCGTCCTCATGGGCCTCTCCGGCTCCGGCAAGTCCACCCTCCTGCGCGCCGTCAATGGGCTGGCGCCCGTCGTGCGCGGCTCGGTCACGGTCTCCACAGCCACCGGCCCCGTCGACCCCTATAAATGCAGCGCCAAGGCGCTGCGCGATCTGCGCATGCACACCGTCTCGATGGTCTTCCAGCAGTTCGCCCTGCTGCCATGGCGTACGGTCGCCGACAATGTCGGCTTCGGCCTGGAACTCGCCGGCATGGCCGACGCCGAGCGCAAGAAGCGCGTTGATGAGCAGCTCGAACTTGTCAACCTGACAAAGTGGGCAAACCGCAAGGTCAACGAACTCTCGGGCGGCATGCAGCAGCGCGTCGGCCTCGCCCGCGCCTTCGCAACCGGTGCGCCGATCCTCCTGATGGACGAGCCGTTCTCCGCCCTCGATCCGCTGATCCGCACCCGCCTGCAGGACGAACTGCTGGAGTTCCAGCGCCGCCTGAAGAAGACCATCCTCTTCGTCAGCCACGATCTCGACGAAGCCTTCCGCATCGGCAATCGTATTGCCATCATGGAAGGCGGGCGCATCATCCAGTGCGGCACCCCGCAGGAAATCGTCAAGAACCCGGCCGACCAATATGTTGCGGACTTCGTGCAGAACATGAACCCGATCAACATGCTGACCGCGCAGGACGTCATGCAGCCCGGTCTCGGCCAGTCTGCCGTGGGCGCCACCGTCACGGCGACAGCCAAGCCCGCAACGCCGCTCGTCGATATCCTCGATGCCCTGTCCCGCCAGCCTGGCAGCATCGGCGTCGTCGACAACGGTACGATCGTCGGCACGATTTCGGCGCAGGACATCGTCAGCGGCCTCACCCGCCACCGGCGCAAAGAACAGGCTTGATCCTTCCGTCCACTTCCGACAGAAAAGTGGACATGAAAGATCAAGCTTCCGTATTGCGGGAGACGGACGGGCAGGCCCGGACGCTCGCCCGCACCCTGCTCCGTTCGGCCCGCTATGCCGGCCTCGCCGTACTCGATCCGGCGACCGGCTTTCCCTTTGCCAGCCGCGTGCTACTCGGCACCGATATAGACGGCACGCCCGTCGTCCTCGTCTCGGCGCTCTCGACCCATACCAAGGCACTGGAAGCTGATCCCCGCGCCTCGCTGCTAACAGGCGAGCCCGGCAAGGGCGATCCGCTCGCCTACCCGCGCCTGACGACGCAATGCATCGCCGAGCCGGTGGAGCGCGGCAGCCCGCTTCACGAGCGCATCCGCGGCCGTTTCCTGAACCGGCATACCAAGGCCAAGCTCTATATCGACTTCCCGGATTTCCGGTTTTTCCGCTTGCTGCCGCAGTCCGCCAGCCTCAACGGAGGCTTCGGCCGGGCCTATCTCCTGGAGGGTTCGGACCTTGCGATTCTCTCTCCCGCCAACGATGCGGTGGCGGCGGAAGCCGATGCCATAGTGCGAGATTTAGTAGACAACCACCCAGAGGTGCTTAGGGCGCTTGAAACCCGTTTCAAGGGGACAATTGACGGGACTTTGAGGGTTTGTGGTCTGGATAGTGCTGGTTTTGACGTGATTTCGGGCGATAACTTGTCACGTTGTGAATTCGAAGAGCCTGTCACAAAACCCGGGGAAATTATTCCACACATATCTAAAATAGCATACTCGATACCCGAAATTTAGGTATATACAATCTTCATGCCCAATTGCTACTTTTCGGGCGTCCGCCAAACCCCGTCTAACGCCCTGTGCCTATACGGAAAAAATTCGCATTAGGAAGATTGGAATAATGGAAAATACTGACTTGTCAGATCACGCTAATGTGGCGGCCGCGCTTCTGTCAGCAATGGCAAACCCCAAGCGCCTGCTCATCCTCGTGAGCCTCGTGAAGGGTGAAGTTCCCGTCGGCGTCCTCGCGACGCAGGTTGGCCTTAGCCAGTCTGCCCTGTCGCAGCATCTCTCCAAGCTTCGCGCCCAGAAGCTGGTCCGGACCCGCCGCGATGCGCAGACCATTTATTACTCGAGCAATTCCGAGCCTGTGATGAAAATCCTGGCAACGCTCGAAGACATTTACGCTGTTCAGAACCGGAGCCGTTCCGCGGCCTAAAGTCAACGCTGACATCACGTCAGCCAAGAACCGGTCCGCCAATGGAATAATTCCGGAATGGACCGGACGCAGTATTTCAGCACGTCAACCCTACTTCTTGACCGGCAGATCGCTCGATTTGCCGGTCTTTTTCGTTTCGGCCGGATACCGTTCTGGCGGTATTTCAATGCGGCGGCAAAGCGCATAGCAATGAACGGTAAACTCTGGTTTCGTGCGCTTTCGGTCTCTTGACGCCCGATTCCGCGCTGATAGTTTGACCGGACGGTAAAAATACGGGCTTAAGCCCGGGGAACGGGCCTCGCGGCCAGGAGAACAGCATGTCCAATCGCCTCAACACCCCCAACGACCTTCGCGCCTTCTGGATGCCGTTTACGGCGAACCGGCAGTTCAAGAAGGAGCCGCGCATGTTCGTCGGCGCCAAGGACATGTATTACACCACCCATGATGGCCGTCAGGTGCTCGATGGCACCGCCGGTCTCTGGTGCGTCAATGCCGGCCACTGCCGCCCGAAGATCACCGAGGCGATCCGCGAACAGGCGGGCGAACTCGATTACGCCCCAGCCTTCCAGCTCGGCCACCCCAAGGCCTTCGAACTGGCGAACCGCCTGGTCGATATCGCCCCTGAAGGCATGAACCACGTTCTCTACACCAACTCCGGCTCTGAATCGGTCGAGACCGCGCTCAAGGTGGCGCTGGCCTATCACCGGGTAAAAGGCAACGGCTCGCGCTTCCGCCTCATCGGCCGCGAGCGCGGTTATCACGGCGTCAATTTCGGCGGCATCTCGGTTGGCGGCATCGTCTCCAACCGCAAGATGTTCGGCACGCTTCTGACCGGCGTCGATCACATGCCGCACACCCACCAGCCCGGCAAGAACAACTTTACACGCGGCGAGCCTGAACATGGCGGTGATATCGCAACCGAACTCGAGCGTATCGTCACCCTGCACGACGCCTCGACCATCGCCGCCGTCATCGTCGAGCCGGTCGCCGGCTCCACCGGCGTGCTGATCCCGCCGAAGGGCTACCTGCAGAAGCTGCGCGAGATCTGCACCAAGCACGGCATCCTGCTGATCTTCGACGAAGTCATCACCGGTTTCGGCCGCCTCGGCGCTCCCTTCGCCGCCCAGTATTACGACGTCATGCCCGACATGATCACCACCGCCAAGGGCCTGACCAATGGTGTCATCCCGATGGGCGCGGTCTTTGTCACCTCGGAGATCCACGACGCCTTCATGAGCGGCCCCGAGCACATGATCGAGTTCTTCCACGGCTACACCTATTCGGGCAACCCGATCGCTTCGGCCGCTGCACTCGCCACGCTCGACACCTATAAGGAAGAAGGCCTGCTGACCCGCGCCGCGGAGCTTTCCGACTACTGGGCCGACGCGCTGCACTCGCTGAAGGATTGCCCGAATGTCATCGACATCAGGAACACCGGCCTGATCGGCGCCATCGAGCTCGACCCGATCGCCGGCGAACCGACCAAGCGCGCCTTCACCGCCTTCCTGAAGGCCTATGAGAAGGGCCTGCTGATCCGCACGACCGGCGACATCATCGCGCTGTCTCCGCCGCTGATCATTGAGAAGCACCATATCGACGAGCTGTTCGGCAAGCTGCGCGAGATCCTTCAGAACAACATCTGATCGTCACGAGACCAAACGAAATGCCCGCCGGAACTGATCTCCGGCGGGCATTTTTACGTCTTGATCTTACGCCTTGATCTCAGGCCTTGTGCGCCGAAGCGACCGACAGGCAGAGCGCAAAGCGCTTCAGCAGCTTGATGTCGAAATGCCCTTCTCGGCTCAGCATCCATTTCAGGGCGTCGGCAGGCGACCAGGGCTGCTTGTAGGGCCTGATCGAGGTGATCGCATCATAGACGTCGCAGATCGCTGCGAGCTTCGCATAGGTGCTGAGCTTCGAGCCCGGCACCATATTCGGGTATCCCCGCCCGTCGATCCGCTCATGATGGTTGAGGCAGACGTCGAGAACGATGTCAGGCATGCCCGCCTGCCGCTTCAGGATCGCATGGCCAAGTTCCGGATGGCTGCGGATCAACTGCATTTCCTCGTCGTCGAGCTTGCCTTCCTTGGCGAGAATTTCGTGCGGGATTTCCACCTTGCCGACATCGTGCAGCAGCCCGGCAATGCCAAGGACGCGAACCGTCTCCTCGTCGAAATCCAGATAGCGGGAGAAATGGATCATCAGCGCGCTGACCGACAGCGAATGCACGAAGGTCGTCTCGTCCTTCGACTTCAATCGCGTGACGCTGAGGAAGATCGCCGGGTTTTCATCGAGCGACGTGGACAGTCCCGAAATGACGGGCGCGATATCATCGATCGCGACACCCGCCCCGCCCTGAATCTTGCTGAAGACATCTTCGAGCTGCTCGGCGGATTTCTGGATGGTTTCGCGCGCAGCCTTGGTCTGCGCCTCGACGGCACGGGGATCCTCGGACGCATAGGCAGGCACATTGGAGCGCAGGCCGTTCGTATCGACGCCCTTGGCTGTGTTGATGACCACCCCGGCGACACCGCTGCCGCGCAACCGTTGGGCATCGGATTCCCGCCTTACGAGAAACCGGTGACGCCCGAGCAATGGGTCGTTCCAGGCCCCTTCGACGGCCTCGATAAACATCCCAGCCCTGACCTGGCTGGCTTCAATGCGCTTTAGCATTCAGTCGCTTAGTCCCAACGCACGATTAGACTTGCCGGGCCGAGTTTATTCTTGAGACACACTCCAGACCGGCCACCCCTCTACAACCTTCATAGCATGCAAATGTTAATCGGTTCTATTTTACGAATATTCTCACGCACAAAGATTCACTGACTATTCTTGGTATCTTTCCGGCGTTATTTGCAACTCGTGGATTAAATCGATTTGAGCACTTAGCCCAAGGTAGATGCCGGCTAATGACCTCTGAAAAACTCCGGAATTTTACGAAAATGACGCCGGAGCCCGGTCGTTTCGCGCAATCCAGAACAATTTTGGCGGTGATTTTGTTATTTCCTTGCGAAATCAAATGAGAATTCCTAGAAAATCGCCATGCGCCCGCTGAAGTCAAAGATGACCGGCCGGGGGCATTGACCGCACCGGAACCGCCGTCTTGGCGCAACTCGGAAGAGTTGTTGTACGCGCCGGCTCCGATGTCGCGGCAGCCACGCGGGCGAAAGCCCCACCCAAGGAGAACGAAAATGAGTCTGAAGACTTTGACTGGCGCGACGATGCTCGCATCGCTGGCTTTTGCACCGCTTGCCCATGCCGATATCACCATCGGCCTCATCGCGCCCCTCACCGGCCCGGTTGCCGCTTACGGCGATCAGGTGAAGAACGGCGCGCAGACCGCTGTCGACGAGATCAACAAGAACGGCGGCATTCTCGGCGAGAAGGTCATCCTGAAGACCGCTGACGACGCCGGCGAACCGAAGCAGGGCGTTTCCGCCGCCAACCAGCTGGTCGGCGAAGGCATCAAGTTCGTCGTTGGCCCGGTCACCTCGGGCGTTGCCATCCCGGCATCCGACGTGCTGGCTGAAAACGGCGTGCTGATGGTTACCCCCACGGCAACCTCTCCTGATCTGACGAACCGCGGCCTGACCAACGTCCTGCGCACCTGCGGCCGTGACGACCAGCAGGCTGGCGTTGCTGCCGAATATGCCCTGAAGCATTTCAAGGACAAGCGTATCGCCATCATCAACGACAAGGGCGCTTACGGTAAGGGTCTCACCGACAACTTCAAGGCAACCCTGAACGCCGGTGGCGTCAAGGAAGTCATCGACGACGCCGTTACGCCTGGCGACAAGGACTTCTCGGCACTCACCACCCGCCTGAAGGCTGAAAAGGTCGACGTCGTCTATTTCGGCGGCTACCACCCGGAAGGTGGCCTGCTCGCCCGCCAGCTCGCGGACCTCTCGGTCAAGGCGACGATCATCGGCGGTGACGGCCTGTCGAACAACGAATTCTGGAACATCGGTACCGAAGCCGCTGCCGGCACCATCTTCACCAACGCCTCCGACGCCACCAAGAGCCCGGACTCCAAGGCCGCTGCTGCAGCGCTCGCCGCCAAGAAGATCCCGGCCGAAGCCTTCACGCTGAACGCCTATGCCGCCGTCGAAGTCATCAAGGCCGGCATCGAGAAGGCCAAGAGCGCCGAAGACGCGGAAGCCGTCGCAGCAGCCCTCAAGGGCGGCGAAGCCATCCCGACCGCCATCGGCAAGCTCACCTACGGCGAAACCGGCGACCTCTCCTCGAAGAGCTTCGAGCTCTACAAGTGGGAAGCCGGCAAGGCCGTTCCGGTCGAATAAGGCGCTCTGCCATCGCATTTCTGCCGGGCGCCTTGTGCGCCCGGTTTTCGTTTGGGGCGCAGCCTGCCACATATCGCCTTGTGCAACACAGTTCGGCTATAACGGTGGCACGAAGCAATTGGGGACGCGCATGACCAGCAAGCTCGAACACCACATCGACCAGGGCACCGGCCGCGCGCCGGCCGATATCGTCCTCAAGGGCGGCCGGTTCTTCGATCTGGTGACCGGCGAACTCGTGGCCTCCGATATCGCCATCTCCGGCGACCGGATCGTCGGCACCTGCGCCGATTATCGGGGCGTCACCGAGATCGATATATCCGGAAAGATCGTCGCCCCCGGCTTCATCGACACGCATCTGCACATCGAATCCTCGCTCGTCACCCCGCATGAATTCGACCGCTGTGTCCTGCCATACGGCGTCACCACGGTGATCTGCGATCCGCACGAGATTGCCAATGTCATCGGCGACGACGGCATCCGTTTCTTCCTCGAGTCTGCGCAGGAGACGATCATGGATATCCGCGTCCAGCTCTCCTCCTGCGTTCCGGCAACCCATCTGGAGACGGCAGGCGCCGACCTGCCGATCGAGAAGCTTTTGCCGTTCCGCGATCATCCGAAGGTCATCGGCCTTGCCGAATTCATGAATTTCCCCGGCGTGATCCACAAGGATCCGGTCTGTCTTGCCAAGCTCGAAGCCTTTCAGGGCGGCCATATCGATGGCCACGCGCCGCTGCTGCGCGGCACCAATCTGAACGGCTACCTCTCGGCCGGCATCCGCACCGAGCACGAATGCACCACTGCCGAGGAAGCGCTCGAAAAGATCCGCAAGGGCATGCACATTCTGGTGCGCGAAGGATCGGTGTCGAAGGACCTTCACGCGCTGATGCCCATCATCACCGAGCGCCTATCGCCTTTTCTGGCGCTCTGCACCGACGACCGCAATCCTCTCGATATCGCCGAGCAGGGCCATCTCGACTACATGATCCGCACGGCGATCGCCTCGGGCGTCGAGCCGCTGGCAATCTATCGCGCCGCCTCGATCTCGGCTGCCCGCGCCTTCGGCCTGAGGGATCGGGGCCTCGTCGCCCCCGGCTGGCGCGCCGATCTCGTGGTCATCGACAGCCTCGAAAGCTGCAAGGCCGAAATGGTCTTCTCCGCCGGCCGCCGCGTCACCGCAGAACTCTTCGCCACCCGCAAACCCGTCGCCCCCGTCGGCCTCGACAGCGTCAAGGCGCGGCCCGTCCAGGCGATGCATTTCGGCGTGCCGGTTGCCGAGGGTGAAACGCCTGTCATCGGCGTCATGCCCGGCAAGATCATCACCGAGCATCGCCGCTACCGCCTGCCGGTCAAGGGCAACCAGACCGATCTCGACCTCGCCAACGACATTATCAAGGTCGCCGTCATCGAGCGCCACGGCAAGAACGGCAACCATGCCAACGGCTTCGTCCAGGGCTTCGGGCTGAAGAAGGGGGCGATCGCCTCCACCGTCGGCCATGACAGCCACAATATCTGCGTCGTCGGCGTCAACGAGGACGACATGGCGCTCGCCGCCAACCGCCTCGGCGAGATCAAGGGCGGCTTCGTCGTCGTTGAGGACGGCAAGGTGACTGGCGAAATCCCGCTCCCCGTCGCCGGCCTGATGAGCCTCGAACCCTACGAGAGCGTCCGCGACACGCTGCATCACTTGAGAAAGGCCGCCTATGCCCTTGGAACGACTCTCGAAGAGCCCTTCCTCCAGGTCGCGTTCCTGCCGCTCCCGGTGATCCCGCACCTGAAGATTTCGGACAAGGGGATGGTGGATGTCGACCGGTTCATGCTGATCGGGTGAGCGATCTTGGCAATGCGCTGCAGCTTCACTATCTTTCGATCAGACCGGAGAGTGCCATGAGCAAACTTGAGCAGATCGAAAAATCAGTGACTGAACTGACCCAGCAGGAGTTCAGCGCTTTTGCAGAATGGTTCGAGACGCTGCAGATGGAGCGTTGGGATCGGCAATTGGAAGCCGATGCAGCGAGCGGCAAGCTCGACCAATTCGCCGATGAAGCCCTTGCTGAATTCCGCGCCAAGAAGACGAGACCGCTTTGAGGCATCACGCCACCGACTCCTTCTGGCGAGCCTATAATAAGCTCCCCGAACACGTAAGGCAGCGCGCCGACGAAAGCTTCGAGCTTCTAAAATCCGATCCCAAACACCCCTCTTTGCACTTCAAGAATATCGGCCGTTTCTGGTCCGCGCGAGTCGGTGCGTCATGGCGAACCATCGCCGTCAGAGACGGCGACGACTTCATCTGGTGGTGGATTGGCTCGCACGCGGAATACGACAAGCTGCTCAAGCCTTAGTCAACGGCGTATCACGTCAAGCGACCGCAATACCCGCTCAGCGGCGCAAGCTTCAGCGAAGTTCCGGAAACCGCTCCCTTGAGCCCCGGCACCGCAACAGCGCCAGCCACCTTCACACCCGCAGGCAGTTCAAACGCCGCCGCCTCGCGCGTCAGGTTGAAAACAAACAGCAGCTTCTCACCAGCCTTCGTTCGCGTAAATGCCAGCAGGTCCTGGTTGGTGCCGAGGAAGTCCATGTCGCCGTCAATGAGCGCCGGATGCTGTTTGCGGAATGCCAGCGTTTCCCGGTAATGCGAAAGCACAGAAGCGGCGTCCGCTTCCTGGGTGTCGACGGATAGCGCCGCCTGCTCGTAGGGCACCGGCAGCCAGCTCTTTTCCGCGCCCGTGAAACCGGCATGCGCCTTGGCGGCTTCCCAGGGCATCGGCGTGCGGCATCCGTCGCGGCCCTTGAAGGCCGGCCAGAAGCGGATGCCATAGGGATCGCGGAGGTCCTCGAACGCGAGCTCGGCTTCGGGCAGGCCGAGTTCCTCGCCCTGATAGAGGCAGATCGAGCCGCGCAGCGCCGCCAGCACCGAAATCGCCAGCTTGGCGATCACGGGCCGCTCCGCCTCGGTCTTCGCGAAGCGGCTGACATGGCGGTTGACGTCGTGATTGGAAAAGGCCCAGCAGACCCATCCGTTCGCCACCATGCGCTGGAACGTATCGACGCATTTGCGGATATGGGCAGCGGTGAAATCGGGGCCGAGCAGGTCGAACGTGTAGCACATATGCAGCTTGTCGCCGCCATCGACATAGGCCGCCACCGTCTTCAGCGAACGCGCGCCGTCGCCGACCTCGCCGACTGTCGTCCGGTCCTCATACTGGTCGAGCAGCGCCCGGAAGCGCTTTAGGAAATCGACATTCTCGGGCTGCGTCTTGTCGTAGAGATGGTTCTGCATGCCGTAGGGATTGCTGTCGGGGGCATCGAGCCCCGCATCGCTCTCGTCGGGCTCGTGCGGAGGGTTGTCGCGCAGGAGCTTGTCGCAGAAGTAATAGTTGACCGTATCGAGCCGGAAGCCATCGACGCCGCGGTCGAGCCAGAATTTCACGGTCTTCAGCACCGCGTCCTGAACCTCCTTGTTGTGGAAGTTCAGATCCGGCTGCGAGGTCAGGAAGTTGTGCTGGTAATATTGGCGGCGCACGCCGTCCCATTCCCAGCCCGGCCCGCCGAAGATCGACAGCCAGTTGTTCGGCGCCGTGCCGTCGCGCTTCGGATCGGCCCAGACATACCAGTCGGCCTTCGGATTATCGCGGCTCGCCCGGCTCTCGACGAACCAGGGATGCTGGTCCGAGGTGTGGGAGATCACCTGGTCGATGATCACCTTGATGCCATGCGCATGCGCAGCCTTCATCATCTCGTCGAAATCATCGAGCGTCCCGAAGATCGTATCGACGTCGCAATAATCGGAGACGTCGTAGCCCATATCGGCCATCGGTGACTTGAAGAAGGGCGAGAGCCAGATCGCATCGACGCCGAGGCTGGCAATATACGGCAACCGGCGCGTGATTCCCTTCAGGTCGCCCAGACCGTCGCTGTTCGTATCCTGAAAAGAGCGTGGATAGACCTGATAGATCACCGCGCCCCGCCACCAGTCCGCCGACTTCACCGCCATGAATGCACTCTCCGAATAGTCCCAATGCAGACAGACTAAAGCCGTGAAAACAAAAAACAACTGCGTTAACAGCCTATTCTGGGGTGGACGCGGAAAGGCAAATTCGTGCCGCATATAGGCTTGTCCACACCCATGGCGACCCCTTCGCAAAGGGGGTTGCAACGCCAAACCTTTGCGATAAGGTGCGCGTTGACCTGCACGTAACAGGTCAAAACCGGGAACAAATGACTAAAAACAGGCGACAAAGCCTGGAAAGGTGGCCAAACCATGAACCATATAACGAAAAAAATTCTAGCTTCCGCAATGTTTGGCACATTGCTGGCTTTCTCGGCCCAAGCGGCCACGATCAACATCCACAATGGCGGCGACCCGACGTCGCTCGATCCGCAGAAACTGTCAGGCGACTGGGAAAACCGCATCGCCGGCGACATTTTCGAAGGTCTCGTCACGGAAGATGCCAAGGACAATCCGATTCCCGGCCAGGCCGAGAGCTGGAAAGTGTCCGATGACGGCAAGGTCTACACCTTCAAGCTTCGCGACGGCATCAAGTGGTCCGATGGCCAGCCGGTAACGGCCGGAGACTTCGTCTTCGCCTTCCAGCGCCTCGTCGATCCGAAGAACGCCGCCGATTATGCCTACCTGCAGTTCACCATCAAGAACGCGGAAAAGATCAACAAGGGCGAGATCGCAGATCTCAACCAGCTCGGCGTCAAGGCTGTCGATGACAAGACGCTCGAGATCACGCTCGAAAATCCGACCCCCTATTTCATCAACGCGCTGATGCACTACACCGCCTATCCGCTGCCGAAGCATGTGGTGGAAGCCAAGGGCGCCGATTGGGTGAAGATCGGCAACATCGTCACCAACGGTCCCTATAAGCCGACCGAATGGGTTCCGGGCTCGCATGTCACCACCGTCAAGAATGACCAGTATTACGGCGCCAAGGACCTGAAGATCGACGGCGCCAAGTTCTTCGTTCTCGAAGACCAGGAAGCGGCGCTGAAGCGCTACCGCGCCGGCGAATTCGACATCCTCACCGACTTCCCGACCGACCAGTACGAGTGGATGAAGAAGAACCTGCCGGGCCAGGCGCACGTCGCCCCCTTCTCCGGTCTCTACTATTACGTCATCAATTCGCAGAAGCCGCCCTTCAGCGACAAGCGCGTCCGCCAGGCTCTGTCCATGGCGATCAACCGCGAGGTCATCGGCCCGCAGATTCTCGGCACCGGCGAACTGCCGGCCTATTCCTGGGTCCCGCCGGGCACGGCGAATTACGGCGATCCGGCCTACGTCTCCTGGAAGGACCTGCCCTACAAGGACAAGGTCGAGGAAGCCAAGAAGCTGCTGAAGGAAGCAGGCTTCGGTCCTGATCACCCGCTGACGGCCGAGCTCAAGTACAACACCAACGACAACCACAAGCGCATCGCCGTGGCGATCGCCTCGATGTGGAAGCCGCTAGGCGTCAATGTCGAGCTCGTCAATGCCGAAACCAAGGTGCATTACGACCAGCTGCAGCGCGGCGAAGTGCAGATCGGCCGTGCCGGCTGGCTCGCCGACTACAACGACCCCGACAACTTCCTGAACCTGCTCGTCACCGGCGTCCAGATGAACTATGGCCGCTGGTCGAACCCGGAATACGACAAGCTGATCAAGGACGGCAACGCCCAGACCGATCTGACCAAGCGTGCCGAAATGTTCAAGAAGGCCGAGCAGATCGCGCTGGATGATTCCGCCGCGCTGCCGATCTACTATTACGTCTCCAAGAACGTCGTTTCGCCCAAGATCGAGGGCTTCGTCGACAACGTCCAGGACATCCACCGCACCCGCTGGCTGTCGATGAAAGAGTAAAGGAAAACGGCCCTTTCCGCCCCGCGCGGAAAGGGCCGGTCCACGATCATGATCAAATATGCACTCCGTCGATTGCTGTCGACGATCCCGGTTCTGTGGATCGCCGTCACAGCCTGCTTTTTCGTTTTGCGCCTTGCCCCCGGCGGCCCCTTCGATGGCGAAAGGCCATTGCCGCCGGTGATCCTGAAGAACCTGGCTGTCCACTACAATCTGGATAAGCCGCTCATCCAGCAGTACCTCATCTATGTGGGGGATCTGCTCAGAGGCGATCTCGGCCCGTCATTTGCCAGCGAAGACTTCACCGTCGCGCAGCAGATCATGATCGGCCTGCCCTATACCTTCACGATCGGCACGGCCGCTTTCCTGCTCGCCATCATCGTCGGCGTCTTCGTCGGCTGTCTTGGGGCGCTCTATCAGAACAAGACGCCGGATTACATTCTGGGCGCGCTTATCCTGGTGGGCGTCGTGCTGCCGAACTTCCTGATCGCGCCGATCCTGCAGCTGGTCTTCGGCATCCATCTCGCCTGGCTTCCGGTCGGCGGCTGGGGTGACGGCTCGCTGAAATACCTGGTGCTGCCCGTCGTGGTGCTGGCGCTGCCGCATGCCGGCCGCATCTCGCGCATCACCCGCGGCTCGATGATCGAGGTGATGGGCCAGAACTATATCCGCACCGCCAAGGCCAAGGGCATCGGCCCACGCCTGACGGTCATGCGCCATGCGCTGAAGCCCGCCATGATGCCCGTCGTCTCCTATCTCGGCCCGGCGGCCAGTTATCTTCTCACCGGCTCGCTGGTTGTCGAAAGCGTCTTCGGACTGCCCGGCATCGGCCGCTATTTCATCAATGCAGCGCTGAACCGCGATTACGGCATGGTTCTCGGCACGGTCATCTTCTACATGGTGCTGATCGTCTTTTTGAACCTTCTCGTCGATATCGCCTATGCGTGGCTCGATCCGAAAGTGAGAAACCGATGATCCTCAATCCTGCCAAACGCGAGTTGCTGGCAGCCGAGCTGCTGGAGGCTGAAGGCCTGGCGCCGGAAGGCCGCTCGCTCACCAAGGACGCGCTCCGGCGCCTGTCGCGCAACAAGGCCGCAGTCGTCTCGATCGTCGTCCTCGTGCTCCTGATCCTCGTCGCCTTCATCGGCCCGTGGTTCATCCCCTATAACTACGAGGACCCGGACTGGGCCGCCTTCCGCATCCCGCCCTCCTTCGAAACCGGCCACTATTTCGGCACCGACCCGAACGGCCGCGACCTGCTGGCCCGCGTGCTCTACGGCACCCGCATCTCGCTCGCCGTCGCCTTCACCGCAACGCTGGTCTCGGTCGTCATCGGCGTGCTCTATGGCGCCATCTCCGGCTATATCGGCGGCAGGCTGGACTCGATCATGATGCGTTTCGTCGACATCATGTACGCCTTCCCCTATATCCTCTTCGTCATCCTCTTGATGGTGATCTTCGGCCGCAACGTCTATCTGCTCTTTGCTGCGATCGGCGCGCTCGAATGGCTGACCATGGCCCGCATCGTTCGCGGCCAGACGCTGTCGATCAAGCACCGCGAGTTCATCGAGGCCGCACGCGCTTCCGGCCAGCGGCCGCTCAAGATCATCATCAAGCACATCATCCCGAACCTGATCGGCCCTGTCGTGATCTTCGCGGCACTGACCGTGCCCGAGATCATCGCCACGGAGAGCTTCCTCTCCTATCTCGGCTTCGGCGTGCAGGAACCGCTGACCTCGCTCGGCACGCTGATCGCCGAAGGCACGGATGCCATGGAAAGCATGCCCTGGCTGCTGATCTTCCCGGCCGGTTTCCTTGTCGCCCTGCTGCTCAGCCTGCTGTTCATCGGCGACGGCCTGCGCGACGCTTTCGACCCGAAGGATCGCTGACATGACCGAAAACCTTCTGGAACTCAAAGACTACTCGATCACCTTCGAGACCCCCGACGGCCAGGTAAAAGCCGTCTCCAACATGAACCTGTCGATCAAGCGCGGCGAGCGTGTCGCCATCGTCGGCGAATCCGGCTCCGGCAAGAGCCAGACCTTCCTCGGCGTCATGGGCCTGCTTGCCAAGAACGGCAGGACATCGGGTCAGGCGCTGCTCGAAGGACGCGACGTGCTGTCGCTGAAGCCGAAGGAGCTCGACCAGGTGCGCGGCAAGGACATGGCCATGGTCTTCCAGGACCCGATGACCGCCTTGAATCCGTCTCTGAGGATTTCCCGGCAACTGACGGAACAGCTTGAGGTTCATCGCGGCTTCACCGCGCGTGCCGCCTCCGCCGAAGCGCTCGACATGCTGAAGCGGGTCGGCATTCCTGACCCGGACAGGCGCTTCAACCTCTACCCGCACGAGCTCTCCGGCGGCATGCGCCAGCGCATCGTCATCGCCATGGCGCTCCTGACCAAGCCAAAGCTCCTGATCGCCGACGAACCAACGACCGCGCTCGACGTCACCATCCAGGCGCAGATCCTCGATCTGTTCAACGACCTGACCTCGGAGATGAACACGGCGCTGGTGATGATCACCCACGATCTCGGCGTCGTCGCCGGCCTCGCCGACCGCGTCGCCGTCATGTATGCCGGCCGCATCGTCGAGGAAGCGCCGGTCGACGAACTCTTCGACAACCCGGCACATCCCTACACGGCAGCACTTCATGCCTCGATCCCGCGTCCGGATCAGGATGTCGACGAACTCGTCGTCATTCCCGGACGGCCGCCGAACCTGCAACACCTGCCGAAGGGCTGCAATTTCTCGCCCCGCTGTTCGCAGGTCCAGGACGATTGCATCGATCGCCCGCCAACCCTCGAAACGCTGGCGCCACGCCACTGTGCCGCCTGCTATCACCCATTCCCGCGCCGCGAGGAGCTTCTGATCCATGGCTGACCGTTCCCTGCTTCGGGTCGAGAACCTGACGACCCAGTTCGAACTGCCCGCCAAGGGCTTCTTCAAACCGCCGGTCATGCTGACGGCGGTCAACAATGTGAGCTTCGATCTCAAGGAAGGCCGCACGCTCGGCATCGTCGGCGAGTCCGGCTGCGGCAAGTCCACGCTCGGCCGCTCCATCCTGCGCCTGCTGACCTCGCAGAAAGGCCGCATCCTCTGGCAGGGCCGCAACCTGCTCGATCTTTCCGACGAGGAGATGCGGGCCGCACGCCGCGACATGCAGATCATCTTCCAGGACCCGATCGCCTCGCTCGATCCGCGCATGACGGTCGGCGACATCATCGCCGAACCGCTGACCGTCTTCGAGCCGAAGCTGTCGAGAGCACAGCGCCTGGAGCGCGTCCGCGACATCATGAATGCCGTCGGCCTCGTGCCTGAAATGATCAACCGCTACCCGCATGAGTTCTCGGGCGGCCAGGCGCAGCGTATCGGCATTGCCCGTGCCGTCGTGACCAAGCCGAAGCTGATCATCTGCGACGAGCCGGTCTCGGCTCTCGACGTCTCGATCCAGGGCCAGGTCATCACCCTGCTCAGAAAGCTGCGCAAGGAATTCGGCCTGACGCTGATCTTCATCAGCCATGACCTTTCGGTCGTGCGGCTGATTTCGGATGACGTGCTGGTGCTCTATCTCGGCAAGGTTGTCGAGGCAGGCCATTGCGCGACGGTGTTCGAAAACCCCGCTCACCCCTATACGCAGGCGCTCTTCTCGGCAGCCCCGATCCCGGATCCGAAGCTTGCCCGGCAGCGCACCCGCATCCGTCTGCAGGGCGATCCGCCTTCGCCGCTCAACCCGCCGAAGGGCTGCGTCTTCTCGCCCCGCTGCTGGAAGGCGACCGACATCTGTCGCACCGAAATGCCGCCGACAGAGCAGGTTCGGCCCGGGCAATCGGCGGCCTGCTATCACATGGATCGCTGATCTCAAATCCGCCCTGGCGACTGACGCGCGCAACACGCGGACAGCTCCAGCGCTTGCCCCGGAGCGGAACAAATGACGCTCCGGGGCAGTTTCCCCTCTCGTAAAATACATGTTCCGGGTCTTGGTAGGGCTCCGAATGGAGGAAAGAATAATGCTGAAATTGATCTCGAATGCCGGTCTTGCTCTGGCACTCACCCTGGGCAGCGTCGCGCTGCCCGCAAGCTTTGCGCAGGCGCAGGACGTGCAGTTCCGCATTGGTCCCGACGGCGTACGCATTTACGATCGTGACCGCGACAGGGACCGCTACGGTGACCGTGATCGCGATTTCCGCCGCGGCTGCAGCCCGCGCGAAGCCGTGATGGCCGCCCGCGATGCGGGCCTGCGTCGCGCCGAAGTCGTGCGCGTCACAGACCGCAGTGTCACCGTTCGCGGCTGGACGCGCGGTGGTCCTGACCGGATCATTTTCGCCAATCGCCGTGGCTGCCCGGAAATCGGCTAAGCTTCAAAAACTGCGTTTCGAAAACAGACGGCCCGCCCAAAGCGGGCCGTTTGCGCGTCCTGTGCGCTTGCCACCTGAAGCCTCTGCGCGTAAGCAGCAGACGCTTAGGAATTCCGGGAGGCTGATTTGAGCGGACGCTTTCTTTCGATCGGTGAATGCATGGTGGAGCTGTCGCAGGCGGGTGAAGGCCTGCTGCGAAAAGGCTTTGCCGGAGATACGCTGAACACAGCCTGGTATGCCCGCGCCTGCATGCCCTCCTCCTGGGCCGTCGATTACTTCACCGCGCTCGGCGACGACGCCATGTCCGACGAGATGGCCGCCTTCTTCGAGAGCCACGGCATCGGCACGGACCATATCCGCCGCATCAAGGGCAAGGCGCCCGGCCTCTACATGATCAATCTCAGGAACGGCGAACGCTCGTTCAGCTATTGGCGCGACAGCTCCGCCGCCAGGCAGCTGGCCGCCGACCCCGACCGCCTGCGCGAAGCGGTGGAAGCCTCCGACGTCATCTATTTCTCCGGCATCACGCTCGCCATCCTGCCGCGCGAGGATACCGATACGCTGCTGGCCGAAACCCGCCGCGCCAAGGCCTCCGGCAAGCTGGTGGTTTTCGATCCGAACATCCGCCCGCGGCTCTGGTCGAGCTATGACGTGATGCACACGGTCATCAGCGAGGGCGCCCGCGCCTCGACGCTGGTCATGCCGAGCTTCGACGACGAAGCCTCGCATTTCGGCGACGATTCGATCGAGGCGACCATCCACCGCTACCGCGCGCTCGGCGCGCCCAACATCGTCGTCAAGAACGGCGCCGATGGCGCCACGCTGGATTTCGAAGGCAAGCGTGCGATGGTTCCGGCCGAAAAGGTCGAGACCGTCGTCGACACGACCAGCGCCGGCGACAGCTTCAACGGTTCCTTCCTGGCGAAATACTTGGAGACCAAAGACGCCGAGACAAGCGCCCGCTTCGCCGCCAAGGTCGCAGCCCGTGTCGTCAGCGAACATGGCGCGCTGGTTGCCAGGGACAAGCTTGGGCTCTAGGCCCGGCTCTCCAGGCGCTCTGTAATAAATCCATCACGGAAAGCCTTCAAAATAAGGCACGCGGGAATCGCTCCATCTGTGGAGCAAGCCCGCCTGGGGTCGTGTCCGCCGAAGCCGGCGGCCTGGATGGATACGGGATATGCTTCAACATCCTTCGAAGAGCCTGAGTGGCGAGAGCTGGGCCAATGCCGGGCCTGGCCAGATGCCGGAACGCCTTGTCATCGTTACCGACGCCTGGCACCCGCAGGTCAATGGTGTCGTGCGCTCGATCGAGAACACCAATCGCGAACTGGCGAAGATGGGCGTCGAGGTGTCGATGGTCACGCCAGAGCGCTTCGCGAGCTTCCCCTGCCCGACCTATCCTGAGATCCGCCTGTCAGTCGCCCGCTATGGCCGCGTTGCCCGCGAGATCGAAAAGCACCGGCCGTCCTACGTTCACATCGCCACCGAAGGCCCGCTCGGGCTGACGGCGCGGCGCTGGTGCCTGAAGAACCGAATGCCCTTCTCCACCAGCTATCATACCCGCTTTCCGGAATATGTCTCGGCCCGCCTGCCGGTGCCGAAGAGCTGGCTCTACGCCTTCGTGCGCTGGTTTCACAATTCGGGCGCCGGCTGCATGGTGGCGACCCCCAGCCTCGCCCGCGAACTGGCGGAAAAGGGTATCCGCAACCTGATGCCTTGGACACGCGGCATCGACGCCTCGCAGTTCCATCCGGCCGAACTTGAGGAAAGGCCTTTCGGCCTGCAGCGCCCCGTCTTCATGACCGTTGGCCGTGTGGCACTGGAAAAGAACCTGCCCGCCTTCCTCGATCTCGATCTGCCCGGCTCGAAGGTCGTCGTCGGCGATGGCCCGGCCCGTGCCGAGCTTGCCAAGCGCTACCCCGATGTTCTCTTCACCGGCATCAAGTTCGGCGAGGAACTGGCCGCGATCTACGCCCAGGCCGACGTCTTTGTCTTCCCGTCGCTGACCGACACCTTCGGCAACACCATCTTGGAGGCGCTCGCCTCCGGCGTCCCGGTCGCCGCCTATCCGGTCACCGGCCCGCTCGACATCATCGGCGACGATGGCGAGGTCGGCGCACTTGATGATGACCTGCGTGCCGCCTGCCTTGCCGCACTTTCGGCCTCCCGCGAAAAAGCCCGCGAGCTGGCGCTGAACTATTCCTGGGAAGCGGCGACGCAGCAGTTCATCAACAACATCCGCGCCGCCAACGGCGTCATCGCCCCGAAATGGAAGCGCGCCTGGCAATATGCCAAGACCCTGCCAAGGCGGAAGGCGGCGATCGCTGCGGAGTGATTGGTTGAGGCCTGAAGTAATTTGAGGTTGACGCAAGCAGCCCCCTCATCCGCCCTACGGGCACCTTCTCCCCGCTGGGGAGAAGGGAAAACATCAGCGTATTCATTCCTGCACCATCAAGCGGAACGGCGCGGCGAATCCCTTCTCCCCAGCGGGGGTCCGAAGGACGGGTCGAGACTGTCGGCTCGACCCCGGTTGGTGGCGGCAGCCGGATAAGGGGGCCGCACGCTCAAAGCTAAAAGGCTAGCTAACCCTAAGTCCGCCGCCTCTTCCCCTCGTAAGGGTTTTCCTTCTCGCGGTAGTGGATCCGGATCGGCACGCTCGGCATGTCGAAATCGACGCGCAGGCTGTTGATCAGGAAGCGCGTGTAGGATTCCGGCAGGGAATCGGCGCGCGTGCAGGAAATCATGAAGGCCGGCGGGCGGGCCTTGACCTGCGTCATGTATTTCAGCTTCAGGCGGCGGCCGGAGACGGCGGGCGGCGGATGCTGCACCTGCTGCTGCTCCAGCCAGCGATTGAGCTTCGAGGTCGAGATGCGTTTGTTCCAGACGCGGTCGGTCTCGATGATCGACTGCATCAGCTTGTCGAGCCCGCGGCCGGTCTGGCCGGAGATCGGTACGGCGCGGATACCGCGCGCCTGCGGTAGCAGCCGCTCGGTCTTCTCCCGGAGATCGGCAAGCACCGCCTGCTGATCCTCGATCATGTCCCACTTGTTGAAGGCGAGAACCGCGGCGCGGCCTTCGCGGATCACCAGATCCACCAGCTGCAGGTCCTGCTTTTCGAACGGAATAGTCGAATCGAAGACGATCACCACCGTTTCGGCAAAGCGGATCGAGCGCAGCGAATCCGCAACCGACAGCTTTTCAAGCTTCTCGGTGACGCGCGCCTTTTTGCGCATGCCGGCGGTATCGAACATCTTGATCGTCCGGCCGTGCCAGTCCCACTCGACGGAAATGCTGTCGCGGGTAATGCCGGCTTCCGGACCCGTCAGCAGACGGTCTTCGCCGAGGAAGCGGTTGATCAGAGTCGACTTGCCGGCATTCGGACGGCCGATGATCGCCACGCGCAACGGCTTGGTGTCGTGGTATTCGGGCTCGTAGTCGTCGTCTTCGAATTCGTCGCGGACATCGACGTCGGTGACGGCGTCGTCTTCCTGCTTGGCATAGGCGCGGTCCTTGCCGATCGCCTCGACGATGGCGTCGCGCAGATCGAGCATGCCCTGGCCGTGTTCGGCAGAAATCGGCGTCGGTTCGCCGAGGCCGAGCGTATAGGCGTCGTAGAACCCGCCATCGGAACCCTTGGCTTCCGACTTGTTGGCAACCAGCACCACCGGCTTGCCGCGGCGGCGCAGCATCTCGGCGAGGTCCTTGTCGACAGGCGTCAGGCCGAACTTGGCATCGACGACGAAGAGCGAAAGATCCGCCTCGTCGATCGCCGCTTCCGTCTGCATGCGCATGCGGCCCTGCAGGCTCTCTTCGTCGGCCTCTTCGAGACCGGCGGTGTCGATGATAGTGAAGGTCAGGCCCATCAGCCGCGCGTCGCCAGGACGGCGGTCGCGGGTAACGCCCGGCGTGTCATCGACAAGCGCCAGCTTCTTCCCAACCAGGCGGTTGAAAAGCGTCGATTTACCGACATTCGGGCGACCGACGATGGCGACCGTAAAACTCATCAGGTTTCCTTAAGCTCAGCCCTGTGCGGCGGGCGCTTTGCCGGATGCGGTGATATTATCAAGCATCATCTGCGCCCGGTTGGCAACATTGCGCGGGCTCGCGGCATCTTCAGTGATCTGCGTGAACCAGGTACGCGCCTGCGTCATGTTGCCGGCCTTGTAGGCGGCAATGCCGAGCGCTTCGCGGGCCGAGTGGCGGAAGGCATTGGCCGGGATCGCCATGTCCTCGAGTTCGGCAACGACCTGGTCGTAGGTACCGGTATCGATCAGCAACCAGCCGGCGCGAAGCTTGGCCGCGCTGCGCACGGCTTCCGGAACCGACTGATCCTTGCCGATCACCTGGAAGGCAGCAACGGCGCCGGCATTATCGCCCTTGGCCGACAGGACAGTCGCGGCGCGCATGCGGGCCAGAACCGGATAGGCGCCATGGCCTTCCTTCTCCAGCTTGTCGAGAGCAGCGATCGCTTCGTCGTTCTTGTTCTCGTCTGACAGCTTCATCGCCGCCAGGAATTGGTCGCCGGTGCTGGACGAGGCATTGTCGTCCCAATACTGGTAGACCTTGAAGCCGACGGTGCCGAGAACGATCAGGACGGCGAGCGCGATCAGGTAGCGGCCAAAGCGGCGCCATGCGCCCTTCATCTGGTCGGAACGCAGTTCCTCATTGACTTCACGAATGAAGCTGTCGTCGTTGAATGCCATTCTCGTCTCCGGCAGGAAAAGCCCAGTTTATGCGTTTGCGCATATTGTTGGGCCTTCTACCCCATTTTGCGGCCGATGTAAGGGGGATATCTGAGATTCCTCAGGAAGCCAGCATCGGCAGCGGCGCCACGCCGATCAGCCATTCATGCACGCGCCAGATCATCAGTGCCCAGACGATGACGCCGATGACCCCGGCATAGAGATCGTATTTGCCAGAAACGAACACCGGAAGGGTGATCTCGCCGCGGCGCCAGCGGCGCTTCAGCGAGATGCGCAGGATGACACCCCAGGCGAGAAACGCGGCAAACAGCAGCACGGAATAGGCCTCGCCGTTCGACAGCAGGTGGGCGAGCGCCCAGATCTTCACCGACAGCACCACCGGATGCTTGGTCTTTGCCCGGATATGGCCCGCCGGCAGAAAGCCGGCGACGAAACAGATGACGGCGACAAGCATCAGCGTCACGGTCAGATGCGCCATGCCCGCAGGCGGATTGTAGAGCATGCCGATCGGCTCGCTGCGCGCCGTCACGAAGGCATAGGCGACGAACACAAGCGTCAGGATGCTGGCGATCGAATGGAAGGCGATCCACACGGGCTTGCCGAGCTTCTCCATCATCGCCAGCCGGAAGCTGGGTGCGACGACGCGGATCAGATGAAGACCGAGGAAAAGAACGAGGCTTAAGGCAAGCAAGGCCATGGCTGATATTCCTGATTGATAGATGCTGATGCTGGATACCGGTTGACCGGCGAAAATGCCAGCGCGACCGCAGCTTCGCCGCAATTCTGTAACAGGAAAGCCGCAAACAAATTGTCGCGGTGCCCATGTTTCGTTCCATTTCCTCTGCCTGTCTCGCCCTTTCCGTTGCCCTGCCCTCCGCAGCCATCGCTGCCGATCAGCCGAAGCAGCTCGTCATCATCTCCTTCGACGGCGCCCACGACAACGCGCTATGGCAGAAGAGCCGCGAGATGGCGGCCAAGAACGGCGCCCACTTCACCTATTTCCTCTCCTGCACCTTCCTGATGAATCAGGATGCGAAGAAGGCCTACCAAGCCCCTCATCAGAAACGCGGAAAGTCGAATGTCGGCTTCGCCCAGAGCGATGATGAAATCCGCGAGCGGCTCGGCAACATCTGGCACGCCCATCTGGAGGGACACGACATCTCCAGCCATGCCTGCGGCCACTTCGACGGCCGCCAGTGGAGCGCTGCCGACTGGTCGGATGAATACACGACCTTCAAGACGACGCTGAAGAATGCCTGGAAGAGTGTCGGCCTCGAGGAGCCCAATGGCTGGCAGGATCTCGCCGATCACGGCATCAAGGGTTTTCGCGCCCCCTACCTCTCGGCAACGGCGGGCAGCGACATGATCACGGCGGAAAAGAAGGCGGGCTTCACCTATGACGCCAGCCTCGTCACCAAGGGACCGGCCATGCCGGTCATCGAAGACGGCATCATCCGCTTCGGTCTGCCGCTGATCCCCGAGGGTCCGAAGGACCGTCCGATCATCGGCATGGACTACAACCTCTTCGTCCGCCACTCCAAGGGCGAAGAAGACGCCGCCGACAGCAAGACCTTCGAAGAGCGCTCCTACGCCGCCTTCAAGGAAGCCTTCGACAAGCAATATGCTGGCAACCGCATCCCGCTGCAGCTCGGCTTCCATTTCGTCGAAATGAACGGCGGCGCCTATTGGCGGGCACTCGACCGGCTGGTCAGCGACGTCTGCCACAGGAGCGATGTCGCTTGCGTCAGCTATTCCGAGGCGATTCCGATGATTTTGGCGCGCGGGAAATTGAAAGAGCAGGACGCTTCGGGGCTGTAACGTCTACTGGCGTCAGCGCAAGCGGCCCCCTCATCCGCCCTTCGGGCACCTTCTCCCCGCTGAGGAGAAGGGAAGTCTGGCGGCGGCATCCACAAAACTTGCGTAAAGAGGAAGCGAGCGCTTAAGGCTCGTTCCCTTCTCCCCATCGGGGAGAAGGTGGCGGCAGCCGAATGAGGGGGCTGCTCGCTCAAAGCTATCGGCAAGTTAGCTCGGGTGCTCAGCCGTCCTGATGGACAACCCCACCTTCACGGTCCAGATACCGCTGATCGATCGCCGGCAACGGCTCCCCATCAATCGCCGATTCGAACGTCCGAAGACGCTTGTAGATGGACAGCAGCTCGACGATCGTCGTCCAGGAATTGACGAGATACTGGAACGATTCACGCACCTGTCCGAACACATTCTGGATCTGGCTCATGACGCCAAGCGTCAGCTTGCCGGCAACGATCGACGGCACGAGGACGAAGGTGCCGAACAGATTGTCCGCCTGCAGATAGAAGATGCGGGCAACGTTGAAATACATGTAGTGGAAATAGAGGCGGAAGTAGTTGCGCCGCACGTTGGCGAACAGCTGCGCCACTGTGATCGGATCCGCGCGGTCGTCATGGTCCTCGCCATAAACCAGTTCCTTGCGGTAGGCCGCTTCAACGCGCTGGTTGCGGAATTCGAGGCCCGGCAGCTTGATACCGACCGCCGCCAGAAAGACCGTACCGAACAGCGACCAGAAGATTGCCGCCCAGACGAGCGCATGCGGCACCGTGCCGACGATCGGCAGCTCCGTGACCGTGCTGGAGAACTTGAACAGCACCGGCAGGAAGGCGATCAGCGTCATGATCGAGCTGACGAGGTTGACGCCAAGGCTTTCGACCGTGGTCGAGAAGCGCATCGTATCTTCCTGAACACGCTGCGAAGCGCCTTCGATATGGCGCAGCTTCGGCCAGTAGGACATGTAGAATTCGTTCATCGCCGTGCGCCAGCGGAAGATATAGTGGCTGACGAAGAACAGGTTCAGCACGCCGACGGTGATGGCGACGAAGGCGATGCCCGCAAAACCCGTCATGCCCCAATAGAGGTCGGCAGCGCTCGGGATGGGGTCCTGACGCGCCAGCGCCCGCTGGATCATGTCGTAGAACGGACCGTACCACGCATTGATCGCCACGCTCACCTGCACCGAGAAATAGGTGTTGAAGATGATCAGCGCCGAGCCGAGCACCGACCAATTCTGCCAGCGGTGCGGGCTGTAGGTAAACCAGAAGCCCGCGAACAGGGCGACGAAGACCGCGTAATAGATGTAGAACCACAGGAACGGTTTCGACCAGAAAACGGAAACGCCGATCACTGCCTCCTCCCCGGCCGGCAGTGGCGGCAGGCCGATCGCGGCACCGAGGCTGGAGCCTCCGAAATACCAGAGAAGAACGCCGATCAGCGCCCAAACGATAGCGGATGTGAAGAACAGTTTCGGCTTCGGGAAATAGGAGACGAACACGTTTGCGCGGCTTTCTTGAACAGAGTCGGCATTTGCTTTGACAGCACTGATTGTGCGGGAAATTAAGGCAGTTCGAAGAAGGCAGCAATGGCCGCGGGCCATTCTTACGTATTTGTAACGGCTTATCCCAGTTTCTTGATGACCGGCAGCACCAGGAGCGCGCAGACGACGAGTGCGGCCGCCGCCATATAGGTCGGCAGCGTGAAGCTTCCGGTGCCCTGCGCCACCCAGCCGGCGACCAGCGGCCCGACGATCTGGCCGAGCCCGAAGGCCGCCGTCATCATCGCGAAGATCCGCCGCGGGCTATCGGGCGACAGCTTGCGGCCAATCTGCAGGCCGAAGGCGGTTATGGCCAGAAAGGTCGCGCCGAACAACCCACCGCCGATCAGCGGCGCCAGCGAATGCGGCAGCATCACGGTGGCCAGAACGCCCGCCGCCTCGACCACCAGCGCGGCCACATAGACGCCGCCGAGGCCAAGCGGCCTGACGAAGGGCTTCCAGGCAAACAGCGCGACCGCCGATGTCAGCCCCGCGATGAACCAGCAGAGAAACTCCACCATCTGCCCGGCTGCATCCATGCGCGCGATGGCAACGAGGAAGGTGGCGGTGATCACATAGCCGAAGCCGAAAATGCCGTAGGAAAGCGTCACCAGCGTCATCGGCCGGTTCCAGCGGATGGCAGGCTCCGGCCCTGACTGCTGCGAACGTGCCGGGCCGGCCGGCAGCAGATACCAGACGGCGGCAAGACTGACCGCAGAGAAGATCGCCCCGCCGAACCAGTCGGCTCGCCAGGCGCCGACAACGGGATAGAGGAGACCGATCAGCAGCACCATGACCGACGATAGCGCGATCCCCGCCCCCGGCCCGCCGAAATGCGCCGATTGCACATGGTCGTTCCCCGCTGCAGCCCCATGGCTGAGGACGATCGACGAGGTGAAGATCATTGCAAAGGCGCTGGCGAGACCGGCGAGGAACCGGATTGCAGCGAAGACGGGCACCGAGGTCGTCACGCCCATCGCTGCCAGTAGCAGCGTGCTGAGTGCCAAAGCCGACAGCGCCACGAAGCGCTCCCGCCCCGCCGCCCAGCCATAGGCGGCAAGAATGGCACCCGCGAGATAACCGACGAAATTCGCCGAGGCGATGAAGCCGGCATCCGATGCCGAGAGCGGAACGCCGCTCATCATGCCCGGCAGGATCGGCGTGTAGGAGAAGCGCCCGAAGCCCATGGCCGCGGCCATGGCGATCATCCCGGCAAGCGCCGTGCGGAACAGACTGACGGGCTCATTGTCATTGCGTGCCAACATGCCACGCTTATCGCGCCGTTCTTGCTGCACCGCAAACAAGTAATTCTCATCGATCGATCAATTTCAGAAATTCGAGATGTGTATCTTGAAACGCAATATCGTACGATATATGTTTTACGACATAGCATTCGATATGACTAACGATGAAAGGAAGAGCTATGAGAGGCTTTAGAGGCGGTGGCGGCGGCATGTTCGGCGATGCGATCCGCATGGGAATGGGCCGGAAATTTTCGGCAGGCGATCTGCAGATCGTGCTTCTGGCGCTGCTCAACGAGCAGCCGCGCCACGGCTATGAACTGATCAAGGTACTGGAAGAGCGCTCCGGCGGCTTCTACGTGCCGAGCCCCGGGGTCATCTACCCGGCGCTGACCTACCTGGAAGAAACCGGCCTGACCGCAGTCGAGGCCGAGGGCACCAAGAAGCTTTACAAGATCACCGAAAGCGGCAAGCGCAAAGTCGAGGAGAACCGCGCCATGATTGACGGCATTTTCAGCAAGCTTGAGCGCGTCGGCGAGAAGATGGCCTTCGTCAACCGCATGTTCGATCCGGAACAGCATGGCCGCCGCCACGAGGAAAACGAGGAGTTCATGCGCGACGACCGTGAGGTTCGCGCCGCCCGCGAACTGCTCCGCTCGGCGCTGCGCATGCGTCATCCCTGGTCACCGGCTGAAGCGGCCCGCATTTCAGGCATCCTGGAGCGCGCCGCAATGGAAATCCTCCAGGGCGGTGACGCCAAGCCGCAAGGCTGAGCTGTCCACGCCGGACCTTAAAGCGGACTGCCGTCGCGCGTTGCGTGGCGGCCGTCTTTTTGCAGGACGGGGCCGATCTGCGCCATGTCGCGCCGCACCGAACTGCCCGGCAGCCCGTCGCGCTCCGCGACCCAATATCCGGCAACGCCAATCGCCGTCATCACCGCAAACAGTGGAACGGCCACGGCCGATTTCCTGAACCGCCCAAAGCGGATCGGCTTTTCGATCAGCAGATAGGTCAGGGCCGCAAGGGCAAAGCCGGCGGCAAGCAGGCCGATGCGAACGGAAAGCGCCGGCGTGTCCTTCTCGACGATGTAGCCGAACGACAAGAGCGGCCAGTGCCACAGATAAAGCGGATAGCTGATCAGGCCGACGGCGATGGCAATCGGATTGCTGAAGATCGCCTGTTTCAGGAATGCGGTCCTCCCCGCAGCAATCACCAGCACGGCTCCGAGAACCGGTGCGGCGGCGATGATGCCCGGAAAAGCCTGCTTCTCGCGGATCAGCGCGAAACTCAGAACCAGCAACACGATGCCGGAGATGGCGGCGGCATTGGCCGCCGGTTTCGAAAGATTGCCGCGGGATCGCTCAAGCTCGGCCAGTGCAGCACCGGCAAGCAGCTCCCAGAAGCGGGTAATCGGCAGGTAGAATGCCGTTGTCCGGTCAAGGTAGACGATGACAAGATTGGCAATCATCGAGACAAGCGCCACGACGGCGATCGTCTTGATCACGTTCATGCCGCGCCGCCAGGCAATCCAGGCCGCCAGCGGCCAGACGATGTAGAATTGCTCCTCGACGCCCAGCGACCAGAGATGCAGCAGCGGATTGGAAATCCCGCCATCCTTCTGGCTGCCGATCTCGAACCAGAACAGCAGGTTGGCGACGAAACCGGCGCCACCCGCCACATGCTCTCCAAGCTCCCGGTTATCTGCCGCCGACAAGGCGATCCAGCCAACGCACAGGCAGAACAGCAGCACGGCGATCAGCGCCGGAAAAATCCGGCGGATGCGGCGGCTATAGAAATCGAAGATCGAGAAGCGGTCGTCATGCAACTGCTGCAGGATATGCCCGCTGATCAGATAGCCCGAAATCACGAAGAAGATATCGACGCCGACAAGGCCGCCCGGCAGCCAGGTGGGAAAGGCATGGAAGATGACGACGGACAGAACCGCGACAGCGCGCAACCCGTCGATATCCGAGCGATAGCCGTGCTGAACGGCCGATCCACTGCCCTGTTGTCTCTGCAGCATTCCCGACCCTCCGCAACAGCCGGCGGGCAAGGCAACGGTTCAGCCGGCATGTCTCAAGCGGTACCGCGGAAATGCCGCAGCCGCTAATCGGCCATAGGCGGTAGACGCCTGAATATTCGGATGAGTGTGGTGCTAAGCCTGGCCGCCGGGCGCCGTAAAGGATGAGCGCCCTACCCGGTTAAGCAGCAAGATCCGGCAGCGTCAGGATCAGCGGACCGTTGCGGGTCGCAACGACCGTATGCTCGTATTGCACGGTCGGCGCCTGCGGATCGGCATAGAGCGTCCAGGCATCGTCGCCACCCTCGGCCCAGGTGGCGCCGAGCGACAGGAACGGCTCGACGGTGAAGACAAGACCATCGGTCATGATCCGCTTTTCGGAAGGATCCGGCCATGTCGAGAGTTCGCCCGGCTCCTCGTGCAGCGACCGACCGACGCCGTGGCTCGCCAGGTTGGCGACCAGCGTGTAGCGGTTCTTCGCCGCAAAGGCGCCGACGGCATTGCCGATCTTCGCCAGCGGCTCGCCCGACTTGATCTGGTTGAGGCCGACGAACAGCGCCCGCTTGCCGTCACGGCAGAGCCGCTCGATCTTCGGCTTGACCGGCGGCACGGTGAAGGAGGCGCCGGTGTCGGCGAAGAAGCCGTTCTTCTCGGCCGAGACGTCGATATTGACGAGATCGCCCGGGCGGATCACCCGCGGGCCGGGAATGCCGTGGGCGATTTCCTCGTTGACGCTGATGCAGGTCGCACCGGGAAACTGGTAGCAGAACTCAGGCGCCGAACGGGCGCCTGCATCTTCGAGAACCTTGCGGCCGATCTGGTCGAGCTCCAGGGTGGTGATCCCCGGCTCAAGCGCTGCCGCCATGATCTGGATGGCGTTGGCGCAGATGCGCCCGACATCCTTCAGCTTTTCCAGTTCGTCGTCGTTTTCGATTACCATCGTTCTTCCCGGCTGCCGCATCGGCGGCAGGCCAATTGCGGGTCTAGGCGGTCGCTTTCGCGCCTTCGCCCGTTTCAGTCAATGCCTTTCTGACCAGCGGCGCGACTTTCGTGCCGTAGAGCTCGATGCCGCGCATGATCTGGTCATGCGGCATCAGGCCGATCGCCATCTGCAGCAGGAAGCGGTCATTCCCGAACACCTTGTGCGCAGCAACGATCTTCTCGGCCACCTGTTCCGGATTGCCCAGGAAGAGGTTGCCGATCGGTCCGCGCGCCGCATCGAAATGCGCTCGGTTCGTCGGCCCCCAGCCGCGCTCGCGCCCGATGCGGTTCATCACCTCGGCCTGCGGCCCGTAGAACTGGTCGGCAGCCGCCTCGGTCGTATCGGCGATGAAGCCGTGAACGTTGATGCTGGTCTTTAGCTTCGAAGCGTCCTGCCCTGCCCGGCGTGCCGCCTCGCGATAGAGATCGAAGAGCGGCGCAAAGCGCGGATATTCGCCGCCGATGATCGCAAGTGCCACCGGCAGACCCATGGCGCCTGCCCGCGCCACCGACTGCGGCGTCCCGCCGACGGCAATCCACAGCGGCAGCGGATCCTGCAGCGGACGCGGATAGACGCCGCGCCCGTTGATCGGCGCCCGCAGCTCGCCCTTCCAGTTGACGACTTCCTCGTCACGCAGCGCCATCAAGAGATCGAGCTTCTCTTCGAACAGCTGGTCGTAGTCTTCGAGATTGTAGCCGAACAGCGGGAAAGACTCGATGAAGGAACCGCGCCCCGCCATGATCTCGGCGCGCCCATTGGAGAGCAGATCGAGCGTTGCGAACTGCTGGAAGACGCGGACAGGATCTTCGGAGGACAGAACGGTCACTGCGCTCGTCAGCCGGATATTCTTAGTCTTCACCGCAGCCGCCGCCAGCGCCATGGCGGGAACGGAGGCCGCATAGTCAGGACGGTGATGCTCGCCAAGCCCGAAGACATCGAGCCCCACCTGGTCGGCAAGCTCGATTTCCTCGATCAGATGCTTCAACCGCTCGGCACCCTCCGCGCCCTTGCTGCGGCTCGGATTGGGATTGACATCGGCGAAAGTATAGAGACCCAGTTCCATTGTCGGCATCCTGTTGAACTTGCTCCTCAGATAAGGATCGGCAAGCCCCCGGGCAAACGGAAATTCTGGAACGCATCGTTCGATAAAGTTGATGGCTGGATGGGATCAGGCCAGCGGCCAATCCGAATCCAAATTCAACGGCTTGCGGGCGCAGGCGGAATCGAAGTCGAAGCCGCCTCAGCGCCCGCTTTAAGCCGGTCAGGTCCGCTTCAGATATTCCTCGAGCTGGCCGGCGACGGTACCCCAGCCCTCGTGAAAACCCATCTTCTCGTGGGCGTCCTTGTCCTCGGCACGCCAGTGCAGCGCCTTGGCGGTATATTTCGTCCGGCCGTTGCCGAGATCTTCGAGCAGGATGACGGCGGTGAAGAACGGTTTTTCGGACGGCACCCAGCCGCTGGTATAGGCATCGGTGAAGACGATCTTCTCGTTTTCGACGAGCTCCAGATAGACCCCGGAATTCGGATACTTGTTGCCGTCAGGATCCTGCATGACGACGTAGCTGGAGCCACCCGGGCGCACATCGAGCTTGGCTTCGGCGATCGTCCAGGGCTTCGGAACGAACCATTCCTTGATCGAATTCTCGTCGGTCCAGGCCTTGTAGATCTTCTCGCGCGGCACATCCATTTCACGGACGAGAACCAGTTCATGCTGTGTCGTGGCGGTCATTTCGGCATTCCTCCTGTTATAGCGAAACCTGTGTACGATCAGGTTATTCCAAGGACGTGGCGGCTCCCGCCATTCCGACATCGTGATCGATTTTTTCGAAGCTTATTTGACGCCGGACAGCACTGGCGGTTTCTGCAGGCCATCGAGCTGCAGGCGGATATGGGCGGCCTCGGCGGCGGAATTGGCGAGCGCGATCGCCCGGTCGAACGCCTCGCGCGCCTCGCGCGTCCGCCCCATCTGCTTCAGCAGCCCGCCTCTCAGACCATGGAAATAGAAATAGCCGTCGAGCTTCTCGGCAAGCGTATCGACCAGCGCCAGCGCCTCTTCCGGCCCCTTGAGCTTGGAGACGGCAACCGCGCGGTTCAGCGTGATCACCGGCGAAGGCTGCAGGCGCTCCAGCACGCGGTAGAGGATCTCGATCTCTTCCCAATCGGTATCCTCCGCCCGCTTGGCGCGCGAATGGATCGCGGCGATCGCGGCCTGGATCTGATAGGGACCGGGCCGGCGATGGCGGATCGCCTTGTCGAGCAGGTTCAGCGCCTCGTTGATCAGCGCATCGTTCCAGCGCGTCCGGTCCTGATCCTCGAGCAGAACCAGCTCGCCCTTGGCGTCGAAACGCGCCTCGCGCCGCGAGATCTGCAGCAGCATCAGCGCCAGCAGCCCCATGATCTCGGGTTCACCCGGAAAGATCCGCAGCATCAGCCGCCCGAGACGGATCGCCTCGTCGGCGAAGGCGGCCGCATCGCGCTTCGGGTCGCCCTGCGAATAGCCCTCGTTGAAAACCAGATAGATCATCGTCGAGACGATGGTGAGCCGCTCAGCCCGCTCTTCCGGTCCCGGCGTCTCGAAGGGTACGCCTGCTTTGGCGACACGCGCCTTGGCGCGGGTGATGCGCTGCTCCATGGCGCTCTCGCCAACCAGGAACGCCTTGGCGATTTGCTGCACCGACAGCCCGGAGACGATGCGCAGCGCCAGCGCGATCTGCTGCGTCGCCGGCAGATCCGGATGGCAGCAGATGAACAGCAGTCGCAGGATATCATCGCGATAATTGGATTCGTCGAGCCGATCGGCGATATCGCTTTCGGCATCCTCCGTATCGGAGATCAGCTCCTCATCCGGCAGCGCCTGCGTCTTCTTCCGCTTGCGCACCGCGTCGATGCCGCTGTTGCGGCCGACGAATACAAGCCATGCCGTCGGATCGCGTGGCGGGCCTTTGTCCGGCCAGGTGCGGATGGCGCGCAGGCAGGCCTCCTGAAAGGCCTCTTCCGCGATATCGAGATCGCGGAAATAGCGAAGCAGCGCGCCCAGCGCCTTCGGCCGGGCCGAAGCCAGCGTCACGTCGATCCAGGCAATGTCTGTCATGTGGCTCTATCTCCCGGATGGAACACGTAGAAGGGGCGGATCTCATAGGAGGTCGAGCCCGGATTGGCTGCCGACAGGTCCTTGGCAAAGGCAATCGCCTCATCCAGCGTATCGAAGTCGATGCAGTAGAAACCGAGGAGCGCTTCCTTGGTTTCGGCGAAGGGTCCGTCGAGCACCAGCGGCTCGTCCTTGCCCTTGCGCAGCGTTGTTGCCGAAGTCGTCGGCATCAGCCGGCCGGTGGGGCCGAGCTTGCCAGATTTGGCAAGCGGCTCCTGCACCGCATAAAGCCTGGCCATGACGGCATCCTCCTCTTCCTTCGACCAGGAAAAGACGGTTTCTTCATTGGCATAGCAAAGGATCGCATACAGCATCGGTTACTCCTCTTCCTCAATGACGAAGGAGTAACCCGGCATCCGACACGGCGCAGCAAAAAATTACGCCAGGCAAATTTAGCATTGGGGATTGTATCGGCCATCCCGCGTTTCGCCATCGAGTTGCCACCTTCGGCTTCGATGTCTCCAGCGGCTGGAGTTCCAACACCATATTTCAGGACGAAACATGCATCTTTTCAAAAGCCTGCTGCTATCGGCTGCGATCACCGTGGCGGCCTCCGCCGCCTGCGCCGCGCCGCAGAATTTCATCTATACCGGCTCCGGCGACATCGAGGCGGCAAAATCTTTGCTGGAGCGGCCGGATATCGGCGGCGCGCAGGTGGTCTATAACTGGAAGATGCTGGAAAAGGCCAAGGGCGAATACGACTTCTCACCGATCGAGAAGGATCTGGCGATCGCCGAGAGCCTGAACAAGAAACTGTTCATCCAGGTCCAGGACCGCTTCTTCAATCCTAAGGCCCGTAACATCCCTGACTACATGCTCGAAGGCGCCGAATATGGCGGCGGTCTTGCGCCGCAGTTCGACAATCCGGGCGAGAACAAGGGCATCGGCTCCGGCTGGGTGGCGCAGCAGTGGAACGCCGCCGTGCGCGCCCGTTATCAGGCGCTGCTGACCGCGCTTGCCCAGAAATTCGACGGCCGCGTCTACGGCATCAACCTGCCTGAAACTTCGATCGACCTCGACCCGAAGAACGAGCCGAAGGATTTCACCTGCGACGCCTATTTTGCCGGCGAGATGGAAAATCTCGGCTTCGCTCGCAAGGCGTTCTCAAAGTCGATGGTCGTCCAGTACGTCAACTTCTGGCCCTGCGAATGGGAAAACGACCACAAGTACATGAGCCGCCTCTTCGACTTCGCGGCGAAGAACAATATCGGCCTCGGCGGTCCCGATATCGTGCCGAACCGCAAGGCGCAGATGAAGAACTCCTACGCGTTCTTTAACCAGTACAAGGGCAAGCTCGCCTATGTCGGCATGGCCGTGCAGGAGCCGACGCTGACCTACAAGAACCCGCAGACCAAGAAGCCCTTCACCAAGGAAGAATTCACCGCCTTCGCCGACGACTATCTCGGCGCCAGCGTCATCTTCTGGAGCACCAGAAGCCCCTGGCTCAAGAAATAGCTTTCAGCCTCGACTGCATGCCGGCGATTGCCCGGCGGAAGACATCGTGATCATCTAGGGCGCGCGACAGAACGAGCGCGCCCTGGATACCCAGCACCGCCTGCTCGGCCTCGGCCCGCGCCTCGCCGGAGTTCCGGCCAGCCCGCGTCAGCGCCCCGGCCAGCGCCCCGACCCAGCGCCTGAAATAGCTGTTGATCGCCTCGCTGAAGCGCTCTCGTGTCCCATCCAGCGCAAAGGCGCCGACCAGGCAGATGCGCCCGCCCGAGCGGAAGTAATCGTCAACGCCACGCCACATCGCCGCGATCGCCACGGCGGGCTCGTCGCGGCGCAGCGGCTCATAGATGAAGTCCTCGAACCAGCGGTCGACCTCGGCAAGCACGGCGCCCGCCATCTCCTCCTTCCCGCCAGGGAAGAAGTGGTAGAGGCTGCCCTTGCCGATCCCGGTGCGTTCGGTGATCCGGCTGAGCGTCGTGCCCTCATAGCCGAGCTCGCGAAAGATCTCGGCAAGTAGGGGAACGACATCGCGGCGTTCGTAGACGGTCTTCAGGGCATCAATCCTTCAGAGGCCAAGCTCCGACAGCCCCGGATGATCATCCGGGCGGCGGCCGAGCGGCCAATGGTATTTGCGGTCCGATTCCTTGATCGGCATGTCGTTGATGCAGGCGAAACGCCGCTGCATCAAGCCGTCGGCATCGAATTCCCAGTTCTCGTTGCCGTAGGAGCGAAACCAGTTGCCACTGTCGTCGTGCCATTCATAGGCATAGCGCACGGCAATGCGGTTTTCCCGGAACGCCCACAGCTCCTTGATCAGCCGGTAGTCCAGCTCCTTGGCCCATTTGCGTGACAGGAAGGCAACGATCTCCGGACGTCCGTTGACGAATTCGGCACGGTTTCGCCAGGCGCTGTCAGGCGTATAGGCGAGCGAAACCTTCTCGGGATTCCGGCTGTTCCAGCCGTCTTCGGCGAGGCGGACTTTCTGCAAGGCGGTTTCAAGCGTGAAGGGAGGAATAAGCGCAGTCATCGTCTTTCTCCTGTACTGATAAGGATGCATTGTACTGATCGGTACAAAAGACGCAAGCAGCAAGGTTGCGGCATTCGCGCACACTCAAGACGGTGGTGATTTTGCGAGTGTTGTCAGGGGCTCGTCGCGAGCGGCACGCACCCTCGACGTCATCCTCGGCCTTGTGCCGAGGATCCAACGCCCCCTACATCAGCCGTTGCAGATGCTCGGGACAAGCCCGAGCATGGCGGCGGCGGGTGGGGCTAGGCCTTCCTCCACGCTCGACAAGCCGCCAAGACCAGATCGCGGCCTGAGGCCGCTAAGCGTCGCTCAGCGTCCGCTTCACCGCATTCCGCCAGCCCTTGAGCTTGGCGGCGCGCGTCTTCTCATCCATATCGGGCTCGAAGCGCTTGTTGCGCTTCCACTTGGCGGAGAAGGTTTTGCGATCCGGCCAGACACCCGCCCGGCTGCCGGCCAGCCACGCAGCCCCCAGCGCGGTGGTCTCCAGGATCACCGGCCGGTCGACGGGCGCATCGAGCAGATCGGAGAGCCGCTGCATCGTCCAGTCGGAGGCGACCATGCCGCCATCGACGCGCAGCACGGTATCGTCGGTGCCGTTCTTCCAGTCCTTCTGCATCGCATCGAGAAGATCCCGCGTCTGGTAGCAGACGGCCTCGAGCGCCGCGCGGGCAAGCTCCGCCGGGCCGCTGTTGCGGGTCAGGCCGAAGATCGCGCCACGCGCCTTCGGATCCCAGTGGGGCGCCCCGAGGCCGGTGAAGGCGGGCACCAGATAGACCTCCTGCGAGGGATCGGCGCTCTCGGCCAGCTTGCCGGTTTCGCCAGCTGAATCGATGATCCCGAGACCGTCGCGCAGCCACTGCACCGCCGCTCCGGCAATGAAGATCGATCCCTCCAGTGCATAGGTCGTCTCGCCGTCCAGCCGGTAGGCGATCGTCGTCAGCAGCCGGTTCTTCGAGCGCACCATGTCGGAGCCGGTATTGAGCAGCGCGAAGCAGCCGGTGCCATAGGTGGATTTCATCATGCCGGGCTCGAAGCAGGCCTGGCCGATGGTCGCCGCCTGCTGGTCGCCGGCAACGCCGAGGATCGGGATCTCGGCGCCGAACAGCGACTTCTCGGTGATGCCGAAATCGGCGGAGCAGTCCTTCACCTCAGGCAGCATGGCAGCCGGAACGCGCAGGATCTCCAGCAGATCCCTGTCCCAGCTATTGTCGGCGATGTTGTACATCAGCGTCCGCGAGGCGTTCGTGGCGTCAGTGACGAAGCTCCTGCCGCCGGTCAGCCGCCAGATCAGGAAGGTATCGATCGTGCCGAAGCAGAGTTCGCCCTTGGCGGCACGGGCCCGCGCGCCCTTCACATTGGCCAGCATCCAGGACAGCTTGGTCCCGGAGAAATACGGATCGAGGATCAGGCCGGTCTTTTTGGTGAAGAGCTTTTCGAGGTCCTGGCGCTTGAGATTGTCGCAATAGCTGGCGGTGCGGCGGTCCTGCCAGACGATGGCGTTCTGGATCGGCTTTCCCGTTGCACGCTCCCAGACGACGACGGTTTCGCGCTGGTTGGTGATCCCGAGTGCTGCAATGTCAGTCGCATTTACCTTGGCTTCGCGCAGCGCCATCTGGATGGTCGAAACCACCGAATCCCAGATCTCTTCCGGGTCATGTTCTACCCATCCCGAGCGCGGATAGATCTGCGTGAACTCCTTCTGGCCGACGCCTGCAATCTTCATCTCGCCATCGAAAACGATTGCCCGTGTCGATGTCGTGCCCTGATCGATCGCCAGAACATACCCGCTCATGCCTGCCCCTCCCTCTAAGCTCAGCGGCTTTCAGATAGATCATTTAAGACGCAGAAACGAAAGAGAAAAGAAAGCCGATCGCAATTTTGCCTCGCCGGAAATCAGCCGCTTTACAAGCCAGGCGACGCATGCTTAAAGGGCACCAACGACAGGGGTGCTCCGTATAGCCGGGGCTGAGATGCGGCCGCATGGTCTCAAACTCTTTAGCTGATCTGGATAATACCAGCGGAGCGAGGCGAGCGATGTTTTCTGGCGCACAAATTTCCCTTTACCCGATGACCGACCGTTTCGTCGATGTCATCCTCTCGGCCCTTCCGGCACTCGACCCTTATCGAGACAAGCTCAGAATCGAGACCGACGACATCTCGACGCTGATCGTCGGCACGCCCGATGTGGTCTTTGCGGCGATGCGCGATCTCTATGTCAGCGGTTCGGCCGATGGCATCCATGCCGTGCTGCGCGCCACCATCTCCCGGGGCTGCCCCGGCGAGCCTGACGATCCGATGTGCCATACCGAAGCCCTCTCGGGTCCGGTCCTGCCGCTTGCCGAGCGCAAGGCGTCAGCGCTGGAAGCCGTTGCCTCCTCGCCGGTCACCGGCCGCCACGCGGCGGCACAGTTCTCGCTCTATGTCATGGGCACCGGCGATCACATGGAAGAGATCTACGGCTGCATCGACTTCCTGAAGAATTCGGGCGTCTTCGACCGCTCGAAGAATTTCTGCACCCGGGTCAAGGGCGATGCCGGTGCGGTCTTCGCGACGATCCACGAAGCCTTCGTCCGCTTTGGTCCGCCGAATGGCCATGTGACCATCGACCTTACCGTATCGGCCAACAGCCCTTCCGCCGTCTGATCGCTGCCTCACGTCAGGAGACTGCCGATGCTGCGGTTCATCCGATTGCCGGAACTTGCCATGCGTTCTGCGCCCGCCGTGCTGTCGGTCAGCGCGCTGCTCGCCATTTGGGAAGCCTATGCTGACCTTGCCGGTGTGCCGCCGACGACCCTGCCTGCGCCATCGCGCGTCATCACCCAGGCAGTCGTCGAACGCGCAGCGCTGCTGAACAACAGCTGGCCGACGCTGCAGGCGACGATCTCCGGCTTCGGCCTGTCGCTGGCAATCGCGTTCCTGTTCTCGGTCGCCATCGACTTTGCGCCGCGCCTGCGCGCCGCTCTGATACCGGTCTTCGTCATCAGCCAGACATTGCCGCTGGTCGCCATCGCGCCGCTGATCGTGCTCTGGTTCGGCTTCGGCCTGCTGCCGAAAATCCTGCTCGTCGCCCTCATCACCTTCTTTCCGATGCTGGTGGCCCTTGCCCGCGGCTATGCGGCAGCCGAACCGGAGATCGAGGAGCTGCTGGCCTCGATGGGCGCCTCCCGCTGGAAGCGCTTCATCGTGGCGCGGCTGCCGGCATCCCTGCCCTATTTCTTCGCCGGGCTGCGCATCTCGATCACCTATGCGGTGGTCGGCGCGATCTTTGCCGAATATGCAGGGGCTGCCCGCGGGCTCGGCATCTATATCCTCAACGCCAAGAACAATTTCCGCGCCGATCTCGTGCTTGCCGCCGTGCTCGTCAGTTCGCTGCTGACACTTATCCTGTTTTCGCTGGCCGTGCTTGTCGAATGGCTCTCCATGCCCTGGCACCGCACCAGCCGGGACGAACGCCGATGAGCGATCAGCCTCTTCTCGATATCCGCGATCTCAGCTGCCGCCTCGGCACCGTCGATGTGCTCGATGGCATTTCGCTGCAGCTTCACGCGGGCGAATTCGTCTCGATCCTCGGCCCGTCGGGCGCGGGAAAGTCCACCCTTTTCCGGATCCTGACCGGAAGCGTCGCCAAGACAGGCGGCAGTGTCTGCATGAACGGCAATGCGCTGGTCTCAGAAACCCGCCCCTTCGCCTTCATGCCGCAGCGCGATGCGCTGATGCCGTGGCGGCGGTTGCTTGCCAATGCAGCACTCGGCCTCGAAATCGCGGGGATGTCGAGACGGGACGCGAGCGCCGAAATCACGCCGCTGCTGGCCGAATTCGGCCTGGAGGGCTTCGGCCGCAGCTGGCCGCATGAACTCTCCGGCGGCATGCGCCAGCGTGTCGCCCTGCTGCGCACCGTCGTCCAGCAGCGGCCGATCCTGCTGCTCGACGAACCCTTCGGCGCGCTGGATGCGCTGACCCGCCTGAAGATGCAGCGCTTTCTCGAAGCGCTTTGCCGGCGCCGGGGGCTGTCGGTGATCCTGATCACCCATGATGTGCGCGAGGCCGTGCTGCTGTCCGACCGCATCTATGTGTTCTCCGCCCGCCCGGCCCACATCGTCCTCGAAACCAGGGTCGATCTGCCGCGCCCGCGCACCGAACCCGGCAGGCAGCAGACGGACGTCATCACAATCGAAAACCGTATCCTCGCAACGCTCTTCGAAGGAGAAGATCAGCCATGACCCTTCCGTCCATCACTCGCCGCACCGCCCTTGCCGGCATTCTGTCGCTGGCCACTGCACCGCTCACCGTTCGCGCCGCCAATCCCAAGGTTTCGGTCGCCCTCGACTGGACGCCGAACACCAATCACGTCGGCCTCTACGTGGCCCGTGACAGGAATTTCTACCGCGACGCCGGCCTCGATGTCGAAATTCTCCCCTACACGGACGCCTCGGCCGCGACCCTCGTTGCCAGCCGTGTCGCCGATTTCGGCGTTCTCGGCTCGATCGGCCTGATGACCCAGCGCGCCGCCGGCGCCGATCTCATCGGCACCTTCGCCATCGTCCAGAAGGAAACCGGCCGCGTCGTCTTCAAGGCGGATCGCAGCGACATCCAGACGCCGAAGGATCTGGACGGCAAGACCTATGGCGGCTTCGGCAGCGCCTGGGAAAACGCCCTGCTCGGCTCGATGATCAAGAACGCCGGCGGTAAGGGCGAGTTCGAGACCGTGACGCTCGGCACCTCCGCCTACCAGGCGCTCGATAACGGCGCCGTCGATTTCACCCTCGAAGTCTATACCTGGGAGGGCGTTCAGGCCGAGCTGGAGAACAAGGCCCAGCGCGCCTTCGTCTATGCCGATTACGGCGTGCCCGACGAACACACGGCCATTCTGGGCAGCAGCAACGCCTACCTTGCAGAAAAGCCGGAGCTTGCCCGTGCCTTCATGCAGGCAACGCGCCGCGGCTACGAATTCGCCGCCGACCACCCGGATGAAGCCGCCGATATCCTGATCAAGGGATCGGACGGTGCGCTCACCAACCCCGAGCTGGTCAGGGCCTCGCTCAAAACGCTTGCGGCGGACGACTACCTGCGCACCGCCCCCGGCCAGGCCGGAACCATCGATCCCGCCAAGATGACGGCAATCGGCGACTATCTCTTCGACGCCGGCATTCTGAAGGATGCCGATGGCAAGGTGCTGACCGCCCGTCCGGATTTTGCCGCCGCCTTCACCACCACGCTTCTCGCCGCAAGCTGAGAACGCCATTCGGCGATTGTCAGCCGCAAGGCTTTGCGCATAACCTTGGTCCGACCCGGACCAAGGAGAAGCGCTTATGAAAAGAACCGTCGTCGTCACCGGCTCCACCAGCGGCATCGGCCTGGCGATCGCCACCGCCTTTGCCGGCAAGGGCGACAACGTCGTCATCAACGGCTTCGGAAAAGCCGAGGAAATCAAGGCGATCACCGAGCGGCTTGAATCACTTTCGGAGGCACGCGCCCTCTACCATCCGGCCGACATGACCAAGCCCGCCGAGATCGCCGACCTGATCGAAACGGCGGCAAAGACCTTCGGCACCGTCGATGTGCTCGTCAACAATGCCGGTATCCAGCATGTCGAGAAGATCGAGGATTTCCCCATCGACAAGTGGGACCAGATCATCGCCATCAACCTGTCGAGTTCCTTCCACACGATGCGCGCGGCCATTCCGCACATGAAGGCGAAGAAGCATGGCCGCATCATCAACATCGCCTCGGCCCACGGCCTCGTCGCCTCGCCGTTCAAATCCGCCTACGTGGCGGCGAAACATGGTATATTAGGATTAACGAAGACGGCCGCCCTGGAACTTGCTGAGTCGGGCGTCACGGTGAACGCCATCTGCCCCGGCTATGTGCTGACGCCGCTGGTCGAAAAGCAGATCCCGGATACGGCCAAGGCCCGCGGCATGACCGAGGAGCAGGTGAAGACCGAAGTGATCCTCAAGGCCCAGCCGACGCACGAATTCGTCAAGGCCGAAGAGATCGGCGCGCTGGCGCTCTATCTCGCCAGTGACGATGCCCGGCAGGTGACGGGCACGCACATCTCGATTGACGGGGGCTGGACTGCGGCATAACCATTAGAAAAACAAGAATAAGGAACATCATGAGCGACAGCATCCGCTTCATCCTCAATGGCGAGGACATCACGCTCAGAGATGTCCGCCCGACCGAGACTCTGCTCGATTTTCTGCGGTTGAAGCGCCGGTTGACCGGCACGAAGGAAGGATGCGCGGAAGGCGATTGCGGCGCCTGTACGGTGCTGGTCGGCCGTCTCGTCGATGGCAAGCTCGCCTATGAATCCGTCAATGCCTGCATCCGCTTCATGGGTTCGCTGAACGGCACCCATGTCGTCACCGTCGAGCATCTGGCGGCCAAGGATGGCACATTGCATCCGGTGCAGCAGGCGATGGTCGATTACCATGGCTCGCAATGCGGCTTCTGCACGCCGGGCTTCATCATGTCGCTCTATGGTCTGTGGCTCTCCAACGACAAGCCCGGCCGCCCGCAGATCGAAAAGGCGCTGCAGGGCAATCTCTGTCGATGCACGGGCTACGAGCCGATCGTCAAGGCAGCCGAAGCCATCGCCAGGGCGCGCCCGAGCACGCTGTTCGACCCTCTGGAAAAGACCCGCTCCGATATCGTCGCCCGCCTCTGGGCGATGCAGCCGCGCGAGACCATCACCGTCACCTCCGATGACGGCAGGCTGATGATCCCCGGTTCGGTCGAGGCGCTGGCCCGTATTCTGGCGGAAGAAAAATCCGCCACCATCGTCTCCGGCTCCACCGATGTCGGGCTCTGGGTGACGAAGCAGATGCGGGCGCTGAATCCCGTCGTCTTCATCAATCACCTGAGCGAATTGCAGACGATCAAGGTCACCGACGGCGGCGTCACCTTCGGGGCCGGCGTCACCTATACCAAGGCCTTCGAAGTGCTGGCGAAGAAGGTGCCGGCGCTTGCCGCCCTGATCAACCGCATCGGCGGCGAGCAAGTGCGCAACATGGGCACCATCGGCGGCAACATCGCCAACGGCTCGCCGATCGGCGACAGCCCGCCGCCTTTGATCGCCCTCGGCGCCACGCTGAAACTGCGCTCCGCCGCCGGCACCCGCATGCTCCGGCTCGAGGACTATTTCATCGCCTATGGCAAGCAGGACCGCAAACCCGGCGAATTCGTCGAAAGCGTCTTCGTGCCCTACCCAGCCGAAGGCAGCCATTTCGCCGTCTACAAAGTCACCAAGCGCCGCGACGAGGACATTACCGCCACCCTCGGCGCCTTCTACCTGACGCTCGACGACGCCGGCGACGTCAACGACATCCGCATCGCCTTCGGCGGCATGGCCGCGACCCCGAAACGCGCCCGCACCGTCGAATCCGACCTGATGGGCAAGCCCTGGACAGAAGCAACCATCGACGCCGCCCGCCCCACCTTCGACGCCGACTTCCAGCCGCTGACCGACTGGCGCGCCACCGCCGAATACCGGCAGCTGGCGGCGAAGAACTTGCTGATGCGGTTTTATCTGGAGACTGTGGGAACGCCGGTGGAGCTCAAGCGGTTCGAGGGGGTGGCGTGATGCAAACGGCCGTGACCTTGCCCCTCGCTGAGTTGCCGACGATGAGCACTGCGCTCTCCTCCCCTCCCTCATTCCTGTGCTTGTCACAGGAATCCAGTGCGCCCAAGTCCTTGGGCGCGGGAGACCCCTGCCATCGCGAAAAGTCATTCACGGCGCAGATGCGCCGTGGCTGGATTCCTGTGACAAGCACAGGAATGAGGATGGAATTGAGGGCAGCCTCCAAAACTAGGGCGGAGCATCCCCATGGATAAATCCACCTTCGAAAACCCAAAGGCCATGATTTCCGGCCCGATGCACGGCTCGCTGCGCCATGATTCAGCGCATAAGCACGTCACCGGAAGTGCCGATTATATCGACGATATTCCGGAACCAGCGGGCCTGTTGCACGGCGCGCTGGGCACCTCCGACCGCGCCCATGCCGATATCCTCAGCATGGATCTCTCGGATGTCCGCCGCCACCCCGGTGTCATCCTCGTCTTCACCGGCAAGGACGTGCCGGGGGTCAACGACGTCTCCTCGAACGGCAGCCATGACGAGCCGCTGCTTGCCGAAACCAAGGTCGAATTCCACGGCCAGCCGATCTTTGCCGTCATCGCCGAAACCCGGGAAGCCGCCCGCCACGCCGCCCGCAAGGCGAAGATCGAGTATCGCGACCTGCCGCATTGGAGCGATATCGACGGCGCGCTGGAAAACGGCAGCCCTCTCGTCATCACCCCGATGACGCTGAGGCGCGGTGAAGCCAAGAGCGAGATGGACAATGCTAAGCACCGGCTGCGCGGTCAGATGCGCATCGGCGGCCAGGAGCATTTCTATCTCGAGGGACATATCGCCATGGCGATCCCCGGCGAGGATGACGAGGTCACCGTCTGGTCCTCGACGCAGCATCCGAGCGAGATCCAGCATATCGTCGGCCATGTGCTCGACATTCCGTCCAACGCCGTCACCGTCAACGTGCGCCGCATGGGCGGCGGCTTCGGCGGCAAGGAAACCCAGGGCAACCAGTTTGCAGCACTCGCCGCCATCGCCGCCAAGAAACTGAAGCGCGCCGTGAAATTTCGCCCGGACCGCGACGAGGACATGACCGCGACCGGCAAACGCCACGATTTCCTCGTCGATTACGAGCTCGGCTTCGACGACGAAGGCCGCATCCACGCGGTCGATGCCACCTATGCGGCACGCTGCGGCTTCTCGTCCGATCTCTCCGGCCCGGTCACCGACCGCGCGCTGTTCCACGCCGATTCCAGCTATTTCTACCCGCATGTGCATCTGCAGTCGAAGCCGCTGAAGACCCATACCGTCTCCAACACCGCCTTCCGCGGTTTCGGCGGCCCGCAGGGCATGCTCGGCGCCGAGCGCTTCATCGAAGAGATCGCCTACGCCACCGGCAAGGACCCGCTGGAGGTTCGCAAGCTGAACTTCTACGGCCAGCCCGGCTCCGGCCGCACGACGACCCCCTATCACCAGGAGGTCGAGGACAGCATCGTCCTGCGCATCGTCGAGGAACTCGAGGAAAGCGCCGATTACCAGGCCCGCCGCAACGCCATCATCGCCTTCAACCGCGACAGCCGCTACATCCGCAAGGGCATTGCGCTGACGCCGGTGAAATTCGGCATCTCCTTCACCATGACCGCCTTCAATCAGGCGGGCGCCCTCGTCAATATCTATCAGGACGGCTCGATCCACCTGAACCATGGCGGCACCGAGATGGGCCAGGGCCTCTATACCAAGGTGGCACAGGTCTTGGCCGACAGTTTTCAGGTCGATATCGATCGGGTGAAGATTACGGCGACGACCACGGGCAAGGTGCCGAACACCTCGGCAACGGCAGCCTCCTCGGGTTCCGACCTCAACGGCATGGCCGCCTATGACGCCGCCCGGCAGCTGAAGGAACGCCTCGTCGCCTTCGCGGCGGAAAAATGGAGCGTCGATCCGGCGGACGTCCTGTTCCTGCCGAACCGCGTGCGCGTCGGTGAGACCGAAATTCCCTTCCCCGATTTCATCAAGCAGGCCTATTTCGCCCGTGTCCAGCTTTCGGCGGCTGGCTTTTACAAGACCCCGAAAATCCACTGGGACCGCGCCGCCGGCCGCGGCACGCCCTTCTATTATTTCGCCTATGGCGCCGCCTGCACCGAGGTTACGATCGACACGCTGACCGGCGAATACCTCATCGACCGCACCGATATTCTCCACGATGTCGGCCGCTCGCTGAACCCGGCGATCGATATCGGCCAGGTCGAGGGCGCCTTCGTTCAGGGCATGGGCTGGCTGACGACCGAAGAGCTCTGGTGGGATGCCAAGGGCCGGCTGCGCACTCACGCCCCCTCCACCTACAAGATCCCGCTCGCCTCCGACCGCCCGAAGGTCTTCAACGTCAAGCTGGCGGAGTGGTCGGAAAACAAGGAAGCGACGATCGGCCGCTCGAAGGCCGTCGGCGAGCCGCCGTTCATGCTGGCGATCTCGGTGCTGGAAGCGCTGTCGATGGCGGTTGCCAGTGTCGCGGATTACAGGGTCTGCCCGCGGCTCGATGCGCCTGCCACGCCGGAGCGTGTGCTGATGGCGGTCGAGCGGATGAAGATGGTGTGAGGGTCGGCGGGGTGGCGTTCGTGGCTTACCCCCCTCTGCCCTGCCGGGCATCTCCCCCTCAAGGGGGGAGAGCAGCTGGAGGCATCCGCTCGCACCATAATGATCCTTCGACGTCAGTTGTTTGGGGAAACCGGCGCCCCCAGCCAATCTCCCCCCTTGAGGGGGAGATGTCCGGCAGGACAGAGGGGGGTGCCCCACCCACAAACCTCCCGGTCACAAAACAATGACCATCTTCAAGGACTTCCTCCTCACCCACCCCGCCACCATTCTCATCGAAATCACCGGAACCCAGGGCTCCACCCCGCGCGAAACCGGCACCTTCATGCTGGTCTCCCCCACCGCTATCTGGGCCACGATCGGGGGCGGTCAGTTCGAATATCTGGCGATCGAAAACGCCCGCAGCCTGCTCCAAAACAGCGGCAAGGAAACCATGGACATCCCGCTCGGCCCGGAGATCGGCCAATGCTGTGGCGGGCGCACGCAGCTGCGCTTCCGCAGGGTGACCACCGATATCCTGGAGGAGCTGGAAACCAAGCGCGTCGACGAAGCCGAACACCGGCCGGCCGCCTATCTGTTTGGCGCCGGCCATGTCGGCCGGGCGCTGGCCGCCGCCCTCGCGCCGCTGCCGCTGGCAGTGACGGTCATCGAAACCCGCAAGGAAGAACTGGAAAACCTGCCCACGGAAACCCGGACCCTTCTGATGCCGATGCCCGAGGCGCTGATCGCCAAGGTCCCGGCAGGCTCGGCCATCGTCATCCTGACGCATGACCATGCCCTCGATTTTCTCATCGCCCGCGAGGCGCTGGCAAGAACCGACCTCGCCTACACAGGCATGATTGGCTCGGCCACCAAGCGCGCTACGTTTTCGAGCTGGCTGGCGCGCGAGGGCGGCGAAAGGCGCTGGCTCGAGCGTCTGACATTGCCGATCGGCGGCTCCGCCGTCCGGGACAAGCGCCCGGAAGTGATCGCCGCCATGACCGCCGCCGAGATTCTGGCAGCGTTGGCTGTTTATGGCCAGCGCTCGAAATGATCGCGCGGTTCCCGGCCATCCAGGAACCCCAGATCGCGCCTGACCCGGTCGGGCATAGTGTCGGGGTCGAGCCGCGAGGAGTATACGAACGTGCGATAGACCCATGCCCGAAGACGCGAGACAAGCGCTTTAACCGGCAGCTCGTGGTGCAGTTCATTGCGTTCGATCGTTGAGTCTTTCATGACAGTCACCTTCATTGACTTGACGGTATGACTTGCAGTCTGCGCCTGAAAATGCTGCAATTCCAATCGAACAAACATGCGAATGCATAAAGAGAACTTATCCATGAAGCTCTCCAGGCAATTCCCGCTGAATGCGCTGCGCGTCTTCGAGGCCGTGGCGCGGCATGGCAGTTTCACGAAGGCGGGCGAAGAGCTCGGCATGACCCAGACGGCGGTGAGCTATCAGGTGAAATTGCTGGAAGAGAATATCGGCGAGCCGCTGTTCCTGCGCCGCCCGCGGCAGATCAGCCTGACCGAAACCGGGGAAAGGCTGGCGCCGCAGGTGACGGAAGCCTTCGAGACGCTGCAGCTCGCCATGGCCGAGGCGCGCGGCGAGACCGAAGTGACGCTACAGATCACGTGCCTCGCAACCTTCGCCTCACAATGGCTGGCCCGGAGGCTCGGCCTCTTCCAGCTCGCCCATCCCAATATCGCCGTGCGCATGAACACCTCGGACACGCTGGTCGATCTCGGCCGCGAGGCCTTCGATATCGGCATCCGCTCCGGCACCGGCGAGTGGCCGGGCCTGCGCGCCGAAAAGCTGATGGATGTCTATTTCACCCCGATGCTGAGCCCGGCGCTCGCCGAAACCATCGGCGGCATCCATGAACCCGCCGATCTCCTGAAGCTACGAATCTTCGATACGACCGACCCCTGGTGGCACCAGTGGCTGGAAGCGGCAGGCGTCCCGGCATCGAACCTCAAGCCGCGGGCGAACAGCTATTACGGCGCGCAGGCCTTCGAGGCCTCCGCCGCTGTCGCCGGCCAGGGCGTCGCCATCCTGACCCCGGATTTCTACCCGGACGAGCTCGCCAGCGGCAAGCTGATCCGCCCCTTCGACCTGGAATGCACAGATGGCCGCGGCTACTGGCTGGCCTATCCCGAAAACCGCCGCAACGTCCCGAAGATCAAGGCTTTCAGAAACTGGATCCTGAACGAGATGCACGGCACCGAGGCACCCCCTCAATAGCCCATTTCGGGCGCATAAAAGCAGCGCGGCGTATCCTCGTTGGGAAACAGGCAGAGGTGATAATCGCCATCGCCGGAATGCATCGCCTTGGTCAGCGGCAGCAGGAAAACGTGATAGCGCGTCACCAGCCTGTGGTCGCCCGGCACCAGCGTCACCCGGTAGCCGTTGGGTGTCACCTTGACGCTTTTCGACGGGATCATCTGGCAATCCCCGGTCTCGCTGTCGCCGTTGCAGCAGAAGGGATCATAAGCCCATCCGGACGCCGCATCATGCGCCAGAGCGCCGGGCGCAAAGGCAATCAATACGCATGCCAGTAAGCTTCGCATGGGCACATCTCCAGATGAATGCCCCACCGGATATGCGCTCTCGCAGCAATGCGGCGGCCCTCAAATGAAGGTGTAACGAAGCCGTCACATTTCAAGACGGCCGTGCGGTCCCATCAGTGCATCGAGACCGTCCAGGCCGATGACATCAGCCGATCCGCGAAAGATCAGCCGCGGCTTGCCAAATATTTCCACCCCGTCCTTGTGGACGATCAGCCCCTCGCCATCCCGGCAGGCGACGATCCGGTTGGTGATCGTCTCGCTGTAGCGCAGCAGCGCCGGAAGGAAGCGTTCATCCTCGTTCAGATGCGGGAAATACTCGAAGGGCACGAGGTCGAGTGCCTCGCCATCGGTGATATCCTCTGGCTGCTGGCCCAGGAAAAAGGCATCGACGGCGATTGTCGGCGTCATCAGGATGGCTCCGGCGCTGGTGCCGATCAGGATGCCATCGTCGTGCGTCCAGGTCCGCAGCCGCTCGAGCACATTGGCTTTGCGCAAGCGGTGCAGGAAATGCCCGGTATGGCCGCCGGAGAGGTGGATGGCGTTGCAGGAAAACAGCCGCTCGAGATCGTCAGACACGATGTCGTCGAGATCGATGAACGGATCAAGCTTCAGCCCATATTCCGCATAGTAGGCCACTTTCTCGTTGAAGAAATGGCGGTCGGGATCGGGGCCGGAGGAGACATAGCCGATATGGTCGCCGCGCTGGCGCACGATCTCTGCCAGCCGCCTGTCCATCGGCGCATTCTCGGCAATCACCTGGTCGCTGTAGAGCGCAAGGATCATCGGCCCTCTCCTTCAGAACTGCCCCGCAACTATCGGCGATCCGGCACGCGATGGGAAGCCAACTTCCCCCTTCCCTCGCGCATCAACATTCTGCAATGTGACGAGTCGGAGGAAGACAGGGGAACAGCATGTATGAATACGCCATAGCGTGGGAATGGTTCGCCTTTGCAGCGCGCTGGTTTCACGTCATCACCGCGATTGCATGGATCGGCTCGTCCTTCTATTTCATCGCCCTCGACCTCGGCCTGGTGAAGCGGCCACATCTGCCGGTCGGCGCCTATGGCGAGGAATGGCAGGTCCATGGCGGCGGCTTTTATCACATCCAGAAATACCTGGTGGCGCCGGCACAGATGCCGGAGCATCTGACCTGGTTCAAATACGAGAGCTATTTCACCTGGCTCTCCGGCTTCCTGATGCTCTGTATCGTCTATTATGGCGGTGCCGATCTCTTCCTCATCGACCGCCATGTGCTGGATATCAGCCCGATGACGGCGATCCTGATTTCACTGGCCTCACTTGCCGGCGGCTGGCTGGTCTATGACCTGCTCTGCAAATCGCCGCTCGGCCGCAATACCTGGGGCCTGATGATCGTGCTCTATGCGGTGCTGGTGTTCATGGCATGGGGCTACACCCAGCTCTTCACCGGCCGCGCCGCCTTCCTGCATCTCGGTGCCTTCACCGCGACCATCATGTCGGCCAATGTCTTCATGATCATCATCCCAAACCAGAAGATCGTCGTCGCCGACCTGATCGCCGGGCGCACGCCCGATCCGAAATACGGACAGATCGCCAAGCAGCGCTCGCTGCACAACAACTACCTGACGCTGCCCGTCATCTTCTTCATGCTGTCGAACCATTATCCGCTGGCCTTCGGCACCGCCTTCAACTGGGTGATCGCCGCCCTCGTCTTCCTGATGGGCGTCACCATCCGCCACTGGTTCAACACCACGCATGCCAGAAAGGGTCGCCCGACCTGGACATGGATCGCAACAGTCATCCTGTTCATCCTGATCATGTGGCTCTCGACCGTGCCGAAGGTGCTGACCGGTGAAAAGGATGCCGATGCGGCGGCTGTCGCCCCTGCCTTCCAGCAGTTCGCCGGCGATCCCCACTTCCCTGCGGTCAAGCAGCTGGTCGGCACCCGCTGTTCCATGTGCCATGCGGCAGAGCCCGTCTATGAAGGAGTCGTGCGGCCACCGAAGAACGTCATGCTGGAAAACGACGCGGAAATTGCCGCCCACGCCCGGGAAATCTATATACAGGCAGGCCGCAGCCATGCGATGCCGCCCGGCAATGTCACAGAGATCACCGCCGACGAGCGCAAGCTGCTCGTCGCCTGGTTCGAAAGCGCAGTCGAAGGCAAACAGGAATGACAGTGAAACTTCTGCGCGGGCGCCTGCTCTCGTTCAAGCGCGCCCCGCAAGGCCTGAGCGATCAGGAAAGCTACAGCTATGAGACCGATGGCGGCCTTCTGATCGAAGGCGGCAAGATCATCGCTGCGGGCAGCTATGCCGATGTGAAGGCAAAGGCGCCTGACGATGCCGAGGAAATCGATCACCGCCCGCATCTCATCATGCCCGGCTTCATCGACACCCATCTGCATTTCCCGCAGATGCAGGTCATCGCTTCCTATGCCGCCAACCTCTTGGAATGGCTGAATACCTATACCTTCCCGGAGGAATGCCGCTTCGTCGAAACCGCCCATGCGCAAAAGATCGCCACGCATTTCTACGACGAGCTGATCCGCCACGGTACGACGACCGCCGTCGCCTATTGCTCCGTCCACAAGACCTCCGCCGACGCCTTCTTTGCCGAGGCCATGAAGCGCGGCATGTGCATGGTCGGTGGCAAGGTGATGATGGACCGCAACGCCCCGCAGGGCCTGCTCGATACGCCCGAAATGGGGTATGACGAAACCCGCGCCGTCATCGCCGAATGGCACGGCAAGGGCCGCAACCATGTTGCCATCACCCCGCGCTTCGCCATCACCTCGACGCCGCAGCAAATGGAAGCAGCAGCGGCGCTCGCCCGTGAATTCCCGGACCTGCATATCCAGACGCATCTTTCCGAGAATCACGACGAGATCCGCTACACCTGTGAGCTCTACCCTGAGGCGATCGACTACACGGATATCTACGCGCGCTACGGCCTGCTCGGAAGAAAGACGCTCTTCGGCCACTGCATCCATCTCTCGGATCGCGAAGCCGATGCGATGAGCGAGGCCGGATCGATCGCTGTCCACTGCCCGACATCGAACCTGTTCCTCGGATCCGGCCTCTTCCCGCTGAAGGCCCTGTCGCGCCGCGAAAAGCCCGTCCGCATCGGCGTCGCCACCGATATCGGCGGCGGCTCCAGCTATTCGATGCTGCGGACGATGGACGAGGCCTACAAGATCCAGCAGCTGCTCGGTGAACGCTTGAACCCGCTGGACAGCTATTACCATATGACATTGGGTAATGCCGGAGCCCTGTCGCTCGCAGACAGCATCGGCACGCTGGAGACCGGCACCGATGCCGATATCGTCGTCCTCAATGCCGCCGCGACACCGGCCATGGCGCTGAAGATGGACGTGGTCAAAACGCTGGTGGAAGAACTCTTCCTGCTGCAGACGATGGGCGACGACCGGTCGATCGTCGAGACATATGTCGCCGGCAACGCGATGAAGGCAGTGCTTTGAGATAGGGACTCAAAATCGGGGGAAGCATGAGCGAGACGCAACGCAGGTTGACGACCATCTTCTCCGCCGATGTGCAGGATTATACGCGCCTGATGGGCCTTGACGAAGAAGGCACGCTGGCGACGCTGAAGCGCTACCGCGAGGCCATGTCCGGTCTGATCGCATCGCATGGCGGCCGCGTCGTCAATACCTGGGGCGACGGCCTGATCGCCGAATTCCCGAGCGTCGTCGAGGCCGTCCGGGCTGCCGTCGATGTGCAGACCGAGCTCGCAGGCTTCAACAGCGCCAAACCTGCGAGCGAACAGATGCTCTTCCGCATCGGCATCAATCTCGGCGACATCATCGTCGAAGGTGCCGATATCTACGGCGACGGCGTCAACATCGCCGCCCGCCTGCAGGCCTCGGCACCGGCAGGCGGCATCGTCATCTCCAACACCGTCTATGACCAGGTCCGCAACAAGGTGCCTGTTGGTTTCGATTTCCTCGGCCCGCTTAGCGTCAAGAATGTCTCCGAAGCGATACCGAGCTACGCCATCCGCATCGGCGAGAGTCATCCAGCCCAAGCTGCCGCGCAAGCCGCAGCCTCCGGAGCACCGGCCGCCTCCCCCGCCCGCCCGGATCAGCGGTCAACGGCTTCGCCATCACGCGCCCGCAAGCTGCTCGGCATCTTCGCCATCGCCGCGGCTTTTTTCGCCCTGATCAACGCGCTCACCTGGGAGGGAAATCTCTGGGCCGTCTGGCCGATCCTCGTGCTCGCTTTCGCCGCCGTCATGACCATCGCCCGCCTGCAAAACCGCGTCGACCAGCAGCTCGCCGGTCTCGCCATCATCGGCCTCGGCCTGATCGCCATCAACCTGCTCTCCTGGAGCGGCACATTCTGGGCCATCTGGCCGCTGATGGCTTTCGCCGCCGTCGGCGCCATCCGCTGGGTGATGCGCGGCTGAAAGGGGCGGCCAAGGCCGCCCCGCCAAAGCTTCACACGGTCGGCACCGTTCCGCCATCGATGGTGAACTCGGCGCCATGAATCGACGCCGCCCGATCGGACGCCAGGAAGGCAACGAGCTCGGCAACTTCCTCGGGATAGGCTGGGCGGCCGGCCGGAATACCGCCGAGCGCATCCATGATGCTCTGTTTCGCCGCCTCTGTATCGATGCCGTTCGCTTTCGAAATGCGCGAGACCAGCGCATCGGATGCCTCCGTCAGGATCCAGCCCGGCGCCACCGATGTCACCCGCACGCCCTTCGGACCCAGCTCCTTGGAGAGCGCCTTGCTGTAATTGCTGAGCGCCGCCTTTGCCGCCGCATAGGCAATCGTCGCCTCGTGCAGCGGAAGCCGCCGCTGGATGGACGATATGTGGATCACCACACCCGTTCGCCGCTCGATCATCTGCGGCACGAGCAGCCGGTCGAGACGAACGGCAGGCATCAGGTTGAGAGCCAGCTCGTTTTGCCAATGTTCCTCCGTCAAGGCAGCAAAACCGCCGCCGGGTGCTGCCGATCCGCCGAGCGTATGAACGAGAATGTCGATCCCGCCGGATTTTTCGAGCGCAGCACGCGCCAGTATCTCGACGCCTTCCGGTGTCGAGAGATCGGCGGGCACGAAGAGCGTCGCAGACGTGCCCGCCTCCGGCACCGAACGGGCACTGGTGATGGTCTCAGCGCCCGCCGCTGCAAACCTGCGCAGGATCGCGGCACCGGCCCCCTTCGTACCGCCGGTCACCAGCACACGCTTGCCGGAAAACTCCGCGGGAAGGATCGGAAATGTCTGAGCTATGGTCATATCAGTCCTCTTGTGTTGGAGGACGGGGCGCCGCCGTCCAAAACAATCGCGTTGCTTGAAGGCGAAGATGGCTTTAGACTTTCGAGATGACAAGTACGCACGAAAAAGTAGGGTACTTACCTGAAAGTAAGTCCACCGATGACCTGACCCCATCGACCGCCGCCGAGGGTGTCGAGAATGTGCTGCGCATGCTCGAAGGGCGCTGGAAGCTCGTCATCCTCTTCCATCTCTTCGGTGGCAATGTGCTGCGCTTCTCCGATCTGGAACGCGCGATCCCGGCGATCTCGCAAAAGATGCTGATCCAGCAGCTGCGCCAGATGGAAGCCAATGGCATCGTCAAGCGGATCGTCCACCATCAGGTGCCGCCGAAGGTGGAATATTGCCTCACCGACTGGGGCCAATCGCTCTGCCCGGCGCTCGACGCGCTATTGACATGGGCCGCCGCCAAGCCTGCCGGATAGTCCGGAAACCCTGCCCTAAGCATATGTTTCTGCTGGCAGAGGGACGTGAATATGCTACCTCTCGGAAGCTTTCCGGAGGATGCCGATATCATGTCAAAGCCGCTGACGATTGCCGATCTGAAGACGCTGGCCCGGCGCCGCGTCCCGAAGATGTTCTTCGACTATGCCGACTCCGGCGCCTGGACGGAGACCACCTACCGCGCCAACGAGAGCGACTTCGCCAAGATCAAGCTTCGCCAGCGCGTGCTGGTCGACATGACCAATAGGTCGCTCGAAACCGAGATGATTGGCCAGAAGGTCTCGATGCCCGTGGCGCTGGCGCCGACGGGCATGACCGGCATGCAGCATGCCGATGGCGAGATGCTGGCGGCGCGCGCAGCGGAAGAATTCGGCGTGCCCTTCACGCTCTCCACCATGAGCATCTGCTCGATCGAGGATGTCGCCTCGGTGACGACGAAACCGTTCTGGTTCCAGCTTTACGTCATGCGCGACAAGGATTTCGTGCTCGACCTGATCAACCGTGCGAAGGCGGCAAAGTGCTCGGCGCTGGTGCTGACGGCCGACCTGCAGATCCTCGGCCAGCGCCACAAGGATCTGCGCAACGGCCTCTCCGCCCCGCCCAAATTTACCCCGAAACATATCTGGCAAATGGCAACGCGTCCGCTCTGGTGCCTTGACATGCTGCAAACCAAACGCCGCACCTTCGGCAACATCATCGGTCACGCGAAGAACGTCACCGATCTCTCCTCGATCTCGATCTGGACGCACGAGCAGTTCGACCCCAGGCTCTCCTGGACCGATGTCGCCTGGATCAAGGAGAAATGGGGCGGCCCACTGATCATCAAGGGCATCAACGACGTGGAAGACGCCAGGCTCGCCGCCGAAACCGGTGCCGACGCCATCATCGTCTCCAACCACGGCGGCCGCCAACTGGACGGCGCCCCATCCTCGATCAGCATGCTGCCTGCGATCGCAGACGCTGTCGGCCACAAGATCGAAATCCACCTCGACGGCGGCATCCGCTCCGGCCAGGACGTGCTGAAAGCCATGGCCCTCGGCGCCAAAGGCACCTATATCGGCCGCCCCTTCCTCTACGGCCTCGGCGCCATGGGCAAGGACGGCGTGACACTGGCCCTGGAGATCCTCCGCAAGGAGCTTGATATGACCATGGCGCTATGCGGAAAGCGAGACATCAAGGATGTGGGTGCGTCGGTGATTGCCGGTCCGCAATAAAGCCGGTCCCTCGCATCACCGTTCCAAGCCGGATCACAAATCTTCGTGCAATCATGCGTTGTTAATTCTCAAAGATTCTTTTTTAGCGCCATCTTGAAAGCACCAAAGCGGTGCTTTATGTTAAACCCATGGTATCCGCGACGAGGACATTACCGCAATCCATGCTGCGCTACAGGTTGGCGCCAGGGCATGATGCGCGTGCCGCAATCGACGAAACGGTAGCTGCCTACGAGCACATGGCCGGGATACTGGCCGATCTTCTGTCGGGAAAGGCCGGAGCCAATCTCGTTGTGCTGCATGATCTCGCCTATGAAACGGTAAGAGAACAGACCGGCCTGCCTGCACGGCTGGTGACGCTCGGGCTGCGGGATTTCGCATCTGGGCGCCTGGAACGGGGCATCACACGGCTACCTCTGGATGAAAAACTCTTCGCGATCAAAGGCCCCGCAGATCTGACGCTTGCGACCGTCAGAGGCCGTGTTGCCGTCCCCTTCGATGTCGCCGGCTATTCGCCGGGATGGGACAATATCTTCCCCGCCTATCTGGCCGTCACGGGCGGCCGGTATGAAATTCACATCGGCGTCACGCCGAATTCCCCACGGATGGAGGAAAACATGAATGAGGGTGTTCTTTCACGCATGGGCCGTCTGATTGCCGGCATTGCCAATGCCGCCATCGACAAGGCCGAAGGCGCTAACAAACTGGCGATCATCGAGCAGGCGATCCGCGAGATCGACGCCGCCGCCGACGAGGCGCGGACCGATCTCGGCAAGGCACGCGCCGAGGAATATCGGATCACCAGCCGCCGCACCGAGATTACCGATGACATGACCGCGCTGGATGGCAAGATCCGTCTTGCGGTATCGTCGGGACGCGAGGATCTGGCAAAGGCCGGGGTTGCGCGACAGATTGACCTTGAGGCCCAGATCGCCGCGCTTGACAAGGCGCTGACCGATGCCCGAGAGCATGTTGACGAGGGCCATAAGGCTCTGCAGGCCGTTCTTGCTACCCGAAGGGAAGCGGAGGCACGCCTTTCCGATTACAAGCGCAGCCTCGCGCAGCACGCACCTGCCGAGGTCTCGCCCGGCATCACCCGCGCCCAGCCCGGCGCCACCGCCGCAAAGGCAGCCGCCGCCGTATCGCGCATGACCGGCGTGCCCTCGGGCGAAGTCGCAAGCAGCGCCGAACTCGATGAGCTGGACCGCCTCCACCGCGAGCAGGCGATCGAGGCCAGGTTGGCGCGCTTCAAGGCCGGCGGCCAATAAGCCCATGAGCCTGCTCTTCGCCCCCGAGTGCACGCCCTTCGCCATCGCCGCCGTCATGCTCGCGGGCCTGACGGCCATCGAAATTCTGGCGATGTTGCTGGGCTTTTCGATCAGCGAGATGATCGGCAAGCCGCATGCGCCGCATACCGATGGACATGAGGGCGTCACCGGACTGCTGTCATGGCTGAATGTCGGCGGTGTCCCGATCCTTATCCTGATCCTGTTGATACTCGGCTTCTTCTCGATGACAGGCTTCGTCATCCAGGCGATCGCCAGCGCTTTCTGGGCGCCTCTGCCGGCTCTCGCCGCTTCGATCCCGGCCGTCCTGCTCGCAGCCCCGATGGTGCGCGCCTCGAGCCGCATGGTGGCGCGGATCGTGCCACGCGACGAGACCTATGCCGTCGACCTGTCGGAATTCGTCGGCCGCACCGCAGAAGTCGCCATCGGCCCGCTGGACCAGGGCCTGCCGGGGCGTGTCCGGTTGAAGGACTCACACGGCAACTGGCATTCGCTACGCGCAAAGGCCGCCAAGGATCAGCCGCCGCTTGCCGGCGGCGCCAAGGTTCTGCTGGTCGATCGCGCAGCCGACATCTTCATCGCCGTTTTCGCGCCGGACGAGCTTCTCGATACGGCCAGATCATCTTTGGGAGAGAATTCATGATCTATGACGTCATACTGCCCGCCGCGATAGGCATCGTCCTTGTTCTCGGCATTGGCTTCGTGCTCGCCTCGCTCTACACCCGCTCCAGCCGCGACGAAGCCTATGTGCGAACCGGCCTCGGCGGCCAGAAAGTCGTCCTCGATGGCGGCTCGGTCGTGCTGCCGATCTTCCACTCGATCGCCCGCGTCAATCTCAAGACCCTGCGCCTGGAAGTACGCCGCGGCGAAGGCGACGCGCTGATCACCAAGGACCGCATGCGTGTCGATATCGGCGCCGAGTTCTACGTCCGCGTCAAGCCCGATGGGTCCTCGATCGCGCTCGCCGCACAGACGCTCGGCAACCGCACCAATGATGCCGAACAGTTGCGCGTGCTCATCGAGGCGAAGTTCGTGGACGGCCTGCGCTCGGTCGCGGCAACGATGAACCTCGACGCGCTGCAGGAACAGCGCATGGATTTCGTCAAGGCCGTCCAGGAAGCCGTCGGCGCCGACCTGCAATCGAACGGCCTCGAACTTGAGTCGGTATCGCTGACGCGCCTCGACCAGACCGACATCAAGCATTTCAACGCCAATAACTTCTTCGACGCGCAGGGTCTTGCCGCGCTAACGCGCATCACCGAAAGCCGCAAGAAGGAGCGCAACGAGATCGTTCGCGATACCGAAGTGGCAATCGCACAAAAGGATCTGGAAGCGCGCCAGCAGTCGCTCGCCATCGAGCGGACCAAGCGCGAAGCCGAACTCAGCCAGGAACGCGACATCGCCAACAAGTCGGCGGCAACGCGCGCCGAAACCGCGCAGCAGGAGCAGGCCGCAAAACGGGCAGAAGAAGAGGCGCGTATCGCCTCGCAGCAGGCGATCGCCGAACGCGAAGCGTCGGCCAAGCAGGCCCGCGAGAGCGCCAATATCGACGCGACCCGCGCCGTGCAGCAGCGCGAGACCGAAGCCAAACGCGACCTGCAGATCGTCGCCCAGGAAAGCGCCATCGCGGTTGCCAACAAGAGCCGCGAAGAGTCCGAAGCCAAGGCTGCTGCAGAGGCGGCCCGTGCGCTTGCTATCGCCGCAGAGGAAAAGGTCGGCACGGCCAAGGCCGTTGAAATCGCCGAACGCGAAAAGCAGATCGCCGTCATCGACGCCCGCAAGAAGGCCGAGACGGAAGCAACAGCAGTGACCGTTGGCGCCGAAGCCGAAAAGCAGGCAGCGATCGACCAGGCCGAAGCGATCAAGACATTGGCCACCGCAGAGGCTGACGCCGCCATCATCAAGGCCAAGGGCATCCTGGAAACCGGCAAGGCCGAAGCAGAAAGCGAGGCGCTGCTGAACGACGCGCGCAACAAGCTGAGCGCCGCCATCATCGAGTTCGAAATCACCCGCGAGCGCATCCGCATCATCCCGTCGGCGCTTGCCGAAGCCGTCAAGCCGATCGAGAAGATTTCGGACATCCGGATCTTCGACACCGGCGGCATGCTGGGCCGCGGCGGAAACACCGGTGCCGGCGGTTCAGGCATCGGCATGGGAGAAGGCCTTGCAGGACAGCTGCTCGCCTACCAGGCCAACAAACCGATCCTCGACAAGCTGATGAAGGAAGCGGGGTTCGAGGGCGATAACGCTATTTCCTCGCTGCTCGGCAATCTCGAAGGTTCGAAGCCGAATGCCGAGCCTGCAGCGGCCCGCCCCCGCCCGGCGAACGAAAGCGACAGCTGAGACGGCGGCTACAACCGCCCCGTCGCCAATCCGGCCGCCCATTCCGGGCGGCCTTTTGCTTTGGCAAGCGCCGACATCGCCATGTGGTCGTAGGCAACCGTGCGAAAGGTCGGGATCCAGCCGGAACCCTGCTTTTCGAGGATGGCGTAGCTCGCCATTGGATGACCGCTCTCCACCTTGTGGGCATGGGGAAGGTCGTCGTCATAGGCCGGGCAGCCGACGCTGCCGGGATTGACGAGCAGGCGACCGCTGGAGAGAGCAATCATCCGCGGCAGATGGGTGTGGCCGCAGAGGATCAGCGGCTGGTCGATACCCTCGGCCAGCGCCTCGATCTCCGCTTGTGCCTTCAGGAGGACATGGCCTTCAGGCGAAACCGTTTCGGTCCAGTAGAGATTATCGTTTCCGGGCGTGGCATGGCAGAGATAGACCTCGTCGCGATAGATAAGCTCGGGCGGAAGCGTCCGCAGCCAGTCGAGATAGCGTGGGCTGAGATCGTGATAGGCGGCTTCATCGGAGGTGAACATCTGCTCCGGCGCGAACTCGATGAGATATCGGTCGTGATTACCACGCACCGTCGGCAGGTTGAGCGGCAAGAGCCGGTCGCCGGTCTTTCCGGCCTCGAGCGGGCCGCTGAAGCAATCGCCGAGATTGACGATGTCGGTAATGCCGAGCGCCGCAATATCGGCGAGCACCGCCTCCAGCGCCAGGGCATTTCCGTGGATATCGGCGATCGCCGCAAACCGCATGGCTCAGCTGCCACGATAGGTGGAATAGCCGTAGGGCGAGATCAGCAGCGGCACGTGGTAATGCGCTGTCGTATCGGCGATCCCGAAGCGGATCGGCACGAGATCGAGAAAGGCCGGATGCGGCAGCGCCGTGCCTGTGGCACGAAGATAGTCGCCGGCGTGGAAAAGGAGCTCGTAGGTTCCTGCAGTGAAGCTGTCGCCAACAAGGATAGGCCCGCCATCGACGCGTCCGTCAGCGTTGGTCTCGACCGTCTTGAGAAGCTTGCGCAGATCGCCTTCGACCGAATAGAGATCGATGCGCAGACCCTCGGCCGGCTTGCCGAGCGCGGTATCGAGGACGTGGGTGGTCAGTCCGGTCATAGGGCAGGCTCTCTGATAATGAAGGGTTGGTCGAAGAAGAATTCTTCCAGATTGTTGCCGGGTCCATCGCGATCGACGACGATGAAGCTGCTCGGCTTGCCGAGCGACATCAGAGGATGATGCCAGACATTGCGGCGGTAGTTCACGCCCTGATCACCGCGCGCAGAAAACACCTGCGGCCGCCCCGGCTTGCCATCCTCATCCTCCGAAACAACGACGAGGAACGGCCGGTTCGAAACCGGCGAAAAGCTCTGGCTGCCGAATGGATGGCGCTCCATCATCCCGACTTCATAGGGAAAAGCGCGCGGCTGGCCACGGAAAAGATTGATGATGACGCGTGCGCCCTCGCCCGCCGCCTCGGCAGACGCAAGCGCATGAAACCGTTCGGTCGTGCCGCCGTTGATATAACGCATCGTCGACGGATCGGCTTCGATGACATCGCCGAAGGGCGCGAAGGCGGCTTTGGTGAGGGGCTGGATGTCGAGGGAGTCTGGCATTGTCATTCGCCTTGTGCCCGCCAATGGCGGATCGCGTGAAGCGCATTGAGGAGGTCGGGAATAGCAGTTTGCGCTGTGTCCCAAACGGTATCGAGATTGATGTTCATATAGCCATGAGCGATGCGGTTGCGCATTCCGCGGATTTTGAGCCAGGGAACGGCCGAAAACTCGGCGGCGAACTCGGGATGTTCCTCTATGACGCGCGCGGCGGCCTCGCCGATGATCAGCAGATTCATGGCCAAGGCTCTCTGAAGAATGAGATCGCTGAGAAAGGTCTCCTTGGTCCGGCCCTTGACGAAATCGGCGGTCTCGCGGGCCACGCTCTGCATCTCTTCGATATAGGTCTGCAGTCTATCGAGACTCATACAGGCTTGGCCTCTTCGAGGACACGTGCGCGTACGCGCTCCGGAAAATCGCCTGGCGTCAGCAGATGGATTTCCGTTTCTGTCATCAGCGACTGTAGCTCCTCCAGCAGCCCGCCCAGATCGAGCAGCGTTGTCCCCGGCGGCGCATCGACCAAAATATCGAGATCGCTATCGGCGCGGTCTTCGCCGCGCGCCACGGAGCCGAAGACGCGCGGGTTCGCCGCGTTGAAACGCTTCGTTGCGTCGCGGATCGCCTGCCTGTTCTTCTCCAGCACTTCCGATGGCTTCATTGCACCGTCTCCTGCAACGTAAACTATAGGCGAGCCGCAGCGGCAAAGAAAGAACGCGAGCCTTGATCTTGTCGGGCAGCCCGCCTGGTGTGACGAGGTCCACCTTAACGCCAAGGATATCCTGCAATTCCTCCAGCAACCCGCCGAGATTGAACAGCGTCGTCCCTGGCAGTGCATCGACCAGAATATCGAGATCGCTATCAGCCCGGTCCTCGCCGCGCGCCACGGAGCCGAAGACGCGCGGGTTGGCCGCGTTGAAACGCTTCGTCGCGTCGCGGATCGCCTGCCTGTTCTTCTCCAGCACTTCCGATGGCTTCATTGCACCGTCTCCTGCAACTGAGACTATAGGCGAGCCGGAACGGCGAGGAAAGAATTCCGCGTCATTCAGCGCTCCGGAAGCATGGAGGTGAGGCGCAGGAGTGCGATCTTCTCGACCTGTCCGGCCGCCGTCGCAAACTCGTCCTCGCGGCTGTTTTCGATCCGCCTCTCGAACGCCGAGAGGATATCGTCCTTGTTCAGGCCCTTGACGGCGATGATGAAGGGGAAACCGAATTTTTCGGTGTAGCGGTTGTTGAGCTCGGTGAAACGCTTGTGTTCCGCCGCGCTCAGCCGGTCGAGCCCGGCGCCCGCCTGTTCCTTCTTGCTGTCCTCGGTCAGTTCGCCTGATATCGCCAGACGTCCGGCGAGATCGGGATGGGCGCGCAGCACGCCAAGCCGCTCCTCGCTGCTCGCGGCCCGGAAGATCGCCACCATCGGCGTATGAACACGATCGGCCGTCAGCTCGCCGTGGATGAAGCCGTCGTCATAGGCGCGCTCGGCGATGAACGGCGAATGCTCGAAGACGCCGCCGAAGCGGGTGACGAATTCCTCCCGCGCACTCATCAGATCGCCTCCGGCTTGTGGTGCTGGTGCCAGTGCCTGGCGATCTCGATGCGCTGCGGCACCCAGACCTTCTCGTGACCAAGCACATATTCCATGAAGCGCTTCAGCGCCGCCGCGCGGCCCGGACGGCCGACGAGGCGGCAATGCAGGCCAACCGACATCATCTTCGAGCTGCCCTCCTTGCCTTCCGCATAGAGCGTGTCGAAGGCGTCTTTCAGATAGGTGAAGAACTGATCGCCGGAATTGAAACCTTGCGGGGTGGCAAAGCGCATGTCGTTGGTCTCGAGCGTATAGGGAATGATCAGGAACGGCTTGCCATCCACGCCCTTCACCCAGAAAGGCAGATCATCGGCATAAGAGTCCGACGAATAAAGGAAACCGCCCTCTTCCTGGACCAGCCGCAGCGTGTTGTCCGAAGGCTTGCCCTGATACATGCCGTAGGGACGCTCGCCGGTCAGTTCGGTATGCAGGCGCACGGCTTCGAGAATGTGCTTGCGCTCCAGATCCTCCTGAAAATCCTTGTATTCCAGCCAGCGGTAGCCGTGGCTGGCGATCTCCCAGCCGGCCTCCTTCATCGCATCGACGGCTTCCGGATTGCGGGCCATGGCCAGCGTCACGCCATAGACGGTTGCCTGCACCTTGAGTTCTGTGAACAGCCGCCACAGCCGCCAGAAACCGGCGCGCGAGCCATACTCATAGATCGATTCCATGTTGAGGTTGCGCTGTCCCGGCCAGGCAGCACCGCCGACGATTTCCGACAACAGGTTCTCGGACGCTGGATCGCCATCGAGAATACAGCTCTCGCCGCCTTCCTCGTAGTTGATGACGAATTGAACGGCGACATGCGCGCCGCCCGGCCATTTCGGATCAGGCGTGTTGCGGCCGTAGCCGATCAGATTGCGCGGATAGGTATCGGATGCCATGAAATCACCTTCTCGAGGACAGGCGAAACGGTAGCACCCGGGGAGCGAAAGTCGAGCCGGAAATGCGAAAGAGGCTTTCACGGAAATCGCGGAAGTCTCTCACGAAATCACTCAGCTAAGCCCGATCGCCCTGAGGACCGCGACGCAGACGACGCCCGATGCGACGGCCGCCAGCATTGGCAACCGAAGCGCTGCGAGCGCGGTGACGGCGCAGGCGATGGTCTCGGCAATCCCGGTTGCGAAGGCGGTCGGCGCGACGACGGCCATCAGCACCGCCGGTGGAATGGATTCGATCGCCTTGCGCCTGCTGCCGTCGAGCGACACATGGCGAATGAGGAAAAGACCGCTGACACGCGTCAGGATGGTTGCCGCCGCCATCGCCAGGATGGCAAGCAATGTCGAGAAATCGAGCGTCATGGCGTCACCTCCACGCGGCGCTTGCCGCTGACCATCGCGGCGGCAAGCCCTGCCAATGCGCCGGCGGCGATGTACCATACACCGGGGATGAAATGCTGCGTCAGGACGGCCGCCGCACCGCTGGCGAGCAGGACCGCACCGGTCTCCGATCCCTTCCAGAAACCCATGACCAGCACGATGAAGACCGCAGGAAAAGCGAAATCGAGGCCCAGAGTGACGGGATTACCGAGGAAGGCGCCGAGTGTTGCCCCCGCGAGACTGGACAGCAACCAGGTCAGATAAAATGGCGTGGCAAGCCCAGCAAACCAGGCCGGCGTCAGCCGCGCGATACCGGCCCGGAATTCGGCCATCGCCCAGATCTCGTCGGCGAGGAACAGCACCGAGAAATAACGGGCACGCGGCGGAAAGGCCTGCATCTTCGAGCCGATCGAAGCGCCCATCAGCACGTGGCGGATATTGACGAGCAGCGCCGCGAAGCCCAGTCCCGCCCAAGAGGCCGGATGCGTCCAGATATCCATCGCCACGAATTGCGAGCCGCCGGCAAAGACCAGCGCGCTCATCAGCCCGGTCTCGACCGGCGAAAGCCCCTTGGTGGCAGCCACCGCGCCGAACACCAGCCCGATGGGAATGACCGCGGCGATCAGTGGCGCGATCGCCCGCATGCCGCCTGTAAATTCCGCCCAGAATTCATTCTTGTTCACTTTCAAAAACTCCGCTTGCTGCGGAGGTCATAAAGCGGCGCAAGAACGCCGTCTTGAACGAAAGTGATTACCGGGCGCGGTACTGGCCGGGTGTCAGTCCGGTGCGGGCCTTGAAATGCCGGGTGAAATGCGCCTGGTCGGCAAAGCCGCATTCGAGCGCGATCTCCGCCGGCAGCTCGCCTGCCTGCAGCTTGCGCCGGGCAATCCTGACGCGGACATCTGTGAGGAAGGCATGCGGCGTGATGTGGAATTCCTTGCGGAAGGCGCGGATCAGATGCGCACGGCTGAGTCCGGCGATAGCGGCCAGTTCTTCGAGACCGATATCGCTTTCATATTGCTCCACTAGGTAGTCGCGCGCCCGGCGAGCCGCCGATCGTTCGGCACTATCGACGGGAACGATGATCGAGCTGCCATGCTGGCGGAACATCGCGTCCAGCACCAGGAACATGCCCTGCCCGGTCTCCAGCGCTCCGGCGCCCGCCTCCAGTGTCCGATGCGCCTCCAGAAAGGCATTGGCGAGCTTTGGATCATGGAGAATCTGCTTGCCGAAGGCCGGCGTACCGTGGAAGGCCCGGCCGGTCACGTCCTCAAGAATTTCCCGGAACAGTGCCATGTCAGGGTAGATCATCCGGTAGCGGTAACCGCCATCCGTCGGCGCACCGTCATGCGTCTCGCCGGGATTGATCAGGTAGAGATCGCCGGGACCGGAGGCCTCGCGCGCACCGCGGATCGTGGCGATCTGGCTGCCGCTCTCGATGGCGCCGATGCTGAAAGTATCATGCGCATGCGGCGCAAACTCGTGGGTCAGGAAGGTCGCGCTCAGGCATTCCATGCCGTCGAAGCGCCGGTCGCGCCAGAAGCGGGTCGTCTCCGCCCCGGCGAGCGGCATGGCAACAGTCGCCTGTTCCTGGGAAATATTCTGCATCGCGCGGATATAGCAGTTTTCCGCAGCCGCTTCTTGAACAAAAGTGATCAGGCGATCTTGCGGGCGCTGACCTTGCCCATCGGGTGCAGCGAATGCACCCGGAACGGCCCGCCCATGCCTTCTTCCATCATCAGCGCGATATTGGAGATGGCGATCGGCTCCGCCAGCACCGGCTCGAAGATGCCGCGCAGCGCCTGTTCGATGCGCGGCATGTCGACAACATTGACCGGGCCGGTCACCGGCATGTGGAACCGGTATTCGTCCATCACATAGGGGTTGCCCCAGCGGTGTAGATTCGTGAACTGCGCCGCCGACAAGCCGTCGGGATCACTCCGCTCGATATCGGCTTCCGAAAGTGGCGCCCGGAAGCCATCGAAATGCTGAACGATCGACGATGCGAGATAGCGGACATTCTCGCAGGGCAGCGTCGGAACGAGGCTGTAATAGTTTCCAAGCCGCGCCACTTCGATGCGCGGCACGCTGAACGGCTGGAACGTGCCGGAAAAGCGCATCAATTCCCGCAATAGTTGCGCTTCGGATACCTCCGCGGAGAGGTGGAACGGCGCTTTCAGCACGCCATGAAAGCCATAACGGCGCGGCACGGCCGTGTGGAAGGCAATTTCGTGAATGCCGAGACCGCGAACGGCCGGCGGCTCCAGCATCTCGCCCGAAAAAACGTTACGGCCAAGCCAATTGGCCGCCACATGGCTGAGCGGATCGCTCGGCGAAGGCGTGAAGCAAATGGCATAGCGCATGCGATTTCCTCCATCTGAGAATGCGGCGCACGGCCGAATCCGGCGCCGTCGATGCGCAAGCAGATAGGTGATTTGCATGACAGAATAACGAAATATACTCTGGACGAATTCACGTTTAGCGTGAAGCGGCCGTGATATGGCTCGAAAGCGCGAAGCTTTCAGGCAGGTCGAAGGAGAGCTTTTTGCCTGCAATTGGTGCAACGACAGCTTCGGCAAGCCGATGCGCCAGGCCGAAGCTGACCTTGAAACCGCCGGTTAGCGCATGCAGATGCGGATGAAGCGGGTGTGGCCCCACCATCGGATCGCGGTCGATCGCCTTCGGCCGCAGCCCGGCCCAGCGCTCGATTACGGGCGCATCACGGAGGACCGGCGCCATCTCACGCGCAGCGGCAATCAGCGGATCGAGTAGCGCATCTGTGGACAACGGTTCCGCAAAGCTGTTCTCGCTGGTGCTGCCGACCGCGACATGCCCGCCCTCATGCGCAACGACATAGAGCCCGTCGCGGAAGATCGTCGGCATTGCTGGGTCGATATCGGCCTTCAGCAGCGCTGCCTGCCCCTTCACCGGTTGTCCGAGCGGCTGCGGCAAATCGGGCGTGAAGCGCTGAAGGATTGGGAACGAGCCATGCCCGGCGGCAATGATGCAATCGCCGAAGGCGATGCTCCGACCACCGATAACGGCAATCCGCGCCCCTGTATCAAGGCTGTCGAGCGCCGCCTCCTCCAGAAGCCGAACATGCTTCGCCCGCATCAGGAACGCCCGGAGCACGGCGATCAGCGCGCGCGGCGCCACCCGACCGGCCAGCGTATCGTGAACGAAGCCGCTCTCGCCTGCTGCCGCGTCGATCCAACCCTGAACAGGTGGTACATCGCTGACATGCCAGTGAAACGCCCGTCCCTGCTGACGCCAGTTGGTCTCGGCATCGGCGGAGTGGCGGAGCGCAATGGTCTTCAGATGCGGCTTCGGCAGCGGGATAAGACGGCCGGAGCGCCGGTAGCCGGCCGAAAGCCCGGTTGCCGCCTCAAGCGCCGCGATCTCGCTCTCAAGGCTGACGAGGGCATCGAACTGGAACTGCTTCTTGGCATTCCATTTGTCCGGCATATGCGGCATCAGCGCGCCGAGCAGACCGCCGCTGGCACCCTGCCCGATCGTTGCTGCGTCGATCAGCAACGTACCGATACCCAGCCGCTCGGCATGAACCGCTGCCCACAGACCCATGATGCCGCCGCCGACGATCAGGAGATCGGCGGATTGACCGGAGAGAAGAGCCGGACTATCGGCTTGTGGCATGACAGATATCGATCCCGATCAGATTGGCAGCAAAAGCCAGCCGCTCGAATGGCGAAACGGCGATATGCCCTATTCGCAGGCCTTTGGCGACCACTTTTATTGTCAGACCGACGGCCGCCTGGAATGCGGCCACGTCTTCCTCGCGGGCAACGGCCTACCGGAACGCTGGGCTGAAAAGCAGAGTTTCCGGATCGGCGAACTCGGCTTCGGCACAGGCCTGAACTTCGCCGAGACCTGGCGGCAGTGGAAGCTGCAGCGCAGCGACGGCCAGCACCTGCATTTCATGTCCTTCGAGCTTTATCCGATGCAGCGCGACGAGATTTTCCGCGCCCTGTCGCACTGGCCCGAGATCGATGCCGAGCGCGATGGACTGACGTCCGCCTGGCCGGATGCACCAACCGGCATCGTCAGCCTCGATCTCGATCCACAAACTCGCCTCAGCGTGGTCTGCGGTGCCGCGTTAGACGGCGTGAAGGCCGCCGAGCCGCGCTTCGATGCCTGGTATCTCGATGGCTTCGCCCCGTCGCGTAATGGCGACATGTGGTCGGAAGAGCTGATGCGGCTGGTCTGCGAGAAGACGGTTCCGGGCGGCAGCTTCGCCACTTATGCGGCAGCGGGATTCGTCCGGCGCAATCTTGTCGCTGCAGGCTTTGTCGTCGAGCGCCGCAAGGGCTTTGCGGGAAAGCGCGAAATGCTCTGCGGCGCCAAGGGCCTATAGGCCCGAGCGGCCCGGCACCGGCTCGGTCTTGCCGAGCCATAGCTGGATCTTCTCCTCCAGCAGTTCCGGGCTGATCGGCTTCGACATGTAGTCGTCCATCCCGGCATCGAGGCAAAGCTCGCGGTCGCTTTCCAGCGCATGCGCGGTAACGCCGATGATCGGCACACGATGCCCCTGCCCGCGCTCGCGGGTCCGGATCGCCCGCGTCGCATCGTGGCCGTTCAGAACAGGCATCGACACGTCCATCATGATGATGCGCGGCGAATGCGTCTCCCAGGCATTGACCGCTTCCTGGCCGTTGTTGACCACGAGGAAGCTGAGGTTAGTGCCCTGCAGGATCTGCGTGAAGACGATCTGGTTGACCTCGTTATCTTCGGCCACCAGCACATCGACGAACTCGGCCTTGCGCCGAGGCTCCTCGCGCACGGGTTCCTCGAACTCCGGCTCCTTGAGTTGCGCTTCCGCCTGCAGCCGTGCGAGCTCGGTTTCCGAGGCCTGCTTGACACGCTTGGCACGGACCACCTCGACGATCGTGCCGCGCAGCAGATTGGCGCGCGCCGGCTTCATCAGATGCGCCTGGCCGTTCAGCGCCGCGAACTCCTTCTCGGAGCCCGAAATATCCATCGACGTCAGAAAGATGATCGGCAGGTTCTCGAAGCGCGGATCGGCGCGCAGGCGGCGCGCCACTTCGGCGCCGTTCATGCGCGGCATATGATAATCGAGCACCAGCGCATCGACCTCGACGCCCACCTGATGCGCGGCCTCCAGAATGGCAATCCCCGTCGCCCCGCTTTCAGCCGCCACGCCATCGAAGCCCCAGAGCGTCAGCTGTTCGCTGAGAATCGCGCGGTTCACCTCGTTGTCGTCGATAACGAGAATGCGGGCGCCGCGCACATTGACCGGCAGCGGCTTGGGATCGAGCTTGGCCGCAGCGACCGCGAACGGCAAATTGACGGTGAAGACCGAACCCTTGCCCGCGTCGCTCTCGGCATGGATATAGCCGCCGAAGAGATCGACGAGACCGGCGGTGATGGCCAGCCCGAGACCAGTTCCCTCATGGCGCCGCGTCGAGGAGGAATCGACCTGCGAGAACTTGTCGAAGACCGATTGCAGCTTTTCGGCCGGAATGCCGATGCCGGTATCCTCGATCCGGAGCTCGACCATCACCTCGCCGTCCGATCCCTGCCGGAAGCCGATATCGACGAAGACATGGCCCTTCTCGGTGAATTTCACGGCGTTGCCGACCAGATTGGTGACGACCTGCCGGAACCGCCCGGCATCGCCGATGACCGCGGCAGGCAGGTTGGGATCGGCGCGCACCAGAAGTTCCAGATCCTTCTCCGCCGCCTGCGATGACAACAGCGTCGCGACGTCCTCGACCGCCTCGACGAGATCGAACGACGCCTTGCGCAGCTTCATCTGCCCGGCATCGATCTTCGAGAAGTCGAGAATGTCGTTGATGATCGTCAACAGCGCATTGCCGGATTTGACGATGATATCGATGAAGGTCTTCTGCCGCGCGTCGAGATCGGTCTTCGCCATCAGCTCGGCCATGCCGAGAACACCGTTCATCGGCGTGCGGATCTCGTGGCTCATATTGGCAAGGAATTCGGACTTGGCACGGTCGGCGGCTTCGGCGCGCGATAAGAGCCGCTGCAGCTCCCCTTCGCGCTGCTTCATCTCGGTGACGTCGGTGAACAACGCGATCCAGTGGCCGCGTTCGCTGATCGTCGCCTCCATGTTCACCCAGCGCTCGCCGAGGATATGGAAGACGGTGATGATCGGCTGGCGCGCGGCAATCGAGCTGCGCCAGTAATGCAGCGTATCGGCGGCCGAACCGTTGAAATCGCCGCGCTCGGCGCAGAAATTGAAGAGATCGATCCAGCCACGCCCGGCAGCGAGATATTCGGCAGGGATCTGCAGCACCGGCGCCAGCGCCTCATTAGATAGCTGGATGATGCCATCCTGGACGATCGCCAGCCCCTGCGGCATCGCCCGCGTTGCATCGCGCATCAATTCGCCGAGCGTCTCGATCGCCGCCCGTGCGTCATGCACTTCCTGCTCGCGCTGGCGGATGGTGCTGATATCCGAATAGGTCAGCAGGATGCGGTCGTCGGAAATCCGCCGGCTGTCGAAGATGATCGACTTGCCGCCCGACCAGTTGAGCTCTACCGGCTCCGGATCGCCCTCGGCGGTGAAATGGTGGCGCCGCGATTCCAGCACTTCCTCCGGCGTCTGGCTGTAGCCATAGCGCCCAAGTTCGTGATTGCGGCGGATCACATCGAGAAATGGCCGGCCGTCGAAACGGTCCTCGATCGGCAGATCGCTGATCGTATAGAACTCGTCGTTGACGTAGAGAATATCGAGCTTGTTATCGAGGATCAGCACGCCAACTGGCAGCGAGCGCAGGATGCTTTCGATATCCCGGTGCAGCACTTCGGCATGCTGCTGCGAATTGATGATCTCGGCTTCGCGCTCCTTGAGCGGCGAAATGTCGGAGAAGGAGCCGACGACGTAAAACTTGCCGTCAGGGGTCTGCACACGATTGACGCGCGACAGGATCGGGTAGGACTTGCCGTCGGTACTCGGCACGCGGCCTTCGATCTCCGTTAGCGAACCATTCTTCAGCGCCAGCATATTCTCTTCGTAGATGCCGCGTCCGCTCTCTTCACCGAACATCTCGAATTCGGTGAGGCCGAGCACCTTCGAGCGCTCGTGTCCGGTAAAGGTCTCGTAATACTGGTTGGCATAGACGAGCCGGTGGGCCTCGTCGCGCACGAAGGCGGCGACCGGCAGATCCTCCATGATCGTGCGCAGAAGATCGAGCTCGGCCACGCTCTCGTGCCATCGGCCGTCGTTCGGTCCCTGCGCGCCGTTGCGATAGGCGGCGTTGACGGCCAGCGGCCGGCCATCGTCGGCAAAGATACCGACCGGATGCGCGAGCGTCTCGATCGCAGAACGCACCCGCTCGAAATCGGCAAGCAGCGCCTGATCCGGACCCGACGGCACCGGGCGGCGCGGCTTGGCAGGCTTTTCGAAGATGCCGAGCACATAGGATCGGTCTTCCGACGGCATGAAGCTTTCGATCTGCACGCGCTCATGGCCCTGCTCCGGACGGTCGAAGCAGATCGCGTTTTCCTCGGTGCCGAAGACCAGCGCCCGGCGCTCCTTGTCCTCGCGCTCCTCTTCCTCGGGGCGATCATGCACCTCGCGGCTGCGGCGGCCGATGAAATCGGAGATCTCCATGCCGAAGAAGCGCGCATAGGCTTCGTTGACGGCAACGTAGCGAAGCTCGCTATTCTTGACATAAGCAGGGGTATCCAGATCCGCGATCCGGCTGCATGCCAGTTCCAGAAGGTTACCTGCCGATGTCAAAAAGCGTCCACTCCCGCTGTGAATGAAATATTCACGACTGCAACCATAATGCCAAGCCGCTTAACAAGCTTTTAACCATAAAATCTTAGCGCGCGAGCACCGGGCGCCAAAAGCGATGTTAAAGTTGAATCAGAAGACCAGCCGGACGTCTCATCTATTTGCCATTGCTTATTCTTTTCCGGCTGCTTCGTTGCCCCGCGCCCTTGGAATCATGGAGAAAATTTAATCCCGCAGGCGCTTGCGCGACCATCAACGCGCCGCGATCGGGGCGGATTCTGACCATGGCTTCAAGACGAGCCTTGTCCATGAAAGGAATTCGACATGTCCGTTCTTCATAAGACCATGGCGGCGGGCCTGATTGCGCTGACCTTTGCCGGCGCCACCCTCGCCACCACAGGAACTGCCAATGCCCGCGGCGGCAACGCCTTCTGGGGCGGCGTTGCCGGAGGCGTCGTTGGCGGCGTGGTCGGCGGCGCGATCGCATCGCGCCCCTATTATCCGCCGGCCTATGCCTATTACCCGCCACCGGCCTATCCGGCTTATTATGCCCCGCGCTATTGCCATCCGGCATGGCGCTATGACCGCTGGGGCCAGCCCTACCGGATCGAAGTCTGCAGACGCTGAGTGAATTGCGGCGCCGCTTCCTCCCGGCGGCGCCGTCTTCTCTCTAAAACCAGAGATCGCGCACGCAGCGCCCTTTCGACGGCAGATCGGTGAAGGTCACCAGCCCGTCGAAATGGTCGATCGCGAGATCCTCCACCGCCTCCGGCGGCGCAAGCCTGACATTGACCGCCATCCGCCGCCGCCCGTCCGGTTCCAATACCAGGCCGCGCCAGGCGAGCACGCAGGCGCAGGCAGGGCAGAACAATATCTCCAGCGGCGACTTGTCTAATCCGGAGCGCGTATAGGACGCGACCGGTCCGCTGACAGCAACCCGCTCATTTTCATAATCATACGCCCAGAGCGTCCCGTAGCGGCGGCAGAGCGTACAGTTGCAGGCTGTGATCGATCCCGGATCGCCCTCCAGCGTCCAGTGCGCCTTGCCGCAATGACATGATCCGATCATCATCGATGCCGCTCCTCTTCGTCCACCGCATTCTGCCTCAGCGAGGCTCCAACCGCAAACGCAGCGCCGAATCAGGCGTCCGCAGCAGCCCGCAGATAGGCCGCCGACAGCAGGCGTGCCTCCGCACCGAGCCCGTCAAGCGCATCGTCGGCCACCGCCAGCTTTCCGAAGCTGCCCCTCGATAGCCCCGCCAGCGAGGAAAGCAGCGTGAAGGCCGTCTTCTCCGCCTGACGAAAGGATGCATCCGCCGCGTCGGTCAGGAGCCTGACGACGGCGGCCTCCAGCCTTTTCAGCACATCGGCCGACATCCTGAACTGGTCAATCGCGCCAGCCACCCGGTAGAGCGCGGTGGTAGCGTCGGGACGCGCGAGCTTCACCGAGACATAGGCATCCGCAATATCTTCCGCGATCGCCGCAATCGGCTTTCCGTCACCCGATATGGCCTCGATCGCCTCGGCGATCTGTTCGAAATGGCGCAGCAGAATTGCGAAGAGCAGCGCCTGCTTGTTGGGGAAATATTGATAGAGGGTGCCGACGGAGACACCGGCACGCTCGGCCACCCGCGTTGTCGTAAACAGCGCCAATCCACCCGTCAGCAAAACCTGAATGGCTGCCTCGTGAATGGCCTCAACCGTGGCGCCCGATCGTGCCTGCACCGGCGCTTTCCTCGGCTTCAGCCGTGATGGGATGGCGTTTTCCAAATGCGAATACCGAACTGAAGGATCCTTCAGGTATATTTGCGGCTGACGTGAGGGTCAAGCAAACGGCGCCTCACCCGGCAGCATCAGAAACAGGGAAAGAGCATCGCGATGATCGAGAACCAGATGACCACAGGCGAAAACGGCATCAGCCGCAGGCTGTTCCTCGCCACGGCCGCAGGCGCGGCCATGGCATCCTTGCCGTCGAATGCCTCGGCCCAGCAGACCGCCTCGCCCCGCGTCCTGACGTTCAGCGATCACGAGCCGCTCGGCGGAATGCGCACCCGGTTTCTCAAGGATGTGCTGTTCCCGGCAATCGAACGGCAATCGAACGGGCGGCTGAAGATCGAGGATCACTGGAACGGTGAGATCGCCGCCGCCTATGACGCGCTCGGTGCGGTCAGCACATCCAAGGCCGACATGGCGACCGTCGTGCCGGAATATACGGCCAAGGAATTACCGCTGCACCAGATTTTCAAGAGTTTTCCGACCGGCCCGGCCGGAAGCGCGCAGGTCGATTTCTTCCGCCGCGTCTACGCCGAAGTTCCGGCCTTCCCCGCGGAGCTGGAGAAAAACAACATCGTTCCGTTTTTCTGCGGCACTGGATATCCCGTGGCCTTCTTCAGCACCAAGCCGATGGCGGGTCTCGATGGCTTGAAGGGCGGCAAATGGCGTTCGGCGAGCTTCTGGCATCTGGACTTCCTACGCAATGCAGGAGCAACCCCTGTCACCATGCATTGGGGACCTGAAATCTATGATGCTTTGAAAGCCGGAACGCTTGATGGCCTGATGGTGAATGTCGACAGCGGCTACATGCTGAAGGTCCACGAAGCCGCGCCCAATGTGCTGGTGTCGAAGGATCTGTGGCTCGGCCACCTCTATATGCTGACGATCAACAAGGACGTCTGGAACACCCTCGCTCAGGAAGACAAGGATGCCATCGCCCGCGCCGCAGAGACGTCGTACAGGGCTCTCGGCCCGGTGATGGATCGCAGCTTCGATGCACAACTGGCGGAACTGAAAACCGCTGGGGCGTCCGTGCGAATTCTCGAGCCCGCCGAGCCCGTGCGCTTTGGCTCGGCCGCCAAATATCGCGACGTGCAGTCGGCCTGGGCGGAAGAGCAGAAGCGTAGCGGCACTGGCATTGCCGGTGCCGTACTGGCCGAGGTTACAGCGATCATGAACGATATCATGGGGTGAGTGGCAGCGGTCCCACCCTGCTTCTCCGTGACATGATCGAGGTGCCGGTCGCCGCTCCGGCGATCGGCACGCAATCGCCATATAGCCATCGCCTCTTGACTTTGCGCGCGAACTAGACCAAATGCAGCCCAGCTTTCACCTTCCGGCCGCCGCGTGAGCGTGCCCCTGCCAGCAAATAGGAGCAGGAAGAAGGACAAAAGCGCATTTCGTATTGACCGCATCCCAAGACGCGGCAGAAGCGCTGGAAAGCTTTTTCCAACAAGACAAGTTCCCACTTCACGCGGGGTTCTTGACGCCAGAACAACACCGGGCCGCATTCCGCGCTCCGGCGATTTGGTTTTGGCGCGCCCTGAAAAGGTTATGACTTGACCAATTTTGAATCGCTTGGTGTCTCCAAGCCGATCGTCGCCACTCTTTTCCAGCTCGGCATCGAAACGCCGACTCCCATCCAGGAAAAGGCGATCCCCCTGCTCATCCAGGGCCGTGACCTCATCGGTCTCGCCCAGACCGGTACCGGCAAGACCGCTGCCTTCGGCCTGCCGCTCATCGAAAAGCTGATCCCCGAAGAGCGCCGCCCCGACAACCGCACGACCCGCACGCTGATCCTGGCGCCGACCCGCGAACTGGTGAACCAGATCGCCGTCAACCTGAAGAACTTCCTGCGCAAGTCGCATCTGCGCATCAACGTCGTCGTCGGCGGCGTGTCGATCAACAAGCAGCAGCTGCAGCTCGAAAAGGGTACCGACATCCTGGTCGCCACCCCCGGCCGCCTGCTCGACCTCGTCAACCGCCGCGCCATCGGCCTGACGGCCGTGCGCTACCTCGTGCTCGACGAAGCCGACCAGATGCTCGACCTGGGCTTCGTGCATGACCTGCGCAAGATCTCCAAGATGGTGCCGAAGAAGCGCCAGACCATGCTGTTTTCGGCCACCATGCCGAAGGCGATTGCCGATCTTGCCGCCGACTTCCTGACCGATCCTGTTACCGTCGAAGTCACGCCTCCGGGCAAGGCTGCCGACAAGGTCGAGCAGTATGTCCACTTCGTCAACGGCAAGAACGACAAGACCGACCTCTTGAAGAAGTCGCTGACGCAGAACCCGGATGGCCGCGCCATCGTCTTCCTGCGCACCAAGCATGGTGCCGAGAAGCTGATGAAGCATCTCGATTCCGTCGGCTATTCGGTCGCCTCGATCCATGGCAACAAGAGCCAGGGCCAGCGCGAGCGCGCCCTCAAGTCCTTCAAGGACGGCGATATCAAGACGCTGATCGCCACCGACGTTGCCGCCCGCGGCATCGACATTCCGGCTGTCAGCCACGTCTACAACTACGACCTGCCTGAAGTCGCCGAAGCCTATGTCCACCGCATCGGCCGTACGGCCCGTGCCGGCCGTGACGGTATCGCGATCGCCTTCTGCGCTCCGGATGAAGCCCGCCTGCTCCGTGACATCGAGAAGCTGATGAACATCAGCATCACCGTTGCCAGCGGCGAAGCGCCGGCCGACATGCGCGCCGCCCCGCGCCGTGCAAATGGCAACGGCAATGGCAACAACCGCAATCGCGGTGGCGAGCGTCAGGCCCGTGGCGGCGAAGGCCGCAGCGAGCAGCCCCGTGGCGAAAACCGCGGCAACCGTCCGCAGCGTCCGCGCCGCGAAGGTGAAGGCGGTGAGGTTCGTGCAGGTGGCGAGGAGCGCCGCGAGCGCCGTCCCCGTCCCGAGCGCCAGACCCAGCGCAACGAGGACTTCCGCGGCCAGCGCCGTGGCGAAGTCGCTCCGGACCTCGGCCCGGACAACGATCTCGCAACGACGTCGGATTTCCGTCCTGCCGCCAAGAAGCCGCAGCGTCCGCACCATGGCGGTGGCGAAAACCGCCATCATCCGGGCGGCGCCCGCAATGCCCACGGCCGTCCAGCCCGCAAGCATGGCGAAGGCCAGCAGGCCCAGGGCGAGCGCAAGGATGGCTCCGGCGGCATCCGCCGCAAGGGCCCGCGCAACGGCGGTGGCCAGCGCCGCGAACAGGCCTGAGCGTCTGTCCGAATACTGAATTCACGAAGAGGCCGGTATATTCCGGCCTCTTTTTGTTTTAAAACACAGGAGACGGCTTACATCCGGATAAGCGGCCTCGAAGCGCCGTGAACCGGTCACATGTGAAAAACGACATTGCAATCTGCATGCGAGACGCCGGGATCGTCATCCAAGCAGTATTGTTGGGCGCGGGCTCCCAGGCAGGAGCGCGCGCCGCTAACTGTGTTTATTTTCAAGTCCATTGGATTAAGTGAGATAGCCAGTGTCATTGCCTTCGAGATCGAGCGCGCGCCGCTTTCAGTTCATCCTGATCAAACCGTCGCATTATGACGACGACGGTTACGTGATCCGCTGGTGGCGGGCGATGATCCCCTCCAATTCGCTGGCCGCGCTTTACGGCATCGCCGCCGACTGCGCCGAACGCGAGGTCCTCGGCCCCGGTGTCGGCGTCGATATCAAGGTGATCGACGAGACCAACACCCGCGTCAATATTCCCGAACTCCTGTCACTGCTTGCCCGCAACGGCAATTTCGGTATGGTCGGCCTCATCGGCGTGCAGTCCAACCAGTATCCCCGCGCCCTCGATATCGCCCGCCCCTTCCGGGCTGCCAGCATTCCTGTGTCGATGGGCGGTTTCCATGTCTCCGGCTGTCTGTCGATGCTCGACGGCAAGGCCGTGGAACTCGACGCCTGCCGCGAGATGGGCATCTCGATGTTTGCCGGTGAAGCCGAAGGGCGCCTCGACAAGGTGCTGCAGGACGCAGCCTATGGCCAGCTGGAACCCGTCTACAATTTCATGAACGATCTGCCCGGCATCGGCGGCACGCCCGTGCCCTTCCTGCGCAAGGAAAACATCCAGCACACGCTTGGCCTCTCCAGCAGCTTCGATGCCGGGCGCGGCTGTCCCTATCAGTGTTCCTTCTGCACGATCATCAACGTTCAGGGCCGCAAGTCGCGTTTCCGCTCGGCCGACGATATCGAGAAGCTCGTCCGGATGAACTGGGCGCAGGGCATCCACAAATTCTTTATCACCGACGACAACTTCGCCCGCAACCGCGATTGGGAAGCGATCTTCGACCGGCTGATCGAACTGAGGGAGAAGGACGGCATTCCGCTCGGCCTAATGATCCAGGTCGATACGCTCTGCCACAAGATCCCGAACTTCATCGAGAAATCGAAGCGCGCCGGCGTCACCCGCGTCTTCATCGGCCTTGAAAACGTCAACCCCGACAATCTGACAGCCGCCAAGAAGAACCAGAACAAGATCACCGAATACCGCAAGATGCTGCTCGCCTGGAAGGCACAGGGCATCATGACGCTGGCCGGCTACATTCTGGGCTTCCCCGCCGATACGCCAGAGAGCATCCGCCGCGACATCCAGATCATCCAGCATGAACTGCCACTCGATGTCATCGAGTTCTTCGTGCTGACGCCCCTGCCGGGTTCAGAGGACCATCAGACGCTATGGCGCAAGGGCGTCGAGATGGATGGTGACCTCAACACCTACGACGTCGAGCATGTCTGTACCGCCCATGACAAGATGAGCCGCGAGGAGTGGGAAACCGTCTACCGCGAGGCTTGGTCGCTCTATTACTCGCCCGAGCATGTGAAGACGCTGCTGCGCCGCGCGGTCGCCACCGGCGTGCCGCTCGCCAGCCTCGTCAAGGTCCTCGTCTCCTTCGCAACGACGGTCCCGCTCGAAAACGTCCACCCGCTGCAGAGCGGGTTGCTGCGCCTGAAGCACCCCTCGGAACTGCGACCCGGCCTGAAGCCGGTCCATCCGATGCTCTTCTGGCCTCGCTTTGCGTGGGAAACCTTCAGCAAGCATATGAAGCTTGCCGGCGTCATCCTGAAAATGAGCTATGCCGCCTTCAAGATTGCCAGAGACCCGGCCTCGAAGACCTACATGGATCAGGCGCTGACGCCGGTCGAGGACAACGAGGAAGAGCGCCTCGAGCTTTTCACCAAGACCTCGGGCGGCACCGCCGCCGTCACCCACGTCCGCAAGATCGCAAAGCTCACCCACGCGGCTCCGGCCGCCGAGTGATCAGGCGTCAATCGTCTGCACGCTCTTTGGATTGGTCAGATAGACACCAGTGACAACAACGACAGTCCCGAGGATGAGCGGCAGTGTCAGCGGCTCGCCGAAGGCGATAAAGGCCTCGATCGCCACCGTCGGCGGCATCAGGTAGATCAGCGACGCTGCGCGCGACACCTGACCGCGGCGGATCAGGTAGAGCAACAGGCCAATGCCGCCCATCGACAGACCGAAGACCGACCAGGCCAGCGCCGCGAAGGCTTCGGCGGTGCCGTCGAAATGCAGGCTTTCGAAGGCGAGCGCCAGCGGCACTGTGATGATGAGCGCGCCGAGATACTGCAGTGTCGCTATGGTCTTCAGGTCGCCGCTGTGAAGATGCTTCTTCTGATAGATCGTGCCGTAGGTGACCGAGGCCATGCCGATCAGGTTGATCGTCAGCGGCACCGCCGCATGCATAAGATCGGCGGTCGCCGGTTCCAGAATCTTGGGCGACACGGCAATGATGATGCCGAGGAAACCAAGCGCCAGACCGAATTTCTGTGCCGGCTGCAGACGCTCACCGATCAGGAAGGGTGCGGCCATCGCCGTCAATAGCGGCTGCATGGCGGCAATCACGCCGGAGATGCCGGCCGGTACGCCATTGGCGATCGCCCACCATATGGCGGCAAGATAAAAGCCGTGCAGGAAAAATCCGGAATAGATCGCCCGCCAGATGGTCGCGCGGTCGGGCCACTTCGCCTTCAGCACCAGACAGAGCGCCAGGAAGGCGAGCGCCGACAGCGTGTAGCGCATGACGAGAAACGTGAACGGCTCCGAATGCATCGCCGCATATTTCGCCACGACCCAGCCGGTCGACCAGAGAAGCACGAAAATGGCGGGAGCGAAGCGGTCGAGGGTCATGATGCGGCTCGGGGCAAGAGCAAGAACATCCCCGGCTGATAGCCTCCCCGCTCCGCTGCGTCAAAGGCGAAACGTTGATGCTAAATTCAAATCCGGCTGATGCCCAGAAACCGAAATGGCCGGGCGATTGCCCGGCCATCTCATGGTCAGCTTTCGGTCGGGAGAAGGCCGTCAGCCGATCTTGATGAGCTTGCCTTCCTTGACGGACTGAACCGCGGCATCGGCAAGCGCCAGCGCTGCGAGACCATCGGCACCCGACGGCGCGATCTTGCTGCCCTTTTCGATCGCGGCGATGAAGCTGGCGATCTCGTTGGCATAGGCTTCGGTGTAGCGGGTCATGAAGAAGTCGTGCAGCGGCGGGCGGGTATAGCCGTCGCCATTGGCAACCTCGATCGAAACGGGACGCTGGTTTTCGGCGGCAACCATGCCCTTGGAACCATGCACCTCGATACGCTGGTCGTAGCCGTAGGTGGCACGGCGTGAATTGGAGATCATCGCCTGCTTGCCGGATTTCGTCTGCAACAGAACCGAAACGCTGTCGTAATCGCCTGCTTCGCCGATCGCCTTGTCGACGAGAACGGCAGCCGTTGCGAAGACCGAGACCGGCTCTTCGCCGAGCAGGAAGCGCGCCATGTCGAAGTCATGGATGGTCATGTCGCGGAAGATGCCGCCCGAACGCTTGATGTAGTCGACCGGCGGAGCGCCGGGATCGCGCGAGGTGATCGTCACCATCTCGACATCGCCGATGCGACCGTCGTCGATCGTCTTGCGAACGGCCATGAAATGCGGGTCGAAGCGGCGGTTGAAGCCAACCATCAGCTTGCCCTTGTTTTCTTCGACCACCTTCATGCAGGCCCGGACGCGGTCGACGTCGAGATCGATCGGCTTTTCGCAGAAGATCGCCTTGCCGGCGCGGGCGAAACGCTCGATCAGATCGGCATGGGTGTCGGTCGGCGTGCAGATGACGACGGCGTCGATATCCTTGGCGGCCTCGATCGCCTCGATCGTGCGCACTTCGCAGCCATAGGCGGATGCGATGGCGTCAGCCGCCTGCGGAAACGCGTCGGCGACGGCGACGAGCTTGGCATTCGCATCGCCGCTTACCGCCTTGGCATGCACCTTGCCGATACGGCCGGCACCGAGAAGACCAAATCTGACAGTCATGAGAACCTCCCTGGGAATTCGGAACAAATGGACCGAATTGCAATATTTCTGGAATTTTCATTCCATTTTCTATGCGAGCCGTCAAGCCCGCCACCCTTTCACATTTGTGAAATCCATCCTAAAGACAAGTGATGGAAATATGACCGGGGAACTTATGCAGCTGATTGATCCAACCCATCCCGCCTATCGCAACGTCTGGGTACGTGCGCTCATCGTTGCAGTCTGCCTTGGCTGGGCGGGTGTGGAGTTTTTCGGCGGCGATCCCTTCTGGGGCGTGCTGTCGGGCGCCGCGGGCATCTACGCCTTCTATATGCTGTTCTGGACCTTCAAGCCGCAGCCGCCAGCGGAAGAGAAGACGGAAAGCGCGGAGCCCATCGCCGAAGACAAGGATCCGGAGTGATCAGCGGCTGAGGCGGCGCACCGCTTCATCGATCAGAAGATTCGCCAATGTCATGCGCCGCGTCGCGTTGTCGCGAAACTGCGGCAGCACGCGATCGGGATGATTGGCCTTGGCAAAGGCTCGGCGCTTTTCGCCGAGCGACTGCACCGTATCCGTCGATGAGATCGCCAGCTCCGCCGCAATGTCGGCCGGGGCGATGCGAGACAGATGTTCGGGCATGACGGGTTCCGGCTCAGGCTCCGGTGCGGGTTCAGGCTCCGGCTCGGCCACAGGCGCTTCCGGCGCGGGTGGTGGCGCTTCGAATTCGAGATTGTCGAAATAGGCGTGGCCGGGCTTCTGCGCCCCGGCTGCTGACACCCCTTCCATCACATCGAAGGCAAGGCCGGTCGCGAAACCGCGAACGCGATACGCCGCGGGCTGATCGCCAGCCTCGTCGTCTTCCTCGCCCTCTTCCGCCTTCAGGCGCTCCAGAACCGACTGGAACACCGATTGTCCGAACAGCATGTCGCCTTCCCGTTTCGAAGGGGCGCAGTCTCGCGTCCCAACATGGCGCCGGGCTTGCGGCCATTACGACAGCGCCATCGCCTCCGCGAGGATCAGGTCGTAGAGCAGCCGTGCGCTCGGCGGCAGCGCCCGCTCTCGCGCCGTGATCAGGCTGTAAGGCTTGACGTTGATCTCGAATTCGGTCGGCAGGATGCGAACATCGGCGGCCTGCGAATTCTGGCTCGCCAGGAACTGCGCAACGTCGATCGCCACCGGCGCGATCGCATCGGTCTTGCAGACGATGGCGCAGGTCAGAAGCAGCGATGAGGTGTTGACGATATTTCCGGGCACCGGAACGCCCGCCCCCAGGAAGATGTCCTCGACCGTCCGGCGCAGCAGCGTACCCGGCGGCTGGAACACCCAGTCGTAGTCGCTGAGGTCGGACAGGCTGCTCGGGCCACCCTGCAGCAGCGGATGGCCGCTGCGCACGATCAGGCAGGCCTTCTCGATGCCGATCTCGCGCACCTCGAAAAGCCGCGGATTGAGATCGTCGGGTATGCGGCTGATGATGAAGTCGTGCCGTGCCGCCAGGAGCTCGCGCGCCAGCACGTTGCTGGTCTCCACCTGGATGTTGACCTCGATCCCCGGGAAGCTCTTTCGCACCTTGTCGATGGCGGGAACGACGAGGCTCATGGCCGGCGCGGTGACCGCGCCGATGAACACCGAACCGCCCTTCCCGCTCTTCAGTTCGGCGATCTCCCGGCCCGCCTCGCGCAGCTCCAGCAGGATCTTGCGTGCACGTCTGGCGAGTGCTTCTCCGAAGGTCGTCAGTACCACGCCGCGTGCCACCCTCTCGTAGAGCGCGGTCTTCAGGATTGATTCCATTTCGGACAGCATCCGCGATGCGGCGGGCTGCGAGATGGCGAGCGTCTCCGCAGCGGCCGAAATCTGGCCGCTATCTTCGATTGCGACGATCATACGCAGGTGATTCAGCTTTAAACCCGCACGCAGAAAGGCATCGTCGGCAAAATTATCGCTGTGGATATCGACGTGATCCAGCGAAAGCGGCTCGGAAATGATCGGCATGGTTGCGGCCTCCTCTCCGCCTTCCATTAAAAGTAATACTTTTTAACGATATACCAAATTTGTTATGCACTTTACCACTTATTCTATTTGACAGTTATAGGATTCCGTACGAGTTTGCCGCCGTGTGCTGGTTGGCACTCAACACGTGTGAGATCGTGGAGGAGACCTACTTCGTTTCTCACCATCTGAAGTAACTATCCGATCTACGGAACCTGCCACAGTTTCGTGGTGGGCGATTTTTCGTCCGCCGATCTATTAACAAGGGAGAGAGAAATGAAATCCATTATCTCATTGATGGCTGCGGCTGCCTTCGGCGTCGCTTCGTTCGTTGTGCCGGCAATGGCAGCTGACAAGGGCCTCGTTGGTATCGCAATGCCGACCAAGTCTTCGGCTCGCTGGATCGACGACGGCAACAACATCGTCAAGCAGCTCACGGACGCCGGTTACCAGACCGACCTCCAGTACGCTGACGACGATATTCCGAACCAGCTTTCGCAGATCGAAAACATGGTCACCAAGGGTGCCAAGGTTCTCGTTATCGCTTCGATCGACGGCACGACCCTTTCGGACGTTCTCCAGAAGGCTCACGACGCCGGCATCAAGGTCATCGCTTATGACCGCCTGATCCGCGACTCGGGCAACGTTGACTACTACGCAACGTTCGACAACTTCCAGGTTGGCGTTCTCCAGGCTGGCACGATCGTCGACAAGCTCGGCCTCAAGGACGGCAAGGGCCCGTTCAACATCGAACTCTTCGGCGGTTCGCCGGACGACAACAACGCCTTCTTCTTCTATGACGGTGCAATGTCGGTTCTTCAGCCTTACATCGACAGCGGCAAGCTCGTCGTAAAGTCCGGCCAGACCGGCATGGACAAGGTTGGCACGCTGCGTTGGGACCCGGCAACGGCCCAGGCTCGCATGGACAACCTGCTCTCGGCTAACTACACCGACGCCAAGGTCGACGCTGTTCTGTCGCCTTACGACGGTCTCTCCATCGGCATCATTTCGTCGCTGAAGGGCGTTGGCTACGGCACCACGGACCAGCCGCTCCCGGTCGTTTCCGGCCAGGACTCGGAAGTTCCGTCTATCAAGTCGATCATCGCTGGCGAGCAGTATTCCTCGATCTTCAAGGATACCCGCGAACTCGCCAAGGTCACCGTCGCCATGGTTGATGCCGTCATGTCTGGCAAGGAGCCGGAAGTGAACGACACCAAGACCTACGACAACGGCGTCAAGGTCGTTCCGTCCTACCTGCTGAAGCCGGTAGCTGTCACCAAGGACAACTACAAGACCGTCCTGATCGACAGCGGTTACTACAAAGAAGACCAGCTGAAGTAATTTCAGAAGTCGGCCGGAACCCGCTTTGTTGCGGGTTCCGGTCTTCGATTCTATGATCGCCTGGCAGTTTTTAAGTCACGGCGCTGGATTTTTGACTATGGACAATACAATCCTCGAAATGCGGAACATCACCAAGACGTTCCCGGGTGTCAAAGCGCTCGAGAATGTGAACCTCAAGGTTCGCCAGGGTGAAATCCACGCATTGGTCGGCGAAAACGGAGCCGGCAAGTCTACCCTCATGAAAGTTCTCTCCGGCGTCTATCCGTCCGGAAGCTACGACGGCGAAATCGTCTACGAAGGTGACGTCCGCAACTTCAAGGTCCTGAAGGACTCCGAAGAGATCGGCATCGTCATCATCCATCAGGAGCTGGCCCTCGTGCCGCTGCTCTCGATCGGCGAAAACATCTTCCTCGGCAACGAGAACGCCAAGAACGGCGTCATCAGCTGGCAGGAAACCTTCAATCGCACGCGCCAGCTGCTCGCCAAGGTGGGCCTGCGCGAATCCCCTGATACGCTGGTCACCGACATCGGCGTCGGCAAGCAGCAGCTCGTCGAAATCGCCAAGGCGCTGTCGAAGAGCGTCAAGCTGCTGATCCTCGACGAACCGACGGCATCGCTGAACGAAAGCGATTCCGATGCGCTTCTCAATCTGCTGATCGAGTTCCGCAATCAGGGCATCACCTCGATCATCATCTCGCACAAGCTGAACGAGATTCGTAAAGTCGCCGACCACATCACGGTCCTGCGCGACGGCATGACCGTCAAGACGCTCGACTGTCACGCGGACGAAGTCAGCGAAGACATCATCATCCGCAACATGGTGGGCCGCGATCTCGAAGACCGCTATCCGCCGCGTTCTGTGCCGATCGGCGAAACCATTCTCGAAGTGAAGAACTGGAACGCCTATCACCAGCACCACCGCGACCGCCAGGTGCTGCACGACATCAACATCAACGTCCGCAAGGGCGAGGTCGTCGGCATCGCCGGCCTGATGGGTGCCGGACGCACCGAGTTTGCCATGAGCGTCTTCGGCAAGGCCTACGGCCACAAAATCACCGGTGACGTTCTGATGCACGGCAAGCCCGTTGACGTCAGCACTGTCCGCAAGGCGATCGACGCTGGCCTCGCCTACGTCACCGAAGACCGCAAGCATCTCGGCCTGGTGCTGAACGACAGCATCCTGCACAACACCTCGCTTGCGAACCTCGCCGGCATCTCCAACAACACGATCATCGACGACATCAAGGAAAGCAGGGTCGCGACCGACTACCGGTCGAAGCTGCGCATCCGCTCGTCGGGCATCTTCCAGGAAACGGTCAATCTCTCGGGCGGCAACCAGCAGAAGGTTGTCCTCTCCAAGTGGCTGTTCTCCGATCCCGATGTTTTGATCCTGGACGAGCCGACCCGCGGTATCGACGTGGGTGCGAAATATGAAATCTATACTATCATCAACCAGCTTGCCGCCGACGGTAAAGGCGTTCTGATGATCTCATCGGAAATGCCCGAGCTTCTCGGTACGTGCGACCGTATCTACGTCATGAACGAAGGACGGATCGTCGCGGAACTGCCGAAGGGAGAAGCGAGCCAGGAAACCATCATGCGCGCTATCATGCGCTCAGGGGAGAAGAAACAATGACTCCGGTCAACCCGACAACCGAGGAAAGCAACGTCGTTTCCGTTGTTGACTACATCCGCGGCAACATTCGCGAATACGGCATGCTGATTGCGCTGGTCGCGATCATGCTGTTCTTCCAGATCTATACCGGCGGCATCCTGTTCCGCCCGGTCAATCTGACCAACCTCGTTCTCCAGAACTCCTTCATCGTCATCATGGCGCTCGGCATGCTGCTGGTCATCGTGGCGGGTCATATCGACCTCTCGGTCGGCTCGATCGTCGCCCTTGTCGGCGCGATAGCGGCGATCCTGACGGTGTCGCTCGGCGTGAACTTCTGGTTGGCCGGCGTGATCTGTATCCTCGTCGGCGCGCTGATCGGCGCGGCACAGGGCTATTTCATCGCCTATCACCGCATCCCGTCCTTCATCGTCACGCTGGCAGGCATGCTCGTCTTCCGCGGCCTGACACTGACGGTTCTCGGCGGCAAGAACATCGGCCCCTTCCCGAAGGAATTCCAGGTCATCAGCACCGGCTTCCTGCCGGGCGACATGATCGACATCGCCGGCATCCCGGTCCAGTCGACCTCGCTCATCCTGACGCTGATCATCCCGGCCGTTCTCTTCTACCTCGCTTGGCGCCGCCGCAAGGTCAATGAAAGCCACGGCATCGATGTCGAGCCCTTCGGCTTCTTCATCGGCCAGAACGCTATCGTGACGCTGGCGATCATCGCACTCGGCTGGCAGCTCTCGACATATCGCGGCCTGCCGAACGTCCTCGTCGTCATGCTGGTGCTGATCGCGGTCTACACCTTCGTCACCCGCCGCACCACGATCGGCCGCCGCGTCTACGCCATGGGCGGCAACGAGAAGGCCACCAAGCTCTCCGGTATCAACACCGAACGCCTGAGCTTCTACACCTTCGTCAACATGGGTGCGCTTGCCGGTCTCGCCGGCATCATCGTCGCGCTTCGCCTCAACTCGGCAACCCCGAAGGCCGGCGTCGGTTTCGAACTCGACGTCATCGCGGCCTGCTTCATCGGCGGTGCATCGGCATCCGGCGGCGTTGGCAAGATTACCGGTGCCGTCATCGGCGCCTTCATCATGGGCGTCATGAACAACGGCATGTCGATCATCGGCCTCGGCATCGACTACCAGCAGATGGTCAAGGGCGCCGTCCTTTTGGCCGCCGTCTTCTTCGACGTCTATAACAAGAATAAGGGCTGAGCGCTTCGGCGCCGGCTCCATGCATTCGCAGTCATGAAAACGAATAGTTCCGGCTCCCCAGGGAGCCGGACGGGCGGAGCATTATCCGCAGCTACCCAAAGAGGATGAAGACCGTGCTCATTTCGCAGATCAAGGGTTCGAACGGAGAGATCATCGTCGCCGTGCGCGAGCCGGGCGGTGCAGCGAAAGCCGTGAAGAATGCAGGCAGCGTCTATGCGCTGGCGATGGAAGCGGCAAACGCCGGCAAGTCCCTCGTCTCGGTCATCGAGGCGCATGGCCTCGGCGATGCCGTCGATCTGGAGAAGGCTTACGCGGATGGCAGCTTCCTGCCGCCGATCACCCATCCCGACGCCGCCCACCTGCATCTGACCGGCACCGGCCTGACGCATCTGGGCTCGGCCGCCACCCGTGACAGCATGCACAAGAAGACCAGCGAAGCCGCTGAGGAAACCCTCACCGACTCGATGAAGATGTTCAAGATGGGCATCGAGAACGGCAAGCCGAAAGCAGGCGAAAAGGGCGTCCAGCCCGAGTGGTTCTACAAGGGCAACGGCTACGGCGCTGCGGCACCGGGCGCTCCCCTCGTCTCCCCCTCCTTCGCGCTCGATGGCGGCGAAGAGCCCGAAATGGCCGGCATCTACGTGATCTCGGCAGACGGCAACCCGTTCCGCATCGGTTTTGCGCTGTCGAACGAATTTTCCGACCACGTTACCGAGCGGATCAACTATCTCTACCTCGCCCATTCCAAGCTGCGTCCAGCAAGCTTCGGCCCGGAAATCCGGATCGGCGTTGCCCCTGAGGATATCCGCGGCACCTCGCGCATCAAGCGCGGCGACGAGGTGATCTTCGAAAAACCGTTCCTGTCAGGTGAAGCGAACATGTCGCACACCTTTGCGAACCTCGAATACCATCACTTCAAATACGGCCTGTTCCGCGTACCAGGCGACGTTCATGTCCACATGTTCGGCACGGCGACACTGTCCTTTGCCGACGGCATCAAGCCGGAAGCCGGCGACGTCTTCGAAATCGAGGTCGCCGAATTCGGCCTGCCGCTGAAGAATCCGCTGAAAATCGACGCCGAAGAAGAAATCGTCGTCAAGCAGCTCTAATTTCCCATGACCCGGCTGCCGCTACGGCCGGGTCATTTTTCATAAAAGGTAAAGGAGGCTCGCGAGCCCATGACCATTTATCAGAACCTGATCGCCGGCGAATGGGTCGGCACCAATGCGACGAAGAACATCAATCCGTCCGACACCAACGAAGTCGTCGGCCTCTATGCTGATGGCTCCGCCGAAGACACCAAGAACGCCATTGCCGCCGCCAAGGCCGCCTTCCCGGCCTGGTCGCGCTCCGGCATCTGGGAACGCCACGTCATCCTGAAGAAGACCGGCGACGAGATCATGGCCCGCAAGGACGAGCTCGGTGCGCTGCTTGCCCGCGAAGAAGGCAAGACCCTGCCGGAAGCCATCGGCGAGACCATCCGCGCCTCGCAGATCTTCGAATTCTTCGCAGGCGAAGTGCTGCGCCTTGCCGGCGAGATCGTTCCCTCGGTGCGTCCGAATATCGGCGTCGAGATCACCCGCGACCCGCTCGGCGTCATCGGCATCATCACGCCCTGGAACTTCCCGATCGCCATCCCTGCCTGGAAGATCGCCCCTGCCCTCTGCTATGGCAACACCATCGTCTTCAAGCCGGCCGAACTCGTTCCGGGCTGCTCCTGGGCGATCGTCGATATCCTGCACCGCGCAGGCCTGCCGAAGGGCGTCCTCAACCTCGTCATGGGCAAGGGCTCGGTCGTCGGCCAGGTCATGCTCGACAGCCCTGATGTTTCGGGCATCACCTTCACCGGCTCGACCGGCACCGGCAAGCGCGTCGCTGCCGCCTCCATTGAGCATAACCGCAAGTTCCAGCTGGAAATGGGCGGCAAGAACCCGATGGTCGTTCTCGACGATGCCGACCTGACGGTCGCCGTCGAAGCCGCCGCAAACTCCGGCTTTTTCTCGACAGGTCAGCGCTGCACCGCCTCGTCGCGCCTGATCGTCACCGAAGGCATCCACGACAAGTTCGTTGCCGCACTCACGGAAAAGCTCAAGACCATCGTCGTCGACAACGCCCTGAAGCCCGGCACCCATATCGGCCCTGTGGTCGATGAGCGCCAGCTGAAGACCGACACCGATTACATCGAGATTGGCAAGAAGGAAGGCGCTAAGCTTGCCTTCGGTGGTGAAACCATCACCCGCGAAACGCCCGGCTTCTATCTGCAGCCGACGCTCTTCACCGAAGCGACCAACCAGATGCGCATTTCGCGCGAAGAGATCTTCGGACCTGTCGTCTCCGTCATCCGCGTCAAGGATTACGAAGAAGCGCTGGCAACCGCCAACGACACGCCGTTCGGCCTTTCGTCGGGCATCGCCACAACCAGCCTCAAGCATGCGACGCATTTCAAGCGCAATGCCGAAGCCGGCATGGTGATGGTCAACCTGCCGACCGCAGGCGTCGATTTCCACGTTCCGTTCGGCGGCCGCAAGGGCTCTTCCTACGGCCCGCGCGAGCAGGGCAAGTACGCCGCCGAATTCTACACAACCGTCAAGACCAGCTACACACTGGCCTAAGACATCCATTGGCGTTCCGGGCCGTGCGAGGCGGTCCGGCGCCCTTGAAGGACAGAGACTATGTTCAAGAAAGCGGAATGGCCGCGCAAGCTTCGGTCGCAGGAATGGTACGGCGGCACCAGCCGTGACGTCATCTATCACCGCGGCTGGATGAAGAACCAGGGACATCCCCACGACCTGTTCGACGGACGCCCGGTGATCGGCATCCTCAACACCTGGTCGGACATGACGCCGTGCAACGGCCATCTGCGCGAGCTCGCCGAAAAGGTGAAGGCCGGCGTCTGGGAAGCCGGCGGCTTCCCGATGGAAGTGCCTGTGTTCTCGGCCTCCGAAAACACCTTCCGCCCGACGGCGATGATGTACCGCAACCTTGCCGCTCTCGCGGTCGAGGAAGCGATCCGCGGCCAGCCGATGGATGGCTGCGTGCTGCTCGTCGGCTGCGACAAGACCACGCCGTCGCTGATCATGGGTGCTGCCTCCGTCGACCTGCCGTCGATCGTCGTCACCGGCGGTCCGATGCTGAACGGCTATTTCCGCGGCGAACGCGTCGGCTCCGGCACGCATCTCTGGAAATTCTCCGAAATGGTGAAGGCCGGCGAGATGACGCAGGCCGAGTTCCTCGAGGCTGAAGCCTCGATGAGCCGTTCGTCCGGCACCTGCAACACCATGGGCACAGCCTCGACCATGGCGTCGATGGCCGAAGCCCTCGGCATGGCACTGTCGGGCAATGCCGCGATCCCCGGCGTCGACAGCCGCCGTAAGGTGATGGCGCAGCTGACCGGCCGCCGCATCGTGCAGATGGTCAAGGACGACCTGAAGCCCTCCGACATCATGACCAAGCAGGCCTTCGAAAACGCCATCCGCACCAACGCGGCCATCGGCGGCTCGACCAATGCCGTCATCCACCTTCTCGCCATGGCCGGCCGCGTCGGCATCGACCTTACGCTCGGCGACTGGGACCGCTGTGGCCGCGACGTGCCGACGATCGTCAACCTGATGCCGTCGGGCAAGTACCTGATGGAAGAGTTCTTTTATGCCGGCGGCCTGCCCGTCGTGCTGAAGCGCCTCGGCGAAGCCGGTCTCCTGCACAAGGATGCGCTGACCGTCTCCGGCGAAAGCATGTGGGATGAGGTCAAGGACGTCGTCAACTGGAACGAGGACGTCATCCTGCCGGCTGAAAAGGCGCTGACGCAGTCCGGCGGCATCGTCGTCGTGCGCGGCAATCTGGCGCCGAAGGGCGCCGTCCTGAAGCCGTCCGCCGCCTCCCCGCACCTGATGGTCCACCGCGGCCGCGCCGTCGTCTTCGAAGACATCGACGACTACAAGTCGAAGATCAACGACGACAATCTCGACATTGACGAGACCTGCGTCATGGTCATGAAGAACTGTGGTCCGAAGGGCTATCCGGGCATGGCCGAAGTCGGCAACATGGGCCTTCCGCCGAAGGTGCTCAAGAAGGGCATCACCGACATGGTGCGCATCTCCGACGCCCGCATGTCCGGCACCGCCTACGGCACCGTCGTCCTGCACACCTCGCCGGAAGCTGCCGTCGGCGGCCCGCTGGCTGTCGTCAAGAACGGCGACTTCATCGAGCTCGACGTCCCGAACCGCCGCCTGCACCTCGACATTTCCGAAGAGGAGCTGGCAAAGCGTCTCGCCGAATGGAAGCCGCACCACGACCTGCCGACCTCGGGCTACGCCTGGCTGCACCAGCAGCACGTTGAGGGCGCCGACACCGGCGCCGACCTCGACTTCCTCAAGGGATGTCGTGGCAGTGCTGTCGGCAAGGACAGCCACTAAACAACCATGTCTTGAACGTGATGGAAGGCGGGGCGAAAGCTCCGCCTTTTCTTTGTGAGCGGAAAGCCTATCTGGAACGAACCAGAGCCAGAACCGTTAGCGGTCATGGAGAGCGCCATGCCCGGAATACGAAAGCTGATTGTGCTGAGTGCCTTCAACAGGGATTCCGAAGGTGGTTTGACACCGGCCTTCGAACCACGCCGGATGAAACAGGAAGACACGGCAGTCTATGTCGCCCAGACGCTCGTCAACGATTACGCCGGCGTGGTCGTGTGGACGCGTGAATCCAATGTGGCGATCGGCGAAGCAGGACCCTCGGTGATCCTGTTTCAGTCCGGGCAGGTACCGGAATTCGAATAGCGGCGGCTCCTGCCTCTGCTCGAATCCGGCAGACAGGGGCACCATGACCGTCTACGCCGTCAGACACGTAACGCACTATAGCTACAAACGCCCTGTCACCTTCGGCCAGCATCGCGTGCTGTTCCGGCCGCGCGACAGCTTCGATCAGCGCCTCCTTGATGCGACGATTGCGATCATGCCCAAGCCCGCCAACATTCGCTGGATCCACGATGTCTTCGGCAATTGTATCGCCCTTGTGGACATGGCCGGACCGTCTGATCACCTGCGTTTCGAGACCAACATCCGCCTGGATCACACCGCGCAGGTCCCTCTCGATCTGGAGATCGACACTGAGGCTCTGACCTATCCCTTCGCCTATGACGAGGAGGAAATGCCGGATCTCGATTGCACGATTATCCGCCGCTACCCCGACCCCGAAAATGAGGTTGCGCATTGGGCACGCCAATTCGTCGGCACCGAGCCGGCGGCGCGTACAGGGCATATCCTGATGACGCTCTGCTACGCGATCCGCCAGAGCTTCTCCTACGCGCGCCGCGTCGAGCGCGGGACGCAGACCCCCGTTCAGACATTGCAGAAGCGCCAGGGCACCTGCCGCGACTTCGCGCTGTTGATGATGGAGGCAGCCCGCTCGCTCGGCTTCGCGGCCCGCTTCGTCACTGGCTACATCTATGTGCCCGACCGCGATGGCTCGACGACTCTCGGCGGCGGCTCGACGCATGCGTGGTGCCAGGTCTATCTCCCGGGCGCCGGATGGGTCGAGTTCGACCCAACCAACGGCATCGTCGGAAACCAGGATCTCATCCGTGTCGGCGTCGCGCGCGACCCGGTTCAGGCCATCCCGCTATGGGGCAGCTATGATGGCGATGCCGGCGATTTCGGCGACATGACCGTGCAGGTCAATGTCACCACTGAGCCCGGACCGTCCTAGAAGCATTGGCGCCATGGAACCGATCGACTGCAGTGGCGTTCCCAGATGGCCCGCTGCCGGGTGTCAACCCGCTCCGCAAAGGACATTCCATGAAGATCCACGCTGGTTTTACGATTGGCTATGAATGCGTTCAGCCCACCCCGATGCTTTTGGTGCTGAACATCCATCCCTCGCGGCGGGGTGACCTGCTGACGGAGCAACCGCTATCGTTCAATCAGCCGATCGATGCCTGGGGCTATACCGACACGTTCGGCAACGCCTGCACGCGCATCGTCGCCCCGGCGGGGCTGACGACGATCTCGACCGAATTCGACATCTACGATAGCGGCCAGCCGGATCTCGTGCCTGTCGATGCCGCACAGCACGACATCAAGGATCTCCCCGATGACGTCCTGGTCTTCCTGCTGGGCAGCCGCTACTGCGACACCGACAGGCTTGCCGATTTTGCCTGGAAGACCTTTTCCGGCACGCCGCTCGGCTGGGCGCGGGTCCAGGCGATCGCCGATTTCGTGCACGGCCATATCCGCTTCGACTACATGAACGCCGACTTGCTGCGAACCGCGCATGGCGGCTACACGGACAGAACCGGCGTCTGCCGCGACTTCGCACATCTCGCCATCACGCTCTGCCGCTGCATGAACATCCCGGCGCGCTATTGCACCGGCTATCTCGGCGATATCGGCGTTCCCAGGGATCCCGCGCCGATGGACTTCAGCGCCTGGTTTGAGGTCTATCTCGGCGGCCATTGGCACACGGTGGACGCACGCCACAATACCCCGCGCATCGGACGAATCCTGATGGCGACCGGCCGCGACGCGACCGACGTTGCCCTATCGACCGCTTTCGGTCCCGCGAAGCTTGCGCAATTCGAGGTCGTCACCGACGAGATCCCGGCCGCCGGCGATATCGCGCCGCCGCCGGGTGCGGCCATCAACTCTGGCTCTGGCTTTGCCCCTGCGCCTTATCTTCCACCTTCACCGTAACCGTCAGCGTCTCGCCCGGCATGCCGATGCGCATGCCGGAGACAGGTGCAGCATCCCGGTAGCATAGGCCAGATGCGGTGCGGACGTAGCGGGCGTCGGGGCAGATCTCGTTTGCCGGATCGAAACCGACCCAGCCGAGACCGGGAATGTGGGCCTCGCCCCAGGCATGCGTTGCCGCCTGCTCGACCTTCTCTTCCATCATCAGATAGCCGGAGACGTAGCGTGCCGGCACTTTGAGCGCGCGGGCGGCCGAAACGAAGATGTGGGCGTGGTCCTGGCAGACGCCGCTCTTTCGCTCCATCGCCTGCTCGGCGGTGGTTTCGCTGTCGCTGGTGCCCGGCTTGTAATCGACGGCCTCGTGGATCGCTGCCATCAGCGCATGCATGCGGGCGAGTTCGTTGTCGCCGCTGACGCCCTTGATCAGTTCCCTGATGAGCTTGCCAGGCTTGGTGCGCGGCGTATCGCGCAGAAACAGCCAGAGCGGGCAGAAGCCGGTATGCGGGCCGGTGACGCCATTGCGGTCATCGGTCTCGACCTCGCCTTCGGCAACGATCCGCGTCACCTTCTGCGCACCCTCCAGCGACACCAGATTGACGTGATTGCCGAACTGGTCGTCATACTCGACTTCGGGTGTGGCACCCTCGACATTGAGCGACCAGTTGACGACGACCTGTCCGAAACCGCTCGGCGGTGTCAGCCGCAGCCGCTGCAACGAGAATTGCGCCGGTTCGTCATAGCGGTATTCGGTGACGTGGCTAATCTTCAGTCTCATCTCTTCACCGCCTAAACATAAAACCGGTAGCCGTTGGTGATCTCGACGCTGAGCGAATTGTTGCGGTTAACGAACTCCTCGAGGAATTCGTGCAGCCCCTGATCGATCACGTCCTTGATCGCCCGCGAATGCAGCGAAGCGCGGATGGCATCCGCGGTTTCATGCGCCCTCAGCCGCTCGCCGCCATAGCTGCGCGAGATATAGCCGAGATTGCTGACCACCTTCTCGTAGCAATAGGCGAGAGACCGCGGCATCTGCCCGTTGAGGATCAGGAAGTCGGCAATATTCGCCGCCCGGTACTCGTCGTCATAGGCCCAGCTGTAGGACCGGTGCGCCGAGACCGAGCGCAGGATCGATTCCCACTGCACGTTATCGACGGACGACCCCACCTGCGAAACCGACGGCAGCAGCACGTAATATTTCACGTCGAGAATGCGCGCCGTGTTGTCGGCGCGCTCGATGAAAGTGCCGATGCGCGCGAAGTTGTAGAGCTCGTTGCGCAGCATCGAGCCGTGGAACGCACCGCGGATCAGCCCTGCCCGCCGCTTGATGACATCGATGACTTCAGGCAGCTCCGCCGCCTTCAGCCGCTTCGAAAGCAGCGTTTTCAGCTCGATCCAGCATTCGTTGGTCGCCTCCCAGGTCTCGCGCGTCAGCGCCGTGCGGACCATACGGGCATTGTTACGGCCGCTGTCGATGCAGGCCATGACGCTCGACGGATTGGAGAGATCGCGCAGCAGATAATCGATCGCATCGGCGCTCGTCAGCTTCGAATGGCCCTCGTCATAGGCCTCGCGAACGCCCGCGCTCTGCAGCACGCCGTCCCAATTGTCATCACCCGTCCCGCTGCGTGTCAGCGACATGCGCAGACCGGCATCGACGAGACGCGCGATATTTTCGGCGCGCTCGATGTAACGGAACATCCAGTAGAGGCCGTTTGCAGTTCTTCCGAGCATCAGTCCTCCAGTACCCAGGTGTCTTTGGTGCCGCCGCCCTGGCTGGAATTGACCACCAGCGAACCCTGCTTCAGCGCCACGCGGGTCAGTCCGCCCGGAATGATCTGTACCTTGTCGGAAACCAGCACATAGGGACGCAGGTCGACATGGCGCGGTGCAATCCCCTTGTTCACAAGGATCGGTACCGTGGACAACGACAGCGTCGGCTGCGCGATATAGTTGTTCGGCCGCGCCTTCAGCTTCTCGGCGAAATCGGCGCGCTCCTTCTTGGATGCGGTCGGACCGACCAGCATGCCGTAGCCGCCGGAGCCGTGAACCTCCTTGATGACGAGCTCCTCGATATGTTCGAGCACATATTTCAGGCTCGACGGTTCCGAACAGCGCCAGGTCGGCACGTTCTCGAGGATCGACTTGCGACCCGTATAGAACTCGACGATCTCCGGCATGTAGGAATAGATCGCCTTGTCGTCGCAGATACCGGTGCCCGGCGCGTTGGCGATGGTGATGTTGCCGGAGCGGTAGACATCCATGATGCCGGGAATGCCGAGCGCGGAATCGCTGCGGAAAGTCAGCGGATCGAGGAAGTCGTCATCGACGCGGCGGTAGAGAACGTCGATCGCCTCGTAGCCGCGCGTCGTGCGCATCTTCACCTTGCCGTCGATGACGCGCAGGTCCGACCCCTCGACAAGCTCGACGCCCATCGTATCGGCCAGGAACGAGTGCTCGTAATAAGCCGAGTTGTAGATGCCCGGCGTCAGCACGGCTACACGCGGCCTGCCCTTGCAGCCGGGAGGCGCCAACGATGCCAGGCTCTGGCGCAGCAGATAGGGATAGTCCTCGACGCGCTGCACCTTGTTCTCGTGGAACAGCTCCGGGAACATCTGCATCATCGTCTCCCGGTTCTCCAGCATGTAGCTGACACCGGAAGGCGTACGCGCATTGTCCTCGAGGACGTAGAACTGGTCTTCGCCGGTGCGCACGATGTCGGTGCCGACAATATGCGTATAGACACCGCCCGGCGGCCGGAAACCGATCATCTCGGGCAGGAAGGTGACGTTGTTCTCGATCAGCTCGCGGGGAATACGCCCGGCGCGGATGATCTCCTGCTTGTGATAGATATCGTCGAGGAAGGCATTCAGCGCGATGACGCGCTGCTCGATGCCCTGAGCGAGCTTGCGCCACTCTCTTCCTGAGATGATGCGGGGGATGATGTCGAAGGGGATGAGCTTTTCGGAGGAGTCTGCATGTCCGTAGACTGCGAAGGTGATGCCGGTTTTCCGGAAGATGTTTTCCGCATCGCGGGATTTGGCAATCAGATGCGCCCTGTCCTGGGCATTGTACCACTCGAAGTATTTCTCATATGGCTGACGCGGACTTTCGTCCCCGGTAATCATTTCATCAAATGCCAAAGGTGTGGCTCCCCTTTTTTGTTCATTTGAATACAACGCAAATGGCAATGCAAGAACCATGCTCAGTTCGCGGGCAAGATTCGTAAAATCGTCTGAAACCCCGAAAAGCGCCGAAAAACTGGGCATTTAGAGAAGGATGGCGTGATGCGCAAAAGTTTCAATCGCCACCGCCGGCACAAAATATAAGCAATTGATGATTTTACGGTCGAGAACCCGATTCAATTCTCGGCAGCAGCTGGAAAGCGAAAGGTGGCCCTAAGCCGACCGCTCCAATCCCACCTGGCTGACGCCACCCAGAATATCCTCGTCGAGAAGCGCCAGCGCGCGGCCGAGATGCCCCCCGAAAACCAGGTTGGTCTCGTCGGCAACGACGCGCAGTTCGGGCATCCCCTCCATACGCACCACATGCGATTGCCCCAGCCCCTCCTCGATGCCCTGCCGCAGCAGATCGTAGTAGCGCGTCCCAGGCCCGGTGATCGCCACCGGCATGCGTTCAGTGAGGCTGAGCATCCGCGACAGGCCATTGCCGAGCGCAAGTCCGGCCTGCCGGAAGGCAAAGGCCGACATGCGGTGGCCCTGACGGGCGCGGGCGGCAATCTTGTCGAGTTCCCCGACCGGGACGAACTTGGCGGGAATGGTATCGAGCGGCACTTCGAAGGCGGTGCGCAGGATGGCGTAGAAGCCGGCATGCGCCTCGATACAGCCCTTGGACCCGCAGCGGCAGAGCCCGCCATTCGCCAGATGCAGCATATGGCCGAAATTCGGCGCCGAGATTTCCTGCCCGCCATCGGCTCCGCGCCGGACGATGCCGAGGCCGATGCTGTGGCCGAGGGAGAGAGCCGCGAGCGAACGGAAATCCGCCCCTTTCACATTCTCCTCATGCGCGCCAAGGGCAGCGGCAACCAGCAGCGTCTCGTTGTCGAGGATCACCCGCGCCCGCCACTCCGGCCGCAGCAGCGTCTCGAAATCGATCTGGTCGGTGCCGAAGATAGGCGACCACAGCAGCACCGGCTCGGCGGCATTGACCAGCCCCTTGCTGCTGATCGAGATCAAGAGCACCCGCTCCTGGGCAATCCGCGACCGCTCGAGAATGCGGGCGAGACCTTCCTTGATGGCTTCGGCAAAAACCGCAGCTCCGGCCGGATCATGCGAGCGCCCCTCGCTGAAACGGTCGATCAGCTTGCCGGCGTAATCGACCAGCGAAAACTGCACGGCATCGGATGAAATGATGACGACGATCAGATAGCCGCAGTCGCGCCGCGGCCTGAACAGCACGCGCGGCCGCCCGCGGCCGCTCGCCGCCTGCTGCTCGGAACGCTCGATGATCTCCGACTTCTCGAGATCCGCCGTGATCGCCGAAACGGTCGCCGACGACAGCTTGGTGAAGTCGGATATCTCGGTATGCGCGAGCGCGCCGTGGCGGCGCAGGGCAGCGAGAACCAGCCCGCTATTCCTTTGCCGGACCGACTCCGTGCTCGATTTGGTCAGCATAAAGCCGCCCTTCCCCCGCTTCCGCCCTCGTTTCACAGGCCATCTCCAACAACTTATGCGTGATGGATGATTCTGCTGGTAGTGGCCTGTTGACAGTTGAAAAAATCTCTGACACTTAATTTCTCGACTGTCGAGAAAATAATGCATTGTTGCTCGACAGTGATCCGCGGCGGCTGGAGGAACCACTGGCTGGGGCTGGCCGCTTATCACTCGGGAGGATAATTTATGAAGTCTATTATGAAGCTGATGGCGGGTGCCGCCATCCTCGTTTCCGTGCACACGGCTGCCATGGCGGCCGATCTCGTCGTTGGCGTTTCCTGGTCGAACTTCCAGGAAGAGCGCTGGAAGACCGACGAAGCAGCCATCAAGAAGGCGCTGGAAGCCAAGGGCGCGAAGTACATTTCCGCTGACGCGCAGTCTTCCGCTGCCAAACAGCTGACCGACGTCGAATCGCTGATCTCGCAGGGCGCCAACGCCCTCATCGTTCTGGCCCAGGACTCCGACGCAATCGGCCCGGCCATCGAAAAGGCTGCTGCCGAAGGCATTCCGGTCGTCGGTTACGACCGCCTGATCGAAAATCCGGCTGCGTTCTACATCACCTTCGACAACAAGGAAGTCGGCCGCCTGCAGGCTGAAGGCGTCTTCAAGGTCAAGCCTGAAGGCAACTACGTCTTCATCAAGGGCTCTTCGTCGGACCCGAACGCGGACTTCCTGTTCGCCGGCCAGATGGAAGTTCTGAAGGCTGCAGTTGACGCCGGCAAGATCAAGAACGTCGGCGAAGCCTATACCGACGGCTGGCTGCCGCAGAACGCACAGCGCAACATGGAACAGTTCCTGACCGCGAACAACAACAAGGTTGACGCCGTTGTTGCTTCGAACGACGGCACTGCCGGTGGCGCCGTTGCCGCTCTCGACGCACAGGGCATGGCTGGCACCGTACCGGTTTCCGGTCAGGACGCCGACAAGGCCGCTCTGAACCGCATCGCGCTCGGCACCCAGACGGTTTCCGTCTGGAAGGATAGCCGCGAACTCGGCAAGCGCGCTGCTGAAATCGCGCTCGACCTCGCTGGCGGCACGACCATGGACAAAATCCAGGGCGTTACCACCTTCGACGGCGGCCCGAAGAAGGTGAAGATGCAGTCGATCTTCCTGAAGCCGCAGGCCATCACCAAGGACAACCTGAACGTCGTCATCGACGCCGGCTGGATCTCCAAGGCTGAAGCTTGCCAGGGCGTCAAGGCCGGCAGCGTCAAGGCCTGCGACTAATCCTCGTAAGCTGATCAACAAGCCGGCGCCGCAGCGTTTCCGCTGCGGCGCCGGATGCGGATGCAGGCATCTTTCAGAAGCCTCCCCGCCTCGCAACGCCCCGCGAACGCTTTAATTCCCTGCCAGAATAACGCCGTCACCGACGCGGCTATTCCGGAAGCATCCCGGTGGTCATTTCGAAGAACAGGGCATCCTCAGGCTGGGCTTTTCGGGCACCCGGCCAGGGCCCAAACAATGGGGGAACGGCAAACCCATGGCAGACATCACGCAATCCTCACCGGGTCATCCGCGCACCGCGGACGCAAACCCCATCACGCGCTTCCTGCGCGCCACCGAGATCGACACGCGCCTGCTCGGCATGGTCGCAGCACTGCTGGTCATCTGGATCGGCTTCCATCTCTATACCGACGGGCTTTTCCTCACCCCCCGCAACCTCTGGAACCTCTCGGTCCAGACGACGGAAATCGCCGTTCTCGCGACCGGCATGGTGCTTGTGATCGTCACCCGCAACATCGACCTGTCGATCGGCTCCATGCTCGGCCTCGTCGCGATGATCATGGGCGTCGTCCAGGCGAAATTCCTGCCGCAATATCTGGGCTTCGACAATTCCTGGACCTGGGTGATCACGCTGGCCGCGGGCCTCATCGCCGGCACGCTGATCGGCCTCTTCCAGGGCGTCATCATCGCCTTCATGGGCGTGCCCTCCTTCATTGTCACGCTCGGCGGCTTCCTCGCCTGGCGCGGCCTTGCCTGGTATGTCACCTCGGGCCAGACGGTCGCCCCCCTCGACACCACTTTCCGCATCATGGGCGGCGGTGCGGAAGGTGCTGTCGGCGCCACCTGGAGCTGGATCATCGGGCTTGTCGCCTGCCTTCTGATCGTCATCGGCATCATCGGCTCGCGCCACCAGCGCAAGCGATTCAATTTCCCGCGCCGCCCGCTCTGGGCGGAGTATTTCCTGGCCGTTCTCGGCTGCGCGCTGGTGCTCGGCGCCATCTGGGTCTCGACCATCTATTACTGGCCGGTGGCGATCGCCAAGAAATATGCCGAAGCCCATGCCATCGCCTGGCCCGAGACCGGACTGTTCATCTCCTACGGCATCGCCGTGCCGGTGCTGATCGCCGTTCTCGTCGGCATCGTCATGACCTTCATCGCCACCCGCCTGCGCTTCGGCCGCTATGTCTTCGCCATCGGCGGCAACCCTGAAGCGGCCGAACTTGCCGGCATCAAGACCCGTTGGGTCACCGTCAAGATCTTCGCGCTGATGGGCTTCCTCGCCGCCGTTGCCGCTGCGATCTCGACCGCCCGCCTCAACGCGGCGGCGAACTCGCAGGGCACGACCTACGAACTCTATACCATTGCCGCGGCCGTCATCGGCGGCACATCGCTTGCAGGCGGCACCGGCACGGTCGCCGGCGCCATGCTCGGCGCGCTCGTCATGCAGTCGCTGCAGTCGGGCATGGGTCTCGCAAATGTGGATACCCCCATCCAGAACGTTGTGGTCGGTGCCGTCCTCGTCGTTGCCGTCTGGCTCGACACGGTCTACCGCTCGCGTGCGAAGTAAGAGGAGTACGACTCATGACTGAACAACGCACTCCCCTTGTGGAACTGAAGAATATCTCGATCTCCTTCGGCGGTATCCACGCCGTCGACAACGCCTCGGTCGATCTCTACCCCGGCGAAGTCGTCGCCCTGCTCGGCCATAACGGCGCCGGCAAGTCGACGCTGATCAAGATCCTCTCAGGCGCCTACAAGCGCGACTCGGGCGACATCCTGATCAATGGAGAACCGGCAGATATCCGCAATCCGCGCGATGCCAAGAAATACGGCATCGAGACGATCTACCAGACGCTCGCCGTCGCCGATAATGTCGATGCCGCCGCCAACCTCTATCTCGGCCGCGAAATCCGCACCAAATGGGGCACGCTCGACGACGTCGCCATGGAAGCCTCGGCCCGCGAGGTGATGGGACGCCTGAACCCGAACTTCCGCCGCTTCAAGGAGCCGGTGAAAGCGCTTTCGGGCGGCCAGCGGCAATCGGTGGCGATCGCCCGCGCGATCCTCTTCAACGCCCGCATCCTGATCATGGACGAGCCGACGGCAGCGCTCGGGCCCCAGGAAACCGCGCAGGTCGGCGAGCTGATCAAGCAGCTGAAGAAGGAAGGCATCGGCATCTTCCTGATCAGCCACGACATCCACGACGTCTTCGACCTCGCCGACCGCGTCTCGGTGATGAAGAACGGCCAGGTCGTCGGCCACGCCCGCACCGAAGACGTCACCAAGGACGAAGTCCTCGGCATGATCATCCTCGGCAAGGTCCCGCCCAAGGCCATCCCCGGCCCCGGCGCCATGCAGGTCTGAGACATCAGCACAACAGAAAGCCCGCCGCGCCAAAGCCCGGCGGGCTTTTCCTTAGAATTCCGGTGACACCGCCAGCCATTCCGCCGATTTCGCCATTTGGCGATTGAAGAGCGCCGAAAGCTAGGCTAAGAACCACCACATCGGACAGGCGATTCAAACCGCCACGGCATGCACCCGTAGCTCAGCTGGATAGAGTGTTGGATTCCGATTCCAAAGGTCACAGGTTCGAATCCTGTCGGGTGCGCCAATCATTTCTCGGACATCACCCCTTCGGCATTGGCACGCATTCCTTGATGCGCGGATTTCCGGCTGTGGCGCCGGTCACCTGTTTCACCTGTCCGGGCGGGCAGTGCCGTCATCGACAAGGACTTTCTTTCCGGTCGGTAGCGTTCCCTTTGCGGGCTCTTCCTTCAGGATCGATTGGCATCCGGCCAGTCCGAAAGCGATCAGAACGGCGAGCGAATATCTGAGTTTCATTGTATCCCCTTCCCCTTGATAGACGGGCGCAAGGGAAGCGTCCGGACAGACCCGTCCGTTCGCAAACCCCGCCCGTTTGTCGGTCTACAGCGCCTTCGCGTGCAGGGCATGCTCCACCTGGAGTATGGGCGGCGCACCTGGCGCCGTGCGGCCATCCGATGACCGGACGGCCATGTGACCATCTTCTTTTGAAGGGCTGGTCAATCCCGTGCCGATTTGCGACATCCAAGACGTGTTCTTGTGTTTTGCGAGCCTGAGAAATGCCGCAGCCTGCCGATGCCGCCATTCATCTGATCGATATGATTTACGGAAGCCTGTTCGGCGAATGCAGCTGGCAGGGCTTTCTGGATGCCGTCGCCAAGACTTCTCCCGATGGCAAGGCTGCCCTGCACTACCACGATCTTGCCTCGCCGGTTGCCCACGTTCCCTATATTTCAGGCTTCACCAAGGACGAGGTCGATCAGTTCAGCAATCACTTCGCGTCGGTCAATCCGTGGATCCCGCGCATGGGCCTGGTGCCGGTCGGCCGCGGGTTGTGCGGCGAGGATATCTTTGCCCGAAAGAACCTCGTCAAGACCGAATTCTACAATGACTGGCTGAAGCGGCAGGCGGGCTGCGAAACCAGTATCGGCGTCTCCATCATCCGTGAAGAAGCCCGCACCTTCATTCTTTCGACAGCAACCTCCTCCTCCGATCCCGTGCGCAACAGGAAGGCGGCCGAGCGCTACACCCTGCTTGCCCCTCACCTGAAGCGCGCGTTCGATTTCATCCGCAAGCGCGACCTGCTTGCGCCTGACAATCAGGCGCTGCGAACGTTGTTCGACAGCATCGGTGCCGGCCTCATCTACGTGTCGGACAAACGCAAGGTGCGCTGGTCGAACCGCACGGCTGAAAACATCATCGCCGCCGGGTTTCCGTTTCGCGTCGCCGCCGATGGGCGGATCAGCATTCGATGCCAGAAGTCGGCGGCGGCCTTCGAGTGGCTCGCATCCCGCCACGACGGACAGAGAGGTCCCTATACCGCCATCTTCCAGGGCGACGGAAAGGAAGGCAGCTATCGCCTGACCATCGTCAGGCTTCAGTCGAGCGCATTCACGGAATTTCTGGAAGGGCCGACTGTTGCTGTCATTGCCGAGCCGATGGTGGCCGCCCCGTTGAAAGACCGGCAGAACGCCCTCATGGAAACCTCGAAACTGACGGTGACCGAAATCAAGGTCGCTCTCAGCGTCGCCTCGGGAAACACGCCACGGGAAGTCGCGACGGCCTATCAGATCAGCTACGAGACGGTCCGGACGCATCTTCGGAATATTTACTCCAAACTCGGCGTCAATTCGCAGGTTGCACTCGCCGCATTGCTGCTGGGGAGTTGAGCGGGCAAGCCCCCAGGTCCCCGCCGCCACCTCACCTCGCCCTCCGTCGTCCGGCCTGTTGAAAGGCCGCGGCATGGCTCTGCCGCACCGCCTCCACCTCCGCAAGCGCCGCTTCCACCAGTGATCGCGCATCACCCAGCTCAGGCTTGTCGCGCAACATTTCGAGCACCGTCTTCAGATGGCTCTCGGTCATTATGCAGGCTCGCATCGTCATGATGTCTTCCTTGCAGTTTCCTTCGTGCCGGATGCCCCCGCGATCCTGACCGGCGCCGTTGCGGGCCTCATGGCCCATGCACTTGCCCCCAATGAAAACGCTCTCAACCTGCGAGACGAACGATCCGCACGCCGACGACATTGTCGTCGGCATCGGCAACGATTTCGCCGTGGCCGATCAGCCGGCCATTGACCAGCAGCTCGACCGGCTCGCCGAAACGGCTATCCAGCCGGAAGCTGTGACCCGGATCGACCCGCATCAACTCAGCAACCGAAACACGCGCCCGCCCGATCACCACCTCGATTTCGACAGGAATGTCGTTGACCTTTTTGCGCAGCTCCGGACGCTGCGCCTCCACAACTTCCGGCGGCACGGCGGAGAACAGCAGATCTGCCTCATGCTGACGCAACCGTTGCCAGGCAGCTCCGGTTCTGGCCGCGCCGTCACCGGCGCTATCTGGTCCGATCGGCGGCAGGTCATCGGAAATATTCGACATAAAACACCATCTTAAGGAAAATCATCAGGATCGGCCAAAAGCCGCCCAGCCATTTTAGGGTGCTTGAGCCCTGGCACGGGCCGGAAATTCCAATTGCCAGGCGATCAACCTTAACGAAGGGTTACGGTCCACAGCGGCGGGGTTGCAGCCTTGCCGTTTCGATACAGAATGCCTGTCCGGGCATGGCCAGCGGCCATCGCCGGCGACCCGCCGCGGCCGCGTTCGGGCGAACCGCTGCCCGACTCACCCTGCCCGCGGCCGGCAGCTCTCCGGGCAAGAAATCATCAACATCTTTGCATCGGGGCACACGCAATGCGCGTTGCCTTTCCGGCTTGCGGCGGCTACATGGTTAAAAATTCGTTAATATCTTTTTCGCAGTCATTTCATGTTGAAGTCGAACACCCACCGCAACTACCTGTCGCAGCTTGCCTTTGCGGGCGATAGCGCCGAGCCCGCCTATCATCGGGTCAATCTGGTTGCCCGGGCGCTCTGCCCGGTCAAGGGCGTGAAGTCCTTCACGGCCCGGCAGGTGCGCATCGTCAGCATCAGCGAGACCGGCGCCATATTGCAGGCGCGCGGCATCGAGCAGCTGACAGCGCACTTCTATCTCTGTCTCGGAACATCGGAAATTTTCATCACCTGCGCGCAGATCCGGCAGCAGGAAGGCAGCGTTTTCGTTCGTTTTTCGAAGCCTGAGGAGAGCGCCTTCATCCGCGCCTTGGCGGAGATCACCTTCCCGATGACTACGCTGCAGACGCTGCGTGGCCAATCGGCCCGCGCCATTGAGGCGCGCATTCGCTGACCGGAAACAAAAGCCCGCGGCTGATATGCCCAGACGCGAAAACGCCGCCTGGCGGCGGCGTTCCCAAGATGAGAATGAACTCAGGATTTCTTGCTGGCCGCGCGTGTTTTCTTCGCGGGCGGCTCGGCTACGGGCTGCGCCAAACGCAGCGCCCGCAGTCTCTCGGTCTTCTTCTGCCGCTCGATGAGCTCGCCGGCCATGATCTCTTTGGCCATCGAGGCGGTGTTTTCCGCCTTCGCCTGCGCCGAAAGCTTTTCGGGCTTGAAGAGATTGTCTTTCGTCTTGGTCATGCTTTCCTCCTTCAGGAGTGCCTGTCCCGGTATGACGGTCGGTTAGCGGGCGCGCGCCAGGATCTTCTTCTTGGGAGCCGGCAGGAGGCCTTCGCGCTGAGCCTGCTTGCGGGCAAGCTTGCGGGCGCGGCGGATCGCTTCGCCCTTTTCGCGGGCGCGCTTTTCAGAAGGCTTTTCATAGGCGCTGCGCGCCTTCATTTCGCGAAACACACCCTCGCGCTGCATCTTCTTCTTCAAGACGCGAAGAGCCTGATCGACGTTGTTATCCCGGACGAGTACCTGCAAGACGTCTCCTTAATCGGCCAACGGCCGTTATTTCTTGATGCGGATCGTATTCGAATTGATCCAGCTCGATTTCGGGCTTTCCGTCACCTTGACCTCGGCGGCGGGGCGGCCTGACGATGCCAGAACGTCGATATCGTCCTGGCGGACGCTTCGCTCGCAATTCTCGTTCTGGAATCTGACGCGGTAATGGACGAAGCCCTGTGCTGCCGGCATGACCGACACGACGCGGCCGGCGCCGCCCGGCTGGACGCTTCCAAGAATTCCCGGCTTCAGAACGATGCTATCGCCCGGCCGGTAGTGGCGGTTCGTCATGCCGTTCTCCGTATCAGATGAAAAAACAAAAGGCCGGGACTAATCCCGACCTTCCTCCGTCATCGTCTCAGCGCGCCAGTACATCCGTGGTCGCGCGAGCCGTGACAAATTCATTCAGCCTGCAGGTTGTCCGCCGAGTTCTTGCCGGACTTGCGGTCCTGCACGATGTCGAAACGGATCTTCTGTCCGTCTGCGAGCGAGCGCAGGCCTGCGCGTTCAACTGCAGAAATGTGGACGAAAACGTCTGCGCCGCCGTTGTCAGCCTGGATAAAGCCGAAACCCTTGGTGGCGTTGAACCACTTGACTGTACCTGTATTCATAACGATCTCCTTTCAAAGCAACCGTTGTTTTTTCCGCGATACTTTGCGGACCTAGATCGATTATTTGGAAGGAAATCTGAAGAGGCAAAAGCGCTCTTGAGCGACGTCACAAGCAATGGTCGATGAACCCAATATAGGATCAATTTGAAATTTAGCAACGGGCAACAGCAAGAAACTTCGCCGGTTTTAAAATTTTATCCCGCAGTTTGCTGATTTCGTTGAATTTCGTTTCCGATAAAATCCGAAAGCTGAAAGAAACTTCTATCGGTTTTATCGCCATCCGGCAAGGCAGCCCCTTCGCTGCACAGGCGATGGGACTGCCTGAAAGCTGTGAGTTGTAAGCCGCTATCCGTTCACGGCGTCGAAACGATCAGCCGCAGCGATCCCTCGAAGAACGGCTGCGAGCGAAGTTCGCCATAGCGTCTGTCCCAGCTGCCATCTTTCAGATCGCGGCCGAGCTCTTCGGCGAAGCGCTCGCCAACGGAAGCGTCGACGAAGCTCCAGGCCGAGTTGGCAAGCCGTGCGCCGGGATCGAGCAGCCGCTCGGGGCGGCCGTAATAGCCTTCGCCGAAGCCGTCGGTGCAGTGAAGCGGAATCGGCACAGGCTTGATCTCGATCGTCCCGCCCAAGGCGCCGGAGATGGCCGCAAGCGGCGGATAACGGCTGGCCTCCACCGCGATCATTTCAGGGGCGTAGGCGTGCAGCCATGAGCGATGCAGCTCGTCCGGGTCGCAGCTCAGCACCGCGACCGGACCGCGCGTCACACGGCGCATCGCGGCAAGGCCGGCCTTGAGGTCCGACCATTGGTGAACGGAGAAAGTCGTCATGCTGGCATCGAAGCTGTCATCGGCGAAGGGCAGCTTTTCCGCCACCGCATCGATCGCCACCGGCAGATGCGCCGGACGCTGGGCGCGCATCGAGGCCGATGGCTCGACGGCGGTGACCGTGCGATCGGTTGGCTCGTAGGAACCGGCGCCCGCGCCGACATTAAGCACCGTTCTGGCATCGCCGAGCGCGCGCCAGATGAAGGCGGCGATATGGGGATCGGGCTGCCGGTACCGGGTGTAATTGGTGCCGATCACACCGTAATTGGCGTCGCCGGCACTTCCGTCTACATGTCTGCTGTTCATGGTTTCCATCCTTTGCCAGGCAAAGCTTCGCCCTGCCGAATGCCTGGGCATCCAGCACCTGTTGTGCGCTCAGCGGCTTTGCCTTAGTGTTGCAACTGAAGAAAACATCATATTCTCCAGGACGAAAACCGATAAGCTCGAACACGGATTGTTCCTAAAACACACATGGCAAGACGTCTGCCCTCCCTCAATGCGCTCCGCGCCTTCGAAGCCGCAGGCCGCCACGGCCGCATGACGCTGGCCGCCGAAGAGCTGAACGTGACACACAGCGCCATCAGCCGCCAAATCCAGCATCTGGAGGAGCTTCTCGGCGTAGCGTTGTTCGAAGGACCGAAGAACAGGATGCGGCTGACGGAGGCCGGGCAGACGCTGCTGCCGGGGCTGGTCGCTGCCTTCGATCAGATCGACATGTCGGTGCGCGCCGTTGCCGATACCGGCGATGGCCCGCTCGATGTCTCCTGCCCCGGCACCTTCACGATGCGCTGGCTGATCCCGCGGCTTTATCGCTTCCAGGCCGAACATCCCAGTATCGACGTGCGTCTGACGGCCTCCTCCCGGCCGGTCGATTTTGCCCGCGACGGCTTCGACGTGGCGATCCGTGTCGGCACCGCACCCTGGCCCGACGGTGCCGATGTCATCCCGCTCTTTCCCGAACAGACCGGACCGGTGGTCTCTCCGGCCCTGTCGGCGCAGATCGGCGGCCTGCCGCAGCTGCACACCAAGACCCGGCTCCGCGCCTGGGGCGACTGGCTGGCGCGCTCGGGTTTAAACATCGAGAGCGGACCGCGCGTCGAATACGAACACTTCTATTTCATGCTGGAAGCGGCAGGCGCAGGGCTCGGCGTCTGCGTCGCGCCCTGGCCCTATGTCACGGACGACATCCGCGACGCCAGGCTGGCGGCCCCCTTCGGCTTCCTCGACAGCGGCCACGAATATGTGGCGCTGCGCCGTGCAAGGCGGAACCGCAAATCCGTCATCTTCTGCGAGTGGTTGCGGGCCGAGGCCAAAGCCTTTGTCTCAACACATCCCGCCCCCAGGCGGGATGTGCCGGGTTCCTAGCCGCTGCCGAGCTTCTTGTCCGGAAACACCAGCGACTTGATGACCACTGGCACGGCGCCTGAGGTCTCCAGCATGGCGCCGATATCGATGAAGTCGAACTCATCGAGCTTGATGCCGTCGATCGACACAAGCGAGGAAATCCCGGCCTCCAGCTTGCAATGCATGCCGACAAGGCCGCCGACATCGCCATTGCCGACCAGGATCAGCGGGTGCCCCTTGGAAAGCACCGGCGCCAGCCCCTCGATCACCCCGCGGCAGAAGCCGTCGAGGCGGCGATAGCTCGCCGAGCCATCCCAATCATAGCAGACCGCAACCGGGCTTTCGCCGCTATTGAGATCAAGCCGAGATAGGGACTCCGTCACCCGTGCTGCGACATCGGAGGGGTCGATCTTGTCGGCGAACTCGATCGCAGGCTTGATGACGGGGATATTGCGCACCGGCAGCAGTGACAGCGGATGGACAAAGATCGTGCTGCCGCTGACCTGCACCGTATATTGCGAAGCGCCGACGACAGTGGCGCGGATGCCCTGCTCCGGCTTCTCCAGCCGCGGCGACCAGCGCTCCAGCCGTTCGCGCAGAATTTCGGCCAGCAGCGGGCCGAGATCGCTGAAACTTTCCGGCTTTTCGGCATAGAGGAATTCCGAGACGCCACCGGATACGGTCACGACATCGGGCAGCACCGATGGCAGCGGCGGCAAACGATGGAGCCCGACGGTCTCCGCGCTCATCTCTCCACCCTGCATCGCCTCGAACAGCTGTTCAACCATAGCCGATGCCAGCCTGCGCGCATCGGCTTCGCTGAGTGTCGCCCCAAGCTCGACTTCGACACCCGCCTTGCGGCCGAAATAGCGACCGGCCTCCTCGACGCGGGTGATCCTGCGGTTCTCGTCGAAGGCAACGATGCGTGCGCCGATATCGATCGCCGCGATATGCCGGATCGTGCCTGCACTGCAGAAGGCAAGCTTCGAGGTACCGCCGCCGATATCGACGTTCAGCACGCTCTCGCCGGTCCGCCCCGACAGCGCCACCGCGCCTGAGCCGAAAGCGGCGAGCGTCGTCTCCAGACCGTCGCCTGCGCTGACGACGACGAACTTGCCGGTCTCCTCGGAAAACAGCGTGCCAATCGCCCGGGCATTGCTGCGCCGGACGGCAACGCCGGTCAGGATCAGCGCGCCGGTATCGATATCATCAGGGGTGATGCCCGCCTGCCTGTACTGATCGGCGAAGAAAGCGCCGAGCGCATCCGCATCGATCTCGTCGTCACCGCTATAGGGCGTCAAAAGCACATCCGACTGATGCAGCAGCGTGCGCTCGACCACCATGTAACGGGTGTCGAGACGCTCGAGCACGATGCGGGAAAAGGCGAGATGCGAGGTCGAGGAGCCGATATCGATACCGACGCTGACCAGCACGATCTCGTCTTCGAGCTCCATGCTGCGGCCGACATTCGAAAAGAATATCCGGCCGCCCTGTTCTTCTTCGTCGTCAGCCATGATCAGACGACGGTCGACTTCTTCGTCGTCGTGTCGGCAGGTTTGTCATACCACTCCGGCTTCATGCGAACCTCCACACCGTTCTTCTTCAGAAGCGCCTCATATTCCTTGCGGATATAGGGGTCTTCCATCCAGTACGGAATGGCAGTGCCGCCCTCGTTGACGTCGATTGCGGTGTAGTCGATGTGCTTCTCGCCGGGTGCGCCGGGATCACGGCCGGGATTGTGCGGGCCGAACCACGCCGTCAGACGGAAATCGTCCTTCGAGACGCTAAAATGCTGGTGGTACCAGCGCGCCCCGCCCGGAGCCGCCGTCACCATGCCGTACTGGCCATAGTCGAGACGGCGGACGCGGTCGGCATGGCCGTTTTCCCAGGGATTGACGCCGCATTCTTCCGGCCATGTATAGGTATAGCCCTCGCCCTTGAGGCAGATCAGGATTGCCGCAGACGTATGGGCATGCGCCTTGGAATAGCGGCCGTTCTCGTGCTGTCCGATCCAGTAATAGAAATTGTTGTTGGTCATAAACGGCTCGACGCGGCGATAGCCGACCGAGCGGCGGTTATCAAGCGGCAGGTCGCAATTGACGGCATCGGGCAGGAAGTTGGTGCGGCGCATCGCAAGACCGCGCACCGGATCCGGCTCGATCTCCTCGCGATATTTGTAGAAGTCGTCGGCGCCCGAGAAGCGGTCGCGGAAGACGAAGGGGTTGTTATAGACGGCGTCGAAATTCTGGACGGCATTGACGACGACAGGCGCCGTCGTGCCGCCGAGCAGCAGCGCCGGGCTGTTGGTGGCGTTGACGATGCGGTGCCAGGCATTCATCGGGATCGAGAACATCGATCCTTCCTGCCATTCGAACACATGCTTCTTGCCCTCGCCTTCGAGCCAGACTTCGGTCGAGCCGCGGCCTTCCACGACGAGGTAGATTTCCTCGTACATGTGCTTTTCCGGATTGAGTTCGCCGGCGGCGGGCACTTCGACGAGGTGACAGCCCCACTTGGTCTCTGTGCCGTAAAGCTGGATATAGCTGCCGCGGCCGCCGGTGCGCTTCCAGGGCTTCAGCGGCAGGTTCTTGACGTTGGAAATACCGAGGTCGCGGAAGACAGGAATGCCTTCCTCTTCCATGAACTGGTCATAGGGCGTCGGCTGCTTCTTGAACTCGCCGAAGCCTGCCTTCTTCGTGCCGGCCGGCTCGTGCCAGTGCGTGCCTGTGCCGCCGCCAAGGGGATCCTGATGCATGGGTTTCTCCTCCCAATCAGATGTTCTCCTATGTAGAACATCGTTCCAATTTAAACTCAACGTACATCCGCCCGCCTCTCAAATCAAGGCCGTCGGAGGATCGTTACGAAAACAACAGCGACTTGATCACGACGGGCACGACGCCCGGCGGATTGATGAATTCGCCGAGATCGACGAAATCGAGTTCCTTCAGCTGCACGCCATCGATCGAGATCAGATGCGGCCCGATCTTCAGCTCGCGGTCGAGGATGCGGCCGATCGTCTGGCCGATATCGCCATCGATGACGAGCACCAGCAATTCGTCGCGATGCCCCTCGGGCGCCGCAAACATCTTGATCGCCTTGGCGAGCTCCAGGAGCCGCAGATAGTCAGGCAGGCCGGTGAAGGTGAAGGCCAGCGCCAACGGCGCGGCAATCATGCTGTCCCGCCGCTCCGCCCCTGCGGCAAAGGCCCTGGCGATCGCTTCGGCATCGACATGTTCAGGCACCGCATGGCCGAGATGCACGACCGGGATGTTGTGCGACGGCAGGCCGCGATCGCCGGTGCGGTACATCGTCTTGCCGCTGACCTGCACGGTAAACTGCGAGGCGCCGATGACGGTGGCGCGGATACGCTGCCCGGCATCGACAATCGGCATATCGATCCTCGGCGTCAGCTGCGCGATGATCTCCTTGGCCAGCATCTGGGCGATATCGCCATGATCAGCGGTCTCGTACTCGAAGATATATTCCGAGACGCCGCCCGAGAAAGTGACGTAGTCAGGCCGGAAGCTGCGGTCCAGCGGCTCGGTCAGCTGCAGCTTCTCGCCGAGCGCATCGAGCGGCGCGCCGAGGATCTGGTCGACGGCAGCGGCCGCCAATCTCTTGGCGATCGCCAGTCGTACTTCCGGATCAGCAAGCGTTTCCGGATCAGTTGAGAAGCCAAGTTCGGCGGCGACGATCGAGGCCGATTCATCGACACGGGTCCAGGCGCCCGTCTTGTCCTGCGCTATCAGACGCCCGCCGACGGCGAAGGCCGCGACGTCGATGATCTCACCCTTGCTGATCAGCGCCAGCTTCGTCGTGCCGCCACCGATATCGACATGCAGCCCGCAGGCATTGCGCTTCTTCGAGAGTTCCGTGGCGCCGGAGCCATGGGCCGCCAGCATGCATTCGAGCTTGTGGCCCGCGGTCGCACAGACGAAGCGGCCGGATTCGCTGGCGAAGATCTCGTCGATCGCCCGCGCATTCTTCCGCTTGATCGCCTCGCCGGTGAGGATCACCGCGCCGGTATCGATATGGCTGCGCTTATAGCCCGCATCCTCGTAGCAATGAGCGAAAAAATGCCTGAGCTCATGCGCGTCGATCGTCCCGTCAGGCAGGAATGGTGTCAGCAGGATCGGCGAGCGCCAGACGACCTGGCGGTCAATCACCTGGAAGCGACTGGAGAGTTCCTCCGTCTCGCGGCGCATGACGACGCGGGCGAAGAGCAGGTGCGAGGTCGAGCTGCCGATATCGATGCCGACGGTCAGAAGCTCGACGGTTTCCTGCTGCCACAGCCAGTCGGAAATCGCCCGGCGCTCGTCGTCCGAGAGATCGCCATGTTCGTGATCGAAATCGAGATCGTGCACTTACTCTATTCCCTGTGCATGCCTGCGCGAGGAGGCCGGCGGACCTGCCGCCGGCGCGCCTCTGATCAGCTGGCCGGACCGGCGAGGATCGGGGTCTTGATGACGCCGGTGAGGCTGTCCTTGTCGAGCGCCATGATAGCCGCCTCGTCGAAGATGTCACCCATGGCCGAGGGGACGCCCGTCTTCTGCAGTTCCTCGAGGAACTTTCGATGGACGCGCGGATCCTGATCCTCGTATTCGATCTGGCGGCCGCCATCCTTGACCGAGGTCGCCCCACCGCCTTCCGCGCTCTTGCGGCGCAACGAGATGAACGGGTAGCGGCGGCTGCCGAGCGAGCAGGCAACGTAGCGCGCCGGCTGGTCACAGGTGTTGAAGTGCTGGTGGTACATCCAGAACGGCGGCGTATACATGTAGCCGTGACGCCACGGGATTTCCTTGAACTCCGACTCCCCTTCATACCACATCAGCGAATAGCCCTCGCCATCGACGGCATGAACGTGCGTGCCCGCCGCATGGCGATGCGCCTTCTTGTAGCGTCCGACCGGCATCTGCGAGACATGCGAGTGCATGGTGCCGTCGGCCAGCACGAAGTTGACGTTCAGCGAACCCTTGCCGCGGCCGTCGAACTCGTAAAGCTTGAAGCTCGTCAGGTCGTGGACGAAGTTGGTTTCCCAGACGTTCTGCACCTTGCGGGCCGACTCAGCGCCGTAGCTGTAGAGCACACCCTCGCCCTCGAAATGCTTGGCGCCGCCGATGCGGTCGTCGAAGTCGAAGTCGTTCTCGAAGACGAATTTCAGATTGTGGTAGAGGTTGATCGTCAGCGGCGCATGGTTGGTGCAGGACAGCCGCACCGTTTCCTGACCGGAGCCGTTGTGGAACTGGTACTGGCAGTTCAGCGGTATCGCAAACAGCGCCTTCGGACCCCATTCGAAGGTCCGCGTCTCGCCATTCGGCAGCCAGACGGTGGTCGAGCCGTAGCCTGAGAGCACATAGAAGAAGGCCTCGTAGAGATGCTTGACCGGCCGCGTCTTCTTGCCCGGCAGAACTTCGATGACATAGTTTGCCATGAAGTCGCCCATGCCCTGGGTATGCGCAAAGCAGCCACGGGCGTCATAGCGATCCCAGGTGCCGGTTTCGAGCGCCAGGAGGTCGTGGCCGAGATCGAAATGAATCGGAATCCCCTCGCCCTTCGACCAGTCGCCATAGGGATCGACCAGGAATTTCGAATTGCCGGGATCCTTGACGGCAACAGGATCGGCGACGGCTGGATTTTCACTGACGGACATAATCTCACTCTCGATGTCTTGTTTCGGTTTCACCACTGGAGCCGTCAGATGACGGAGCGGCGGTTCAGCACATTTCCGGAGGGGGCTCCGGGCGCATGCGCGGGCGCGAATTCATGGACGGCAGGCGTCAGGCAACGCCCCCTTCGGCTTGTGTCATCGGCCGCACGGTCTTGCCGAGGTAGCTCGCCTCCTCGCCATAAAGAAGGCCCTTCACGTCGTCGGCTTTCAGCGACTTGATGATCTGGTCCACCTGACCGGCGAGCGGCAGCATCAGCCCTGCCTTCTGGGCGAGCTCCAGCGTCACATCCATGTCCTTCTCCTGCCAGGTGAAGCGCGTCGAATCCCACCGGGCGAGCGTGCCGTTGGTGCCGGGGCAGAGCAGCAGGATTTCGCGCATGCGCTGGGCGTCGATGCCGTAGCGCTTGGCGATCAGCAGCGTCTCGTAATTGGCGACGCAATGGACCCAGTGCAGCAGATTGTTGCAGGACTTGGCGATCTGGCCCGATCCGAGCGGCCCGACGCGCACGACATCGCGGCTATAGCACATCATCACCGGGCGGATGCGTTCGACATCCTCCTCGCAGCCGCCGCAGAGCGAAAGCAGCGTGCCGGAGCGCGCGCCCGATGCCCCATAGACGACCGGTGCATCGACGAGGCCAATGCCCTTTTCTCTCAGCTTCGGGCCAAGCTTCTGCATCGTCTCCGGGCTGACTGTCGCCGCCACAGCGATGATCGATCCCTTCGCAGCACTTGCCGACAGCGTTTCGCAGACATCGATGACCTGCTGATCGGTGGCAACGACGAGGATGAACACCTCGGCTTCGGAGAGTTCCGCGAGATCGCCAGCCGGTTTGATGCCCTTCTCGGCAGCCGCGGCAAGCCGTTCGGCATTGACGTCAAAGCCGGAAACCTCATGCCCGCCGTCGAGCATGTGGCCTGCCATTGCAAGCCCCATCTCTCCCGTACCGACCACTGCTACCTTCATGCCTGTCTCCCAAATGCCTGCTGCGCCGAGGCGCTTATCCTTCGTGCTGTGTCACAACGTCGATCAGCGCCGGAATGCCGTTCTTGACCTGGGCGATCGCCCGCTCCAGCGCGGCACCAATATCATCGGCGTCCTCGATGGGTCCCTCGGCATACCAGCCGAGACCGCGGGCGAGCGTTGCGAAATCGGGTGCCGGATCGAAGAGATCCATGCCGATATGGGCGCGCTCGACGGGGGTACCGCGCTGGCGGGCCACGGTGATCTGATGGTCCCAGTCATTGTAGTAGGCGCGGTTGTTGTGCATGACGCAGAGGAACGGCACTTTGTGCTTGGCGGCGAACCACAGCGCCCCGACATCGAACATCAGGTCGCCATCCGTCTGGCAATCGACGACGAGACGGCCGGTGCCCTTGTGGGCGAGCGCAATCCCGGTCGCCATGCCGATCTGCGTGCCTGTGCCGAGCGCCTTGCCCGGCCAGCGGTATGGCTTGTCGAAATCCCAGAGTTTCAGCGCCCAGTCTTCAAAGGCATTGGTGGTCAGCACCCAGTCTTCATGCTGGATCTTGTCCCAGACTTCGGTTGCCAGACGGCCGAGCGAGACGGGCTTGGAATCCCAGCCGTCGCGCGACTCCTCGCGCCACTTGGCGCGCTGCGCTTTGTGCATTTCGCCAACCGCAGCGGCGCGCTCGGCGATCCGCTTTGCAAGTGCGCCATTATCCTTGACGCGATCCTTGATCAGCGTCGTCAGCGCCGGAATGGCCAGCGCCGTATCGGCGAGCACCCGCTGCGCCGTCTCGGGGAAGCGCTGATAATCCGTCGCCCACTTGGAAATCTCGATGTCGGCAAAGCCGATATCCAGCCAATCGCAGCCCTTCGGGAACAACGGCTTCAGCGTGCGGTTGATGCGGTCGTTGACATGCGTCGGACGCTCCCAGTCGCGGCAGTCGAGCAGCGTGATCAGGTCGGCCTGTTTGAAGACGTCTTTGCTCATGCGCATGTCGAGCGGATGCTCGGTCGGGAAATTCAGGCGCCACTGCGTATCGACGACAGGCGCGCCGAGCGCTTCGGCAAGTCCGACCATATCGCTATAGCCATTCTTGTCGCGGCCGACGAACTGCGGCACGAGCACCGGCCATTCGGCGGAAACCAGACGATCGGCAGCTTCTTCCAGCGCCTTCGGATCCGGCGCGATGCGGCTCGGCACCTTTGCGGATTTCGGCGAAGGCAGCGCGATCGGCTCCTCCAACGGCGCCTCCTGCAGCCCGGCGTCGTAACACATGTAGATCGGGCCGCGCGGCTCGGTCATCATGATCGAATAAGCGCGGGCGAAGCTGTCGACCACGCCGTCGATACCACCCGGCTGATAGTCCCATTTCACGTAATCGCGGACCTGGTTGCCCTGCACATTGGCAGTATGCGCCCAGTCGACGCGAGGACGGCGCTTGCCCTCGTCCATCGGGCCGGTGGCGCCGATCAGGAAGACCGGAGCGCGGTCGGTATAGGCGTAATAAACGCCCATGGTGGAATGCAGGAGGCCGACCACGTTGTGGACGATGACCGCCAGCGGCTCGCCCGTCACCTTGGCGTAGCCATGGGCGATCTGCACGGCGATCTTCTCGTGCTGGCAGATCAGCATCGGCGGATTGTTGCCGTTGTGATTGACCAGCGAGTCATGCAGGCCACGATAGCTGGCGCCGGGATTGAGCGTGATGAACGGAAAGCCGTATTGCTTGATCAGATCAGCAATGACATCCGACTGCCATGCAGAGGGTACGCCTTCCTTCTGCGCCGCCTCGCCCAGCGCGGCGTTCGTCACCTTGTTATCCATGCTGTGCCTGCCTTCCCGAGACCGCATTGAAAAGAGGCGGGCGGCGGAACTGCCGCCCGGCCATTCGCTCAAGAGACGATCAGTCCTCCTTGAGCGACTCCTTCAGGAAGCTGACGACTTCAGGCGTCTGGTTCATGGCGCCCTTAACGAGGCTGCCGACGTCGTCGCCGATCTTCGGATCGACGGGAACGCCGATCTCCTTGGCCTTGGCGAGGAATTCCGGATCAGACGTGGCAGCCTGATAGGCATCACGCAGCGCCTTCAGCCGGTCGGCCGGAATGTCGGACGGACCTGCGGTCAGGCGGGAGATGTCACTCTGCGATTCCACCAGCGCGATAACGCGCTTGGCATCGTCATTGTTGACGAGCGAGGCGAGTTGCGGAATGTCGGTTTCCGAACCACCGATCTGGGCGATCAGCTTGCCGTTGCCTGCATCGACGAAGGGCTGGAATGTCGAGCGCGAGCCGATGATGCCCTGGACCTCGCCGCGGCGCATGGCGAGCTGGTCGTCGCTGCCGTTATAACCGGAGACGACCTCGATCTTCAGGCCGAGCGCCTTGACCAGCATCGTCGTCTCGATCGTCGAGGCCGAGCCGACACCCGCGGAAGCGAACTTGATCGGCTCCTTCAGATTGGCGAGATCCTCGTAGCTGTTGATGCCTGAGTCCTTGGACACGACGATGACGCGCGGGTCCGAGGATACCTTGCCGATCCAGGACATCTGGGCGAGATCGAACTTGATGCCCGGGTTTCCGGCAAGCTGGCCGTAGATCAGGCCGGTATTGAAGGTGCCGAAGGTCAGACCGTCGGGATCGGACGCATAGATGAAGTTGGCGCCGATCAGGTGGCCCGCACCCGGCATGTTCTGAACCACGAAGGTCGAGCCCGGCAGATGCTTCTGCATGAACTGTGCGACAAGCCGGCCGTTGGTGTCGTAGCCGCCGCCAGGCGCGGTGGCGACGATATAGTTGACCGTCTTTCCGTTGAAGAAGTCAGGGCCTTCCTGTGCAAAGGCCGATCCCGTGACCAGCGCCAGGCCGGCGCCCAGGCCAATCGCTGCCATGCGGATTGAGTTGATGTTCATATGCTTCCCTCCCAGTGAGCGTTATGATGTCGTTTAGGCGTGCTGTGTCTGAACCGTTGGCGACCCATCTCCTCGGCAATCGCCGCCCGGCATGTCTTCCTCGTGCGCGAACGGCTTTGCCGGTCGCATTCTCGAAATCCCCGCAATCCGGACCCTGCTAGACCGCGCCAAATCCGAAAGCGTGCATTGCCCAGCGGGTCACGAAGCCCGGATGCAGCTCGATACCGAGCAGGCGTCCGAACATCAGGTAGAGAGCGAGCGTTGCGGCGATCGCCAGTGCCAGCGCGAACTTCCAGCTTGCCTCGCCCTGCCTGCGCAGGAACGTCAGCAGCATGATCGGTACGCTGACGTAGAAGCCGAACAGGATGATGCCGGTGACGAAGCTGACGAGGTAGACCCACATGATGGCTTCCTGCCGCGCCGTGTGCGGGCCGAACTCGGGCAGTTCCTCTTCCTGCTGACCGCTCTCCGGAGCGCTCGCCGCAGCAATCTGCTGTCCGAGCGAGGCCGCGGCCGGAGCCGAGGGCGAGCGGAAGAGATCGAGGCCGAGCTGTACCAGACAGAGCAGGATCCCGGGGATGCCGACGACCAGCGGCATAAAGCGTGCCTTTGCCGGGTAATCGAACGACAGCGCCACCATGGTGGTAAAGATCGCGAGCATCACGAAGGTCAGCGCAGTGCTGAAGCTGATGGTCTTCAAGGTCATGGGCTGACCTCCAGGTTGCGCCGGCGGGCCGCCGGGCGGAAGTTGCGGTAGAAGGCGTAGGCCATCAGCGAGACGATCATCGCGATCAGTACCAGCGACAGCGGCCGCAGGAAGAAGCTGTAGCCCCAGAGCTGCAGTGCCTGATTGAGCGAGGCTTCCGCCTTGCCGCCGAGCACCAGGCCGATGACGAAGGGCGCACGCGGCCAGTCGGCACGCAGGAAGCCGTAACCGATGGCACTGAACACCACGAGGACGATCAGGTTCTGCCACTGGAAGTCGCTGACGAAGCAGCCGAGTGTCACGAAGACCAGGATGAACGGCACGAGCATGCGCCCATTGACGAAGGTCAGAACCGCGACCCAGCGACAGATGACGAGCAGGATCGCCACGGCGATGAGGTTGCCGACGACCAGAGCCCAGATCAACGTCCAGACGAGGTCGAGATGCTTGGTCACCATCAGCGCACCCGGCTGGATGCCGAGGATCAGGAAGGCGCCGAGCAGGACGGCCATGCCGGAGGAACCGGGGATGCCGAAGAACAGGGTCGGAAGCAGCGAGCCGCCTTCCTTGCCGTTGCTGGCGGTCTCCGGCGCGATGACGCCTTCGATCGCACCCTTGCCGAAACGTTCCGGATGCTTGGAGCTCTGGACGGCGTGGCCGTAGCAGAGCCAGGCCGCCGTCGAGCCGCCGAGACCGGGGATCATGCCGATGATCGCGCCGATGACCGACGTTCTGAGCACCAGCCACCAGTGGCGCGGTACTTCACGAACGCCTGACAGCAGCTGGCGATAGGAGAAGCCCGTATCCATCGGCACCGCCGAGATCGAGCCGCCCTTAGTGCTGAGCGAGATCATTTCCGGCACGGCGAACATCGCAAGCACGGCGGTCACCAGGCTGACGCCGTCCCACAGGAACAGGAAGTCGCCGGAATAGCGGGGCGTGCCGGTGATCGGGTCCATGCCGACGGTCGACAGCATCAGGCCGTAGAAGCCGACGATCAGACCCTTGACGATGCGGCTGCCGCTCGAAAGGAAGGCGATGAAGCTGATGCCGAGCAGCGCGATCAGGAAGAATTCCGCCGGGCTGAACATCAGGATGACGGGTTCGAGGATCGGGATCATGATCGCGAAGACCACGGCGCCGATGATGCCGCCGACACCCGATGCTGTGATGCTGGCGCCAAGTGCCCTTGCCGCCTGCCCCTGTTTTGCAAGAGGATAGCCATCCAGCGTCGTTGCCGCGTCATCACCGTCGCCGGGGATGCCGAACATGATGCTGGATATCTGGCCGCTGGTGCCGTTGACGGCGTGCATGGTCAGCAGGAACACCGCTCCCGCCACCATATCCATGCCGTAGACGAAGGGGATGGCCATGGCGATCGACAGCTTGCCGCCGATCCCGGGGGTGACACCGACCAGCAGTCCGAAGACCACGGCGATCAGCATCAGGCCCATGATATGGGGCGAGCTAACGAGGTTGAACAGCGCCCCGAACATAGTCTCAATCATTGCAGCTTTACTCCTCCCGTCAGCGGCGACCGAAAGATCTCCGCTGCTCCGCCGCACACTCCCCCAGAGTGCGGTTTATCCTCACCCGGCGCCTTAAAGACCCGGCCTCTGAGGATCATTAGGACCCCTGGCCGAAACTTTGTCCAAAGCAAAAATTTATGCTTAGTCCATCACTTTTCTTGCGGGCTGGCAATAGGCATTCCGTAGAGGGGTACAGCGTTCCGTTTAGCGGAACAACATTTAAGTTATTGTTTAAAAACGATTTTATTCGAGAATATGGCCGATTTTCACATATTGCAACGGCAACAAAAGGCTTCGTGTAGCGATTTCCTGTTGAGCGGCAAGAGCCGCGGATAACGCATCTTTTTGCCAGCTTAAAAGCCTCATCCTGCTGTGAAAACCACAGGCGAACGCCGCTCACGGTAAGTTTTCCTTACTGTGCGGCTAAGCCGAAATGGCGTGGACTTCGCCCGATGGCACGGCGCATCCTTGACTGCCGCCACCCGGGATTCCGGACAGGGCAGCCATTCAAGGGAGGCCGATTTGGACAAGCCGGTAGAAGCTCATCTGCGCGAACAGGAGAAGGTGCCGCTCTCCGATCTGCTGATCTCGTTCCTGCGCTTGGGCGCCTCGTCCTTCGGCGGTGGCGTCTCCGGCTGGACCCACCGGGAGATCGTCGAGCGCCGCGGCTGGCTCGACGAGGACAATTTCCTGAAGACGCTGACCATCGCCCAGATCTTGCCCGGCGCCAATCCGGTCAATCTCGCCGTCTATATCGGCCTGAAGCTGCGCGGCTGGACGGGCGCGGTGCTTGCCTTCACCGGCATGCTGGCGCCCGCCTTCACCGTCATCCTGATCATGAGTTTCTTCTATGAACAGATAAACGGCTACGAGGCGGCCCATACCGTGCTGCGCGGACTTGCCTGCGTCGGCATCGCCTCGTCGCTGACCATGGGCATCAAGACCGGCAAGCGGCTGCGCCGGCACGCCGTGCCGATCCTCATCGCCGTCGCCGTCTTCATCACCGTCGGCGTGCTGCGCTGGCCGCTGGTCCCGGTCGTTGCCGTCAGCATTCCCCTGAGCATCGTCGCCGCCTTCTTCGTCAAGGAGAAGAAAAATGGATGACGCCAAGCTCCTCAATCTCGTGCTGCTCTGCATACCCCTGTCGCTCGTCTCCTTTGGCGGCGGCCAGTCGATCATCGCCGGACTGCAGCACCAGACGGTCGACGTGCTCGGCATGCTGACGCCGCGCGCCTTCACCGATTTCTACGCTATCTCCCGCGCCGCCCCCGGTCCCGGCACGCTGATTCTGGCCCTGATCGGCTGGCATCTCGACGGCCTCACCGGCGCGCTGGTCGCGACGCTGGCGATCTTCCTGCCCTCCTCGCTGCTCGTCTGCATCTGCGGCAGCATCTGGCACAAGCATCGCGCCTCGCCCTGGATCATCGCCGCCGAACGCGGCCTGGCACCGGTTGCCGCCGGGCTGATCTTCGCCGGCGGCTACACCGTCGCCCAATCGGCGCATCTGAACTGGATCGAAGCAGGCACCGTCGCAACCGCGATCGCCCTGCTGCTCTTCACCAAGATCGGCCCCTACCCGATCCTCGCCACAGCGGCAGCCGGCTACTACCTGCTGAGCCTCGGCGGCTACGCCTGAAACCACCCATCTGAAAAATCGCCCGAACCGGAATTGACCGGCGGGCGTTTCGCGGTATTATTTTAAATCAGAACATCGTTCCATATAAAGGAACAATCGATCCGGGAGGGTTCGATGCCGGAAAAGCTTCAGCTGCGCACGGCGCTGGGAAAACACGCACACGTCAAGCCGCTCGTCGATGGCCGCGTCTCGTCCACGCGCCTCGATTTCGATTTCCGCGACTACGAGCCGTTGCCCAAGGGCTTCCGCGCCATGGTCCGTGGCGATGAGCTCGACGTCTCGGAACTGGCTGTCGTCACCCATCTGCTGGCGCATCACTATCGCAAGCCGCTGACCGGCATCGCCATTCCGCTCTGGAGCCGCCTGCCCCACGCCAACCTCGTCTGTCCCACCGGTTCCAGCATCCGCGAGCCGAAGGATCTCAACGGCACGACGGTCGGCGTGCGCGCCTATGCCCAAACCTCGGGCGTCTGGGTGCGCGGCATCGTCAAGGACGACTACGGCGTCGATCTGAACAGCATCACCTGGCTGACGATGGAAGACGCCCATCTCAGCGAATATACCGACCCCGAGAACACGGTGCGCAACACCAAGCCGACAGGCCTGCGCGACCTGATGATGGCAGGGGAGCTCTCGGCGATCATGGGCGAACGCACCGTCGATCCCTCCGGCATCCGCACCGTCGTCCCTGATGGCGACAAGGCGGCCGAAGCCTGGATCGCCCGCACCGGCATCGTCCCGATCAACCATGTGCTGACCGTCCGCAACGATCTGCTCGCCGAACACAGCTGGCTGGCGGGAGAGCTGATGGAGCTCTTCGAGGAAGCCCGGCGCGTCTCGATTGCCGAGGACGGCGCGACCCCGCCGCCGGCCTATGGCCTCGAGGAAAACCGCCGCTCGCTGCAGCTTGCTTTCGATTATTCCGCCGACCAGCGGATCACGCCACGGCGCTACGAGGTCGATGAACTGTTCGTCCGCATCTGAGGACGCCGGATCATCGCTCATCGATGGCGCAAGGAGGATTGCCCCATGATCATCGACATTCACGGACATTACACCACCGAGCCGCAGGCACTTCACCAGTTCCGCGACAAGCAGCTTGCCGGTCTCGCCGACGCCATGCGCCGCCCGCAGAGCACCGATCTCGGCATCTCCGACGACATGCTGCGTGAATCCGTCGCCCCGCAGCTGAAGTTCCAGCAGGAGCGCGGCAGCGACCTGACGATCTTCTCGCCCCGCGCCGCCGGCATGGCCCATCACGTCGGCACCGAAGCGGTGAGTATTCAGTGGTCATCGATGTCCAACGACCTGATCCACCGCATCTGCAAGCTTCTGCCCGACAATTTCGCCGCCGTCGGCCAGCTGCCGCAGCATCCGGGCGCACCGCCGAAGAACTGCATTCCCGAGCTGAAGCGCATCGTCGAGGAACTCGATTTCGTCGGCGTCAACCTGAACCCGGATCCGTCGGGCGGCTACTGGACCGACCCGCCGCTGACCGACAGGCAGTGGTACCCGCTCTACGAGACGCTCTGCGATCTCGACGTGCCCGCGATGATCCACGTCTCGTCCTCCTGCAATGCCTGCTTCCACCATACCGGCGCGCATTACATCAACGGCGACACGACGGCCTTCATGCAGCTGCTGCAGGGCGATCTGTTCAAGGATTTCCCGACACTGAAATTCGTCATCCCGCATGGCGGCGGCGCGGTGCCTTTCCACTGGGGCCGCTATCGCGGTCTGGCGCAGGAAATGAAGAAGCCGTTGCTGACGGAGCATCTGCTGAAAAACGTCTTCTTCGACACCTGCGTCTATCACTATCCGGGGATCGAGCTGATGTCGAAGGTGATCCCGGTCGACAACATCCTCTTCGCCTCCGAAATGCTCGGCGCCGTCAAGGGCATCGATCCGGAAACCGGCCATCACTACGACGATACCAAGCGCTATATCGACCAGCTCGGCGAGCTCGACGAAATGAGCCGTTACAAGATTTTCGAGGGCAACGCCCGCCACGTCTATCCGCGTCTCGACGCCCAGCTGTCGCGCCGCGGCCGTCCGGGCCTGCCGCTATGAAGGCGGCAAGCTCAGCAGCAGGAAAGATCGCCGCTTTCGGTGATGATGGCATTCTTCATCCAGTAGGGCGGCAGGTCTTCGATCGTCACCTCGGCAACCGGCTTGAATGCCTTGAAGGCATGCCGGGTCTTCGGCGCCGTCCAGAAAGTCACGATCGTTTCGATCGGCGGACAGCCCGGCAGGCCGCAGGCGACTTCCGCCACCATGACCGCGACGTCGTCGTCGAGGCTGAAACGCTCGCGCGTCCAGTCCTTGACGCGGCGGACGGCATCGATCTTTCCGGCGTTGCGGCTTGCGGTCTTCAGCATGGTTTCCGGCTGGGTTTTGCGGCGCCGAACGGGCGTCTTTCTGAACGCAACATAGGGCGCGCCGGCGCCGGTTGTCAAAATGGTTTGTCGAAACTGCGGACCATCCGCGCGGCATCTGAGCCGCCGGTCGATCGTCCGATCCAAGGGAGTGAAGCATGACTGAGAAGGTTCTCGCCGCGGTCCGCACCGGACCGAGCATCATGGATTTCCGCGAATTTCCGATGCCTGACGTCCCCGAGGACGCCGCCCTTCTGAAGATGGAAGTGGCCGGCATCTGCGGCACCGACGTCAAGCTCTTCAAGACGCCGCCGAACAATGCGCCGACGATCATGGGCCATGAAAACATCGGCTACATCGCCAAGGCCGGTCGCGAGTTCACCCGCCGCAAGGGCTTCAAGGAAGGCGACCTCGTCTTCGTCGAGCACTATGTCATGTGCGGCAAGTGCCAGTGGTGCCATCAGGGCCAGTACCGCCATTGCGAAAACACCGACTGGCGCAACAACCCCGAGAGCATCCGCTACGGCTACACCTCAGCCGAGCGCGCGCCGCATCTCTGGGGCGGCTTCGCGCAATATGTCTATCTGCCCTGGAATGCCGTCGTCCACCGCGTTCCCAAAGGCGTGACGCCGGAGCTTGCCGGCCTTGTCACCCCGATGGCGAACGGCGTGGAATGGTCGCTCTTCGACAGCAATGTCGGCTATAACTCGACCGTCCTCATCCAGGGACCGGGCCAGCAGGGTCTGTCGCAGACGGTGATCTGCAAGCAGGCCGGCGCCTCGCTGATCATCGTCACCGGGACGACCAAGGACACGGCGCGCCTCGAAGTCGCCAAACAGCTCGGGGCCGACTACGTCATCGACGTCCAGAAGGAAGATCCGCTCGCCCGCATCATGGAAATCACCGGCGGCAAGGGCGTCGATATCTCGCTCGACTGTACCGCAGGCGCCGGCACCATCCCGATCCTGCTCGGCGTCGAAGCCTTGGTCAGAAAAGCGGGCACCATCCTCGTCCAGGGCGAGATGAAGGAATTCCCGAACTTCCCGCTGGAGAAGGTCACCACCAAGGCGATCACCATCAAGAGCGCCCGCGGCCACAGCTACCGGGCCTGCGAACTGGCGCTGGAGCAGATCGCCTCCAACCGCTTCCCGTTGGAAAAGATCACCACCCACAAATTCGGCCTGAAGGACGCGGCACTTGCCATCGAGTCAGTTGGCGGCAAGGGTGTGCCCGATGTCATCCACGCATCACTGATGCCCTGGGAATAAGGAGAGCCTCATGACCATCGGTTTCAGGATCGTCCCGCGCACTCAAAAGGTCGATGCAGCCACCATCGAGAAGTTCCGGACCATCCCGGTCGCCAATATCAGCGATGTGATGTCGCGCATGACGGCGGGTGGCCCCGGCCTTCGCCCGATGCACGCCTCCGGCCAGATGTCGGGCGCCGCCTTCACGGTGAAGACCCGGCCCGGCGACAATCTGATGATCCACAAGGCGCTGCTGATGGCCGGCCCCGGCGACGTCATCGTCGTCGATGCCGGGGGCGATCTCACCAATGCGCTTGTCGGCGAGATGATGCTTTCGCATGCCATGCAGATCGGCGTGACAGGCGTCGTCATCAACGGCGCGGTGCGCGACTACGGATGGATCAAGGCCGGGACCTTCCCTGTCTTTGCCGCCGGCATCACCCATCGCGGTCCCTACAAGGACGGCCCCGGCGAGATCAACGTGCCGATCGCCTTCGGCGGCATGGTGATCAATCCCGGCGACCTGATGATCGGCGATGACGACGGCCTGCTCTGCGTACCCTACGGCATCACCGAGGAAATCTACACGCAGGCCAAGGCTAAGAACGAGGCGGAAGCCAGAACCGTGGCCAACACCATGGCCGGCAAGCTCGACCCGAAAGTCTGGGTCGACGAAAGCCTTCGCAAGCTCGGTTGCGAAGGCCTGTAAGACAGAAACGGGGGTAGGGAAATTCATGGCAACCGCAGTCATCGACGGCATCAGCACGCGTTACGAAATCATCGGCAGCGGACCGCCGCTCCTGATGTTCTCGCCCGGCGGCTTCGACGCGACGGTCGAGAAATGGCGCACACAGGGCATTTACGTGGTGACCCAGTTTCTGGAGCACCTGCCCTCGCATTTTACCTGCATCGTCTTCGACCGCCGCGAAACCGGCCAGTCGGGCGGCCGCGTCGAGCGCGTCACCTGGCGTGATTATGTGAAGCAGGCGACCGGCCTGCTCGACCATCTCGGCATCGAGAAGGCCCATATCATGGGCGGCTGCATGGGTTGCAGCGTGGCGATGGCGATGGCGACGCAGGCGCCCGAGCGTGTCGACAAGATGGTGCTATTCTGGCCCGTTGGCGGCGCCCGCTACCGCATGACCGGGCATCAGCGCTTCGCCGAACATCTGGCCTTCGTGCAGCAGAACGGCCTTGAAGCCGTCGTTGCGCTGTCGAAGGAAAGCAACAAGGCCTTCGGCGCCGATCCGCGCGGCGGCCCCTGGATTTCGGTGCTGCGTCATGACGCGGAATTCGCCAAGCACTATGCCAAGCTCGATGTCGACGCCTACAAGGCGATCGTCGCGGGCATGCCGCGCGGCCTCATCGACCGCGACACCTCGCCGGGTGCCGAACCTGAAGATCTCGTCCGTCTCGACATCAAGACGCTGATCATCCCCGGCGCCGACTTCTCGCACGCGACATCGGCGGCCCGCTACCTGCAGGAATGCATTCCGGGTTCCGACTACTGGGATATCCCGGTTCCGCAACTGATGGCCGAAAACACCAATGCTCGGGTGATCGATTTCCTGAGAGTTTAAACCCTCAAGCCGGCAATGCTTCCGGGAGAAACTGGCCGCTGTGACGGGTCAGGAACTCCTGGAAAGCGGTCATCACCGGGGTCATCGCCCGGTCGGTGCGGCTGACGGCAAACCACTGCCGCCGGATCGGCAGACCGGCAACATCGAGGATCGCGATCTTGCCCGCCTGCACTTCCTCGGCAACGCTGTGAGCCGCCAGAAAGGCAAGTCCGGTATCGGCCATGACGGCGCGCTTGATATCCTCGACGAGCTCCATCTCGGTGTTCGGCCCTGCCGCCCGTCCCGGGATTTCCGCCATGAAGCGCTCGAACCAGATCCGCGTACTGGAACCCGAGCCGCGGACGATGAAATGCTCGCCGGCGATATCGGCCTTGGAAATCCCGTGCTGGCCGACCAGCGGATGGTGGGGGGGCGCAACGACGACCAGCGAATGCTCGCCGAAGATCGCCGCACGCACCGAGATATCGCGTGGCGGACGGCCGACGAGGGCGATGTCGATCGTCCGGTTCTTCAGCCGCTCGATCGTCTCCGTCCGCCGGTCGATGATCAGATCGAGGTCGATATCGGGAAATTCGGCGGCAAAGGCGTTCTGCATGGCGCTGGCGAAATAGCGCACGGTCGAAACGGCGCCGACGGCGATCCGGCCGCGCTTGACGCCCTTGAAGGCATTGATCTCGTCGCCGAGCAGCTGCAGCCGGTCTTCGATATCGCGGGCGGCAGAGAGAACCGCCCTGCCCGCCTCTGTCGGATACATGCCATGGGCCATGCGCTCGAAGAGCTGAACACCCGCCTCCGCCTCCAGCTGTTTCAGCTGCAGCGTGACGGCCGGCGCGGTCAGTCCGAGCACTTTCGCAGCCTCGACGATCTTGCCATGAGTCTCGATGGCAAGAAGCGACCTCAGCTGACGAAAGCTTATATTTTTCATGGAAATGACGATAAAAAAACTTAACGCAGGTGTAAAGAGATTAAAATTTACTTCGGTGCCATCAGGGCATAGCGTCGATCTCATGCGGGTGTGTTGTTTTTCGCGTCGCGGAGGACGGATCTACGGCAAACGACCCCTTGCTTTATCATCACATGTTGGCGACCCTGCCCCATCGAAATACGCCGCCAACGCCGAACCCAGGAGGGAAATGACATGAGACAATCACTGAAGAGCGGGCTTCTTGCCTTGATCGCCGCCGCTATTCCGGCCGCAGCCTATGCCCATCCGGCGATTGGAGAGGCCGCAGGCTTCAGCCACGGATTTGCCCATCCGATGACCGGTCTCGATCACGTCCTGGCGATGGTCATGGTCGGCGTTCTCGCCTTCCAGCTCGGCGGCCGTGCCACCTGGCTGCTGCCCGCAACCTTCGTGCTGGTTATGGCCTTCGGCGGCGCGCTCGGCATGGCAGGCGTCAACGTTCCCTTCGTCGAAATCGGCATCGCGCTATCCGTGATCGTGCTCGGCGCTGTCGTTGCCTTGAACATCAAGGCTCCGGTTGCTGCCGCAATGGCCGTCGTCGGCCTCTTCGCCGTCTTCCATGGCCACGCGCACGGCGCCGAAATGCCTGAAAACGCTGCCGGCATCACCTATGCTGTCGGCTTCATGATGGCGACCGCCATCCTGCACATGGCCGGCCTTGCGCTCGGCTTCGCCATCGGCCGCGGCGGCGAGCGCAGCGGCTTCCTGGCAACCCGCCTTGCCGGCGGCTTCGCCACGATCGCAGGCGTCGGCATCCTGACGGGCCTCATCTGATCCATCATCCGAAACGAAAAAGGGCTGCGATCCCGGGATCGCAGCCCTTTTTGATTCTGCAGTAGCGTCCTGAAATCAGCGGCGCTTGTAGGTGCGCTTGAAGGCCGTCTCGTCGATGCCGAGCGTGTGGAGCGCTGCCGTATTCGGCGCGCGGCGCTCGCGGCGGGCCATCGAGCATTCATGCGCGGCGCTGACCAGGCTCATCGTTTCGAACAGACCGCCGAAAGCGCTGCGGACCCAGTCCGTACGGCCGGTGCTGCGATAAGTGGTAGCGGTCATCTCGATCATCTCCGTCTATTGTGCGCTGCATATAACTTGACAGCGGCAATCCGGAAAGACCTGACAGCACAGAGCAGCCATACGGATTCCGCATAGCGGAACCTCGTTCTGCATCAGGAGCGATCAGATGACGAAATTCTCCATGGTCTCAGGAACGAAGATATCTTCGGGCTGCAGCCGCCGCTTCGACAGCCCCTGCTCATGCGAATAGCGCAGGAACGTATCGAGCGTCTGGCGGTTCTGCTTGAAGCCGTAGCTCCAGTAGTCATCGCCCATGATCCGGCGGGCCTCTTCCACATGGGCATTCAGCCACGGAAGCATGACCTTCAGCGCCGCCGTCTCCTCGAGATCGCGATAGATGCGCGCCTGCGCCTCGGCAAACGCCTTGTAGAGCGATTGGGCAATCCAGCGATGCCGCTCGTAGATCTCGCGGCGGATGACGATCGTATGCATGATCGGGAAGATTTCCGTCTTGCGGAAATAGTCGCGCTCCACCTGCACGAAATCCTCGAACAGCCGCTTCACATGACAGCCGTCGTAGGATGATGGCTTGCGGGCCGTGAACAGCGCATCGATCTCGCCTTCGCGGATCATCGCCGACAGGGTCTGCTGCGGCCCGATGCGCTTGACGTCGATATAGGACGGCAGGTTCAGCGGCAGCTTTTCCGGCCGGTTCGGCTGCTCTTCGCCGCCGGTGTAATGCGTGACGTCATCGACCTTGACGCCGTATTCGTCGGAGAGAATGCCACGAATCCAGACCGGCGCGGTCATCTGATATTCGGGACTGCCGACCCGCTTGCCGATCAGATCGGCGGGATTGCGGATGCCGGCTGTCGAGTTCACATAGATCGACGAATGCCGGAAATAGCGCGAGGGAAAGACCGGAATGGCGACAAAAGGCTGCTCTTCGGTGAAATGCGAGAGCACATAGGATGACAGCGACATCTCGGCGATGTCGAACTCCTTGTGGCGGAGCATGCGGAAGAAGGTCTCTTCGACGGGCATGTTCAGATAGACGAGATCGATGCCATCAGGCACGACCGTGCGGTCCATCAGCGCGCGCGTGCGGTCGTAATTCCAGCAGCCGAAGGACAAACGAAGCGACGATGTCAGATTACTCACTCCCCAACAGCCGGACGTGAATCAAAACCTGACATCCTCCTGTCAAGCTGCTGATCATCAAAGACAATCGGCGATCCGCTCACCCACCGGATTTCTCAGTTCCGGTGAACGCCCTTCCACATTAGAGAGAGATCATCGGGCCCGGTCGGGCAAATGTCCAAGATAAATCATATTGTCCAGCTCATACGAAAATCGCTGATCAATCCTCGATGACGCGATCGATCGGGTGGGCGTAGGGACCGATCGCCGCGGCAAGACGCTCGACCATATTGTAGATGAAGCCATGGAACAGCCGCTCGTCCGCCAGCCCCTTGTGGGAGGCATGGGCGAGGAACAGCGTCAGCTTTACATCCGGCCGCTCGATGCGCCGGGCGATCAGTTCGCCGGAGCAGATTTCCTCCGAGACGATGCCGTAGGGCATGATGCTCTGCGCAACGCCATGCGAGATCAGCGCCTTGATCGCCTCCATCGACTGCACCTGATAGGTGATCTTGACGTCGACAGAGAGGCGCGACGCCGTCTCGTGGACGCGCCGCCAGATGATGTCCCGATTGGAAACCAGCGCCAGATCGCCGGCGACAGCATGGCGGAAGGAGACATCCTGCTCCGCATCCTTGCCATCGGGTGCGGAGATCAAAAGCAGGTCTTCCTCCATCAGCGCGATGCGCCTCAGGCCGGGGCTGTCCTCGATATCATAGGCCAGAACGTAATCCAGTTCGCCGCGCTCCAGCGCATCGGTCAGCACGAAGCTCAGCTCCTCGACGACGTGAAGCGCAATACCCGGAAGCTGCTCGTTGGCGGCGACCAAAAGATCGGTGCCGATCAGTTTCAGGATCGACGGCGTGGCGCCGAGGCGCACCCGCACCTTCTCGCCGCCGAGCGAGATCAGGTCGCGCCGCGTCTCCTCGATCCGCTGCAGGATTTCCCGCGCGCGGTCGTAAAGCAGCATGCCGGCCGGTGTGGCGCTGACGCCGCGCGAATGGCGGTCGAGAAGCTGGATCTGCAGTGAATCCTCGAGATTGCGGATCTGGATCCCGAGCGCCGTCTGGGCAAGGTTCAGCTGTTCGGCGGCGCGCGTAATGTTGCCGACTTCGACCACCTTGACGAAATATGCGAGCTGACGGAGCTTCATCTTAGTAGAACTGGTCGAAATGGACCTGGCCCTGCGGGACGCCGAGGTCGATGAGCATTTTCTGGATCGCCTGGCCCATCATCGGCGGACCGGCGAAATAGATCTCGCATTCGGGCAGGCGCTCGGCAAAGAGCTTGGCGGCGACCTCGTGGACGAAGCCGCGATAGCCGTCCCAACCATCATCTTCGGCAGGCATGCCTGAAACAACCGGATGATAATGCAGGGTGCTGCCGAAACCCGGCAGCTCCTCCAGCATCTCCCGGCCGCAGATGTCGCGTGCCTCGCGGCCGCCATAGATGAAGTCGATCCGCCGCCCGGCAAGCGCTGGCGAAACCGCCGCCGCCCGCGTCACCGAGATCATCGGCGAGAGGCCGGAACCGCCCGCGAGACAGATGATATCGCGCGGCGAATCCTCGCGCAGATAGGCCATGCCATAGGGACCATCGATGCCGATCCGCTCGCCGACCTTGAGCCGGTCGAAGAGCATCGAGGTGGCCGCGCCATTCGGCACCTTGCGCACCTGAAAATGCCACTCATCCGGCTGATCGCCCCGGTTCGCCATCGAATAGGCGCGGCTGCCCACGACGCCATCGAGCGTGAGCAGCGCATATTGGCCGGAGAGAAAGGTGGTAGGCGTATCGAGGCGAAAGCGGAACTCGCGGATATCGTGGGTGATATCGGTGATGCCGGTCAGCACGCCCTCCTGCTTCACCGGCAGGTGGGCGCTCTCATATTGCGGCATCAGCCTGAGCTTGACGGTACAGTCGCTCAGCGGCCGCGCCTGGCAGCCGAGACGGCGGCCGCGCTGGCGGTCGCGGTCGCTCAGACCCGGCGCGTCGGCGCGGAGCTCCTCGATCTCCCCTTCGAGCAGATCGAAACGGCAATTGCCGCAGGAGCCGACATTACATTCATAGGGGAAGCCCAGACCGGCGCGAATGGCGGATCGCATGATCGTGTCACCGTCGGCGCAGGACCATTTGGTATCGGTCCCGCTCAATGTCATCACGGTCATGCGTTCCTCCTCATCATCTATGTCTGTAACCCGCTCCATGACCGAGACGGGACGAGATCGTTGCCACCGTCTCCAACAGCGGTGGCGCAAATTTTTCGATGGCCTCCAGCGACAGCCGCAGAGACGGCCCCGCTACGCCGACGGCGCCGACAACGGCACCGGTAGAATCCCGGACAGGGGCGGCAATCGCCCGGATGCCGGGCTCGCTTTCCTCATCCTCGATGGCAAAGCCGCGCTGGCGGACTTCGGCCAGGATCTCGCGCACCCGCGCGGGATCCGTAATCGTGTGCGACGTGCGCTTGGCGAGCGGCCCCGAAAGCACCCGCTCGATCGTCTCCTCCGGCGCGAAGGCGAAGATCGCCCGGCCGACTGCGGTGCAATGGGCGGGCTTGCGCGCACCGAGATCGGACTTGATGCCGACAGCCTGCGGGCTCTCCAAGTCGTAGACATGCATGACTTCGGTATCGGTGGGGATGCCGAGTATGATCGTCTCGCCCGTATGCTTTCTGAGGTCGAAGAGGTATGGACGCGCCTCGTTCGACAGGTTCATGCGGCGGCGTACCAGCGTGCCGAGCCCGAAGAGGCCGATACCCAGCCGGTAGCGCTCGGTTTCCGGGTTCTGTTCCAGCAGCCCTTCGGCCACCAGGGTCACGGCCAGACGATGGACCGTGCTCTTCGCCACCTTCAATTTCTGCGCCAGCGCGCTGACCCCGATCTCGACCTCATCCTCCGAAAATGCTTTCAAAAGACGAATGGCCGTGGTGACCGATGACAGGCGGTTGCGGGTCGCAGGGGCGGCCTTTTTGGTGCGTGCCGTTTCCTTCACAGATGCATTCATGGCGTGCGTTTTCCGTCTTTTTGCAAGGAGTAAGGGATCGTCCATAACACAGCTCCTGCAAATACTCACGCCACGCCGAGAACCATTCTCAGACCCTCAGTGCGCTCAGCATCTCGGCCACATATTCGTCGCCATTCGAGATGACGAGCATGGCCGCAAACGGGCGCATCGCCGTCAGCGTACGGGCCATATCGAGCGCTGGAACCTCCTTCGAACTGACGACCAGACCCGTCGTCATCTTGCTGCGCACGAAGCAGGCGTTGCCGATAATCTCGGCCGCCTCTGCCGAGGCACCCGCCGTCGTCAGCATGACGATGACATCGGCATCGGCGATTTCTTCGGCCAGCGTCGTGCGCCGCCCGGAGATTTCCTCCAGCACCGCATCGACGGGCAGCATGTTCAGCGTATCCGTCGCGAACTTCGCCTCGACATAGCGCAGGAAGTGGGCATCGCCGCCCTGATAGCCCGCGGCCAGCCGGTCCAGCGCCGAATGGCTGGTCCGGTCGAGCGCGATGATCCGTGACTTCCGAGGCTTCGAATTCGGATAGTTGATCCGGAAACGGGCTTCTTCCGCCGTCGTTGCGCGGGCGCTTTCGCTCAGTCCGAGTTGCATGGCATCTCTCCCTTCAAGGACGTTGCTGTCAGACGCTGGTCTGCGCCTTGCCCGCGATCACCGTCAGCGCTTCGTCGGCGATATCCGTGTAGGCCTTGTCGGCAGGCAGCACGATGGCAGCCGAGCGAACACGATGATGAGCCGGATCGACGCCGGGGGGCGTGATGCCCTTGTCCTTCAGCGCGCGCGCCGCCCGCATCAGCCGGTGACGCGCCATGATGATGCCGTTGTCCGTCGAGACCAGGTTCTCCTTGGAACGGTCGACGATCGGCCCCATGCTTTCCTGCAGCGATGCATCCTGCATGGCGATGCCTTCGACGCCGGAATAGGTGGTGCCCTTGCGCTGCGCCTCGCGGTCCATCAGGTAGTCGTTGTCCTTGTTGGCGGCCGGACGATAGGTGCCGGGAACATAGGCGACGTGAATGCCCTTGCCATCCTTCATCGCCTGGCGTTCCCCCGCCGTCAGCGCCCGGACCGGATGGTAGTCGAAGCTCCAGGCCCAGCAGTTTTCATCGTCGATCGGGATCCAGAAATGGCCGTGGACCGGATGGTCGCCGCGTGGCGGAACCATGGTGAAGGACGGCATGACCCAGGGGGTGATGCGCCAATAGTAATGGCCTTCTTCGGCATTACGGCGCGCGCCGATATAGAGACCGCCGTCCATGTCGGTCACTTCGAAGAATGGGCGGGCATCCGACATGTTGTACTTGTTGCCACGCGCACCCTTGAAAAGCGGGTCGGAATTCAGGCTGCCGCTGTGAAGCCAGGAGACGTGGCTGGAATCGATGCCGCCCTCCATGGCCTGCAGCCAGTTGCATTCCTGCCAACGCTTCGAAGTGAAGGTCTGCTCTGGCGGAACCAGCGCGAATTCCCATTCCGGATGCGGCGGCTCCTTGTCGGCAGGGCCCATATAGGTCCAGAGGATGTCGCCGATCTTGATCAGCGGATAGGACTTCAGCTTGATCTTGCCGCAGTAGCCGCTTTCCTTCGGCTCCGAGGGCACCTCGATGCACTGCCCGGTATTGTCGTATTTCCAGCCGTGATAGGGGCAGCGCAGACCGCCCTGCTCGTTTCGCCCGAACCACAGCGAGACGCCGCGATGAGCGCAAAACTCGTCGATCAGGCCGTAGCGTCCCTCGCTGTCGCGGAACGCCAGCAACCGCTCGCCGAGCAGCTTGATACGGACAGGCGCACAGTCATTGTCCGGCAGCTCCTCGGCCAGCAGCGCCGGGATCCAATAACAGCGGAACATATCCCCCATCGGCGTGCCGGTATCGGTCTGCGTCAACAGGTCGTTCTGTTCTTTCCTGAGCATGACTACTCCTCCTCGAGTGCCCGCACGGCGAGCCGCGCCGCCGCGCCAAATCCTGTTTCCTCCGGCCGATCGATTTGCGGTTGACCTTCACGCCGGATCGGGTATTTTTATCGCATGTTCCGTTATACAGAACATCGTTTCGTTTTAAACGCTACATGCTGATTGCACGCTCGTCAAGCGCTGCGCAAGACAAGGGAGGAGATGCGAATGTCGGAAGTGGGTTCCCGGATCAGACTGTGTTCGACCGATGACGTGGATTGGGATAGCGCCATCCGCGTCGAGCAAGGCGATCTGACGCTGGCCGTCTACAACGTCAACGGCACGCTCTACGTGACCGACGACCTCTGTACGCACGGGCCCGGCTCGCTGGCCGAAGGCTATCTCGACGGCTACCACATCGAATGCGATTTCCATAACGGCCAGTTCGACATCCGCACCGGCGAAGTCGTCGCCCCGCCCTGCATGGTCCCGATCAAGACCTACAAGGTCGTCGTCGAAAACAGCGACGTCATGATCGAAGTCTGATCGGCGCGGCTTGCGGATCATAAAAAGTCGTATAATGTGGGATTAATTAAAACGGGAGGAACCGGTCATGAAATCTCACAAGCACGCGGATGAGCAGCATTCGGATCTGTCGGAAAATACGCTGCGCCACGACGTCTCGATGGCGACGCGGCTGCTGAACAGCCTGAAGATCTTGGAGTATAGCGGCCATGTGAGCGCCCGCCTGCCCGGCAGCAACACCTTGCTCATCCAGCCGCAGGACAAGAGCCGCGCCGACGTCGCGCCGTCGGATCTGTTCGTCTGCGATCTCGATGGCAAGGTCGTCTCCGGTCCTGAAGGCTCCAAGCCACCGTCCGAAACTTTCCTTCATTGTGAGATTTATCGATCCCGCGCTGATGTGAACTCGGTCGCCCATTTTCATCACGACGTCACCAATGTCTTCACGCTGGTCGAAGACGTACCGCTGCTGCCGGTGAAGAACCATGCGATCCGTTGGCGCAACGGCATTCCGGTACATTCTGACCCCGCCCATGTCGATACGCCCGAGCGCGGCCGCGGCATCGTCAAGACGCTCGGCGATTGTCACGCGATGCAGATCCGCGCCCATGGCCAGATCGTCACCGCCGAGACCGTCCGCGGCGTCTTCATCGATGCCGTCCATCTGGTCGAGAATGCCGAAGCCGCCTATCGCGCTGCGACACTCGGCAAGGTCAAGCCGCTGACCGAGGAGGAGATGGAATCCTTTGCCCATTCCTTCCGCCGCGGCCACCACGTCCGTAAACTCTGGAAATACTATGCGGGCGGCGCAATCCGCGACGGTCTCTTCCCCGAAGGCTGGAATACGGCGGCTTAGTCTGGGGTCCAGGGCCAGCGGATCGGAGCTCTTGGGTCGTGCTCCGGTCCGCGCGGCCGTTGCCTGCGGGCCGATCATCGCTTTATAGTGAAGCACTTAGGGATGAGGCCGAGGCGGGATTCGATTTGCTGAAAGACTGGTTTGCCATTGGCGCAGGACGCCCTTCAGCGAGCGCGTGTTTGGAGATGCCAGCTTGAGCAGCCCGGAGAAACTGATCGGCCTGCTCGACCTCTTCGATGCCGGTGACGATGCGGTGGCGCTGAGCTTCGAAGAGCTTTGCGATACGCTCGGCTACACCCGCTCGACGCTCTACCGCTATCTGAAAATCCTGACGGATGCCGGTCTGCTGACCTCGCTTCCCGGCGTCGGCTACATGCTCGGGCCGCGCATCGTCGAGCTCGATTACAAGATCCGCACCGGCGACGTGCTGATCCGCGCCGCCCGTCCGATGATGGAAGAGCTCGCGGCCCGCTTCAAGGCCGTCGCCCTGCTCTGCCGCCGCTACAAGTTCGAGGTTCTCTGCGTCCATCAGGAAGTCGGCACCGAAGCCGTTCACAGCAATTACGACCGCGGCCGCCGCCGTTCGTTGCTGCATGGCGCCGCCTCGATCGCCATCCTCGACCATCTCCCGGATCATCAGCTGAGGAAATATTACGGCCTTGCCCAGGACGAGTTCCTGAAAGCAGGCTTCGGCGCCACGCTGCCGGAGGTGAAGGCGAAGTTCCGCCAGCATCGCGAACGCGGCTGGGTCAGCACCAGCGGCGACGTGACGCCCGGCGTCACAGGCGTTGCCGCCCCGGTCTTCGACGGCCGCTCCGAGATCATCGGCAGCCTCAGCCTGACGCTGCGCGACACGCAGATGCAGGCGAAGACGCTTGAGGATATCGCCGAACAGGTGGTGTTCTGCGCCGGCGTCGTCTCGAAGACGCTAGCGAGAACCTGACCCCTCTCAGTGCCCGGTGACCATCGCCGCTAGGGCCTCGGCATCATCAGGTGCCGCCTTGCCGCGCCAGACGACATGCATGTCGGGGCGCACCAGAACCAGATCATAGCCATAGATGTCGCGGGCGCGCTGCGAGGCGATGTCGAGCGTTTGATAGGGCACGCCCCTCGCCTTGAAGGCACCCTCGATCCCTGACGTATCGATCTGCGTTCCACCGAGCCGCAGCATCGTGTAGCCCGCGCCGATCCGATCCTGCACCGGATCGTTGTCGCCGAGCCAGAGATGCGGCAGGCGTGCGCCCGGCCAGGTCGTCGGGTGATATTCGCGGAACAGATGCTCCGGGCCGCCGGGCTCGTCGGTGATCACGGGCGAGCCGACATAGCGGTAGCCGAGTTCGGCACCGATCATCTCGTTGGTCTTGCGCTGTTCGGTATCGGCGACACCAGCAAGATTGTCGCGTGTCGCCTGCCCTGCCGGCGTGTTGTCGCGGATATCGGGTCTATATTGCGAGCGCCACTTGCGGCGACCGAGCGAGGCATAGCGCGAGGCGCCGACATTGCGGTCGCCAACCTGCCGGCGTTCGATTTCGTAGGAGCGCAGCAGGTTCGGCCCGCCCCAGCCCTCAAGTGTCGCGGCCAGCTTCCAGCCGAGATCGACCGCATCGCCGACACCGGTATTCATGCCGAGACCACCGGTCGGAATGACCAGATGTGCGGCATCGCCGGCCAGGAAGACACGACCCGAACCGTAATTGTCGGCAAGCAACAGGTTCTGCTTCCACTGGCCGACATAGAGCATCTGGTAATCGACGGGCGCACCGACCGCCTTCTCGAACTGAGCGGCCATATCCTCGTCCTTCTCGACGACGGCATGCAGCGTCCAGTGTTTGGTCGAATCCTGCATAATGAGAAACGTCGCCTGACCATCGGCAACATGATAGTGCCGCCCGCGGCCGGGACCGTCGCCGAGCGGAATGCGGTTATAGAGCTCTTCGGAATAGTAGAGCGCCTGGCGCAAGTGCAGGAGATTGCCCTCGCCGCGCAGCTTGATACCCAGCTGCTTGCGCACCGGGCTTGCCCCGCCATCACAGCCGATGACATATTTGGCGCGATAGGTGACATCGCCGTTTTTCGTCGTGGTCCGCGCCGTCACGCCACCCTCGTCCTGCTCCAGCGACAGGAATTCCGTGCCGTAGCGAACGGTCACCGTCGGCAACTCTTCCGCCACCGATTTCAACAGCGGCTCCAGCGTGTATTGCGAGATCAACTGGTAGGCTTCGAGCGGCTGGCTGGCATCTTCCGACTTGCGGATCTCCGCCAGCGCCTCGTTGACGGAGGGATATGGCAGCCGCAGCAGCGGGGGCTCGTTCATGGCGAGAACGACATAGACATCCATCGGCACCGACGCATCGAGGCCCGCCTTGCGGATCTTGTCCGACAGGCCCATGCGGCGGAAGATTTCCATGGTGCGCGCGTTGCAGCGCTCCATCTTCGGCAGGAATTCCGGCGCCTCCTTCTTCTCGATCAGCGTGCAGCGCACGCCCTTCTGCCCGAGGTCGATAGCCAGCGTCAGCCCGACCGGGCCCGCACCGACAATGAGAACATCCGTCTGTTCCATGCGCTCCATCCCTTCGCCGCCCTCCAACCCGGCAGCATTCGCCTTCATTTACGTCGAGTTCCAAACGAGCGTCAATTGATTTCTTAAAAAATCCCATAATGCAGGAATAATTAAAAAATGACTGGACAGGCGATTGCTGTTCTGCGCATGCTTGCCTTAAATGATGGCGCGGCGACTTTGCCGGGCGGCTCTGGGAGGAGTTCAGTGACGAAGAAGGTGGAGCTGACGCTCGCTTGCGGTGACTACGAGATCATCCGCGCGCTGAAGGAAGGAGTGGTGAAACCCGACGGGATCGAGCTGACGATCCTGACCGAGATGGATTCCACTACCCGCCACTGGCGTTTCCTGCGCAACGGCGAATTCGACGTCGCCGAGGTCTCCCTGTCGTCCTACATGGCCGCCAAGACCCGCGGTCTGCCCTTCGATGCGATTCCGGTCTTCCTGCATCGCCGCTTCCGCCACGGCTTCATCTTCACCAATACCGCCGCCGGTATCCGCGAGCCGAAGGACCTGATCGGCCGCAAGGTCGGCGTGAAGAGCTATCAGGTGACCGCATCGCTCTGGCTGCGCGGCCTGCTGGAGAGCGAGTATGGCGTGCCGCACCAGTCGATCGACTGGTATTCCGAGCTCGACGAGGACGTCGATTTCAAGCTTCCCGCAGGCCTGAAACTGCACAAGATCGGCGAAGACAAGTCGATCGAGCAGATGCTTGTCGATGGCGAGATTGATGCCCTGCTGCATCCCGATCTGATCGCCCCGATCAAGAAGCGCGACCCGCGCGTCGGACGGCTCTTCCCCGACTACAAGGCCGAAGAGATCGTCTATTACGAGCGCACCGGCATCTTTCCGATCATGCATGTCATGGGCATCCGCCCGGAGATCGTCGAGCGCCACCCCTGGGTGCCGATCAATCTCTATATCGCCTTCGAGGAAGCCAAGCAGATCGCCATGAAGCGCATGGAAAACCCACGCATCGTGCCGCTCGCCTGGTATCGCGAGGCCTGGGAGGAACAGCAGGCGATCATGGGCGACGATCCCTGGGCCTACGGCCTTGAAGGGCAGAACGCCAGGACGCTGGAAACCGTGATCGGCTACGCCCACCAGCAGGGGCTGATCGATCGCAAGGTCGCCCCCTCGGAGCTTTTCCTCGACATCTCGCAGGGCCGCAAACGCGGCGACAAGCACCGTGTGTAGCGCCTGCGACAGCGGGGCCGCATTCGAACCGGCCTGGTCCGGCAGCGGAATCCGCTGCGACAATTCCTCGGAGAACAAGACGATGCATGAAGACCTGAAGCAGCGGATGATCGAGGCCGGCCGCATTCTGGAAGCCGCCGGCCAGGGCGACTGGACCCGCGGCCACGTCTCGATCCGCGTTCCCGATCAGCCCGATCGCTTCTACATGAAGCCGTCCAAGTTCGGCCTCGAAGAGATCACCCTCGACAACATCATCACCGTCGATCTCGACGGCGAGAAGGTCGATGGCGAATTCGGCCGTCACAACGAGGTCTATATCCATTCCGAGGTGCTGCGCGCCCGGCCGGATCTGAACGCCATCGTCCATACCCACGCGCCCTATGCCACCGCCTTCTCGGCGCTCGCCAAGCCGCTGCAGCCGGTCGGCCACCCGGGCTCGATCTTCGCCGAGGGCCTGCCTGTTTTCTGCGAAACCACGGAGTTGATCACCACCGCCGAGCGCGGCAAGGCGGTCGCCGCCTGCCTCGGCGAGCATGGCGCCATGCTCTTGCAGAACCACGGCATCGTCACCGCCGCCCCCACCATCGAGCAGGCGATCTATCTGGCGCTATCGCTGGAAAACGCCTGCATGATGCAGCTGTGGGTCGAGGCTGCCGGCGGCGCCAAGGCGCTCGGCAAGCCCGAGGATATCAAGGCCAAGCGCAAGCACATGTTCCGCGACGAGATGTTCAAGGCGACCTTCGCCTATCTCGTCCGCCGCCTGAAGCGCGGCTGAGGCGGCCAGACATAGACGACTGAGGAGGAGTCCCATGTATTATATCGACGCGTTCAACCATTTTTTCCCGAAGGCGCTCTGGGAGCGCATCCAGAAGCTCGAAGGCGCCGGCAAGGATATAGGCCGCCGCATGCAGGGCGTACCCTGCATCTACGATCTCGAAACCCGCTTCCGCGTCATGGACGAGTTCCCTGACTACCGGCAGATCATCTCGCTCGGCATGCCGCCGCTGGAAGCCATGGGCGGTCCGGAACTCGCCACCGAATTTGCCCGCATCGCCAATGACGGCCAGGCCGAACTCGTCGAGAAATATCCGGAGCGCTTCGCCGGCTTCGTCGCCGCCCTGCCGATGAATGCGCCCGACGCTGCCGTTCGCGAAGCCGAACGCGCATTCACCGACCTCGGCGCCAACGGCTTGCAGATCCACACCAACGTCAACGGCGCGCCGCTTGACGAGGAGCGCTTCTTCCCGATCTTCGAAGTCGCCGCCAAGCACAACAAGCCGGTGCTGCTGCACCCCTCGCGCAATGCCTCGATGACCGACTACGCCACCGAGGACAAGTCGAAATACGAGATCTGGTGGACCTTCGGCTGGCCCTATGAAACCAGCGCCGCCATGGCCCGCCTTGTTTTCTCCGGCTTCATGGACCGCCTGCCGGATCTCAAGGTTCTCGCTCACCATATGGGCGCCATGGTCCCCTATTTCGAGGGACGCGTTGGCCCTGGCTGGGACCAGCTCGGCAAGCGCACCACCGATGAGGACCTGACGCTGGTGCTGAAGCGACTGAAGAAGCGCCCGCTCGATTATTTCAAGGATTTCTACGCCGACACCGCCGTCTTCGGCTCGAAGGCAGCCACCATCTGCGGCCTGGAATTCTACGGCAGCGACCGCATCCTCTTCGCCTCGGATTCGCCCTTCGATCCGGAAAAGGGTCCGGGCTATATCCGCGACACGCTGAAGATCCTGAATTCGCTCGATCTTCCCAAGGAAGACATGGAAAAGATCTGCTTCCGCAACGCCGAGGCCCTGTTCGGGCTGAAGGGCAGATAAACCGCGAGAAGTTGAACTGGTGCGCGGCCGCAATGCGTCCTATAACGGCCGCGCATCATTGACCGGACATATCCTTGCCCCGCCTTACGCCGATCATTCTCGCCATCGCCCTGTTCATGGAGCGCATGGATTCGACGATCATCGCGACGAGCCTGCCGGCAATCGCCGCCGATATCGGCACCTCGCCGATCGCCCTGAAGCTGGCCGTCACCAGCTATCTCGTCGCCCTTGCCGTCTTCATCCCGATCAGCGGCTGGATGGCCGATCGCTTCGGCGCGCTGAACATCTTCCGCATCGCCATCGGCGTCTTCATGATCGGCTCGATCGGCTGCGCCTTCTCGGGTTCGATCGGCGCCTTCGTCTTCTGGCGGCTGGTGCAGGGCGCCGGCGGCTCGATGATGACGCCCGTCAGCCGCCTGCTTCTGGTGCGTGGCACACCGAAACATCAACTGGTCGATGCGCTCGCCTGGCTCACAATCCCCGCTCTCGTCGGCCCGATCCTCGGCCCGCCCGTCGGCGGCTTCTTCACCACCTATCTCAGCTGGCACTGGATCTTCTGGATCAACGTGCCGATCGGCATTGCCGGTATCATCCTCGTCACCAAGCTGTTGCCGCCGGTCGAAGCCCGCGAGCCGAAGCCGCTCGATTTCACCGGTTTCTTCCTGTCGGGCATAGGCTTCAGCGCCTTCGTCTTCGGCATTTCCGTCATCAGCCTGCCGGCGCTGCCGATGTATTACGGCTACACGACCATCGCCGTCGGCATCCTCATGGGTATCGCCTACCTCCGGCATGCCAAGCGCACCGAGCATCCGCTGCTCGACCCGCGCATGTTCCGCTATCCAATCTTCCGCGCCTCGATCATCGGCGCCTCGAATTTCCGCATGGGGCTCGGCGCCTTGCCCTTCCTGATGCCACTGATGCTGCAGCTCGGCTTTGGGCTGACGCCCTTCCAGTCAGGCATGGTTACCTTCATCACCGCGGTGGGATCGCTGAGCTCGAAATTCGGCGCCGCCCGCACCTTCGCGCGCTTCGGCTTCCGCCGTATCCTGATCGTCACCACCTTCATTTCCGCCATCCTGCTCGGCATCAACGCGCTCTTCCATCCTGGCACGCCGATGTGGCTGATCATGGGCTGCCTGCTGATCGGCGGCATCCTCCGCTCGATGGCCTTTTCCGGCATCAGCGCCATGTCCTTCGGCGATGTCGACGAGGCCGATACCGGCCAGGCAACGGCGATCAATGCGGTGGCCCAGCGCGTCTCCATGGCCATGGGCGTGGCGGTAGCCGGCGCCTCGCTCGATATATCAAGCAGCCTGCATGGCGGCGGCCTGCTGCTCTCCGATTTCCACATCGCCTTCGTGGTCGTCGGCCTGGTATCGGCCTCCAGCGTCATCACCTTCTGGCGCCTGCCGCCCCAGGCCGGCGATGATCTCGTCCGCCGCCGTCCGCGTCACGCCGATTGAGCTCAACTCCCCGCTGACCGGCCGAACTCGCGCGGTGAGCAGCCATTGTGGCGGCGAAACGCGGTACTGAACGCACTGGCCGATTCATAGCCGATGTCGCCAGCCAGCCGCTCGAGGCTGATATCGCCGCGGCTCAGCGCATCGCGCGCCAGCGCCATCCGCCATTGCGCGAGATAGTCGATCGGCGTCATGCCAAGCGCCTCGGCAAAGCGGACAGCAAAGGCCGAGCGCGACATGCCCGCCAGCTTCGCCAGCCCCTCGACGGTCCAGCGCGCACGGACATCGGCATGCATCGCCCGCAAAACACGGGCGAGCGAGGGATCACGCATCGAACGCAGCATTCCCGATGTCACCGGCCCGGCATCCATACCGCCGCCCCAGCGCAGCGCCTCGACCAGCATCACCTCCAGCAGCCGCTCGACCACCGGTTCGCGGCCCGGCCGGTCGGCCACGCTCTCTTCCATGATCAGCGCGATGATGCGCTTCAGCCGGTCGCCCTCGCCCTCATCGGCACGGATATGGATGATCCCGGGCAGCAGTGCCAGCAGCAACCCTGCATTGACCGGATCGATCTGGAAGCCGCCGCCGAGCATCCGGAAATCCGCCTCGCCTTCCGCCTCGCCATGCCGCACCGGCTGATCGGTGGGTTCGCGCGGCAGCCGCTCTGCCTCGGCATGACTGAACAGCGAGAACGCCGGCGTCGATGGAATGAGAATGAAATCGCCGGCGGCAAGCCGGATCGGCGCTTCCTCGTCAAACTGAAGAAAGCAGGTCCCCTCGAGCACGATGGCAAATCCGGGCGCCCCGTAGGCACGATAGCACGCGCCCCATCTGCCGCGGCCGGTGATCGGCTTGGAGACGGCCGCATGCGGCCGAAGCAGACCGATAAGGTCACTGAAAGGATCCATTATGGACGATCTACAATGTTTTATGGAGTTCTGATTATAGATCATCTCCGCGACTTGTCTATGCTCCCTGACAACGAAAGGAGCCCGACATGGCCAAGACGATGATGATCACAGGAAGCTCGACAGGATACGGAAAGGCAGCAGCAGAGTTCTTCCTCGACAAGGGGTGGAACGTGCTGGCGACGATGCGACAGCCGGAGAAGGCGGCCTTCGCGGATAACACCGGCCGCCTCAAGGTCCTGCCGCTCGATATTACCAGCGACGACAGCATCCGCGCGGCGATCGCCTCCGGCATCGAAGCCTTCGGCACGATAGACGCCTTCGTCAACAATGCCGGGATCGGCCTCGCCTCAGCCTTCGAGGCAACACCCGATGCGGTCACCCGTGAAATCTTCGAAACCAACAGCTTCGGTGTCTTCACCGCCTGCCGGGCGATCATCCCAGTCATGCGCCGCCAAGGTGGCGGAACGATCATCAACGTCACATCCAGCGCCGGGATCGGCCCAATGCCGATGGTCGCCGTCTACTGCGCCAGCAAATGGGCCGTCGAAGGTTTCACGGAATCGCTCGCCTACGAACTCGAACCCTTCGGCATCAAGGCGCGCCTCGTCGAGCCCGGCTATGCGCCGACAACGAGCTTCACCACCAATAGCGGCGACCGCATGAACGGCCTGATCCCGGATGACTACGGCGCCTATGCGCAGACCTATTTCCAGAGGATGGCAAACTACCCGACGCCCTACTGCACCGAGCAGGAAGTGGCCGAGGCGATCTTTGCGGCGGCGACGAACGAGGCAAGGCAAGTGCGCTACCTTGCCGGAGCCGATACCAGGATGGTCGCCGATCTCCGCTGGACGACATCAGACGCCCACTACACTGAGACCATGCGCAAGACCTTCAGCCCGCAAGGCTGAGAGGATGGAAAGCATGGCCGCCGCAGCCGACGAGCGCGGCGGCCATGAACATCAGGCGATAATGCCCCGAAGATTGTCGAGGATCGCATTCCAGCCGCCGCGGTGGCCGTCGCGGGCCTCTTCGCTGCGGAACTTTACCTGCTTCAGCGTGATTTCGGTGGTGTTCGCATCGACCTCGGCGAGATCGATGGTCACCACACTGTCGTCGAGCGAATAGGGCGACTCCCAGGTGAAGGCGAGGCGCGCGTGCGGATCGATCTCCAGATAGGTGCCGGCATGCGGGATTTCGCGCTCGGCGGTCTTCATCACGATCGAGAAGCGGCCGCCCTTCACCGGGTCGTTCGACACCTTCGATACATCGCTGCCGCCGGTCGGCGTGCGCATGAACTGCGCCAGGATTTCCGGCGAGAGCCAGGCGTTGAAAACCTTCTGGCGGGGTGCAGCGATCCTGCGGTTGATTGTCAGTTCCAGTTCACTCATGTCCGTCATCCTTCGAAACGAGAATAGTCTCCAGCGCCGAAAGGCGCAGGTCCCAGATGGACTTCAGTTGCGCGAACCAGCCCTCAGTCAGCTTTAGTGGTTCGAGCTCCGCGGCCATGAAATGCTCACGGCCGACAGTCCTGCGGGTCACAAGTCCCGCCTCCTCCAGCACCTTGATGTGCTTGGAAACGGCATTCAGGGACATGTCGAAATGAGCGGCAAGCGAAGTCACTCTCAGCGCCCCTTCCTGAACAAGAAGCGTAAGGATCTTCCGCCGCGTGGTGTCACCCGCGGCCTTCAGAATACGTGACAGAGCGTCGTCGTCCATTTATTCACCCGTATGGTTGAATATACAAAATTCGAATCGATAGTCAACCATATGGATGAATGTTTTCGCGCGAGGCAAGAGCGTCAGTCCCAGAACCACGACTTTCGCACCTCGGCGCGGGCGGCCTCGCGGGTCATGCCGATATCGCTAAGCTCACTGGCCGAAAGCTCAAGCAGGTTTCTGCGCGTGCGGCGCTTTTCCAGCCAATGCCTCAACGCCGCTACCAGCCCGTCAGGCGCCAGCCTCCATCGCCCCGCGTCCGCCCGTCGTCCGGCGCTCTCTTCAGTCTCGATCGTCATGCCAGTCTCCTGCCCTTTGAAGGCGCGAGGATGGACTGGCAGGAACAGTGAAAGAAGCTTATCATTGTTATGCAATGCATAAGGATTTCTTTGATGATCAATCTCGATCAGCTGGCCGCCTTCGTCAGCGTAGCCGAACTCGGCAGCTTCACGGCGGCCGCTGACCGCGCCGGGGTCACGCAGCCGGCCGTCAGCCTGCAGATCAAGCTGCTGGAACAGCGATTGGGCGTGCGGCTGATCGAACGTGTGGGACGCCGCGCCCAGCCTTCGGCCGCCGGCGTCGAGTTCCTCGCCCATGCGCGAAAAATCATAGAGCAATGCGATACGGCGCTCGATGCCATGGCGCCCTATAAGGAAGGGGCTGCGGGGCGTGTGAGGATCGGCAGCGGCGGAACCGCCTCGATCCATCTGCTGCCTCGCGCCATCGCCGCCGCCAAGAAGCGCATGTCGGGCCTCGAGATCACCGTGAAGATCGGCAATACCGACGAGATCCTTCGCGATCTGGAATCCAACGCGCTCGACCTCGCCGTCGTCACCCTTCCCGCCGCGGCGCGATCGCTGGAAGTCCAGATCTTCTATGAGGACGAGCTTCTGGCCGTCGCCCCGCGCGGCAGCGACATGCCGGAAGGCGGTCCTGATGCCACTTTCCTGCAGCAGAAGGTGATGATGCTCTATGACGGCGGCAATACCCGCCAGGCGACGGACAAATGGTTTGCCGATGCAGGCATCCGTGCCCAACCGGTCATGGAATTCGGCAGCGTCGAGGCGATCAAGGAACTGGTGGCGGCCGGTCTCGGCTGGTCGGTGCTGCCATCGCTGGCGCTGCGCCGCGACCGCGCCGGCTATCTCGCAACGTCGCCGGTGAAACCGCGTCTGGTCCGCCAGCTCGGCATCGTCATGCGCCGCGACAAGCACCTGACCCGCGGCCTGCGCGAAATCGTCAAATGCCTGCGCGACTTCAAGGACTGATGGCGGCTATTTCTCGGCCTTGGAGAGAACGAACGGTACGACGGCCGTCAGGATGGCGGCGACCGGTGCGTTGCGCAGCATGCGCCCGAACACATAGGTTCCGGCCATCGCGCCCGCGAGCTTCAGCCACGGGTAGTCGCCGAGCTGGTCATGGGCGCTTCTGTCGGCCCATTCCAGATTGTTGCGCACCACGGCCGCACTCTGTTCCTTGATCACCGAAAGCCGCGCCCGCAGTGCTTCCAGCTCTGCCTGCAGCCGATGGAGATCGGCCTCAAGGGCCGCGTCCTCCTCCGGATTGTCGCGGATGAAATCGTCGGCCATCGCCTCCGCTTCCATCTCGGCCAGATGCGCCTGAAGGTCCGCTTCGGTTGCTTCTGCTCCGGGCCGTGATCTGTCTGGCATCTGTCTCTCCTGCGTTTCCGGTCTCAAGGCATTGCTGCTGAAAACCGAAACTCCCGGACAGGCGAAAAGTTTCGCGAAGATCGGGCGCTCACCGCTTTTCAGCGAAATCCGGCTGTTTTTCTACCCCGCTTGGCACCTGCGGAGGCGCGTGGCCTACATCCGGCAGTGGATTCTAATCCTAATTGGCAGGTTGATATGGTGGGGTGCGGCTGACGTTATAGGCTCATGAGGTTTGTGTTGATTTATATCGTAGCGTGCGTAACGGTGAGCCTGGCAACGGGGTTCGTCATCTATCCATTTTTCGCGCCGCCGCTCGACCCGGTAACCAGACTGTCCGCAACCGGCACAGTCAACCTCGCTCCAAAGACGACAGCAAAGACATTCCGCGTCCGCCAAAGCTGCGTGGCGCCGACCGAATGCGCCGCCTACGCATCCTCCGAAAGCCTTGCCGATCTGCTGGCAGCACGCTTCCCGTCGGCCGATATGCATGCCGTTCCTCCACAGCCGCCGCTCGAGCTCGACGGCAGAACCGGGCGTCATGAGGAGAAGGCGCTGTGACGCCTCATTCGGCCGCATCGCGCAAAATCAACCATCCATTAACCATAATTAGGCATCGTCGATATAAACACGGAGAGGGCCGTTGAAGCATCAGACGATAATCGCGCGGGTTGCAGCATGCATGCTGATGTCTTCCGCACTGGCCGGCTGCGTGAGCGGTCCGGATCATGTCCCCCCGGAGATGCCGCTTCCCGCGAAGTTCGGTGAAGGCGGGGTCAAGAGCAATGGTGATGTTGCGACCGCCCAGTGGTGGACGGCCTATCGCGACCAGCGGCTGAATTCGCTGGTG